>JAXMCQ010000005.1:0-255126 GCA_046349315.1 Hyphomicrobiales bacterium | reverse complement strand
GCGCAGTCGGGAGGTTGGGAGACAAACGGGCCAAGAGAGAGTATTTCAGCTCTCAGATGGCGCGCCGCAGTGCGGAGCTTTGTGCACGAGGTCCGCGGTTATTGGGGATTTCAGCGCGCCAAGACCCAGCAGAGAAAGTTTGTCGAGAAGGAACTGGCGGAGAGGGAGGGATTCGAACCCCCGGTACGGTTACCCGTACTCCGCATTTCGAGTGCGGCGCGATCGACCACTCTGCCACCTCTCCGCAAGGCCGGTTAAGCTGATCCGGGCCGCTAGATAGCCAGCTTCCGGCGGGGCTTCAACCCCAATTCTGCCGGCCTCGTCCTGTCGCTTCACGGACCCGATGGACAATGTTAGCTTCGGGCCTCGCTTGGCGTGAAAAACCCGAGAATTCTGTAAGAATGCCCGTGCCAATGCGAGATTGCGGGCCATTTGGGAGGAAATCAGGTGACCGCTTCCAGCCCAGCCCCGATTCCTGCTTTCGTTACGCTCGGCCCAGGCGCCTGGGAGCAGGATCCCGTACATATGCCGCGGCCGATGTCGCGCTATTACCAGGAGGTCCATCCGCCCGCCTTCAAGACCGGAACGACTGATTTTGCGCGATTCTACGGCATGCTTATCGACGGGCTGGAAATGGCTTATGTGAACGGCTTCGGCTATCGCCGCATTGTGCCGGCGCCGGAAGCCGAGATCCCGCAACGTTTCCAGCGCGCCGAGCAGGCGATGACGCAAAAACTCTGGCGCGAACAATTGCGCGATTGGGACGCAACGCACAAGCCCGCGGCGATCGCCACGCATCGCGCATTGCAGACGATCGATCCCGATTCACTCCCCGATGCCGATCTCGTCGCCTATCTCAAGCGCTGCCGCGACCATCATGCGGCAATGATCGCCCAGCATATGCGGTTTACCGCGGGCGCCGTTCTGCCGGTCGGCGATTTCCTCGTCCATGCCGGAGAATGGACCGGCATCCCGCATGCCGACCTACTCGATCTGATGCGCGGCGCTTCGGAAGTGTCAGGCGGCGGTTCGGAAGAGATGGTGCGATTGAAGAAGGCCTTCGCCAATGATCTTGAAGCGCGCAAATTGCTAGCCTCTGACGGCGAACCTGCCGAGACGCTTGCGAAACTGCGCGGGCTTGATGGCGAAGCCGGCGCGGCGCTCAACGCCTATCTTGACCTTGTCGGCAATCGCCTGATTGATGGGTTCGATATTGCCGAGCCGACGGCGCTTGAAATGCCCGATGCCTTGCTACGGTCGATTCGCATCGCGGTGGCGCCGGAGGAGAAGGAGGCTGCCGATATCGAGGCAAAGATTGCCGCGGTCCGCGCCAAGGTTCCAGCAGCACAGCAGAAAGAGTTTGATGAATTGCTGGACGAGGCGCGGCGCAATTATCGCCTGCGCGACGAGCGCGGTGTCTATAGCGATATCTGGGCCTCGGGCATCATGCGGCGTGCCGCACTAGCGGCTGGGCGGCGAGCCGCCGCAAAAGGGCGCATCACGACGCCGCAGCACATGGTCGATGCAAGCCTCGATGAGATGTGCGCCTTGGTCAGCGGCAATGGCGGACCTTCGGCCGATGAGCTTGCGGGCCGCGCCGCCTATCGCGCCGCGCACACCGCCAAGGAGGCACCGTCCCATCTTGGCGATCCCGCTCCGCCACCACCCGATCTTTCCAAATTGCCGCCGCCTGTCGGCCGTCTCATGCGCGGCATGCTGACTTCGCTCGGGCATTTGTTCGGCAGCTCGCAAGCGGCCAACGAAGAGTCCGTGCTCTACGGCCTCGCGGCGAGCAAAGGCATTTATGAAGGCCGGGCACGGCGTGTCTCGGGCCCATCGGAGTTCGGCCTCATCGCCAAGGGCGATGTCCTCGTTACCGAATCGACAACGGAGGCCTTCAACATCCTGCTGCCCTTGCTCGGCGGCATCGTCACGGACAATGGCGGCCTGCTTTCGCATGCGGCGATCGTGGCGCGCGAATATGGAATACCGGGTGTCGTCGGCACGCGCGAGGCAACCGAGAAGATCGCCAACGGCATGCGCGTTCGCGTCGATGGCGATGCCGGAGAGGTGACGGTGCTCGGGTGAAGAGCGTCGTTTCCTTCCTCAAGGCGCGCGAGACCTCGCTTTATGGCTCGAAGGCGGTGGGGCTCGGCGACGCGGCGCGGCAAGGCCTGCCGGTTCCGCCGGGCGTTGCGCTTTCCGGCGATCTCGTCGAGGCGGTTGCCTCGGGTGACGAGAAAGCGATCGAAAAACTGGACAAGGCGATTGAAAATTTGCGGCCGCCATTCGCGGTCAGGTCCTCGGCCGTCGATGAAGACGGGGCCTCGGCAAGCTTTGCCGGCCAGCACCTCACTCTCCTCAACGTGCATTCGCCAGCCGATGTTGCGGGCGCGGTGCGCGAGGTGTGGTGGTCGGCCAATTCCGATTCCGCCATCACCTATCGCCAGAAGGTTGGCCTCTTCACGCGGCCAAGTGTCGGGGTCGTCGTCCAATCTCTCCTCAGTCCGCAAGTCGCGGGCGTGATGTTCACCGAGCATCCTGTCACCGGCGCCGATGAGCGGTTGATCGAAGCGAGCTGGGGCCTGGGCGAAGCTGTCGTTGCGGGATTGGTGGTGCCCGATCATTTTCGTCTCGACCGATCCGGGCAGGTCTTGGAGCGCAAGCCGGGGCGAAAGCGCATTTCCATCTGTTCGCTTCCCAATGGCGGCACGTTCGAGCAGCAGGTTGCGCCCGAGCGCGTCAGCGCGTTTTGCCTGGAAGAGCAGCATCTGGCTCAACTCTCCGATCTCGCGCTCAAATGCGAGAAAGTCTATGGGCCGCGCCGCGATATCGAATGGGCGATCCAGGATGGAACCCTCTACCTGCTGCAGTGCCGCGCGGTCACGACCGGCAAGGCGAAGAGCGAAGTGGTGCCACCGCCACCGCCGCGGCACGATCCGGTTGCGGCGATCCAGCGTGTCGATCTCTTCACCGGCATGGACCGCCGTCAAGGCGAGCAGATCGCCAAGCTCCTAAAAGAGCGCCGCTTCGCCAAGGGCGAGACCGTCATCATGGAAGGCTCGGGCGCGGCCGCCTTCTTCCTCATCGATTCCGGTGAAGCCAAAGTCACGCGCAAGGGCGTTGAGCTCGCGACGCTTGGACCGGGCGAGTACTTCGGCGAGATCGCGCTGATCGACGGGGGCCCGCGCTCGGCGACGGTGACGGCGGCGACCGATCTCGTCTGCTACGGGCTCACTTTCTGGGAGTTCCGGCCCTTGGTCGAGAGAAACGGGACGATCGGCTGGAAGCTTCTTCAGTCATTGGCGAAGCGACTGCGCGAGGCGAGCGGCCCGACCGAGACGGCTTCCTAGAGCTAGCATCGCGCAACGCCATGGAAACTTGCGGCTGTTTGAGGTAGAAACTGTAACTGCACTCTCGATCCAAATCAAAACCGGAGTATTTCCATGTGCTTCAGGTTTTTTGCAGTGTCGGCAATCTTGTGGTTGTTGTCAGCTTCTGCAAATGCAGAAACAATTCACGATTACGCAAAGCGTGGCGATGTCGCCGGTATCGCCTCCTCGCTTGACGCCGGTTCGGATGTCAACGATTACGACGGGTTAGGAACTCCCCTTACCGATGCGGTCAAGAAGGGTCACTTTGCGGCTGCCGAACTGCTGATCGCGCGCGGTGCAGATGTCAATATTTCGACCATGTATTATGGCGAGCCAATCATGCTGGCTACCAGACAACTCAGGGTCGACCTTGTTGAACTGCTTCTGGAGCACGGCGCCATTCCCGACTCGACCCTGGATGGCCAGCCGGTTCTGAACCTTGCTGTTACATTGGGGTGCTTCGATTGTGTCAAGGCGCTCGTTGAAGCGGGTGCTGATGTGAATTGGAAAACAACAAGAGACTGCTTCACGCGGTCGGCATTGGGAATTGCCGACTTCTACGGCTTCCGCGCCATCGCCGCCTATCTCAAGGCGCACGGTGCCAAAGAATCGATATGGGCGGCACAAAACTGAATTTGCGTTCGGCCGTTGCGGGGGCTTCGCCGGCCGCTTCCTAATGCGCGGGAGCGGCGTCCATTGCCTTCCCGGCCTCAACCGCAAGCGGCGAGAGCCCATGGCCGCCAGACGCGATCAACTCGCGCAAATGCGCGCGCATGCGCGGGTCCCAGAAATGCGTGATGTGATCGGCGACGCCGTGCACCGCTTCGTCATGCGGATAGGAGGCAAAGAAAGCCGCGATCTGGTTTGCCATGCGCACGATGTCGCGCAATTCCGAGGTCATCTTCTCAGTCATCACTCACCCGAAAAACACGATGCCTTCGCGCGAAGCGACCGCCAGTCCGATATTGGCCTCGCCTGCGAGCTTGAGCGCCAAGGCGGTCGGCGCCGAGATCGTCGCGAGATAAGAAATATTGGCGGCGGCGGCCTTCTGCACGAGTTCGAAGCTGCAGCGGCTGGTCATCGCGACGAAGCCCGATCCGGGATCGATCTTTTGTCGCGCCAATGCGCCAATCAGTTTGTCGAGCGCATTATGACGCCCCACATCTTCGCGCGCGACGAGGACTTGGCCCGATCGATCGCACCAGGCCGCGGCATGAACGGAATGATTGAGCCGGTTCATCGGCTGATGCGCAGGCAGCGCCTCGAAGGCGCGGCGCACGGCAGATTCCGCCAGATCGAAATTGCGCGCGACACGGCGTACAGGTTTCACGACCTCGGCAATATCCTCGACGCCGCACAATCCGCAGCCGCTCCGGCCCTCGATGGCACGCCGCGTCGCAGGCGGCGTCATCCCGTCGCGTAGCGCAACGTCGACCGCGAAGCCGTTTTCGACCGGCATGGCGATGACGCCGACGATCGCGGTGGAATCAGGAACGACACGCTCGGCAATCGCAAAGCCGACGCCGAAATCTTCCAGATCGGCGGGCGTTGCCATCATCACAGCGAAGCCTTCCGAATTGAACATCAATGCGACAGGCACTTCCTCGGCGATCTGCCAGAGAATGTCGGCAACAGCGCCATCAGCCCGCTGGATGCGACCGACAGCCGGACGCGACGTGGCGGGTGCCACTTCGTCCTGGTCGGGCGGCCGGCCGAGCAGGCTCATCCGATCACTCCGCCGCAATCAACGGCTTGACGCCGACGCGCTTGTTCTCGCTTTCACGCTCTTCCCATTCCTTCTGCCATTCTGAAGGATGGTTGGAGAGCGAGACCTGCACCGCCGTCACTTTGTATTCCGGGCAGTTGGTGGCCCAGTCGGAATTCTCGGTGGTAATCACATTGGCGCCGGTCACCGGATGATGGAAGGTCGTATAGACGACACCCTGCGGCATGCGATCCGCAATCACCGCGCGCAGAGTCGTTGCCCCCTTGCGGCTCGAGAGCGACACCATCGTGCCCTCGGCAATGCCGCGCACTTCGGCATCATGCGGATGAATCTCAAGTACATCTTCGGGATGCCAGGCGACATTGCCGGTGCGCCTTGTCTGGGCGCCGACATTGTACTGGCTCAAGATGCGACCTGTCGTAAGGATGAGCGGGAAGAAGCGGTTGGTGCGCTCCGGCGTCGGCACAAATTCGGTGACCATGAAGCGGCCCTTGCCGCGCACGAAGCCGTCGACATGCATGATCGGCGTGCCTTCCGGCGCCTTGTCGTTGCAGGGCCACTGGAGCGAGCCGACCTTGTCGAGCTTCTCGAAGGAGACGCCGGCAAAGGTCGGTGTCACCTGGGCGATCTCGTCCATGATCGCGGCACCCGAGGGGTAACTCATCGGATAGCCCATGGCGGTTGCGACCCGGCAGACTACTTCCCATTCCTGCATGCCCTGCTTGGGCGCCATGACCGGGCGCACGCGATTGATGCGGCGCTCGGCATTGGTGAAGGTGCCATCCTTCTCGAGGAAGGATGTGCCGGGCAGAAAGACATGCGCGTAAGCCGCCGTCTCGTTGAGGAAGAGATCCTGCACGATGACGCATTCCATCTGCTCGAAGGCGGCCGTTACGTGATTGGTATCGGGATCCGACTGCACAAGATCTTCGCCTTGGACGAAGATGCCCTTAAAGGTACCTTCGATTGCGGCGTTGAACATGTTGGGAATGCGCAAGCCCGGTTCGGCTTCGAGAGGTATCTTCCACACGCTTTCGAAAAGCTGGCGCACGGTGTTGTCGGAGACGTGACGATAGCCCGAGAATTCATGCGGGAAGGACCCCATGTCGCAGGAGCCCTGGACGTTGTTCTGGCCGCGCAGGGGATTAACGCCGACGCCGCGGCGGCCGATATTGCCGGTCGCCATGGCGAGATTGGCCATGCCCATGACCATGGTCGAGCCCTGGCTGTGCTCGGTGACGCCGAGGCCGTAATAGATGGCGCCATTGCCGCCGGTCGCGAAAAGCCGCGCCGCGGCGCGGACATCGGCGGCGGGAACGCCGGTGATCGCTTCCAAAGCTTCAGGCGAATTGCGCGGCTCGGCGATGAAACTCGCCCAGCGTGCGAATTCGACGGGATCGCAGCGCTCGGCCACGAATTTGTGGTCGACGAGGTCTTCAGTGACGATCACATGCGAAAGCGCATTGACGACGGCGACATTGGTGCCGGGCATGAGAGCGAGGTGATAATCGGCCTCGACATGCGGCGAGCGCACGATGTCGGTGCGGCGCGGATCGACGACGATGAGCTTGGCACCTTCGCGCAGGCGCTTCTTCATGCGCGAGGCAAAGACCGGATGGCCGTCGGTCGGATTGGCGCCGATGATGAGAATGACGTCGCTCTCCTCGACGCTCTTGAAATCCTGCGTGCCGGCGGAGGTGCCGAAAGTCTGCTTCAGCCCATAGCCGGTCGGCGAATGGCATACGCGCGCGCAAGTATCGACATTGTTGTTGCCGAAGGCGGTGCGGATCATCTTCTGCATCGCATAGACTTCTTCATTCGTGCAGCGCGACGAGGTGATGCCGCCGATCGAACCGCGGCCATACTTGCCTTGAATTTCGCGCAGGCGCCGGGCCGTGTAGTTGATCGCCTCGTCCCAGGACACTTCGCGCCAAGGATCGGAAATCTTCTCGCGGATCATCGGCTTCAGCACGCGATCCTTGTGCGTCGCATAGCCCCAGGCGAAGCGGCCCTTCACACAGGAATGGCCCTCATTGGCGCCGCCATCCTTGTAGGGCTCCATGTTGACGACGCGGTCGCCCTGCATTTCGGCCTTGAAGGAACAGCCGACGCCGCAATAAGCGCAGGTCGTCACCACCGAATGATCGGGCTGGCCGAATTCGATGATCGACTTTTCGGTGAGCGTCGCGGTCGGGCAAGCCTGGACGCAGGCGCCGCAGGACACGCATTCGGAATCGAGGAAATTCTCGTCCATGCCGGCCGAGACATGCGAGGCAAAGCCGCGGCCGTCGATGGTCAATGCGAAAGTGCCCTGCACCTCTTCGCAGGCGCGCACGCAGCGCGAGCAGACGATGCATTTCGCCGGATCGAAGGTGAAATAGGGGTTGCTCTGATCCTTCGCCTTGTAGCGGAAATTGTCTTCGCCATCGCGCTTGGCGAAGACGTGATTGTCGCCTTCATAACCGTAGCGCACTTCGCGCAGGCCAACGGCACCCGCCATGTCCTGCAATTCGCAGTCGCCATTGGCCGCACAGGTCAGGCAGTCAAGCGGATGGTCGGAGATGTAGAGTTCCATCACTCCCTTGCGCAACTGCGCGAGGCGGTCGGTCTGGGTCTTGACCTTGATGCCGGGTGCAACGGGCGTCGTGCAGGAGGCGGGGGTACCTTTCCGGCCTTCGATCTCGACGAGGCAAAGCCGGCAGGAGCCGAAGGAATTGAGCGAGTCGGTGGCGCAGAGCTTGGGGATCTTGGTGCCGAGCTCCATCGCGGCGCGCATGATGGAGGTGCCTTCGGGCACGGTTACTTCGTGGCCGTCGATTTCGAGCGTCACCAGCTTTTCGGATTTGGACTTCGGCGTGCCGTAGTCGGTTTCCCTGATGAGGGTCATGGCGTCACCTCGTATTGGAATTTCGTCATTTCCGCGAAAGCCGGGATCCATAGTTCAGCGTGATAAACTTCAACATCGTTCGCACGGATAGTTGGGTCCCGGCTTTCGCCGGGATGACGGTAAAAAATGGAATTGGTCTCTCCCGTCATGCCAGCGAAAGCTGGCATCCCCTGAGTCATCTCCGCTAGCGGCACTGCGTCAGGGGACCCCAGCTTTCGCTGGGGTGACGGATAGAGTGTGAGTTTCAAGGCGTTGTTCATTCCGCGGCCTCGAGCTTGGCCGGCCGGTCGAAATCTTCCGGGAAGTGCTTGACGGCACTCTGCACCGGCATCGGCGTCAGGCCGCCCATGGCGCAAAGCGAGCCGTCGACCATGGTCTGGCAAAGATCGTCAAGCAGCAACAGGTTCTGGTCGCGCTCGATGCCGGCAATGATGCGGTCGATGACTTCGACGCCGCGGGTCGAGCCGATACGGCAGGGCGTGCACTTGCCGCAGGATTCGATCGCGCAGAATTCCATCGCAAATCGTGCCTGCTTCGCCATGTCGACCGTGTCGTCGAAGACGACGATGCCGCCATGACCGACCATCGCGGCATTGGCGGCGAAGGTCTCGTAATCCATCGGCAGGTCGAACTGCGCTTCCGGCAAGTATGAACCGAGCGGACCGCCAACCTGGACGGCGCGCACCGGGCGCCCGGACTGCGTGCCGCCGCCGAACTCATAGATGAGATCGCGCAAGGATATGCCGAAGGCCTTCTCGACAAGGCCGCCATGCTTGATGTTGCCGGCAAGCTGAAAGGCCTGCGTGCCGCGCGAGCGGCCCATGCCGAAATCCTTATAGAAGGCTGCACCCTTGGCGAGCACTTGCGGGGTGGCCGCAAAGGTCAATACGTTGTTGATGACCGTCGGCTTGCCGAAGAGGCCAATGAGCGCCGGGATCGGCGGCTTGGGGCGCACCATGCCGCGCTTGCCTTCGAGACTTTCGAGCATCGCGGTTTCTTCACCGCAAATATAGGCGCCGGCACCGGTCCGAACCGTGAGCCAGAAGCTCTTGCCGCTCCCGCGAATATCATTGCCGAGAAAACCTGCTTCGAGCGCATTGGCGATCGCCTGCTTCAACGTCGCGATCGCGTGAGGATATTCCGAGCGCACATAGATGAAGCCCTGCGTTGCACCGGTCGCGATGGCGGCGATCGTCATGCCTTCGACGAGGGTAAGCGGATCGCCTTCCATCAGCATGCGGTCGGCGAAGGTGCCGCTATCGCCTTCATCGGCATTGCAGCAAATATACTTCTGATCAGATTGGGCGTCGTGAACCGTCTTCCACTTGATGCCGGCCGGGAAGCCGGCGCCGCCGCGGCCGCGCAATCCTGAATCGGTAACCGCCGTCACGATCTCTAGCGGCTTCATCTCGAGCGCTTTCTTCAAGCCCTCATAGCCGCCATGGGCGGTGAAATCCGCAATCGACACCGGATCGATCACGCCGATGCGTGCGAAGGTGAGGCGCTCCTGGCGCTTGAGATAAGGGATGTCGTCGGTATGGCCATGCGACAGCGCATGCTTTGCACCGGACAGGAAATCGGCATCGAAGAGCTTGGCGACATCTTCGGGCTGAACCGGCCCATAGGCGATGCGGCCGGTCGACGTTTCGACTTCGATCAAAGGCTCGAGCCACAACAATCCGCGCGAGCCGGTGCGCACGAGATCGATATTGAGTCCACGCTTCTTCGCCTCATCGGCAATCGCCGCGGCAACGTCATCGGCGCCGACGGAGAGCGCAGCAGAATCGCGCGGAACGAAAACGCGGGTCATGCCTGAGCCCCTTTGCGCGTTTTCGTCATGATTGCATCGAAGCGCTTGGGATCGACGCGGCCATAGAGATCGCCATCGACCATCATGGCAGGAGAGAGCGCGCAATTGCCAAGGCAATAGACCGCCTGCAACGTCACTTGGCCGTCCGCGCTGGTTTCGCCGAAGCCGGTCTTGAGCGAAGCCGTTGCGTGATTGCACAAGTGATCGCTCTGCATCGACTGGCAGGATTCGGCGCGGCAGATCTGGACGATGTGGCGGCCGGGCGGTGAGCGGCGGAAGTCGTGATAGAAGCTGACGACGCCGTAGACCTCGGCGCGCGAAAGATTCAAGGCAGTGGCAATCGCCGGCAATGCCACTTCCGGAACGTAGCCAAGGTCGTGCTGCAACTCGTGCAGGATCTCGATCAACGCATCGGGCTTGTCGCCGTGGGCGGCGCAGATCGCCCTGGCGCGTTCAGCCTCCGGCGGTGGTTCGGGTCTGGTAAGCATGCCAAATGTCCTGCCTGGTCGATCAGGCCTTAAGCCGCAATATTATATAATCATTCTAACTACTGCGCGAACGCCGTGATGGCTTCAAATCGGTAGTTTCGATGGCCTGATCGGGCTTTCCGATCACCCTTTGGCGCTTTTTTGCAGGGCCGCGGGGTCAAAATTGCGGGCGACATGCTGCACTGCAGCAACAATCGGCGCCAAGGGCTCGCGATCGACCACCAGTAATCCAACGCCGTGCTCGACATCCGGTTCGGTCAAGGGCACGGCGGTAATGCCTTCGACCGGCCCCAGGGCCTCCAGGAAATATTCGGGCATGATGCCGGCAAGGCCCATAAACCGCACATCCGACCACAAATTGCTGATCGAATTGGTCTCAAGCCTGGGCGTCGGCTGGCATTGGGCGGTGCGGAAGGCGCGGTCGATTATGCGCCGGTTCTGCATATTGGGGGTGAGGAGGCACAAGGGCTCGCGGGCGGCTTCCGCCCAGGTCACCGTCTTGCGACCGGCCAGGGCGTGGGTATTGGCGACGAACAGGCAATAGCGCTCGCGGTAAAGCGGCGAAGCGACAAGGCCGTCGATCGGCTCGTTGTCGAGATAGGCGACGCCGACATCGAGCGAGAAATCATTGAGCCCGCGCAGGATCTCCTCGGTCGAATGCGACAGGATGGTGAAATCGACGCCCGGATGCTCCTTCTGCATGGCGCGGGTGAGGAGGGCGGCCATGGGCAGTGCCGAAGGGACGACGCCGATCACCAGTTTGCCGGTCAGCGCCTCCTTGCGGCCCCTGATCTGGCCGAGTTCCTGCTGCATGGCCTGCCAGTTGTCGAGAATGACATGGGCCCATTTCAGCACCCTTTCGCCTTCGGGGGTGAGGCCGTGATAGCGCTGGCCGCGCTCGACGATCGGCACGCCCAATTCCTGCTCGAGCTGGCGCAGGCGGCCGGAAAGGGTGGGCTGCGAGATGTTGCAGGCGGCGGCGGCGCGAGTGAAATGCTTCTCGCGCGCAAGGGCTGCGAGGAATTGTAGCTGGCGAAGGTCCATGGGGCCGTTATAGCGTTGGACAGTTGCAAAATCTCCCTCCCCGAAGCCGGGTCCGAAGACGGGGAGGGAGAGAAATAGAGGGGCGATGATCAGTTTCGACTATAGCGACAAGACCGTGCTGGTCACCGGAGCGGGGAGGGGGCTCGGGTTTGCGATCGCCAAGTCCTTTCACGGGGCCGGGGCGACGGTATTCGTGAATGACCGCACGGCGGAGATGGTTTCAGCCGCCATTGCCAAGCTGGGCGGTGGCAAGCGTCTCATCGCTGCGCCGGCCGATCTCGCGACGGCCGATGGCGCGCGCAACGGCGTTGCACCGGCATTGGCGTATGGCTCGCTCGACATTCTTGTCAACAATGCCGCGGTCAATATCGAACGCCCGATCGAGGAGACGCGCGACGATCTTTGGGCTATCCATCTCGCCGTCAATCTCAAGGCGCCGTTCTTCACGGTGCAGGCGGCTCTTCCATTGCTCGCGCAATCGCAAGGCCTCGTCATCAATGTCGCTTCCGAATTGGGGTTGCATGCGATCGCCAATAACGTCGCCTATGTCGCGGCAAAGCACGGTCTCGTCACCATGTCGAAGGCGATGGCGATCGAACTTGCGCCGCAAGGCATCCGCGTCAATGCGATCTGCCCTGGCACGATGGACACCGAATTGATGGCCGATTGCGCGCGCGATTCGGGTGATCCCGAAAATTACTACAAGAATTTCCGCGCCTATCATCCGATTGGCAGGCTCGCTTCGCCGGATGAGATCGCGCAATTCGTCCTGTGCCTTGCATCGCCGGCCGCAGCCTTCATGACCGGCTCGGCGGTCGCCATCGACGGCGGCAGCACGGCGGGGAGGCTCTAGATGCGGCGCGTTCTCATCACGGGTTCGAGCCGCGGCATCGGCCTCGCCATCGCCAAGCGCTTTGCGCGCATCGGCGATGAAGCCTTGGTGCATGGCGTGACGCACGCGGCGGCGATCGGCGCGCTCGGCAAAATCGACGGCAAGGCGCAAGCCTTCGGTGCCGATCTCACCAGACATGAGCAGATCGACAAGCTCATCAGCGATGTTGGCGACATCGATGTGCTGGTCAATTGCGCCGGCATTTACGAGGACATGCCGATGGCAACCGCGAGCGAAGCCGATTGGGATCGCACCATCGCGGTCAACACCACCGCACCCTGGCTCTTGTCGCGCGGATTTCTGCCGAGCTTGCGGAAGCGCAAGGGCGTTATCGTCAATATCGGTTCGGATGCAGGCGTGCTCGGCTATGCCGGCTGCGTCGCCTATTGCGCGTCGAAAGGTGCCATCATCGGATTGACCAAGGCATTGGCTGTCGAGCTTGCTCCGGAAGTACGCGCGCTCTGCGTGTGTCCGGGCCCGGTTGCAACCGACATGATGGAGCAATCGGTCATGAAGGCGGCCGATCCCGAAGCCGAACGCCTGCGCTGGGCGTCATTCCCGCACATGAAGCGGATCGCCGATCCGGCAGAGATCGCCGAGGCCGTCTTCTTCGCCGCCTCGCCCGAATGCGGCTTCGCCACCGGGAGCGTGATCATGGTCGATGGCGGGGTCACGGCTGGAAAACGGGTCTAGGGACGGATAGGGAACGTCGGCCACCAGGATGCCTCTGGAATCGCCTAGGAAGCCCCAGGAGAGGCCTCGCGAGGTTGGCTGGTAGGGGGTAGCCTGAGAACAAACCGTGAAATCTTAAACGGTTTTATGGGGGCTAGTGTCGATTTCAATCTTAAATTTTGAATAACACTACCTTAGGTAGCATTCCGAGCTCGGACGGAGAGTTCTCCCGACCGCCCCTCGACCTTCACGAATTTCGCAGCCGCGAAGCCTTCGACACCGGAGGCGGTGACGGACGCGCTGTCAGCGACGATCTCGCCGCGACGGGCGAGGGCGCAAAGGCGCGCGGCGGCATTCACGCTATCTCCGATGACGGTATAGTCGTAGCGATCGGCAGCGCCGATGAGACCCGCCACTGCCGGCCCCGTGAAGATGCCTATCCCCACGCCACAGGGTAGCGCGCTCGTTTCTATCGCGTGCTGGATGGCAATCGCTGCCAAGACCGCATGTCTCTCGCGATCGTCGCCATGGAAGCGCGCCAGCACTGCATCGCCGATCATCTTGTCGATATCGCCCTTCTCGCTTTCGATGATCTCAACCTGCAGGCCGATGATGCGATTGAGGAAGCCGATGACCTCGGTCGGCGATCGCGATTCGGAAAAGGCCGTGAAGCCGCGTACATCGCTATAGAGCAATGTTACTGCGATCGCTTCGGGCTGCGCGTCGGGGCCGCGCATGGCTGCCACGGCATGACGGGAGACCAGGCGCTCGATGCGCTGGCGCAATGCGGTGATCGCCGCGGTGCGCTTGTCGATGTCGGACTGTCCGCGCCCGACCAGCCAGGCCAGGAAACCGAGCATCACGCAGAACAAGGCCAGTGGAACGACCAGGGCCGGTCGCACCACGCGCCAGACAAGCGCGTCGAAACCGGCGATCGGCTCGTATATCTCGAATACGGTGGCGACTTCCGCGCCCGACCGATAGGGCAAATAGAGTTCGTAGGTGGCAGCGCCCTTGGCGTCCGCTTCGACGAGAACCGACGGCTCACCGCGTTCGAGTGCCTGGCGCAATGCCGGCTTGTCCTCGATCTTACCGATCTCGTCAGCCTCGGTGGCGAACAGGGTCCGGCGATCGCGCCCATAGAGTTTGAGGTTGGAAATCTGGGCTTCCTGCTGCTCGCGGGCAAAGGCCCTTGCGAGATCGTCGAGATCGGCGCCGGTGAGCGTTTCGCCGGCCAGCAGCTTGTGCCAGGCGCTGGGTGCGAATGTCTCAACGCCGCGCGCGACGCCCTCGACCTTGCGGGTGGCCAATTGCAGCATCACCTCGGTCGCGGCCGACCGGACAGTTTCGGTAGTCGCATAGACCACCGCGGCGATCAGCAGAAGCAGACCGGGCAGAACACCGAGATAGAAATAGCGTTGGAGAGGAAATGGCCGCTCGGTGCGATCGTCCATCGCCGTTGCGCTAGTCGACCGGCTTGCCGCCGAGTTCGTCCTCGATATGGGCGGCGATGATCTCATCCATGTCCTTATCCGCCTTGAAACCCATCTTCAGCGCGCGCTCCGGCGTGAAGCGATAGGGCCAGCCGGCGACAATGCGCTTGATGACCGGATCGGGCTCCCAGCGGATGCGCTTGACGAAGCGGTCGCCCGCGACGCGGCGCAGGCTTTCAACCATGTCGCCGACCGACACATCGATGCCGGGGAGTGTGAGACTGCGATTCCAGCCCCAGGCCGAAGCCGGAAGGTCATGCGCATGGATGAAGGCCTCGACGACGCGGCGCGGCGAGAGATACCACATGCGGGCATCGGCCTCGACCGGGCAGATTGCTTCCTGGCCGGCGAGCGGCTCGCGGATGATGCTCGAGGCGAAGGTCGAGGCCGCCTTGTTGGGCTTACCGGGGCGCACGACGATGGTCGGCAGGCGCAAGGCGCGGCCGTCGATGAAGCCCTTGCGGCTCATATCATTGACAAGCAATTCGCCGATCGTCTTCTGCACACCATAGGAGGTCTGCGGCGTGAGCGCGGTCTGGTCGGTCAGGGGCGTCGGCATGTCGCCGCCGAAGACCGCGACGGAACTTGCAAAGACGACGCGCGGCGGCGCGGCAAGTTTGCGACAGGCTTCGAGGATGACGCGAGTACCGTCGAAATTGACATGCATGCCGAGATCGAAGTCGGCTTCCGCCGCCGAACTCACCACGGCCGCCAGATGGAAGACCGTGTTGGTGTCGGGCGTCATGAAGCTTTTCACGAATTTCTCATCGGCGATGTCGCCGGCGAGAGTCTTCAGTCGCGAGTCCGGCTTGGGGAAGGGCGCGGCCTCGACGATGTCGACCAGCACGAGCTCCGTAATTTTGTGCGGCTTGTTGTCGGCACCCGCCAATTCGCCACGCTCGAGAAGCTTTTTTGCCAGATGGCGGCCGATGAAGCCTGCGCCGCCGGTGATCACAACCCGCATTTACTGTCCTCCGATACCATAGGGTTTGGCCCAGCCGAGACCTTCGAGGGTTCCGGCCTTCGGGCGATATTCGCAACCGATCCAGCCCTTGTAGCCGAGGCTGTCGATCAGGTCGAAAAGATAGGGATAGTTGATCTCGCCGATATCGGGCTCGTGGCGGCCCGGCACGCCGGCGATCTGGATATGGCGCACGAGCGGCCAGAAAGTGCGGGTGCGCTCGGCCAAATCGCCACCCATGATCTGCGAGTGATAGAGATCGAGCTGCAGCAGCACGGCATGGCCGGTGCGCACGATGATGTCGGCGGCTTCATCATTCGTCGAATGGAGATAGCCTGGGAAGTCACGCGTGTTGAGCGGTTCGACCAGGAGCGTCACGCCTTCGCCGCGCGCCTTGGCGGCGGCTTTCAGAAGATTGGCGACGAAGACATCGCGGCAACGGGCGCGGTCGGCGCCTTTCGGCAAGAGACCCGCCATGACATGGATCTTGTCGCATTTGAGCGCGGTGGCATAGCGGAGTGCCAAATCGAAGCTCTTCTCGAAATCAGCCTCGCGGCCCGGCAGCGCGCCGATGCCGCGCTCGCCGGCATTCCAATCGCCGGGCGGCGTGTTGATTAAGACCTGCGTAAGGCCATAGCGATCGAGGCGCGATTTGATCTCGGCCGGATCGAACTCATAGGGGAAGAGTGTTTCGACGGCCTTGAAGCCAGCTTTTGCTGCCGCCTCATAGCGATCGAGGAAGGGCAATTCCGGGAAGAGCAGACTGATATTGGCGGCGAGACGCGGCATCAGCGATTATCCGCGGCCGACAAAGGGCATGGTGTTGGTCATGACCGTCATGAAGAGCACATTCGCATCGAGCGGCAATGACGCCATGTAGACGACCGCATCGGCGACGTTCTTCACATCCATGGTGGGCTCGGGCTTCAGGCTGCCGTCGGCCTGCAAGACGCCGTCCTTCATGCGCGCCGTCATCTCGGTGCCGGCATTGCCGATATCGATCTGGCCGCAGCAGATATTGTGCTTGCGGCCGTCGAGCGAGGCCGAGCGGGTCAAGCCGGTGATGGCATGCTTGGTCGAGGTGTAAGGCGCTGAGAAGGGCCGCGGCACATGCGCCGAGATCGAGCCGTTATTGATGATGCGGCCACCGGACGGATTTTGCGCCTTCATGATGCGGAAGGCTTCCTGCGTGCAGTAGAAGGCGCCGGAAAGGTTGGTGTCGACGACAGCCTTCCACTGCTCGATGGTAATGTCCTCGAGCGGTACGGCGGGGGCGCCCATGCCGGCATTGTTGAAGAGCACATCGAGCCGGCCGAACTGCTTTTTCGTTGCGGCGAAAAGGGCTGCCACTGAGGCTGGGTCGGCGATGTTTGTGGAGACGGCGAGCGCCTCTCCCTTGATTTCGCTCTTCACCTTGTCGAGCGCGTCCTGGCGGCGGCCGGCGAGCACCATGGCGTAACCTGCTCCGGCGAGCGCCAAAGATACGGCGCGGCCGACACCCGATCCGGCGCCGGTGACCAATGCGACTTTACGTGAACTCACGTTCCTCTCCCCCTCATGCTGAGGTGCTCGGCCCGAAGGGACGAGCCTCGAAGCATGCCGTTAGATTTGCGATGTGGCCCATGGTTCGAGGCCCGCTACGCGGGCACCTCACCATGAGGTTCGGACTAGGTCTCAACCATCATTTCCGCTCGAATTCAAGCTTCGGCGATTTTTCCGGGATCAGGCCCTGGCGATAGCGCTGCAATACAAACTGAAGCAGCAGGCCGACAAGCAACATTCGCACATAGGAGGAGCGCGTCGCCCACTCGCCGGGCAATCGGTTGGTGAAGATCTCGGTCATCGACCAGATGCCCCAGATGAGCAATGCGCCGGCAATGGCGCCCTTCGGATTGCCGCTGCCGCCGGCCATGAGCATGACCCAGACCAGGAAGGTGACAAGCAGAGGTTCGGTCGCGGCGGGCGACAGGAACTTGAAGTAGCTGGCGCTCAAAGCCCCGGCAACGCCCATGAGCGCTGCCCCGATGACGAAGGTCTGGAGCCTGAACCATTCGACATCCTTGCCCACTGCGCGGGCCGAATCCTCATTGTCGCGGATGGCGCGCAAGGTGCGGCCCCAGGGACTGTCGTTCAGTCTTGAGCAGAAGACATAGATGACCAGCACGATGAGCCAGATGACGGCCAGGAAAAGCAGATCGGCCTCGCGGCCACGCACCAGGCCTTCGAAGGGCCGTGGAATATTGGCAATGCCGAGACTGCCATTGGTGAGCCACTGCTCGTTGACGATGACGAGGCGAAGGATTTCGGCAATGCCGATCGACGCCATGGCGAGGTAATCGCTCTTAAGGCGCACGCAAATCTTGGCGACAGCCCAGCCGGTGATGCCGGCGAAGAACGCCGCCGCGAGAAGACCAAGCGGCACCGGCATTGCAAAACCGCCCAGGTGCTTGCCATGCGATGAAGCGGCGGTGACGATTGCCGAGGCATAGGCGCCGACTGCGAAGAAGCCGGCGATGCCAGCATTGAAGAGGCCGCCCATGCCCCATTGGATGTTCAAGGCGAGGCAGAGGATCGCATAGATGCCGCCGGCAATGAGGAAGCCGACGAGATAGAAGGCGAGGCCGGTAATTTCCATCAGAGCAGTCTCCCCTTGAACAGGCCCTGCGGCTTGAAGATGAGCAATGCCACCATGATGAAGAAGGCAACCGCCGTCTTGTAGCTCGGCGAAATCAATGGGCCGTCGCCAAGCCAGGGATAGGATGAGAGTTCTTCGGCCAAGCCGATGACCATGCCGCCGGCGAGCGCACCCATCGGCTTGCCGATGCCGCCGAGGATGCTCGCAGCGAACATCGGCAATAAAAGATTCCAGCCGAGATTGGGATGAACGTCGGTGTCGAGACCGGCAAGCGTTCCGGCAATGGCGGCGAGCGAAGCGCCGATGATCCAGGTCCAGCGAATGACCTTGCCGGTGTCGAGACCGGAGACGGCGGCAAGCTCCGGCTCATCCGAGACGGCGCGCATCGAGCGGCCAAGGCGAGAGCGGGTGAGGAAGACGTGCAGCGCCATAGCGATGACGATGATGATGAGGATAGCCTCGACATGCAGGGCCGAGACCCTGATCGTATCGAAGAAGACGAGCGGGCGCTGCACGCCAGGGACATAGACTTCATTCTGCGCACCCCAGATGAGCTGGGCGAGGGAGCGGAAGATCAATGCGACGCCGAAGGAGGAGATGACGGTGTATATCGTCGGCAGTTTGCGCAAGGGCCGGTAGAACAAGCGATCAACCGCCAATGTTGCTGCGATGGCAAGCGCGATGCCGAAGGGCAGGAGCAGCAAGGGCGGCAAAGGGATGAGCCACACGGCAGTGAGCGTGCCATAGGCGCCAAGCGTCATGACGTCGCCATGGGCGAAATGGGCAAAGCGCAGGATGCCGAAGATCATCGAGATGCCGACGGCGCCCAGCGCATAGATCGCGCCAAGGGTGAGCGCCGGGATCAAATAGAAATTCAGGAACTCGATCATGCCGTGCCCCCGCCAAGGAAGGAGCGGCGGACATTTTCATCGCCGAGCAGTTCTTCGCCGGTGCCGGACTGGAAATTGCGGCCATTGACCAGCACGTGGCCGCGATCGGCGATCTTCAAGGCCTGGCGCGCATTCTGCTCGACCATCAGGATGGTGACCCCGACAGCGCGGACACCGAGGATCAAATCGAAGATGCGCTCGAGATAGGCGGGCGAGAGGCCGGCGGTCGGTTCATCGAGAAGCAGCAGCTTCGGTTCGCTCATCAGGGCACGGCCCATCGCCACCATCTGGCGCTGGCCCCCGGACAAGGTGCCGGCCTGCTGGTTGAGCTTGGCGCGGAGGTCCGGGAAGAGGGTGAGGACGCGCTCTTCGACGGCGCGGCGGTCGCGCGGTGGTGAGGCATAGGTGCCGACGTCGAGATTTTCAGCAACGGTCAGCGTCGTGAAGACGTTGCGCGATTGCGGAACCGCCGCAATGCCGATCGGCACGAGATCCGCCGTTGCCAACCCGGTGATGTCACGATCGCCGAAGGCAATCTTGCCGGCTTCGATGCGTGTTAGCGCGAAGACCGATTTGAGCAATGTCGACTTACCTGCGCCGTTGGGGCCAATGATGACGGAGACGGTCTGTGGCGCGACATCGAGATCGATGCCGTCGATCACCGGGACGCCGCCATAGCCGGCGGTAAGCCCGCGGATCGAGAGCAGCGCGCTCATGCCCGCTCCTCATATTTGCCGCCGCCGAAATAGGCCTCGATCACGCGTTCGTCCTGGCGCACGTCTTCGACCGAGCCGCGGGTGAGCACGCGGCCTTCAGCCATGACGATGACATCGCTGCACAGGCGCTGCACATAGGCGAGGTCGTGTTCGATGAGGCAGAAGCTCAAACCGCGCTCGACATTGAGGCGGGCGATCATTTCGGCAATGCGCACGAGCAATGTGCGGTTGATCCCTGCGCCGATCTCGTCAAGCAGGATGATGCGCGGATTGCTCATCAGGGCGCGGCCGAGTTCGAGCAGCTTCTTCTGGCCGCCGGAGAGCGTTCCAGCCTTGGCATTGCTCAGTTTCTCGAGTTCGAGGAATTCGAGCGTCTCGCGGGCGCGGTGATAAATCTCCTCTTCCTCGCCGCGATAATTGCGGCGGCGGAAGGCGGCATTGAAGACACTGTCGCCCTTGGTGCCATTGCCGGCGACCATCAGGTTTTCGAGCACGGTGAGGCGGGCAAATTCCTGCGGGATCTGGAAGGTGCGGGCGAGGCCCATATGGCTTCGCTCATGCACGGGCAGCTTCGTGATGTCGCGACCTTCGAGCACGATATGGCCGGAACTTGGAATAAGTCTTCCGGCGATCATGTTGAAGAGCGTCGTCTTGCCGGCGCCATTGGGGCCGATGAGGCCGGTGATGCGACCACCGTGAATTTCGAGGCTGACGTCATCGACGGCGACGAGGCCGCCGAAACGCATCGACACGTGGTCGAGGGTGATCATTTTTATGATCCCTCGCCCCTGGGGGGCGAGGGTGGGGCCCATCGCGCCAGCGATGGGAGGGTGAGGGGGATCAAGTGCCGCACATCGATCCTGCGAAATCTAACGCCCCTCACCCTGACCCTCTCCCCACAGGGGAGAGGGGATGAGAGGCGTTTCGCCGTTCGTTACTGGAATATGCCGACCTGCTTATACTTGTCGCCGTCGACAACGAACTTGCCGATATAGCCTTTGACATCGCCATGTTCGTCGAAGTCATAGGAACCGCCGGCGCCTTCATAGTCGATGTCCTTGCCGGCCTTGATTGCTTCGACGGCCTTCGACCATTCGCCGGGCATGATCTTCTCGCCGGGCGAAGACGCCACTTCGCGCAAGGCCTTGGCGATCTTGGTGCGATCGGTCGAGCCTGCCTTCTCGACAGCCAGGGCCGCGAGGAAGGTCGCATCATAGGTCTGATCGACGAAGGCCTTGTCGGCGCCTTCCTTGAACTCGGCATTGTAGAGTTCATGGAGCTTCGCCTGTGCCGGATTGTCGGCGGGCGAGGTCGGCGACGAGAAGAACGACGTCTTCAATGCATCAGCACCGACTTCCTTGATGAGCGCATCATCGCGCAGGCCGTCGGTTCCGATGAAGCGGTCGAAGAGACCGCCTTCGATCGCCTGCTTGACGATGGTCGAGCCCGAGTCGCCCGCATAAGCGATGACCACCAGCGCATCGGCCTTGCCAGCGCCGGCAAGCGCTGCAAGCTCGGAGCGGTAGGAGTTCTTCTTCTCCTCGTGCTTCTCGGCGGCAACAACTTCGCCACCCGCATCCTTGAAGGCCTTGATGAAGGTCTCGCCGATGCCGACCCCGTAATCATTGTTCACATAGGTGACAGCGACTTTCTTGATGCCTTCGTCGAGAACGATCTTGGCGAGCACGACTCCCTGGTAATTGTCGGATGGCACCAGCCGGAAAAGCGTGTCGTTGTCGGCAATATCCGTCATGGCGGGCGAGGTGGCGGTTGGCGAAATCTGGACGACGCCCGCCGGAATGGTCGCGGCGTTGGCGGCGGCGATCGTGGTGCCCGACATGAAGGCACCCATGATGACCGGCACGTTCTCGACATTGACGAGCTTGCCCGCGGCATCGACAGACCCTTGCGCCGCGCCGCCGGTGTCGCCGACCGCGAGGACAGCCTTGCCGCCCAAAATGCCGCCGCCGTCATTCACATGCTTGATGGCGAGGTTGGTGGCGTTCTGCAATGGCGGCATGAAGCTCGCAATCGGGCCGGTCGCGTCCATCAATGCGCCGATTTTCACGTCATCAGCAAAGGCGAGCGACGTACCGGCCAGAAGGGCGGCCGTGGTCAGCGCCATGATCGAAATTCTCATCCTAGTTCCTCCCTGGGTTTTTGGATTAGTTGAGACTTGAAATACATTCTGTCACTTCTGGCCGCAACGGGGCAATCCCCACCCTTAGGGCTGGGGTGCGGCGAGGAAACGGCCCAAGGTCGCCACCACCAATTCGTTCTCAGTCCTCGTGCCAAGGCCGATCCGGCTATGATTGGGAAAACCCGGCTCGCCGACCGGCCTCAGCCAAATGCCTTCCTCGCGCATGGCGAAGGCGATGAAGTCCTGGGCGCGCCGGCCGTCCTGGTCCGGAAACTCCGTCAACAGGAAATTGCCGAGACCCTTCACATGGCGAAGGCCAAGCCGGGCAAGATGTGTGCTCAGGAAAGCGCGCTCCTTTGCCGTTTCATCGACGACATGGTCGAGGAATTCGCGGTCGGCAAGCGCGGCTATGGCGGCGGCCTGGGCCGGCGCGTTGATATTGCCGACACCGCGCAGGAGATTGAGGCCCGGCATCATCCATTCGGGCGCCAATGCCCAGCCGGCGCGCAAGGCGGCAAGACCGTAAGCCTTGGAGAAGGTGCGCGTCGCGACGACATTCTCGCTGTCAGTGGCAAGCCGCATGAGTGCTGCCAGATCGGCCGGCGGCAGATATTCGCCATAGGCGAGATCGAGCACCAGCACGACATGCGATGGCAACGCAGCATGGAGGCGGCGGACTTCCGAGACGGGCATCGCAAGGCCGGTCGGATTATTCGGAATGGCGAGATAGACGAGTTTCGCTTGAGGCGTGGCGAGTGCCAGCAGTCCGTCGACATTGGTGATAAGGTCGCGTTCGGGCGCACGCGTGAGTTCGGCGCCAAGGCGGGTCGCCACCAATGCGAACTGGAAGAAACCCGATTGCGACATGATGATACGATCGCCGGGGCGCGCGAAAAGCCGGCCAATCACGTCGAGCAGTTCTTCCGAACCGTTGCCGCAGAGGATGCGCTCGAAGTCGAGATCGAATGCCGAGCCGATTGCGCGGCGCAAATCGTTGCTGGAGGGATCGGGGTAGCGGTGCGGGGCGGAAAGCCGTGCGATTGCCGCTTCGGTGGCACGGGGGGAGGCGCCATAGGCGCTCTCATTGATGGCAAGGCTGATCAATCGCTTGCCGGCGGGCGGCACCGGCAGAGCGAAGGCGGGACGGCGCGGCGGGTCGAGAGTGGGATGCGGCTTCAGGGTCATCGCGCGTTGCTAGACCAATGGTCGGCGCGAGGCAAAGGGCGTATCCACCTTAGGAGGCCATCATGCACATGCGTGGTCTTGCCTTTAGCGTGCCGTTCGCGACCCTCATGATGCTCGTTGCACGCGCGGAATCGCCCGGGGCGTCGCTTTATCCCTCGCCCGACCAGGCGTGGACCAAGAACGAGTATGTCCAGTTCTATTTCGTGCATTTCAACGGCAATAGGGCGTTGCCGCATCGGCGCGAGGCCGACATGCGCGCGGTATTCGATCGGCTGGTCAGTCCCGACAATCTCACGCGTCTCAGGGATGCATCGCTTTCCGATAGCGACAAGCTCGCCGAGATACGCTTGATGCTGTCGGCACTGGGCGAGATACGCGCCGCCTACAATATCTCCGTGCAAGTCGGCGAGCCATTGGCGGAAGAACTCACCCGCGTGCAGGTCTTCACGCTGGCGGCACTGGACGATGCAGTCCTACTGTCACGTGCGGCGGGCGCTGCGCCCAGCAATGCATGGTCGACGACATTGGACGGCGTCGTTGCATCGCTCGGCGAAGGGTCCATCTACTCCGACCAGCAGCGACTCGAACTTGCGGACGCACTCAGCCTGCGCCTGCGCGGTCTTTCTCCGCTGCTGGCCGAAAAGGCGAGACAGCGAGCGATGGATGCGGTCGGCGCCCTAGCCGCAAAAGAGAGCGATCCGGCGCTTCGGAGCGCCCTCAAACGACTGCTGCTTGCCTTGTCAGAAGCTTAGACCTCCGCCGGTTTGCCTTCGAGATAGTGCTGGTCGATTTCGGGCAGGGGTTCGCCCTCGATCGTCGCATCGAGCGAGCGCAAGCGCTTGTAAATGGAGAGAAGCTCGACGATCGTCGTCCAAGAATTCACCAGATACTGGAAGGAATCGCGCACCTGGCCGAAGGCATTGAGAATCTGGTTCATCGCGCCAAGGGTGATTTTGCCGGCCACGATGGTCGGGCCTAGCACGACATAAGGAAAGATATTGTCTGCCTGCAGATAGAAGATCCGTGCGACGTTGAAATACATGTAGTGGAAGTAAAGGCGGAAATAATTGCGGCGCACGAATGAGAAGAGTTCGGCAACCGTCATTGGCTGGGCGCGTTGGATGTCGTCCTCGCCGAAGACCAGTTCCTTGCGGTAGGCGGCCTCGACCCGCTGATTGCGGAACTGGAGGCCGGGAAGCTTGAAGCCGACGAGCGCTAGCAGGAGGGTGCCGAACAGCGACCACGCTATGGCGACGACAACCAGAGCATAGGGAACATGTCCAACCAATGGCAGCTCAGTGACATTGGCGGACAATTTCAGCAGCACTGGCAGGAAGGCGATCAGGGTCATGATCGAATCGATAAGATTGACGCCGAGACTCTCCATGGTCGTCGAAAAACGCATCGTGTCGTCCTGGACGCGCTGGGATGCGCCTTCAATAACGCGGATGGTTTTCCAACGGCGGATGTAATGGTTGTTCATCGCCGTGCGCCAGCGAAAGATATAGTGGCTGACGAAGAAGCGGTTAAGCACGCCGACCACGACGGCAACGAAGGCTATGCCCGCAAAGGTCGCGAGCTGGGCGTAGAAGTCACTCAGTTGCACCGTGCCAGGTTTAGTGAGGGCCTGCTGGATCAGATCGTAGAATGGGCCGTACCACGCATTGATGGCAACGCTCACTTGCACCTGAAAATAGGTGACGAAAACGATGAGCGCCGAGCCCAGGATTGACCACGTCATCCAAGGGTGTGGCGCGTAGAAGCGCCAGCAGGCGGCGAAGATCAGCACGGCGGCCGCATAATAGATGTAGAACCAGATGAAGGGCCCTGACCAGAAGCGCGAAACGCCAATGACGGGCTGGGTTCCTTCCGGCAAGGGGCCCAGACCGAAGATCGCGCCCAGTTGCGAGCCGCCGCCTAGAAACCAGAAAAGGATGACGGCAAGGGTCCACGCTGCGGCGGACCATGCAAATGACTTCGGCCGCGGGAAGAACGAAACAAACACGGGCGGGCTCCTTTTGAGCGAGCGATTCGGTGCGGCGCGAGCGCCGCGGCACCGAGACATATGGGAAAGGCCGGGTCACGGCAATCAAAGCCGCGTGACCTTTCTGCTTCTTAATCAAGCGGCTTCGGACGTGCCGGACAATTGCAATCCGCCCGGATCTATGGCCATTTCGCGAGGCCAAGTTCAAAGGGTGCTCCATGTCCGATCCGCGTTTCGCCGCCGGCGCAGCCTATGTCAAAGACCGTTACATACCGATCGCCGAGGCGGCAATCCCGGTGACCGATTGGGGCTTCACGCGCTCCGATGTCGTCTATGACGTCGTACATGTGTGGAAGGGCGCCTTCTTCCGGCTCGAGGACCATCTCGACCGTTTCGAGCGGTCCATGGAGAAGCGGCGGCTGAAGATCGCCGAGGACCGCAACGGCATTGCCGATGTCTTGCATCACTGCGTCGGGCTTGCAGGATTGAGCGACGCCTTCGTCGCCATGGTGACGACGCGGGGACGCCCACGCGTGTTCGGCTCGCGGCGGCCCGCCGATTGCGAGAATTATCTCATCGCCTATGCCGTGCCGTGGATCGATGTCATTCCGAAGGATGTGCAGGCGCGCGGCGCGCATTTGTGGATCGCCAGCACGCCGCGCGTTCCCGACAGTTCCGTCGACCCGACGGTTAAGAACTATCAGTGGAGCGATCTCACCTCAGGGATTCTCGAGGCGCATGAAGAGGGCTTCGATACGAGCGTCAATTGCGACGCGGAGGGCTTCGTCGCCGAAGGCCCGGGCTTCAATGTCTTCGTCTTGAAGGATGGCAAGGCTAAAACGCCGGATCGCGGCAGTCTCGGCGGTATCACGCGCAAGACCGTGCTTGAAATCTGCGACAGCCTTGGCATCCCCGCGGCCATCGCGCCGATCACGCGTGCCGAGTTGGAAGACGCCGATGAAGTCTTCATCTCTTCCACGGCCGGCGGGGTCATGCCGATCTCGCGGGTCATGACCCGCATCATGGGCAATGACCGGCCCGGGCCGCTCTCAACGAAGATCCGCGACACTTATTGGCAGTGGCACGACGATCCGCGGCTCAGAACGCCGCTCCGCGCCGTCGACCCGAACTCGTGAGTATTCCTGACATCCAACCACCACTCACGGCACCAACCGTGTCTCTCCAGCGCGCACGGCATCGACGACGTCACGGATTGCATCGATGACGCGCTGCGGCGAGTAGGCGTAGATATTGTGACCGCTCTTCGTCTTGGTGATGAGCTGGGCGTTGAGCGATGCCGCGAGTAGTTCCTGCGATGCTTGCCAATCCGCGAAAGTGACGCCGGCAGCGGGATCAGCCTTCGTTGCTGACGGCGGCTGCCAAGGCTTGTCGGAGCTGAGCACCACCATCGGCATTTCGCGCAGCGGCGGCGCAGCATCGATCTTGGCGAAGGCGTCGATGAGCATGATCGCCTCGGGCGCTTCCGGTGACGACGCCTTGTTGGCCTCGTCCCATTTCGTCACGGCTTCCGGGCGCGCGACCTGCCGGATGAGTGGCGTTGCGGCGTCGACCATGACCAGGCCGGCGACTTCGGCGGGCCAGGTCCGCGCGAATAGCGTGGCGATCAAACCTCCATAGGAATGGGGCACAAGCACAAAGGGGCCGGCTTCGCCCGCGGCCACCAGCAACCGATGGAGGTCGTCGGCTGCCTGGTCGGCGCTGTGCGGCTGGGCAATCGAAGTAGAACGATCCGGCCCGTCCCGCCTTACGTCCGGGCGGTCATAGGCGCAGACGCGGGTGAAGCGCGACACCATCGGAAATACCGCCGAGGCGCTTTGATGCAGGTCGCCCTTGCCCCAGGCCACGGCATCGTAATCGGCCTCGTGTGCCGGATCGGCGGGATCGAGGATTTCGCTCCAGTCAGCCGCGCCGTTGCCCTTGCCCGAGACCAAGACAACCGTCGGCGCCCCCGCGCCGCGGCATTCGAGATACATCTTCCGGCCATCGCCAATGTCGACGAGGCCGACGAAGTCTGCCGATGCAGCCGTCTGGCTGGCGCCCAGCGCGAGCACAATGGCGAGGAGTACCGGTGATGCAGATACTCGAGCCGCCATGGGCATCATCGGTCTCCGTTGGGCTGCGTCGCGCGTATGCTGCCGCACTAACTTCGGAACAGATAGATCGGGCTCGACCACGCCCGGTGGCCATCTTCCTGCGTCACACGCACAAACAGGCGGGTGTCGCGATCATGGTGAAGTCTAACTGGCCGCCGTAGCGAGATTTCGCGCTTGTTCAACCGGTCCGGCAAGCGGCAGAGCCTGATCCTTCGTTCGAGACCGCCTGCCTCGAACGTCATGTCCTCAAGGCCGATATCGGCGATCGCGGTTTCAACCTGGATATGTTTGGTGGCGACTGAGAGCCGGCCCGCATCGCGATCCGCGAGCGTGAAATCGATGCCGCCGAAATTGCCGGTGGTCACCGCCTTCCAGGCGATGCCCGAGCCGGTTTGGGTCTGAATCCCGCGATCGAGATTCCAGTTGTTGATCATCGTTGCGGTGAGGATCGTGTTGCCCGAGATGCCGAGACTGCCGTCCCACACCGTTGTGCGCGCACGGCCCCTATATTCGGAACCTTCGTAGATCAGGCGAATCCGCGAACCGAGTTCCTCCTCACCGTAGGGGTGAATGGTCTCGATGAGGTCGAGGCCGTCGAAGATGTCGAGCCTCTCGATCGGCGCCGAACCAATTGCGTTCACAACGAGCTCGGCCTCTCCGGAACGCAACCTTGCGATATCGCCCATGATGAGGTGGCGTGTCCGCTCGTATGGCGCATCGGGAAAGACCATCGGATCGCGTAGGAAACTGTCGCCGTCTTCCGCGAGATGCACCGCGACATCGAGGATCATGCGGTTGCCGGTCGTGCCATAATGGCGGCGGCGACGCATCGCCTCGAAGATGGCGTCGCGATCGAGGCTTGGTGCCAGGAAACAGGTCAGGCCGCCGGTCGCGCCGAAAAAAGAGGCTCCCGGAAAATCGGCGCCTGGCCGTCCCTTATGCCCATCCGAATTGCACACGACGCCCACCCGGTAGTTCCGCTCAAAAGCGTCGCGGAGTATCCATTCGAAGGTTCCCCAGGCGGAGTGAACCTCGACGGCGGTCTCGATCCGTCCGTCATGGGCGAACGCCACATCGGCATAGCGCCCACCAGCATGCGCCACGACAACGCAATCCTTGCCTGCGAGCTTGCGGAAGAGCTCATGTGCGTCATGACAGTCAGTATTCTCATCCGCCATGTCTTCGCCACCCCAGATCTGCGCATGGCTTGAACGGTGGATAGTCTCGCCTTCATGGCGGTAATGGACGTTGCGATCGCCGCCGACCGCCGTGTTGGCGCTCCACTCATAGCCTGGAATGCAGACGAACTTCCCGGAGACATCGAATTCCCGGGTCAGTGCATTGAGCTCGCGCCAGAATTCTCCGGTGATCTGGAAATCGTTGCCCTGGTGGCCGATTACGTCGAGAAAGGCGCGGTCGCGCCCAAACTCGAAATATTCGCGTGTGGTGTTCGTTCCCAGCGTCTCGTTCGACTGGCCGTGCGTATCGCCCCAGAAATGCACAAGCGCGGCAGACTTCTCCGCGATCTGCATCGGGTTTGAGCGGCAGACTTCCGCGCCCGTGGGGTCCCGAATTATGACCGAGAGCGTTCCTGGCTCTTGGATTTTCAGCCCAGGGATGACTATCGCGAATTGTCCGTCTTCGATGCGGAGCTTCTCGGGCAGCCCTTCGACCGGCAGGTTCGATTCCAAGAGCATTTCACGCGCAGCTCGGTTCGTGGCATTGCCCCATTTGTCGGTCGCCTTGACGACGAGGCGGAATTCTTCGCCGGCCCGGAGCATGGTGGGCAGCAGGGCCTGCCACGTCGCGGGTGGTCCGGGCAGGATGGCGATCTTCGGGCTCTCGGGGAGCGCGACATAGTCGTAGGTCGCTATGGCGTCGACGAAGACCCGGAATTCGAAAGCCGCTTCGCAATAAGTCTGGAGGCGAATGCCGGGCGAGCCGAAGCGGCGGTCGCCAAATCGTACCGTGATCGTGTCGCCGGGCTTCAGGAAGTGTTTCATCACGCCAATATAAAGCGAGCGGCTCCACGGCCTGATATTGCGCTTGAACTCCCATTTGCATTCGAGCGTGGCGCCGTTCGAGGCTTCCGCCGTCGTGTAGCCTGGCGCCTTGGGATCGTCGAACTGCACCGGGCCGAAGTCGGTGGCGAAACGAAACGCGATCTTGATCGATCCGGTATCGTCGATGCCAAACGGACCCGCCGTATAGACAAGTTCGAACGATTGATACGAGCCCGCCTCGAAGGAACCCGAGGGCGCAAGCGTCGCCCGCCCCATGAGTTCCGGCCGGTAGTGCGAGTAAGGCATGTTGCCGTCCTCATTATTGCCGTCAGGCCATCAGACTGCGCTGGCGAAATCGACAGCCGGCCCAATGCGGAAGTGCGTAAAGGTTGTAACCAAGCCGGCCCGGGTTGGCGAGCAGGACATGGGCCCCACCATCGCACTACCGTGCGATATCGGACCAAGCCGCAAGGTCTCGTAGGGCGTCGCAGGATCTTCAGGTGCCCATTGTACGCAGACGGCGTCATTCAGGCGTATCATGCGCAAGCGCAGCTTGGCGCGCCGATCAACTTCCGGGCCTAAGGCCCAGTCGGACAAGTCGCGCGTCAGAACCGTCGCCAGCCTGCATTTCCCGTCGACGAATTCGACGCCGGCCTTGATCCAGTGATGTTCGGATAAGCGCAGCATGAGTCCGGCCTGGTCGTAGAGCTGCTCATAGGCAGCGGTGAATGACACTTCGGCCGTGAAATCGCCGGTGACCCTGTCGAAGTAGAAATGACCGTTATCGTGCTGAAAGCCGTAGAAGGTGTTCTGCCAGAAATCGGTCCTGTCCTCAGTCGTAAGCGTGATCCTATCGCCAGAGGCCTTCCATAGTTTCGGCTCGTTCAGCCATTCCATGTGCGTTGCTCCAGCGGCTTGTGATTTTGACGAGCGTAGCCTGCAATGAACATCATGCAATACTTTCCGTAAGAAAGTTATCGTGGTAATCTTTCGATATGAATGCAGAAATCAAACAGATGCTGATCCGCATTGCCCGGTGGCCGCGGGAGGATCAAGAGGAACTTGCTCAGATCGCGCTTGAAATCGAGGAACGGCGGGCTGGTCCCTATCGCGCGACGACAGAGGAACTGCATGCAATCGATGAAGGGCTAGCGGCCGTGGAGCGGGGCGAGATCGCGACGGAGCAGGAAGTTGAGAAGCTGCTGGCCAAATATCGACGCGGATGAGAGTCCGGTTTTCGAGACTAGCGCTGGTCGAACTTGAAGCAATTCTCGTAGATATCGAAACCAACAATCCGGCTGCTGCTCGTCAATTTGTTCAGCGACTGGACAATGTAGTCAAACGAATCGCGCAATTTCCGATGTCTGCGCGGGAGATTGCAGACAGACCGGGTGTCAGGCGTCTCCCGCTGCTTCGCTAACCCTATGTGCTTTACTACAAGATTTTTGCGGGCGAGGTTGTTATCCTCCGGATCATTCACGGCGCGCGTCGCAACACATGGGAAGAGTTATAGTCTACGCCCGCAGACTTGTTTCCCTCATAAGCGGCAATACGCTCTCGATAAAATACGGCAATTCGTCCTTGAAGTTGACGAAGCTCACGGTCGTACCGGCGAAGCCGGCCTCGCTCATGCGCGCCATTTCGGTGGCGATCTTTTCCGGCGTGCCGATCAGGGGATAGGTGCCGGCGCCGCCGGCGAAGCGCTTGGCATGGAGACGGAAAGTCGCCTCATCATGCGAGCCTGCAAATTTCTGCTTCTGCGACATGTGATAGTCGACGGCGCCCTTATCCGCCATCGTCACGGCGTAGCGCTCGTAATAGGCCTCGGCCTCGTCCTGGCTCGGCCGGCAGACGACATGACACGTGGTGAAGACGCCGAGTTCGCGGCCTTCACGGGCGCCACGCTCGCGAATATCGGCGATGTGCGCCTTGCCCGCCTCGATGTCGGAAAAGGTCGTGAACAGGAAGTCCGACGACTTCGCCGCGAAATCGCGGCCCGGCGGACCGAAGGCGGCATTGAGTGTTACGGGGCGCGGCAATTGCGCGGGCCGCGGTTTGCCCGAGACATTGCGCAGTTTGTAAAAGCGCCCGTCGAAATCGAAAGGCTTCGGCTCGTAATAGATCCGGCAGATGATTTCGTACCATTCGAGCGCCTGGGCATAGCGCTCGGCTTCGGCCTCGATGCCGAACATCGCGAATTCGTCCGGATTCCAGCCGGCAACGATATTGAGACCGGCGCGGCCGTGGCTGATGTTGTCGACGCTCGCCAGGGCTTTCGCCGCATAGACGGGATGGATCATCGGCACGTGAATGGTCGAGAAGACGCCGATCTTTTCGGTGATCGCGGCAATCGCAGCGGCAAAGGTGAACGTCTCGAAAGAATGTTCGCGCGAATTGGTCGCACCGCCGAAGCCTTTCCAGCGCGCGATGGGCAGGAAGAATTCGATGCCGGCGCGATCGGCCATGCGGGCGACCTCGGCAATGTCATCCCAGCGCGCCTGCCAGCGTTCGGGAACGGTGGTGAGGGTGAGGCCGCCATCGGCATTGGCGGAGAAGATACCGAGCTTGAATCTGTTGGGTCCGAGAATCGGATGGCGTGTCATACCGCAACCTTGGCGTATTTCGGCTGCTTCCAGATTTCGGCTTCAAGCACATGCTTCAGGTGCTGGACCGCGTCGTAAATATCGACATGGCGGATGACGAGTGGGGAGACGCCGAAGCGGATTGCGTCGGGCTTGCGGAAGGACGGGATGACGCCTTGGTCGAGCAAGGCTTCGACGACCGAGCCGGCGCCAGGCGATGAAAAGCTGACATTGCCGCCGCGGCGCGCGTGATCTTCCGGCGACGTCACCGTCACGCCGAGCGGCCCGCATTCGGATTTGAGAAGCGCGATTAGAGTGTCGGTGAGTGACTTGTGCTTGGCCCACAATGCCTGGGGATCGACCTTGGGCCAGATGTCGAGGAGGGGTTTCGCCAGTTCATTGGCACCGACCGGCGGCGTTCCGGTCAGGAAGCGCTTGACGCCGGGATGCGGTTCATACTCGCCTGCGAAGGCGAAGACATCGGCATGACCCATCCAGCCGGCAATCGCCGGATGAGCGCGATCGGCAAGCCCGGGCTTTGCATAGATGAAGGCCGGCCCGCCTGGGCCAGAACAGAGATATTTATAGCCGCAGCCGATGACGAAATCGGCGTCGGCGGCACGCACATCGACGGGCACGGCACCGGCGGAATGCGAGACGTCCCAGACGGTGAGCACGCCCTTGTCATGCGCGGATTTGGTGACGCGCTTCATGTTCCAGCGCTCGCCGGAGCGGTAGTCGACATGGCTCAAGGCGGCGACCGCGCCATCGCCGTTCAGGGCGGCGACAGCTTCGTCTTCTGAGGCGCAGAAAATGACGCGCAAATCGCGCGAAAAGACGTGTTTTAGACCCTCTAGAACGTGCAAATCGGTGGGAAAATTGCCGCTCTGGGTGACGATCACATTGCGGTTTGCATTGATGCATAGCGCGTGCGCGACGGCCTTGAACTGGTTGAGCGTGGTCGAGTCGCACATCACGACTTCGCCCTTGCCGGCACCGATCATGGGGGCGATCGCGTCGCCCAAAAGCGAAGGCATATCAAGCCATTGGCGCTCGGCCCAGCCGCGGCGACGGAGCGTCACCCAGTCGTCGAGAAGGCCCTTGGCCGCTTCGCGCGTGGCTTTCGGCATGGGGCCGACGGAATTGGCATCGAGATGGATCAGGCCCTCCGGCAACTCGAAAAAATCGCGCAGAAACATGAGCTTGTCTGCACTGTCGAGGGCGATGGCGTGATCGCGGGTCATGCCCCGATCATTTCCCAAATTGGGCGATCTTTCAATAGCGAAACTTCCTTGCAAAATTGAAAGACGCGGCGATAATCCACCCCATGAGCGACATCAAACTCGCCGCCGATATCGGCGGCACTTTCACCGATATCGTGCTCGAAGCCGGCAAAAAGCGCTTCAGTGGCAAGGTGCTTACGACCACCGAGGCGCCTGAACTTGGCGTGCTCGAAGGCATCAAATTGGTTCTGGATGAAGCGAAAATCGCGGCGAAGGACGTCAGCGTTTTCATCCATGGAACGACGCTTGCCACCAATGCGCTGATCGAACGCAAGGGTGCCAAGACCGCCTTCATCACGACCGAAGGTTTCCGCGATATCATAGAGCAGGGTTATGAAAAGCGCTTCGATCATTACGACTTGATGATCGATCGGCCGTCGCCACTTGTACCGCGCACGCGGCGCTACACCGTGCGCGAGAGGCTTGCAGTCACCGGCGATGTGCTGATCCCGCTCGATGAAAGCAATGTCGCTGACATTGCCGAGAAGATCATCGCCGAGAGGGTCGGCGCGGTGGCCATCGGCCTGCTCCATGCCTATGCGCATGATGCGCATGAGAAGCGGATTCGCGATCTCTTACGCGGGAAATTGCCGAAGGACGTGACGCTCTGCCTGTCGAGCGAAGTGGCACCGGAAATTCGCGAATATGAACGGTTCTCGACGACGGTCGCCAATGCCTATGTGCGCCCATTGATGTCGGGCTATCTCAACCGGCTTGGCGAGGCCTTGCGGGCCATGGGGTTGAAAGCGCCGCTCTTCCTCATGATGTCGGGCGGCGGGCTCACGACGCTCGAAACCGCGGCACGGTTTCCGATCCGCCTTGTTGAATCCGGGCCAGCTGGCGGCGCCATCCTGGCAGGGCGCATCGCGCAGGAATGTGGGCTCGACGAAGTATTGTCCTTCGACATGGGTGGCACGACGGCAAAAATCTGCCTCCTCACCGACGGCGAACCGGAACGGGCGCGCAAATTCGAGATCGCCCGCGCCTATCGCGACATGAAGGGTTCGGGCCTGCCGGTGCGCATTCCGGTCATTGAAATGGTCGAGATCGGCGCCGGCGGCGGCTCGATAGCGCGGGTCGACAAGCTTGGCCGCATCACCGTCGGACCAGACAGTGCCGGTTCGACGCCGGGACCTGTGTGCTATGCGCGTGGCGGTACCGAGCCCGCGGTGACCGACGCCAATCTCGCACTCGGCAAGATCGATCCCGCCTATTTCGCGGGCGGCAAGATCAAGCTCGACGAGACCGGGGCGGCGCAGGCGCTCAAGCGCAATATCGGCATGCCCTTGGGGCTCGAAGATTTCTGGCCGGCGGCGGGTGTCGCCGAGATCGTCGAAGAGAACATGGCGAATGCGGCGCGCGTCCATGCGATCGAGCGCGGCAAGGATATTTCCGCCTGCACGATGATCGCTTTCGGAGGCGGCGCGCCATTGCATGCCTGCCGGCTTGCCGAAAAGGTCGGAGTCGATACCATTCTCGTGCCGAAGGGCGCGGGCGTTGGTTCGGCAATCGGATTTCTGCGCGCGCCGATCGCCTATGAGGTGACACGCAGCGCGGCCGTGAGCCTCGACAGTTTCGATGCGAAACGGGTGAATGACTTGCTCGATCGGATGACAAAAGATGCGATGGAAGTGGTCAAGCCGGCACTCAAGGGTCAGGCAGTCACCATCCAGCGCATTGCCGATTGTCGCTATGTGGGGCAGGGCCATGAAATCCGCATCAAGGTTCCGGTCAAGCATTTGACCCAGGCCGACGGCGCCAAGCTGCGCACCGAATTCGAGCGGCTCTATCGGCAGATCTACGGCCTCACCATCGAAGGCATGGAAGCGGAGGCGATCACCTGGTCGGTGACGGCGTCTTCGCGCGCCGAGCCGGCGAAGCGGGCAAAGCCGGTGAAGGCTGCGGCCGCACCGAAGCCTAAAGCCAAGCGCAAGGTCTATGACGCGGCATTGGGCAAGATGGTCGATACGCCGGTCTATTGGCGCTTTGACATGGCGCCGGGCGCCCGCATCAAGGGACCCGCAATCATTGCCGAAGACGAGACGTCGACGATCGTCGGCGCCAATTTCAGCGCGCGCATCGACAGTCTCGGTTACATCGTGCTGGAGAAGAAGGGATGACGAATTTTCTTCATCGTCACCCCAGCGAAAGCTGGGGTCCCCTGAATCATTTCAGTAACGGCACATTCTCAGGGGATGCCAGCTTTCGCTGGCATGACGGAAAATGAAAAACCGTAGTAACACACCCACTAATGCCCTCGCCGCCATCCGCACGCAGGTGATGTGGAACCGTCTCATCGCTGTCGTCGAAGAGCAGGCGCAATCGCTGCTCCGCACCGCCTTCGGTACGATCACCCGCGAAGCGGGCGATCTCTCGGCCGGCGTCTATGACACCAAGGGCCGGATGATCGCGCAGGCGATGACCGGCACGCCCGGCCACGTGAATACCATGGCGACAGCAGTCAGCCACTTCTTCCACAAATACCCGGTCGCATCGATGAAGCCGGGCGATGTCTACATCACCAATGATCCCTGGCTCGGCACCGGGCATCTCTTCGACTATGTGATGATGACGCCCGTCTTCATCGGCAAGAGGCCGGTCGCGATCTTCGCCTCCACCTGCCATGTCATCGATGTCGGCGGCGTCGGCATGTCGGCCAAGGCCAATTCCTCATTCGAGGAAGGTACGCTCATTCCACATCTCATGCTGCGGAAGGAAGGCAAGATCAATGAAGAATTGATGTCGATCATCCTTGCGAACTCGCGCAATCCGGTCGAGGTGCGCGGCGATCTTCTCTCCCTCATCAGCGCCAATGACACCGGCGCGCGGCGCCTTCTCGACATGACGAAGGAGTTCAAACTCACGACCATCGAGCCGCTCGCCAAACATATCCTGACGCAATCGGAAAAGGCGGCGCGCGAGGCGATCAGGCAATTGCCGGAAGGCGAGTGGACTTACGAAATGCCGCTCGACGGCTATGAGAGCGCGATCCTGCTCAAGGCCAAGCTCACCATCAGACGCGGCAAGATCACCATCGATTTCTCGGGCTCATCACCCGCCTCGATCTACGGCATCAACAGCCCGCGCACCTATACGCATGCCTATTCGGTGTTCGGGCTCAAGGCGGTGATCGCGCCGCATGTGCCGAACAATATCGGTTCGCTCAACTGCTTCGATCTCGTCACCGAGGCGGGAACCTGTGTCGATCCGACAAGGCCGTCGCCGGTCACGGCGCGGCATGTGATCGGTCAGATGCTAGCGGACGCGGTGTTCGGCTGCCTCGCGCAGGCGCTTCCCGGCAAGGTGCAGGCGGAAAGTGCGGGATCGATCTGGATCCTCTCGCTCAACAGCGCCCATGGCCGCGTGCCAGCGGCCGAAACCGCGAAGGCGAAATCCTTCGGCGTGATCAATATCGGGCTCGGCGGCATTGGCGGCAGGCCAGGCAAGGACGGGCTCGCAACCACGGCGTTCCCGTCGGGCGTCGGGACGATCCCGGTCGAGGTCACCGAGGGCCAGTGCCCTTTGTGGTTCAAGCGCAAGGAATATCTGGCGGATTCGGGAGGTGCCGGCGAATGGCGAGGCGGTTTGAGCCAGACCATCGAGATCGCCAATCGCGAGGCGGTTCCCTTCACGATCTCTGCGGCGACCTTCGATCGCATTCACAATCCGGCACAAGGCCGCGACGGCGGAAAGCCCGGTCGTAAAGGCCATGCGCGATTAGGCTCGGGCAAGGCGCTGGCCGACAAGGGCATTCATATCGTGCCAACCGGCGACAGCCTGGTCGTGGAGCTTCCCGGCGGTGGTGGATTCGGCGATGCGAAGAAGCGCGAGGCTTCGCTTGTCGAGGCCGATCTCGCGGCGGGCTTGGTTACGCCGGCAGCGGCGCGTAGCGAGTATGGGCATGAGCCGCGATGAGGCGCGCAGCATAGGGCTGCCGATCGGCCCGCGGATCAAGGCATTGCGCAAGGAGCGCGGCAAGTCGCTCGCCGAACTTGCGGCATTGGCGGGATTGTCGGAAGCAACCCTTTCGCGCGTCGAAAACGATCAGACATTGGTCAGTGCACATCATCTCTACATGCTGTCGCAAGCGCTCGATGTCGACATCACGCGATTCTTCGGCGAGGATCAGAAGCCGATTGGCAATGGCATCCGTAGCGTGTGCCGGAAGGGCGAAGGTGCGCCGCTCGATACCGCACGCTACGAGGCGCTGGTGCTCTGTACTGATCTTGCCAACAAGAAGATGCATCCGGCAATCAACACCGTGTCGATGCGCTCTGTCGAAGAAGCGGGCGGGTTGTCGCGGCATGCGGGTGAAGAATTCGTCTATGTGATGGACGGCGTCTTGATACTTGCCAGCGAATTTTACGAACCTTTGCGGCTCGAGGCCGGCGACAGCGTCTATTTCGATTCACGCATGGGGCACGCCTATTTGGCCGAGGGCGAGAAGCCCGTGCGCATTCTCGTCGTCAACACAACGGAGCCGCCGAGTGTTGCGGCGGAGGCGGCGGCATGAGCGCCGGGCAGTCGCATATCACGTCGATCGTCGTTAGGCAGCCGGCGGAGCATGTTTTCGCGATCATGGCCGATCCGGCGAAGCTTCATCGCTGGTCATTCGGCACATGGGAGACGAAGATTGCGGCGGACGGGCTCGTCACGGGAACGAGCATTTTCGATGGCAACCGGATTCTCGTGCGCATCGATGCGGACAGAGAGCGGTTGTCGATCGACTACAAGCTTGGCGGCAACCGGGAAGCGCTGGTGCCGCGCATCCAGGTGCGTGTCGTTCCGGGCGCGCATCTGGGGCTCGATGCTGGGCATTCTGTCTTGACCTTTATGGCGTGGCGCGCGATGGCGATGGATGATGATCGCTGGCGGCGGCTCACAGCCTCGCATGAATTCGAGGTCGTGCTTTTGAAGAACCTCATCGAGAATGAGAGGATATGACTTTTTCTTCCTCCTCCAAAAGGGGCGACGGAAAATGAAGTTCCCTCTCCCCGGCGGGGAGAGGGTTAGGGTGAGGGGGTCTCCGGCCGGTCCGGCTTGACCTGGGCGGCTCGGCGGCGTCCGATCAAGTATCATGCCAACGCATCATACCGCGCGACGACTACGACGGGATCAGACAAGTGCGGAAGCTCTTCTGTGGTCGAGGCTGGGGAACCGCCAGTTGTGCGGACGGAAATTTCGTCGACAAGTTCCAATCCTAAACTATATCGCTGATTTCATCAGTACTGATGCGCGCTTGATTATCGAACTTGATGGTGGCCAGCATGCCGAGCGCAAAGTGGAAGATGGGGCCCGCACGCGCGAGGTTGAGGCCGCGGGCTACATCGTGGTGAGATTCTGGAATAGAGAAGCATTCGATAATCTGGATGGTGTTCCTGAAACAATCCGCTCCCTGATTGAACCCGACAAGTTTGCGCGTGTCCCTAAAACTGACCTGTCGATTATCGGATGCACCTGATCCCCCGCACCCTCCCGTTGCTTCGCAACGGGCCCCTCCCTCGCCCCACCGGGGCGAGGGAATTACACTGTGCGGAGCACGGCGCGGACCGGCGAGGCGTCGAGGTTCGAGAAGCGCAAGGGGAGCGCGATCAGTTCATAGTCGCCTTGAGCGACATGCGTTAGGACAAGATTTTCGAGGATGCGCATGTCGGTGCGCAAAGCCGCGTTATGGGCCGGCAGGTCTTTCGAGGTTTCAGGATCGACGGAGGGTGTATCGATGCCGACGAGACGCACGCTGCGCGAGGTCAGCAACTCGATAGTTGCGGCGGACAGCGCGCGAAAGCCTGTCGGCCAGACATGCGGATCGAATCCGTCGGTCAGGCGCAGGAGAATGCGCGATGGTGCATCCTTGAGATACGCCTCGATCTGCTGCGGTTCACAAAGCGGGCCCATGCCACGTGCATCGATCACCCGGCAAGGGCCGATGAAGGGTTCGAGATCGAGTGCGCCGATCGGCTTGCCATCGGCGGCATAATGCAAGGGCGCATCGGCATGGGTGCCGCAATGCACCGACAATGATATTTGCGCGACATTGACCGGACAGTTCGGCCCGATGCGAAAGGTCTGCGCTTCCTGGTACGGGGTATCGCCCGGGAATCCCGCCATGCCGGGATCGAGCGGTTGCGAAATATCAATGATGCGGCTCACGTCACCGCCTTGCGCGATTTGAAACGCGGATCATCCCACAATCGCTCATCGAGGATGCGCGTGAGAATGTCGGCCGCGTCCCAGATATCGACGAAGCGCGTGTAGAGCGGCGTGATGCCGAAGCGGACGATATCGGGCGCGCGGAAATCGCCGATCACGCCTTGCGCGATGAGTGCCTGCATGACTGCATAGCCTTCGGGGCAGTGAAAGGAGACATGCGAACCGCGCTCGCGCATGTCCCGCGGGCCGGCGAGCTTTACGCCGTGCTTCCGGTTGCGGCTCTCAACTTCAGCGATGAAGAGTTCGCACAGCGCTTCGGATTTGCGGCGCAGTTCAGCGAGGTCGACATCGTCCCAGACATCAAGCGCCGAATCGAGCGCCGCCATCGCAAGGATCGCCTGCGTGCCGCATTGCTGGCGGAGAATGCCCGGTGCCGGGCGATAATCCGTGTCGAAAGCGAACGGCGCTTCATGGCCCCACCAGCCGGAGAGCGGCGATTCAATCCGACCCTGGAGATCGGGCCGTACATAGAGAAAGGCCGGGGCGCCAGGCCCGCCATTCAGATACTTGTAAGTGCAGCCCACCGCAAAATCGGCGTTGCAGCCTTCGAGATCGACCGGGAAGGCGCCGGCGGAATGCGCGAGATCCCAGATCATGAGCGCGCCGGCCGCGTGCGCCCGCGCCGTCAATCGCTTCATGTCATGCCGGCGTCCGGTGCGGTAGTCGACTTCGGTCAGCGAGACGACCGCGACATCATCGGCGATCGCAGCTTCGACATCCTCCGGCTCGACAAGGCGCAGTTCGAGACCGCGGTCGAGCAGGCGGATCAAGCCCTGCATCATATAGAGGTCAGTCGGAAAATTGCCGGTGTCGGAGAGAATGACATGGCGACCGGGCCGCAACGCAATCGCCGCGCCAAGCAATTTATAGAGATTGACCGAGATCGTGTCGCAGGCAACGACGCTCATCCGTGGCGCGCCGATCAGTCTCGCGATGCGATCGCCGATTTTTCGCGGCAGGTCGAACCAGCCATGCTCGTTCCAGGATTTGATGAGGGTTGCACCCCATTGCCTGTCGATCGTGTCGGCGACGCGCGCGGCAACATTGCGCGGCAAGGCGCCGAGCGAATTACCATCGAGATAGACAACGCCTTCGGGAAGCACGAATGCTGAGCGCTTCCCCGCCAGAGGATCGGCGCGGTCGCGCGCCAGGCAGTTTTCGCGGGTCGTCACGCGATATCGAGCCAGCGCCGCTCGCGCGACGAACGGATCGCGGTATCGATCACCTTCTGGATCTCCCACGCCTCGCGGAAATCCGGGCCTTTTGGCTGACCGCCTGAAATCGTGTCGAGGAAGTCGGCGACTTCGATCGTCTTCAGATCGTTGAAGCCAAGTTGATGGCCCGGTGCGACGCAGAAGAGACCGTAAGGATAGTGCTCGGGTCCCGCTTCGATCTTCTGATAACCCTTGCGGCCCTTGGGTCCTCCCGCCTTGTAATAGAGGAGTTCGTTGAAGCGCTCCTGGGTGAAGGCGAGCGAGGCCTTGGTGCCGTAGAGCTGGAAGCCCAGATCCATATTGCGGCCGGTCGCCACCCAATTGGCCTCGATCTGTCCGCCGCAGCCGCGCGCGAAACGCACGGTGAGCCGCGCGATATCGTCGACCTTGACCTCTCGGCGTTCGTTCGAGCCCGGCGCGATGGGGCGCGATTTCACGATGGTTTCGAGATCGGCATTCACAGATGCGATCGGTCCTAAGAGAAAGCGCGCCATGCCGACAATGTGGCTGCCGAGATCGGCGACCGCGCCGCCACCGCCCGAGGGATCGACGCGCCAGCCATAGGGAACATCCGGGCTTGCCATGTAATCCTCGGCATGGATGCCGCGAAAGCCGGTGATCTCACCAAGCTCGCCCGAAGCGATCATGTCGCGGGCAAGAACCAGCAGCGGGTTCTTGATGTAATTATACCCGACCTGCGTCTTGACGCCTTTCGCCTCTGCCGCCTCCATCATGGCGCGCGCGTCATCAGCACTCGGCGCGATCGGCTTCTCGCAATGGACATGCTTGCCTTCAGCGATCGCGGCGAGCGCCATTTCGCGGTGAACGACATTGGGCGTGGTGATCGAGACGATCTCGACGCCCGGGTCGCGGACAAGTTCGGTCCAGTCGGCGGTGAATTTCTCGAAGCCGAGTTGCTTTTGCGTCGCAAGCCCGGCTTCACGATTATTGTCGGCGACCACGCGCAAGACAGGGCGGAGCGAGACGGGGAGAATGCCCGATACGGCGCGATAGGCAAAGGCGTGGGCCTTGCCCATGAAGCCTGTGCCGATGATGCCGACACCGATGTCGCGCATCGGCATCAGACTTTCACGGCGCGGCCGGTCGTGGCCGATTCAAGCGCGGCATCGGCGAGCCGCAAGGCCTGGCGGCCGTCGCGCGCGGTGACCGGCATCGGCTTGCCATCGGCAACCGCATCGATGAAGGCGTTGAGTTCGCTGCGATAGGCATCGTCATAGCGCTCGAGGAAGAAGTTGAGCAGGGGATCGCGGATTTCGGTTTGCGCCTCGGTATAGCCGCGCAAGGTGGTGGCGCGGAGATTGTCGTTCATCAGCATGCCGGAAGAGCCGAAGACTTCGAAGCGCTGGTCGTAGCCATAAACAGCCTTGCGGCTGTTGTTGATGTGGCACTGGCGGCCCGATTTGGTCTTGAGGATGACCATCAAAGTATCGAAGTCGCCGGACTTGCCGATCGCCGGATCGACGAGACAGCTTGCGGAAGCGACGACTTCGACAGGCTCCTCGCCGAGGAGGAAGCGCGCCATATCGAAATCATGGATGGTCATGTCGCGGAAGATGCCGCCGGAATTGGTATAGGTCGCAGGTGGGGGCGAGGGATCACGGCTGGTGATGATGACCTGGTGGACCTCGCCAATGGCACCGGCATCGATCGCCCTCTTAAGTGCCGCGGCACTCGGGTCGAAGCGGCGATTGAAAGCGATCATCACCTTGGCGCCGAGCTTCTCGATCTCGGCAACCGCGGCATCGGCCTTGTTGATATCGAGGTCGATCGGCTTTTCACAGAGTACCGCCTTGCCGCGGCGGGCAGCATCGAGCGTGAAGTCGACATGCGTGTCGGTCGGCGTTCCGACGATGATCGCCTGCACATCGGGGCGCGCAATCGTGGCGCGGGCATCGGTCATGGCTTCCGCGCCAAGTGCCCCGGCGAGTGCAGTCGCTGCGTCCTTCATCGGATCGGCGACGGCCACGAGCTTGCAGCGCGGATTGAGCGTGACATTGCGGGCGTGAATTTTTCCGATCCGCCCGGCTCCGAGAACGGCAACTCCAATCATCCCACCAAGCTCCCATTTGTGTGACAAATAGCCCGGCCGCGCAGATTTTTGCGTTGCCATTCCGGTGCATTTATGCAACGTTCATTCTTGAGTAAAGAAAAAATAGAACAAAAATTCCAATCGCTCAAGCGGGTGGAAATGGGAGCGCCAGAGTGGATGCGTCGAGCTACAAGAATCTATCGCTAGCCGGCAAAATCGCCGTCATTACAGGTGGAACGCAGGGTCTCGGCGAGACTATTGCCCATCTCATGGCCGATCGCGGCGCCGAGGGCATCGCGATTTGCGGGCGGAATGAAGCGAATGGATTGCGGGTGAGCAAGGCGCTCGAGGAAAAGGGCGTCAAGTCGCTGTTCGTGCCTGCAGATCTGGCAAAAGTCGAAGATGCCCAAAAGGTGATCAGGGCGGCGGACAAGGCCTTCGGGCGTATCGACACGCTCGCCAATGTCGCAGCGATCACCGACCGTGGAACAATCTGGGATACGAGCCCCGAACTTTTCGACCGTATGTTCGCGGTCAATGTGCGGGCACCTTTCTTCCTCATGCAGGATGCCGCGAAGGTCATGCAGCGCGAGAAGATCAAGGGCACGATCGTCAACATCATCTCGATGTCGGGCCATGGCGGCCAGAGTTTCATCACCGCCTATTGCGCGTCCAAGGGCGCCCTCATCACGCTCACCAAGAATGTCGGCTTCAGCCTGATGCGGCACGGCATCAGGGTGAACGGGCTTTGCATCGGCTGGATGGATACGCCCGGCGAAGACCGGATCATGAAGACCTATCACGGCGCCACGGATGGCTGGCGGAAAAAGGCGGAAGCTGGGCTGCCCACCGGGCGTATGCTCAAGACCGACGAGGTGGCGCGCGCGGTCGGCTATCTCGCGAGCGATGAATCTGGCCTTATGACCGGTTCGATCATCGACTTCGATCAATCCGTGCTTGGATGTTACGAAAGCGCGCCGCAGCCGGCGCCACTCGAGGGCTGAGCATTGTCCCGGTGTTTTTCACTGGCAATGGCGACTCGCGCCCCTATAGTGAGCCGATCCAGACACGAGAACCGGACACAGAGCCGGCGCCTGGACGCAAGCTTCGGGAGGGAAGCCGGATGACATTGCTCGACATCCGCAATGTTTCAAAGAATTTTGGAGCAATCCGGGCGCTGACCGATGTCAGCCTTACCGTGCAGCCGGGCGAAGTCGTCGGGCTGATGGGCGACAATGGCGCCGGCAAGTCGACCATGGTTAAGCTCATCGCCGGCAATTTCCCGCCGAGCGAAGGTGAACTCGCCGTCGATGACGAGGTCTGCCACTTCCACAAGCCGCTCGATGCGCGCGGCAAGGGGATTGAGGTCGTCTATCAGGACCTGGCATTGGCCGATAATCTGACGGCGGCGCAGAATGTGTTTCTAGGGCGCGAATTGACGAAGGGCGTGTGGCCTTTCAAGGTTCTCGACAAGCAGGCGATGATCGATCGCGCCGGAGAACTCTTCGCCGAACTGAAATCCGAAACGCGGCCGCGCGACCTCGTGAAGAAGATGTCGGGCGGCCAGCGCCAGGCGGTCGCCATCGCGCGCACGCGTCTCTCCAATGCCAAGATGGTCCTGATGGACGAGCCGACCGCAGCCATTTCAGTTCGCCAAGTGGCGGAGGTCCTCGAACTCATACGCCGGCTCAAAGGGCAGGGCGTGGCCGTGATGCTGATCAGCCACCGCATGCCAGACGTCTTTGCGGTGTCCGACCGTATCATCGTGCTGCGGCGCGGCACCAAGGTTGCCGACAAGCCGACGGCGCTCACTTCGCCGGAAGAAATCACCGGCCTGATTACGGGGGCGATCCGTGCAGCATAGCGTCGAACAAACCGCGCCCCAGACAGATCACGCATCGCTCTCCGACGTCGTCGGCATCAAGGAACAGACCTGGCTTCAACGCATGTTCGCGAGCCAGGCGTTCTGGGTGACGATCGCGCTGCTAGTGCTGATCGTTTGGATGGCATCGATCGAGCCGACTTTTGGCACGGCCGAGAACGCCTCCAACATGATGCGCAATTTCGCGCCGTTCGGCATCATGGCGCTTGGCATGACGGTGGTGATCATCACCGGCGGCATCGATCTTTCCGTTGGTTCGGTCATGGGTCTTGTGGCCATTGTCGCCGGCCTCTTTCTCACCTGGGAGTATCCCTGGTACATCGCCTTCGCGATGGGCTTGCTATCCGGGCTTGCTTGCGGCGCCTTCAACGGTTTCTTCGTCGCCTATGTCGGCATGCCGTCATTCGTGGTGACACTCGGCATGCTGTCGATCGCGCGCTCGCTCGCGGTCGTGTTCTCGGCCAACCAGATGCTCTACAAATTTGGACCGGACGCGCCGATCGTCAAGGCGATCGGGCAGGCGAAATGGCCGCATCAGGTGCCGGGTGATTCAATACCTGATTGGATTCCGCAAGTATCGGTCCATTTCTGGGTGATGATCGCGCTGGCGCTGGTGGTCGGATACGTCTTCAACTTCAAGCCCTGGGGCCGACATCTCTTCGCGATCGGCGGCAATGAGCAGGCGGCACGGCTCACCGGTGTGCCCGTCGACTGGATCAAGTTCCAGGCCTATGTCTTTTGCGCTTTCACGGCCTCCGTCGCCTCGCTCCTGCTGCTTGGCTATAATGGTTCGGCGATCAACGCCATGGGGCAGGGCTATGAGTTGCGCGTGATCGCGGCAACAGTAATCGGTGGCGCCAATCTCATGGGCGGCGCCGGCACGGCATTCGGTGCGATCGTCGGCTCGGCGCTTCTGGAGGTCATCCGCAATGCGTTGCTGATGGCCGGTATCGATTCCAATTGGCAAGGTGCCTTTGTCGGCGCCTTCATCATTCTCGCGGTGCTTCTCGGCATGCAGACCGGCGGCAAGTCACTTGTCGCTGCAATGCTGGAAAGGCTGTTTCCCCGAAAACACCGTTAGAAAACCAGGAAGGCAGTGCAAGCCTTCCCCCTGTCGTTAAAATGTGGAGGAAGTAAAAATGAAGAGATTTGTCCTGGCTGCCGCCGTTGCGATGATCGCAATGACCGCAGCCGCGTCTGCCCAGCAGAAATATGTATTCGCGCTGGTGCCGAAGAACATGAACAACCCGTTCTTCGATCAGGCTCGCGACGGCTGCAAAAAGGCCGAAGCGGAATCGAACGGTGCTTTCGAATGCATGTATATCGGACCCGGCGAGCATGGCGGCGGCGACGAGCAAGTGACGATCGTGCAGGACCTCGTGGCCAAGAAGGTCGACGGCATCGCCGTTTCGCCCTCGAACGCCGCGGCTATGGCGGTTGCACTCCAAGCGGCGAAGGAAGCCGGCATCCCGGTTCTTACCTGGGACTCGGACCTCCTGCCCGAGAACAAGGATCTCCGCGTCGCCTATATCGGCACGCATAATTACGAGATCGGCACGAACCTCGCCAAGCTCGCCATGGCTGCCAAGCCGAATGGCGGCACGATCTGCATTCAGTCAGGTGGCGCGGCCGCGGCCAACCACAATGAACGCATGCAGGGCATCCGCGACACATTGTCGGGCAAGGCCTCGGCTGCTTCGCCCGGCGATCGCCTGACCGGCCAGAATGGCTGGACGGAAATCGAAGGTTGCCCGCTCTATACCGACGACGACTTCCCGCGTTCGGTGCAGCAGTTTGAAGACATCATGGCCAAGAATCCCAACCTCGATGCCTTCATCCCGACGGGCGGCTTCCCGCAGTTCATTCCGGACGCCAACCGCGCGGCGGTCGGTCCTTACAAGGACAAGATTGCCTCGAAGGCGCTGGCACTGATCGTTGCCGACACGCTGCCGGTGCAGATCGACCAGATGAAGGAAGGCCTGTCGCTCGGCCAGGTCGGCCAGCGTCCGTTTGAAATGGGCTACAAGACGATGAATGCGCTCAAGGACATGAAGGACGGCAAGCCGGCTCCGGCCGATCCGACCTATACGGGTCTTGACGTCTGCACGCCCGAGACAGCCGATACCTGCATCGCCAAGTAATTCGGTTTGAGCTTGACAATCACGAGGCGGGAGGCAACTCCCGCCTTTTTTACGAGGAGGGATTGGTGATGAAGGACATATTCTCGCTTGAGGGGCGCGTTGCTCTCGTAACAGGAGCGTCGCGCGGCCTTGGGGTTGCCATGGCCGAGGCCTTGGCCAGCCGCGGTGCCATCGTCGTGCTCAATGGCCGCGATCCGGACACGTTGCGCGCCGTCGCCGCAAAGATACCAAGGGCGGAATATGCGGCCTTTGACGTCACCGATGCCAAGGCCGGCCCTGCGGCAATCGCCGATATCGTCAAGCGCCACGGCAAGCTCGACATCCTCGTCAATAATGCCGGCATCCAGCATCGCCGTCCGCTGATAGAATGGGAAGACAGCGATTTCGAACGTATCCTCGCTGCCAATCTCACATCCTGTTTCCGCCTGTCGCGCGAAGCCGCGCGCGTCATGCTGCCGCGCAAATACGGACGCATCATCAACACAGGATCGGTCGCCGGGATCCTGGCGCGGCCGACGATCCACGGCTATGTCGCGGCAAAGTCGGGATTGCACGGACTGACAAAATCGATGGCAGCTGAAATCGGGCGGCATGGCGTGACCGTCAATGCGATCGCGCCGGGCTATTTTGCGACCGAACTCAACACGGCCCTGCTCGAGGACAAGGAGTTTACCGCGTGGGTCGAAAGGCGCACGCCTTCGGGCCGCTGGGCCAAGCCGGAAGAGCTTGGCGGCGCGGTCATCTTTCTTGCGTCCGATGCGGCGAGCTATGTGAACGGACATGTTCTTGCCGTCGATGGCGGGATCTCGGTTTCGCTGTAGCCGCAGAGAGAAGGACACTTCCCCTCTCCCCTTGCGGGAGAGGGCGACGAGGGCCGAAGGCCCGAGGCGGGTGAGGGGTGTATAGCAAATGACTGATGATAGTCGCGTGGCACCGCCCCCTGACCCGGATTTCGCTTCGCTCAATCCGCCCTCTCCCGCGAGGGGAGAGGGAAAGTAAAGAAAGCGAGTGGTTAAGGAACCACCTCAGCCCTGCCACGTTTTGAGCGCGGCATGGTCACTCATAAGCGGAAATTGCGCGGCGGCGATCCGTACTGGCTGGCCATGGGCGAGCCCCGCCTCAAAATTGCTTCGGATGCTCCCCGCAAATTGTGGGACGTCGTCATTGTTGGAGCGGGCATCACCGGCGCGCTGATCGCGCACCGTCTGACGTCCCTTGGCCTGAGCGTCCTCATTCTCGATCGACGGCGGCCTCTTCACGGCAGTACCGCGGCGAGCACCGCACTCATCCAATGGGATATCGACCGTACACTGACCGAGCTTGCGGAACTGCGTGGTTTGCGCGCGGCACAGGATATCTATCGCCTGTCGCTCGACGCCGTGCGCCATCTTGAGCGCCTGATCCGCGAAGAGAACATCGCCTGCGCCTGGCGGTCTCGCGAGGCGCTTTATCTTGCCGGCGATGCACATGGCTTTCGGGCACTCAAGGCCGAAGCGGATCTGCGCGAGAAATCCGGCCTGCCGTCGCACTTCGTCGATGCGAAAGTCTTGCGCGACGGGCATGGCTTCGATCGCTCGGGAGCCATCGTCTCGCGCGTCGCCGGTGAACTCGATCCGGTGAGGCTCGCCAAAGGCCTGCTGACGCGGGCTCAGGCCAAAGGGGCAACGCTCATCAGCCCCAGCGAAGTGGCGGTGTGCGAATCGGGGCCGAGCCAGGTTGGTCTTCTTACCAAGGATGGCATGGCCTTCGAGGCGCGACGCGTCATTTTCGCCACGGGTTACGAGACGCTGAAGCAGATTCCGCGCTCGTCATATGATGTGATCTCGACATGGGCGCTGGCAACGAAACCGCTGTCGCGCGAGCAGCTTTGGCCTGATCGCAAGATCATCTGGGAGGCGTCCGATCCCTATCTCTATCTTCGAACGACGCCCGACAACCGCATAATCGCGGGCGGCGAGGACGAGGATTTCGCGGATGAAGAAACGCGCGATCGCCTGATCGCATCGAAGTCCAAGACCATCTTGCGCAAGTTGCATGAACTCCTGCCGGGACGGCGGCTTGAAATCGCCCATCGATGGGCGGGAAACTTCGCCGAGACGGATGACGGGTTGCCGATCATCGCCGAGCCCGACGGTCTCCCTCATTGCCTTGCGGTGCTCGGCGCCGGCGGCAACGGCATTACCTTTAGCGTCATTGCTGCCGATATCGCGGCGGCGTGGGTTCGCGGCAGAAAGGCATCTGGCGCAAAGTACTTCGAACCGCGTTGATATGAACGAACGTTGCGAAGAGGTGCATCATGCTTGACAAAATCTTTACTCGTTTTGCTGCTGCCGCCTCATGTTGGACCGGCAGCCCGATTGCATTCGTCATCGCGGCTGGATTGGTGATCGTCTGGGCCGCGGCAGGCCCCTTCTTCGATTATTCGGATGTTTGGCAGCTCACGATCAATACAAGCACGACGATTGTCACGTTCCTGATGGTCTTTCTCATCCAGAATTCGCAAAATCGCGACACCAAGGCCCTGCAGATCAAGATCGATGAACTCATCCGCGCGACGACGGGCGCAAGCAATACGCTGATCGATCTTGAGAGCATGACGGAGGCCGAGATCGATCATCTGCGCGAGCGTTACACCAGGCTCGCCGCGCACGCCAAGGAGCTTGGTCTCGCTCTCGATTGGGCGGAGGATGAAGAAGGGCGCCCAGCGAGCGCCGCCAATGTCAGATCACGGGCAAAGCGTCGCTCATCCAAAACCAACACTAAAGGGCAGTAAAACCGCCGTCGATCATGATCATCTCGCCATTGACGAAATTCGAGGCGGGCGAGGCGAGATAGAGGACGAGGTCGGCAACCTCGACGGGCTTGCCGAAGCGGCCGAGCGGAGTTTTGTCGCGCATCGGCTTGCTCTTTGCCGGATCGCCCCAGACCTGCTCGCCCATCGGCGTCAGGATGATGTTGGGGCACACACCATTGCAATTGATGCCGTGCCGCGCCCATTCGCTGGTCATGACGCGGGTCAGTTGGTTGATGCCGCCTTTCGAGGCGCAATAGGCGGCATGATCGTCGAGGCCGATGACGCCGGCCTGCGATGAGATATTGATGATCTTGCCGGATTTCTGCGCGATCATGGCGGGCGCCAGTTCCTGCGCGAGAATGAAAGGCGCCCTTAGATTGACCGCCATGGTGCGGTCCCAGTTCTCGACGCTTGCCTTGAGCAAGGGCTCGACGAGCGCGATGCCGGCATTGTTGACGAGAATGTCGATGGTGCCGAATTCCTTGAGGGCCGCGCGCGCCGCATGGCGGGTCTCGTCGGTCTCGGCAAGATCGGCTTCGATCACCGCGCAGCGCCGGCCGCTCTTCTCGACCAAGTTTTTTGCCTCGGCGAGGCCCTGCTTGTCGCGCGCCACCGCGGCGATGTCGGCGCCGGCCTCGGCGAGGACCGCGCAGATCTCAAGACCGATGCCCTTCGAGGCACCGGTCACCAAGGCGCGCTTGCCCGTGATGGAAAATCGATCAATCCACGACATTTGAAATTCCTCCCGATGCCATCCTAATCGAGAGCAGCACCCATGCAAGCGGCAGCCTTGCTTGTTTTCCGGCGCGCCGCCATAAACTGCGGCCAACAGAGAATGGGGGGCGTTATGAATTATTTCGACAAGCAGCCCTATAGGGTTGCGGTGATCGGCGCGGCAAGCGGGATCGGGCGCGCCGCGGCGGAGTTCCTGGCCGGGCACGGCGTCACAGTCCTGTGCATCGATCGCGACGAGGCCGGTGCGAAGGAGGCCGCTCAAGCGATCGCGGCCAAGGGCGGCAAGGCGAGTGCGGCAGCGGCCGATGTGGTCGATCCCGCCAAGCTCAACGCGGCGATCGCCGGCTTCATCAAGTCACACGGGCAATTGCACGGGCTCGTCAATTGCGCGGGCATTACCGGCAAGACCGGCATCAAGACACATGACGTCTCGCTTGAGGATTTCGATCGCGTCTACGAGATCAATCTGAAAGGTGCCCTCATCGCCACGCAAGCGGTCTTGCCGCACATGCTGGAGCACAACTATGGCCGCATTCTTCACATCGCCTCGATCGCGGGTAAAGAGGGCAATCCCGGCATGGCTGCCTATTCGGCGACCAAGGCCGGGTTGATCGGCCTCGTAAAGGCGATAGGGAAAGACTATGCCGAGACCGGCGTCACCATCAATGCATTGGCCCCCGCCGTCATCCGCACGCCGATGGTCGCCGCACTCCCCGATGCGCAGGTCAAGTACATGACTGACAAGATCCCGATGAAGCGCTGCGGCGAGCTCGAGGAAGCCGCAAGCCTCATCGCCTGGATCGTCTCGCCAGCCTGCAGCTTCACGACGGGCTTCACATTCGATTTGACCGGCGGCCGCGCGACATACTGAGGCACTTTCATGAAGCATGATGTCTCGGTCATCGGGCTCTATATCCTCGATGTGCTCGGCCGGCCGGTCGATCGCATTCCCGATCGCGGCAATGTCGATTTCATCGAAGAGATCAGGCTGACGGTTGCCGGCACGGCGGGCGGCACGGTTGTCGATACGGCAAAGCTCGGGCTCAAGAGCCTCGCGGTCGGTGCCGTCGGCGACGATGAAAAGGCCGACTGGGTGTTGTTCACGCTCAAGAAGCACGGAATCGACGTCTCGGCGATGCAGCAGTTGAAGGGCATCCAGACCTCGGCGACGATCCTCAATGTCAGGCGCAATGGCGAGCGGCCGGCCTTGCATGTACGCGGCGCCTCCGATCATTTCGATGTGCCCCCTTCCGCCTATGATCAGGTCTTCGATGCACCGATCATCCATCTCGGCGGCACCGGCCTCTTGAAGAAGCTCGATGGCGAGCCGAGCCGCATCCTGCTTCAAGAAGCCAAGCGGCGCGGGCGCATCGTGACGTTCGATCTCATCGCGGCGAGTGCTGAGACGATCGGCATCGTCAAGCCGCTCTTGCCCTTCATCGATTACTTCATGCCGTCGATCGAGGAAGCCCGCGACATGAGCGGACAATCGACGCCGGAGGATTGCGCGCGTTTCTATATCGACAATGGCGCTGCCTGCTGCGTCTTCACGCTTGGCGGCGAGGGTGCCTTTTACGCGCATCGCGACGGCACGCGCTTCAAGAGCCCGGCCTATGACATCAAGGTCGTCGACACGACGGGTTGCGGCGATGCCTTCGATGCCGGCTTCATCGCTGGTCTTCACAACAAGATGGATCCGCAAACCTCGGTGCGTTTCGCGCAAGCGGCCGCCGGCTTGGTGGCGACCGGGCTTGGCTCGGATGCCGGCATCCTGTCATTCGATCACACACTGGACGTGATGAAGAGCTGGAAGATCAAGGGTTAGAGCCATGCCGAGACGATTGCGTTGGGGAATGGTGGGCGGCGGCCGCGGGGCCTTCATCGGCCATATCCACCGCATGGCGGCGCGGCTCGATGACGGCTACGAACTCGTCGCCGGCTCTTTGTCGTCCGATCCCGAGCGCGCGCATCTCTCAGCCGCCGATTGCCACATCGCGTCTGATCGCAGCTATGCGAGCTATGCCGAGATGGCGGAGAAGGAAGCGCAGCGCAAGGACGGCGTCGAAGTCGTCAGCATCGTCACACCCAATCATTCGCATGGTGCGATCGCCCGCGCCTTCCTTGACAAGGGCATCGATGTCATTTGCGACAAGCCCCTCGCGACAAGTCTTGCCGAGGCAGCCGCCTTGCGCGATCTCGCGGCGGCAAAGGGCAGGCTGCTCGGCGTCACTTATAACTACACCGGCTATCCCTTGGTGCGCGAAGCGCGCGAGCTCGTCGCGCAAGGCGAGATCGGCCGCGTACGTCTTGTCCAGGTCGAGTTTCTCCTGGGCTGGCTTTCGGTTCCGCTTGAAGCCGAAGGCGTCAAGCAGACCTGGCGCATCGATCCGGCGATTGCTGGCCCGAGCGGTGTTGTCGCCGATATCGGCACGCATGCGCTGCATCTGGCGAAGTTCGTCACCGGCCTCATGCTTGATGAACTCTCGGCCGATATCCAGACCTATGTCCCGGGCCGCAAGCTCGAGGACAATGCCTTCGTCGCCTTGCGCTATCAGGGCGGCGCACGCGGACAATTATGGGCGAGCATGGTTGCAGCGGGTGAACCGGTCGGCCTGCGCCTGCGCGTCTATGGCGAGACCGGAAGCCTTGCCTGGGATCAGTCCTTGCCGGAATCCCTGCATCTGCGCCCGCTCGAAGGATCGCCGCGCATCGTCTATCGCGGCCATGCGGCATCGCCCGCCGCAAAGCACGGCACGCGCCTCGTTGCTGGATTGCCTGAAGGCTTCGTCGAAGGCTTTGCCAATCTCTATCGCGATTATGCCGAACTCATCCATGCGCAGGCCGAGGGTAGGGCACCGCATGAGCCGGCTTTGCTGGCGCCCGTTGCAGAAGCCGGAGTCGAAGGCCTCGCCTTCGTCGAGGCGGTGCTTCAGTCGGCGGCGAAGAACAGTGCGTGGGTGAAGCCAGCAGCGCCTTAGCGCAGAATGATTTGGGGTTGACCAAGTCAACCGTCGCCCTTGCGGCCGCGAAAGCCGCGCTTGGCCCGCGCATAGCGCGGGAGAGGGTGGCGCGAAGCGCCGGGTGAGGGCAGAACCACTCACCACCGTCATCCCGGCGAAAGCCGGGATCCATCTTTCCGCCTACGGAGCATTTCCCCTCTCCCCTTGCGGGAGAGGGTGCCCCGGATTTAATCCGGGGCGAGTGAGGGGTTGAACAACCAACCACCGTTATCCCGGCGAAAGCCGGGACCCATCTTTCACCGTGATGGATCGCCAACAGCCTTCACGCGGATAGTTGGGTCCCGGCTTACGCCGGGATGACGAAAAAGAGAGGTACCAAAAAATTGGAGGCCACCCGAATTTTATGATTGACGAAGTTCCTTTTCTGTTCTATTGAGCGGCAATGAACTGGGAATTGGCCATCGAAAGCAAACGCGTACCGCTCTTGGGCGTCGTCTTGGCGCTGTTTGCCGAGATCGGGCTGACTGAGGGTGGCACCGTCGAGCGCATAGCGAGGCCGCTCCACCGGTTTATCCTCTCAAGATTGCGGTCGGCGGAATCAGCGGTGAGACGGCTCATCGTCGCCGCGGCGCGTGACATCGTGCTCGAGCATAAGCCCCGGCGTCCGGCTTCAGGCAAGCCAAAGACATCCAGCGCGGACAAGACCAAGGCCGAAGGTGAAGGTGGCAAACCAGCGCAAGCGCGGCTTCCTGTTCAACCTGTTCGATCCCCTCAGGCGCCAGGGCCGCCGGTTCAGGAAGAAGAAGCTCCGTGGACCCGAGCCGCGCGTCCGCGTCCTCGGTGATCCTCTATCCCCTGGGAGCGGATGATGCGCGAATTCGGTCGGCCGCGAGCCCGCACCCGCTGCGCCCGTTGTCGAGGAGAAAGTCGATGACGGCATGGTCAGTGCAAAGCACCTGGTCCGCCGGCTCGTCGCCGTTCTGGACGCGGTTCAGGACATCCCGCGCCATGCGATGCGGCTTGCCCGCTGGGACGCCAAACCCTTCGACGAGCGCCGGCCTGAGCGCTCCGGCCCGTTGCGCTCCGGACGGCCTCCCGGATACCGCCAGCGGAACATCCACGAGGTCGACCAGATCCTCAAGGACTGCGACTGGCTCGCGCGCCTCGGCAACCCGCCGCGCGACGACACGTCTTAGGGCCAAGTTCCACCTGCAGTGAACTTCGACGTCGCTGCCGCCCCCGGCAGGCGATGACGCTTGCGTGATCCTAACTTACTCTCCATCGGCGGCTTGCCTGTCCTCGGGCTCGACCCGGGGAACCCGCCGGTCCAGCCTGGATGGCAGGCTCAAGGCCTGCCATGGAGAGCTTTTTGGGAGCCCGGTCGTCACTTCAACTGAGCTAAGAAGCAATATTATACTCCGTATACAGATCACCTCCCCTCTCCCCTTGTGGGAGAGGGCGACGAGGGCCGTAAGGCCCGAGGCGGGTGAGGGGTAACGAGCCGAGTGTCAGACGTTGGTAAGTTTGCGCTGCCCCCTCACCCGGCATGCTCCCGCATGCCGCCCTCTCCCACGAGGGGAGAGGGAAAACCAAGGCGTCCGCGCAACCTTTCCATCTTTCGCCGACATGACGGCTCTCTTTATTTGTCATCGCCGGATTCATTCCGGCGATCCATTGTGCCGACACTCCGTAAACTGAGTTGGTTGATCGTTGGATTGCCGGACCAAGTCCGGCAATGACAAGAATTTGCAAGCTCTTCTCCGTCCAACCAGGCTGGATGGCCACCTCAAGGGCGGCCATGAACTCACGGTCTTTTGTCCCTCGCCCCGCTTCAGCGGGGAGAGGGTGGCGCGCATGCGCCGGGTGAGGGGCAAGCGTTCATGGCGAGAAGTGCCCCTCATCCGCCCTGCGGGCTCCTTCTCCCCGCGTTCGCGGGGAGAAGGAGAGCTGACGGACGCGCGCAAGCTCGCGCGTTCATCTGTATACTGAATGCCTACCCGAACCGCCGACGGTAGGCTTCGACCACATCCGGATTGATCAGGTTCACCGGCAATTCGCCGCGCAAGACGCGTAATGCCTCGGCGATCGCACCGGTTCCCATGCGCGCCATGCTCTCTTCGGTGATCCCTGCCATGTGTGGCGTGATGATCACATTGTCGAATGAGAAGAAGGCGTGATCGCGGGGCAGGGGCTGGGTGTTGAAGACGTCAAGTGCCGCGCCCCACAAGTGTCCGGTCCGCAATGCTTCAATAAGTGCTGCCTCATCGACGACCGGTCCGCGCGATACATTGATCAGGATCGAGCCGCGCTTGAGCAGAGAAAATCGCCGCGCATCGATCAGCCCGCGCGTCTCGGGCTTCAAGGGACAGCAGAGAACCAGGATATCGCTGGCGGCGATCACGTCATCGAGTGGCAAGCTCGCGACCTGCCCGGGAAAATTGCGCCCGCTCGGGCTGAAACCGAGAAGCTTCACGCCGAGCCCGCCAAAGGCACTGGTGATCGCCTTGCCGACTGCGCCCATGCCGACAATGCCAATGGCGCGGCCGGCGAGATCGTGATTGCTCAAAGAATATTCGCGCGCCTCAAGCCAGCCCTTGGCGCGCAGATCGCGGTCGAGCAGGCGGAAGCGGTGGAGCAAGGCGATCGCCGAAAATACCACATGCTCGGCAACCGAGCTGGCATTGACGCCCGGAACATTGGCGACGAGCACGCCGGCTTTGGTCGCGGCCTCGACCGGGATCATGTCGACGCCCGCACCATGGCGGATCGCGGCCTTCAGCTTTGTGCCTTCGCCGAAAATTTCTTCCGGCAAGGGCGCGCGGACGATGACGATGTCGCAAGCATGGCCTTCGCGCGCGAGCGCTCCGGCATCGAGTGCCGTTGCGACTTTGAGCGTGGCCGCGCTGCCCAAAAGTGCAACGGCATCGGGATGAAGCGGGTGGGTCGAATAGACGGTCGGCATGTCAGGCCGAGGGAACAAGATCGGATTGGGCGATGAGATCGTTCCAGTAGCTTTCGACACCCTGCAAATGGGCGCTCATCAATGACATGGCGTTTGCCGAATCGCGCTTGGCCAGCGATTCGAAGATGCGCAAATGCTCCTCATGCGAGCGGCGCGAGCGTTCAGGGCTTGCAAAATAGAGCGGCAGGCGGCGCTCGCTCATCAGATAGAAGACATTGACGATCTTGAAGAAGACATTGTTCTGCGTGGCGCGCACGATCTCGAGGTGGAAGTCGCGATCCTCGATGTTGATCGGCTGCGCATTCTCGATCCGCTTGGCGCTCCTGTCGAGCACCTCGCGCATGCGGTCGAAATTCTCGAGCTTGGCGCGCTCGCAGGCCAGCCTCACGGCGGTGATCTCGTGGATCTTGCGCATCTCGACCGCCTGGTAGACTTCTTCCGGCGTGAGCGGCAAGCCGGCCTGCGCGAAGAAGGCGAGTGCCTCGATGCTGGAGCGGTTCTCGGTCAGGTAGATGCCCGATTTGGCCTTGCGCTCGACGACGCGCAGCACTTCCAAAATGGCGAGCGCTTCGCGAATCTGCCCGCGGCTCACGCCGAAATGCTCGGCCAATGTGCGCTCGGAGGGCATGCGCGTGCCGGGCTCATCGCGGGTCTTCATGAGAAGCGCGGTCAGCTTGGCCAGGAGATCGCGCGGCTCGATCATCAGGCCCTCACGGCGTGCTTCGCGAGAACGTCTTCCTTGATCGTGAAGCCGAGTCCCGGCCTATCGGAAATGGCGATCATCCCGTCCTCGACGCGGATCTTCTCCTCGATGATGTCGTGCAGCATCGGGTTGGCGCCGAGCGAATATTCGAGGATGAAGCTCGCATGGCTTGCGGCGCAAAGATGCATGCCGGCGAAAAAGGCCGGTGCACCCGCCCAGAGATGCGGCGCGAGCCGCAGGTTGAAGGTCGAGGCGAGCGAAGCGATATGCCGGCCTTCGCTGATGCCGCCGCAGGTTGCGAGATCGGGCTGGAGAATGTCGCAGCAGCGCGCCGTGATGAGATCGCGGAAATCATAGCGGGTGAATTCGCTCTCCCCGCAGGCGATCGGAATATTGGTCGCGGCGCGCAGTTCGGCAATGCCTACCTTGTCTTCGCACGTGACCGGCTCTTCGAACCAGGCCAAATCGCAATCGCGCACCAGATGCGCAAAGCGCTTGGCTTCGCCCACCGTGAAGGTGCCGTGCGCATCGACCATGATGTCGATATCGGGTCCGAGGGCGGCGCGCGCCGCCTTGACGCGCTCGGCCGAGACACGCGCCGCGCCGTCCATGGCGCCGACCCGCATTTTCACGGCCCTGAAGCCGCCGGCATCGACATAGGATTGGAGCTGTTCGCCGATCTTATCGGCGGGTGCCCAGCCGCCCGAGGCATAAGCCGGAAGCCTGTCGGCCTTCTTGCCGCCGAGCAGACGCCAGACCGGCACGTCGAGCGACTTGCCGAGAATATCCCAGAGCGCGATGTCGATGCCGCTGATCGCCGCCACGGTCAGGCCGCGCCGCGAAAGCTCCGGCATGACATGGCCGCGCGACACGACATGGTGATAGCGCACGCCGCTATAGAGGCTTTCCCAGATCGTGCCGATGTCGCGTGGGTCGCGCCCGATGAGGCGGGGCGCGATTTCCTTGTTGATGAGCGCTATGATGCCGGCATATTCGCCGGAGCTTCCCGCGGCGTTCTTGCCCTCGCCCCAGCCGATGATGCCGGCATCGGTCTCGATGCGCACGAGTGCCGCATCGAAGGTCTTGATCTGGCCGAAGTCGCTCTTGTGCTGGCGCTTTTCCTCGATCGGAATCCGCACCCACGTCGCTTCGACATGCGTAATGCGCATGATGATTTGCGCCTTTTCAGCGCTTACTTAATCAGCGGCAGGATGGTCTCAGCCGATTTCTTGACCAGCATGGAGTAGAACTCCTCGCTCAACAGGCTCGAGCCGTGGTCCTGGATAAATTTGAGCTGCTCGCGCGAGATGTTGACCGGGTTCTTCTCAACCGCATTGGGATACTTGGTCGCCGGCGTGCGGTCGACGGGCGCCACGAATTCGACGGTCAGGGCGCCGTCATAGCCTGTATCTTTCAGCGTCTTGACGATCTTCTTCCAATCGAGCGCGCCTTGGCCGGGCGCCATGCGGTTGTTGTCGGCAACATGGAAGTCGTAGAGCCGCTTCCCGGCCTTGCGGATCGAGGCGTACATGTCCTCGTCTTCGATATTGAGGTGGAAGGCATCGAGGCAGACGCCGCAATCGGGTCCGACTGCTTCGGCCAGGGCCAAGGCCTGGTCGGCGCGGTTCAGAATATAGGTCTCGAAACGGTTGAGCGGCTCGATGGCGATGCGCACGCCCTTCTTCTTGCCGTGCTCATAGCACTCCTTCACGCCCTCGATCAGCCACTGCCATTCCTGCTCGGGCGAAGAATCGGGCGTAATCTTGCCGACGGTCGCCGGAACCAGCGTGATGATCTCGCCTTCGAGCTCCGAGACCATGGTGATTACGCTCTTCATGTAGTCGACGGTGGCGGCGCGCTGCTTGGGATTCTTCGCGGCAAGGTTGCGATCGGCCAAAGTCAGCGTCACCGAGCCCCAGCAGCGGATTTTGTAATCCTTCAGGGCCTTGCGCGTTGCCTTGGTTTCATATTGAGTCGGCTCGCCGCTGATCTCGATGCTCTCATAACCAAGCTTGCTGATACGGGCGAGCGTCGTTTCCAGCGGTTCGGCGCGCATCCAATTGTGGGTCGAAAGGTGCATTTTTGGTTCCTCCCTATCAGCGAAAGTCTTGGCCGTCTGGCCAGACCAGTTCTTGGTTGGAACCTGTATATCTCAGCCGCGTTCGCGGCTCAAGTGGTGCGCAAAAATTGTGCAGGCTCTTGGATGCGAACAGTTTTCGTCGCTTGCCGATAAGATCGAATGATTGTATTGGTAGGACCAAGAATCAAGAATTGTAGAAAGCGTAATGGGAGGATCGGTGCGGAAAGGCGGCGCTGCGAAGCGTGAGAAGGAACTGTGTGCCTGCGGATTTGCGCCGCGCACCTGCGCTGCGCGAGGGCTCTTGTCATGAGCCAGACCGGTTCGCCGCTCAGCCTTTCCCGCGTCTCCAAATCCTATGGCCGCGTCCGCGCACTTGACGGACTGAGCTTCGACGTCAAGCCGGGTCAGTTCTTTGCCTTGTTCGGTCCGAGTTCGGTCGGCAAGACCACGACCCTGCGCACCATTGCCGGTCTCGTGCGTCCCGATGCCGGAACCGTGACGATTTCCGGACGCGATGTCACCGATGCGCCGATCGCAGGCCGCGGCGTGTCGATGGTGTTCCAGTCCTTCGCGCTTTACCCGCATCTCTCCGTCTACGACAATTTCGCCTATCCCTTGCGCGAGGCAAAAGTCAGCTCTGCCGAGATCGATAGGCGCGTGAAGGAAACTGCCGAGACGCTGAAACTCACGCATCGTCTCGAGCGCAAGCCCAACACTTTGTCGGGCGGCGAGCAACAGCGCGTGGCGCTCGGCCGTTCATTGATCCGCCGGCCCAGCATTCTGTTACTCGATGAACCGCTCACCAACCTCGATGCGAAGCTGCGCAATGACATGCGTGCGGAGCTGAAGCGCCTGCACCGGCAGTTCGGCATCACGATCGTCTATGCAACGCCCGATGAACTCGAAGCCCTGTCGATGGGCGAGGAGATCGCGGTCATGCGCGACGGCGCGGTTGTGCAGCGCGGCACACCCGATGAACTCTACCTTTCGCCGGCCAATCTCTATGTGGCGACCAAGATCGGCTCCCCGCACATGAACCTCATCGAAGCGGTTGAGCGGAGCGAGGCGGCGTCCTTCGACACGCCATTGGGCATTGTCGGGACGGACAGCCGCGCCACGGCAAACCCGTCAAGCAAACGCATTCTCGGGATCAGGCCGAACGACATCAGACTGGCCAAGAACGGGGATCGGGCGCTCGCGGCGACGGTTCATCTCATCGAACCATTGGGCGATGTCACCATCGTATCAGTGGAAGCCAATGGGCAGACCTTGCGGATCGTGCTGCCCGAACAACAGGCGAGCGGAATGAATCTTGGCGATTCAGCGCCGATCGTGATCGATCCGTCCAAAATCCACGTCTTCGAGGCGGCAACGGGTGAGGCGATACGCTGACCCGCAGCCGTTCTGAAGTGCAGCACTACGGTTAGAAAAAGGGAGGATACCTAGGATGACCGTTAAGTTAATGCTGAAAGGGCTCGCATCGGCTTCGGCCATGGCGGCCGTAATGACCGTGGCGGGCGCAAGCCTTGCTCCGGTGAAAGCCGAAGAGGTTACGCTGACGATGGCGGTGCCGGATTGGCCGCCGACCCGCATCATGAAGAAGTTCTTCGACGAGCAGTACAAGCCGAAGTCCGGCAACACTGTGAAGCTCGACGTCGACTTCATTCCGTGGCCGGATTTCTACACCCGCGTCAACGCTTCGCTGACGTCGGGCGAGAAGAAGTACAACTTCATCGTCTCGGACTCGCAGTGGCTCGGCGCCTTCATTGAAGGCGGCTACTACCGCAAAGTGAACGACCTTCTCGATGCCGATCCCGAATTCAAGGCTGTCCTCGACAGCATGCATCCGGCGATCTTGAACGCCTATTCGACCTATCCCAACTCAACGCCCAACTACTACGGCTTCCCGCAGTTCCCTGACGTGCTGGTAACCTACGGCCGCAAGGACGTGCTCTGCAACGAAGAGGAGCAGAAGAACTTCCAGGCGAAGTATAATGAGAAGCTGCCTTGCACGGGCGAAGAAATCGACAACATGGATTGGACCACGTTCGAGCACATCGGCGAGTTCTTCATGCGCAAGAAGGGCGAGAAGCTCGCCGGCCAGACGCTTGACGACGATTTCTATGGAATCGCCTATCAGGCCGGTAAGGGCTACGACTTTTCGACCAGCTCGGTCCACTCCTTCATCTGGCAACACGGCGGCAGCATCTGGGATGAAACCAAGGCACCGACCGGCCATGCCGAAGGCGTCGTAAACTCCGAGAAGTCGGTTGAGGGCATGGAGCACTTCCTCAGCCTGCTCAAGTACATGCCTCCGGTGGTCAAGACCGGCACCATGGACATCTTCGTGTCCGACCAGCTCTTCCGTGAAGGCAAGGTCGCCATGAACATCGACTGGATCGGCCTGGGTGAAGCCTCGCTCGATCCGAAGACCTCCAAGGTCTCCGACAAGCTGGTGTTTGGTATGGCGCCAGGCGTGCGCGGCGCTGACGGCAAGATCAATCGTACTTCACAGATCGGTGGACAACCGTTCGTTCTGACCACCTGGACCACCGACGCGCAGATCAAGGAAGCGGTGGATTTCGTGAAGTGGTGGCTGTCGCCTGAGATCCAGCACCAGTTCGCCGCCGGCGGTGGCCAGTCAGCCATCAAGGCCGTGTACGAGGATCCCAAGTACGTGACCTATCGTCCGTGGAACCGTGCTTGGGCGTCGTCGCTCGATTGGCAGAAGGACATGTGGCATATCCCGCAGTTCTTCGACATGCTCACCCAGCAGCAGGACCAGTTCGACCTGGCCATCACTGGCAAGCAGGACGCCAAGACGACGATGGACAACGTCGCCAAGTATCAGGAAGACCTCCTGAAGGACGCTGGCCTGATCCAGTAACACTGAACCTGGGACGCGGGGAGCACGTCTCCTCGCGTCCTTTTCGTCTGACGCTCTCAAGATGCAGCTTCAATGAATTCGATGACCGCGACCGCCGACCCTCCGGGTCTCGTCAATCTGTCTCCGGACAACTGGCGCCTCGCCATTATCGTGGGCGTTGTCGTCTCAGTGATCGCGGTGGCCGCGCTGCCGGTTGAGGCCTCCTTCTGGGTGGTCGGCCTGATGGCCGCGATGGTGGCCGCAGCCTTCGTGGTCAACGCCTTCCGGCGCCGCTATTTCGGAGGACTCCTGGTGGCGCCCGCCATCGCCGTCCTCTTCGTCATGAACATCTTTCCGCTGCTGTGGTCGCTGGGTCTGTCGTTCTTCTCTTATCGGGCAAACTTGCCGAACATTCGCTTCGTCGGGTTGGCCAATTACACCAAGGCGCTGACCAATGATCTCGCCGCCACCGCCAATTGGAGTGCGCTCGTCAACACGGCGATGTTCGTGATCTTCACCGTCACCGCGCAGATGATCGTCGGCTTTCTCCTGGCCATGCTCTTCGCCAAGCAGTTTCCATTGCGCAGATACCTGATGATCCTGGTTCTGACGCCAATGATGCTTTCGGTCGTCGCGTCGGGCGTTTTCTTTACCTATTACTACGATCCGACTTTTGGCATTCTCTCTTATGTCGTGAACTCCTTCACCGGCGGCCAGTTCATCCTGATGGGCAACAAGGTCGGCGCAGTCGCCGGCATCGTTTTTGCCGATGCTTGGATGTGGTCGCCCTTCGTCATGCTGCTGGTGCTCGCTGGCCTCGTCTCGGTGCCGAAGTATCTTTACGAGGCGGCGGCCGTCGATCGGGTTTCGAAATGGCGGCAGTTCTGGACGATCACCTTCCCCTATATCCGCGCGTTGCTGCTGTTGGCACTGCTCTTCCGCACCATCGAGGCTTTCAAGCTCGCTGACCTCGTGATCCTGCTTACAAAGGGCGCCAATGACACGATGACGATCTCGTATCACCTTATCCGCATCGCCAACGAGCAAAACAAGACCAGCGAAGGTGCCGCCATTTCCTATATCATGCTGTTCATCGTGATCGTGCTGACCAACTTGTATCTCTACCTCGCCAATCGCCGCTCACAGGGAGTCTGACCGATGGCCGACATGACATCGATCGGGCAGTTCCTCGGATTTCGCAAGGCGAGCGGCGTCGGCGAAGCGGGTTGGGGACGCACCCTCATCGTCGCAATCTTCGCGTTCATCTACTTTCTGCCGGTCCTGATGATCATTTTCACGGCCATCAAGCCGCAGGACCAGGCGCTGTCAGTGCCGCCGACACTCTCGCCGACGTCGCTATTCGGCCTTATTCCCGAGCAATTCGTCTTCGTCCCGACGCTGGAAAACTTCGGCTCGGTTTTCTCGCGCTCCATGACCGTGGGCGGAGCGCCCGAGTCCACCGGTTTCGACCTCTATTTCTTCAATTCGATCTTCATCGCCACGGTCTCGGTCTTGCTCGCCCTCGTCATCGGCACGGTGGCCGCCTTCGGCTTCTCGCGTTATCCGCTCAAGGGTAACGACACCTATCTCTTCATCATCCTGACGACGCGCATGCTGCCCGCCATTGTCGTCATCATTCCGGTGATCTTGATGTTCCGCGTGGTGGGCCTGTCGGGCAAGTATCCCGGCATCATCATGCTCTATACGGCCTTCAATCTCGCCTTCACCATCTGGATGATGAAGAGCTTCTTCGATGAATTGTCGCCCGATGTTGAGGATGCGGCACGGCTCGATGGTTCTTCCGGCATAAGGGTATTCTTCAAGATCTGCCTGCCACAGGTAGTGGCCGGCCTCGCCGCGACGTTCGTCTTCGGCCTCATCCTCACCTGGAACGAGTTCCTCTTCGCGCTGCTGCTCTCCAGCGCCGATACCCGCACCGTGCCGGTGGCCATGAACCAGGCCGTTTCTTCGGGCGGGCGTGGAACTGACTGGACGTTGCTCGCCGCCATCGAGACGCTCTTCCTCATTCCGGTCTTCCTGGTGACCTTCTTCCTGCAGAATCACCTGCTGCGCGGCGTGACCTTCGGTACGGTGAAGCGCTGATGTCGACGATCGAATGCCGGAAAATCACGAAGCGCTTCGGTGATTTCGTCGCCGTCAAGGATGTCGATCTGTCGGTCACGGCAGGCGAGGTCGTCTGCCTCTTGGGCCCCTCGGGCTGCGGCAAGACCACCACGTTGCGGATGATCGCCGGTCTCGAGCGCGCGACGTCAGGCGACATCGTTATCGGCGGAAAGCGCATGAACGAGTTGGCGCCCGAAAAGCGCAACATCGCCATGGTGTTCCAGTTCTACGCGCTCTATCCGGCGCTGACCGTCGGCCAGAACATCGCTATGCCGCTTCACTACGAGAATCTCGACAAGACGGCGCGAGACGCACGGGTTCGAAAAGTCGCGGAGATTTTACACCTGACTGAGGTGCTCGACCGCATGCCCGGCCAGGTTTCCGAGGGCGAGAAACAGCGTGTGGCCGTTGCGCGTGCCATCGTGCGTGATCCCAGCTGCTTCCTTTTCGATGAGCCGTTGTCGCGTCTCGACGTCGAATTGCGCCAGACCATGCGCGGGCAGATCAAGGAAGTATTGACCGGCCTGTCGAAGGCGACCGTCATCGTCACCCACGACCAGCTCGAAGCGCTGACCATGGCCAATCGCATCGCCATCATGAAGGACGGATTGATCGAGCAGATCGGCACGCCGCATGAAGTCTTCGCCAAGCCCGCCAATCTCTTCGTCGCAAGCTTCATCGGCACGCCGCAGATGAATCTGATCCCGGCGGCAGTCAAATCGATCGATGGCGGCAAAGCGCGGTTCACGGTCGGCTCCGACGAAATCGGTCTCAAGGTCGACGGTGCGGCGTCGCGGCTCAAGTCCGGCCAATTGACGATCGGCATTCGCCCACGCGCTTTGCTTCCCGTGTCCGACAATCTTCCGGACACGCTCGGTGCGGCGGTTGAACTCGTCGAGCCTATGGGTGCCGAAACGCTGATTCACGCGCGCGGAGCGGAAGGGCAGGACCTTCGCATGGTCGTGCCGCGCGAAAAGCGCTTCAAGATCGGCGAAAAGGTGCGGCTCGCCTGCGATCCGACACAAACCCATATTTTCGACAGCAGCGGCCAGGCGGTGCGGGCATGAAAGAGATTCCGGCATCGGGTATGAAGCCCAGCACGGCGCGGACGGTCGAATTCTCGATCATCGGGCTTGGCGTTATCGCTCTGGCCTTGATTTTTCAGCCGTTCAGCCTGGCATTGTTCGGCATCGGCTGCGGCCTCGTGGTGTTGGCGGGGCTTGCCAATAATCTTCTGCCGCTCGCACAGCCTGGCGTTCCGGGCAAATCGGTCGTGAAGGCCGCGATCATTGTCGCGGTGCTCTTCTTGGTGGTGATCGGCATCTCGATCGGCGTTGCCTATCTCTACGGGCTCTATATTCGACCCAAGCCCTGATCGGCGATCTCGACGGTGATACCGGCCTGCGTCAATCGCGCGGCGAGGGAGGGCGGCGGGCTCGCGTCAGTCACCAATCGATTAAAGTCCTCAAATCCGCAAATCTTGATGAGTGCCACGCGATCGAACTTAGATTGATCGGTGAGGATCACGCGGTTGTCGCCCCGCGAAAGGACCATGCGCGCGAATTCGGCTTCGGCGAGATGCGAATCCATCGGGCCCAATTCGGCAGTCAGTCCGGCGATCGTCACCATGGCGTGCTTGGCGCGAAACTGCGCGACGAAATCGATGGTCGAAGGACCGAAGGCCGCGCCATTGTCGCCGTTGAGTTCGCCGCCCGCCATGTAGACGCGATTGCCGTTCACGGTGGCGAGCGTGCGGGCGATATCGGATGAGTTGGTGATGACGGTGAGATTGACGCGCTTGAGCAATTCGCGCGCGAAGATGCTGGTGGTGGTGCCGGTGTCGAGGATTATGCTGTCGCCGTCCTCGACCATTTCGGCGGCGCGCCGCGCAATAGCCCGTTTGGCGGCAGCATTCTCGCGCAAGCGCCGCTCGAAGGGCGCCTCGCCGACGCTATAGGGTACGGCGACATTGCCGTGGCGCCTCAGCACCTGGCCCTCAGCCGCCAGTCGCTTCACATCCCGCCTGATCGTTTCCTGCGAGACGTTGAATTCGCGCGCCAGATCGACGAGTGCGGCAGTGCCGCGTTCGCGTACCGCGCGCAGCAGGTCCGATTGGCGCGTGGAGAGCTGTCCAGTTTGGAGGCCCATGTGGTTTTGCCCGATTTTTGCGAGCATTCGCACACAAATCGGGCGTGCAATCAAGAATTTTGCAGCCAAACTCACAAAAACCCACAGTTTACCCCTGCGGCCCGATTGACAGAGTTGCGATTGCGCCGGAGACTGTTTGCGACTGCGCGCCCTTGCCGTGTCGGGCATCGGAGAACTGTGCAGCTGCAGGAGGAAGGTACCCCTATGATGAAGCTACGCCTTGCCGGCGCGTTGAGCGCCTTGGCCGTCTCGGCTGCGTTGTGCTTTGCACCCGCAGCACAGGCGGTCGAATCGAACGATCCGATCAAAATCGCCCAGTTCGACTGGACCAGCGTCAATATCAACGCCAAGATCCTTGGCGGAATCCTCGAGAAGCTCGGCTACACGGTCGAGTATCCGACGGCCGATTATCTTTCGAGCCTGACCACCGGCCTCACCAATGGCGACCTCACCGTCGGCCTCGAATTCTGGGATACGACGGCCGGCGAGGCGATGAAGGCCTCGGACGCGACCGGGCAAACGGAAAAGCTCGGCATGCTCGGGCCGAAGGCAAAAGAAGAGTGGTGGTATCCGCTCTACATGAAAGAGAAGTGCCCGGGACTGCCCAATTGGGAAGCGCTAAAGGATCCGAAATGCGCCGAAGCCTTCTCGACCGCCGAAACGGCGCCCAAGGGCCGCTATGTTGGCGGTCCGGTGACTTGGGAAGGCTTCGATGATGAACGCGTCGAGGCCTTGGGTCTTCCCTTCACCGTCATCCATGCCGGAACCGACGCGGCGATGTTCGCCGAACTCGATTCGGCCTATCAGCGCAAGGCGCCGATCATGCTGTGGATCTACTCGCCGCATTGGGCGCCTTCGAAGTATGAAGGCGAATGGGTGCAATTCCCCGAATATACGCCCGAATGCTATACCGATCCGAAGTGGGGCATCAATCCGGACAAGGCCCATGATTGCGGCAAGCCGCATGGCGAGATCTGGAAGTACTCCTGGGCCGGCATGAAGGACAAGTGGCCGCTCGCCCACAAGGTTGCGCAGGCCTATCAAATCGACGTCAACGAGCTGAACAAGCTCTCGGCTGAAGTCGATCTCGAAGGCAAGACGATCGACGACGTTGCCGCTAAGTGGGTGACGGACAACGAGGCCAAGTGGAAGGCCTGGGCGCAGTGATCATCAGGGCCGGGCGTCATTGGCGCCCGGCCTTTTGCTTTCCACGCGACGACCATTCTGCTCAAGGACACTTCGCATGACTCGTGCGACGCCGCGCGCCGCCGATAGTTCAAGGCCTAAGCTCTCCTGCCGAAATCTCTGGAAGGTGTTCGGTCCCGGCGCCGATGCGTTCATGCGCGAACGTCGCGGCGAAGCCGGTTCGAGCGATCTTGCGCAAGCCAAGCTGATCGGTGCGGTTCGGCGCGCCAGCCTCGATGTGAACGAGGGCGAGATATTCATTGTCATGGGACTTTCGGGGTCCGGCAAGTCGACGCTCGTGCGCTGCCTGTCGCGACTCATCGAGCCGACCTTGGCGATGTCGTTTTCGACGGCCGCGATCTTTTGAAGGCGAGCGAAGCGCAACTCATCGAAATCCGCCGTCACAAGATGGGCATGGTGTTCCAGCATTTCGCGCTGCTGCCGCATCTGACCGTCATCGAGAATGTCGCCTTTCCGTTGGCCGTCCAGGGCGTCGACAAGCTGAAGCGATTGAAGCGCGCGCGAGATGATCGACCTTGTCGGCCTTACCGGGCGCGAAAGCCACTATCCGCGGGAATTATCCGGGGCCAGCAGCAGCGCGTCGGCATTGCGCGTTCACTGGCGGTGGCGCCGGAGATCTGGTTTCTCGACGAGCCTTTCTCCGCGCTCGATCCTTTGATCCGGCGCGAGATGCAGGCCGAATTGATGCGGCTGCAGGGCGTGCTCAAGAAGACGATCATCTTCATCACGCATGACTTCGACGAAGCGATCCGGTTGGCCGATCGCATCGCTATTATGAAGGATGGTGAGATCATCCAGATCGGCACGCCGGAAGAACTCGTCACGCATCCTGCGACCGATTATGTCGCCGAGTTCACCCGTGATGTTAATCGCGCCAAGGTGCTCTCGGCGCAAAGCCTTATGCGGCCCAGTGCGGCTGAAGCGAGGCATGGCGGGACGGTCACGGCCGTCGCCAAGGTCGCAAGCTTTGCGCCTGAGATCGTGGCCTCTGATCTTCCCTTCGCCGTCGTCGATGACGCAGGCAAGACGGTTGGCGAGATTTCGCCCAAGGCCGTGATCGATCTTCTGGCCGGACGCGATCAGGCAGGTCTTCGCCCGTGAGCGAGGCCGTCCTCAGCGATGCGCGCCACGCGCTGCCACCCGCACACCCAGCGAGTCGCATCGCAATGACGCTTAGCGTCATCGTCGCTGCCTTCGTGCTGGCTTATATAATCCCCGGCGGCTCCGACTACCCTGACCATCTGGTCTTTCCCTTCGCGGATTGGATCAGCGCTTTCATGAACTGGGTGAAGGTGAACTTCACGTGGTTCACGCGCAGCCTCGTCGCGATCATCAATGTGCCGTTGCAGGTTTCCTTTGCGCTGTTAGCGAAGAGCTACAAGTTCGTCATCGGCGACTGGTCAGTGATACTGCCGCGCCTTTCCTGGATCGGCATTTGCGCAGCGATGGCTTTGCTTGGCCATGCATTGGGTGGGATCCGGTTGGCGCTCCTTGCCGGAATAGGTTTTCTCTATATCGCCCTGTTCCGGCAATGGGACAGCGCCATGCTCACCTTGGCGCTGATAGTCGTCTGCGTCCCGATCTGCGTCGTCACCGGCCTCCTGATCGGCATCTGGGGCTATCGATCGCCGCGCGCGAACCAGCTCATCATCACGCCGGCGCTCGATCTCATGCAGACGATTCCGACCTTCGCCTATCTCATCCCGATGTTGCTTCTGTTCGGCAATAATCCGGTCTCGGCGTTGCTCGCGACAGGCCTTTTCGCGACACCGCCGATGGTGCGCGCGACGATCCTCGGTCTCGAAAAGATACCTTCCGAGATAAAGGATTTCGCCGACATGGCTGGCTGCACCCGGCGGCAAAAGATGTGGCGCGTGCTGGTGCCGGCGGCAAAGCCTTCGCTCATGCTTGGCGTGAACCAGGTGATCATGCTGGCGCTCAACATGGTGATCATCTCCTCGATGATCGGAGCGGGGGGTCTCGGCTACGACGTCCTTCTGGCGCTTCGTGCATTGAAAGTCGGCCCCGCCATGGAGGCGGGACTGTGCATCGTGGTGCTGGCCATCGTACTCGATCGGCTCAGCCAGGCGGCCGCTGTCCAGCGTTATGAAGACAAGAAGGAGGTGAAGGCCTCATTCCTTACACGTCATCCGAATTTGGCAATCGCGCTCGGCATTCTCGTCGTCACAACGCTGGTCAGCATCGCGATCCCGGCCTTCGCTTCCGTGCCCAAAGCAATCACCTTCACGACGGGACCGATGTGGAAGGATGCTGTCGATTGGGTCAACTTGCATTTCTTCGATGCAATCGAAGCCGTGCGCGTCGCGGTCCTCATCTATGTGCTCAATCCATTGCGGGCATTGTTTGAAAGTCTGCCGTGGCTCGGCGTCATGCTCACGCTCGCCTATGCCGGATATCGGCTGGGCACCTGGCGGCTCGCCCTCGTCGTGGCATTGCTGGCAAGCTTCTGCGCGGTGACGGGGCTTTGGGTCCAGACCATGGCGACGCTCTATCTTTGCGGCGCCGCCTCTTTCATCGCTGCGGCACTTGGCATCCCGATCGGCGTGCTGGCCTCGCGGCATGACCGCTTCGAGAAGATCGTGACCCCGGTCATCGATACGCTACAGACGATCCCGATGTTCTGTTTCATCATTCCGGCGGTGATGCTGTTCCGCATCGGTGATTTTACGGCCTTGATCGCTACCGTCGCTTTCGCCATCGTTCCCGCCATCCGCTACACCAATCACGGCCTCCGCCAGGTGCCGCAGGAATTGATGGAAGCGGGGATCGTTTCGGGCTGCACCAAGCGCCAGCTCTTCTGGCGGGTGCAATTGCCTGTCGCCATTCCGGAAATCATGCTCGGCATCAACCAGACGATACTGCTCGCCCTCAGCATGATCATCATCTGCGCCATGATCGGCACGCGTGATCTCGGCCAGGAAGTTTTCAAGGCCTTGTCCAAGGCCGATACCGGCAGAGGCTTGGTGGCGGGTCTGGCGATCGCCTTCATCGGCATCATCGCCGACCGGCTCATCACCGCCTGGGTCGCCAAGCGCAAGCGCAAAATGGGAATCGCATAGGCCGAGCATGAGCAAGACCGCCGAACAGCGCGTGCGCGACCTTTCGTTGTGGAAGGGCGCCATCGACATCAAGCCGCTGACCGGTGGGGTGAGCAATGCGAGCTTCACCGTCAGGGACGATACCGGCACCTATGTGGCGCGCGTCGGCCAGGACTATCCCGCCCATCACGTCTTCCGCGAGCGCGAACTTCATGTGACGCGCGCCGCCTTCGAGGCGGGGCTCTCGCCGGAGCTCATCTATAGCGAACCGGGCATCATGGTGGTTCGCCACATCAAGGCGCGCACCTATACCGAGACCGACGTGCGCGCCAATTCAGTGCGCTGTGTCGAGATCGTCAAGCGCTGCCATCGCGAACTCGGCAAGCGGATGACGGGCCCTGGATCGATTTTCTGGGTATTCCACGTGCTGCGCGACTATGCCAATACTTTGAAGATTGCCAATCATCGGCATGTTCCCGATCTGCCGCGCTGGCTTGAAATCTGCGAGAAGCTCGAAGCCGCGCAAGTGCCGCTTCCGATCGTCTTCGGTCATCACGATCTGTTGCCGACCAATTTCATGGATGACGGCAAGCGCTTGTGGCTCATCGATTGGGAATATGGCGCCTTCGGCACGGCGATGTTCGACCTTGCCAATATTGCTGCGAATAATTCCTTCGGGAGAACGGAAGAGCAGGTATTGCTCGAGACCTATTTCGGCAAGAGGGCCGACGAGTCCCTCTGGCGCAGCTTCGATGCCATGAAAACGGCGTCGGCTTTACGCGAATCGATGTGGGGCATGATTTCGGAACTCTATCTCAATGCCCCCGGCGTCGACTACGTCGCCTATGCGGAAGAGTATCGCGACCGGTTTGAGAACATGCTGGCGGGATATGAATTCAAATATGGGAAGCTATGACACAGGGAATTCCGGATCGCGCCGAGATCGTAGTGATCGGCGGCGGCATCATCGGCTGCTCGACCGCTTATCATCTGGCCCGCGATCATAAGGCCGATGTCGTCCTCCTCGAACAGAACAAGCTGACATCGGGCTCGACCTGGCATGCGGCAGGTCTTGTCGGCCAGTTGCGGTCTTCCGCTTCGATTACCCAGGTCCTCAAATATTCGGTCGATCTCTATAAGCGATTGGACAAGGAAACGGGGCTCGAGACCGGCTGGAAGATGACCGGCTGCCTGCGTCTCGCCTGCAACGAGGATCGCTGGACGGAGTTCAAGCGCCTGGCGACAACGGCGCAGAGCTTCGGCATGGACATGCATTTGCTGTCGCCGGACGAAACGAAGAAGCTTTGGCCCCTGCTCGATACGAGCGACCTCGTCGGCTCGACCTTCCTTCCGACCGACGGGCAGGCGAGCCCATCGGACATTACCCAGTCATTGGCCAAGGGCGCGCGCATGCATGGCGCACGGCTCATCGAGGGAGTCCGCGTCGAAGGCTTCGAGATCAAGGAAGGCCGCGTCGTCGCGGTCGTCACCAACCAGGGGCGGATCACCTGCGAAACGGTCGTCAATTGCGGCGGCCAGTGGGCGAGGCAGATCGGCGCCTTGGCCGGCGTTTCGGTTCCCTTGCAGCCGGTGAAGCACCAATATGTGATCACCGAGAAAGTCGATGGCCTTGCCACCGACGTGGCGACGATCCGCGATCCCGACCGGCGCACCTATTTCAAGGAAGAGGTCGGCGGGCTCGTCTTTGGCGGCTACGAGCCCGATCCCGTCGCCTGGACGCTTGGCGATGTGCCGAACAATTTCGAGTTTCAGCTGTTCGAGGATGACTGGGACCATTTCGAGCAGCATATGGGCCAAGCACTGGCCCGCGTGCCGGCACTCGGCCAGACCGGCATCAAGAAGATGATCCACGGGCCGGAAAGCTTCACGCCGGATGGCAACTTCATTCTTGGTGCCGCGCCGGAATTGAAGAATTTCTATGTCGGCGCCGGCTTCAATGCCTTCGGCATCGCAAGCGCCGGCGGCGCGGGCTGGGTTCTCGCACAATGGGCGAAGACCGGCGAAGCGCCGATGGATCTCTGGGTGGTCGATATCCGGCGCTTCTCCGATCTCCACAAGGATCGTGATTGGGTTTGCGCCCGCACGCTTGAGGCTTGCGCCAAGCACTACACGATTGGCTTTCCGCATGAGGAGTATGGGAGCGGGCGGCCACGCATCGTGTCGCCGCTCTATGAGCGGTTGAAAGCGCGCAATGCCTGCTTCGGCTCGAAGCTCGGCTGGGAGCGCCCCAACTGGTTCGCGCCCAAGGGTGTGGAGCCCAAGGACATCTATGTCATGGGGCGTCAGAACTGGTTCGATGCGGTGGGTGCCGAGCATCGCGCGGTGCGCGAAGCGGCTGGCGTCTTCGATCAATCCTCCTTCGCCAAGTTCGAAGTGAAGGGCCGGGATGCCGCAGCGGCGCTTTCCTGGATTTGTGCGAATGACATCGCCAAGGCGCCGGGCCGCGTCATCTACACGCAATTGCTCAATTCGCGCGGCGGGATCGAAAGCGATCTCACCGTCACACGATTGGCGGACGATCATTTCTACGTCGTCACCGGCACCGGATTCCGCACCCATGATTTCGGCTGGATTCGCGATCACATCAAACCCGGCCTCGATGCCCACATCGAGGATGTCACCGAAGCCTGGGGTACGCTCTCGCTGATGGGCCCCAGGTCGCGAGAAATCCTGGCGCGCGTGACCAGCAGCGATGTCTCCAATGCCGGTTTTCCGTTCGGCCATGCGCGCATCATCGACATTGCTGGGCACAAGGTGAGGGCCTTGCGTGTCACCTATGTGGGCGAGCTTGGTTGGGAATTGCACATGCCGATCGGTGCGGCCGGCGAGATCTTCGATGCCCTGATGATGGTGGGAGAGCCGCTTGGCTCGCGGCCCACGGGCTATCGCGCGCTCGAAGCCTTGCGTCTCGAGAAGGGCTATCGCGCCTGGAGTTCCGACATTACCGCCAATGACGATCCCTTCCAGGCAGGGCTCGGCTGGGCGGTGAAGCTTAAAGGCGGTCAATCATTCCTGGGCCGCGAGGCGTGCGAGAGGATCGCCAATTCGGCCCTGCCGAAGAAACTCGTCGGCTTCACCACGCTCGATCCGAATGTCGTTCTGCTCGGTCGCGAGACGATCCTGCGCGACGGCGCCTTTGCCGGCTATCTCACCAGCGGCGGTTATGGCTACACAATCGGCAAGCCGATAGGCTTCGGCTATGTGCGTAATGGCGGCGGGGTAAATGAGGATTACATCCGCTCCGGCAAGTATGAACTCGTCGTCGCCAAGGAGAAGGTGCCGGCAACGGTTCATCTCGAGGCGCTTTACGATCCGAAGAATGAAAGGGTGAAGGCGTGAGTTTCCGCGCGGACCGCCACGTCCATATCCTCATCATCGGCGGCGGCGCGATCGGCACGTCGCTTGCCTATCATCTGGCGCGCGACGGCGCCAAGGACGTTTTGCTCGTCGAGAAGGCGCAGCTCACCCATGGCTGCACATGGCATGCCGCCGGTCTTGTCGGGCAGTTGCGCGGCAAGAAGAACCTGACACGGCTCATGCAGAATTCGGTCGCCGTCTTCGATCGGCTCGAAGCCGAGACCGGCCAGCCGATTTCCTGGAAGAAGGTCGGCTCGTTGCGCCTTGCCGGCAGCCGTGACCGCTGGAGCGAAATCCGCCGCTCAATGACGCAGGCCAAGAGTTTCGGTGTCGAATGCTTTTCGCTGACCGCAGCTGAGGCGAAGGCGCGCTTTCCCTATATCATTACTGACGGGATCGAAGGCGCGGCCTTCATACCGGGCGACGGCTATATCGATCCCTATTCGCTGACCATGGCCTATGCCAAGGGAGCCCGCATGCATGGTGCACGCATCGAGGAGGGTGTGTGCGTCGAGGAGATCGCGACTGCAGGCCGGCGCGCCGTCGGGGTGGTAACGAATGGCGGCAATATCGGCTGCGATATTCTCGTGAATTGCGCCGGGCTTTGGGCGAAGCGCGTCGGCGCCATGGCCGGCGTTCCGCTCGCCGCCGGCATTGTCGAGCACCAGTATTTTCTCACCGAGAAGAAGCTTGATCTCGCGGCCGATCTGACGACGCTGCGCGATCCCGACAAGAATTTCTATCTCAAGCCCGATACCGGTGCCTTCGCGATCGGCGGCTGGGAGGACGGTTCGAGAGGCTGCTGGCGCGGCATGCCGCCGCTCGATTTCGGCCGTGAATTGTTCGAGCCGAACATGGAGCGGCTCGAACTCTTTGCACTTCCTGCCACGGAGCGGCTGCCGGTGCTCAACGAAATCGGCATCCAGACGGTCATCAACGGGCCGATCCCAGTTTCGGCCGATGGCGAGCCGATCATGGGCTTGGCACCCGAGCTCGACAATTTCTATGTCGCCTGTGGATTCACGGCTGGCATTGCGGCATCGGGCGGAGCCGGGCTCGCCATGGCGAATACGATCCTTCACGGCGATGCCGGCATGGATCTGTGGCCGTTCGACGTGCGCCGCTTCGGTGCGCTCCATGCACAAGGCCGCTATCTCGAAGAGCGGGCCGTCGAGGCCTATGGCGCCTATTACAAGATCCACTGGCCGGGCGAGGAATCGCATGCAGGGCGGGGCCTCAGGCGTTCGCCGCTCTATGCGATCCTCAAGGATAAGGGCGCCGTCTATGGATCGAAATTCGGCTGGGAGCGGCCCAACTGGTTTGCGACGGCAGGTTTCGAGCCGCGCGATGTTCCCTCCTTCGAAGGCAAGCCCAACTGGTTTGACGCCGTCGCGGCGGAACATCGCGCCATCCGCGAGCGGGCGGCGCTCATCGACCAGACGTCGTTTGCGGTTCTCGAAATCTCCGGCAAGAACGCGCTTGCCGCCATGCAGCGCATCGCTGCCAATGATCTCATGGGTGAGCGCGACCGTGCCGTCTACACCCAGCTCTGCAATGAAAAGGGCGGCATCGAGGCCGATGTCACGGTGTTCAATGTCGATGACGATTTCGTCTTCGTCATTACCGGATCGGGTTTCGGCGTGCGCGATGCCCAGTGGATCACGCGGCATCTGCCGAAGGATGGCACGGCCAATCTGCGGGATGTCACCGAAGTCTGGGCGACGATTAATATCTGCGGGCCCAAATCGCGCGAGATCCTCCAATCCGTCACGGACGAGGATATCTCGAACGCGGCCTTTCCGTTCCAGAAGATCAAACGTTTCGAAGTCGGCAATGCGCGCGTCTCGGCAGCGCGCATCGGCTATGTCGGCGAACTCGGTTATGAGCTCTATATCCGGCAGGACTATGCCGCCCATGTCTACGAGAGTTTGTGGGCGGCGGGGCAGGCGCATGGCATCGCCAATGCCGGCTACCGGGCGATTGATACCTGCCGGATGGAGAAGGGCTATCTCTATTGGTCGGGCGATATCGGGCCTGACTACAACCCGTATGAAGCGGGCCTTGGCTTCGCGGTGGCATTGGAGAAGGGTGAGTTCATCGGTCACGATGCCCTCTCGCGCATCAAGCAGGACGGCCCGAAGCGCAAGCTCGTGTCCTTCACCATTGGCGGCTTTGCACCATTACATGGCGGAGAAGCGATCTTCCATGAGGGAGATGTCGTTGGCTCCGTGACGAGTACGAATTTCGGCCACACGCTCGGGAAAACCATCGCGTTCGGCTATCTGCCGGTCGCGATTGCGAATGAAAGCGATTTCCGGATCGAGGCCTTCGGCACGCCCTATCAGGCAAAGCGCGGTCCGCGCGTGCTTTACGATCCGAAGATGGAGCGATTGAAGTCATGACCGGGGATGCCGACCAGGCCACACAGGCGCTCGCGGCAGTTCCCGCGCTCGCCAGTCGCGCGGCGTCGGCGAAGATCGCACGGCTCGGCGGTCTCACCAACCTTGTCTTCAGGATCGACGATGATTTCTGCCTGCGCATCCCGGGCAAGGGCACTGAAGAATACATCAATCGTGCCAATGAAGCCGTGGCCGCGCGGGAGGCGGCGCGCGCCGGTGTCAGTCCCGAGGTCATCCATTTCGACCCTAAGACCGGAATCATGGTGACGAAGTATATCGATGGTGCGGTCACCATGTCGCCCGCCAATTTCAAATCGCGCGCTGGTTCCCCGGGACGGGCCGGGCGCGCCTTCCGACAGCTTCACGACAGCACGGCGAAGTTCAATTTCCGCTTCGAACTCTTCGCGATGATCGACGATTATCTCAAGGTGCTTTCGACCAAGGAGGTCGAGTTGCCGCGCGGCTATCATGATGTCGTGCGCGAGGCGGAGTCCGTGCGTGCAGCACTCGCCGCGCATCCTCTGCCGTTGGTCGCCTGTCATTGCGATCCCCTGTGCGAGAACTTCCTCGATACGGGTGAGCGCATGTGGGTCGTCGACTGGGAATATTCCGGCATGAACGACCCATTGTGGGATCTTGGCGATCTTTCGGTGGAAGGCCTGTTCGATACAGCACAGGAAGAAGAGATGATCCGCGCCTATTTCTCAGGCGAGCCAAAGCCTGCCGAGCGTGGCCGCATCGTCATCTACAAGGCGATGTGCGATCTGTTGTGGACGCTGTGGGGTCTGATCCAGCACGCCAACAAAAATCCCGTCGATGATTTTTGGGCCTATGCGACCAACCGCTTCGAACGCTGCAAGGCCTTGATGGCGACACCCGACTTCGCCCGCCATGTCAGCGCGGTGAGGAAAGGCTGATTTTCCCTTCCCCTTTTGGGGAGGGATTAAGGGTGGGGTCGGATAACTAATGCAAGCGGGTGGTAAAACCCCCACCCTGGCCCTCCCCACAAGGGGGAGGGTGAAGAGACTCATTCCGCCGCCTTGACCGCGTTGGGATTGTTCGGGTGCGTCGTCCAATTCGCGTAGTCGCGGTGGATTTTCCTTCCGGTGCGCGGATCGGTGCCGGATGTCATCTCCACCATGGTGATGCAGTCGGCGACCGGGCAGACGCTGACGCAGAGATTGCAGCCGACGCATTCGGCATCGATGACCTCGAAATGCCGCTGGCCGTTCTTCTTTGCGGCGATCGCCTGGTGCGACGTATCCTCGCAGACGATGTGGCAGCGCCCGCATTTGATGCAGAGGTCCTGGTTGATATGGGCCTTGGCAATGTAATTGAGATTCAAGAACTGCCAGTCGGTGACATTGGGAACCGCTGCGCCGACGAAATCATCGATCGAGCGATAGCCCTTCTCGTCCATCCAATTGGACATTCCGGAGATCAGTTCTTTCACGATTGCGAAGCCATAGGTCATGGCGGCGGTGCAGACTTGAACCGTCGTGGCACCAAGCGTCATGAATTCCACGGCATCGCGCCAAGTGGTGATGCCACCAATCGCCGAAATCGGAAAGCCGCGCGTGGCCTTGTCGCGAGCGATCTCGGACACCATGCTGAGCGCGATGGGCTTTACGGCCGGCCCGCAATAGCCGCCATGCGTGCCCTTGCCGTCGATCGAAGGCTCGGGCGACATCGTATCGAGATCGACACTCACGATCGAATTGATGGTGTTGATGAGCGAGACCGCATCCGCGCCGCCATTGCGTGCAGCGCGTGCGGGATGGCGAATGTCGGTGATGTTGGGGGTGAGCTTGACGATCACCGGCATGCGGGTATGCGCCTTGCACCAGCGCGCCACCATTTCGATATATTCCGGCACCTGGCCGACCGCCGATCCCATGCCGCGTTCCGACATGCCATGCGGGCAGCCGAAATTGAGCTCGACACCGTCCGCACCGGTCTCTTCGACGAGCGGCAGGATGCTCGCCCAGCTTTTTTCCTCGCAGGGCACCATCAGGGACACGACCACGGCGCGGTTCGGCCAGTCGCGCTTGACCTGCTTGATCTCGCGGAGATTTGTATGCAGCGGACGGTCAGTGATCAGTTCGATATTATTGAAGCCGAGCAATCGGCGGTCGGCGCCCCAGATCGCGCCATAGCGCGGTCCGTTGACATTGACGACCGCCGGGTCCTCGCCGAGCGTCTTCCAGACAACGCCGCCCCAGCCTGCCTTGAAGGCGCGAACGACATTATACTCCTTGTCGGTCGGTGGCGCGGATGCGAGCCAGAAGGGGTTTGGCGATTTGATCCCTAAGAATTCGGTGCGCAGATCAGCCATGGGAGAACTCCTCGATTAGCGCGACAGCACGCGATGAATCGATTCGGCGGCGCGCTTGCCATCCTCGACGGCGGCAACTGTCAGGTCCTGGCCGCCATGTGCACAGTCGCCGCCGGCCCATACACCGGGAAGGCTTGTGCGCCGTTCATGGTCAACTTTCAAACGGCCGTCCATCAGTTCGAGGCCCGGCACGGGGCCGGATTCTAATTTCTGGCCGATCGCCTTGAACACCATATCGGCCTCGAACTCGAATTTCTCGCCGGTTCCCATCAGCCGGCCGTCCTCATCACGCGTATATTCGCATTCGATGCCGACAGCCGATCCGTCCTTCACGACGATTTTCCGCGGCCGCACCCAATGCTTGATCGTGACGCCATTGGTCTGGGCGAGGTCCTGCTCAAATTCGCTCGCTTTCATCTCTTCCTTGCCGCGCCGATAGAGAATGGTGACATCCTCGGCGCCGAGCAACTTCGATTGCACGGCGACATCGATGGCCGTCATGCCGCCGCCGATCACCGCGACGCGGCGGCCGATCTTCAAGCGCGCCAGATCGTCGGCCTGGCGGATCTCGGCGATGAATTCGACGGCGTCCTCAACGCCCGGCGATTCTTCGCCTGACTCATGCAGGTGATTCACGCCGGCCAAGCCGATACCAAGGAAGACTGCATTGTATTTCTTGCGCAAATCATCAAGCTGGATATCACGGCCGAGCCGCTTGCCGGTCTCGATGGTAATGCCGCCGATACTCAAGATGTAATCGATCTCGGCCTGGGCAAAATCGGCAACCGTCTTGTAGGCGGCGATGCCGTATTCATTGAGACCGCCTGCCTTCGGCTTGGCATCGAAGACGACGACATCGTGGCCATGCATGGCGAGCCGATGCGCGCAGGCCAGCCCCGCCGGCCCCGCGCCTACAACAGCGACGTGCCTTCCAGTCAGTGCCGCGCGCTTGTAGAATTGCGCATTCGCTGCCATCGCCTTGTCGGTCGCATGCCGCTGAAGGAGTCCGATCTTGACGGGCTCGCCCTCGGCATCGTTCCTGACGCAAGCCTCCTCGCATAATGTCTCGGTCGGGCAGACGCGGGCGCACATCCCACCCAGAATATTCTGATCGAAGATCGTCTTGGCGGCGCCGAGCGCATTACCGGTGTTGATCTCGCGGATGAAGAGCGGAATGTCGATGCCGGTCGGGCAGGCATTCATGCAGGGCGCGTCGTAGCAGAAATAGCAGCGATCGGATTCGACCAGCGCTTCATGCGCATCGAGCGGCGGATGCAGATCGGCGAAGTTCTTGGCGTAGTCGTCAGCCGCCAGACGCCCGGAAGCGATATCGGGACCGGGCCTGCCTTCCGCTGCCGGCATGAATTTCTCTCCCTTATTCTTCTTGTCTGAACGAAGCCTATGCGGTTTTTTCCAATTGGTCAAATTTTGGCGCGACGTCAGACAGAATACGGCCACACTTCCCTATTGAATATTGTGCGTCCGATCACGGCGATTCAAATTTTCACGATCTCATTCAGGACCACGCCTATGTGCGCGCGCAATTCCTCTTGGCTTTCGGCATCCCTTTTTCTCATCGCGGTTCTGATCTGGACGGGAGGAATTGCGTCAGCGGCGGAGCCCGGCGCGCGACGGCTCATCACCACGCCCAATTCCGACTATCCGGGCTTCGACTACAAGACCGTCAAGGATGTGAGTCTCGAGGATTGCAGTGCGCAGTGTCTGGCCGACAGCAAGTGTCTGGCGCTCACCTACAACACCAAAGCCAAGTGGTGCTTCCTCAAGAGCGGCGTCGGCACGCTGACACAGTCTGCCAATGCGACTGCAGCTAAGGTCTTCGTCACGCCGCCCATGCCCGATATCGAGGCCGCGCCGGCATTGCCCTTTGTCGCGCCGGAGACAGTGGCTTCGGCCGAGGCCTATGCAAAATTGCTCCGCGAGACGCCGCCTTCGGCCACTGCCGATCCTGCCGTCATCAAGGTCAATCTGGATCGCTCCGTCGCCATCAAAGACTATCGTGGCGCTGTCAATCTCGCGGTGCAGCTTGTTGCGTTTGAACCCTATGACGCAGGCCTGTGGCGCAAACTGAGTGGTTTCCTCGCCGATGCTGCGGCCGTTGATTCAAGCCGCCGCGGCCAGCTTAATGCGGATTCGATTTCCGCAGCCTTGACGGCCTATCAGATTGCGCCGTCGCGTGAAGAGCGCGCCGAGGCGCTCGGCCTCCTAGCGCAAGCCTATGAGCGCATCGAGGATTATCGCAAGACGCTCGAAGCCTACAAAGCCGCGCTCGCGCAATCGCCGCTTGCCTATCTCGAAGCGGCCTATGATGTGGCGCTTTCGAAATACGGCTTCCGGGTCGTCGACTATTCAGTCGATGCCGATACGAGCTCGCCGCGCATCTGCCTGCAATTCTCCGATGCCATCGGGCCGACCACCGCTTCTTATGATTCCTTCGTTCTCCTCAATGACAAGCCGGCGGAAAGCGTCTCGGTCAGCGAGAAGCAGCTTTGCGTCGATGGCGCCAAGCACGGCCTACGGTATGCGGTGACGGTCAGGTCAGGGCTGCCGTCGATCTATTCGGAAATCCTGGAGAAGCCGGTCACGATTTCCGCCTATGTGCGTGACCGCCTTCCGAGCGTGCGCTTCACCGGGCGGAATTTCGTTCTGCCGAGCACGGGGCGACAGGCCATCCCGGTCGTCTCCGTCAATCTCGCCGAAGCTGATCTCGATCTCTATCGCATCGATGCGCGGGGACTGGGTCCGATCATGCGCGGGCGCGACTTCCTCTCGCAATTGTCGGGCTACGATGCCGACAGTCTCGCCCAGGATCGCGGCGAGAAAATCTGGTCGGGTAGCGTTGCGGTCGAGAAGAAACTCAACGAAGAGGTGACGACCTCTATTCCCTTGGCCGAAATCCTGCCGAAGACCGAACCCGGCCTCTATGTGATGATGGCGCGGCCCAAGGGTGAGCGGATCGACAGCTGGACTGCACAGGCGACGCAGTGGTTCGTCATCTCCGATCTGGGACTCACCGCCCTCAATGGCCAAGCGAGTCTCGACGTCTTCGTGCGGTCGCTCGGCTCGGCAAAGCCCATCGCCAATAGCGAAGTGCAACTCGTCGCGCGCGACAATCGCATCCTCGGGACGACCAAGAGCGATGCGCAGGGCCATGCCAGTTTCGCCGGTGGTCTGTTGCGCGGTACCGGCGGCGCGGCGCCGTCCTTTGTCACGGCAAGCGGTGCGGAGGGCGATTACGCGTTCCTCGATCTCACTCGCACGGCCTTCGATCTCAGCGACCGCGGCGTTGGCGGGCGCGATGCGCCAGGCCCGGTCGACGTCTTCCTTTACACCGATCGCGGCATCTATCGTCCCGGCGAGACCGTTCATCTCTCGGCCTTGGCGCGCGACGATCAGGCCAATGCCATTGCCGGCCTGCCGCTTACCATCGTGGTGACGCGGCCCGACGGCGTCGAATTCCAGCGCTATGTCAGCGCGGATGCAAAGCTTGGCGGCCGCACTATCGATATCGATGTTCCCGACGAAGCGATGCGCGGAACCTGGCGCGCTGCGGCCTTTGTCGATCCCAAGGGCGCGTCGCTCGCAGAAATGCGCTTCCTGATCGATGACTTCCTGCCTGAGCGCATCGAATTCGATCTCTCAAGCGATCTGAAAGTTCTGCCACTCGCTTCTCCCTCCGAGATCAAGCTTGCAGGCCGCTTTCTTTATGGTGCGCCGGCTTCCGAATTGGGGATCGAAGGCGAGGCGGTCTATACACCGGTTCGCACGCTTGCGGCTTATCCGGGCTATAATTTCGGCCTCATCGATGAGGAGATCCAACCTTTTCGCGTGGCGCTCGAGGAACTCGGCAACACGGATGAAGAAGGCAAGGCAACAATATCTCTGCAGCCGGGAGAGCTTCCCGAAACGACCGGGCTCTATGAAGCCCAGATCGCGGTTCGCATGCGTGAAGGCGGCGGCCGCGCGGTCGAGCGCCGCATCGCCATCCCCGTCGCGCCCGACGGTCCGCGTATCGGCATCAAGCCGCTCTTCGATGCGGACGGCCTAAGCGAAGGCGACAATGCGACGTTCGATGTGATCTCGATTGCTGCCGACGGCACGCGCAACGCAGCCCGCGGCCTCAAATGGGAGCTGCTCAAAGTCGAGGACGACTATCAATGGTACCAAACCGGCAATGGCTGGAGCTATGACACGGTCGAATATACCGAGCGTGTCGCCGACGGTACGGTCGATGTCGGCACCGACGATCCGGCGCGCGTTGCGGGCAAGATCGGCTGGGGCAAGTATCGCCTCGAAGTGACGAGCCCCGACGCCACGGGTCCCGCCTCGAGCGTCGACTTCACGGCTGGATGGTATTTTGCGAAGTCATCCTCCGACACGCCGGACTTTTTGCAGATCGCACTCGACAAGGAGCGCTATCGTGTCGGCGATACGGCCAAGGTGAAGCTCACGCCGCGCTTCGCTGGCACTGCACTCGTCATGGTGATGGGCGAGAAGCTCATCGCCATGAAATCGGTCGAGGTTGGGCCTGCCGGCGCCGATATCGAAATTCCGGTGACCGCTGATTGGGATTACGGGACCTATGTCACGGCCGCCCTCTTCAGGCCGATGCAGACGGAAGCCTCCTATCTGCCGGGCCGCGCCATCGGCCTTGCCTATGCCGCCAAGGATGCAAGCGATCGCACATTGTCGGTTGCGATCGGCAGTCCCGATCTGTCGCGACCCTTGTCGCCCTTGTCCGTGCCTTTGACGCTGACCGGCGTCGCTCAGGGCGAGGAGGCGTTTGTTACGGTTGCCGCCGTCGATCTGGGCATCCTCAATCTCACCCGCTTCGAACCGCCGGCGCCCGAATCCTGGTATTTCGGCCAGCGCAAGCTCGCTTATGACTGGCGCGACGTCTATGGCCAGTTGATCGATGGCTCACTCGGAACGCCCGGTCAGATCCGCACTGGGGGTGGTGACGAAGGCGAGGCCCCGGGCTTGAACGGAACGCCGCCTGCACAGGCGCCTGTTGCACTTTTCTCCGGCATCGTGACGGTCGGCGCCGACGGCAAAGCAAATGTCAGCTTCGACGTCCCGCAATTCGACGGAACATTGCGCGTTATGGCGGTCGCATGGACTGCGAAGTCCGTCGGCCATGCCACGAAAGACGTGATCGTCCGCGATCCGGTCGTCGTGACCGCGAGCATGCCGCGCTTCCTCGCGCCCGGCGATCAGTCGCGCATCCATCTCGATATCGCCAATGCCGAAGGTCCGGCGGGCGACTATCAACTGTCGGCCGCGACGACCGATGGCCTTGCCATCGCCGGCCTGCCGAAAACCGTCACGCTTGCAGCGGGCCAGCGCCTCAGCGTTCTCTTGCCCTTGTCGGCGACATCCGTCGGCGTGCAGGAAGTCGAACTGCGCCTGACGCATCCGTCCGGCCTCGATATCAAGCGCAATCTCGCGCTTGGCGTCCGTATGGGTCAGCCGCCGGCCATCGAGCGGCGTACCGTGTCCTTGGCGACCGGCCAGACGCTCACTGTAACCGGCGATCTCCTTGCCGAGACCGTGCCGGGAACTGGCAACGTCACGGTGTCGATTACCCGATCCGGTGCGCTTGATATTCCCGGCATCGTCCAGGCGCTTGATCGCTATCCCTATGGTTGTGCCGAGCAGACGACGAGCCGTGCCCTGCCGCTGCTCTATCTCGACGAGGTGGCGGCGCGCGCCGGCATGGATGCGGATGCCGCCATCAAGGGCCGTGTCCAGGAAGCGATCTACCGGGTGCTCACCAACCAGGCCTCGGAAGGCAGCTTCGGCCTATGGGGACCTGGCGGCGGCGATCTCTGGCTTGATTCCTATGTCAGCGATTTCCTGACACGGGCGCGCGAACAGGGCTATGACGTGCCGGATCTGCCCTTCGATCAGGCGCTCGCCAATCTGCAAAACGTTCTCTCCTACCAGCAGAACTTCAGCAATGGCGGCTATGACGTGGCCTATGCGCTTTATGTGCTGGCACGAAACAAGCGGGCTTCTGTCGGCGATCTTCGCTACTACGCCGAGAGCAAACTCGACAGTTTCACAACGCCATTGGCCAAGGCGCAGATTGGCGCCGCGCTCGCCCTCTATGGCGATCGCGAAAGAGCCGTGCGTGTTCTCAACGCGGCGTTCATGACCTTGTCGAAGCAGTCGCAGGAAGACTATGCCAGGCTCGATTACGGCTCGCGCCTTCGCGACGGCGCGGCGCTTCTGACACTCGCGGTTGAGAGCGATCCAAGCGCCCCGTTCATCCCGGCGCTTACCCAGATTGTGGCGCGCGATCAGGCGCGTCAGCGTTATACCAGCACGCAGGAGAATTCCTGGATGCTGCTTGCCGCCCGCGCACTTGCGGCCGGCGCCCAGTCGCCGGAGCTTGAGGTCGACGGTCAGTCCGTCTCCGGCGATTTCGTCCGGCGCCTCGGTGCCAAACAATTATCGGCCGGCCCGGTGAAGATTACCAACCGTTCCGATCATCCGGTCGATGCGATCCTGAGCTATGGCGGCGTTCCCGTGGTCTCAAAGCCCGCGGGTGGCGATGGCTTCTCGATTGAGCGGAATTATTACTCGCTTGCAGGCGAGGCGCTTCCGAGCGATGGGATCGCGCAGGGCGAGCGCATCGTCGTGGTGCTCAAGGTGAAGCAGGCCAATGCCTGGCCCGCGAAAATCCTGATCGCCGATCTATTGCCGGCAGGTTTTGAAATCGACAACCCGGCCCTTGTTGCGAGCGCTGATCTTGCCAATTTCAGTTGGCTGCCGGAGACCAGCAATTACGCGCATCTTGAGTTCCGTGACGACCGCTTCGTTGCTTCCTTCACCCGCGATTCGGGCGACAATGCCGACATCACGCTCGCCTATGTGGTGCGAGCCGTGACGCCCGGCAATTTCACATTGCCGCCGGCGATGGTGGAGGACATGTACCGGCCCTATCTCAATGCCCGAACCGCATCGGGTATGGTCGAGGTGGTCGGCCCGCGGCAGTAGGCCGTCGTCATTAAGCGTCAATGACCGCCAAGCCTTAGCTTGGCGGTTTTTTGATATGCATCAAAGGCTTGTGTAAGGTGGCATAGTAGGGCTTTGCCTTCCTGGGAAGCTTTGTGCCATGCACCTCACAGTCGCCCTTTCTGTTCATCGTCGATTTTTCCTCGCCGTATTCTCGCTGATGGCCGGCCTGTGGCTCAATCCCGCAGCGAACGCGGCGCCAGCTTGCGAGAAGAACTCGGCCGCCGAGGCCTTCCGTATCATTGCGCCATCGGTGGTACGGATATTCTCGGTGTCGATCGAATCCTTCGACATCAAGGACCGCGTCCAGATGGAGACGGGCGCCGGCATTGTCTTCGACGACAAAGGCAACATCGTCACCAATGCGCATGTGGTCTATGGCGCGAAGCAGCTTCTCGTGTCGGCGGACGGGGAAGGTGCCTATCCCGCGGTAATCGTGGGTGCCGATCCGCTGTCCGACATCGCGGTCATCAAGGTCAGCGATGGCGAAGAAGAAGTGAAATGGCCGGCAGCCGCTTTCGGGGAGTCGCAGAATTTGGAGATCGGTCAGGAGGTTCTGACCGTCGGCTATCCCTTCGAACTGGAGAAGAGCGCGAGCCGCGGGATCATTTCCGGCCTTAACAGGAAAGTCCCGGTTACAACCATGAGCTGGCTGACGCCGCTGATCCAGACCGATGCGGCAGTCAATCCCGGGAATTCCGGCGGCCCCTTGGTCGATCTATGCGGTCGGGTCATCGGCATGATGACATTGAGCGGCCAGAAAGCCGACAACGTGGCCTTCGCCATTCCTTCCTCCGCCCTTTCCGACATCGTGCCGCAATTGATCAGCAAAGGTCATGTGGTGCGGCCGTGGCACGGCATCAACGGCAAGATCGTCCCCGATCTCTTCATCGCTTTCTTCGAAATGCCGGCGGGGCTCATGGTTGAGACGATCGAACCGGGGAGTCCCGCAGAAAAAAGCGGTCTGCATGGCGGCTTGCTGCCAATGACGATCGGCAGTGAGGAGTATCTGGCCGGTGGCGACATCATCACCAGCGTGAACGGACAGAAGCTCGAGACGATCGACGATGTTCTGGGCGTGGTGCGCTCGCTCAAGGTGGGCGACAAGCTAACCGTCAAGGTCTGGCGCGACGGCGAGGAGCGGACGATCGAGGTCGTCTTGCCGGAGCGCCCCGTGCTCCCCGGCGATCTCATCGCGATCGGCCGCACCGGTGATCAGCGCGGCCAGGAGTGAGGGTGCTCTCCCTCAATAATTAAGTTCAAGCCACACCGGCTGGTGGTCCGAGCCATCGGCTTCATTATCGATCCAGGCGCGTTTGAAATGCGGGATGAAGTCATTCGTCATGAAGATGTGGTCGATCCGTCTGAGGCCGGTCCGATCGGCTTCTGGATGCGTCACGCCTTCCGTCTCGGGAAGTCCGGCGAGGGTAAGGGCGTCCGCAAAAAGATCATCCTCGTGAAGGCGGCCGTAAAAGGAATCGGGCAGGCCCGCCAATACATCATATTCGGCCGAATTGGTGCGCATGTTGAAATCGCCCATCAGCAAGGCGGGGCGCGGCATGCCAGGAATCTCGTGGCGATGCAGCACCATCCAGTCGGCACCGAATTGGTCGTCGGCGGCTCCAGGCCCCGTCACCAATCCGCCTTGGCGGGGCGCGTCCGCGATTACGGCGAGTACTTCCTTAGCCTGGATCAATCTTTGCCGCGCGGAGAGATAATTGAGGTGTGTGTTGTAGACGCGGAACGGCGCACTCTCATGTTGAACGACGGTCTCCAGAAGAACCGAAGCGTCGTTGACATGGCCATAGACGGGATATTTGGTGAGCGGGAATATGCGTATGGACATGATCGGCCAGCGGGACAATGTAAGGTTGCCATACTGGCGTCGGCCATTATGCACCCGCCCATCGGTTTCGACGCGGCTGTTATCGAGATCGACTGCCGGTGCAAAGGCGCAGAAATGGCGCGGCAGTAATTCGCAAAGCCGCTGCACTTCTTCCGCATCCGGACCTTTGCGCCAATCGCGCTCGACTTCCTGCAGGCAGATGATATCGGCGTCGCCGACAGTGCGAGCGATGCGCGCAAGATCGACAATCCCATCCTGCCCCATGCCCCATTGGATATTGTAGGTCACGATCAACACGCAGGTCTCTCCCCTTCGCCTGTTGCGGCGATTTGCCAGTCCGTCATCAAGTTGTTAGCTTGGGTAAGTCACTTGGGTACGTCACTTATTAGGGCAAACACAAGGGCGGGCGCCAGATCCCGCCCAAAGTCTATACAGGGGATCTCATGACAATCGCAGGACGGCTTGGCGCGATCGCTTTGGCATTGATGCTGTCGACGGCAGGGGCAGGATATGCATATGCCGAGAAGGTGCTCTTTCGCGCCAATGACCTGAGCTATGGCGGCAAGGAGAGCATCGATCCGATCTCCCCCAATCGTTTCTACGAGGTCAACGACATGATCTATAGCCGCCTTGTTCGGCAGGATGACAATGGTTCGCCGGTGCCCGAACTTGCGGTGAGCTGGACGCCCAATGCCGATGCAACGGAGTGGACGATCAAGTTGCAGCCCGGCGTCAAATTCCACGACGGCAGCGACTTCGATGCGAAGGATGTCAAATTCACGCTCGAGCGGATCAAGGATCCGGCATTGGAATCTCCCGTGGCTTCCGTGCTGGGCATGATCGACCATGTCGAAGTGGTCGATCCGTTGACGGCGAAGATCGTGCTTTCCTCGCCGCATGCAGGGCTTCCCGTGCTGCTGCTTGACTATCGCGTGCGCATGCTGCCGGAAGGCGCAGGCCCAACGAATGACAAGCTCGGCATCGGCACCGGGCCGTTCAAGCTTGAAAGCTACGACCCTGAAGGCAAGACAGTGCTTATCGCCAATAAAGACTACTGGGAAGGCGCGCCAAAGCTCGATCGCGTCGAATTCACGGCCATTCCCGACAGCGAAGCGAGGAACCAGGCCATGCTCGCAGGCCAGCTTGATATCGGCTCGGTGACGCGCGACCAGGAACCTGCCTACAAATCCAATCCGAATTTCGTCGTGCAAAGCTTCCCGGCTGGCGACTGGTACGGCATCGCATTTCGCACCGATACCGCGCCCTTTACGGATCCTAAGGTACGCAAGGCCATTCGCGTTGCCGTCAATCGCGACGAAATCATCAAGCTGATGGTGGGCGAAGGCAATGCCAGCGTCACCTGCGACGTGCCTGTGAAGTCGAGCGATCCCTATCATGCCGATATTTCTTGCCCGCAGGATATCGAATTGGCGAAGAAGCTCCTTGCCGAGGCGGGGTTTCCCGATGGCATCGATATCGAGGTGAGCACGGCTGATCTCGAACCCGGAATGGTGCAATTCGCCGAGATCTACCAGCAACAGGTCGCCAAGGCCGGTATCCGCGCCAAGGTTGATCTCGCTCCGTCGGATGGCTATTGGGACGATGTGTGGATGAAGAAGCCGGCTTCGGTGACGTCGTGGAGCGAACGTCCCGCCGACCAGATCCTGAACGAAGCCTATCGTACCGGCAGTTCGTGGAACGAAAGCTATTTCAGCAACAAGAATTTTGATGCGGCGCTCGACAAGGCGCGGAGTTCGCTTGATTTCAACGAAGCGAAGAAAGCCTATGGCGATGCGCAGAAGCTGCTCTTCGAGGAGGGAGGGACTTTCATCCCCTATCTCCAGAACGGCACACGCGTGATGACCAACAAGATCACCGGCATCAAACCCTTGGCCGAGGACTACATCCGCTGGAATCTCGTCGACAAGGCTGAATAGGCGCAGCAGGCCGTGCTGCGGCTGATCATCCAGCGTATCGGATCGGCGCTCTTCACGCTGGTCTTCATTGCGGTCATGGTGTTCGCCTGCCTCGAACTCATGCCGGGCGATGCCTGCACGGCCTTTCTCGGCCGCGAAGGCAAGGGTGCGGCGCTCGAGAACTGCCGCGAGCGGATGGGGCTCAACCGGCCGGCGCCGGAACGCTTCTTGGAATGGGCGGGGGGCGTCCTCACCGGCGATCTCGGAACCTCCATGCAGCGCGAAAAGCCAATCACCGAGATCGTCGGCTGGCGCTTGCGCAACACCGTCGTTCTCGCCGCCGCCGCGGCCATCGTCGGCATTCCGATTGCGATTTTCCTAGGCTTTCTGTGCGGGCTCTATCGCGATCGGCCCTTCGACCTTGCAGTGTCGGCAACGGCGATCTTTGCGATGACAATCCCCGAATTCGTTTCCGCGACAATCCTGATCCTGGTCTTTTCGGTGACGCTCGGCTGGACGGCGGGGGTCGTGACGGCGGGCTACAAGGCGCCGATCATGCAGCTTCTGGCAAGCACCGTGCTGCCGGTTGCCACATTGAGCCTGATCCTCACCGCGCACATCCTGCGCATGGTGCGCTCGTCGGTGATCGACGTCATGGGCAGCGATTTCGTGCTGATGGCGCGATTGAAAGGCGTGCCCTTCCGCCAGATCGTCTTGCGCCATGTCTTGCCCAATTCGCTATTGCCGGCGATCAGCGTCATCGGGCTCACCGTCGCCTGGTTGCTCGGCGGCGTGGTCATCGTCGAAAGCGTGTTCAATTACCCTGGACTCGGCCGATTGGCCGTCGATGCCGTCTCCGACCGCGACCTGCCCTTGGTGCAGGCGATCGCGCTGCTCCTCGGCGCGATCTACATCCTCACCAATCTTGGCGCCGACCTCCTGGCGCTGTTCCTCAATCCGCGCCTGCGCACGCACCGGGCATGAGCGGCGTCGCCCTCATGCGCAATCTCGTCTCGCGGCCCTCGGGGGCGATCGGGCTCGGCATCGTGCTCTTCCATATCCTTATCGCCATCATCGGCCCGGCGATCGCGCCCTATGATTATGCGCAGCAGGATGTCGATGCGATCCTGCAAGCGCCGTCGGCCGCACATTGGTTCGGAACCGACCGTCTCGGCCGCGACGTCTTCGCCCGCACATTGCTCGGCGGGCGCGAGGCGATGCTGATCAGCACGGCCGCGACGATCGTTGCAATGATCTGGGGTGCCATTCTCGGCATCGTCGTCGCTCTGGTCGGCGGCCGCCTCGATGAAATCGTCATGCGCTGCACCGATGCCTTGATGTCGATCCCGTGGATCCTGATCGTCATGATTTTCGTCGCAGCCCTTGGTACCGGCACGACAGCGCTGATCCCGGTGCTCGGTTTCTCCTATGGGCTTTCCGTCATCTATCTCGCACGCAGTGCCGCACTCGATTTCGTCACCCGCGATTTCGTTCTCGCGGCGAAGGCGCGCGGCGAAACGCGCCGGACCATCATCCTGAAAGAACTGCTCCCCAATGTGCGCGACAGTCTCGCCGTGCAGGGCGCCATGCAATGGTCGTGGATCATCCTTGCCGTCAGCTCGCTCTCCTTTCTCGGTATGGGAGTCGCGCCGCCAGCGCCCGATTGGGGCTTGATGATCTCGGATGCGCGCGGCGTCATGGCAGCCGCTCCCTGGACGGCGGTGTGGCCGATGCTGGCGCTCAGCAGCCTCATCATCGGCATCAATCTCGCGGTCGATTCGCTGGCCAAGGTCCTGGGCGTCGATCGTGTGCAAAGGTCGCCGGTGCCGTGAGCAAACGACTGCCGCTCCTCGAAGTCTCCGATCTCACGATCGCCATGCCGCTTGCAACAGGCCCGGCGCCGATCGTCGATCATGTCTCGCTCTCGCTTGCGAAAGGCGAGACGCTCGGCATTGCAGGCGAGTCCGGCTGCGGGAAAAGCACCTTGCTGCTTGCCATGATGGGCATCATCAAGCCCGGTCTTTTCCATGCCGGCGGTCATTGCCGGTTCGAGGACACCGAGCTTCTCAATCGCGATGATGCGGCGCTGTCTCATATTCGCGGCGGCCGCATGGCGCTGGTGCCGCAGAATGCCGGCACGGCCTTGACGCCGACATCGCGCATCGGCGCGCAGATCGGCGAGGCCTTGCGGCTTCACACCAAACTCAACGCAACCGAGCGCAGCAAGCGCGTTATCGATCTCCTGCGGCGCGTACGCCTGCCGACTCCTGATCTCATGGTGCGCCGCTATCCGCATGAATTGTCGGGCGGCCAGTTGCAGCGCGTTGCCGTCGCGATGGCGCTTGCGGGCGAGCCCGAACTCCTCCTCCTCGATGAACCGACAACCGGCCTCGATGTCACGACACAGCTCGGCATTCTCGATCTCCTGATTGAATTGCGCGATGCAACCGGCATGGCAATGGTCTGCGTCAGCCATGACCTCGGCGTCATCGCGCGATTGAGCGCACGCATGGTTGTCATGTATGCCGGCCGGATCGTCGAAGAGCGCGCCACCTCCGATCTCCTGGCGCAGCCGGCGCATCCTTATGCCCGCGCACTCTTGGGTTCGATCCCGCGGCTCGACAGCGCGACGATCCCGCAATCGATCCCGGGAAGACCGCCGGCGCCGGGTCAGAAACTGCCCGGCTGCCGCTTCGCGCCGCGCTGCTCGAAGGCGCAATCGCAATGCCTCGCCGCTGCCCCGGAACTGCGCGAGGTGATGGCCGGCCATGTCGCCTGCTTTTATCCGGAGACCGGCGCGCTCGCGATTGCTGTGACTCATGATGATGGGCCGCCTAAAATTATCGGCGACAAGGCGTTGCTCGACCTTGAGTCGGTATCGGTGACCTATCGCCGTCCCGGCCTGTTCGACCGGTTCTTGCCCGCACGCAACGTGCCGATGACGGTTGAGGGCATCACGCTCGAATTGCGCAAGGGCGAAGTATTGGGATTGGTCGGTGAATCGGGAAGCGGCAAGTCGACCATCCTCAAGGTGCTTGCGGGTCTCTGGCCGTTGGCGCGCGGGCGGATCGAATTCGAAGACAAGATCGACCTCGCCGTGCCGGTCGATGAAAGATCATCCTCGACATTGCGGGCTATTCAGCTCGTCTTCCAGAACCCGGATGCCTCGCTTAATCCGCGCCAGACGATCGAAGAAATCCTTGCCCAGCCCTTGCGGCTCTATTTCAAATCATCGCGTGCCGAGGTGAGGGAACGGGCTGCTACGCTATTGCGCGATGTCAGGCTCGATGAGAGCTATCTTGGCCGCTATCCCGGGCAATTATCGGGCGGCGAGCGCCAGCGCGTGGCGATTGCGCGGGCCTTTGCCGCTGAACCGGACGTCATACTCTGTGATGAGGTGACGTCGGCGCTCGATGTTTCGGTGCAAGCCTCGGTGCTGCGCTTGCTGCGCGAGTTGAGCAGCAAGCGGCATGTTGCCTGCATTCTCGTCTCGCATGACCTTGCCGTCGTCCAAGCATTGGCGCATCGCATCGCGGTTCTCTATCGCGGGCGCCTGGTCGAGTTGGGGCCGTCGCATCAGGTGTGCGGCGCGCCGCTTCATCCCTATACGCAAGCGCTCATCGCTGCGGTGCTCGAGCCTGACACGCATCACAGGATCGATCGTGCGGCATTGGCGCGCGACAGCGATGACATCGTATCGCGGGGTTGCCCTTATGCCGGTCGTTGCAACAAGCGCATCGAGCCTTGCGCGCATGAAATGCCGGAGTGGAACGCGCCTGAAGCGGCGCACCGCGCAAGGTGTTATTTGCTTTCACCAAACAACATTGCCGTCACCCCAGCGAGAGCTGGGGCCCCCTGAATCATCTCCGCCAGCGGCACCACGTCAGGGGATGCCAGCTTTCGCTGGCATGACGGGGTCGGAAGGAATGCGGTTCAACGGTCACATAGCTTTCGCTGGCAAGGCGGCTACTGGTTCAATTCCTCATAGAGATCACGCCAGGTCGGATTGAGCTTTTCGATCAGCTCAATCTTCCAGGCACGTTTCCATGATTTGATCTGTTTCTCGCGCGCGATCGCTCCTTCCATGCGATCGTGATACTCGTACCAGATGAGCAATTTCAGCCCGTAACGCTTGGTGAAACCTGGGTAGAGGCCTTCGCGGTGCTCCCATGATCGCCGCGACAGATCGGCGCTCACGCCGGCATAGAGCGTGCCGTGTCGCTTGTCGGTCATTATGTAGACGCAAGGCGATCGGGCCATGCTGCACGCTAACCCATCCCGTCACCCCAGCGAAAGCTGGGGTCCCCTGAATCATTTCCGCTAGCGGCACCGCGTCAGGGGATGCCAGCTTCCGCTGGCATGACGATGCAGCCGGATGGCGGGCTCAAGGCTGCCATGGACATTTCATGCGCGTGACAGCGCGTCTTCATTTGTCTCCTCCCCAAGCCGGCTTTCACTTATAAGCTTACAGCTTCAGAATGTCGCCTGGCGATGATGGGAGTGTGACGTGGTCAAATGGTTGCTGGACGAGCATTTCAGGCTTGGTGAATCGCCGGTCTGGGATGAGCGCCAGGATGCGCTTTATTGGGTCGATATTCCGGCCGGAAATGTCCATGTGCTGGAACTCGCATCTGGCCGGCACCGGCATTGGCATTTCAATGGGCCGGTGGGTAGCATGGGATTGGCGGAAAGCGGTCGTCTGGTTGTGGCGGTCGCCGGCAATGTGTTGCTGTTCGATCCGCAGACCGAACATGCGACCGTGCTCGCCCAACTCGAAACCGAGTTTCCCAAGCTTCGCCTCAATGACGGCAAGGTCGGGCCGGATGGCGCCTTCTGGGTCGGCAGCATGGATGATCGCCCAGTGAAGGAGGAAATCGGCTCGCTTTATCGCGTGACAGCGGATGGGCGCGCCGAGCGCAAGATCGAAGGGCTCAAAGTTTCGAACGGCATCGCCTGGACCGGAGACGGCCGCACCATGTTCCATTCGGATTCGCGCGGTCCGTGGATCGATCGCTGGAATTTCGACCCGGCGACCGGCGAGATCGGTGGGCGCACGCGCATCCGAACGCTTACTAATGAAGAAGGCAGGCCCGATGGTGGGGCCTGCGACGTCGAAGACACTTATTGGAGCTGCGGTGTCTCCGCCGGGTGCATTAACCGCTTCGATCGCGACGGCAAGCTTCTCAAGAAGATCGAAACCCCGGTTCCGGCGCCGACCATGCTGGCCTTCGCAGGCAAGGATATGCGCACAGCCTATGTGACGAGCCTTAGCGAGAATCTCGCCGACCCAAGACTGGCGGGTCACCCTGAGGCCGGCCGTTTGCTTTCGCTCGATCTTGGCGTTGTCGGCGTGCCTGTCGCGCGCTTTGCGGACCAGGACTAATGCAGAAAAAGATACTCTTTACCGGCGCCTCTGGCGCGCTCGGCCGTGCCATCGCTCCGCGGCTTGCGGCGCGCGGCCATGCGCTGCTTCTTTCCGATATTGCGATCTATCCCGATGCGCTTCCGCAGAATGCCGAATTCCGTATGCTCGATCTCAATGACCGGGCCGGCGTCTTGGCGCTTGCGCCGCAGGTTTCGGGCATCCTGCATTTCGGCGCGGTTTCGACCGAGCAGGCCTTCGAAGACATCCTTGCTGCAAATATCCGCGGCATTCATCACATATTCGAACTGGCGCGTGCCGCTGAATCGCGGGTCATCTTTGCAAGTTCCAATCACACGATTGGTTTTCACGAACGCGGCGAAACGCTCGATGTCGATTGCGAAATGCGTCCCGACGGGTTTTACGGCTTGTCGAAGGCTTACGGCGAACTGCTGGGCAAAATGTACTGGTACAAGCACGGTGTCGAGAGCCTGTCACTGCGCATCGGAACATCGATCGAGAAACCGCTCGAGCCGCGCCATCTATCGACCTGGCTCAGCTTCGACGATCTAACCCAAATGCTCGAAGCAGGGCTCAAAGCGCCGTCACTCGGCTGCCGTGTGATCTGGGGTGTCTCGAATAATGACCGCTCCTGGTGGAAGAGCGAAGATGCCGACCTCGGGATTACGCGCCACGACAATGCGGAAGATTTCGCGAAGAGCCTGGCACGGCCCGAGCCCGACGATCCGATTTCGCGCAAGTATCAAGGTGGTCCGTTCTGTAGCATCCATTACAGCCGCAAGGAGCCGGCGCCATGAGCCTCAAAAAACCGGAAGAGTTGCGAAGCCATCGCTGGTTCGGCGTCAAGGATATGCGCTCATTCGGACATCGCTCGCGCGCAAAGCAAATCGGGATCACCAATGATGATATCGGCGGCAAGCCGGTCATCGCCGTCGTCAATACCTGGAGCGATCTCAATCCCTGCCACGCGCATCTGCGGTTGCGTGCGGAGGAAGTGAAACGCGGCGTGCTTCAAGCCGGTGGCTTCCCCGTCGAGCTTCCCGCCATGTCGCTCGGCGAGACCTATATGAAGCCGACGACCATGCTCTATCGCAATTTTCTCGCCATGGAGGTCGAGGAGCTGCTCCGCTCCAATCCGGTCGATGGCGCGGTGTTGCTTGGCGGCTGCGACAAGACCGTACCTGCGATGATCATGGGCGCCACGTCGATGAATCTGCCGACGATCTTCATGCCCGCCGGGCCAATGCTGCGCGGCAATTGGCATGGCAAGACTTTAGGCAGCGGCAGCGATGTGTGGAAATATTGGGCAGAGTTGCGCGCCGGCACGATCAATGAGCGCGAGTGGGGGGAAGTCGAAGACGGCATTGCGCGCTCATTCGGCACATGCATGACCATGGGAACCGCATCGACCATGGCTGCGGTCATCGAAGCCATGGGTCTCATCCTTCCTGGCGGGTCGAGCATTCCTGCCTCGGACAGCGCCCATTCGCGCCTTGCCGCGGCCTCCGGCCGGCGCATCGTCGATCTGGTCTGGCAGGATGTGAAACCGCGCGACATTCTCACAGCCGAAGCTTTCGACAATGGCGTCACGACCGCCGTGGCGCTTGGCGGTTCGACCAATTCCATCGTTCATCTGATCGCCATGGCCGGCCGCGCCGGCGTCGATCTCAATCTCGAACGCTTTGATGAAATCTCGCGCAAGACGCCCTTGATCGCCAATATCCGTCCTTCGGGCGCCTTCCTGATGGAGGATTTCTTCTATGCCGGCGGCCTGCCGGCGCTTTTGGCGCGGCTTTCAGGCTATCTTCATCTCGCGTGCAAAACGGTCTCCGGCCACAGTCTCGGGCAGGTCATTTCCGACGCCCAGAGCTACAATGACGATGTCATCCGCACGCTCGAAAATCCCTTCAAGCCGGATGGCGGATTGGCCGTTTTGACGGGAAATCTTGCGCCGGATGGTGCGGTCATCAAGCATTCGGCCATGGAGCCGCGGCTTCTCAACCACACCGGGCCGGCGGTAGTCTTTGCCGATTACAACGACATGGCGGCGCGGATCGACGATCCCGACCTGCCAGTGACTGCCGACAGCGTTCTGGTGCTGAAACATGCGGGTCCGATCGGCGGACCCGGTATGCCGGAATGGGGGCAATTGCCGATCCCCAAGAAGCTTCTCGCCCAAGGTGTTCGCGACATGGTGCGGATTTCCGACGCCCGCATGAGCGGGACGAGCTATGGCGCCTGCGTCCTTCACGTGGCGCCTGAATCCTTCATCGGCGGGCCACTCGCCTTGGTTGAAGACGGCGATCTCATCACCCTTGACGTGCCGGGCCGGCGCATCGATCTCGATGTCGATCCAGAGGTTCTGGCGCGGCGGCGAGCCGCCTGGGTGCCGCCTGAGCCGCATTATGTGCGGGGCTACGGATTGCTCCACAGCCGCTCGGTTTCGCAGGCCAATCGCGGCTGCGACTATGATTTTCTCGAGGGCTCGGCGCGGGTCCCGGAGCCTGAAATCCACTGACGGACAAAAATCGGGCTCAATCCTGATCGATCGTTAAACGTGCGCAAAACAGCGATATTTGGTGCGATTCTGGGGGTGTTTTTCGCCCTTTTTGCTGTCGTTCTGGACCGGTTTTTCCCGCCTCCCGATCCTCGCGCATTGCCCGTTTCAGCGACAGTCAGCGACCGCAATGGCGCGCTTCTGCGCGCCTTCACGGTGCCCGGGGGCCAATGGCGCCTGCCGGCGCGGATCGCCGACATTGATCCGCTTTTCATAGAAATGACAGTGGCTTACGAGGATCGCCGGTTCCGCTATCACCCCGGCATTGATCCATTGGCCTTGGTGCGTGCAGCCTATCAGCTTGTAACCACTGGCAGAATTGTATCGGGCGGGTCGACGCTTTCCATGCAATTGGCGCGTCTTCTCGAACCGCGCGAGGATCGTTCCGTCGCTGCCAAGCTTCGGCAGATGGCGCGCGCCGTTCAGCTCGAATGGCGCTACTCCAAGGACGAAATTCTCGCCTGGTATCTGACACTTGCGCCTTATGGCGGCAATCTCGAAGGCGTGCGTGCGGCATCGCTTGCCTATTTCGGCAAGGAACCGCGCGAGCTCAGCGTCGCCGAAGCGGCACTCCTCGTGGCGCTTCCGCAATCGCCGGAGAGCCGGCGGCCGGATCGCAATAATACGCAGATTTCGGATGCCCGCAGCCGCGTTTTGGCGCGCATGAAGACGGCCGGTGTCGTCACCGCGCCCGATGCCGAACTGGCCATGGCGCAGGCGATGCCGACGGCGCGTCTCAACCTGCCGGTGTTTGCGGCGCATGCGAGTTTTGAAGCCAAAAACAGTGGTGAAACGCGCCTAACGATCGATCGCAACATGCAGGAGGCGGCAGAAAAGATAGCACTTCGGCACGCCAAGGCGCTCGGGCCGCAATTGTCGGTTGCAATCCTGATCGCCGATCATCGCAGCGGCGAAATCCTCGCCCGCGTCGGTTCGGCGGCGCTGTTCGATGAAGGCCGCAAAGGCTGGATCGACATGACGCGCGCCATTCGCTCGCCAGGCTCGACGCTCAAGCCGTTCATCTACGCGCTCGCCTTCGATAATGGCATCGCCGAAGCGCGTACCTTGATCGAGGACCGGCCGGAAGATTTCGGCGGTTACCGGCCCAAAAATTTCACCGAGGATTTTCGCGGCACCGTCACGTTGCGCGAAGCGCTGCAGCTTTCGCTTAATATTCCGGCAGTGAAGCTTCTCGACGCGGCGGGTCCGTTGCGGCTCGTGTCGTTGTTCCGCAATGCCGGTGTGAGCCCGCATTTGCCGCGCGATGCCAATCCGACATTGGCGATCGCCTTGGGCGGGTTAGGCGTCACCTTGGAAGAATTGGTGACGCTCTATACCGCCCTGCCGCGCGGCGGCACGCCAGCGCAGTTGCGCGAGGCCATGTCGCTTGGCGGTGAAGCGCGCGAGCAGGCGCCTTCAAACGCTCTGTTTGGCCCTGCAGCAAGCTGGCAGGTGGCCGATATTCTCTCCGGTACGCAACCGCCCGATGGCATGAAGGAGCGCGGCATCGCCTATAAGACGGGCACGTCTTACGGCTATCGCGATGCTTGGGCTGTCGGCTTTGACGGACGCTTGGTGATCGGCGTCTGGGTCGGCCGGGCTGACGGCACAGCGGTGCCCGATCTCACGGGGCGCAAGGCGGCGGCGCCGATCCTGTTCGAGACATTCGATGCCGTTGCTCCTGTGCCCACCAGGCTTGTCGCGCCGAAGGATTTCCGCGTTGCGAGCGCTGTTCCCAAGCCGTTGCAGCGCTTCGACCGGCCGAGTGGGCCGCGCAAGACGGTGACCGCGCCGCCGGCCATCGTCTTCCCACCGGATGGTGCTTCGGTCGCGCGCGGCAAAAGTGCTGCCGGCGATTTGCGGCCGGTGGTGCTGAAGCTGCAAGGTGGAACGGCGCCGTTCAATTGGCTGGTCGATGGCCGGCCGGTCGGTGCCGCAGCCCGGCAGCGGCAAATCGCGTGGATGCCGGAAGGGACCGGCTATTCGCGGCTGACCGTGATCGACAGCGAGGGACGCTCGGCGACAGTCGGAATCTATCTCGCGGGAATGGAATAGCTCTTCCAAATTCTCCTTCTTCTGGAATATCCTGTCCAGCATGACATCGGAGCCGGCGGCAGTGGAAGAGGCGTCCGATCCGCTGGCACAGGTTCGGCAGCGGATAGCCGACACCTATGACGACCTGCCGCCGCGTCTGCAGCAGATTTCACGCTTCGTCCTCGAACATCCCAATTACATCGCGATCGATACGGTCGCCGACAATGCCAAGCGCGTCGGCGTGCCGCCTTCGGCGATGATCCGCTTTGCCCAGACGCTCGGCTTTTCCGGTTTTCGCGAATTGCAGCGCCTGTTCCAGTCGCCCTTGCTCGACCGCTCGCCAAGCTATGCCGAGCGGGTCCGGCGGCTCGCCTTGGGTTCAGAGCCCAAGGACAAGAGCCTGCATGAGCTGTTGCACCATTTCGCATCCGCCACGACCGTGGCGCTCGACCATCTTCCGGAGTCGATTTCCGGAGAGACGCTCGAGACGGCGGTGGATGCGATGGTCGCCGCCGACCGGCTGCATCTGATCGGGCAGCGGCGGTCGTTCCCGGTGGTCTCCTATCTTGCCTATGCCTGCGCGCATGCCGGCAAACCGGCCCATATTCTCTCGAGCCTTGCCGGGATGCTGGCGGAGGAGGGGCAATCGATCCGCCCCGGCGATTGCCTCATCGCGGTAAGCTTTGCGACCTATTCGCCGGACACGCTCATGATCGCCGAGGCAGCACACCAACGCGAAGCGAAGGTCATCGCCATCACCGATAGTGTCGTCAGTCCGCTCGCCCGCCATGCCGATGTGGTCTTCGAAGTAAAGGAAGCGGAAGTCCAGGGCTTCCGCTCGCTCGCCTCATCGCTGTGCCTTGCCCAGGCGCTCGCCGTCGGGCTCGCCATGCGGCTATCAGGCTAGGATCGCTGGCTGTTCAAAACGCGGTCGAGAGCGGCGCGCAACCGGCGGCCCAGTTCGGTGATTTCTGCTTCGGTGATGATGAGCGGCGGGGCCATTACAAAGCAGCCGGCCAACGGCCTCACGATCACGCCCTCGGCAAGGCCTGCCTCGTAGACGTCCTTGGTGACGCCGCCGACCTTGAGGCTGCCGGCCGCGCCGGCTCTTCCTTCGCCCGGATAGGCGACTTCGATTGCGCCGGCGAGGCCCCATTTGCGATTGCCGACCACGAGGGGATGGGTGAGCAGGCTGTCGAGCATCCGGTTCCAATGCGGCATCATCCGCCGGACATGGCCGAGCACGTCGCGCTCATCGAAGATATTGAGAACTTCAAGCGCCACCGCGGCTGAAACCACATGCGCATGATGGGTGGCGCCATGGGCGAACCATCCCTTCGCCTCGTTGCCAAGGTCGAGCCGGCGGTTGAATTCCTCGCCCATGATGATGCCCGCAATCGGCATATAGGCGCCCGTGATGCCCTTGGCGCAGGTCATGCAATCGGGTTCAAGCCCCATGCCCTCCGTCGCCCACATGCGGCCGGAACGGCCAAAGCCGGTCACGACTTCATCGATGAACAATTGGATGCCGTATTTGCGCAGGATCTTGGTGATCTTCGGAAAATAACTCGCCGGCGGGGGGAACATGCCGGACGACACGGATACCGGTTCGGCGATCATTGCGCCGATGGTTTCGGGGCCAGCCGCCAGGATGGTCTGTTCCAGCTCTTCTGCGAGGCGGTCGGTGAAGCCTTCTTCGTCTTCGCCGGGCAAGGCCGCATTCGGCCAACTCGGATGACTGACCTGCAACGAGAAGCCCATCGGGATACCGAAGCTTTCATGAAGTTCCTGCGAGCCGCCAAGCGCTGCCGTGGCGATCGTCGAACCGTGATAACTCGCGCGGCGCGAGATCATCTTGCGGCGTTCCGGCTCGCCGGCAAAACCGTTGCCGTACCACATGAACTTCATCAGATGGTCGTTCGCCTCGGAGCCGGTGGTCGAGAAGTAAATGCGCGGATTCTTGACCGGAGAGAGGGCCGCAAGCCGCTCGGTCAATTCCATCACAACCGGCACCGTGCGGTGGATTGCGGATGAATACATCGGCAGGGCCTTAAACTGCCGGGTGGCGGCATCGACCAGGCGTTCCTCGCTGAAGCCGAGCGACACGCAATAGAAGCAGGAGACCGACTCGATATAATCCTTGCCGTTCTCGTCATAGATGAAGATGCCTTTGCCGCGTTCGAATACGAGAGGGCGTTCGGTTTTCAGCCTCTTCAGATCGCTGAATCCGAGCAGGATGGAGTCATTGCGGTAATTGCTGTTCTTGACTTCGATGTTCATGTCACAAGGCCTCCTCCGGCGCGGACAACCCTATTCTCCCACCTTCTGAAGTCAACGGACAACCAGCGCGCGAGCTGGCGCCCTGCTATTGACAGGCGCCTGAAGGGGGCCTGAAATCCGGCTCCCTTCTCCAGATAGGCGATCCATGCAGGGCGCTATCGACCAGCCCGCCATCTACCCGAGCCTCAAGGGCCGCAGCGTGTTCATCACCGGCGGCGGCAGCGGTATTGGCGAAAGCCTGGTCGAGCATTTTAGCCGGCAAGGGGCCAAGGTCTGTTTTGTCGACATTGCGGCTGACGTATCGGCAGCGCTGGTCCAACGCCTTGGGGCCGAAGGTTCGGAGCCGCCTCACTACATTCCCTGCGATCTGCGCGACATCGACGCATTGCGGCGCGCAATAGCCGAAGCCGGCGCGCGTCACGGTCCGGTGCGCGTCCTGGTGAACAATGCCGGAAACGACGATCGCCATACGACGGAGAGCGTCTCGGTTGCCTATTGGGACGACCGCATGCAAGTGAACCTGCGGCATCAGTTCTTTGCCGCCCAGGCGGTGCGCCCGCAGATGCGCGATGCGGGTGGCGGCTCGATCATCAATTTCGGCTCGATCACCTGGCTGGTCGGCGATCCCGACTGCCCTGCCTATGTCACCGCCAAGGCGGCGATCGGCGGATTGACGCGGGCGCTCGCGCGCGAACTTGGGCCGGAGAAAATCAGGGTCAATTGCGTATTGCCCGGCTGGGTCATGACCGAGCGCCAGGTCAAGCTCTGGCTGAATGAGGCCGGCGAGCGCCAGATTGCCGAGCGCCAGTGCCTCTCCGATAAGCTCTATGCGCCGGATATTGCCAGAATGGTCTTGTTCCTTGCCGCCGATGACAGTCGCATGTGTACTTCGCAGAACTATATCGTCGACGGCGGATGGGTTTGAGGACGTAACAGAAAAGCGAAAGTGGAGGAGACGGAGATGACTTTACGATTGAACAGGCGCACAGCGCTCGGACTGGCGCTTGCCGCGCCGGCCGTGTTGAGAGCAACCAGCGCGCTCGCGGCGAAGGAATTGCGGGTAATGGCCTGGCAAGGCTATGCCGATGATGATTGGGTGAAAGAGTTCCAGGACCAGTCGGGCGCCAGTGTGAACGTGGTGTTTATCGGCACCGATGATGAAATCTGGGCCAAGATCAAGGGCAGCGAGGGCAAGGATTTCGACGTCTTCGCAGTCAATACGGCCCAGCTCCAGCGCTATATCGACGGTGGTCTCACGACCGCCTACGACATGTCGAAGGTGCCCAATCAGAAGGACGTGTTGCCGCGCTTCCGCGATCTCGCGAATGTGAGGGGCGTCATGCGCGATGGCAAGGTCTACGCCATTCCCTTCTGCTTCGATTCGATCGGCATCATCTATGACAAGGCCAAGGTCAATCCGCCGCCTGATACTTTCGAGATTTTCTGGGATCCCAAATACAAGGGCAAGATCCTGGCTTACGACAATGGCGAGCACAATTTCTCGTTCACCGCCCTGACGATGGGCATCGAGGATCCGTTCCATCTGAGTGCCGAGCAGATGGCGAAGATCAAGGAGAAGCTGATTGCGCTCAAAGGGAATGTCTTGAGCTTCTACACCACGCCCGATGAAGCGTTGCAGCTCTACAAGAGCAATGACGTGGCGCTGATCTGGGCCAATTACGGCCAGCAGCAGGTCAAGGCCATGAAGGATGCCGGCGCCAATATCGAGTACGTCAATCCCAAGGAGGGCGCGCTCGCCTGGCTCGACACCTGGGCGATGACCAGCGGCGTCCAAGACACCGATCTTGCCGAGGCGTGGGTGAACTTCCTGTTGCAGAAGAAGATCGGCGAGCAACTGTCGCAGCGCACCGGCTTCGGCAACACGGTCGTCGAAACCGGCAGCGCCGGCGCCAATGACAAGTTGGTGTGGCTGGACTTCGTCGAAGACCCCACCAAGCGCTCCGATCTCTGGAACGAGATCAAGGCTCAGCCCTGATCGCGTTGCGATTAGTATTTGGAGCCCGGCCGCATCGGCCGGGCTTCGTCGCGCTCAGGGGGCGGCAATCACATGCTATTCGTCGGTAGCGCAAGAAACGGTGCCGCGCCGCGTCTCTTGGCCGTCTTCGCTTACGGCTTGCCGCTGATATTCATTATCGCGCCGCTCGCAAGCTTCCTGGCCATGAGCTTCTTCACGATGCAAGACGGCCAGATCGTCAATGACTTCAGCATCGGCAACTACCGGCGGTTCTTCACGGATGCAATCTTCATTCCTGTCCTTCTGCAGACGTGCGCCTTGTGTTTTGCGGTTGCGGCACTGGCAACCCTGATCGGCTTTCCGGTCGCCTTTCTGCTTGCAAATCTGAAGGGCCGCCAGCGCTATTTTCTTCTCCTCATGGTGCTCGTGCCGTTGTTGATGAGCTACATCATCAAAATCTACGCCATCCGCAGCATTCTCGGCGGCAATGGCCTCCTCAATCGCTTCCTCTTGTGGTTGGGGCTGATCGATAAGCCCCTGACACTCTTCGTCTTCAATCTCAACGCAATATTGCTGACGCTTACCGTTCTTTTGATACCGTTTGCCATTCTGCCGATCTTCCTGTCGCTCGAACGCGTGCCAAGAAGCCTGATCGAGGCATCGATTGATCTCGGTGCGTCCAATCTGCAGACTTTCGCGCGGATCGTCGTGCCGCTCTGCCTTCCCGGCATCGCGACGGCGGCAACCTTCGTCTTCGTGTTGGCGATCGGCGATTTTCTGACGCCGCAAATGGTCGGCGGCCAAAGTGGCTTCACCTTCGGGCGGATCATCTACAGCCAGTTCGGCACCGCCTTCAACTGGCCGTTCGGCGCGGCGCTCGCCGTCATCCTCGGCGTACTAGTGATCGCGGTGATCGCCGGCAGCACCCGCTTCGAAAGGCGGCGCGCATGATGAGGCTCTCGCCATTTGCGACGGCTCTCCTGACGGTCCTCACCGCACTTGTCTTTCTCCTGCTCTACGGCCCGCTGCTGATCCCCATCATCTCGTCCTTCTTCACGATCTCGCATGGCGAGGTGCAATGGAGCGATCCATCGCTGTCCGCCTATGGGGCGCTAAGCGCCAATCGGAGCATTCTGCAGGCGGTCGGCAATACGCTCATCGTCGGATTTTCCGCGACGCTTTTGGCACTGGTCGCCGGCACTCTTCTCGCTATGCATTATTGCAGCGGCAAGTCGGCCGGCCGCGAGGTCATGCAGTTTGCAGTCTTCCTGCCTTTCCTGATGCCGCCGATCATCACCGGGCTCTCGCTCTTGATCTTCTTTCGCGAGGTCGGCATATCGCGCTCGCTGGTGACCGTCATTATCGGCCACACGGTCTTCGTCCAGGCCTTGGCCTATCGTACCGTCGTGGTACGCCTGCAGTCGATCGGCCCGGATATGGTCGAGGCCTCGGCCGATCTCGGCGCCTCGGCCTTCCAAACCCTCATCCACATCATTCTTCCCAATCTCCGCAGCGCGCTCATCGGCGCAGCGGTCTTGAGCTTTGCGCTATCCTTCGATGAAACGCTCATTACTTTGCTGGTGACAGGAACCGACAGCACTTTGCCGGTCCGGTTGTGGGCGATGATGCGGCTCGGCTTCGCGCCGGACATCAATGCGCTCGTCGCCATCATCCTCGCATTGACGATCGGCTTATGCCTGGTTGCCGTCCAGCAGTTCCTGCCGGCCGATAGCGAGCAGGGCTGAAACGTTCGTTCAGGCGGCGGGCACTTCGGCCGCTCCTTCGATCACGTCCAATTGCTGGAAAATATCGGCAAGAAAAGCCTTCAGCGTGTCTGCCATGGCGGGCGGAAGGCGCGGCTCGTCGGAGAGAACGAAATTCGAAAACGAGAAGCCAGGATCCTCCACCGGCTTGAGCAGATTGGGTGCGAGTTTCGGCAGGATAAGCTGGCCGTCCTTTTTCAAGGTGTTGAGGAGCCCGGTGGCAAAGCCTTCGCGCACGCTCGGCATGAAGGCTTCGTTCCAAACGATGATGAAGCGGTCGCCGGAATTGGCGACGCGTATGCTTTCCGCCGCCGAGAGAGAACCGCTCGCCTTGTCGACGACATAGTAGATCACGATCTCGACGCCATGCGCGCGCGCGGCTGCACTGAAATCGAATTGGCGGAGATATTTGAAGAAGCCGTCATTGAGGTGCGGCGGCACATAGACCACGCAGTCATGAGGCGGTGTCGCCAAGGCGCGGTCGAGCAGCGCCATCTGATCGGTTGTCCTGGTGAGATCGATGCGGCGCCCGCGCACCGGGAAAAAGATCGTCAACCCGCGCGCGTCGGAAGCGAGATCGAATATCTCGGTTTCGTGCTGGCACAGCAACTGATAGTCGGCGACAAGCCGCGCAACGAGGGTCTTGCCGTTGCGCGGCTGATCGGAGCAGATGATGCTGTATTTCGCCGCCCGTGATTCCGCCATTGCACGGCCTTTTGCGGTGCGGCTCCTCGTTTAGCCGGCGCGCTTGGCTCCCGCTGGGGCCGGCGTTGTCGCGAGGCCCTGGATCAGCTTGAGCTTCTCCAATTGCTCGTCGAGGTCATGGCACCATTTCTTCACGTAGCCGCGCAGCACGAATGAGAAATTGCCGGCTTCGCCTTGTGCATTCTTGTTGTCGATGAAGTCCTTGAACGGCACGGCGGCAAGGTCGACCTGCTCATAGGCCATGGCATTGAGACGCGGAATATCGATCTCGTGGGCGGCATTGAGCTTGGCAAAGTATTTCTTGTAGGTTTTCTGGTCCCACTCGAAGAAATTGGTCTCATTGATGAAATTGCGCGCAATAATGTAGTCGATGCCGTTCATGTATTTGGCAAGCTCGTTGATCTCTTCGAGAGATGCGATTGCCGATCCAATGACGTGGAAGAGGGCGAGTTCGAACTGCCCGGTGCGCGCCGCTTCGAGGGCGCCGATACGGTCGAAGGTGTCGAGCGCAACCGAGAGATTGCCGGCCTTCAGATCGACGAGGGTCACGCGAACACCGGCGGTGTCGAGCGTGTCGAGGATCTTCATCTGGTCGGCGACATTGTTGAAATCGATGACTTCGGTGATCGAGGGATGGAAGCGCTTCAGCGTTCCCCGCGGCGATTCCGTATCGAAACAGCGTGTCGACACGCCTTTGCGGCCGAGATAATCGACAAGGGCGCGTGACAGGGTTGTCTTTCCTACGCCGCCCTTGTCGGCACCGACCAGAATTACCGTGGACTTCATATGTCGCCTCCCGGAACTAAACACACAGAACGCGCTACCGTAACCTCTACGTGTGGGCAATCAAGGGGGTCGCTTAACGTCCGTTCAGACGAACAGTTCGGTCAGTTTGAAGTTGGTCACGTCGGCAAGGCCCATATCGGTGATCCGCAATTCCGGAATAACCGCCAAAGCGAGAAGGGAATGCTGCATGATCGCATTATTGAGGCGACAGCCGCAGGCCTGCATGGCCTCGGCCATCTTCTTCGCCTTGGCGGCGACGATTTCGGCCCGCTCGTCCGACATGAGGCCGGCAATCGGTAACTCTACCAGTGCCAATTCCTTGCCGTCCGAGATGACGACGATGCCGCCGCCGACTTCGGCAAGGCGATTGGCGGCCTGGGCCATGTCGGATTTTGAGGTTCCGACCACCAGCATGTGGTGGCAGTCATGGGCAACCGTCGAGGCAATGGCGCAGGACTTGTCATAACCAAAGCCCGAGACGAAGGCATTGACGACCTTGCCGGTACCCTTATGCCGCTCGATCAGCGCGATCTGGCAGATGTCATTGGCACGATCCATGCCAACCAGGCCGTCACGGGCTTCGAGCGTGCGCTCAAGGGCGCGGGTCGGCGCCTGGTTTTCGATGACGCCGATCACCCGGACGCGGACTTCCGGCGCGTTGGACGGCGTCTTGATATCGAAATCAGCCCCGGTCACGGCGCCCTTCAGTTTGACGGTATTGCGCGCGAAAGCGGGATAGGCGTAGGCGGGGATGTCGGCGACGAGCTTGCCGTCGCGCGCCAAAACGCGGCCCTGGCCGACCACGATGTCCATCGGCAGGCCGGGCAGGTCGCTGGTGATGATGACATCGGCGCGGCGTCCCGGGGCGATCGAGCCCAATTCGCGGTCGAGGCCGAAATGCTGGGCGGGATTGATGGTCGCCATCTGGATGGCGGTGACGGGCTTGAGGCCCTGCGCGATGGCAAGCTTCACCGCGCGGTTTACGTGACCCTCATAGACGATGGTCGCCGCAAAGCAGTCATCCGTACATAGAATGAAATTACGGGGATCGAGCCCGCGTTCGGTCACCGCCTTGATCTGCGAGGCGACGTCGAACCAGGCCGAGCCCAGGCGCAGCATGGCGCGCATGCCCTGTCTGACGCGCGCCACCGCATCCTCAACACGGGTGCCTTCATGATCATCGGCGGGGCCGGCCGCGGCATAGGCGTGGAATGCCTTGCCGAGGTCGAAGGAAGCGTAATGGCCGCCGACGGTTTTGCCGCGGGCGAGGGTCGCGGCAATCTCGCCGACCATTTTTGCGTCGTTGGAAATGACTCCCGGAAAATTCATAACCTCGCCAAGCCCGATGATATTGGGCCAGGTCATCGCCTCGCGCACATCCTCGGGGCCGATCTCGGCACCTGCCGTTTCGAGACCCGGGGCACTCGGCACGCAGCTTGGCACCTGGACGAAGACACTGACCGGCAGGGTCATCGCCTCATCATGCATCAGCCGGACGCCGCGCAGGCCCAGAACGTTGCCGATTTCATGCGGATCGATAAACATCGATGTCGTGCCGTGCGGGATCACGGCGCGGGCGAATTCGGTCACCGTTACCATGCCGCTTTCGACATGCATGTGCCCGTCGCAAAGGCCGGGGACGAGATAGCGGCCTTCCGCCTCGATGATTTCGGTCTCAGGGCCGATGCAGTGGCTCGCATCCGGGCCGCAATAGGCGAAGCGGCCGTGGGCAATGGCGAGCGATGTCTCAGGGATGATCTCACCCGACTGCACATTCACCCAGCGGCCATTGCGGATGACCATATCAGCCGGGCTTCGGCCCGAGGCGACGTCGACAAGGTGGGGGGCGGATTCAAACCAGGTTTTGAGGGCCATTTCGCGGTCCGGATGGTTGGGCTCAGCCCAGTATAGGTGAAGCGGGCGAGAGAACCATGAACACCGCGCTTGACTAACACTCAATCATATGGTTGATTATCAACTGATAGGTTGATGATCATGGCAAAGCCGGCACTGAAACTCGTGGATGACGCGACCGACCTCGAAAGCGAGCGGCTCGATCTGGTGTTTTCGGCTCTGTCAGACCCTGTTCGCCGGGCCATCCTCGAGCAGCTCGACGGCAAGGATTTGCTCGTCTCCGAGATTGCCGAGCCCTTCGACATTTCCCTGCAGGCAGTCTCGAAGCACATCCAGGTGCTGGTCAGGGCAGGGCTCGTCACTCAGCAGCGTTCGGGGCGGATCAGCCGCTGCCGCCTCGATGCCGGACCGATCTTCGGCGCCGCCCTTTGGCTCAACCGCTACAGCAGATACTGGCAAGGCCAGTTCGACACATTGGCGCTTTATCTCGACGAATTGGCGCGCCAGCCGGACGGCCAGGAGTCAGGAGGTCAATGATATGCAGTATCAGGACACCGCGCAGAAAATCGCCGGCATGCGCCGGGAGATCGCCAAACTCCGCAAGGAAATGAAAGCGGCACGCGCCAAGGTCGAGCCGGTCGAATTCGCCGACTACACGATGCAGCGGTCAGGGGGCGGGAGCGTGAAGCTCTCGGAGCTCTTCGGCGGCAAGGACAATTTGATCGTCATCCACAATATGGGCACGACGTGCGCGCACTGCACCTTGTGGGCGGATGGTTTCAACGGCGTCTATGGCCATCTTGCCGACAAGGCGGCCTTCGTCGTCTCGACGCCGGACACGCCGCAAACACAGAAGAAATTCGCCGACAGCCGCGGCTGGCGCTTCCCGATGGTATCAACCAAGGGCACGAGCTTTGCCAAGGACTGCGGCTATGAGGAAGGTGGCGGGCCGATGCCCGGCATCTCCATCTTCACGCACAAGAACGGCAAGATCATCCGCGTCGCGGATGAGCCGTTCAGCCCCGGCGATGATTTCTGCATCGTCTGGCCGATCTTCGATCTCCTGCCCGGCGGTGCCGGCAATTGGGATCCGAAATACAAGTATTAACCGTTCAATTCATGGAGGTTTGAAGATGTCGAACTATTCAGGCGGCTGCCTGTGCGGGCAGGTGCATTACGAAATCGAGACCGACCCGATCGTCGGCCTGCAATGCCAGTGCCGCGATTGCCAAAAACGCAGCGGCGGCGGTCATACGTCATTCGCCGTCTTTCCGAAAGCGTCGGTCAGTCTGACCGGCCCGGTGAAGTATCATGCCACCAAGGCGGATAGCGGCAATATGTCGACACGCGGCTTCTGCAGCGAATGCGGTTCGCCTGTCGTCGGCCTTTCATCCGGTGTTCCCGAGATGATCGGCATCATGGTGGGGTCTCTTGACGAGCCTCAGAAATTCTCGCCGCAGCTCGTCGCCTATGCCTCGCGCGCGCTGGCGTGGGACCGGATCGATCCGGCGTTGCAGAAGTTCCCGCAAATGCCACCCATGGGCTAGCCCTTCTACGGAGTTTCACCGTGACGCATCACCCTGTCGTTTCACACGATGAGTGGATCCAAAGCCGGCGAGAGCTTCTCGCCAAGGAGAAGCAATTCACCGCTCTGCGCGACGAACTCGCGGCGCTGCGACGCGATCTGCCCTGGGAAAGAGTGCAAAAGACTTACGAATTCTTGGGACCCAATGGGCGCGTCACATTCGCCGATATCTTTGACGGCAAGAGCCAGCTAATCGTCTATCATTTCATGTTTTCGCCCGAGGCCGAGCAGCCCTGCAAGAGCTGCTCCTTCTGGGCAGATGGCTTCAATAACATCCGCCCGCATCTTGCGGCCCGCGATGTGGCGCTGGTGGCCATTTCGCGCGCGCCGGTCGAGAAGCTTTCCGGCTTCGCGCGACGGCTCGGCTGGACCTTTCCCTGGTATTCATCCGGCGAGGGCGACTTCAATTATGACTACGGTGTGTCTTTCAGCAAGGATGACGCCGAGGGCGGGCGCATCACCTATAATTACGCGCCGAGCCGCATGAAGATGCGCGATCTGCCGGGCATCAGCGTCTTCTACAAAGACGCGGCAGGAAACATCTTTCACAGCTATTCCTGCTATGCGCGCGGTCTCGACATGCTCAATCCCGCCTATCAGTATCTCGACCTCGTGCCGAAGGGGCGCGACGAAGATGGGCTATCTTCGCCGATGGCCTGGGTCCGATATCGCGACAAATATGAGAACTAGTTACGCTAGTCAGCTCCTAGCGCGGGCGAGCAAGAGATCGCGTTCGCGCGAATTCGTTGCGAGCGACGCGGCGCGCGTGAACTGACTGCGCGCTTCGTCATGGCGGCCGAGTTTCAAGAGGAGATCGCCGCGCACGCTCGGCAGCAAATGATAGGATTTGAGCTGCGGTTCTTCCGAAAGTCCGTCGAGAATGGCGAGACCTGCGGCGGGGCCTTCGGCGAAGGAGACGGCAACGGCGCGGTTGAGCTCGATCACCGGAGATGGCGTTAGCTCGCCGAGCACGCCGTAGAGTTTCGCAATCAATGTCCAGTCGGTTGCATCGGCAGTCGCGGCGCGGGCATGGCAGGCGGCAATCGCTGCTTGCAGGACGTAAGGGCCGGGACGGTCGACCAGTGCTTCCGCACGCGCCAATGCGGCAAGGCCACGGCGGACCAGCAACCGGTCCCAGCGGGCGCGGTTCTGGTCGAGAAGCAGGATCGGCGTTCCATCAGGGGCCGTGCGGGCGGCAAAGCGCGAAGCCTGAATCTCCATCAAGGCGAGGAGGCCATGCACTTCCGGTTCGTCGGGAACGAGGCCGGCAAGGATGCGTGCGAGGCGGATCGCCTCGTCGCATAATTGCGGGCGCATCCAGTCATCGCCGACGGTCGCGGCGTAGCCTTCGTTGAAGATGAGGTAGAGAACCTGCAAGACCGAAGCGAGTCGCGCTTCGCGTTCGGCGCCACGCGGTACTTCGAAGGGGATATGCGCCTCGGTCAGGGTGCGTTTGGCGCGGACGATGCGCTGGGCGATGGTGGTCTCGGCGGTGAGGAAGGCGCGGGCGATCTCCTGCGTGGTCAGGCCACCGAGTAGCCGCAAGGTGAGTGCGAGACGCGCTTCGACCGATAGGATCGGGTGCGAGGCGATGAAGATCAGGCTGAGGAGATCATCGCCGATATCGTCGTCGATCGCAGCGTCGATGTCGGCATCGTCCTTCGCCGTTTCGATGTCATAGGCGATGGCGTCCTGCTTGCGCTGATGCAGGCTTTGCCTGCGCAGGCGATCGAAAGCGCGATGCTTGGCGGTGGCCATCAGCCAGGCGCCGGGCCGGCCCGGCAGTCCCTCTTCCGGCCAGCGTTCGAGTGCTGCAACCAACGCATCCTGCGCCAGTTCTTCCGCCAGGCCGACATCGCGGGTGAGTCGCGTCAAGCCGGCAATGAGCCTTGCCTGCTCGATGCGCCAGACCGCTTCGATTGCGCGATGGGTTTCCGCTTGCGCCATGCCGCCCGTCTAAACGGGCGGCATCGTCCGAGGCAAGTCCTCTCCCGCCTGCGGGAGAGGAAAGGGGCCCGTTGCGAAGCAACGGGATAGGTGAGGGGGCGGAATAGTACCACCCCTCATCTCCCCAAGTCGCTTTCGCGACAAGGGGCCCTTCTTCTCCCGCAAGCGGGAGAAGACGATAGTTACTTCTTGGCGGCCTCTTCCATTTCGCGGAATTTTTCGAGGCCGGGATTTGGTTCGAAATCGTCCAGTTCGTAGAGCCGGCGCACTTCGATCTCGGCATCCTGGCCTTCGCCGATCGGGTTGGGGAAACGGCGCGCCCATTCGACCGCCTCTTCATGCGATTTGACCTGGATCAGCGTGTAGCCGGCGACCAATTCCTTGGCTTCCGCAAAAGGTCCGTCGATTATGGTTCGCTTGTTGCCGGAATACTTGACCTTGAAGCCCTTGGAGCTTGGCTGAAGGCCTGAGGCATCGAGCAGCACGCCGGCCTTGGTCAGTTCCTCATGGTAGACGGCCATTGCGGTGAAGAGCTTGGTGAGTTCGGGTTCAGGCGGGAATTTGCCGGCCTCGGTATCCTTTGTGGCTTTGACCATGATCATGTAGCGCATCGATTTTCTCCTGTGATAATGCGTGTCGAGGCTGGCCTTGAGGCCGGCTTCACCCTCACGTCGAACGAGGCAGGTTCAGATCGACACGTCAGCGAAGATTTTTTGCCGGCGGTGCTTAGCCGGGAAAGAACTTCATAAAAGGCTCGGCTTCCTCGAGAGCCCGGGCATAGGAGGGCCGCTGCATCAACCTGTGCCGATAGGCATCGGCATGCGGGTAGCGGGCGGCGAGCGGCATCATCTTGTTGATGTAGAAGAGGGGTGGTCCCGCGGCGCAATCGGCAAGCGTAAAGCGGTCGCCCATCGCCCAGGTCTTGGTGGATAGATCGCGGTCAACCATGGCGAGTGTGGTGTCGAGCATCTTCTTTGCCTCATCGACACCATGGGGATCGCGCTTGCCTTCGGGGCGGATCTTGTCGCCAACGATCTTCTGCATCGGCACGTGAACATAGAGATCGTAGAAACGATCGCGCATCCGCGTCTGGCGGGCGAGATCGGGATCGTCGGGAATAAAGCGGGTGGCGCCGGGATAGTGGCGATCAAGATATTCGATGATGATGCTCGATTCCGGGATGGTGCGATCGTCTTTCTCGTCGCGCAGCACCGGGATCTTGCCGACCGGCCAGATTGCCTTGAATTCGGCGGTCGAAGCCTCTTCCGCGAAGTTGACGATCTTGGCCTCGAAGGGCGTGTTATTCTCGTAAAGAGCGATCAGCACCTTATGGCAGAAGGAGGAGAGCGGATGAAAATAAAGCTTGAGTGTCATCACGGGCGCTCCTTCTGTTCTCCGGATCAGGCCGAGACCGATGGCATCGAAGCAAAACCGCCGTTGGACAGAAAAATCAAGCCCGGAATTACTCGGCGGCCATCGTCGCGCCGACAGTCGACATCGCACCTTGGGCCGCATTGAGGCAGGCGGCGAAGCGATCGAATGTCAGGTCCCATGCGTCCCGGCAAAAATCGCGATCCTCACGGTTGCGGAACGGTCTTTGATGGGCGGTTACCCTCGTCTTCGCGGCGGTCTCATCAACGAAGGTCATGGTAACGAGCGTGTCGGGCCAGCGGTCGCCGGCATCCTCCATCGAGAAGGTATAGATAAGCCGGCTCGCCGGAATTACCTCCTGCATGATTCCCCTGGTTCGCCATTCAGGGCCGTGACCGGCCGCGCGGAAGCGGGCGCTCCATGCGCCGCCCGGCCGCAAGTCCATCTGGGCATGAATGGCCGGACTTTCGGGCGGTCCCCACCACTGCAGGGCGAGATTCAAGTCGACCCAAGACCTGTAGACGATCTCGCGGGGGAACTCGAAATGTCGGCTGATGAGCAGCTCGCGGTCGGCGAAAGACGTCGCATTGCGCATAAACAACCCCTTGGCTCAGAGCCATGGACTCAAGCCGCAGTTGTAGTTGTTCGCCGTCGCGTTTGATTTTATACGACAATTGAACGTTCGTTCAAGCGGGGCATTCAAGGCCAAACTTGAGATCTCTGGTCGAATGGGACAACACCAATGAGCACACAATCCAAGACGCGCCTCGCAGCCTGCGGCTGTGGTCAGCTCAGTGCGGAGACGCATGGTGAGCCGACCGATATTTATCTTTGCAGCTGCAAAGATTGCCAGCGTATGAGCGGATCCAGCTACAGCTATCAGGCGATTTTTCCGGTCGATCAGGTGACACTCAAGGGCGAGCGCAAGGTCTGGCGCCATTATGGCGATTCCGGCCGCTGGCTCGACAACGTGTTCTGCCCGGATTGCGGAAATACGGTCTTCTCATTCGGTGAGACCGGTCCTGATATCGGCGTTTGCGTCGGCGCCTTTGCCGATCCCGATTTCCCGAAGCCCAAACGGGTCTACTGGGCTTCGCGCCGGCATCACTGGCTCAAGCTGCCGAAGGATGTCGAATTGCTGGATACGCAGCCGGGGAATTAGACGAGACGCGGGCTGCGTTCGCGCCGGAGTACTCCGTTGATTGTCATCCCCGGACCAAGTCCGGCAATGACAGAAGAGGGACACTGCAAATCATAACTGCGGTCTGTCTTTTCACACATCATGCGGCGTGTTGGCGTGGAGCAGGCCTTGTGCCTTGAGGTCTTTCCAAAGCGCGGGAGGAATTTTGACCCCCAGCGTGCGCAGGTTGAGCGCCACTTGCTCGACGCTCGAGGCGCCCGGGATGACCGAGACGACGCTTGGATGCATCAGCGGGAAGCGCAAAGCCGCCTCGACCAATTTCACGCCATGCTTCTCGGTGGTCGCCTGGAGCTTTGCCGCGCGATCGAGAATGTGCTGCGGCGCGGGTGAGTAGTTGTAATTGGCATCCTTGACCGGGCCGGTGGCCAAGATCCCGGAATTATAGGCGCCGCCAATGACAATTCCGATGCCGCGCTTCTCGCAAAGCGGCAGCATGGAATCGAGGGATTCCTGTTCGAGCAGCGTATAACGGCCGGCGAGCAGGAAGAGGTCGAAGTCGCCTTGCTTGGCCAGAATCTCGCAGACCGGCCACTCATTGACGCCGGCGCCGAAGGCCTTGATGACTTTTTCGTCGCGCAGTTTGACCAGCGCCTTGTAGCCACCCTTCATCAAATCGGCGACATGAGCATCGCGACGCTCGACCGTCTCGTGGTTGAAGACGTCGATGTCGTGGACGAAGAGGATGTCGATCTTATCGATGCCAAGGCGCTCGAAGGAGAATTCAAGAGAGCGCATCACGCCGTCATAAGAGTAATCGTAGATTTCCTTGCGCGCCGGCGTATCGAAGAACTTGCCGATGCCGGTGCGCTCCTCAGGTTTGCACACTTGGAGCAGGCGGCCGACCTTCGTCGAAAGCACGTAGGAATCGCGCGGCTTGCCACGCAGGAAGTGGTTGACGCGCGTTTCCGACAGTCCGAGGCCGTAAAGCGGCGCGGTGTCGATATAGCGGATGCCGGCATCCCATTGCGCATTGAGCACGGCTTGCGCCTCTTCCTCGCTGAGCGCGTGGAAGAGATTGCCGAGCGGGGCGGTACCGAAGCCCAGTTCGGTAAAACGGATGGTCTGGCCCGAAGGCGCCTTGAAGTCTCTGGTTTTCATGTTCCTGTTTCCGGCCAGTCTGTAAAAAGTTGCGGTTGCTTTTCGGCGAGATTCATCAGGCGCACCATGACGGCATCGAGATGCGCGCGCATCGCCTTGGCGGCTTCCCCGCCATTGCCGCTCTCGATCGCCGCGACGATGCGCTCGTGCTCATTGCGGGTGACAGCGGCGATATCAGGCGAGGTGAGGATGCGGCGGATGCGGTCGAGGCCGATGCGGGCGCTTTCGACCGCCTGCTTCACCTTATGGAAGCCGATCGCGTCGAGGATCATGTCATGGAAGGCGAGATCGAGCGTGTGAAAGCTGGCGCGGTCATCGGCAGCAAGCGATTTTGCCTGATCGTCGAGATTGCGGCGCAAACGAACACAAAAATCCTTCGTGACCATGGGCGCCAGGGTCCGGACCGCTTCAACTTCGAGCGAGCGGCGCAGGAACATGTTTTCGCGGGCATCCGCCAGGCGGATGAGTGAGACAACCGTGCCGCGCTGCGGCTGGATTTGGACGAGCCCTTCGGCCTGGAGCCGGCTCAACGCCTCGGAGACGGGAAAGCGCGAAACACCGAGCCGCGCACACAGGGCGGATTTGTCGAGAACGGCACCGGGCGGCAATTCGAGGGACGCGATTGCCTCGCGTAGGGCCTCGACCACGCGTGCCGTTGCTCCGCCGCGCTGTGGCGCCTTGACGCTTTCCAGGAAATCGTAGGTTTTCGCTTTGGCCCCCATCCTAACATGTTAGAATGTGTCTCCCTAATGTCAAACGCCCTAAGGGCGAAGATGGACTGCAGCCCATGCAACTCGTTCAAACAAACGGAAAAGAACCCCGTTCCATCAATCTCAATCCGGCTGACAATGTCGTGGTCGCCGTCGATGTCATCGAAAAGGGCGCCACCACGGCGGGCGTTATGGCGCGTGACAAGGTGATGAAGGGTCACAAAATGGCGATCCGCCGTGTCGCCAAGGGCGAGCCAATCCGCAAATTCGGGCAGGTGATCGGCTTTGCGTCGCAGGATATCGAGCCCGGCAGCTGGGTCCATACGCAGAATGTCGAGATGGGCGAATTCGCGCGCGACTATGCGTTTTGCCAGGACGCGCGCAACGAAGAAATTCTCCCCGTCAACCAGCAGGCAACATTCCAAGGCTATCGCCGCGCCAATGGCAAGGCGGGAACACGGAACTATATCGGCATTCTCACCAGCGTGAATTGCTCGGCGACGGTTGCAAGCTTCATCGCGCAGGAGGTCGAGCGTTCCGGCATGCTCGCCGACTATCCCAATATCGATGGCATCGTTGCGCTGACGCAGGACAATGGCTGCGTCATCGATTTCAGGGGCGCGATCTTCGACATCCTCAAGCGCACGAGCTGGGGCTACGCGACCAACCCCAATATGGGCGGCGTGTTGATGGTCGGGCTCGGCTGCGAGGGTTTCCAGATTCCGCGCTTCAAGGAAGCCTATGGCGTCACCGAGAGCGACACGTTCCGCAGCATGACAATCCAGGAGACCGGCGGAACCAAGAAGACGGTCGAGGCGGGTGTCGAAGCGATGAAGGCGATGCTGCCGAAGGTCAACGCGGTGAAGCGCGAGACCTTGCCGGCTTCTGAATTGATACTTGCATTGCAGTGTGGCGGATCGGACGGCTATTCGGGCATCACCGCCAATCCGGCCTTAGGCGCTGCCACCGACATTCTCGTCCATAATGGCGGAACGGCGATACTTTCCGAAACGCCCGAAATCTATGGCGCCGAACATTTGCTGACCCGCCGCGCGGCGTCGCGCGAAGTGGGCGAGAAGCTCGTCGACATCATTCATTGGTGGGAGGATTACACCAAGCGCAATCTGATGGAGATGAACAACAACCCGTCGCCCGGCAACAAGCTCGGCGGACTGACGACGATCCTCGAGAAATCCTTAGGCGCCGCAGCGAAGGGCGGCACCACGACGATGACCGCCGTCTATCGCTATGCCGAACCGGTCACCGCCAAGGGCTTCGTGTTTATGGATACGCCCGGCTATGATCCTGTTTCGGCGACGGGGCAGGTGGCAGGCGGCGCCAATATCCTGTGTTTCACCACGGGCCGCGGCTCGGCCTATGGCTGCAAGCCGACGCCGTCGATCAAGCTTGCGACCAATTCCGACACCTACAACAAGATGATCGACGACATGGACATTAATTGCGGTGATATTCTCGACGGCGTTTCGATCGAGGAGAAGGGCAAGGAAATCTTTGCCAAGATCCTCAAGGTGGCGTCCGGCGAGAAGACGCGTTCGGAATTGCTGGGCTATGGCAATAACGAATTCGTACCCTGGCAAATCGGCGCGACGATGTAGCACGCAATCGTCATTCCGGCGAAAGCCGGAACCCATGTTGAGCCGAGTCTAGATATCTCCGTGGAAATCCGTCAGGTTGATGGATGGGTCCCGGCTTTCGCCGGGATGACGGGATATTATTGAGGCGAGCATGTTCTTGTCTTGCGGGGATGCGCTGTTCGATCTCTTCGCGGGGGGAAGCGACCATCCGGCGGTGATCCAGCTTGACGGCCGCGCCGGTGGGGCGCCGATGAACGTGGCGATCGGACTTTCGCGGCTTGGCCAGAAAGTCGACTTCTTCTCCAAAGTCTCGCGCGACATTTTCGGCGAGCGGATCATGGCACATCTCGCCAATGAGGGTGTCGAGACGGGGTTGATCATTCGCACCGAGCAGCTCTCGACATTGGCGATCGTCTCGCTCGATAGCGCGGGCGCCGCGCGCTATTCCTTCTACATCGAGAATACCGCCGACCGCTCGATCTCCGAGATCGAGCTTCCGGCCGCGCTGCCCAACGAGATCAAGGTCATTCATATTGGCGGCTCGTATTCGACGGCACTCGAACCGTCGGCTTCGTCCTATGCCGCGCTGGTCGCGCGCGAACGTGATCGACGATTGATCTGCTATGATCCAAACATCAGGGATTCGGTTGCGCCCGATCTCGACCTGTGGCGAGCCAGAGTAGCGACGCTTGCAAGCATGGCGCATCTCATCAAGGCGAGCGAAGAGGATCTAGCGAAACTCTTTCCGGGACGCAGTGCACAGAGCGTGGCGCGCGACTGGATTGCCGGCGGCGCGAGTCTCGTTCTCATCACGCTGGGTGGAGAAGGAGCGCTTGGGTTTACCGCGAATGGCTTAGCGGCACGGGTGCCCGGCATTAAGGTCAAGGTCATTGATACGGTCGGAGCCGGTGACACGTTCCAGGCGGCGACACTCGATTGGCTGGCGCGTAAGAACCGGCTTTCGCCAGAGGCACTCGCCTCGCTTACATCGCAGGAACTTCATGCGATGCTCACATACGCTGCAAAGGCTGCGGCCATCACCTGCTCAAGGCGCGGGGCGGATTTGCCGCGCGCCAGCGAACTCGCCGGAGAATTTGCGTGACCAAGTCGCAGGTGCTGCAAGAAATTCACGCGGCGCCGCAAGCGGTGCGCAATATGCTGGCCGTCAATCGCGCGGCACTCCCGGCATTGGCAAAGACATTGCGCGCGCTGAAACCCCGTGCCGTTACGACGATTGCGCGCGGCTCTTCCGATCATGCGGCATTGTTCTTCAAGTATCTTTGTGAAATCAAGCTCGGCATTCCAGTCGCATCGCTCGGGCCGTCACTTGCCACGCTCTACCACGCGCCCTTGCGGATGGAAGGATTGGCGAGTCTCGCCATTTCACAGTCGGGAGCCAGCCCCGATCTCGTTGCCTTGCAGGAGGCGGTGCGGGGGTCTGGCGCCATGACGATTTCCGCGGTCAATGCCAAAGACTCGCCGCTTGCGGAGATGAGCGAAGTATCACTCGATATCGGCGCCGGGCCGGAATTGAGCGTGGCGGCGACCAAGAGTTTCATCGCATCAGCAGCGCTCGCTACGGCCCTGGTGGCGCATTGGGCGGAGGATGCCGAATTGCTGGACGCGCTGGAGCGCCTGCCGGAGCGGGTCGCCGAATCGATTGACTGCGACTGGAGCGTCGCGGTCGAGTTCCTGGCCGATGTGCAGTCGATGTATGTGGTCGGGCGCGGGCCGGGACTCGCCATGGCCGGCGAGGCGGCGCTGAAGCTCAAGGAGATGTGCGGGCTTCATGCCGAAGCTTACAGCGCGGCGGAACTGTTGCACGGCCCGGTGGCATTGGCGGGTGCTGATTTTCCGGTGCTCATGCTGGCGGGCGGTCTGAGTGACAGGACGCCGGCGGCGCTGGCCGCACGATTGGCTGGGGATGGTGTGCCTGTGTTTCTCGCGGGCGGGGAGGCCGAGGGCGTCGCGTGCCTGCCGGTTGTGGCGGGAGATCATCCGTTTACGGATCATATCGCGCGGATCGCAAGCTTCTACGTGTTCGCGGAGGCCCTGGCGCGGCGGCGCGGGTTTGACCCCGACAAGCCGCCGAAGCTCAAGAAGGTGACGCGCACCTTCTAAGTTCTTGCCTAGGCGCAAGAATTTATCCCTTGCAATTGTTCCTGTTATGTACTATATCGGGATGAATTTGACGTGCCTAACGCTGATTGACATCGTGAATAAGAGGCCAGGACCGGGGCCCGAAATCCGGTTCCGCCGAGGAGAGCAGTCTCCCGCCAAGGGGAGGGGTGTGTCCGGAAACACCCTAACCCCTCCCCACAAGGGGAGAGGGAAAATTAGCACGCGGTGGCGAAGCGGGTTTTGCAGGTCGCGAGAATCTCATCGATCGGGCGGCGCCACCAATCGAGCGCGGAGAAAATCTCAACCTCGACGAAGCCGCGATAACCAGCCGCCTCGACCATGCTGCGGATGGCAGGGATGTCGATCACGCCATCGCCCATCATGGCGCGGTCGTTGAGCGGATCGCGGCATTCGAGACGCCAGTCGCAGACATGGAAGCAGTGGATGCGGCGGCCGGCGCGGGCGATCTGGCACTCCAGGTCTGGATCCCACCAGATGTGATAGACATCGAGGCACTGGCCAAGCCACGGGTCGTCCGTAGGCAGAGGATCGAGCCGGTCACATATGTCCGACACCTGGGCCATGGTGTTGAGGCAGGAGCGGTCGGCGGCATAGACCGGATGCAAGGGCTCAAGCGAAATGCGCACGCCCATCTCGCGGCCGAAGGAGAGGAGTTCGGCGGTCGCCTCCTCGACCTGGGCGCGGGCAAGCGCCAGGTCCTTCGAGCCCTCGGCCAGTCCACCCACCACCATGACGAAGCAAGGCGCGCCGAGTGTCGTGGCATCGCGAATAGCGCGCTTGTTGTCCTCGACATTCCTGCGGAACTGTTCGGCGCTTACGGCGGGGATGAAGTTCGAGCGGCAATAGCTTGCGACCGTCAATCCGGCATCGCGGATCTGGCGGGCGATGGCGGCGACATCAGCATCCTCGACCTCGCGGCGCCATGGCGAGATACCGCCGAAGCCATGGCGGGCGATCGCCTCGATGGTCTCGCCGATCGGCGTTTGATAGCCCAGTGTCGCGGTGTTGATGGCGCAGAGATCGGGCCGGCCGGCGAGATCGCGCATGACTCAATCCACGCCGTAGAGCGCGTTCAATTCGCGCATGCGCTTCGTTGCGAGGGGAGGATCGCGGAGCAATCCCGCCTGGTCTGCGAGGCGGAAGATCCCCGAAAAATAGGGAAGCGGGCGCATCGCCTGAGCGCCGGCAATCATCACGAAATGATCCTGCAAGCCGTTGAGCCAGGCCAGGAAGACGATGCCGGTCTTGTAGAACTGGGTGGGTGCGCGGAAGATCAGGCGCGAGAGCGGGACGGTGGGCGTCATCAGCTTGTCGTAGGTTGCACTGTCGCCCGTGGCGAGGGCGGTGAGCGCAAGGGCTGCCGCCGGTGCAATGCCGTCGAAGATGCCGAGCAATGCATGCGAGAAGCCTTGGGCGTCGCCGGCGATCAATGCGGGATAGTTGAAATCATCGCCGGTGTACATCCTGACGCCCGCTGGCAGACGGCGGCGCATCACGACTTCCTTGTTGTCGTCGAGAAGCGAGATCTTGATGCCGTCGACCTTGGCCGGGGTCGCGACGATGGCGGCCAGGCAAGTCTCCATGGTCTTTCCGAAATCGTTGCCGCCCCAATAGCCGGCAAGGGCGGGATCGAACATCTCGCCAAGCCAATGGAGGATAACCGGCTTGTCGGCCTCGGCGAGGACGCGGGCATAGACCTTGAGGTAATCGTCAGGGGTGCGAGCGATGCGGGCCAGCGCGCGGCTTGCCATCAGGATGACGCGGCCATCAAGCTTCTGGACGGCATGAAGCTGGTCGAGATAGGCGCGGATGACATCGTCGAGCGAGCGGGCATCGGCGGGGCTGAGTTGATCGGTGCCGACGCCTGAGAAGATCATGCCAGCGCGCGGGCCGGCGGCTTTGAGCGAGCGGGCGATGAGGTCATGAGCGCCAGGCCAGTCGAGACCCATGCCGCGCTGCGAGGTGTCCATGGCTTCGGCTATGCCGAAACCCTGATCGAGAAGATAGGCGCGAAAGAGAAGTGTCTTCTCCCAATCGATCGCCGGCTTGCCGGATGGATCGGCATTGCTCAGTGGATCGGCGACGACATGGGCGGCGGCAAAGGCAATGCGGTTCCAGCTTGGCTCGCCCTTGGGCGCGACGAGCGGTGTGCCGGTCAGGCGATAGGATTCGATTGTGCCAGAGTCAGTGACGAGGGGGAGGGTGGTCATCTCATATGTCCGATCTCTCCGAAAAAATTGTCATTGCCGGGCTTGTCCCGGCAATCTATCGATCCGCTACTCCGTAGGCGGAGCGTCGGCACAATGGATCCCCGGGACAAGCCCGGGGATGACAAATCAACTGATACCGCCGCCATTCAGTACCTCACCGTGAGGAGGCCGCCATCGGCCTGGATGGCCTGGCCGGATGTGTAGGGAAGTAGGCCCAAGGCGAGAGTCGCGGCGATGCGGCCGACTTCCTCGGGCGTCCCGAAGCGCTTAATGACGGTGAGGCCCTGGTCGATCAATGCGTCGTATTTCGCCTTGGACGGCGTAGTCATCGCCGTTTCGATGAAGCCCGGCTGGATCTCATAGACGCCGATGCCGTGATCGGCGAGGCGGGCGGCGAATAGCTTCGAGACCATAGAGACGCCGGCCTTCGACACGCAATATTCGCCGCGGGCGATCGAGACGGCGGTTGCATTGGCGGATGATACGGTGACGATCGCATGGTGGAGGGCAGGATCGCGCTCTCGCACCATCAAGCGGCGGGCAAAGGCTTGTGTGAGGAAGAAGGTGCCCCGGGTATTGACCATCTGGCAGCGGTCATAGCTTTGCGGCGTCACATCGAGGAGATCGCCACGCGACATGACCGAGACACCGGCATTATTGATGAGGCAGGTGAGCGGGCCGATTGCCATCTCGGCTTCGTCCAATAGTGGGTCGTGAGAGGCAAGGTCGGAGATGTCGCCGGCAATGGCGTGCGCCTTGACGCCCTTCGCTGCCGCCTGTCTTGCGACCGTGTCCAGGTCTTCCGACAGAGCAAGATCGCAGACCGCGACATCGAAACCTTCGCCGGCCAGGGCCAGCGCGATGGCGCAGCCGATGCCGCCGCGCGCGCCGGTAATGAGGGCCTTGCCTTTGGAAGCCTTAAGCATGGTGAACCTGGTTAAGTAACCATCTGGTTATTAGAAGTCCGGCGATGGCCGGTCAAGTGGCGTGCTCGATCCTGGCCAGCGCCTTGGGCGTCAGGACGAGGCGGAGGATCGTGTCGGTATTGAAGGCGAGGCGTTGCTTAAGCGCCGATTTGGTCATCAGGTCGCGCTCGAAGACGATGGCGCCGGTGAAGCGATTGGTGAGGTAGTAATAGCCGATCGCCGCGATGGTGATATTGAGCTGGACGGGATCGATGCCGCGTCGGAACACGCCTTCGGTGACGCCGCGATCGAGGAGAGCCTTCATCATGCCGACGAAGGTGCGGCTCAAGGCGCGAATGGCGACCGAGTGCTTCAGATGCCGGGCTTTGTGGAGATTCTCGCTATTGACGAAAGTGAGGAATTCCGGGTGCTCCAGGTAATAATCCCAGGTGAAGCGCACGAGGCGGATGATGGCATCGACGGGATCGAGCTTTTCGAGTTCCAGCGCGCGCTCGGCCATGCGGATATCGGTATAGGCGGCATCGAGAACGGCTGTGAAGAGCTGCTCCTTGTTCCCGAAATAGGCATAGATCATGCGTTTGTTGGCCTTGGCCCGCGCTGCGATGGCATCGACGCGGGCGCCGCCGAGGCCCAATTGCGCGAATTCCTGCCTGGCGGCCTCGAGGATGCGCTTTTGCGTCGCATCGGCATTGCGCTGGCGCGGTTTCGGCTTGTTCATGTCGGCTCCGGTCGAGGCGGGTGACCGCTTATACAAGAACCTTGTTGAAATAACCAACTGGTTAGTTATAAGTCGCCCATCCGGACCGAAGCCGGATCTGGGACCTAGCCGATGTATGATTATGTGATCGCCGGAGGTGGAACCGCAGGTTGCGTGATGGCGGCGCGGCTTTCAGAGATGGCGGACGCCAAGGTTCTCCTGATCGAGGCCGGCCCGCGCGATCGCGATCCCTATATCCACATGCCGGTCGGCTTCTTCAAGATGACCAGCGGCCCGCTCGTCTGGGGCTTCGAGACGGCGCCGGCGCGGCATGCCAATGGCCGTAAGCTCGTCTATCCGCAAGCGCGCGTCTTGGGTGGTGGTAGTTCGATCAATGCCGAAATCTATACGCGTGGTTGCCCGGAAGATTACGACGGCTGGGCGGCGGATGGCTGCACCGGCTGGTCGTATGACGAAATCAAGAGCTACTTCGTCAAATCGGAAGACAATAACCGCTTGTCAGGCGCGCTGCATGGCGTCGGCGGGCCGTTGGGCGTTTCAGATCTCATCAGCCCCAGCCCATTGTCGCTTGCCTTCGTGCAAGGCTGCATGGATATCGGCATGCCCTATAACCCCGACTTCAATTCGGGGAAGCAGGAAGGCTGCGCACTCTACCAGACGACGATCCGCAATGGCCGGCGTTGCAGTACGGCGGTCGGCTTTCTGAAACCCGTCGAGGCGCGGCCCAATCTCACCGTCATGACCGATTGCCTGGTGCGTCGCGTGGTGATCGAGAAGGGCCGCGCAAAGGGCGTCGAGATCGTCCAAGGCGGCGAAATCAAGCGGATCGATGCCACGCGCGAAGTGATCGTGACCGGCGGCGCGATCGGCTCACCGAAACTATTGATGCTCTCCGGCATCGGGCCGGCGGCGCATCTGCGCGAGAAAGGCGTCGCGGTTTCGCATGACTTGCCGGGGGTAGGGCAGAATCTTCACGATCATTTCTCGGTCGACATCATTTGGCAGCTCAGCGGGCCTCATTCCTACGACAAGTATAAGAAGCTGCATTGGCGGATCATGGCGGGGCTTCAATATTATCTCTTCAATTCAGGGCCGGTGACCTCCAACATCGTCGAGGGCGGCGCCTTCTGGTGGGGCGACAGGGCGGCGGCGACGCCCGATCTGCAGTTCCATTTCCTCGCTGGCGCCGGTGTCGAGGAAGGCGTCGGCACGGTGCCGGGCGGCAATGGCGCGACGCTCAATTCATACTTCGTGCGGCCACGCTCGCGCGGCAGCGTTACTCTGCGCTCGGCGGACCCGGCGGATTTACCGATCGTCGATCCCAATAGCCTGGCCGAGCCTTACGATCTCGACCGCACCATCGACGGGATCAAGATCGGCCAGGAGATCGGCCGCAGCCGTTCTTTCTCGCGCTTCGTCGCCGCCGAGCATTTTCCAGGCGCGACCTGCCGCACGCGCGCCGATTACGAGGCGGTGGCGCGGAGCCATGCGCGGTCGTCCTATCATCCGGTCGGGACTTGCAAGATGGGCGTCGATCAGATGGCGGTGGTCGATCCGCAATTGCGGGTGCGGGGTATCGAAGGCTTGCGCGTCTGCGACAGTTCGGTGATGCCGAAAGTGGTATCGTCCAATACCAATGCGACGGCGATCGCCATTGCCGAGAAGGCGTCCGACATGATCAAGGGAAATCGCTGAGCAGAGACATGGCAAAAATCGTAACGGCGGCCGAGGCAGTGAAGATCATCCGCGATGGTGCGGTGGTCACGGTGAGTTCGTCATCCGGCCTGTGCTGTCCCGATGCTGTGCTCAAGGCAATCGGCGAGCGCTTCGATGCCGAACAGCATCCGAAGAAGCTCACCATGATGCATGCGATCGCGGCGGGCGACATCTACGGCGTGCGCGGGATCGATCACCTCGCCAAGCCGGGATTGATCGCGCGCGCCATCTGCGGCTCCTACCCGTCGGGGCCGTCATCGTCGGAGCCGCCGATGATCTGGCAGATGCTGGGGCGCAACCAGATCGCCGCTTACAACGTGCCGTCGGGCATCATGTTCGACATGCATCGGGAAGCCGCGGCGAAACGGCCGGGCGTGTTGACCAAGGTTGGGCTTGATACTTTCGTTGATCCCCGGCGCGAAGGCTGTGCGATGAATGCGGCGGCCGCTTCGCATCCGATCGTCAAGGTCGTCCAGTTCGAAGGCGAGGAATGGCTTTATTTCCCGGCGATCAAGCCCGATGTCGCGATCATCCGCGCGACGACTTCGGACGAGCGCGGCAATCTCAGTTTCGAGCAGGAGGGCGCCTATCTCGGAGCGCTAGACCTCGCGATGGCGGCGCATAATACCGGTGGGAAGGTGATCGCGCAGGTGAAGCGCATCGCCAAGGCCGGCACGCTCAAGACGCATGATGTGCGTGTTCCCGGCATTCTTATCGACTACGTGGTCGAGGCGCCGGAGCAGTGGCAGACGACGCAGACGCCCTATGATCCGGCAATCTCGGGCGAAATCTTCCGGCCGATGGAAAGCTTCGCGCTGATGGAGTGGGGCATCGGCAAGCCGATCGCGAGGCGGGTGGCGCAGGAGATCAGAAAAGACTGGGCGGTCAATCTAGGCTTCGGCGTTTCGGCGAATGTGCCGCGCATCTTCATCGAGGAAGGTCGGCATGGCGAGGCAACCTGGGTGATCGAGCAAGGCGCTGTCGGCGGTGTGCCGCTCCTTGACTTCCAGTTCGGCTGCTCGTCCAATGCCGAGGCGATCGTGCCGTCGCCGCATCAGTTCACCTACTTCCAGGCTTCGGGCTTCGACTGCGCGCTGCTCTCGTTCCTGCAGATCGACAGTCATGGGTCGGTGAATGTGTCGAAGTTAGGCGTCAGGCCGCATGTGACGGCGGGGGCGGGCGGCTTTGTCGACATCACGGCGCGCGCCAAGAAGATCGTCTATTCCGGTTTCTTCAATGCCGGTGCCAAGATGCGGATCGCCGACGGCAAGCTCGTGATCGACCAGGAGGGAAAGGTCAAGAAGCTCGTGCGCGAGGTCGAGCAGGTTTCGTTCTCAGGGCGGCGCGGCGTCGAGCAAGGCCAGGATGTGACCTATGTGACGGAGCGCTGTGTGATGAAGCTGGCGCCGGAAGGCATCATGATAACGGAAATCGCGCCGGGCGTCGATCTGCAGCGCCACGTGCTGGAGCAATCCGAATTTCCGTTGATCGTCTCGCCCAATCTCAAGACCATGGAGGCGGCCTTGTTCAAGCCCGAACCCTTTGGATTGAAGCTCGATGGTTGAGACAGGCGACACGCGCGTCCGCTGCGAAATCGCGGATCATGTGGCGGCCATCACATTGGCGCGGCCCGAGAAACTCAATGCGCTCGATATGGAGATGGTATTCGCGATCGAGCGGGCCTGCCAGGCAATCGAAGGTGCGCCCAATGTGCGCGTCGCGATCCTGACCGGCGAAGGCGAGAAAGCATTCAGCGCCGGCGGCGATATCGAGGCCTGGGCGTCGCGGACGCCGCTTGAATTCGGCCAGGCTTGGGTAAGGCACGGGCATCGGGCCTTCGATGCCCTGACGCGACTCAAGCAGCCCTTGATCGCAGTGCTCAATGGGCATGCCTTGGGCGGTGGACTCGAGCTTGCCGCTTGCGCTGATTTTCGCATTGCCGAGGAGCATGTGCGGATTGGCGCGCCGGAGTCGGGGCTCGGTATGATCCCGGGGTGGTCGGGCACGCAACGCGCGGTGCGCCGGTTCGGCGCGCAAGTGGTGCGGCGCATGGCGATACTCGGCGAGACCTTCACCGCGGAAGAGGCTTTGAAACTTGGCCTCGTCGACAAGGTGGTATTGCGCGATGCCGGCCCGCAGGCCGCACAGGACTGGGCGCAACGCATCGCGGCACGCGGGCCGGTCGCGACGCAACTCGTCAAAGCCTTGATCAATGCGGCACAGGGCGAGGATGCCGAGCGCGCGCTCGAGATGACGGCGGGGGCCTTCGCGGCGACGACTGCCGACCTGAAAGAGGGCGTTGCGGCGTTTCGCGGCAAGCGCAAGCCGGCGTTCGGCGGGAAATGATGCTAGTTTGGAAATGTAAGGACAGTCGCGTCGAGGCGCTGGAGATCGCCCACGGGCGAGGCACGATCGATATGACGCAAGAGATAATGTGCGAGATCGCGGCCGATGCCGGTCAAATCCTCTGTAAACTGAAGAATGGGAAAGCGCACGACATCGAGGATGCGGCTGGTCTTCTTTACCGCGATCTCGATGTCGCCGCCGATGGCGAGGCCTGCGTCCTGAAAACCGAGAATAAGCCCCAAGGCCTGAGCTTCCGAGCCGCAAACGACACCATCCGGCGCGGTACCTTCCTGTCCCAATTGCCGCGCATAGGTGCGCAAAAGCTCGGGCGAAGTATACAGGTGCAAGCCATCCGGGATCATCGGGGTGGCGCCCGATTCATAGAGCGCGCGCATGTAGCCGCCGCGCTGATGGCCGGCATAGGTGAATTCCGAGGGCGGCGACAGGAACATGATGCGGCGCCGACCGCGATCGATGAGCGCGCGCGTGGCGCGATAGGCGAAGTCGTAATTCGCCGTATCGATGAAAGGATGCTGGGTGGCGAGTTCCGTCTGGCCGAAGGTGATGAAGGGAAAGCCGCGTTCGAGCATGAGCTTGACGCGCATGTCCTGCGGTTCGGTATGGGTGAGGATCAGGCCGTCGGCGGCGGCGGTCTCGACGATATAGCGGACCGGCATCATCGGATCCTGGTCGATATTCTGCGGCAACACCTGGAGGTGATAATTGGTGCCGCGCAAGCCCTCGCTGATGCCCATGATGAGGCATTTTGCGTAGTCGCCCATGTCGTCGGCCTGGTTGAGGACGAAGGAGATGACGAAGGTCTTGCCGGTCTTGAGGCGCACCCCGGCGCGGTGGGGGAGGTAGCCGATCTCGTCGGCGACATTACGGACCCGCTGCTTGGTGCGGAGACTCAGTTCCGGGCCGTCCTTCAGCGCGCGCGAGACCGTGGTAACGCCAAGGCCAGTCATTTCGGCAATGGTCTTGAGCGTCGGTCGCGCTGGCCGCGCCGCCTCGACCATCGTGTGTGCCGCGGGTTTTTGGTGCCGGGTGGGCATGTCCGTAACGTTTCAGATTTTGCCCGAAATCCGGGCAGGGAGCGACTCTACTCCAATTTGTTGGCACCGATTTCAAGCCTTTTTTCTGCAGAATTGGGATTTCGACCGATTGACTCGAACGATCTGCAACGTTACAGGCGCGCGACGGCCCACCCGTTTCCGGGCGGCCGTAACGCTCTACACGTGCTGCCGTTGCCTTCACCGCCAAGTTGCGCAAAGCTGTCTTCAAGATATCACCGCGCCACGAAAGCCAAGAGGTCAATGGCGCGCATTGTTGCTCAATCATGGACCGGGGGCGAATGCCGCCGGGCCGCTCGCAACTCAAGGGAGGAAATCTGAATGTTGCGCAAGCTCCTACTCTCATCCGTTTTCGTGTCCGGCCTGACGCTGGCGGCCCATGCCGCCGAGCAGGTCGAAGTCCTGCACTGGTGGACTTCGGGCGGCGAGGCTGCGGCGCTCGACGTGCTCAAGAAGAAGCTCGAAAGCCAGGGCGTGACCTGGAAAGACATGCCGGTTGCCGGCGGCGGCGGCGAGGCCGCAATGACCGCGCTGCGCGCCCGCGTCACAGCCGGCGATCCGCCGACGGCCGTGCAGGCCTTGGGCTTCGACATTACCGACTGGGCCAAGCAGGGCGTGGTTGGCGATCTTGGCGAAGTGGCGACCAAGGAAGGCTGGGACAAGGTCGTTCCGACCGCGCTCCAAAACTTCGCCATGTATGACGGCAAGTGGATTGCAGCGCCGGTCAATGTCCACTCCACCAACTGGGTGTGGATCAATAAGAAGGCGCTCGATGCCGCGGGCGGCAAGGCGCCGGAGACGTGGGACGAACTCGTTGCCGTTCTCGACAAGATGAAAGCCAATGGCATCACGCCGCTCGCGCATGGCGGCCAGGCCTGGCAGGATGCGACGATCTTCGATGCCGTCGTTCTCTCCCTCGGCACCGATTTCTACAAGGCGGCGATGATCGATCTCGACCCGGCTGCGCTCAACTCCGACAAGATGAAAGAAGCCTTCGACCGCATGGCGAAGCTGCGCTCCTACGTCGATGACAACTTCTCCGGCCGCGACTGGAACCTCGCCTCTGCCATGGTGATCGAGGGCAAGGCCGGCATGCAGATGATGGGCGACTGGGCGAAGGGCGAATTCCTGAAAGCCGGCCAGAAGCCGGGCGCGGACTTCGTCTGCATCCGCTTCCCGGGAACGCAGGGCGCAGTCACCTTCAACTCCGACATGTTCATGATGTTCAAGGTCGGCGATGCCAATAAGAATGCGCAGTTGATGATGGCATCCGACATCGAGAGCCCGGACTTCCAGTCTTCGTTCAATGTCGTGAAGGGCTCGGTGCCGGCGCGTACCGACGTGCCCGACACAGCCTTCGACGACTGCGGCAAGAAGGGCATCAAGGATCTCGCCGAAGCCAACAGCTCCGGCAAGCTCTTCGGCTCGATGGCGCATGGCTATGCCGCTCCGGCGGCGGTCAAGAACGCGGTCTATGACGTCGTGACCCGCCACTTCAACGGTGAAATCGACTCTACCGAGGCGGCCAAGCAACTGGCCGACGCGGTCGCGGCCGCCAAGGGCTGATCTGCAACACACTGTGCCCCGGCGAAATGCCGGGGCACAGCTTCTGCTGGGGGAGGGGGCATGGCGGATGTAACAGTCATCGCCCCGCAACGGGCGAGCGAGCGGCGCCTTGCGGTGCAGGAACTGATCCCGAAACTCGTGCTAGCGCCGAGCTTCGCGCTGATCCTGCTTTTCGTTTATGGCTTCATCCTGTTCACGATCGTGCTGTCCTTCACGGGATCGAAATTGCTGCCCGATTTCAGCACTTGGGTGGGCTTGGGCAATTACCAGCGGCTCTTCGCGCATCCGAACTGGATCACGGCGCTCAAGAATCTCGCGATCTTCGCAACGCTCTATATCGTGGTGTGCAGCGTTCTGGGCTTGGGCCTCGCGATCCTGCTCGACCAGAAAATCCGCGGGGAAGGGTTCTTGAGGCCGATCTACCTCTATCCCATGGCGCTTTCCTTCATCGTCACCGGCGTTGCGTGGAAATGGTTTCTCGATCCGGGCATCGGACTTGAGCATGTGATGCACCAAATCGGCTGGGAGAGTTTCTCCTTCCGATGGATCAAGGAGGGAAAGTACGCGATCTATACGATCGTCATCGCGGCGGTCTGGCAATCTTCCGGATTCGTCATGGCGATGTTTCTCGCCGGATTGCGCGGCGTCGACAATGAAGTGATCAAGGCGGCACAGATCGACGGCGCTTCGACCTTTACTATTTACCGCCGCATCATCATCCCATTGATGCGGCCGGTCTTCCTCTCTGCTTTCGTAGTGCTCGCGCATCTGGCGATCAAGTCTTACGATCTCGTCGTCGCGATGACCGATGGCGGCCCAGGTACGGCGACCTGGACGCCGGCGCTCTTCATGCAGAAATTCACCTTCGGGCGAAATGAGATGGGCATGGGCGCCTCATCGGCGATCATCATGATGATCATGATCTTTTCTATCATCATCCCCTATCTCTATTCCGAATTGCGCAGCGGTAGGCGGACATGAGTGCCGCCAGCCAGGACAATGCAACGCGGACGGGAACGATCGCGCGCGCGGCGATCTATACGGTGCTGGTCCTCTTTGCGATCTACTACCTGCTGCCGCTCTATGTCATGCTTGTCAATTCGCTGAAGCCGCTCGACGAGATCAGGCAGGGCAACATGCTCGCCCTGCCGCAGCAATGGACGATCGAGCCGTGGCTCTCGGCGTGGTCGACGGCACAGATCGGTGTGCAGCCGATTGGCCTCAGGCCCTATTTCATCAATTCCGTGCTGATGGTGGTGCCGGCGGTGTTCATCTCGACGATACTCGGCGCGATGAACGGGTATGTTCTCACCAAGTGGCGGTTTCGCGGCGACAGTATCGTGTTCGGCATGATGCTGCTCGCCTGCTTCATTCCGTTCCAAATCGTGCTGATTCCATCGGCGCGCATTCTCGGCCTCATCAATCTTTCGGGAACGGTGAGTGGCCTAATCCTTATTCATGCGGTTTATGGATTGGGCTTCACGACGCTGTTCTTTCGCAATTATTACGAGGCGTTTCCAACCGAACTCATCCGTGCCGCACAGATCGACGGGGCAAGCTTCTTCCAGATTTTCCGGCGCATCCTGCTGCCGTCGTCGGGACCGATCATCGTCGTCACCGTGATCTGGCAGTTCACCAATATCTGGAACGACTTCCTGTTCGGATCATCCTTCTCGAGCGTCGATTCGATCCCACTCACCGTGGCGCTCAACAATCTCGTCAATTCATCCACAGGCGTGAAGGAATACAATGTGCATTTCGCGGGCGCGATACTCGCCGCGCTGCCTACGCTCGTCGTCTATATCGTATCCGGCCGCTATTTCGTGCGCGGGCTTATGGCCGGCGCGGTCAAAGGGTGATGCATGGCCTTCCTTGAAATCGAGGGATTGCAGAAGAAGTTCGGCGCCGTCGATGTGCTGAAGGGCATCGATCTCGAGATCGAGGAGGGCGGCTTTCTCGTGCTGGTCGGACCTTCCGGCTGCGGGAAGTCCACGCTCCTCAATACGATTGCCGGATTGGAATCGGTGAGCGCGGGGGAAATCCGCATCAACGGCAAGCGCGTCAACGAGCTGCATCCCTCGCAGCGTGATATCGCCATGGTGTTCCAGTCCTACGCGCTCTATCCCAATATGACGGTGGCGCAGAACATCGCCTTCGGTATGGAAATCCGCGGCGTGCCAAAGCCCGAGCGTGACAAGGCGGTGGGCGAAGTTGCCGAGATGCTGCAGATCAAGCACCTTCTTGCCCGCAAGCCGAGCCAGCTTTCTGGCGGCCAGCGGCAGCGCGTCGCGATGGGCCGGGCTCTCGTGCGGAGACCGCAGGTTTTCCTGTTCGACGAGCCACTTTCCAATCTCGATGCCAAGCTCCGTGTCGATATGCGTACCGAGATCAAGCGATTGCATCAGTCGATGAAGCGCACGATCGTCTATGTGACGCATGATCAGATCGAAGCGATGACGCTGGCGACCAAGATCGCTGTGCTGAAAGACGGCGTGTTGCAGCAATTCGGCTCGCCTGCGGAAATCTACAATCGTCCGTCCAATATGTTCGTTGCCGATTTCATGGGATCGCCGGCGATGAATCTGATTCCCGCCGAGATCGCGCGGCAGGGCAATGACACGCGGCTCAAGGTCGAGCAACGCTCCGGTGAAGCCTTGTCGATTGCGCTTGGTGAGGCGGGTGCGGCGCTCAAGCCCGGCAAGGTCGTGTTTGGCATCAGGCCGGAGGCGGTGACAGATCCCGACGGCGCCGATCGCACATCGCGCAATATCGTCGAAGCGCCATGCCTTATCGAAGTGGTCGAGCCGGCGGGGTCCGACACATTTGCCGTCACCAATCTGGGCGGCAAGGAAGCAGTGGTGCGGTTGCGTGCCGACGCCAAGGTCTCGCCGGGCCAGACGGCAGCGCTCGCCTTCAATCTCGACAAGGCGGTGTTCTTCGATCCGGAGACGCAATTGCGTCTGGCATGAGCGCGCGCAGCTTCGACTACATCATCATCGGCGGGGGATCGGCCGGCTGCGTATTGGCGGCTCGCTTAAGTGAAGACAAGAATGTGGCGGTGCTGCTGGTCGAGGCGGGCGGCAATGATCGCCATCCGCTGTTTCACATTCCGGCTGGTTTCGCCAAGATGACCAAGGGCATTGCGAGCTGGGGCTGGTCGACCGTTCCACAAAAGCATCTTGCGGGTCGCGTTCTCTGGTACACGCAAGCCAAGGTCATCGGCGGCGGTTCCTCGATCAACGCGCAAATCTATACGCGTGGCCATCCGCTCGATTATGACGGATGGGCGCAGGCGGGCTGCACGGGCTGGAGCTATCGCGAGGTGCTTCCCTATTTCCGCAAAGCCGAAGATAACGACACATTCGATAATGAGTGGCACGGGACGGGCGGACCGCTCGGCGTCTCGAAGCCAGCCGCGCCATTGCCGATATCGGAAGCATTTTTCAAAGCAGCAGGCGAACTCGGCATCCCATATTGTGCGGATCTCACAGGGCCAAATCCAGTGGGCGTCGGCTTTTATCAACTCACGCAGCGCGGTGCGCGGCGCTCGTCCGCAGCCCGGGGCTATCTCAAACCCGCATTGTCGCGCGAGAATCTTAAGATGATGCTGGCGCAGACTGTGTTGCGTATCGTCGTCGAGAAGGAGCGCGCCATCGGCATCGAGGTCGTGCGCGGCGACGGCGTTGAGCTGATCCGCGCGGAACGCGAGGTGATCCTGACCGCCGGGGCCATTGGATCGCCAAAGCTCCTGCTGCAATCGGGAATCGGTCCGGCGCAGCATATCGAGAGCGTCGGCCTCAAGGCACTGGATGACCTGCCGGGGGTGGGGAGCAATCTGCAGGATCATCTCGATCTCTGCGTGATCTGCGAATGCACCGGCGATCACACCTATGACAAATATTCCAAGCCGCATTGGGCCGCCCTTGCCGGTTTGCGCTATGCGCTGTTTCGCGATGGGCCTGCGGCTTCGAGTCTGTTCGAGACCGGCGGATTCTGGTTTGCCGACCGCAACGCGCAATCGCCTGATGTCCAGTTCCATCTCGGCATGGGCTCGGGAATCGAAGCGGGGATCGCCAAACTCAACAATGCCGGCGTCACGCTCAACACTGCTTTCATGAGGCCGCGGTCGCGCGGCACGGTGCGGCTTTCAGGGCATGATCCGCGCAACGCGCCGCTGATCGACCCCAATTATTGGGATGACCCTTACGATCGGCAAATGTCGATCGAGGGGTTGAAGCTGGCGCGCGAGATTATGCGGCAAAAGGCGTTGAAGCCTTACGTGCTCGAGGAGCGCGTGCCGGGATCGTCCTGCGTGAGCGACGAAGAGTTCGCGCAATATGCGTTTCGTAGCGCCAAGACCGATCATCATCCGGCCGGGACCTGCGCGATGGGTAAGGGCAAGCTCAGCGTTGTCTCACCGGAACTCAAGCTTCACGGCATCGAGGCATTGCGCGTCTGCGATGCCTCGGTCATGCCGTTCCTGGTTTCGTCGAACACCAATGCGGCGGTGATCATGATCGCCGAGAAGGCGGCCGACATGATCCGCGGGCGTGCTGCGCTTACGCCATCTCCTTGAAGAGCACTTCGCGGTCGACCGCGAAATCGGCAAGCAGAGGCTGGCAGGCGCCGCCCATGGCGCGAGCTTGCGACCCCAGCGTCCCCTCGACGAGATCGAAGCGCGGGAGGCCGCGTAAATCGTGATCGGCGAGGCGACGCCTGACGGCGGCCACGAGACGCTCGCGCACCGCCTGCGGCATCGAGCCGTCGATGATAACGGCTTCGAAATCGATGACCGACATGGCGGCAATGACCGCGTGAGCAAGGGCAGGCGCTGTCTCGCCGATCCAAAGGTCGACTTCCTCGCCGATCTTGCCCCAGTCATTGGGCGAGCGCGCGAGCATGGCCGGATCGCGGCCCGCTGCTTCGAGCCGGCGCTCCAAGAGATAGAGACTGGCGCGGCGGATCAATTGATCTGTGCCGTGCGCGGCGGGAACCGGCAAGGTACCGAAGGCGCCGGCAAAACCGGTGCGGCCTTCATAGATATGACCGCCAAGAACCACGCCGCCGCCAATGAAGGTTCCGACGAAGAAATAGGCATAATCGCGATACTGGTTGCCTTTGCCCAATATATGCTCAGCCGCGCAGGCGGCGGTTGCGTCATTGCAAAAATAAACCGGCCAATTGCAGAGTTTTTCAACTTCCGCTTTGAGATCGAAGCTGCGCCAGGCGTCCATGGCGGCTTGTGGCGCGCCGATCTCGGCTGCCCATTTCCAAAGCTCAAATGGTGCCGCGATACCGAGGCCGGCAATACGCTGGCGCTGCTTACGAGCGAAACCGGCTGTAAGGAGGGGAAGCGCCACCTTTGCGCTAGCAAGTATCTTCGAAGGTTCTGGGTAACGGAAAGTCTCGCGCAGATTTTCTCGCACATTGCCCATGAAATCGACGAGCATAAGATCGCTGGACCGGCGGCCAATCTTGAGGCCAATGAAATAGGCGCCTTCCGGATTGAGCGAGAAGGGAACCAAGGGCTGGCCGACCTTGCCGCGCTGCGGTTCTTCTTTGGCGAGGAATCCGTCCGATTCGAGCTTGCGCACAATAACCGAAACGGTCTGCGCCGAGAGGCCGGTGAGACGCGCGATGGCTGCCTTCGGAAGACTGCGGTTGCGGCGGATCAGGCCTAGCACGAGGCGCTCATTATAGAGGCGCACGCCGCTCTGATCGGTGCCGCGCGAGAAGCGTTCGGCACCGGCGAGACGCGCCGCTGTGACCGTATCGATCTTCACTCGCCGTCCTTCGTTGTCTGGAACCGCTACTCAAACGATAACACGAAAAAGCTGCTGTCGATAAATAAATCACGCGGATGTATTTATTGACAGTCTGCCGTATTTGGGCTCTCATGATTTATCGGAGCCAGATTGGCGCGCGTCACAAAGAACCGGGTCTCCGGCATCGCGCGATGGCGCTTCGAGTTTCATCCGCTCCCGCAAGTCGGGGGCCGTTTCCAAGGGAGGTACTCGTGAAATCTGTATTGAAATCTTTCGCTTTCGGCGTCGGCCTGATGGCTTTCGCGGCTGCGACTCCGGTCGTCGCCGAAGAGGTGATCGTCGGTCTCATCACTAAGACCGAAACCAATCCCTTCTTCGTCAAGATGCGCGAAGGCGCACAGGAGAAGGCCAAGGAACTCGGCATCGATCTCAGGACCGCGGCCGGTAAGTTCGACGGCGACAATGACGGGCAGGTGGCGGCGATCGAGAACCTGATATCGGCCGGTGCCAAGGGCTTTGCGATCGTGCCATCGGATTCCAAGGCAATCGTGCCGACCATCAAAAAGGCGCGTGATGCCGGATTGACGGTGATCGTACTCGACACGCCGCTCGATCCGATGGATGCGGCAACTGCAACATTCGCCACCGATAACCGCAAGGCCGGCAATCTGATCGGCCAGTGGGCTGCGAAGACGCTGGGCGATAAGGCCAAGGACGCCTCCATCGTGTTCCTCGACCTCGCGACCAACCAGCCGACGGTCGACTTCCTGCGCGACCAAGGCTTCATGCAGGGCTTTGGCATCGACGCCAAGGATCCGAACAAGTATGGCGACGAGGACGATCCGCGCATCTGCACGCATGAAATCAGCCAAGGCGACCAGGAAAAGGGCCGCACGGCGATGGAGAACGCCTTGCAGAAGTGCCCGAATGTGAATGTCGTCTATACGATCAACGAACCGGCAGCGGCGGGTGCATGGGAAGCGCTCAAGGCCGTCGGCAAGGATGACGGCAGCGTGCTGATCGTCTCGATCGACGGCGGATGCCCGGGTGTGAAGAACGTCCAGGCCGGCGTCATCGGCGCCACCTCGCAGCAATACCCCCACAAGATGGCGGCCATGGCGCTCGAAGCCATTGCCTCCGGCAAGCTGCCTGAAATAGATCCGGCGGTCGGCTTCTTCGACACCGGTGCGACCTTGATTACGGCGAAGCCGGTTGACGGCGTCGAGTCGATCTCGGTCGATGAGGGCCTCAAGCTCTGCTGGGGCTGATGGCTTGTTGACCGGGGACAACCCCCGGCTATTCTAAGACTGCCAGGGGACGCCTCCGGGCGTCCCCTTTTTGTGCAAGGCCCTGGGGAGGAGAGCCTATGAGCGACGATGCGGTGGGGTCATCGCTTGCTGAACGCGGACTGGCCGCCGGCAGCCAATCAGTCGCGAGCTTCGAGGAGGAGGATCGCGGCACGATCCGGCGGATCAAGGGCTTCCTGCACCTCTATCCGACCTCGATCCCGTTCATTGTATTGCTGCTCGGCGTTGTCATCTTCTCGATCGCGGCGCCCGGAAAATTCCTCTCGCCGCTCAATCTGTCGGTCGTCCTGCAGCAAGTGACGATCATTGCGATCCTCGGCATCGCGCAAACGCTAGTCATTCTCACCGCCGGCATCGATCTCAGCGTCGGCGCGATCATGATCCTGTGCTCGGTGGTCATGGGCCGTACTGCCGTCGTCTATGGCGTACCGGTCGAAATCGCGTTTCCGCTCGGTCTGCTCGTCGGTCTTGCCTGCGGCGCCGTCAACGGGCTCATCGTGACGATGCTGCGATTGCCGCCCTTCATTGTGACGCTCGGCACATGGAGCATTTTCGGTGCGCTCAACACGTGGTATTCGCGCAGCGAAACCATCCGGCAGCAGGACATGGAGGCGGTTGCGCCCTTCCTGCAGTGGACGGGAACGCTCATCAAACTCTACGACCTCTTCAAAGGCATTGGACTCGATCTGCCGTTCCTGCGTGGCTGGGTGGTCAATTACGGCTCGATCCTGATGGTGCTGCTGGCGGTGGTCATCTGGTATGTGCTGAACCGGACAGCCTTCGGGCGGCATGTCTATGCAACGGGCGATGATCCCGATGCCGCGCGCCTCTCCGGTATCAATACCAACCGCACATTAATTGCCGTCTATGCACTGGCGGGGCTCATCTGCGGCATTGCCGCCTGGGTCTTGATAGGGCGCATCGGCGGCGTCAGCCCGCAAGCCGGGCTTACGGCCAATCTCGATTCGATCACCGCCGTGGTGATCGGTGGCACCAGCCTCTTTGGCGGTCGCGGCTCTATTGTCGGCACCCTGTTCGGCGCCTTGATCGTGGGCGTCTTCCGCAACGGCCTCGCGCTCAGCGGCCTGGAACTCCTGTGGCAGGATTTCGCCGTCGGCGTGTTGATCATCGTCGCTGTTACGATCGACCAGTGGATCAGGAAACTCTCGGCATGAGCGACATCGTCTTGGAAGCCCGCCAGCTCAACAAGCGCTATGGCCGCGTTGTGGCACTCGATCATGCCGATTTCGAATTGCGGCGCGGCGAAATCCTTGCCGTCATTGGCGATAATGGCGCGGGAAAATCGACGCTCATCAAGGCGCTGTGTGGTGCCGTCATTCCCGACGCCGGAGAAATCCGTTTGGAAGGCAGCTCCGTCAACTTCAAGTCGCCGATCGATGCCCGTTCTGCCGGGATCGAGACGGTTTATCAGAACCTCGCCCTGTCGCCGGCGTTGTCGATTGCCGATAACATGTTTCTCGGCCGCGAATTGCGCAAACCGGACTGGACTGGCCGCATTTTCCGCCGGCTCGATCGCTCGCTCATGGCGAAAATTGCACGCGACAAGCTGACCGAACTCGGACTTCTCACCATCCAGAATATCAGCCAACCGGTTGAAACGCTCTCAGGCGGCCAGCGTCAAGGTGTTGCGGTCGCGCGCGCCGCCGCTTTCGGCTCGAAGGTCATAATCATGGACGAGCCGACCGCGGCTCTGGGCGTTAAGGAATCGCGGCGTGTGCTCGAACTCATTCTCGACGTCAAACGCCGCGGGTTGCCGATCGTGCTGATCAGCCACAACATGCCGCATGTCTTCGAAGTGGCGGACCGCATCCATATTCACCGCCTGGGCAAGCGGCTTTGCGTCATCGATCCCAAGAAACATACCATGTCGGACGCGGTTGGCTTCATGACCGGAGCAAAGCCGCCTCCCGATGACCAGGCTCTGCACTGAGAACCACGCCGTTCAAGGCGACAAGCTTTGCATCGAGATAATCGCGGGTGAGCGCGCGCGGCGTTTCCGGATTGTCCGGGCGCCCGGTCAAGGCATAGCGGAGCCACAGGCCGTCGATCAGTGCGGCGATATTGAGTGCCACTGAACGGGCCGAGTTCTTTCCGACAAGTGCTGTCAGGTCGTGGCGCAGGTTCGAATCGAGCCGGCGGTGATAGATGCGCAAGATCCGCTGCAGACGGTCGGAGGTGCGCGCATTGCCATAAAGCGCGAGCCAGGCGGAGAAGACTTCCTCCCCGAATTGCGCATCGCCGAACGAGGCATGGATGACGGCATCGACGCGGGCGCGGGGGTCACGGGCGAGCTTCAGTCGTTCGACGGCCTCGCGGCGTAAAATCTCAAGAAGGGCACGCATGGTTGCCGCAAGAAGGTCGTTCTTGTCGGCAAAGTAGTGATGCACGATGCCAGTCGAAACGCCAGCCTTTGCGGCGATGCGCGCAACGGTGGCGTCGGCAAATCCAAAGTCATGGATCGCGGCGATCGCAGCGTCGATCAATTGCTTGCGGCGGACCGGCGCCATGCCAAGCTTGGGCATCTTACTCTCCCTCGGAGGAGAGCCTATCCGGGTTCTTGGACGGCCGTCCAATAAAAATCCTTGACGGCCCCCGGCTTCCCGGCGCTAGATTTCTCTACAACTATAATATTTGGGAGGTTTTCGAATGAGTAAGGCGAAGAATCCACGTTTGTCGCTCAGCCGCCGCGGGCTTTTGACCGGTGCCAGCAAAATGGCACTCGGTGCCGGTGTATTCATGGCAGCCCCGGCCATAATCGGCCGCGCGCCCGTCACCAGCGCCAAGGCTGCCTTCGAAGGCGAAGGATTGATCGCGGTTTCCTGGTCCGGAAACTACGAACAGGTGTTCAGGTCGGAAGTGATCGAGCCGTTTAACGCCAAATACGGCACCAAGGCCGAAACGGTCGGCGGCTGGGATCAGATGGTGAGCCAGATCAAGGCGGCACCGGCCGATAATCCGCCCTTCGATATTTCGGTCGGCGAAGAATATGTCTCCTCTTCCGGCATGGCCGAAGGCGTTTGGGTCGAGCAGGACAAGTCGAAGATCCCCAATCTCGACGCGATCTATTCCTGGTTCTACGACACGCGGCCGGCCGACATGGCGAAATACGGGATTCCCTTCGGTGGCGGCACGACGATGCTTGTGATGCGGAATTCGCTCGGCATTACCGATAACAGCTGGAAATCTTTGTGGAGCGACAAGCTCGCCAAGAAGACGACGCTCGACGGTTCGGCCTGGTGGTGGTCGCTCTCGGTTCCTGCGGTGATGAGCTCATCCAAGGCGGGCCTTGAGGAAATGTGGGACTACCCGAACGGCACTGAGCCGCTATTCAAGGAGCTTGAGAAGCTCAAGGTCGCCAAGTGGTTCAAGGACGGCGCCGAGCAAGCCAATCTGCTTAATCAAGAAGAAGCCGATGCGGCGATGAGCTATTCCTCGGATGCGCTCACCTTCCTGAACGAGAACCCGGGCGTCTACAGCGCCACCGTGCCGGTCGAAGGCACGTCTGCCTGGACGGACTGGTACTTCAAGATTCGCGGCAGCAAGCATAACGACCTTTCGGACCTGTTCCTGAACTTCCTCCTCGACAAGGAAACCCAGGACCGCTTCCTATCCAAGTCGTTGATCTTCGTTGCGCGCAAGGATGTGGCGGTGCCGCCGCATTGGGGCAACAGCTATCCCAAATCGAATGAAGACTATCAGAAAATGTTCCAGCTTTTGACGATCGAGGGCTGGACCAAGCTCGGCGCGGCGTGGAACGACATCGACGCCCGGTTTAAAAAGATCATCGAGATCACAACGGCGGGTTGATCGCGCCGCGGATCGTGCAAGAATAAACGCCCGCCCGGCCAACCGGGCGGGCGTTTCGACAAGACCGGAAAGCCGGCGGGAGGGAAGGGAACGTGACAACAGCGCCTGCGCTGGAACTCGATCATATTCGCAGAACCTACGGCTTGGTTACGGCCGTTGACGATGTGTCACTCACGGTCGCGAAGGGCGAATTTCTGACGCTGCTTGGGCCCTCGGGCTCGGGTAAGACGTCTACCTTGCGCCTGATCGGCGGCTTCGAACGCCCAGACTCGGGCGAAATCCGCATCAATGGCCGGCGTGTCGATCATCTTCCCCCCTACGCGCGCGACACCGCAACAATCTTCCAGACGGGAGCGCTCTTTCCGCACAAGACGGTGGCCGAGAATGTCGTCTACGGCCTCAAGATGCACAAAATCGACAAGGGCGAGAGCGAAAAGCGCGTCAAGGATGCGCTGGCCATGGTGCGATTGACCGGTTTTGAAGAGCGCTATCCGGCGCAATTGTCGGGCGGTCAGAAACAGCGTGTCGCATTGGCCCGCTCGATGGCACTGAGGCCGGCAATTCTGCTTTTCGACGAGCCGCTATCTGCATTGGATCTCTCACTGCGCTTGCAATTGCGTGCCGAGATCAAGCGGTTGCATGACGAACTCGGATTCAGCGCGATCTATGTGACGCACGACCAGGGCGAAGCGATGGCCATGTCGAGCCGGGTCGCAGTCATGAACAAGGGACATATCGTCCAGATCGACAAGCCCGACCAGGTTTTCCACGCACCGAAGAGCGAATTCGTCTTCACCTTTATTGGTGAATCCTGCTGCCTGCCGGTGACGATCCAAAATGGCGAAGTGAAGGACAAGGCGGGCGAGCCGGTCGATCTCACGCTCGCCAAACCGCCGGGGGCAGGGGAGTGGCGGCTTTATGTGCGCCCCTCGCGCGTCGTCATGGGTGATGCGGCAGCCAATGCCGAGAACCGTATTGCCGCCAATGTCGCCTTTGCCGAGTTCCTGGGTGACTTCTATCGCTATCATTTCAAGTCCGGCGCACTCGAACTCTTCTGCGACTATGCCGGGCCGGAGCGTTTCAGCCCCGGCCAGCGCTGCCTCGTCGGCTGGGACAGCGCCCACATGTCGGTCTTTCAATGACCGCGGTCACCGAGGCCCATGCGCCGGCATTGACGGCCGAGGCCCGCCGCGCCCGCCGCGTTGAACGTCTGTTGCCCTGGGCGCTCATGTCGCCCGCCCTCGTCATCTCGATCATCTTTTTTGGTATCCCGATGCTGCTCATGCTGCGCATGAGCTTCAACGAGCATGAGCCGCAGCGTCTTTATGTTCCCGGTTTCACGGCGCGCCATTATGTCCAACTTCTCACCGAAGAGCGTTTCGTCACCGCCATCTGGACCACGGTGAAGCTTTCGCTGATGGCGTCGCTCGCAACGCTGGTGATCGGCTATGGCTTTGCGATGCTGGTGTGGCTCAAGCCGGCGCGCTGGCGTCTCGCCTTCATCGGACTGGCGCTGTGTCCGCTGCTCATTTCGGAAATCTCCATCATCTTTGGCTGGTGGATGTTCTTCCCGAAAAACGGGCTCCTCTCCTATGCGCTGACATCGGCAGGCATCCTCTCCGAGAAGATCAGCCTGATGTATACGGAATTCGCAGCCTTCGTCGGGCTCGTCTATGTCACATTGCCCTTCTGCTTCTTCATCCTCCTGTCAATCCTCGACGGCATCGACAAGCGCCTCCTCGAGGCAAGCGGCGATCTTGGTGCCAAGCCCTTCACGACATTTCGGGAAGTGCTGCTGCCTTTGACCTGGACCGGGATCCTCGTTGCCTTTGCCCAGTCCTTCATCTGGGCCATGGGCACGTATGCGACGCCCTCGGCCCTCGGTCCCGATACATTGTGGACCATGGGCTATCTGATCCAAGAGCAGATGCTGGGCAAATCCAACTGGCCACTGGCTTCGGCTTTTTCGATGATCCTGGTGGTGGCGGTCGCCGTCGTGATGATGTTCACGCGCAGCCTTAATGCCAAGCGGACATCGTTCCATGCCTGAGCTTGCGGCCGCACGGCGCCTCGACCACGACACGGGATTGCAACCGAAACTCCTCAAGGTGCTGTCGATTGCCTTCACCATCCTGATCGTCGGCTATATCCTGATCCCGATCGTGGTGACGCTGATCATGTCGTTCAACGATGCGAACATGATCCGCTTTCCGATCGCCACCTGGTCGCTCAAGTGGTACAAGGATTTCCTCGGCAGCCCGCAATTCACCGGGGCGCTTCTCAACAGCCTCATCGTTGCAATCGGGACCACGATCATTGCCACCACGTCGGGCGTGCTCGCGGCCTGGGCTTTCGAGCGCTATCCGATCCCGTTCAAGAATGCCCTCTATCTCATCATCATGCTGCCGCTCTTCATGCCGGGTGTCGTGCTGGGCCTGGGCGTGGCGATCGCCTTTGGCGGAATCAAGATATTCGGCTTCCAGCTCTACGGCTCGCGATTGCTCTTGATGATCGCACATTCATTATGGGCGATGCCACTCGTCTTCATGCTGATGGAGGCGACCTTCCGGACCATCGACCATCGGATCGTCGAGGCCTCCTATGATCTCGGCGGCAAGCCCTTGCAAACCTTCTTCGAAATCGTCGTGCCCTCGGTTTCGACCGGCATCATCTCCTCGGCACTTTTCGCTTTCGTCATCTCGCTCAATGAATTCGTGATGGCACTATTCCTTACCGACCGCGATACACAGACATTGCCGGTGCTGATGTGGCTCAGCTTGCGCTCGGCCGGCACGCCACGGCTCGCCGTCTCGGCCGTCATTCTTGCCTGTGCTGTCTTCGCCTGCCTGACCGTCATCATGGTCTGGTACATCCGACAATTGCGGAAGACCGCACGGTGAACTCATGAAGATGCGGGCGATTGTCGCGACCGACAGGGGCGGCGTGGACGTGCTCGCAGAGCGGACTGTCGAGTTCAGCTGGCCGCGTGGGCCGCGCGATGTTCTGGTCAGGCTCTCGGCAGCGAGCGTTAATCCGGCTGACTGCTTCTTTCGCCAGCTTGGGGGCTATGTCGAAGGACCGGCGCCGCTCGTTCTTGGCCATGACGGCGCCGGGACCGTTGAAGCGGTCGGGAGCGGGGTCACATTGGTTAACCCGGGAATGCGGGTCGCCTTCTGCAATGGCGGAATTGGTGGAGAGTTCGGCACCTATGCCGAATATGCTGTAGTCCCCGAGAGCCAGCTTGCCGCTATCCCCGACAACGTGAGCTTCGAACAGGCCGCAGCACTTGCGCTCGTTGCAATCACGGCATGGGAATCGCTGAACTGGCGCGCAAAGGTCGAGCCGGGCGATCATGTTCTCATCCATGGCGGAGCCGGCGGTACGGGTCACATCGCGATCCAGCTGGCAAGACTTGCTGGTGCACGGGTCGCGACAACAGTCAGTTCGCCGGAGAAGGCAAAATTTGCAATGGCGCTTGGCGCTGACCTCTGCATCGATTATCGCCGCGAGGATTTCGTCGCGCAGGCACTGGCGTGGTCCGGCGGCAAGGGCGTGGACGTTGCACTCGACAATGCCGGCGCTGATGTTCTCAAGCGGACCTATGCCTGCATGGTTCCCTATGGTCGAATCGTCACCTTGATCGGGCTTGCGGGCGATGACGAAGTGCTCACCGCCTATAACAACAATCTCTCGGTCGTCGCTGAAATGATGCTGCTGCCGATGTGGCGTGGTCTTACCGAGCGGCGCCTGCCTTTCCATGGTGTCGGCCGGCAAGCTCAGCGTCCATGTCTCGCATTGCCTGCCGCTGCAGCAGGTTGCCGAGTCGCACCAGCTAATTGAGGCAGGGGGTATGACCGGCAAGATTGTGTTGCAGATCAGGGCTTGATAGCCTGCCCCAAAAGCCAGGGAAGGAGATCGCTCATGAATGTGATTCCGCGCCATGTCTGCGACATTGGAAAGTTCGACCGCGACCCCGAGAGATCATACACCATCCCCGCCCAGTATTATATCGACCGCGACATATACGAGCGCGAGCAAGAAGCGATCTTCTTCAAGTCCTGGAACTTTGTCTGCCATGTGAGCCAGGTCGCCGAGCCCAATTCCTTCGTCACCTGCATGATCGGTGACCAGAATATCGCGGTGACGCGCGGTGCCGATGGCATCTTGCGTGCCTTCTACAATGTCTGTTCGCACCGCGCTCATGAGTTGCTGACAGGCTGCGGCAAGGCGAAGATGATCGTCTGCCCCTACCACGCCTGGACCTATCACATGGACGGGCGATTGCGCACGGCGACCGGACAGAAGCGAGTCCAGAATTTCGATGCGAACGAGTTCAATCTCAAGCAAGTGCGGCTCGAAGAATTCGCAGGCTTCGTTTTCGTCAATCTCGATCCGAATGCGACCACCCTCAAGGAGCAGACAGGCGATCTCGATCGCGAGATGCGTAGCTTCTGTGCCGAGCCCGAGAAACTCAAATTCGCGCACCGGCTTACCTATCAGCTCAAGGCAAACTGGAAGAATGTCGTCGATAATTTCCTCGAGTGCTACCACTGCTCGGTGGCGCATCCGGCTTTTGTCGATCTCGTCGACATCCAGAAATATCGCACCAAGACCTATGGCATCTATTCAAGCCACATCTCACCGCCGGGGCGGCCGGACAATACGGCCTATAAATTCGACGCCGGCGAAGAGCGCGATTTCGCGGCCTGGTGGCTGTGGCCGAATGTGACCTTCAACATTTTCCCGGGCACGCCAAATGTCACGGTGCTGCACATCATGCCGACCGGCCCTGAGACGACGCTTGAACATTTCGATGTGTTCCTCACCGAGGAGAAGCCGTCTGAATGCGAATGGAGTGCCATCGAATATATCGACAAGGTCCTGCAACCCGAAGATATCGGCCTCGTCGAAAGCGTACAGCGCGGGCTCCATTCCAAGGCCTATGCGCAAGGCCGGTTCATTGTGGATAAGGATCGGACCTATATTTCCGAGCACGGGCTGCACCATTTCCATTCGCTGGTGCTTGACGCGCTGGGCGACTTGCCAAAGGTTCCAAAATAACTGGACTTAACCGAAGCGGCATAGTCTTCTAAGAAGAACCGGGTCCAGCCTCCTCACAGTAAGGAATATGATGAAGGTCGCGCTCTTTGCCGCTTCGGCTGTTTCGTTCCTTCTTACCGTGTCGGGCGGCTCTGCCTTTGCATTCGATTGCAACAAGGCATCGACCAAGATCGAACGTGCCATCTGCACCGACCCGACGCTCAAAGCGACGGATGACGCGATGAGTGCCGCCTATAGCGAGCTCAAGCATTCCTTGCAGGGCAATGAGGCAAGCATGCTGCAGCTTGCACAGAAGCGCTGGCTCAGCATGCGGGATGATCGCTGTGCCGCTGAAAGCGGGCAAGAACTTACGACGTGTCTTTTGGATTTTACCAAAGAGCGCCGGCTTCTGCTCGAAGGCGCGCCTGAATCCGGACCCGGCGCCGGTGCGCGGATCATTCCCGTCTTCATCCAACAGGAAGGTGGGCCTAAGAAATATGATGTCGATTACACATTGCTGCGCTTTGCCGACGCCGATACCCCGGGACAAAAACTTTTTAATCGCGAACTCGATGCAATTGCCAAGAAGGCACCGCTCGGCAGGCAAAACGCGGATGTCATGGAAGGAATGGAGCTTTCGGCGATTGCGTCGGCGGCGCTCAGCTATGCCTCGCCGAAGGTGATCTCAAGCGCGATCACTCTGTGGAGTTTCGATGGCGGCGCGCATGGCAATGGCGGGCTCACCAATGTGAATGTCGATCTGGTCGGCGGGCGCAATATCACCTTCGACACGCTGTTTGATCCAGCCGACAAGGAACCGCTTGTCGTCTCATGCCGGCAACAGATCAAGGACCAGAAGACCGAAAAGATGGACGGCGAGGAATTCAAACCCGCCGATGATCCCAATTACCAGGATTCGACAATCGAAGAACATGTCGGCGATCTCAGCCGCTGGAGTTTCACCTCCGAAAATGCGGTCGTGACCTTCGATGCCTATGCGATTGGGTCCTATGCCGAGGGGAGTTATACCTGCACCTATGCGATGGGATTGCTGCGCAGCCTGGCGCGCGATCCCGCGCTTCTGCCGGAGGAATGACGTATGATCGATCATATCGGATTGCCCGTCGAAAATTATGCGAAGTCGAAGGTCTTCTATGAGAAGGCGCTGGCGCCCTTGGGCATTTCGGTGGTCATGGAAGTGACGCCGGAAATGACGGGCGGCGAGGATTCAGCGTGTGGCTTCGGCATTGGCGCCAAGCCCTTTTTCTGGATCGGACCGGGCCGGCCTGGCGGAGATCATGTGCATGTCGCCTTTGCGGCGACGGACCGGAAGCAGGTCGATGCCTTCTACAAAGCGGCGATCGCTGTGGGCGGGCGCGACAATGGCGCGCCGGGGCTGCGTCCGCATTATCACAAGGATTACTACGGCGCCTTTGTTCTGGATCTCGATGGCCACAATATCGAGGCGGTTTGCCACGCGCCGGTCAATTCATGACGAAAGAGCGCCCCGCCGATCAGACACCATGGATGTCGGCACCCGAGTATGGGCGCAGCCTCAGACCGGGTGCGAGTTTCAATCTCCTGGTTCGGGACGTCGAGAAGTCGGTGCGATTCGCCGAGGAAGTGCTTGGTGCGACGGCCAGCTATTGGGACAAGGATTTTGCCGCCATGCGCTGGGCCGGCGGCGAATGGCAGTTCCATGCCGATCACACCTATTCCGATAATCCATTGTCGGGATTTCTCGAAGGCGTCGAAGGGCGCGGTGTCGGCGTTGAGCTTCGCGTCTATGGCGTCGATCCCGACCGTGCCGAGGCGGCGGCGCGCGCCGGCGGATGGACGGTGCTTGCCGGCACGATGGACAAGCCGCACGGACTCCGCGAATGCATCCTCATCGATGATGACGGTTATGCCTGGGTGCCTGGCATCGCGATTTAGAGCTTAGGCCTCAGTTGTTGCACGACTGCGGATCACGCAACCCGCGCGCCGTGGCGCCGGGCCAGCGCCGCGCCGGCCGCGCCCGCAAATCGGCGAGCATTTCGCGCGGCGGCGGTTGCCAGTAGCGAGTGAATTCCTTCACTGCGGCCACTCAATCACCGCCGTGACGAAGCCACTGGCGTCCTGCCAGCCTTCCTGGATGAGCGAGGCGGCGGTCGGCCAGGAGGGATCGAGCCTACCCACGACTTCATCGCGCTCGAAATGGAGCCGGGCACCGAATTTCTGCGCCACATGCTGCATGGCACCGTTTTCGCGCAGGCAGATCATGTAGATCTGGCTCACATGGCGATTCTGGGCACTGACGAGGAGGCGATCCAATAATTGCGAGGCGAGGCCGCGATTGCGCCACGCGGCCTCGACCGTGATCGCCGCTTCTGCCGCAGGCGTAAAAGCAAAGGCAAGGCCCCGCAGCTCGGCGGCAGCGCGGATCTGGTGGTCCTCGAAATGGGCAAAGATGATTGTGTCGAGCCGGAAGGCCGCGTTGGCATAGTCTTCAATGAAGCTGTCGGCGACGGGCGCGCCGAAACGCAAACGGCGGCTTTCTTCATCAAGGCGCAGCAAGTGGTCGCGAAAGGCTGCCCGATCAGCCGACCAAAGCTTGCGGATCGTTCCCGTGGCCTGGTCGATTAGGGACATGGTTCACCTCTTTTCTTCAATTTTCTTATGGGTGCCGGATATGAAAATTACGCTGCAATGCAGCAAAAACAAGGCGCTGAAACGAAGATTTTTTGCAACGCACACTCAATTTCCTCATTGTGACATTAGGGCCTGCAATTTGGTGTCGCGATCGGGCTTGTGAGCGTAAGGAAATTGCGTCCACGCGGGACGGCTTGCGAGCCAGAAATGGCCAGCGTAAGGACAACCCATACAAAACAGGGAGCGTGCTGGCGGCAAATACAGGCCGGCGCGATTGGTCATGGTCAAGGAAATCGGCCACTTCATTGGCGGCAAGCGCGTCGCGGGCAAGTCCGGACGTCTCAGCGACGTTTATAACCCGAATACGGGCGAGATTTCAGCGCGCACCGCGCTCGCGTCAGGGGCTGAAGTTCGCGCCGCAGTCGAGAATGCCAAGGCCGCGCAACCCGAATGGGCGGCGAAGAATCCGCAAGTCCGCGCCCGCGTGATGATGCGCTTCCTTGATCTCGCTAATCAGCATCGCGAAGAACTTGCCCGCCTTATTTCCGAAGAGCATGGCAAGACCATTCCCGATGCGCTCGGCGATCTGCAGCGTGGCCTTGAAGTGGCGGAGTTCACTGTCGGCATTCCGCATCTCGTCAAGGGCGAGTTCACCGATGGTGCGGGGCCGGGGATCGATATGTACTCCATGCGCCAGCCGCTCGGCGTTGCCGCCGGCATCACGCCTTTCAACTTTCCGGCGATGATCCCCTTGTGGAAGGCGGCGCCGGCGATTGCCTGCGGGAATGCATTCATCCTCAAGCCGTCCGAGCGCGATCCGTCCTGTCCGATGCGGTTGGCGGAACTGTTCATTGAAGCCGGCCTTCCGCCCGGAATCCTCAATGTCGTCAATGGCGACAAGGAAGCGGTCGATGCAATTCTTGATGATCCGGACATTGCCGCCGTCGGTTTCGTCGGCTCGACGCCGATTGCGCAATATGTCTATTCGCGCGCGACCGCGCATGGAAAGCGCGCGGCCTGCTTTGGCGGTGCCAAGAACCACATGATCGTCATGCCCGATGCCGACATGGACAAGGCGGTCGATGCCTTGATCGGTGCGGGCTATGGCTCGGCCGGCGAGCGCTGCATGGCGATCTCGGTTGCCGTCCCGGTCGGCAAGGCGACGGCTGACGCTCTGATTGAAAAGCTTGTTCCCCGCGTCGAGAAGTTGAAGGTCGGACTTTCGACCGATCGCGAGGCCGATTACGGGCCGCTGGTCACCAAGCAGCATCTCGACAAGGTCAAGGGCTATATCGACCTCGGCGTGAAGGAAGGCGCGACGCTTGCCGTCGACGGGCGCGGCTTCAAGATGCAGGGCTATGAGAACGGCTTCTTCCTCGGGGGTTCGCTGTTCGACAATGTCACCAAGGACATGCGCATCTACAAGGAAGAGATTTTCGGCCCCGTGCTCTCGGTCGTGCGAGCCAAGACGTATGAAGAGGGCTTAAGCCTCGCCAATGATCACGAGTATGGGAATGGTGTCGCGATCTTCACGCGCGACGGAGATGCAGCACGTGACTTTGCGGCGCGCGTCCAGGTCGGCATGGTCGGCATCAATGTGCCGATCCCCGTGCCGCTCGCCTATCACACATTCGGTGGCTGGAAGCGCTCGGCTTTCGGCGATCTCAACCAGCACGGACCGGACGCCATCCGCTTCTATACGCACACCAAGACCGTCACCGCGCGCTGGCCCTCAGGCATCAAGGAAGGGGCGCAATTCTCGATCCCGACAATGCGCTGAGGCGGCCCGAAAGTTTCTTCAGTTCCGGGCAATGCAGGCATGTTGCCCGGGACTCTCGACTTGACCGGCGAATCGCGTTCAGTTCTGGTCGTGGAAAGGGCGCGCGGGGATGAACAACCCTCTGCTTGACTTACTCAGCCAGGCTTCGGTCTCGTTCCTGCTTCTCATCGGGCTTGTCTCGTTTCTGAGCATCAGGCGACCAATCTCCGTGCGCGCCTCTACCTTCATCAGAAAGCCGGCCACGGAGGTCTTCGCAATCGTTGACTTCGCACCAGGCTCGCAGGCCTGGCATCGCGGCGAGGCGACGATCCGGGTTCTCGATCCGGGCAAGGATATCTATCGCGTGACCTATACGACCTTGTCGCCGGGCTCCGCCGACCACATTTCAGAAGCCGATTTTCAGGTCATCGATCGCACGCCGCCAAGCCATCTTATGGCAATTAGGCACGGGCTCGGCCGCCGCGTCACCAATCAGCTCTTAAAGCTTGATGCCAAGGTCGCGGACGAACCGGGCGGCTCGCGTTTGACACTGCAATATGATTGGGGACCGCGCAGCCTGCTCGCGCAAATCCTCGCGCGCATGGACTTGCGGGCCAGCCTCGACCGGATCAAGAGCGTGGCCGAGACGGGCAAGGTCGACCACAGCCGCGAGTCCCGCATGGCTGTCATCGTGGCGATTGCCACGGGTGCGCTCAGCGTTCTCGCCTTCGGTTTGTGGCTCGGCTGGTATTCCGCAGCATTGCTCATCCTGGTCCTGAGTTTCCATGAGCTTGGCCATCTCGTGGCCTTTCGGATGATCGGTCAGCCCTGGGGTCGCATCCTGTTCATACCGTTCCTTGGCGCATTAGCAGTGCCGCGCCTGCCGTTTAGAAATGAATTTGAGCATGCCTTTGCCGCGCTGATGGGCCCGGGCTTTAGCCTATTGCTTCTTCTTGCCGGATTTGTCCTCGGCTTGCTGGATATACCGCATGCCGGGCAGCTCATTTTCGTCACCGCGCTGATCAACGGACTCAATCTGTTGCCGGTACTGCCGCTCGATGGTGGGCATGCGGTGCAATCGATCCTGCAGTCATTCTTTCCGAAGAACATTCGCGCCGGGCTTACCGTATGCGCAATCCTAATCGCGGCAGCGAGCTTTTTCACGATGAAACCCATTCTCCTTGCCGTGGCGCTGATTGCAGCCTTTGGTGCTAGCTATGGCGAGCGGCGCGCGGCGCATTCGCGCGTTCCCATGAGCATCACGACCGGTGTCGTGACGGCGCTTGCGATGATCGCGATGGGCGTCATCTATGGCGGCATCCTGCATTGGGGATTCGAAATCAGGCCGTCGATCACCTCGTGAACGAACAGTCGAACATCAGTGGAGGCGGCCTCCTGGCGCGCTACGAGTCCCTCGTTGCGGGCGGCGCTCTCAGGCCTGATACGGCACAAGACCTTATCGCTACGCGCCTCGACAATCTGGCGCGCGAGCTTGCATCCTATCGGCGTTCACGGACCCGCGGATTTCTGGCGCGGCTTTTGCCACAAGGCAAATCCGCCGCTACGCCGCGCAGTATTTACATCCATGGCGAGGTCGGCCGCGGTAAGACCATGCTCATGGATATCTTCCTCGAAATTGCGCCAGTTGAAGCAAAGCGGCGTGTCCATTTTCACGGCTTCATGCAGGACGTGCATGCACGGGTCTTTGCAATCCGCCAGACCGCGCGCAATGGTGATGCGGTTTCCCGGGTCGCCGCGGCGATCGGGGATGAGTTGACCTTGCTCTGCCTCGATGAAATGCAGATCAACGATATTGCCGATGCGATGATCGTCGGGCGTTTGTTCGAGGGCTTGCTTGCCAAGGGCACGGTGATCGTGACGACGTCAAACACGCCGCCGGCCGGTCTCTATCCGGATGGGCTAAACCGACAATTGTTCTTGCCCTTCGTGCGATTGATCGAAGAGCGTTTCGATATCCTCGCAGCCGATGGGACGCGCGATTATCGCTTAGGCCGGATCAAGGGCGAACAAACTTACATCATCCCGCTCGGGCCCGAATCCGATGCCAAGCTCCAGGGCATCTGGGAGCGGCTCAGCGATACCGAACGGGGCACGCCCGCCACCCTCAGCGTGAACGGCCGCAGTCTCGAAATTCCGGAAGCGGCGCGCGATTGTGCCCGCTTCAGCTTTGCGCAGCTCTGCCAGGCACCGCTTGGGGCGGCGGATTTCCTGGCCATTGGCGCGGCCTATCGGACCATCTTTGTCGAGAACATCCCGCAATTGCGCCATGACCGGCGCAATGAGATCCGCCGGCTGGTGCTCCTCGTCGATACGCTTTACGATGCGCAAAGGCGCCTTGTAGCGACGAGCGAAGTCGCCCCGCGCGATCTTTTCCCAGGGCCCCGGCAGCCGCCTGAAACGGCGCGCACCATATCACGGCTGGAAGAAATGCAGTCGGCCGGTTGGTGGGAAAAAACGGGCTCTGGCTGATGCGACTTACGCCTAACGGCTAAGCCATTCGGTCTTGAAGCCTTAATCGGAGGGGAGTAGACGGGGTCGGCGCTTTTTTGCAGCGCAAAATAAAACTTGTCCGTTAGGGAAATCACGATGGCTCGTAATAAGATTGCGCTGATCGGCGGAGGCATGATCGGCGGGACGCTCGCGCATCTCGCCGGTCTCAAGGAGCTTGGGGACGTCGTCATTTTCGACATCGCCGACGGCATTCCGCATGGCAAAGCGCTCGATCTTTCCCAGACAGGCCCGATCGAGGGCTTCGATGCCAAATTGTCCGGCACAAATCGTTATGAGAGCATCGAGGGTGCGGATGTGGCGATCGTGACGGCCGGCGTGCCGCGCAAGCCGGGCATGAGCCGTGATGACCTCCTCGAAATCAATCTCAAAGTGATGGCTCAGGTCGGCGCCGGGCTCGCCAAATACGCGCCCAAGGCCTTCACCATCTGCATCACCAATCCGCTCGACGTGATGGTCTGGGCCTTGCAGAAATTTTCCGGGCTCCCCGCCCATATGGTGGTCGGCATGGCGGGCGTCCTGGACTCCGCCCGCTTCCGGCATTTTCTGGCCGAGGAGTTCAAGGTTTCGGTCGAGGATGTGACGGCCTTCGTGCTTGGCGGGCATGGCGACTCGATGGTGCCATTGATCCGCTATTCGACCGTTGCCGGCATTCCGGTTCCCGATCTCATCGCCATGAAATGGTCGACGCAGCAAAAGATCGATCAGATCGTGCAGCGCACCCGCGACGGTGGTGCGGAAATCGTCGGCTTGCTCAAGACGGGATCTGCCTATTATGCGCCGGCCTCCTCGGCGATCGCCATGGCGGAAAGCTATCTGCGCGACAAGAAGCGTGTGCTGCCCTGCGCCGTCAAGCTTTCCGGCGAATATGGTCTCAACGATATCTATGTCGGCGTGCCTGCGGTGATCGGTGCCGGCGGCGTCGAGCGGATCGTCGAGATTTCGCTCAATGCCGATGAACGCGCCGCTTTCAAGAAGTCGGTGGCAGCGGTCGAAGGCCTGATGGATGCCGCCAAGAAGATTTCGCCCGACCTGGCTTAAGGAGAGACCGGCCCGATGAATGTGCATGAGTATCAGGCCAAGCAGATTCTGAAGGCCGCGGGCGTGCCGGTGCCGCGCGGCATTCCGGCCTTCTCGGTCGATGAAGCGGTGACGGCGGCCAAGGAACTCGGCGGACCCGTTTGGGTCGTGAAGGCTCAGATTCACGCCGGCGGCCGCGGCAAGGGCGGCGGCGTCAAGGTCGTCAAATCGATCGACGATGTGCGCGCCGAGGCCGATCGCATGCTCGGCATGACGCTCGTCACGCATCAAACGGGTCTGCAAGGCAAGGTCGTCAATCGACTTTATGTCGAAGAGGGCGCGGCTATCGACCGCGAATTCTATCTCTCACTGCTTGTCGATCGCGCCACGTCGCGCGTTGCCTTCGTGGTTTCGACCGAAGGCGGCATGGATATCGAGAAGGTCGCGCATGACACGCCGGAGAAGATCGCAACACTGTCGATCGATCCTGCCACCGGCATCATGCCGCATCATGTGCGGCGCATTGCCAAGGTCTTGGGCCTTGCCGGTCCGCAGCAGAAGCAGCTCGGCAAATTGATCACCGGGCTCTATTCGGCCTTCGTCGACAAGGACATGAGCCTGCTCGAGATCAATCCTTTGCTGCTCACCAAGGATGGCGATCTCATCTGCCTCGATGCCAAGATCAATTTCGATAGCAATGCGCTCGACCGTCATCCCGATATCAAGGAACTGCGCGACATTTCCGAAGAGGATGCCAAGGAAGTCGAGGCCTCGAAATTCGATCTCAATTACGTGGCGCTCGACGGAACGATCGGCTGCATGGTGAACGGCGCCGGTCTCGCCATGGCGACGATGGACATCATCAAGCTCTATGGCGCGGAGCCCGCCAACTTCCTCGATGTCGGCGGCGGCGCATCGAAGGAAAAAGTCGGTGCGGCGTTCAAGATCATTACCGCGGACCCAAAGGTTAAGGGCATCCTCATCAATATCTTCGGTGGCATCATGAAATGCGATGTCATCGCCGAGGGCGTTGTCGCGGCCGTCAAGGAAGTCGGTTTGAGCGTGCCTTTGGTGGTGCGGCTCGAAGGCACGAATGTCGAACTCGGCAAGCAGATCCTGCGCGAGTCCAAACTCAATGTGATCCCGGCCGATGATCTCGACGATGCCGCCCAGAAGATCGTCAAGGCGATCGCGTCATGAGCGAAGTGATGAAAGATTTCTGCCTTACTCATTTTTCGTCATCCCGGCGAAAGCCGGGACCCATGCATCCGTCGGGCGATATCTCCGGCGAGAGGCGTGTTCGCCCTTCGATGGGTCCCGGCTTTCGCGGGGATGACGGATTGGACGGGAACTGACATGTCCATCCTCATCAACCGCGCCACGAAAGTCATCTGCCAGGGCATTACCGGCAATACCGGCACGTTCCACACCCAGCAGGCGCTTGCCTACGGCACCAAGATGGTGGCGGGCGTCACCCCCGGCAAAGGTGGCACGACCCATATCGGTTTGCCGGTCTTCGACACAGTCGCCGAAGCCAAGGCGGCGACCGGCGCCGATGCCTCGGTCGTCTATGTGCCGCCGGCCTTCGCGGCAGACGCGATCTGCGAAGCCATCGATGCCGAGATGCCCTTGGTCGTTGCCATCACCGAAGGCATTCCGGTCATGGACATGGTCAAGGTCAAGCGCTCGCTTTCGGGCTCGAAAACCCGGCTCATCGGGCCCAACTGTCCGGGCGTGCTGACGCCGGATGAGTGCAAGATCGGCATCATGCCGGGCAATATCTTCAAGAAGGGCTCGGTCGGTATCGTGTCGCGCTCCGGCACGCTCACCTATGAGGCGGTGTTCCAGACGACCCGCGAGGGTCTTGGCCAGACAACCGCCGTCGGCATTGGCGGCGATCCGGTCAAGGGCACCGAATTCATCGATGTGCTTGAGATGTTCCTGGCCGACCCCGAAACCAAGTCCATCATCATGATCGGCGAAATTGGCGGGGCAGCCGAGGAAGATGCGGCCGACTTCATACGTAAATCGAATGTCAAGAAGCCCATGGTAGGCTTCATCGCCGGGCGCACCGCTCCGCCCGGCCGCCGCATGGGTCATGCTGGCGCCATTATTTCGGGCGGAAAAGGCAAGGCGGAGAGTAAAATCGAAGCCATGCGTCTTGCCGGCATCACGGTTGCGGATTCGCCGGCTCTCATGGGCAAGACGCTCAAGCGCGTCTTGAACGGTGCCTGACGAGGGCTATGTTGCAATTGGGGCTTCGGCAGAAGCCTTTGGAAGTGCTGACATGAACAAGACCGATCTTCCCACGGCGTTCGAACAGACTTCGTTCCTCTATGGCGGCAATGCCCGCTTCATCGAAGAGCTGTATGGCCGTTATCTCGACAATCCGGGTTCAGTCGATGCCCATTGGCGGGCGTTTTTCGCAAGTCTCGGCGATGAGGCGGAAGCCGCGCGCCGCGAAGTCCGCGGACCCTCCTGGCAGCGGAAAGACTGGCCGCAACCGGTAAACGGCGAACTCGTCTCGGCGCTCGACGGCAACTGGCCGGCGACGGAGCGGGTCGTTGCCACCAAGATCGAGGCGCGGGCCAAGGAGAAAGGCCCCGGCCTGTCGGTTGAGGAAATCCGCAAAGCCACGATGGATTCGGTGCGCGCGCTGATGATGATCCGCGCCTACCGCATGCGTGGCCATCTTGCCGCCGATCTCGATCCACTCAATCTGAAGGGCACGGGGCAGCATCCCGAACTCGACCCCGCCTCATACGGCTTCGCCGAAGCCGATTTCGATCGGCCGATCTTTCTCGACCAGGTTCTGGGCCTTGAGCAAGCGACTGTGCGCCAGATCGTCCAGATCCTCAGGCGCACCTACTGCAACACGCTCGGCGTCGAGTTCATGCATATTTCCGACCCCGAGCAGAAGGGCTGGATACAGGCCCGTATCGAAGGGCCGGACAAGGAAATCTCCTTCACCCGCGAAGGCAAGATCGCGATCCTGCGCAAGCTCATCGAGTCGGAGGGCTTCGAGCATTTCCTCAATGTGAAGTATACCGGCACCAAGCGCTTCGGACTCGATGGCGGTGAATCGATCATCCCGGCCTTCGAGCAGATCATCAAGCGCGGCGGTCAGCTCGGCGTGCAGGACATCGTCCTCGGCATGGCGCATCGCGGCCGGCTCAATGTGCTCGCCAATCTCATGTCGAAGCCGTTTTCGGCGATCTTCCACGAATTCAAGGGCGGCTCCTCGACACCCGACGAAGTTGAAGGCTCAGGCGACGTCAAGTATCATTTGGGCTCCTCGTCGGATCGCGAATTCGACGGCAATCGTGTGCATCTGTCGCTGACCGCCAATCCCTCGCATCTGGAGATCGTCGACCCGGTGGTGCTCGGCAAGGCGCGCGCCAAGCAGGACCAGCGCGGCGATCGCGAGCGCATCACCGTGCTCCCGCTTCTCATCCATGGCGACGCCGCTTTTGCGGGGCAGGGCGTGGTGGCAGAATGTTTTGGCCTCTCCGGCCTGCGCGGCCATCGCTCGGGCGGCTCGATCCATTTCATCATCAATAACCAGATCGGCTTCACCACGAGCCCGCTGTGGGCGCGTTCTTCGCCTTATCCCTCCGATGTCGCGAAGATGATCGAGGCGCCGATCTTCCATGCCAATGGCGATGATCCCGAAGCCGTGGTCTTTGCCGCCAAGATCGCCATCGAATTCCGGCAGAAGTTCAAGAAGCCGGTCGTGATCGACATGTTCTGCTATCGCCGCTTCGGCCATAATGAATCGGACGAGCCGGCCTTCACGCAACCCGAGATGTATCAGAAAATCGCCGGCCACCCGACGGTCGTCGAAATCTACGGCAAGCGATTAGTCGCCGAGGGTGTACTCAGCGAGGACGACGTCGAGGCGATGAAGGCGGATTACCGCAAGCGGCTTGACGACAATTTTGCCGCTGCTGAAGGTTATAAGGCCAATAAGGCCGATTGGCTCGACGGGCGCTGGGCGCATCTCAAGGCGGCGCGCGATCACGAGGATCCGCGACGCGGCGAAACCGGCGTCGATATCGAACGCCTGCGCAAGATAGGCCTGAAACTCACCAAGGTGCCGAAGCACTTCAAATTGCATCGTACCTTGCAGCGCATTCTCGATGCGCGGCGCAAGATGATCGAAGACGGCATTGGCATCGACTGGTCTACGGCGGAAGCGCTCTCCTGGGGCACCTTGCTCAAGGACGGATTCCGCGTGCGCTTGTCCGGCCAGGACGTGCAGCGAGGCACCTTCTCGCAGCGCCATGCCGTTCTCATCGATCAGGAGACGGAAAAGCGCTACACGCCGCTCAACCATCTGTGGAAAGACCAGGACGTCAAGCTCGAAGCGATCAACTCGATGCTGTCGGAAGAAGCGGTGCTCGGTTTCGAATATGGCTATTCGCTTGCCGAGCCGAATGCGCTGACCATCTGGGAAGCGCAGTTCGGCGATTTCGCCAATGGCGCGCAAGTCGTCTTCGACCAGTTCATCTCGTCCGGCGAACGCAAGTGGCTGCGCATGTCCGCACTCGTCTGCCTGTTGCCGCATGGCTATGAGGGGCAAGGCCCCGAACATTCTTCCGCGCGGCTCGAGCGCTATCTTCAGCTTTGCGCGGAAGACAACATGCAGGTTGCCAACTGTACGACGCCCGCCAATTACTTCCATATCCTGAGACGCCAGCTCAAGCGCGACATCAGGAAGCCACTCATCCTGATGACGCCCAAGTCGCTGCTCCGCCACAAGCGGGCGGTCTCGCGATTGGAAGAGATGGCGGAAGGCACCTATTTCCATCGTGTCTTGTGGGACGATGCGCAGACGCTACCCAATGAGCCGATCAAGCTTGTTCCGGACGACAAGATCCGGCGCGTCGTGATGTGCTCGGGCAAGGTCTATTACGATCTTTACGAAGAGCGCGAGAAGCGCGGCATCAACGATGTCTACATATTGCGCGTCGAGCAGCTTTACCCCTGGCCGCACAAGTCGATCATCCAGGAATTGCAGCGCTTCAAGGGTGCGGAGATCATCTGGTGCCAGGAAGAGCCTTACAATATGGGCGCCTGGTCCTTCGTGCAGCCCAATATCGAGCGCGCCCTCGACTATCTCCAGGCCAAGCATCCGCGCCCGCGTTATGTCGGGCGTGCGGCTTCGGCGGCAACGGCAACCGGTCTCCTCAGCAAGCATCTCAAGGAAATGAAGCAGTTCCTCGACGAGGCGCTCGGCGGGAAGTGATGGCGAAAGGGTCTTAAGGATGGCGAAGGAAATCCGGGTTCCGACACTCGGCGAGTCGGTGACCGAGGCCACGATCGCGAAGTGGTTCAAGAAGGAAGGCGACGCGGTCAAGGCGGATGAGCCTTTGGTCGAACTCGAAACCGACAAGGTGACGCTGGAAGTGCCGTCGCCCGCCGCGGGACGACTCGCCTCGATCGTGATTGCCGCCGGTGAGACGGTGAATGTCGGCGCCATCCTCGGGGCGATCGAAGAGGGTGCTGCAGGCGCCTCGGCCGAGAAGCCGGCCGCGCGCGCAAGCGAGCCGGCCAAGCCTGCTGTTCAGCCTGCGGCCGAAAGGCCCAAAACCTTTACGCAGCCCTTGTCGCCCGCCGTGCGCAAGATGGTGGAAGAAAACAAGCTCGATACTTCGGCGATCGAGGGCAGCGGCAAGGACGGGCGCATCACCAAGGGTGATGTGATCGATGAGCTTGCGAGACCGGCCAAGGTCGAAGTGCCGCGCGTAATACAAGCAGCGCCACCTCCACCGCCGCCGCAGTCGGCGCGTCCCTTGGCGCCGCCCGATGATGCCAAGCGCGAAGAGCGCGTGAAGATGACGCGCCTGCGCCAGACGATCGCGCGCCGGCTCAAGGATGCGCAGAACACTGCCGCCATGCTCACCACCTTCAACGAGGTGGATATGAGCGCGGTGATGGAATTGCGCGCTCAGTACAAGGATCTGTTCGAGAAGAAGCATGGCGCCAAGCTCGGCTTCATGGGCTTCTTCGTGAAGGCCTCGATCCAGGCTTTGAAAGACGTTCCCGCCGTCAATGCCGAGATCGACGGCGATGAGATCGTTTACAAGAATTACTACCATATCGGTGTCGCGGTCGGCACCGATCGCGGCCTGGTCGTGCCGGTGGTGCGCGATGCCGATCGATTGTCATTCGCCGATATCGAGAAGACCATCGCCGAGCTCGGCAAGCGCGCCCGCGACGGGCAGTTGCAGATTTCCGAGATGCAGGGCGGCACCTTCACGATTTCCAATGGCGGCATCTATGGTTCGTTGATGTCGACGCCGATCCTCAATGCGCCGCAGTCGGGCATTCTCGGCATGCACAAAATCCAGGAGCGGCCGGTCGTCGAGAAAGGCCAGATCGTGGCGCGGCCGATGATGTATCTGGCGCTCTCCTATGACCATCGCATCGTCGACGGCAAGGAAGCGGTGACCTTCCTGGTCCGGATCAAGGAATATCTCGAGGATCCGCAAAGGGCGCTGCTGGATTTGTAATCGACCTTCATCTCCCTCCCCCTTGTGGGGAGGGCCGGGGTGGGGGTTATGATGAGCATTACATTGTTACTCCAAAATTTTCGGAGAGGCCGAAAAGACCCCCACCCTTAATCCCTCCCCACAAGGGGGGAGGGAAACTGGAGCAGCACTCCACAGTCATGCGCAGCAAACACGCTCCAAAATTTGAAAAGATTGTTGGCTTTCTCTGTCGAATTCCGGCCGTGGAGCACAATGACACGCCGTCCTTGGGAATTGCCAGCGGCGATCATCGATCGGGTGGCTGGTCGGTCACTTTCAGCTTGGATATCGACCATCAACTTGCGTGGCACGTCGTTCAGGCGTTGGGGTTCGTGCTTAACGACCTATCACTATCTGAACGCCTGCCGACGGTTTCAAACCTGTGTCGCCACCCCCATGATATGAACGGTGGTCCGAAGGAATACCTGTCGTGGGTCATAAGAGATGTGATCACCGCGACACACTGCCGGATCTCATTGCCGAATGGCTCGAAAGCAGATTGCCGCAGCCCGTGGACGACGAAGCATTGTGGTTCGCGGTAGATGGCCACGAAACAAAACTCAGCTGAGAGAATCGTAAGATGGCATTCGACCTCATCGTAATCGGCACCGGCCCCGGCGGTTATGTCTGCGCGATCCGCGCGGCACAGCTCGGGCTCAAAGTCGCCGTCGTCGAAAAGCGCGCGACGCATGGCGGCACTTGCCTCAATATTGGTTGCATCCCTTCCAAGGCGTTGCTTCATGCCTCCGAGCTCTATCATGAGGCAGGGCACTCCTTTGCCAAGATGGGCATCGGCGTTTCGCCGACGCTGGATCTCAAAAAGATGATGGGCTTCAAGCAGGAGGCGATCGACGGCAATACCAAGGGCATCGATTTCCTGTTCAAGAAGAACAAGGTAACCGTGTTCCGCGGCACCGGGCGGATCACAGCGCCCGGCAAGGTCGAGGTGACCGAAGGCGCCAACAAGCAGACCATCGAAACCAAGAACATCGTGATCGCCACGGGCTCCGATGTGGCGCGGCTCAAAGGCATCGAGATCGACGAGAAGCGCATCATTTCGTCAACCGGCGGCCTCGAACTCTCAGCCGTGCCTGGCCAGCTCGTGGTCATCGGCGCGGGCGTTATCGGGCTCGAACTCGGTTCGGTCTGGGCAAGGCTTGGTGCCAAGGTGACGGTGATTGAGTATCTCGATCGCATCCTGCCGGGAATGGATCTCGAAGTGGCGAAGAATTTCCAGCGCCTCCTTCAGAAGCAAGGTTTCACCTTCATGCTGTCGAGCAAGGTCACGGCGGCGAAGGTTGAGGGCGAGAAGGTTCAGCTCAGTGTCGAGCCGGCGCCGGGCGGTGAAGCGAAGTCGCTCGAGGCCGATATCGTGCTGGTGGCGGTCGGCCGTGTTCCCTACACCGACGGGCTCGGCCTCGACGAGGTCGGCGTCAAGCGCGATGCGAAGGGCCGGGTCGAGATCGGGGAACATTTCGAAACCAATGTGCCGGGTATCTATGCCATTGGCGATGTCGTGCGCGGGCCGATGCTGGCGCATAAGGGCGAGGATGAGGGCGCCGCGGTTGCCGAGATCATCGCCGGCCAGGCGGGCCATGTGAATTACGATGTCATTCCGGGCGTCGTCTATACGAGCCCGGAAGTCGCCTCCGTCGGCAAGACCGAGGAGGAATTGAAGGCCGCCAGCATCGAATACAAGGTCGGCAAATTTCCGTTTCTGGCGAATGGCCGGGCCAAGGCAAACCAGACGACCGATGGCTTCGTGAAGATCCTGGCCGATGCCAAGACCGATCGCGTGCTCGGTGCCCATATCATCGGGGTGAATGCGGGCGAAATCATCCACGAGGTGGCGGTACTGATGGAATTTGGCGGTTCGGCCGAGGATTTGGCGCGGACCTGTCATGCCCATCCGACGCTTTCCGAGGCGATCAAGGAAGCTGCCTTTGCGGTAGATAGCCGGGCGATCCATTCCTAGGCTTTCAGAGCCCGCCTAGGACTCTCGATACCAGGATGCCTCTAGAATCGCCCAGGATGGCCGCTAGAGGGCTTTGCGCGGTCGGCTGGTAGGGGAGTAGCCGGGAAGGCCTGAGAGCGCCGTACGGCCACTTTTTGTGGCCTAGCGGCGATTTCTATCTAGGGTTTAATTTCTTGGGAAAATATGCACGACAAGGTTACAGCCCCGTCATCGGCTTGGGATTCGTGCCGTCGAAATAGCGCACATAGCGGAAGGGCGTGGGGTCGACGCAGGGAACGGCGCCAGTGACGAGTTCCGCCATCAGCTTGCCCGCGCCGGGACCCAATCCGAAGCCGTGGCCAGAGAAGCCCGTCGCCATGAAGAAACCGGGCAGGCTCGGCACGGCCGAGATCACCGGCACGGCATCGGGCGTGGCATCGATGCAGCCGGCCCAGCGCTCGGCGATGCGCAATCCTTCGAATTCCGGGTAGTAGTTTTTGAGGCTCGCCGCGGCCTCGTCGAGAATGGCGTCGATGGGTTTTGGATCAAGCACGCGCACCATCTCGAAGGGCGAGATCTCGTCGAGGCGCCATTTGCGCTTGAGCCGCAGCTCGTCGAAGAAGCGCTGGCCGAAGCGCAGGCGCAATCCCTTCCAGTCGAGCCTGAGCGCCGGCAGGAAATCGAAGAACAGTGGAAAACTGTCGGGCAGGATGTCGGCCACCGAGAGATGGCGATGTGCGATGGTGTATCCACCATCGAGCCTTTTCCTGACGGCGAATTTTCCGGCCGAGCAGGAATGCTGCAGCCGGGTTTCGATCGGCTCGGTGCGCTGGACGGAATTGATGACGCTCAATTGCGGAAAGTCGATGCCGGCATTGGTACAGAAGCGCCGCGACCAGGCGCCGCCGGCCAGCACGACGGACTGGCAGGCAACCGCGCCCTTCTCGGTGACGATGCCGGAAATTCGCCCTGCCGCCTTCTCGATACCGCGCGCGGCGCAATTGGTGAAAACCTGCGCGCCGCGCCGGCGTGCTGCCTCGGCGATTGCCGATGGCGCCAGTTGCGGTTCGGCCCGGCCGTCATTGGGCGTGTAGAGCGCGCCTTTCCAGACCCTCGTCGAGCCCGGCTGCAATTCATCGGCCTCGGCGCCAGAGACGAGCCGCGTCTCGAGCCCGTAAGGCTTGGCGTTGGCATTGAACCAATTCTCACGCGCGGCGAGCTCCTCATCGGTCTCGCACAGATAAATGATGCCGCATTGGGTGAAGCCGGTCTCGGCCTCGACGCGCTCGTTCATGCGGCGCCAGAGTTTCAGCGATTCGAGGATCAATGGGATCTCGCGCGTGTCGCGGCCCATCTGGCGGCACCAACCCCAATTGCGGCTCGATTGCTCGCCGCCGATGATGCCCTTTTCGAAAAGTGCAGTGGAAACGCCGCGCTCGGCCAATTCGAGTGCTGTCGAGACGCCGGCAATGCCGCCGCCGATGATGGCGACATCGACGCGCCGGGGCAGAGATGTGTCGGAGACGAACGGGGTGGGAGCAGGCATGAAAAAGCTTGAAGCTATTTGACGGGCGTCATCTTGTAGCCAGCTTTGCGCAGCAATTCCACCAGTCCGGTTTCGCCCGGCAGATGCAACGCGCCGACCGCCATGAACGCATTGCCCTCATCGAGGATGGGCATAGCGCGCTCGGCCATCCGCTTGTTGCGCGTATCGATGAGAAGGTTCTTGAAACTGTCCCATGTCGCCTGATCGCCGTGCTCGACTGTTGTTGCGCGCGACCAGGCGAGCAGCAGGCCGAGCTCCTCAGCGAGATAAAGCCGAATGAGTGTTTCCTTGTAATCGTCGACCTGCGGTCGCAGCTCGATCGCCTGCATCAGCATGTCGACCTGTTGCGGCATCGGCATGTCGCTCATGGACGTGAATTGATCGAGGAGCGTTTCGAGGCCGACCACCGTTTTCCCGTCGCTCAGCGCCGTGGCGGCGATGGCGGCGTCGAGGCTCTCCAAACCTTCTGCCTGTCGCGCAAGCTCACAAGGCGAGAAGGAAAGCGCAATTGCGGGCATATAGGGCCGGAACTTCAATTGCGCCGCAAAGCCGCCTTGCCCGTTATAGTAATCCTTCACCTTGGCGAGATCGGCTGCGGGGATAACATCGGCAAGCGTTTGCTCGCCGGGCAATACCATCAGACTGGCGATGGAGAAAAGGTGCCTCGCCACTTCCGTCTTGTTGATGGCTTCGGTGCTTTCGATGATGACGGTCGCGGCATTGTCCAGCGCGGCTTGCACGGGTGCCTTCAATGCATGCACGCGCGGGTCGGTGACGTGCATGGTCCCGAAAAGGTAAGAGGGCGCTGCGCCGCCGGGCGGCTCGATTTTCCAAAAGAGGCCGCGACTGTTGGGGGTCGCATCGGCTTCGGCGCGCAAGGCCGCATAAGCATTGGGATCCTTCGCGCGCATTTCGGCGATGAGATCATTGCCGGTGCAGACCGGCGCTTCCGCCGATGACGGAGGAGCGGGCCAAGCCAGCAAGAGCCCGGCCACTGCGATCGAGCCGATAGGGAAACGCCACTTCATGTGCGGGGATGCGCTTTCATATATTGCTCGAAGAGATGCGTGCGATTGACTTCGGTATAGATCTGCGTGGTCGAAAGACTGGCATGGCCGAGCAATTCCTGGATGGCGCGAAGATCGGCACCATTGCTCAACAAATGCGTGGCAAAGGAATGACGCAGCGCATGCGGGGTCGCGCTGTCGGGAAGCCCAAGGGCGCCGCGCAATCGCGCGATGAGAAGCTGAATATTGCGGGCATTGAGCGGACCGCCTTTCAAGCCGCGGAAGAGCGGCGCTCTGGGCGCCACAGAGAAAGGGCACAAGGACTGATAGGCGGCGATCGCCTCGCGTGCGACGGGAAGTACCGGCACGAGGCGCGCCTTGCCACCCTTGCCGGTGATCATCATCGGATCGCGGGAGAGATCATTGGCCGTCAAGCCCACGGCTTCGGAGATGCGCAAACCGCATCCATAAAGAAGCGTGAGCACGGCGGTATTGCGCGCGGCGATCCACGGCAGCGCGTCACCATCATCGGTTGCATCGGGCGCAATGAGACGGCGCGCGGCTTCGGGACTTAAAGGTTTCGGCACGGAATGGGCGATCTTGGGCGAGCGCAGGGCGGAGAGCGCTGAGTTCTTGAGCGTGCCGGTGCGTTCGAGAAAGAGATAGAAGGAGCGCAAGGCCGAGAGCTGGCGGGACAGTGAACGGCTCTCGGTTCCGGCATTGCGGCGATGCGCAAGAAACGAGCGGAAATCGCCCGTGGTGAGCGTTTCGAGATCGGCAAGCGTCGGCGCGCCGCCGAGATGGCCCTGCAAGAACTGGAAGAACTGGCGCAGGTCGCGGCCATAGGCTTCGATGGTCTTGGGCGCGGCGCGCAATTCGCTTTCGAGATAGCGCAGCCAATTGGCGGCGGCGCGCGCGGCATCGGGCGCGGCAAAGACGACGGATGGTTCTTCGGTGGCAGCCATGCGGAAAGCCTAGGCCCGCAATGGTTGATGGCGGGTTGATCCCGGCGCTTTGTTCGCGCAATGTTCGGGGATGACCGATGAATCACATGACATGGTCGAGGTGCTCCTGCCCCTCGCGCTCGAGGGACCCTTGTCCTATCTGGCGCCGCGCGGGCTTGGCCTCGTTCCCGGCGACTATGTCGCGGCTCCCTTGGGGCCGCGCGAGATGATTGGCGTCGTCTGGGAGGTGCGGTCGCTCACACCCACCAACATGAAACTGCGCGAAGTCGTCGGCAAGTTCGACATGCTGCCGATGAGCGAGCTGCATCGACGCTTCGTCGACTGGGTTTCTGCCTATTACCTCGAACCGGCCGGCAATGTCTTGCGCATGTGTCTCAGGGCGCCAGCGGCGCTCGAAGGCGAGCGCCAGCAGATCGCCTATGTGGCAACCGGTGATGAACCGCAGCGCATGACGCCGCAAAGACGCCGCGCGCTCGATGTGGCGAAGGAGGCGCCGGCATTGCGGGCCGGCGAGCTTGCGGAATTGGCCGGCGTCGGGCTTTCGGTGGTGAAGGGATTGATCGGCGAAGGCGCGCTCAAGCCCGTCACTTTGCCGGCGATGCGGGCCTTTCCCGAGCTGCAGCCCTTGGGGCCGCAACTCAAGCTCAGTGCCGAGCAGGAGATCGCGGCGCGCGAGCTCAGGGCATTGATCGCGCAACGGGGGCCCAATGTCGCGCTGCTTGATGGTGTGACTGGATCGGGCAAGACGGAAGTCTATTTCGAGGCGATGGCGGCGGCGCTGGCCGGCGGAAGCCAAGTACTTTTGCTGGTGCCTGAGATCGCGCTCACTCAGCAATTCCTGACCCGTGTCGAGGAGCGCTTCCAGGCGGAACCCGCTGCCTGGCATTCGGAATTGCGGCCGCGCGAACGCGAACGCGTATGGCGCGGGGTCGGCGAGGGTCGCGCCCGCATCGTGGTCGGCGCGCGCTCGGCGCTGTTCCTCCCGTGGCGCAAACTCGGCCTCATCGTGGTCGATGAAGAACATGAGGGTGCTTACAAGCAGGAAGACGGCGTGCCTTATCACGCGCGCGACATGGCGATCGTCTATGGCAGTCTCGGCAAGTTTCCGGTGATACTCTCATCCGCGACGCCGTCGCTCGAGACGCTCGTCAATGTCGATCGCGGCCGCTATCGCCATGTGACATTGAGGGACCGGCATGGCCGGCCGGAACTGCCGCGCATCGATCTGATCGACATGCGGCAGGCGAAGCTCGGCGCGAATGCGTGGATATCTCCGGCGCTCGATGAAGCGGTGCGCGGCGCATTGGATGCGGGCGAGCAGGCGTTGCTCTTCCTCAACCGGCGCGGCTTTGCGCCGCTCACTTTGTGCCGGACTTGCGGCTTTCGCATCGAATGTCCCAATTGCGCGGCAGCGCTGGTCGAGCATCGCTTTCGCCGCCAGATGCAGTGCCATCATTGCGGTTTCCTGCAGCCGGTGCCGCAGACCTGCCCGAGCTGTGGTGCGGCAGAGACATTGGTTTCCTGCGGGCCTGGCATCGAGCGGCTCGCCGATGAAGCGGCAAGCCGGTATCCCGATGCGCGCATCGTCGTGCTGTCGAGCGATCTGTCGCGCGGGACCCTGCTGCGCGATGCGCTCCGTGACGTCGCCAAGGGCGAATACAACCTCATCATCGGCACGCAGCTTGTGGCCAAGGGCCATCATTTTCCGCAACTCACGCTGGCGGGCGTCGTCGATGCCGATCTTGCGCTTGAATCGGGCGATCCGCGGGCTGGTGAGCGCACCTGGCAGCTCATGGCGCAAGTGGCGGGGCGGGCCGGGCGCGGCGAGAAACCGGGCCGTGCTCTCATCCAGACCTATCTTCCCGATCATCCCCTGATGCAATCGCTCAAACGGGGCGATCGCGACGGTTTCCTGGCGCAGGAAAAGCGCATCCGCCAGGACGCCGGCCTGCCGCCCTATGGACGGCTCGTCGCCATCATCGTTTCCGGCAATGACGCGGGCGAGACCGAGCAGTTCAGCCGCTGGCTCGCAAGACGCGTGGTCGAGGCCAAGGACATCCGCGTGCTGGGGCCGGCACCGGCGCCGATCGCCTTGTTGCGCGGGCGCTATCGCTGGCGGTTTCTTATCAAGGCCGGGCGCGAGTCGAATGTGCAGGCTTTCGTGCGGGAGTGGCTGCACGGGGTCAAGCCGCGCGGGTCGCTCAAGATCGATATCGATGTCGATCCCTACAGCTTCCTTTGAGCGCGAGTTCGGGTATAGGTTCGGGCATCGAGGAACGGCTGCCCCTCATCCGCCCTTTGGGCACCTTCTCCCCGCAGGCGGGGAGAAGGAAATTGCTCCCTCGCCCCGCGACAGCGGGGAGAGGGTGGCCGAAGGCCGGGTGAGGGGCGCTTATGAAAAGGGGAGTAATTCATGGCGCCACATCCGCGCGACGGCGGCTTCAACCAGCCGGTATCCGGCCTCGTCACGCCGCGCTTTGGCGGCATCGCAACCTTCATGCGGCTGCCGCATGTATCGCTCGACGATGCCCAGAATATCGATATCGGTCTTGTGGGCATCCCCTGGGATGGCGGCACCAGCAACCGGCCGGGACCGCGCCATGGCCCAAGGCAAATGCGCGACATGTCGTCGATGGTGCGGCGCATGCACCAGACCACGCATGTGGTTCCCTATGATCTCGCCAATGTCGCCGATCTTGGCGACTGCCCGGTCAATCCCGCCAATGTCGATGACGCCTTGATGCGCGTTGAGCATTACTTCCAGAAGCTCGTCGGCAAGGGCATCAGGCCGATCTCGGCGGGCGGCGATCATCTCTGCTCGCTGCCGGTGCTGCGTGCGGTCGGTGCCAAGAAGCCGGTCGGCATGATCCATTTCGACGCCCATACCGATCTCTATGACGGCTATTTCGGCGGGTTCAAGTATACGCATGGCACGCCGTTCAAGCGGGCGATCGAGGAAGGCGTGCTCGATCCCAGGCGCACGGTGCAGATCGGATTGCGCGGCTCGATGTATGATCTCGAAGACTTCGAGTATGGCGAGAAGATGGGTGTGCGCATCATCCGCATCGAGGAAGCGATGGAACGTGGACCCAAGGACGTCATGGCAGAAGCGCGCGAGATCGTTGGCGACGATGCGACTTATGTGAGTTTTGACATCGACATGCTCGATCCCGTCTATGCGCCGGGAACCGGCACGCCGGAAATCGGCGGCTTCACCACCTTCCAGGCGCAACAGTTGCTGCGCGGCTTGCGCGGTCTCCACATCGTCGGTGCCGATGTCGTGGAAGTGTCGCCGCCCTTCGATCCTTCGGGCCTTACCGCCTATGCCGGCGTCACCATGATGTTCGAGATCATGTGCCCGATGGCAGAGGACATCGCCAAGCGGCGGGCGTGATCCAATGAGCGGTGCCGCCGCAAGCTGGCAATTCTGGGCGATCCTGTCGGCGGTTTTTGCGGCCCTCACCGCGATCTTCGCGAAGGTTGGCGTCGCCGGCATCAATGCCGACCTCGCGACGCTGATCCGTACCCTCATTATCCTGGCACTGATCGGAGCCATTGTCGCGGCGACCGGTCAGTGGCAGTCGCCATCGAGCATATCTTCGCGCAGCTGGATTTTTCTGGTGCTTTCGGGGCTCGCGACCGGGGCATCATGGCTTTGTTACTTCCGCGCGCTCAAGATCGGCGAGGCAGCGAAGGTCGCACCGATCGACAAGTTGAGCGTGCTGCTTGTCGCGGTGATCGGGGTGATCGTCCTCGGCGAGAAACTATCTCTGCCCAACTGGATCGGCATCGCTCTGATTGCCGCGGGTGCGGTTTTGGTGGCGGTGAAGTAGCTTCGAAAGGCCGTCATGCCAGCGAAAGCTGGCATCCCCTGACGCGGTGCCGTTAGCGGAGATGATTCAGGGGACCCCAGCTTTCGCTGGGGTGACGACGACCTAAGAGCACGGCAAGACTAGCGGGTGACGGAGAGAAACTGCGCGGCGAATTGTTTGGGCGCGAGGCCGGTGAAGGCGCGGCATTCGCGGATCATGTGAGCCTGGTCGGCATAACCGCAGTCGAAGGCGATGTCGGCGAAGGCGCGCCGGGCGCGCAAGCCATCGAGCACGGTGTTGAAGCGGATGACGCGCGCCGCGGTCTTGGGGCTCAGTCCGATATGCTCGCGGAATGACGAGGCGAGGTGCTTGCGCGAGCAGCCAAGCTTGCCGGCAACGATCTCGATCGATGCGGTGCCATGCGATTTCTGAAGCATCCCCCAGGCGTCGCTGACGAAAGCCGGTGCCGGCCTCGCCCTGTCAATGCGAATGCGCAAAGCCCGTTCCAAACGATCGAAGCGATCGCTCCAGGACGTTGCCGCTTCGAGTTCATCGATGAGGCGCGACGCCGGCGGTCCCAGGATATCTTCGAGCGAAAGAATGCGATTGACCATCGGGCCGAGAGGCTGGCCAAAGAAGAGCTGCGCGCCAGCGGGCGTCAGGTCGACCTGCAAGCAGCGCGCAGTGCCGCCGGAAGCGACGGTCACCGGCCGATCATAGAGGCCGGCGGCGAAGCTTTGGTAGGTCCCGGTAGCCATGTCGGTGATGGTGAAGACATCGCCGAAATTGATGATCACCGGAATGTGCGGCACCGCCCATTCATTGCGCATGATCGGCTGGCCGCCGCGTTCCTCATAGCCCGCATAGCGCAGGACGAGGCCCGCCAGGGCCGGATGCGCATCGGCCTCATCGAGCCGCCAGCCGCCACCTCCGGCATAATCTTGATGAATGGTGCGGACGCGCCTCATCCACGAGCGGGAAGCGCGAAGAGTCGACCCCATTGCGGCATGCTGTCTTGAATGCCGGCGAGGCGCAAGGCGTGCCAGGCCATGGCATGATTGGAAGAGGTGACGGGCAGGCCGATCTCGGCTTCGATGCGCGCCGCGGCGGCGGCAAGCCTCACCGAAGTACAAGAAACAAAGACGGCATCGATGGCGGCGCGCTTCTTGATCGCGTCAATGCCAGCTTCGATCGATTTCGGCGTGATGCGCGCGACAATGCCGTCATTCTCCTCATTGAATGAGCCGAAGACCGGCACTTCGAAGCCGCGGGCGCGGATATAGTCGGCGACGATGCGGTTGACGTCGGCACGATAGGGGGTGAGCACACCGATGCGCCTCGCCCCCATCGCTCGGAAGGCGGCAAAGGCGGCGGTGATCGGCGTCGTGCATTTGGCAGTGGGGCGCACCGAGCGGATTTTCTCGAAAACCTTCTCCTCGCCGATCGCCATCGAGGCCGATGTGCAGCCATAGGCAACGACGTCGAGTTCGGAGCCGGGGAGAATGACATCGGTTGAGAGCGCAATGCGCGGCTCCATGGCGCGCAAGGTTTCCGGTGTGATGCGGACATCATTGAGGATGCGGCTCTGATAGAGCGCAACGCCAGTCAAGGGCGTGTAGATGCGCCGCCATTCTTCCTCGATCGTGTAATCGGTGGCGAGCACGATGAGGCCGATGCGCGCGCGCGTCGCTATGCCGCCATCGGTATCGAATGGCAGATGCTCGATCAGGATCATGTCCTCGACCGGGCTTCGTTGGGCCTGTGCAGCGCGCGTCATGGCAAGTTCTCCGCAAGAATTCCGCCACTGACTAGCACAGATTATGCCGCAATGACGATAACAAGCCCCGCTCCTATAGTCCGGCGATGATTCGACTGGCCCACTTCTTCCGAACGCGCCGCGGCTGGCAGCGGGTTTTTCTGGCGATCGCTGCCGGCGTATTGGCCGGACTGGCATTGCCGCCGCTCGACATCTGGCCGACGCTGTTCATCGCTTTTCCGGTCCTCATTTGGCTGATCGATGGTTTGCCGCAACGGAGGCCGCTTACCGCCTTCGCAACAGGCTGGGCCTTCGGGGCGGGCTATTTCTCCGTGTGCCTCTATTGGGTCGGGGCGGCGTTCCTCGTCGATGCCAGTACGTATCTGTGGATGATGCCGTTTGCGGTCGGCGCATTGGCCGGCGGCATGGCGCTTTATTGGGGTGTTGCGGTCGCGGCGCTCAATTTCGTCTGGCGGCCGGGCTTGTCGCGGCTGCTTCTGCTCGCCGTTGCGATTGCGATCGTGGAATGGCTGCGCGGTCATCTGATGACCGGCTTCCCTTGGGCAGCGCCGGGGCTCGCGGTGATCGGCATGGACGGGCTTGCCCAGCTTGCATCGCTGGTCGGCATGACGAGTCTCACCTTGCTCATCGTATTGTGGGCGGCGCTGCCGGCGCTTCTGTTCGAACGCGATCTTCCGCGCCGCGAAGTCGTCCTCGCCATCGTCATCTTCGCGTTCATGCCTGCCGTTTGGGGCTGGGGCGCCTGGCGCCTGGCGCAGGCGCAAGACAAGACCGTCGATGGGGTCATGATCCGCATCGTGCAGCCCAACATCCCGCAAGGCGAGAAGTGGCTCAAGGGAAATGCCGACACGATTTTCGGCACGCTGCTTGAACTCAGCACGCAAGGCGATGTGGAGAAGCGCTTCAGCCATATCATCTGGCCGGAGAGTGCGGTGCCTTTCTATCTCGAAGAGAGCACAGAGGCGCGCGACATCATCGGCGCAATGTTGGGCGAGAAGGGAATATTGATAACTGGTGGACTGCGACGTGATCTCTCCACGCAAGGCGAGCGCCGGGTCTTCAACAGCATCATGGGTTTTGACGGCGCCGGAAATCTCATCCTCAGCTACGACAAATGGCGATTGGTGCCGGGGGGAGAATTCCTGCCCCTCGAATGGCTGCTCAAGCCCATGGGCTTTCGTAAAGTCGTGACCGTGCCGGAGAGCTTCAATGCCGGTCAGGGACCCAAGACGGCGCCGGTTGCGGGCGCGCCCGATGCCGGGTTCCTCATCTGCTACGAGGTCATTTTTCCCGATGGGCTGATCGATCCCGCACATCGGCCGGGTTGGATCGTCAATGTCACCAATGACGGGTGGTTCGGGCGCACCAGCGGGCCCTATCAGCATCTGGCGCAAGTGCAATTGCGGGCGATCGAGCAGGGCCTGCCGGTGATCCGCTCGGCAAATTCGGGCATCTCGGCGGTGGTTGACCCTTACGGTCAGGTCATCCAGTCGCTGCCGCTCGGCGAGCGCGGGGTTCTTGACACAAGGCTGCCACGCTCGCTCGAACCGACCCCCTATAGCCGGATAGGGGATATCATCCTGGTTGTTATTTGCGGTCTTGCTATCGCAATAGTTGTGGTCTTATCATTGCCTGGCCGAAGTGCTGATTAGATCGCCTGAGCTGCGCTCCTGCCGCATTTGGCGTATGCGTCAAAGCGCCAGAAAAAGTGGTCGACCAGTTGCGTATGCCGCTTTGCTGTATTATCAATAAAATAGAACACAATTTCGTGATCGAGATCACATGATCACGGCGTGGGTTCGCAGATCGGGGGCAATCGGTCTGAGTGAAGTGATTTGGCAGACCGCGAGGGATCTGGGGGCGAAAACATGTCTAAACGAGACCCGAATTATATCGACCGGCACGTCGGAAACCGCGTGCGGATGCGCCGCTTGCTGATCGGCATGAGCCAGGAAAAGCTTGGCGAAATGCTGGGCATCACCTTTCAGCAGGTGCAAAAATACGAAAAGGGATCAAACCGCGTCAGCGCCAGCCGACTCTATTACTTGGCGCAAATATTGGGCGTACCGGTGCAGTTCTTCTTCGACGAATTGCCGGAGACCGGGCAACAGCCGGGCATGTCGGAAGTCGGCATCACCGATCTCCTCTCCTCATCGGAAGTCTCGCAACTGGCACGCGCCTTCAGCGAGATCAGCGATCCGGTGGCGCGCCGCGCCATTATGGGGATGGTGAAGCAGTTCGCCGACGGAAAGCCGGACTGAGCCACAGTTCGGCTCTTGCTCAAGCTAGCCGCATTTGGTCTAGTCGTACCTGTTGCGGCGCATTCATAATCCGCCCGAGAGGACGTCATCCATGGACATGATAAAACGAATGTTGCTGGCGACCGGCATGGTCGCAGTGCTTGCCGGTTACGGCGCGACGGCGCAGGCCGCCGACATGATCGGCAATTGCGAATTAACCGGCCAAAAGGGCTCGATCCCGATCGCCAATCCGGCGAAGGCGGGTCAGCTCACGGTCGAGGTTTCGTTGCCCGCACCGATCTGGTGGAACGGCGATACGCCGGAAGCCATCAAGGACGGCATGGAATATTGCATGGCGGCGGAGATCGCCTGGCGCGCCGGCTATGACAAGCTCGAAGTCGTCAATGTCGGCTGGGATCCATTGGTCACCGGCCAGACTTCCGATTTCGATCTCGCCATGTCGGAAATCTCCATCACCGATGAGCGCAAGAAGGTCGTCGATTTCTCGGTCCCCTATTTCTACTCCGACATCGGCGTCCTGGTGCGCACCGACAATCCGGTCGACGAAAAGACGATCAAAGAAAAGGTCATCGGCGTGCAGCAGGCAACGACCGGTGCCGCCTTCGCAACCGACAAGCTCGGCCTGACAAACCTCCAGGTCTATCCCGACCAGGGCGACATGTTCACGGCCTTGCGCGCCGGCCAGATCGATGCGGCGATGACCGATACGTCGATTACGCTTGCCGAAGAGGTGAATAACCCAGGCAAGATGTTGGTCATCGGCCAGTACAAGACGGGCGAGACCTACGGCGCGCTCTATCCGAAGGGCAATGCCAATAACGCGACGATCGACAAGATCATCCAGTCGATGATCGATGACGGCACGATGTCGAAGCTCGCCGACAAGTATCTCGCCGCGGTCTGGGGCAAGGATCCGGCCAAGGTTCCGTACTTCAATCCGTGAGCCAGAATGACGACACGCGCCGCCAATCCTTGAACGGGGAAGGCGGCGCGGGTCCACTCACAAGCCTCAAGCGCCCAAACAGTCCCGGGCGCGCCGAGCCGCTCGCCCTTGTCGCATTGCTCTTCGCCGGGCTCTGCGTTTTCGCAAGCTACGGTACGACGCGGCTCATCCGCAGTGTGCTACTCGATCTCGATCACTATGCCGGTTGGTGGGAATTCGTCCTCGCGGCGATGATCGCCGGTGTCGCCTTGCTCTTCTGGCCGGCTGTCCGGGCCATGAGTTTCGCGAAACGGGCCGGGACGGCGCTTGATCGCAATGACGTCGTCGAAGCACGAATCGATCTCGCCGCAGCGCGCGACTGGGCCTACCTCACGTTCGGCTGGGGCGCTTTCGCGCTCGTCGCACTGGGCTTCATCTCGTTTCTCCTCATCAATGACGTTGCGGTCGGGCGGACATTCTTCTTCCTCCCCTTGATGCTCGAGAAATGGCCGCTCGTCGTCAAAGCCTTCTGGAACAACATCTTCATTTTCGTGGTGGCAGAGATCCTGGTCCTGATTTGGGGACTGATCGTCGCGATTGCGCGGCTCCTGCCGGGGCCGGCCGGCCAACCGATCCGGGCGCTCGCTATCATCTATTGCGATGTGTTTCGGGGATTGCCGGCGATCGTCACGCTTTATCTCGTCGGCTTTGGCCTGCCCTTGTCGGGCCTTCCGCAACTGGTGCTCGAGCCATTGGCGAATTTTCTCGCCCATATCGGCGCGATCGAGCCGTCGCAGATCTCTTCCTTCAAGAAACTGCCGCTCACCTGGTACTGCATCCTCGCCCTTACGCTGACCTATGGCGCCTACGTGGCCGAGGTCTATCGCGCCGGTATCGAAAGTATCCATTGGAGCCAAGTGGCGGCGGCGCGCTCGCTCGGCCTCTCCTATATGCAAACCATGCGCTACGTAGTGGTCCCGCAGGCCGTGAGGCGCATCATGGCGCCGCTCCTCAATGACTTCATCGGTTTGCAGAAGGATACTGCGCTCGTCCAGGTAATTGGCGTGATCGATGCCTTCAACCAGTCGCGCATCATCGCCTCCAATGCGTTCAATCTCTCGGCAGTGACGATCGTTGCCATTCTTTTCGTGCTGATCACCATTCCGCAGGCGCGCTTCGTCGACAAATTGATCGAGCGCGACAATGCGCGCATCAAGGCGGGAGGCTGACTTGGCCTTTCTCGAAATGCGCCAGGTCGAGAAGCGCTTCGGGCTGATCGAGGTGCTGCGCGGGCTCGATCTCATGGTCGATGAGCATCAGGTTGTCTGCCTGATCGGGCCATCGGGCTGCGGGAAATCAACTCTACTTCGCTGTATCAACGGTCTTGAATCGATCCAGGGCGGCGAAATCCGCCTCGAAAATGATCGCGTGTCGGGGCCGGGCGTCGACATCAATTGGCTCCGGCGTGAAGTCGGCATCGTGTTCCAGAGCTTCAATCTGTTCCCGCATATGTCGGTGATCGAAAATGTGACGCTGGCGCCGATCAAGGTTCTGAGTCTCGAGCAGAAAGATGCTGAAGAGCGCGCGATGAAGCTCTTGACCCGCATCGGGCTTGAAGCCAAGGCCCGCGAATATCCCGACCGGTTGTCGGGCGGGCAGCAGCAGCGCGTGGCGATCGTGCGCGCGCTCGCCATGGAGCCGAAATTGCTGCTTCTCGATGAGATTACGTCAGCACTTGATCCCGAACTCGTCTCCGAAGTCTTGAACATCGTGCGCGATCTCGCTCGCCAGGGCATGACCATGCTGCTTGCGACGCATGAGATGGGCTTTGCGCGCGAGGTCGCCTCGAAAGTATGCTTCCTCTATGGCGGTGTCGTTCACGAGGAGGGACCACCGGAGCAGATATTCGGCGACCCAAAGGATGAGCGCACGCGGGCGTTCCTGAAGCGGATTATCGAGGCCGGGCGACTATAGTTTTGGTCACGGCGTCGCTAGCTATAGTCCGCATCCACGTTTCATGAACATGAGGTTGCTTCGGAGAGTTGTCAGTTCGCGCTGAAACTTCTTAGGAAGATTGAAGCACGACCTGTTCTGACGAATCGTACGCTCGATTACTATCAGTTGCCTGAAGGTCGGTCCGCAAATCCTGCACATCTGCATGGCATCGATCTTCTTCGAATTAAGTGCCCGTAGGCATCTGTGCGATCCATGCTCCATCGCAGTGGTCTGATTGGATAAGGTTCGGTAAAATGCCTGGCTGCAGGCTGCGGTCGCGGGTTGAGGATTGGCAAGCAGAGCGAGCAACAAGCCCGCGAGCAAAATTCCTCGCATTTACAGTCCTCCCACGGCCCGAATGGCCGTAGATGACGTAAGGTCATAAGGGGGAGAAAGTCAAGCTCAACGATCTTTGAACGCCTCGTCAACCGGCACGTCATAGGCATTGGCGAGGCGGTTGGTCATGTTGGCGAGACCGGTTACAGCATAGAGTTCGTTCAGCATCGCATCATTCGCCCCTTTGGCGCGGGCGCCGGCCGTGTGGCTGGCGATGCAGTAGGGGCAGTTATTGGTGATCGACACCGCGATATAGACCAGTTCCTTGGTGAGGGGATCGAGCGCGCCCGGCCCCATCATGTCTTTAAGGCTTCCCCACAGATGGGCCAGCATGCGCGGCTCGTTCGCCAGATACTTCCAGAAATTATTGACGTCCTCGACCTTGCGGGTCGTCTTGATGTCGTCGAAGACGGCGCGCACCTCCGGCGAGGCATCGCGATATTCGATAGGATTCATGCTGTTCATCTCCGGTTGATCCTTATGGCAGTAACGGGCTCACATGCCCCCGCTCCACCGCAAAGTGTTCGTCGTGACTCTCAGTCTAGTCGCATTGGGCAGCTAGAGAAGCGCCATTATTGGGGAGGGTAGTAAAGCCGGTGGGGTGGCTTGCGGTGGGTTTGGTGTCGCGGCGGGCTATCCGCATTTGGCCAGAATGGGCCTGGCCTTTTCTCTCAGGTACTTGGCAGTCCGAAAAACCCAGCTCCAATGCTGCGCGCAAGCCGGATTCTTCCGCACGAAAGCTTCGATTTTATCCACCCTTGTCAAAAAGTCTCTGCAGCGCCTGCACGCGTCAGCGGGATTCTTGTTCTTCACCATCATGTAATAGCGACACGCATTCTCTGCGGGACCGATGTCGTGCCTCATGGTCATGAAGTGTGCGATAGAATTTTGTGAGCATGTCTGGCCGATGCCGGGCGTGGAAAAGGCGAAGGCGAGAACAAACACGCATCTAAGCGTCCTAAGCATGCCAGCTCCCGACTATTTGCATTTTGGGAAGTATTTGTTCTGAATGTCCCGCTGCAACGAGAAGAGCGATGCTGCAGCGTTCTTCGCTCGGGCGGACGTCGCATGGAGACAAGACTTCTTCGGCGCCAACCAGTTCGCCAACGCGTTGGCGTTGACGAAGAACGGCATGCATTTGCTGCACATTTGTGCGACCGAAACGTCTCGGCGCGAGAGATAGGGAAGGCAAGGCCGATAGTATTTGTAGGTGATGTGGTCGGTCTTCTTCGCCACGATCTTAAGGAAATCCTTGCCGCAATGATTAGCGGCTGCGGGCGCGCTCAGTCCCGCGAGCAGGACGATCGTCGTACTGAGACGCCTACGCCATGCTGGGGAGCAAATCATTGCGATGAGCGCAATCGAGATTGCGCGCATGAACTCCTCCCTAGCGAAGTGACAAACCTAACCGAGGTTTTGACGCTAGGGAGAGTCTGGCAATTGTCAAGTGTGCTCACTTGGCGGAGCATAACTGCCGTCGGTCCGGTGTTTCTCCTGGCCGGTCAAGGGCGGATGGAAGACGCAGACGAGGCGGAGATCGCCATCGATTGCGCGCAGGATATGCTCGTCATGCTGGTCGAGCGCATAGAGCGTGCCGGGAGCGATCGGAAAGGTCTTGCCGGATTTGACGTCGACCACTTCGCCGCGGCCGGCAATGCAGTAATTGGCCTCGAAATGGTGCTTGTAATGGAGGCGCTGTTCGCTGCCCTCCTTGATTACGGTGTCGCTCAGGGAAAAGCCCATTCCGTCTCCGGCCAGGAGCAGTCTTCGGCTCTCCCAGACATCGCCTTTGACATGCGTGGTGCCGCCGATGATTTCCGCAAGTGTCCTGACGATCATTGACTGTTTCCCCTGGTAGAGCTTCGGGCGAAGCATCGAATCTTTTGAACGCTGTTTGAAGATTTATTTGCAGTCACGCCGCCGATTGCGGGTTTGCTTGACCCGCTAGGGCAATTTTGTCAGAAGATCGCTCGCATCGCCGCCTCCCCGGCGGCAGTGGGGATTTGAAGACCGGCATCCCAATGCAGCCGGTCCGCTTTCGAGGCATCCGATCCAGTAATGGCGCGCAAGAATTATCTGTTCACGAGCGAATCCGTTTCCGAAGGCCACCCCGACAAGGTGTGCGACCGAATTTCCGACGAAGTGGTTGATCTCTTTTACCGATCGGCAATCGCCGACGGCATGGATCCGGGCCAGGTGCGGGTTGCCTGCGAGACCATGGCAACGACCAACCGCGTCGTGATCGCGGGCGAGTATCGCGGACCCAAATCGGTGACGCCGGCCAAGATCGAGGCGGCGGCGCGCGAGGCGATCAAGGATATCGGCTATGAGCAGAGCGGCTTCCACTGGAAGAACGCCAAGGTCGAAATCCTCCTACACGGCCAGTCGGCCGATATCGCGCAAGGCGTCGATGCCGGCGATCAAAAGGACGAAGGTGCCGGCGACCAGGGCATCATGTTTGGCTATGCCTGCGACGAGACACCGGAACTGATGCCGGCGCCGATCTACTACGCGCACCGGATTCTGCAGGAATTGTCGACAGCGCGGCGGAGCGGCAAGGAGAAGGTCCTGGGTCCGGATGCCAAGAGCCAGGTCACCGTTCAGTATAAGAATGGCAAGCCGGTCGGCGTCACGCAGATCGTCGTTTCGCATCAGCACACCGACGAGAGCCTCACCTCCAAGCAGGTGCGCAAGATCGTCGAGCCCTATGTGAAGAAGGCGTTGCCCAAGGGGTGGATCAACAAGGACACGGTCTGGCATATCAATCCCACCGGCAAGTTTTACATTGGCGGCCCGGATGGCGATTGCGGCCTCACCGGGCGCAAGATCATCGTCGATACTTATGGTGGCGCGGCCCCGCATGGCGGCGGTGCCTTCTCGGGCAAGGACCCGACCAAGGTCGACCGCTCGGCGGCCTATGCAGCGCGCTATCTTGCCAAGAATGTCGTCGCGGCGGGGCTTGCCAAGCGCTGCACCATCCAGCTTTCCTATGCGATCGGCGTCGCCGAACCCCTGTCGATCTATGTCGACACCCACGGTACCGGCAAGGTCGAGGAGAAGAAGCTCGAAAAGGCTTTGGCGAAGGTCATGGATCTGAGACCGCGCGGCATCCGCAATCATCTGGGGCTCAACAAACCGATCTATGCGCGCACCTCGGCCTATGGCCATTTCGGGCGCGGGGCGGAGGCCGATGGCGGCTTCTCATGGGAAAAGACCGACCTCGCGAAAGAACTCAAAGCCGCGGTGAAGTGAGGCCGCCGGACCGGCGCCATCAATTCTACGGCCGCCGCAAGGGACACTCCCTGCGGTCGCATCACCAGGAGTTGATGGCAACGCTATTGCCGCGATTACGCGTCGATATCGCTGCTCCGGTGCTTCGGCAGAATCACGAAACTTGGCTCGAGATCGGTTTCGGCGGCGGCGAGCACCTTGCGCATCAAGCCGCGCTCCATCCCGGGATCGATTTCATCGGTGCGGAACCCTTTATCAACGGCGTCGCCAAATTGCTGGCGTTCATCGAAGAGAAGGGGCTCGGCAATATCCGCGTCCATGATGGCGATGTGCGCTACCTGCTCGAAGCGCTGCCTGCAGAGTGTCTCGATCGCATCTATCTTCTTTATCCCGATCCTTGGCCCAAGGTGCGCCATCACAAACGGCGCCTGGTCAATCCGGATAGCCTGGCGCATTTCCATCGCCTCTTGCGGCCGGGGGGCCTCTTCATCTTTGCCAGCGATATTGGTGATTATGTCGAATGGACGCGCGTGCATGTCGGCAAGCATGGCGGCTGGGAATTGCAATCCGACAGCGCTGATGCGCCAAATGATTGGGTCGAGACGCGCTACGAAGCAAAGGCGCGGCGCGAGGGCCGAAAACCGCGCTACCTCGCGTTCCGCCGTCGCAGTCTGACCTGATGAACCTGTTCTCGCTGCCAGAATTTTCAACCAGCATTTTGCTGCTTCTGGCCCTGACCGCTTTCGCTGCGGGGCTGTCGCGCGGGTTTTCCGGATTCGGGGCGGCACTCATCTTCGTGCCCTTGGCGAGTAGCCTGATCGGGCCGAAACTCGCGACACCGATCCTCGCCGTCATCGACCTTATCTTCGCGGCCCATCTCATCCCGCGGGCGTGGAAGATCGGCGACCGCCGCGAAGTCACCGTCATGTTTCTAGGCGCGCTTGTCGGCATACCTGGCGGGACCATGATTCTGCGCAATTTCGACCCGCTCACGCTGCGCTGGATGATTGCCGGCATGGCGGCGGCGATGTTTCTCCTCATCCTTTCGGGCTGGCGCTATCACGGCCGGCCGCATCCCTCGGCAACGGTTGCGGTCGGCGCGATCTCCGGCCTCTTCGGCGGCATTGCGCAGATCGGCGGACCGCCTGTCGTGAGCTATTGGCTCGGAACCGGGCGGGAGCCGGTGCGCTTGCGTGCCAATATCATTCTCTTCTTCGCGGCAAGCGGCCTTTTCTCCTTCGTCAATTATTGGTGGGGCGGGCTCGTATCGGAAGCCGTGGTCCGCTTGTCGATCGTGGCCGGGCCGGCCTATGGCATCGGCACCTTTCTCGGCACGCATATGTTCGGTTTTGCGAGTCCGGCGATTTTCAGGGCTGCGAGCCTGATCCTCATCGCGCTTGCGGTGGTGGCGAGCCTGCCGATTTTTGGCTGAAGGCCGGAACTTGCTTTTCCCCTGCCAAGCGCCTATATCCGCCTCAACTTAGGTTCACTCACATAGCCGTCTTAGGGCGGATATCATGAGAGTGGGTCCCAGCCGGGGCCCGCTTTTTTTGTTGCATGATGGCAGAGAAAAGACTCGCACGCGAAACGGGGCCTGCCCTTCGGGTAGCCAAACTGATCGAGCCGGTGCTGGATGGCATGGGCTTCCGACTGGTGCGCGTCAAATTGAGCGGTCCAGCCTTGCAGATCATGGCGGAGCGCCCCGATGGTCGGTTCTCGATCGAGGATTGCGAACAGGCAAGCCGGGCGATTTCGCCGGTCCTCGATCTCGAAGATCCGATCCCCAGCCGCTACCATCTCGAAGTATCATCGCCCGGCATCGACCGCCCATTGGTGCGTGCCGAGGACTTCGAGCGCTGGGCCGGGCATGAAGCAAAGATCGAGATGGCCACGCCCCAGGCAGGCCGCAAGCGCTTCCGCGGCATACTCGAAGGCTATGCCGATGGCGAGGTTCGCCTTTTCATCGACAATCCGGAAGGCGGTACCGAGAAGGTGCTCGTCGGTCTTCCGTTCGATGCGATCGCCGATGCCAAGCTGGTTCTGACCGATGCCTTGATTGAAGCGGCCCGCCAGCGCCTGCCGAGCCAGACCATGGGCGATGGCAGCGAGTGGGCCGGAGACGAAGACGATTCATCCCCTACGAAGAGGAGTGACCAACATGGCTGAAGGTGCGGTTAGCGCCAACAGGCTTGAACTCTTGCAGATCGCCGATGCGGTCGCGCGCGAGAAATCGATCGACAAGACGGTCGTGCTCGCGGCGATGGAGGACGCCATCCAGCGCGCCGCCAAGTCGCGCTATGGCGCGGAAAACGAGATCCGCGCCGAGATCGATCCGAAGTCCGGCGAAATGCGCCTCAATCGACTATTGCTGGTGGTCGAGAAGGTCGAGAATGACGCGACCGAGATCAGCCTCGTCGAAGCCAACCGGCGCAATCCGGCAGCGACACTCGGCGACTATATCGCCGAGCCTTTGCCGCCGATCGAATTCGGCCGCATCGCGGCACAGAATGCCAAGCAGGTGATCGTGCAGAAGGTGCGCGATGCCGAGCGCGAGCGCATGTATGACGAATACAAGGACCGCATCGGCGAGATCGTGCACGGCTCGGTCAAGCGCGTCGAATATGGCAATGTAATCGTCGATCTTGGCCGCGGCGAAGGCATCGTGCGGCGCGACGAGACATTGCCGCGCGAAACCTTCCGCCCCGGTGATCGCATCCGCGCTTATGTCTATGACGTGCGCCGCGAACAGCGAGGCCCACAGATCTTCTTGTCGCGCACGCATCCCGAGTTCATGTCGCGCCTGTTCGGCCAGGAAGTGCCGGAAATCTATGACGGCGTCGTCGAAGTCGTCTCCGTCGCCCGCGATCCGGGCTCGCGCGCCAAGATCGCGGTGCGCTCGAAGGATGGTTCGATCGACCCGGTCGGCGCCTGCGTCGGTATGCGCGGCAGCCGCGTCCAGGCGGTGGTCAACGAGTTGCAGGGCGAGAAGATCGACATCATCCCGTGGTCGGCCGATGTTGCGAGTTTCGTCGTGGCGGCGTTGGCTCCGGCCGATGTCACCAAGGTGGTGCTCGACGAGGAATCCGAGCGCATTGAAGTCGTGGTTCCCGACGAGCAACTGTCGCTGGCGATCGGCCGGCGCGGCCAGAATGTGAGGCTCGCCTCGCAACTCACCGGCTGGGATATCGATATCATGACGGAAGCCGAAGAATCCGAGCGCCGTCAGAAGGAATTCGCAGCGCGGACGCAGCGCTTCATTGAAGCGCTCGATGTCGACGAGATGCTGGCGCAATTGCTGGCGTCCGAAGGCTTCGATACGGTCGAAGAGGTCGCCTATGTCGATCTTCACGACATTGCCTCGATCGAAGGTCTCGACGAACAGACCGCGCAGGAACTCCAGACTCGTGCTCGCGACTATCTCGACCGTCTGTCGGCCGAGCAGGATGCGCGCCGCAGGGAACTGGGCGTTGATGATGCCTTGGGCGAGATCGCCGGCGTGACCAAGGCAATGCTCGTGGCTTTCGGCGAGGCCGGCATCAAGACGGTCGAGGACCTTGCCGATTGCGCCACCGACGATCTCGTCGGCTGGACGGAGCGCAAGCAGAACGAAACGACGCGGCACAAGGGGGCCTTAAGCGATCTCGACATTCCGGCAGCGGAAGCCGAAGCCGTCATTATGGCGGCGCGCCGGCATCTGGGCTGGATTGGCGAAGAGGAAAGCGTTGCCGAAGTCGAGCCGGCGGCCGAAGGCGAAGCCGCCGAAACCAACCCTTAAGAAGGATCGTACCGACCACGGCATGAGCGAGCAGGACGAAACATTGAGCGATCGCATGTGCATCGTGACGCGCGAGGTCAAGGATGAGGAGCATCTGATCCGATTCGTGCGCAGTCCCGATGGCGAAGCCGTGCCTGATCTCAAAGGCAGCCTGCCCGGGCGCGGTGTGTGGGTTTCGCTCAGCCGCGGCAAAGTGGCCGAGGCGCAGCGCAAACGCATGTTCTCGCGCGGCTTCCATGCCGACACGCAAGCCGTCGATGGCCTGCCCGAAATGGTCGGGGGGCTTTTGCGCAAGACCGCACTCTCTTATCTACCACTTGCCCGCAAGGCTGGGCAGGCGGTTTGCGGCTTCATGAAGGTCAGCGAATTCGTTGGCCGAGGCAGAGCCGGGGTGCTTATCCATTCCGAGGAAGCCCGCGACGATGGCCGCCGAAAGCTTGCTGCGGCGGCTGGGCCGGGTGTCGAAACGGTTAATCTCTTTACCGGCAGCGAATTGGATTTGGCTTTCGGCCGGTCAAATGTGGTACATGCTGCCCTGGCTCGCGGGGGGCTTGCCGACAAATTCCTCGCGGCGGTGCGGCGGATCGAGACATATGAGGCCGGTTGAGGCCTCGAGACAGTGAGAGCATGACGGATACGAACGATACTAAGGATCGCAATCCCGGATCGGGGCCGCGCACCGGCGCTGGAACGCTGACGGTCAAACGCCCGGCATCTGAGCAGGGGCGACCCCGGCAGGGCTTCCACAGCCGTACGAAATCTCAATTTGTAGTTGAGACAAAAAAGAAGCGACCGCTCGGGCCGTCCGGACGCGAGGAAGAACGCCCCGCAGCCGAGGCAAAGCCGCCTTTCCAGGTACAGCCGAAGGTTGCGGTCACCGAGAAGCCGCGTGCTCCCGAGACCCAGCAGGCAAAGTCGGGCGTTGTGCTGCGGACGCTGACGCCGGAGGAGAAGGAAGCGCGCGATCGCGCTTTGGCCGATTCGCGTCTGCGCGACGCCGAAGAGCGGCGCGAATCCGAGGAGCGTCGGCGCCAGGAAGAGGAAAGCCGAAAGAAGCGCGACATCGAGGAACGCGATCGCAAGGATCGCGAGGCCGCAGCGCGTCGCAAGGCGGACGAAGAAACCCGTCACCGTCACGAGGAAGAGGCCAAGCGCAAAGCCGAAGAGACGGCAAAGAAGCTTGCTCCCAAGTTGCCGCCGCAAACCGCCGAGACGGAGGAAGCGCCGGTGCGCGTTTCACGCGTCAAGCGCGAGTTGAAGGCGCCGCCGGCGCCGCCCAAGACTAAGGCCGAGGCGGAAAAGCGCCGCGGCAAGCTGACCTTGTCGAATGCCCTGTCCGAGGAGGATGAGCGCAATCGCTCGGTGGCCGCCTTCCGCCGCCGCACCGAACGCCTCAAGAAGCAGGCGCAGGGCTTCCAGAAGCCGACTGAGAAATTCTCGCGCGAAGTCATCATTCCAGAGGCAATTACCATCCAGGAATTGTCGAACCGGATGGCCGAGCGCGCCGTCGATATCATCAAGCTCCTGATGAAGCAGGGGCAGATGCACACCATCAATGACGTGATCGATGCCGATACCGCTCAGATCATCACCGAGGAAATGGGCCATCGCGCCCGGCGCGTCGCGGAATCGGACGTGGTCGAGGGTCTGCAGGGCGATACCGACGCCGATGATGTTCTGAAGCCCCGTCCGCCAGTCGTCACCATCATGGGCCATGTCGACCATGGCAAGACGTCGCTGTTGGACGCGATCCGCAAGACCAATGTGGTGTCGGGCGAAGCCGGCGGCATCACCCAGCATATCGGCGCCTATCAGGTCGCGACGGCCAACGGGCTCATCACCTTCATAGACACACCCGGCCACGAAGCCTTTACCGCCATGCGCGCGCGCGGCGCCAAGGCGACGGACATCGTGGTGCTGGTCGTCGCCGCCGATGACGGCGTCATGCCGCAGACGGTCGAAGCCATCAACCACGCACGCGCGGCGAATGTTCCGATCATCGTCGCGATCAACAAGATCGACAAGCAGTCGGCCAATCCCAACCGGGTGAGGACCGAACTGCTGCAGCACGAGATCGTCGTCGAAAGCATGGGCGGCGATACGCTTGATGTCGAAGTTTCTGCCGTGAAGGGCACCAATCTCGACAAGTTGCTCGAGACCATCCTGCTTCAGGCGGAAGTTCTCGATCTCAAGGCCAATCCCGATCGCGAGGCGTCGGGCATCGTCGTCGAAGCCCAGCTCGACAAGGGCCGTGGCCCGGTGGCGACGGTTCTCGTTCAGCGCGGTACCTTGCATCTTGGCGATATCTTCGTCGCGGGTTCCGCTTGGGGCCGTGTGCGTGCACTCGTCGATGACAAGGGCGAACAGATCAAGGCGGCAGGGCCGTCGGTACCCGTTGAGGTTCTGGGCCTTGGTTCGGCTCCTGAGGCGGGCGACACGTTCGACGTCGTCAAGGATGAGGCGCGAGCGCGCGAGATCACCGATTACCGTGACAGAAAGCGCCGCGAGACGCGCGGTGCCGCCGCGGGGCGCGCTTCGCTCGAACAGATGATGAGCCAGCTCAAGGAAGGCGGCCTCAAGGAGTTCCCGGTTCTGGTCAAAGCCGATGTGCAGGGTTCGGCCGAAGCCATCGTCCAGGCCTTGGAAAAGGTTGGCAACAACGAGATTCAGGCACGCGTCATTCACTACGCGGTCGGCGGCATTAGCGAATCGGACGTCCAGCTTGCCGCGGCTTCAGGCGCCGTTGTTCTCGGCTTCAATGTCCGTGCCAATGGGCAGGCGCGCGATGCGGCCGAGCGACAGGGCATCGAGATCCGCTACTACAACATCATCTATGATCTCGTTGATGATATTCGCCAGGCAATGGCTGGCCAGTTGCCGCCGGAACTGCGCGAAACCTTCATCGGCAATGCGCGTATCCTCGAGATCTTCAACATCACCAAGGTCGGCAAGGTCGCCGGATGCCAGGTCACCGAGGGCCAGGTGCAGCGCGGCGCCAAGGTGCGTCTCATTCGCGACAACGTCGTCGTGCATGAAGGCACGCTGTCGACGCTCAAGCGCTTCAAGGACGAAGTGCGTGAAGTCCAGGTCGGCCAGGAATGCGGCATGGCGTTCGAGAACTACCAGGATATGCGCGTCGGCGATGTCATCGAATGCTTCCGCGTCGAGAAGATCCAGCGGACGTTGAGCTAGCGCGAAGCCCGGCGACGGGCGGGAAAAGGTTTTCCGCCCATCGCGTTGCGCGACGAGTTTGAGATGAAGCAGAAATCCGGTCCATCGCAGCGGCAATTGCGGGCAGGCGAGTTGATCCGCCACGCCCTTGCGGAGATTTTTCTGCGCGGTGAGACCGGTGATCCCGAGCTTGAGAAGTTGCGTCCCAGCGTAATTGAAGTCGCAATGTCGCCGGATTTGCGTATCGCCACCGCTTATGTGCGGCCGCTGGCCGATGGAAAAAGCGAACCGTTGTTGCAAGCACTCGACCGTAACCGGCGCTATATACGCGGCCTTGTCGCGCCTAAAATCGACATGAAATTCATGCCAGAAATCAGGTTCAAGATCGATACTGCATTGGACTATGCCGAGAAGATCGATCGCCTCCTCAAGGATCCGGCGGTCGCCCGCGACCTTGGCCCGGAGAAAGAAGACTGACAACGTGCTGAGAGCCTTATCGTGGCTCATGCTTCGAGGGTCGCTTCGCGGCCAGCTCAGCATGAGGGCTGGCATTGATATTCCTCACCCTGAGGCGCGAGCGCAGCGAGCCTCGAAGGAGCGGCAATGACCGGTTGTAACGGCTGGGTTGTGCTCGACAAGCCGGAGGGCATGACCTCGACGCAGGCCGTGGCGCGGGTGAAGCGTTTGTTCAAGGCGGACAAGGCGGGGCATGCCGGGACGCTCGACCCCTTGGCGTCGGGCCTCCTGCCGATTGCGCTTGGTGAGGCGACCAAGACGGTCAGCCATGCCATGGACGGACGCAAGATTTATCGCTTCACGGTCAAATGGGGCGAGGAACGGGCGAGCGACGATCGCGAAGGGGCGGTGACTGGAACATCAGAGGACAGGCCATCGCAGGCCGCCATCGAACGCATTCTGACGCAATTCCAGGGGGAAATCATGCAGGTTCCTCCCGCCTTTTCGGCGATCAAGGTCGCCGGCGAGCGGGCTTATGACCTGGCTAGGTCAGGAGAGGCGGTTGACCTCGCGCCACGCCCGGTTTTTATCGACCGGCTCGATCTTGTCGATTGCCCGGACGCCGATCGTGCGGTTTTCGAGGCTGAATGCGGCAAGGGGACCTATATCCGCTCGCTCGCCCGCGATATGGGTCGAGCGCTTGGCTGCCTCGGCCATGTCGCGGTCCTCAGGCGGGTAGCGGTCGGTCCCTTTGCCGAAGGCGACATGATTTCGCTGGATAAACTCACCGAGATGAGCCATAAGGCGCCCGGCCCTATGGCCATGACTGGGGTTCTCCGCCCCCTCGAGACCGTGCTGGACGGCATCCCGGCACTGGCCGTGAAGGACGCGGAGGCCCAGCGCCTGAAGCAGGGCCAGCCGGTTCTGCTCAGAGGCGCGAACGCTCCCATCGCGGAAGCTGCAGTACTCGTCACCTGGGGCGGCAAGCCCTTGGGACTTTGCAGTATCGAACAGGGAGCGCTCAAGCCGAAGCGCCTGTTCAACCTTTAGTTGGAGATGACCGCATGACCATGACTGCCGAGCGCAGGGCGTCGCTTATCAAGGATTACGCCACCAAGACCGGTGACACCGGTTCACCGGAAGTGCAGGTAGCGCTGTTGACCGAACGGATCAACTCGCTGACCGACCATTTCAAGGCTCACAAGAAGGACAATCACTCGCGCCGCGGGCTGCTCAAGATGGTCAGCCAGCGCCGTGGATTGCTCGACTATCTGAAGTCACGGGACGAGGCCCGCTATCAGTCGCTGATCAAGCGTCTGGACATTCGCCGGTAGGGCACCGGCGCACATATGAGCGGGCGGATCACCGTATCGCCGCCCGCGATCCCCCAGTTTGGGGCCCGGCAATGGGGCCGGCCCCGTTAGGCCCATCAGGGGATGCCGTCCAAGGTGTAGGTGAACGCAAATCAAGCGGCGGCGAAGGGCAAGATGAGGATATTTCATGTTCACAATCGATGTTGAAGAAATCGAGTGGGCCGGCAAGCGGCTGCGTCTCGAAACCGGGCGCATGGCGCGCCAAGCCGACGGCGCGGTGCTCGCCACTTACGGAGAGACCACGGTTCTCGCCACCGCCGTTGCCGCACGTTCGGCCAAGCCCGGTGTTGATTTCTTCCCGCTCACCGTCAACTACCAAGAGAAGACTTTCGCCGCCGGCAAGATTCCGGGCGGCTACTTCAAGCGTGAAGGCCGCCCCACCGAACGGGAAACGCTGATCTCGCGCCTGATCGACCGGCCGATCCGGCCGCTCTTCGTCGAAGGCTTCCGGAACGAGACGCAGGTCATCACCACCGTTCTCTCCTATGACCTCGAAAATGACTCCGACATCGTCGCGATGGTCGCCGCTTCCGCGGCACTGACCATCTCCGGTATTCCCTTCATGGGTCCGATCGGTGGGGCGCGCGTCGGCTATATCAACGGCGAATATGTGCTCAATCCGTCGATCGAGCAGATGAAGACCTCCGAGCTCGATCTCGTGGTCGCCGGCACGCAGGATGCGGTGCTGATGGTCGAATCGGAAGCCAAGGAACTGAGCGAAGAGATCATGCTGGGCGCCGTCATGTTCGGGCACAAGGGCTTCCAGCCGGTGCTTGAGGCGATCATTCGCATGGCCGAGCGCTCGGCACGGCAGCCGCGCGATTTCACGCCGGACGAGGGGGAAGCGCTCTACGCCAAGGTGAAGCAGATCGGCGAAGGCGAATTGCGCGCCGCCTATGCGATCGCCAAGAAGGAAGATCGCCAGGAAGCGGTCGCCAAGGTCAAGGACAAGGCCGTCGCGGCGCTTGTCGTCGAGGGCGACGCGAACGCGCCGAGCGCGCAGAAGGTTGCCGAAGCCTTCAAGCATCTTGAGAAGGATATCGTTCGCAACAATATTCTCGACACCGGCCACCGCATCGATGGGCGCGATCTCGTGACCGTTCGCCCGATCGTCTGCGAGGCTTCCGTGTTGCCGCGCACCCACGGCTCGGCGCTCTTCACGCGCGGCGAAACGCAGGCGCTGGTCGTCACCACGCTCGGTACCGGCGAAGACGAGCAATATATCGACTCGCTTGAAGGCACCTACAAAGAGACCTTCATGCTGCACTACAACTTCCCGCCCTTCTCGGTCGGTGAAACGGGCCGCCTCGGCGGCGCCGGCCGTCGCGAGATCGGCCATGGCAAGCTGGCCTGGCGCGCCATCCATCCGATGCTGCCGGCGGCGGACCAGTTCCCCTATACGATCCGCGTCGTCTCGGAAGTCACCGAGTCGAACGGCTCGTCCTCGATGGCGACGGTCTGCGGCTCTTCGCTTTCGCTGATGGATGCGGGCGTTCCCTTGAAGGCGCCGGTGGCGGGTATCGCCATGGGCCTCATCAAGGAAGGCGAGCGCTTCGCCGTCCTCTCCGACATTCTCGGCGATGAAGATCATCTTGGCGACATGGATTTCAAGGTGGCAGGCACCGCCAATGGCGTGACCTCGCTGCAGATGGACATCAAGATCACCGGCATCACCGAAGACATCATGAAGACCGCGCTGTGGCAGGCCAAGGACGGCCGTCTCCACATCCTCGCCAAGATGTCGGAGGCGCTCGAACAGGCGCGTCCGGGCCTCGGCGAATATGCACCGCGCATCGAGGTGATAAGCATTCCGACGGATAAGATCCGCGAAGTGATCGGAACCGGCGGCAAGGTGATCCGCGAGATCGTCGAGAAGACGGGTGCGAAGATCGACATATCCGATGACGGCACCGTCAAGGTCGCGTCGTCGTCGAAACAGGCGATCGATGCGGCGATGAAGTGGATCAAGTCGATCGTGTCGGAGCCGGAAGTCGGCGAGATCTATGACGGCAAGGTCGTCAAGGTCGTCGATTTCGGCGCCTTCGTGAACTTCTTCGGCGCGCGCGATGGTCTCGTCCATGTGTCTGAACTGGCACCGCGCCGCGTCAACAAGGTGAGCGACGTCGTCAATGAAGGCGATACCGTGAAGGTGAAGCTGCTCGGCTTCGACAATCGCGGCAAGGTACGCCTGTCGATGAAGCAGGTCGACCAGAAGACCGGCGAGGACCTCTCCAAGAAGCAGGGCGAGGAAGAAGCCGTCGCCGAGGCGACCGCCGAGTAATCACGCATTCGAAATGCGCTGGGGAAGCGTAGGGCGCGGGTTTACCCCCGCGCCCTTTGTCGTTCTCTCCCCCTCCCCCTTGTGGGGAGGGGCCAGGGGTGGGGGGTGTATTCGAACCATCAGTGTGACCCCCACCCTTGATCCCTCCCCGCAAGGGGGAGGGAGATGGCGGCTTATTACTTATTCCGTGCTTCGGTGACCGTTTCATCCTCGGGATGGCTCAGCAGTGCCTTGTGGATCATGCCGCCAAGCGCGCCGCCGATGATCGGGCCAACCCAGAAGAGCCAGAGCTGCGCCATGGCCCAGCCGCCCACGAAGATCGCCTGGCTGGTCGAGCGTGCCGGATTGACCGAAGTATTGTCGATCGGGATCGAGATCAGATGGATCAGCGTCAGCGTCAAGCCGATGGCGAGGCCGGCAAATCCCGCCGGTGCCCGCCTGCCGGTCGCTCCCAGGATGACGATCAGGAAGAAGGCAGTGAGCACGATCTCGGCGATGAGCGCCGACATCATCGGATACTTGCCCGGCGAATGCTCGCCATAGCCATTGGCAGCGAAACCATTGGCAAGCGAGAAGTCGGGATTTCCCGAGGCGATCAGGTAAATGATAATTGCCCCGGCAATTGCGCCCACAACCTGCGCAATGACATAGGGGATGAGTTCGCCCCAAGAGAAGCGGCCGGCGACCGCCAGGCCGACCGAGACAGCCGGGTTGAAATGGCCGCCGGAAATATGGCCGACGGCATAGACCATGGTCAGCACGGTCAAGCCGAAGGCAAATGCCACCCCGGCAAAGCCGATACCGAGCGTTGGAAAGCCGGCGGCGAAGACGGCGGCGCCGCAGCCGCCCAATACGAGCCAGAAGGTGCCGAAGAACTCGGCTGCCAGTTTCTTTTGCATGCAATTCCCCCGATAAGATTCTCCGGGTTGAGTGAGAATCATCTTGAACCTTACGGAGCTTACGCCGCCTCGGCAAGGCGAGGGGCAGGGAGGCCTAAAGCCATCATGACGACACTTGTCACCATTCCGGCGATGGGCTGCGACGCCGGACTCTATACCGAGCTGGCGCGCGGCCTGGAGGGAATCGTCAGCCTGCAGACGATCATCGCCGATGGCAACCGTCTCGAGGCCTGCGTCGCGCAGGTGTTGACGGCCGCGCCGGAGATCTGCGATCCTCGGCACGTCCTTTGGCGGCCGCGTGGCGCTCGAAACGACATTGGCGGCGCCGGATCGCGTAGAAGGCTTGGTCGTCATCGGCGCCAGCGCCGGCCCGTCGCCCGACCCTGCGGCCGGCCTTGCGCGGTCGCGGCGCCTGCGTTCGGGCGAGTTCAATCAGGTGCTGGAGGAGATGGCCAATATGATCGCGCATCTCCCGGGTCCTCTCGGGCCTGAGACGCGCCGCGCGTTCATCCGCATGGCGCAAACGCAAGGCGGCGAACTGATGGCGCGGCAATCCGATGCGCTCGCCCATCGCGCCAATCTGGTGCCGCGGCTCAGCGAGATCGCCTGTCCGGCCCTGATGCTGTGGGGGATCGAGGATCAGTTCGTAAGTTGGCAGGATGGGCTCAAAATGGCGGCTGCCTGCCAGCATGCCCGCTTCGTCGAGATCAAGGATTGCGGGCATTTCCCCACCCTCGAGGCGCCAGAGGAGACCAATGACGCGATCCGCCATTGGCTGGCGTCGAACCGGCTTGGGGATGACAAGGCTTAAGAAATGTTATAGTATAACATTTATGACATTTCCGCCTTCTGAACATGACCACGCCCATTGCACCGATGAACTGCTGGCACGGGCCGAGAAGCTCTGTACCCGCCGCGGGGCGCGATTGACCGAACAACGCCGCGACGTTCTCGCCTCGGTGGCGCGCAATCATGCCGCCGTCGGGGCTTACGAAATCATCGAGCGCATGGCCGATCATGGCCCGCGTCCCGCACCGATCACCGTCTATCGCGCGCTCGACTTCCTGGTGGCGCATGGGCTTGTCCACAAGATCGAGAGCCGCAATGCCTATGTCGCCTGCTCGCACTCCCATGAGGGCACGCCCGCGGCGCTCCTCCTCTGCGACGGCTGCGGCGCGGTCGCCGAATTCGATGCGCCCGAGACTTTCACGAGCCTTAGCCGTCGCGCCGCCGGCCACGGCTTCAAGGCGGAACGCATGGTGCTCGAACTCGCCGGCAAATGCGATCACTGCTTGAGGCAGGCCGCCTGAGCATGGATGCGACAAGCGGAACGCCTTTGATCGCCGGCCGCGGCCTCACGCTGGAAATTGGCAAGCGAGTGATCCTCGAGCGCGTCGATATCGAGGTGAGGGCGGGCGAAATCGTCACCATCATCGGGCCTAATGGCGCCGGCAAGTCGACGCTCATTCGCATCCTGCTCGGTCTCGAAAAGCCGACTTCGGGCGTGGTGACGCGCCGCCCCGGCTTGCGCGTCGGCTATGTGCCGCAGCGGTTTCCGCTCGAGCCCAATGTGCCGCTTGACGTGAGGCGATTGCTGACACTGACCTATCGTGCCGATGATGCCGAGATCGACAAGGCGCTCGGCGAGACGGGTATTGCGCATCTGAAAAACGCGGCGGTGTCGTCGCTGTCGGGTGGCGAGATGCAGCGGGCGTTGTTGGCGCGGGCGCTGTTGCGCAAGCCGGAACTGCTTGTCCTCGACGAACCCGTGCAGGCCGTCGATTTTATCGGCGAGACCAAGCTCTATGCATTGATCGGCGAGATCAGGAGGAGGCATGGCTGCGGGATTTTGATGGTAAGCCATGATCTTCACATGGTGATGGCCGACAGCGACCGGGTGATCTGCCTCAATGCGCATATTTGTTGCGAAGGCCGGCCCGAGAGCATCCGGAACGATCCGGAATTTGCGCGATTGTTTGGGCCTGCGGCGAGCCGATTGATCGCCGCCTATACGCATCACCACGATCATGACCATGAAAGCCATGGTCATCATCATGATCATCACCACCACCATGAGCATTGATACTTGTCATTGCCGGGCTTGTCCCGGCAATCCATCGATCCGCGCGTTCGGGCAGTACAGTTTCGCGATGGATCCCCGCAACAAGTGCGGGGATGACAGGCTCGGAAAATTCCTCCATGGCCGGCCACCGAGCCGGCCATCCAGGCTGGATGGCAGGGTCAAGCCCTGCCATGGAGAGTATGTGGACCGCAGCAGCGCGCTTCTTCCTCCTCTCCCGCTTGCGGGAGAGGAAAGGGGCCCATTGTGCAGCAATGGGAAAGGTGAGGGCGCTTCTCTCGGTTTGTCCCCTCATCTCCCCAGGTCATTACGCAACATGGGTCCCTTCTTCTCCCGCAAGCGGGAGAAGACGAATTGACCCTCCTCTCCGAACCCTTCTTCATCCGTGCACTGATCGCCGGGATCGGGCTTGCGGGACTTGCCGGGCCGATCGGCTGCTTCATCGTCTGGCGGCGCATGGCCTATTTCGGCGAGACGCTGGCGCATTCGGCCTTGCTCGGCGTGGGGCTGGGCCTGCTAGCGGGGATCGACGTCACGCTTGGCGTCATCGTTGCGACGATGGCGGTTGCGGTCGCGCTATTGCTCCTGCGCTCGCAGCGCGAACTCGCGGTTGATACTTTGCTCGGCATCCTGTCGCAAACCACGCTCGCTCTCGGCCTCATCGTCGCGAGTCTCATGACCTGGGTGCGCTTCGATCTCCTCAGCCTGCTGTTTGGCGATGTGCTCACGGTTTCGACCCGCGATGTCATATTGGTGTGGGCCGGCGGTGCTCTGGTGCTGGGCGTGCTCGCCTGGCTGTGGCGCGATCTCCTTGCACTCACCGTGCATGAAGAGCTTGCCCGTGCCGAAGGCGTGGATACGCGTTATGTCGAGGTTGCATTCGTGTTGCTCATTGCTTTCGTCATCGCCGCGGCCATGAAGATCGTCGGCATCCTGCTTATCACCGCGCTACTCATCGTCCCGGCGGCGGCGGCACGGCGATTGTCCCGGACGCCCGAATCCATGGCGCTCATGGCTTCGGTGATCGGCGCGCTTGCCGTTGTGGCAGGATTGTTACTTTCCGGCCTGATCGATAGCCCCTCCGGCCCCTCGATCGTCGTCATGGCCGGGTTGGCCTTCGTCTTGACGCTGGCCATCCCACGGACCAGGTAAAGCCCCATGAACAAGCCGGTTTCCTTTTCCGCCGTCATGGGCCGCCACCGGGCGGTTCCGGTGCCGGTCGGCCATGTCACGATGGGCGGCGACGCACCAATCGTCGTCCAGTCGATGACCAATACCGATACGGCCGACATCGAGGGAACGGCGCGGCAGACGGCGGCTTTGGCGCGGGCCGGATCGGAACTCGTTCGCATCACCGTCGATCGCGAGGAAGCGGCCGCGGCCGTTCCTCATATTCGCGACCGGCTCGACCAGATGGGCGTCGCAACACCGCTCATCGGCGATTTCCATTACAATGGCCACACGCTCCTTGCCGCGCATCCGGCCTGCGCCGCAGCGCTCGCCAAGTATCGCATCAATCCCGGCAATGTCGGCTTCAAGGAAAAGAAGGACCGCAATTTCTCGCAGATGATCGAGATCGCGCTGAAGCACGACCGGCCGGTCAGGATCGGCGTCAATTGGGGCTCGCTCGACCAGGCGTTGCTTGCCCATCTCATGGATCTGAACGCGGCTTCGCCGGATCCGAAAGATTCGCGCGCGGTGATGCATGAGGCGATCGTCGAATCGGGATTGCAGTCGGCGGCGCGGGCGGAGGAGCTTGGGCTCGGCCGCAACCGCATCGTGATCTCAGCGAAATGTTCCGAAGTCCAAGACCTCATTGCCGTCTATCGGATGCTCGCTGCGCGCTCCGATTATGCCTTGCATCTGGGACTCACCGAAGCCGGCATGGGCTCGAAAGGCATCGTCGCGTCGACCGCCGCGCTGTCCGTGTTACTTCAGGAAGGCATCGGCGACACGATCCGCATTTCCCTAACGCCCGAACCTGGCGGCGATCGTACGCGCGAGGTCATCGTCGCGCAGGAAATTCTCCAAAGCATGGGGCTGCGCTCATTCGCGCCGCAGATCATCGCGTGCCCGGGCTGCGGGCGCACGACATCGACGGTGTTCCAGGAACTTGCGAAGGACGTCGAAGCCTATGTGCGCGATCGCACGCCGGAATGGCGGAAGTCGTATCAAGGCTTCGAGACATTGCAACTCGCGGTGATGGGCTGCATCGTCAATGGTCCCGGTGAATCGAAGCACGCCGATATCGGCATCTCCTTGCCGGGCACGGGCGAATTGCCGGCGGCACCGGTCTTTATCGACGGCAAGAAGGCGATGACGTTGCGCGGCACCGACATCGCGCAGCAGTTCAAAGGAATCGTCGAGGATTATGTGAAACGAAGGTGGGGGTAGCGGTTCTCTCCTCCTCTCCATGGCAGGCCTTGAGCCTGCCATCCAGACTGGATGGGCGGGTCAAGCCCACCCATGGAGAGTTTTAGAGGTGCGGCGCAAGTTTGCAGCATGGGGCCTTGTTGTCCTTGTAGTGTTGGCTGGCTTCGCATGGATCGTAATGAGTTCGATCGATGACATGCTCACGTGTCCCGTTACCCTGTATGCGGCACTGCCATCGCCGGATCGCAGCAAGCAGGTCGTGTTGTTCGATGTCGACTGCGGCGCGACGACCGGCTTCAACACCCAAGTCGCCATTGCACCGGTGGACGTCACGTTCGATCGCGAGGTGACGCCGGCGGTTCTGATCATGGACGGCAGGTGGTCACTGCCGATCCGCTGGATAGATGAACGGACACTTCGCGTCAGAATTCCTGAAGGGGTGCGCATATACCGCAGACTAACTTCGACGGGCGATGTGACCATCCTCTACGAGGAAGACGCGTCACCGCCCTAATCGTCACCCCAGCGGAAGCTGGGGTCCCCTGAATCATCTCCGCTAGCGGCATCGCGTCAGGGGATGCCAGCTTTCGCTGGCATGACGGATTTCGATAAGCCTCAGACACATCCTTTTGACTTCGATGGCAAGCCGATCGGCGTAAGCTTGCGGTCAAGCACATATCCCCAGAGGTCCGACATGTTTTTGCATGTGAGCAGGTTTGCCATCCCGTTTGCGATGGCGTTGCATTTCCTGGCAATGCCCGCCTATTCGGAAGATGCCGACATCCGCCTGCAAGGCGCGATCGAGACGATCGATCCGGAGGGCATCGCGATCAAGAAAGCGGACGGTTCGGTTTCAGCACTGAAGCTGACCGCGGATACCACAGTCTTCGTCAACCAGCCATCGAGCCTCGATCAGATCAAGCCGGGCAATTATGTCGCCTCGACGACGGTGAAAGCCGAAGACGGCAAGATGCGGTCGAAGGAATTGCGGATATTCCCGGAAGCCCTGCGCGGTCTGGGCGATGGAGCGCGGCCGATGGATGCGCCGAACACGACGATGATCAATGCCGGGGTTTCGGAGGTCGTCGCTGCACCGCAGGGTCAGCTTCTCAAAGTCAAATACAAGGACGGCACTGCCGAATTCGTGGTCGATGCTGAGACCAAGGTGAGCGCGATCGTTGCTTCCGAACTCGGCGCGCTGAAGGTTGGCGGCCGCGTGTTCCTCCTGGCCAGCAATGGCGCCAACGGGCAGTTGATCGCCAAGCGGATCATCGGCATCCCGTGAACGCACGACTTTTCCGTGAATATTTTCCAAGGAAAACAATCTTAGCGTGTTGGTGTTTTGCCGGGCCAGAGAGGGGCCGTAGAGGGCCTCCAGACGGTCCCGCTAGGGGGGTAGCGGGCTACCCTGGAATCGCGTCCTAGGGCCGCCTATGGCGATTTGCGGGGCATCGTGACCGGATAGGAGTCCTACTTAAGAGAATCTGGTCATTTTTGCCGTCCAACAATAAACCGGGCCGTGGCGCGTAACATGTCAGCCCGGGCGCCATAGGCTTCGAGAGCCCTGTCAGCTTCAGCGATGATTTCATCGGCGCGGCGGCGGGCGCCGGCTTCGCCCAGCAAATCGACGAAGGTGGCTTTGCCGCGCGCCTGGTCCTTCTGCGTCGCCTTGCCCAGCGCGGCGGCGGAAGAGGAGACGTCGAGAAGGTCGTCGGCAATCTGAAAGGCAAGCCCGATGGCGCGGCCGTAAGCTTCAAGCGGGGCGGGATCGGCTCCGCCGAGGATGGCGCCAGCCATGCAGGCGAAGCGGAAGAGGGCGCCGGTTTTCATTGCCTGGAGGGTCAGAACCTCGTCGATCTTCAAATCGCGGCCGGCCTCGGCTTCGAGGTCAAGCATCTGGCCGCCGGCCATGCCGTCTTTGCCGGCGGCGCGGGCGAGTTCGCTGATGAGTTTCAGGCGCATTTCGGCTTCGGGATGAATATCGGGCCGGCTCAGGACCTCAAAAGCGAAGGTGAGGAGGGCATCGCCAGCGAGAATGGCGGTCGCCTCGTCGAAGGCGCGATGCAAGGTCGGGCGGCCGCGGCGCAGATCGTCATCATCCATGGCCGGAAGGTCGTCATGGGCCAGAGAATAGCAGTGCAGGCATTCGAGCGCCGCGCCAACGCTTAGCGCGCGGGCCTCCGGAACATCGAAAAGCTTGGCACTTTCGATCACCAGGAAAGGCCGCAGGCGCTTTCCAGGTCCCAAAGCGGCATAGCGCATCGCCTTCAGGAGACGCGGTGTCGCGCCCTTTTCAGGCAACAATTCGTCAAGCCGCGCCTCGGTCGCCGATGCCGCAGCGCCAAGGGCTTTTTCGAATTTTTCCGGCGGGATTGACGCCAAAGGCCGTTCCATGCGCTAACGGCATTCCTGTAGAGCCATGACCGTTGAATCTCAACCGATTGCGGACAGCGTGCCGGCAGCGCCAGACGATGCGGGCAAGACTTTAACACGCGAGCACCGCAAGACCTGGCTCCGCCGCGGCCTCATCGCACTCGCAATCATCGCCGCATTGCCCTTCGCGCTCACCATCGTCTATGCGGTGGTACCGCCGCCGATTTCCAATGTCATGATCCTGCGGCTCTTCACCGGCAACGGCATCAACAAGGACTGGGTCAGCCTCGACCAGATTTCGCCAAACCTGCCAAAGGCAGTGATTTCGTCGGAGGATGCGCGTTTCTGCGACCATAATGGCGTCGACTGGATCGAGCTCCAGGGGGTGATCGACGGCGTCCTCAATGACGAGGAGGATCCGGTTCGCGGCGCCAGCACCATCCCCATGCAGACGGCAAAGAACCTCTTCCTGTGGGATGGCCGGCAATTCATCCGCAAGGGCCTGGAAATACCTTTGGCGCTATGGATGGACCTCGTCTGGTCGAAACGGCGGATGATCGAGATCTATCTCAATATCGTGGAGTGGGCCCCCGGGGTCTATGGGGCGGAGGCCGCCGCGCAACGTCATTTCAAGAAACCGGCCGCAAAGCTTACGAAACGCGAAGCAGCGCTGCTTGCGGCAGTTTTACCCAATCCGATCAAGCGCAATGCCGGCAAGCCCTCCAAGCGGGTCAACCGCATTGCGTCGCGGATTCTGGCCCGGATGAGCATCATGGGCCCCTATCTCACTTGCCTCGACCGCTGACCTTCGCTATAAGCCCGCCAGATTTCAGGGGCGCCCGGTTGCCGGTGTGCGCCCCTCTTTCATGGAGTTTTCCGATGGCCGTTCCAAGACGAAAAACCTCGCCCAGCCGCCGCGGCATGCGCCGGTCGGGCCACAAGCTCGCGACCGTGACCTGGATCGAGGACAAGAAGTCCGGCGAACTGCGGCGTCCGCATCATGTCGACCTCAAGACCGGCATGTACAAGGGCCGCCAGGTGCTGGAGCCGAAGTCCGACAACTGATCGGGCCGCATTTACCCTTTCGCGACGAGGCCGGCCTTTGTGCCGGCCTTTATGCTTTGTAAGGAGCTGGTCGGTATTGCCGGGACACATACGGTGTCATCCCCGGACTTGTTCCGGGGATCCACCGGGCCGATACTCTGTCGGCTGACTAATCGGCACGATGGATTGCCGGGACAAGCCCGGCAATGACAGTGGTGGGAGGTTGGTGCAACCCGCACCCCAACCCTTCCCACAAGGAGAAGGGGGAAGGGGCGAAAGTTTGCGCAAGCTGCTGCCTGAGCCGATCGGTCGTCTCGTCGACAAGCTTCTCAAAGGCGAGGGCGAGCGCGCGCAGGCCGGGCGCGGGGCGCTTGCCGCCTTCATCATCCGCATCGCGTCCGCCGGCATTGCCTTCCTGTCGCAGGTCGTTCTCGCGCGCTGGCTCGGTGCCTTCGAATTCGGCGTCTTCAGCTATGCCTGGATCTGGGTGACGGTGCTCGGCACCTTGTGCACGCTGGGCTTTGCCGTCTCGGTGGTGCGCTGCCTTCCCGAATATGCGAGTCGCGGCGAGATTGCGCGCATCCGCGGCTTTCTTGCCTTCGGGCGTGGATTGTGTTTCGGCGCCGGCGTGCTCGTGATGATCGCCGGGGCGGCCATTTTATACTTCGGACCGGGACTGGTCGGGCGCGACTATGCGCTGCCTCTTGCCATCGCTCTCATCTGCCTGCCGGCTTTTGCGGTAACCGATTTTCAGGATGGGGTCGGCCGATCGCAAGGCTGGATGGATCTCGCTCTCGTGCCGCCCTATGTGCTGCGGCCACTCTTGCTTCTCGCCTTCGTACTGGCCGCCGGATGGATCGGCGACCAGCATGATGCGACGACCGCCATGCTTTGTGCAGCCGTCGCAACCTGGCTCGTCGCTGGCCTGCAATATCTCCTGCAGCGGCGGCGCTTCCGGCCCATCCTCGGCAATGGAACGCGCGAGATGCTGTCGCGCACGTGGCTGTGGTTGTCGCTATCGCTGTTGCTGCTCGAGACATTGTCGCTGCTGCTCCTCAATCTCGACCTGATCCTTCTTAACTTTTTCGTCTCGCCGGACCAGCTCGGAATCTATTTCGCGGCGACGCGGACGATCTCGCTCGTGGCCTTCATCCATTTTGCGGTGACAGCGGTCGCCATGCCGCGCTTCGCCGATCTCCATGCCGCGGGCCGCAGCGCCGAGATCGGCCCGCTTCTTAGCGAAATGCAGAGATGGTGCGTTTTGCCGTCGCTTATCGGGGCTGTCATTTTGCTGCTGCTCGGCAAACCGCTTCTGTGGCTGTTCGGGCCGGGCTTCACGGCGGCCTATCCTGTGATGTTCATCCTTGCCATCGGATATGTGATCCGGGCCTTCGGAGGTCCGGCACAGAGTTTGCTCATGGCTACCGGTCACCATAACCGGGCGACAGGGATACTCATGGCAACGGTCGCGCTCTCGGGCGCTCTCAATCTGGGTCTCATTCCGTGGCTTGGCATCACTGGTGCCGCGATCGCCACGACATGCGCCCTGTCTTTCGAGGCCATTGCGAGTTTCCTTCTCGCCCGCCGCCTGTTTCCGCCCCGCGGACAGGCAGAGGCCGGGAAATCGCGTGGTCCAGTCGCTTCGTAAATTAACCAAGCCGGAGGAATCAGGCCCCATCGCGCTCGCGCCGGCGCGCGGCGAGGAATGGCAGGCATTGGGCGAGACGGCGCTCGAGCCGGCAGCCGGCATGATGCCGGCATGGATCGAACCCCAGGCGCAAATTCTCGGCAGCGCTTCGGCACCGCTCGGCATCTGGCAGAAGGGCAAATTGATCGGTGTCGCGGCGCTGGAGCGGCAAAACGCGCGCTGGCTGCCGGGCTGGACGGTCGATGTCTCGTTCGAGACACCGTTGTTCTTTTCCGGATTGCCACTGGTTGCGCGGGATGAGGCCGAATTGGCCCTCGAAAGCCTTATCGCCGATCGCGGTGTGCCATTGCTTCTCAAATCGGTTCCAATGGATGGCCCGTTCTGGGACGGTCTATGCCATGCGGCGCGAAAGCTTAACGCGCCGAGTGTCGTGATCGAGCAGTGGTCGCGCGCCGCAGTGCGCCTCGATGGTGGTTTCGCAAGTTGGTTCGAAACAAATTTCGAGCGCAAGCGGCGCAAGGAATATCGCCGCTGGCGCTCGCGCCTAGGCGAAATGGGCAAGCTTGAGAGCGTGAACTGGAAGCCGGGCGAAGCGCTCGATCCATGGTTCGAGGATTTCGCGGCGCTCGAAGCGAAAGGCTGGAAGGGCAGGCGGGGCAGCGCCATCCGCTGTGATGCGGCATTGTCGGCGTGTCTGCGCGCCGTTCTCGAAGGACTCGCAGAGGCTGGGCATCTGCGCTTCTGGTCGATCAAGCTCGACGGCAGGCCGATCGCCTCGCTCTTCGCGCAAGTCGTCGGTGGCCGGGCGTGGCTCGGCAAGATCGCCTTCGATGAGGACTTCGCGAAATACTCGCCAGGGGTTCTCCAGATTCTCGATGCAACGGAATCGCTTCTTGCCGAAGGCGGAATCGACCTTGCCGATTCCTGTGCGGTTCCCGGACATCCGATGATCGACAATATCTGGCGCGACCGCATCGCGATGGCGGATGTGCTGATCGGCACCCCCAACATGCCGTCGGCGCGGTTCAAGGCGATGACGGCCGCGGAGATGTTCCGCCGTCACAGCCGTAATGCGGCGAAGGATGTCTATCACCGGTTCATCAGGAGGCAGAAACCATGAGCATCGTCACTCTCGATCCGCGCGTGGCGCGCGAGAAATTTCTTAAAGCTCCGTTTGCGTTGAATCATGGGCTCTCCGCTCATCCGGCGTTTTCGCTCGATAGATTGGTACGCTTGGCGCAATCCATGCCCCGCGACCGCATCGAGTATAATTCCGGCAAGCTTCTGCCAGGCCAGGATCCGGGCTCGATCCCGACGATCGACATGGCACCGGAAGAGGTGGTGCGGCGCATCGAAAAGGCCAATGCCTGGATGGTGATCAAGAATGTCGAACATGTACCTGAATATTTTGAGGTGCTGAAGGCATTCGTCGATGCCGCGCAGACAGCGGCCGGCAAGCGCGCGAATGACTATAGCGATCTGCAAGGTTTTATCTTCGTCTCCTCAGCCAACGCGACGACGCCGTTTCATGTCGATGCCGAAGAGAACATCCTGATCCAGATCAAGGGCGACAAATTCGTCCATATCTTCGACAATCGCGACTGTGCATTGATCTCGGAAGAAGCGATGGAGATCTCGCCGTCGAAGCACAGGAACCAGCATTACGAGCCGTCCTTCGAAGAACGGGCACAAGTCTTTGCGATGAAGGAAGGCGATGCCGTGCATCTTCCCTATATGTGGCCGCATTGGGTCCGGACCGGCGAGCGCTATTCGATCTCCATGGCAATGACCTGGAAGACGCCGCAGGTGAGCCGGCTCAACAAGATCAGGCTGATGAACGGCACCTTGCGCCGCTACGGGTTTCCGCAAAGCGGGCCGGGCGCGTCGGCGGTGGGTGATGCGGCGAAAGTCGTCGCCCATGATGCGATGCGCGCGGTGATCGATCCGTTGCGCAAGTCGGAAACGGCACGGCGGTTCTTGCGCGGAATGATTTATGGCAAGAATGCCAATTATTACTTGAAGGATGCAAAGAAGCCGGGGATGTAAAGTATTCCCTCCCCCTTGTGGGGAGGGATCAAGGGTGGGGGTGTGAAGCTCACAGCCGCATCAAGACGACAGGTGATGACGTCGTGACCCCCACCAACCCTCCCCACAAGGGGGAGGGGGAATTATTACTTCAAGCTCGCCAGGTACTCGGCGATTGCCTTGATGTCGGATTCGGGGAGTTTCGAAATATTGTCCTGAACCGCGCGCATGCCGCCGGATGAGAGTTTGTCGTAGCCCATGATCTCGCCATATTGCAGCGCCGAGGCGAGGTCGTTCACGTCCTTGTAGCGGCCGCGGCCGATGAGGTCGCGCAATGACGGCACGCGGCCTTCGCCCTCGGGATGCGGGCCGCCCATGAGGAAGCGGCTCATGTCGGAGGCCATATAGAAGGTGCGCGGCGTGTGGCACTCGCCGCAATGGCCGGGACCGTTGACGAGATAGGAGCCGCGATTCTCGCTCTCTGTTGCGGCCTTGCTCGGGCGCCATGGCGTGGTGTCGAGTCCCAGCCACTGCCACAAGCCAATGCCGCGCCGCAGCAGGAAGGGCAGTGGAATGTCGGCGGGCTTATCGGGCGCGGAGACCGGCTTCAGGCTTGCCAAATGCGCCTTGAGATCGAGCAGGTCTTCCGGGCGCATATGCGTGTAGGACGTATAGGGGAAGGCCGGGATGGCATGTGCGCCCGAAGGCGACAGGCCGCGCATCATGGCGTTGAGGAAATCGAGGTCGCTCCACTTGCCGAGCCCTGTTTCGGGATCGGGCGTGAGATTGGGCGGGTAGAAGGTGCCGACCGGCGTCTTGAGCGGCGCCCCGCCGCTGGGGATCGCCGGGTCCATTCCGGCGGCATCGGCGGGCGGCTTATGGCAGGAGATGCAGCCGCCGATATTGTACATCACAGCGCCATTGGCGAGATCGGGCTGATGGGCCGGGACCATGGCTTGGGTCATCGGCCTCGGGGCACTCAAAAACCAAGCGAGAATGGCGCCCACCAGGATGATGAGCGCCACACTCCACAAGAACCGCTTTGATCGATGTGTCAGCCGCTACTCCTTGGGGCGGCGGAATTTTTCGTGGCATCCGCCGCACGCCTTGCCGAGCGCGGGGAATGCCGCCTTGAACGTCGCCTCGTCGGTCGAATCCTTCACGGCCACGTACTTAGCATAAAACGCATCGCCGGCCGCGGTGAAGCCGGCCGCATCGGTCCAGATCTCCGGCTTGGCCCAGGTCTCCACCGTTTCGCCCTTCTGGCTATCGGGTCCCCACCAGTTTGCCCAATCCGCGCAAGCCGCGTCATGTGCGGCCAAGGCGGCGTCGACGGTGGCCTTGTCATAGGGCTTGTCGCCTTTGAACATAGCGGCGAGCTCGCCCATCATCTTGCCGCTCGCCTTCATGCAGCCCTGACGGCCCTTGATGGCATCGTCGGCGGACGCAAAGGCAAAGCCGGTTCCCAGGCACAAGGCCAAGGCGGCAGCCGCCGCAACGTGAATCACTTTCGCTGACACGATCATTTCCCTCCAAAAAAACTGCCCGCGAGACTTCGGGCCCAAATGGTACGCAGTCTGTTACCAATCCCATTCATCACGATTTCGTGTGTCTTTTCTGCATCGATCCGGCGAAATGAGCGGTTGCCCGGCTCTTGCCCCAATCCCTCCTCATCTCCGCCGCTGCACGCGCCTTAACTCCCTCGATGAACCGATGATGAAGAATGCCCGGGCGCGGTGTTCAGAGTTGATCGGTTAGGAATTGGTTAGTCCGGGCGTGGCATTTATCGGGATGACGAGGGAGAGTGGTTATGCGTAACGATAGGCAACAAATCGCTGACAAGAACCGAGGGGGCGGCGAACAACGGTTGAGCCCCGAATTGAGCGAATTCCTGCATATGCTCGAGGCCCTGGAAGGCCAGGCCCGGACGTCAACGTCCAATAATCGCTGAAGAGGCGACGGGGGCCCCCGAAGAAGCGGGCGAGGCCCCAACCACTTTCACAACTTTGTTGATTAGCGGGTGCCGCCGGCGTCCAGCATGGTCTGGATGGCATCGTGCAAGGCTTCGCGACCGGCGGGCTTGGCGAGCGCCGAATCGAACGCATTGCGGATGCTTGCGACTTTCGCCGTATCGGCGAGAAAGGCCGAAAGCGCCATGATCGGCACATGGGCCGGCTTGCCGCCCAATTCCCTGATCTTGCGGGCGGCGCAGACGCCGTCCATCACCGGCATTTCGATATCGAGCAGGATCAGGTCGTAGGTATGTTCGCTGGCGTGGCTCAATGCGTGCTCGCCATGCTCGACGGCATCGACCTCGCAGCCCATCTTGGTCAGCAGGGCAGCAGTCAAGGTGCGGGCCGCGTATGAATCTTCGGCGAAGAGGATGCGCGGCTTCGAGCCGTCGCGGCACATGATCTGACGGGCCGGGGTCTGCCTGGGCGCATTCGCGCTTCCTGCCCGCAACCAACTCATTTACCCGCTCCCGCAATCCGTGGGTTCGATGCCCGCTTGTTGAGTGCAATCTTTGCGGGGAAGCGTGAACAGGTGGTTAGCCGAACACGCCCAAGCGTGTGAAATCCGGTAACAGACGTTAAACTCGCGCCTATACCTAATGCGTTGTTAACTGACTCAAGGCCAGATTGTTACTTGGTGCCGAACATGCGATCGCCGGCATCACCAAGGCCCGGTACGATGTAGCCATGGCTGTTTAGATGGCTGTCGATGGCGGCGGTGAAGACATGCACGTCGGGATGGTCCTGTGCCACATGGGCAATGCCTTCGGGGGCGGAGAGAAGGCAGACGAGCTTGATGTCCTTGGCGCCTTTCTGCTTGAGGCGGCTGATGGCGGCGGAGACCGAATTTCCGGTGGCGAGCATCGGGTCGACGACGATCACGCGGCGCTCGGCAATGTCTTCGGGAACCTTCATGTAATATTCGACCGGTTCGAGAGTGACCGGATTGCGATAGATGCCGATATGGCCGACGCGGGCCGACGGCATCAGGTCGAGCATGCCTTCGAGGAGGCCGTTGCCGGCGCGCAGGATCGACACGATGACGAGCTTCTTGCCTTTGAGGATCGGAGCTTCCATCTCGGCGAGCGGCGTCTCGATCGTCTGGGTGGTGATCGGCAGGTCACGGGCGACTTCATAGGCCAGAAGCAGGCTGATTTCGCGCAGTAACTGACGGAAGACCGCCGATGGCGTGTGCTTGTCGCGCATCAAGGTGAGCTTGTGCAGGACCAGGGGATGGTCGACGACAGTGACGGACTTGGGCAGCTTCGATTTGTCCATGGCTGGGCTCTGAAGGTTGACGTGCTTCCCTTTGTGACATCCTGCGCCTAAACTCAAGGCTTCCAGCTTTCAGTCCGCCGGCACAGTCATGACATCGATCAATTTTCGCCAGCACGAGATCCTCGCGATCGCGCGCCAGACCGGTCGCGTTACCGTCGAAGACCTGGCCGAGCGTTTCGACGTGACGCCGCAGACGATCCGCAAGGACCTCAATGATCTCTGCGACCAGCGCTTGCTGACGCGAACGCATGGCGGGGCGCTGCTGTCGTCGGGTGTCGAGAATGTTGCCTATGAGGCGCGCCGGGAGCTTGCGCCGACGGAGAAACAGCGGATCGGCGAACGCGCCGCGCAACTCATCCCCAACAATGCTTCGCTGTTCGTGAATATCGGGACGACGACAGAGGAGGTGGCGCGCGCTCTGACCGGGCATGAAGGCTTGATGGTAATCACCAACAACATCCATGTCGCTTCGATCCTGATGCCGTGCCCGAAGATCGACGTGATCGTCGCAGGCGGGGTCTTAAGGAAGGCGGATGGCGGCATCGTCGGCGAGGCCGCCGTCGATTTCATCGGCCAGTTCAAGGTCGATTATGCGGTGATCGGCGTCTCGGCGATTGATGATGACGGGGCGCTTCTCGATTTCGACTATCGCGAAGTGCGCGCCGCGCAAGCCATCATCGCCAATGCGCGCAATGTCATCCTGGTTTCGGATGCGATGAAATTCACGCGCTCGGCACCGGTGCGGATCGGATACCTGAGCCAGATCGATGTTTTTGTCACCGACCAGCAGCCGCCAGAGCCGATCGTTGATATCTGCCGGCATAATGGCGTGGCGCTCGAAATCGCGCCAGGCGGCGAGAGTGTCGTCCACCTCGCCGCGAGTTGACCCGAAACGCGAATTTCGATTGCCTTTTCGCTTTCTTTCGATCTATAGTTTTCCCAGCGCGCAAGATCATCGTTTCTTTCGCATTTGCGGAATTTCTCTTCGCAAACGCAGCAAATGAATCGAAATGAACATCCAAGGCGTGCGTGTGGGGAGGACGGATGCCGGACGAGGCAGGCATCTATGATTTAGCAATCATTGGCGGCGGCATTAACGGCTGCGGCATTGCGCGCGACGCCGCCGGGCGCAACCTCAAGGTAGTGCTGGCGGAGCAGGGCGATCTTGCGGGCGCGACTTCCTCATCCTCGACAAAGCTCATCCATGGTGGCCTGCGCTATCTCGAGCATTACGAGTTCCGCCTGGTGCGCGAGGCCTTGATCGAGCGCGAAGTGCTGCTCAAAGCGGCGCCCCATATCGTCTGGCCACTGCGTTTTGTGCTGCCGCATCATCGCGGACTTAGGCCCTGGCCGATCCTGCGGCTCGGCCTGTTTCTCTACGACCATCTGGGTGGGCGCGACGTCCTGCCGTCGACGCGCTCGATCGATCTCACCCGCGATCAAACCGGCACACCGCTCAAGAGCGAATTTACCCGTGCGTTCGAATATTCCGACTGCTGGGTCGATGATGCGCGCATGGTGATACTCAATGCGCGAGGTGCTGCCGATCGCGGTGCCTCGGTCAGACCGCGCACCAAGGCGACCAAGGCGCGGCGCGACGGCGCACACTGGGTCGTCACGCTGCAGAATTCGGAAACCGGCGCTACGAGCCAGGTCACGGCGCGCGGTCTCGTCAATACCGGCGGTCCGTGGGTGAGCCAGGTGCTGGGTCAGGTCGTCGGCATGAATGCGCCGGATCGCATTCGCATGGTCAAGGGCAGCCATATCGTCCTCGACAAGCTCTATGACCATGACGAGTGCTATATTTTCCAAAATGCCGACGGGCGGATCTGCTTTGCCATCCCCTATGAACGCGATTTCACGCTGATCGGCACGACGGATGAGGATTATTCGGGCGATCCGGCCAAGCCGGAGATCAGCATCGCCGAGCGCGACTACCTACTTGCCGCGGTCAGCGCCTATCTCAAGACGCCGGTTAGCAAGGAGATGGTACGCTGGACCTATTCCGGCATCCGGCCGCTCTATGATGACGGGGCGAGCAAGGCGCAGGAAGCGACGCGCGATTACGTTCTGAAGCTTGACGCTCCAGACGGGTCCGCACCGCTGATTTCCGTGTTCGGCGGCAAGATCACGACGTTTCGCAAGCTGGCCGAAGCAGTGTTGGAGAAGCTCCAACCGTTTTATCCAAAGATGGGGCCGGCCTGGACGGCTACTGGAAAGCTTCCGGGCGGCGATTTTCCGCAGGCCGAGGCGGCGGATCGTATTGGCGATTTCGCAAAGCGCCACGCCTTTCTCTCGCCCGTCAATGCCAAGCGCATGTTTCGCGCCTATGGCACGCTGGCGAACGACGTGATCGGCGATGCCAAATCGGCCGGCGATCTCGGGCAGAGCTTTGGCCTCCTGAGCGAGCGCGAGGTCAATTATTTGATCGATCGGGAATGGGCGCGGACGGCAGAAGATATTCTGTGGCGGCGCTCCAAGCTTGGTCTTCATCTCAAAGACGAGGAGCAGACAATGCTGCGGGACTATCTCGCCGGCGCGTCGGCGTCGTCGCAACGGCGAATTTCAGCGGGTTAGCGCATGAGGAGGCGCGACGAGACATAGAGCTTCATTCCACGCATCCGGAAGAAGGCAATCCTCGCCGGAGGCATGTGATGGATGGTTTGGCCGGGCGAGCGTGCGCTCCGGCCGGGCTTTCGAGCAAGCCGCACGCAAAATGGGAGGATTAAGCGATGTCGCTTAAGTACACTGTATCCGCAGCTGCCTTGCTGCTGGCGCTTGGTGCTGCCCCAGCCTTCGCGGACATGGCGGCCGCGCAGAAGTGGGTCGACTCGGAGTTCCAGCCTTCGGTTCTTTCGAAAGAAGAGCAGATGAAGGAGATGGAATGGTTCGTCAACGCGGCGAAGCCGTTCCAGGGGATGGAAATCAACGTGCTGTCGGAAACCATCCCGACGCATACTTATGAATCGACAGTGCTCGCCAAGGCCTTCGAGGAAATCACCGGGATCAAGGTCAATCACCAGCTCCTCGGCGAAGGCGAAGTCGTGCAAGCCGTTCAGACCCAGATGCAGACCAACCGCAATCTGTATGACGGCTATATCAACGACTCGGATCTGATCGGCACGCATTCGCGCCTGCAAAGCGCGATCAACCTGACCGACTGGATGGCGGGCGAAGGCAAGGATGTCACCAACCCGGGCCTCGACCTCAATGACTTCATGGGCATCAAATTCACCACTGGTCCCGATGGGAAGCTGTGGCAGTTGCCCGACCAGCAATTCGCCAATCTCTACTGGTTCCGGAAGGACTGGTTCGATCGCCCCGACCTCAAGGAGAAGTTCAAGGCCAAGTATGGCTATGAACTCGGCGTGCCGGTGAACTGGTCGGCCTATGAAGACATCGCCGATTTCTTCACCAATGACGTGAAGGAGATCGACGGCGTCAAGGTCTATGGCCACATGGACTACGGCAAGCGCGCGCCCGACCTCGGCTGGCGCATGACGGATGCGTGGTTGTCGATGGCCGGCGAAGCCGATCCTGGACAGCCCAACGGACGCCCGGTCGATGAATGGGGCATCCGCATGGAGAAGGATAGCTGCAACCCGGTCGGCGCTTCGGTGTCGCGCGGCGGCGGCGCCAACAGTCCGGCGGCTGTCTACGCGGTGACGAAGTGGGACGAGTGGCTGCGCAAATACGCGCCTCCGGGCGCTGCCGACCTCGACTTCTACCAGTCGTTGCCGGCTTTGAGCCAAGGCAATGTCGCCCAGCAGATCTTCTGGTACACGGCCTTCACCGCTTCGATGGTCGCGCCGAAGAAGGACGGCAACAACACCGTCGATGATGCCGGCAAGCCACTGTGGCGGATGGCGCCATCGCCGCATGGACCCTACTGGAAGGATGGCTCGCAGCGCGGCTACCAGGACGTGGGTTCCTGGACATTGTTCAACTCGACGCCGCTCGACAACCGCAAGGCGGCCTGGCTCTACGCCCAGTTCGTCACGTCGAAGACCGTCGACACGAAGAAGAGCCAGGTTGGACTTACCTTCATCCGCGACAGCACGGTCAGGCATCCATCGTTCACCGAGCGTGCGCCTAACCTTGGCGGCATGATCGAGTTCTATCGCTCGCCCGACCGCGTGGCGTGGAGCCCGACCGGCGTCAACGTGCCTGACTATCCGAAGCTTGCGCAATTGTTCTGGGAGAACATCGGCGACATCAACTCAGGTGCCTTCACCCCGCAAGAGGCGATGGACCGGTTGGCCGAGCAGATGGACCAGATCATGGCCCGCATGCAGGCCGCGGATGAATCGAACAACGTCTATCATGGCTGCGGTCCGCGGCTTAACCCGGAAAGCGATCCGAGCAAGTGGCTGAGCACCGAGCATGCGCCTTGGGCAAAGCTCGAGAACGAGAAGCCGCCGGGCGAGACGATTGCCTATGACGAACTGATCAAGCGCTGGACGGACAACCAGTAGCCTGACACAGTTTGTGACCACCAACGCAAAAGCCCGGGGCGCATTGTCCATGCGCCCCGGCAATCGGCACGGATCACGAGGGGACGGCGTTCGTGCAAAAGCAGATCAGCGATGGCTCTTGAACTCAAGAACGTAGCGAAGCGCGTCGGCGCCGATACCTATATTCACGAGACGAATCTCGTCTTCGAGAGCAGTACCTTCAACGTGCTGCTGGGAACGACGCTCGCCGGCAAGACGACATTGATGCAATTGATGGCCGGCATCCAGAAGCCGTCATCGGGCGAAATCTGGTTCAAGGGAAAGAACGTCACGACCGTTCCGGTGCAGAAGCGGAATGTGTCGATGGTCTACCAGCAGTTCATCAACTATCCGAATTTCAATGTTTACGACAACATCGCCTCGCCATTGCGGGTTGCCGGCAAGAGCGAGGAGGAGGTCGGGCGGCGGGTGGCGAAAGCCGCGGAACTCCTGCACTTGACGCCGATGCTCGAACGTAGACCTTCGGAATTGTCAGGCGGCCAGCAGCAGCGCACGGCGATCGCGCGCGCGATCGTCAAGGATTCGGATTTGATCCTGCTCGACGAGCCATTGGCCAATCTCGACTACAAGTTGCGTGAGGAAATGCGCGACGAATTGCCGAAGTTGTTCGCCGGCCGTGACGCGATCGTGGTCTACGCGACGACTGAACCCACGGAAGCGCTGTTGTTCGGCGGTAATACCGCAACAATGCATGAAGGCCGGGTCACGCAATTCGGGCCGACCGCGAGCCTCTATCGACGGCCTTCGAACCTCATCACCGCACAGGTCTTCTCGGATCCGCCCATCAATGTCGCCAGCGTGACGAAGCGGGGCGGCGACATTGTTCTCAGCAATGAGATCGTGTTGCCGGCGGGTGCCGCGGCCAAGTCGATTGCGGACGGCGATTACACGATCGGCATAAGACCCTATCACATCACGCCGACCGGTGGCGGCACCGCCACGGTCGAGGGCCGCGTGCTGGTCACCGAACTCAGCGGTTCGGAGAGCATCATCCATTTCGACATGAACGGGCGCACCTGGGTGTCGCAATCGCACGGCATTCACCCCTTCGTGGTCGGCTCGGTGGCGCGACTGCACATCGATATCGACAAGGCCTTGTTCTTCGGCGCGGGCGGGGAGCTCATTTCCTGATGGCAAAGATCACGCTCGACGGACTACGGCACAGTTACTTCCCCAATCCGCAAAAGGATTCAGACTGGGCGCTGAAACGATTGTCGCTCGTATGGGCCGATGGCGGTGCCTATGCGCTGCTGGGGCCGTCAGGCTGCGGCAAGACCACGCTTCTCAACCTCATTTCGGGACTTCTCAAGCCGACGGAAGGGCGCATCCTGTTCGACGACCGCGACGTGACGCTGGCGACACCGGAACAGCGCAATATCGCGCAGGTGTTCCAGTTCCCGGTTATCTACGACACGATGACGGTCTACGACAATCTGGCTTTCCCGTTGCGCAATCGCGGCGTACCGGAAGCGGAGGTCGACAAGCGGGTGCGCGAAATCGCCCATATGCTCGAGCTCGATGCGACGTTGAAGCGGCGCGCTTCGGGCCTGACGGCGGACGGCAAGCAGAAAATCTCACTCGGCCGCGGGCTGGTGCGCTCAGACGTCAATGTGATCATGTTCGACGAGCCATTGACGGTCATCGATCCGCATCTCAAATGGATATTGCGCTCGAAGCTCAAGGAATTGCATCAGCGCATCAAGCGCACCATGATCTACGTGACGCATGATCAGACCGAGGCTCTCACCTTTGCCGACCAGGTTGTGGTCATGAATAATGGCGAGGTGGTGCAGACAGGTACGCCGATCGATCTCTTCGAACGGCCGATGCACACTTTCGTCGGACACTTCATCGGCTCGCCGGGCATGAACCTCCTGCCCTGCGAGATGCAGGAAGGCAGGGCGACGTTTCACGGGCTGCCGGTCGAGGCGGCCAATGCCGCGGCGGTCAAGGACCGCACGCATCTTGAAATCGGGGTGAGACCCGAATTCGTGAAATTCTCGGCGAGCGGCATTCCCGTCCATGTCGTGAAAGTTGCCGATGCTGGCCGCTTCCGGATTGTCGAGACCCGGGCCGGCGAGCGCCCAATCAAGCTTCTCGTCCCTGAAGACTTGCCAATCCCCGAAGGCGCGACGCATTTGGCTTTCGATCCCGCGCATACGCAAATTTATGAGCACGGGTGGATGGCGGGGGCGCGGCCATGAACAAGATCGTCAATCAGCGCGCCTGGTTCCTGGTCATGCCGGTCTTCGCCCTGGTGGCGTTCAACGCGCTGATCCCATTGATGACCGTCGTCAATTTCTCCGTGCAGGAGACGTTCGGCGACAATATCTTCACTTGGGCGGGCGTCGCCTGGTTCGAGCAGGTGCTGCATTCAGAGCGTTTCCATGGCGCTCTCGGACGGCAGATCCTTTTCACCACCCTCGTCCTGGTCATCGAAATCCCGCTGGGCCTGGCGATTGCCTTGACCATGCCACGCAAGGGCCCGTGGGTCTCGGTATGCCTCGTGCTCATGGCCTTGCCGCTCCTCATCCCGTGGAACGTCGTCGGCGCCATGTGGAACATCATGGCGCTGCCCGATATCGGGCTCCTCGGCTATTCGATCAATGCGCTCGGCATCGACTTCAACTACACGCGCCAGCCGGTATCGGCCTGGTTCACGATCGTGCTGATGGATGTCTGGCATTGGACGTCGCTGGTCGTGCTTCTGTGCTATGCCGGGCTCGTCTCCATTCCGGACGCCTATTACCAGGCGGCCAAGGTCGACGGTGCGCGGCCCTGGGCGGTCTTCCGCTACATCCAATTGCCGAAGCTCCGGCATGTGCTGACCATCGCCGTACTCCTGCGCTTCATGGACAGCTTCATGATCTATACCGAAGCCATCGTGCTGACGGGTGGCGGACCTGGCAGCGCGACGACCTTCCTGTCGATCGATCTCGTCAAGACGGCGCTCGGCCAGTTCGATCTGGGACCCGCAGCCGCGATGTCGATCATCTACTTCCTGATCATCCTCTTCCTCTCCTGGCTGTTCTACACATTGATGATGCGGGACCAGGAGATCTAGAGATGCGGAACCTGTCTCGCTATGTCCCGGCGCTCTACATCATCTTCCTGATGCTGCCGATCTATTGGCTGCTCAACATGTCGTTCAAGACCACGAACGAGATACTCGGCGGCTTCTCGCTTTATCCGCATGAATTCACGTTTGCGAACTACCATAAGATTTTCACCGACCCGTCCTGGTACATGGGCTATGTGAACTCGCTCGAATACGTGGTCATCAACATGGTGCTGTCGGTCTCGGTGGCACTGCCGGCGGCCTATGCATTCTCGCGCTACCGGTTTCTCGGCGACAAGCACTTGTTCTTCTGGCTCCTGTCCAACCGCATGGCGCCGCCGGCGGTGTTCGCGCTGCCCTTCTTCCAGCTCTACTCGGAGATCGGCCTGTTCGACACGCCATGGGCGGTGGCGCTCGCGCATACATTGTTCAACGTGCCGTTGGCGGTGTGGATTCTCGAAGGCTTCATGTCGGGCGTGCCGAAGGAGCTCGATGAGACGGCCTATGTCGATGGCTATTCCTTCCCGCGTTTCTTCTTCCGCATCTTCATGCCGACGATCGCCGCGGGAATCGGCGTTGCGGCCTTCTTCTGCTTCATGTTCTCATGGGTCGAGCTTCTGCTTGCCAAGACATTGACCGCGGTGGCGGCCAAGCCGATCGCCGCGGCGATGACCAAGACCGCGAGCACGTCGGGCTATGAACTGGGATTGCTCGCCGCAGCCGGCTCCCTGACTCTCATCCCAGGTGCGGTCGTCATCTATTTCGTTCGCAACTACATCGCCAAGGGCTTTGCCCTCGGCCGCGTGTAAGGGGAGCGCGCCGATGAACAACACCTTCCTGTCATGGATGGCCTGGACCTGGCCGACGGCCTTGTTCTTCGTGTTCATATTCGGCTGCATCGCCGCGATGGGCATGTGGGAGTATTTCGTGCCCGGCGGCTCGCCGCGGCGGGGGATATTCGGGCTCGACACGACGCGCGGCGACCGGTTGTTCATTACCTTGTTGGGCGCCGCCTATATCTTCCTCGGCTGGCTTGGAATCATGAGTACGCCCTTGTGGGGCGGGCTCATCATTTCGCTGATCTGGGCGTTCATCGTGTTCCGCTGGGTGTGACCGATTATCCCTTGATCGCTCCGGAAACGGCACTTATATCGTAACGCCAGAAGTTACAGAAGGCGTTGTCATGAGCAGTGCGGTGAAGCCCGTTCCGGCCGGAACGCGGATTGGCCATGTCCATTTGAAAGTTGCCGATCTCGATCGCGCGCTCGGCTTTTATTGCGGCGTGCTCGGCTTCGAATTGATGCAGAAATACGGAACGCAGGCCGCCTTCATCTCGGCCGGCGGTTACCATCATCATATCGGGCTCAATACCTGGGAAAGCCTTGGCGGCTCGCCGCCGCCTCCGGGTTCGACCGGCCTGTTCCACACGGCCATTCTCTATCCGACACGCGCCGATTTGGCGGATGCGTTGCGGCGGCTTGTGGACAATCGCATTCCGCTCGATGGCGCCTCCGATCACGGCGTCAGCGAGGCGCTCTATCTGCGCGATCCCGACCAGAATGGCGTCGAGCTCTATTGGGACCGGCCGGAAGCGCAATGGCCGCGCAAGCCCGATGGGAGTCTCGAGATGTTCACAAGGCGGCTCGATCTTGACAGCCTGATCCGCGCGGCGGCCTGATTTTTCGTAATCCTGAGGAGGTGACAAAGTGACGAAAGTTTTGGTTCTCTATTACTCGGCCTGGGGGCACATGGAGCAGATGTCCTATGCCGCGGCCGAAGGTGCGCGCGAGGCGGGTGCCGAAGTCGATGTCAAGCGCGTCCCCGAACTCGTGCCCCTCGAAGTGGCCAAGGCCGCGCATTACAAGCTCGACCAGAAGGCGCCGATCGCCAAGGTCGAGGATCTTGCCAATTACGATGCGATCATCTTCGCCTGCGGCACGCGCTACGGGACGATGGCCTCGCAGATGCGCAATTTCATCGACCAGACCGGCCCGCTCTGGATGAAGGGGGCCCTGATCGGCAAGGTCGGCTCGGCCATGACCTCGTCGGCGACACAGCATGGCGGGCAGGAGTCCACCTTGCTCGGCTTCATCCCGACAATGCTGCACCACGGCATGGTGGTTGTCGGCCTGCCTTATTCCTGGGCCGGCCAGTCCGGTGTCGATGAAATCCGCGGCGGATCGCCCTATGGCGCGTCGACGATCACCAATTCCGACGGCAGCCGGCAGCCCGGCAAGGACGAGTTGGGCGGCGCCCGCTTCCAGGGCAAGCATGTCGCCGAAGTCGCTGCGAAGCTCGCCCACAAACATTGATTTTTCCGTACTAAGCAGCAATCCTCGCCCTGGCAACGGGGCGAGGATTTTTCATGTCGAAATACATTCTGGCGATCGACCAGGGCACCACTTCGACGCGGTCGATCCTGTTTACGGCGAAGCTCAAGCCGGTGGCGACGGCGCAGCGCGAGTTCAAGCAATACTTCCCGAAATCCGGATGGGTCGAGCATGATCCCGAAGAAATCTGGACAACCGTACTCGCAACGGTCCGCGCCGCCTTGCGCAAGGTCAAGGCGACAGCCCGCGACGTCATCGCGATCGGCATCACCAATCAGCGCGAAACCACGCTCGTCTGGGATCGCAAGACCGGCAAGCCCATCTACAAGGCGATCGTCTGGCAGGATCGCCGCACCGCAGATTTCTGCGCCGAGCTGAAGAGTGCAGGGCAGGAGCCATTGGTCACGGCGCGCACCGGACTTCTGCTCGATCCCTATTTCTCGGGGACGAAATGCGCCTGGATACTCGATAACGTCAAAGGCGCGCGGGCTAGGGCAGAAGCAGGAGAACTGTGCTTCGGCACGGTCGACAGTTTCCTCGTCTGGCGCCTTACCGGTGGCAAGGTGCATGCGACCGACGCCACCAACGCTTCGCGCACCTTGCTCTTCGATATCGGCCATGGCGAGTGGGACAATGAGCTGCTCAAGCTATTGCGCGTGCCGCGCGCCATGCTGCCGGAGGTCAAGGACTGTGCCGCGGACTTTGGAGAGACGGAAGCAAAACTCTTCGGCGCGGCAATCCCGATCCGGGGGATCGCGGGCGACCAGCAGGCAGCCACCGTCGGCCAGGCTTGCTTCGAGCCGGGCATGATGAAATCGACCTACGGCACGGGCTGTTTTGCCTTGCTCAATACGGGGCCGAGCCGTGTTGCCTCAAACAATCGTCTCCTTACGACCATCGCCTATCAGCTCAATGGCAATCGCACCTATGCGCTCGAAGGATCCATCTTCATTGCGGGCGCTGCGGTCCAGTGGCTGCGCGATGGATTGAAGATCATCGGCAAGGCGAGTGAGAGTGGTTCCTTGGCAAAGACGGCGGATCCCAACCAGCAGGTCTATCTGGTTCCGGCCTTCACCGGGCTTGGCGCGCCTTACTGGAATGCCGAGGCGCGCGGCGCGCTCTTCGGGCTGACGCGGGCCACAGGGCCGGCGGAACTCGCGCGCGCCACGCTTGAGTCGGTCTGCTATCAGACGCGTGATCTCGTCGATGCGATGCGACGTGATTGGGGCGGAAGCAACAAGACAATCCTGCGCGTCGATGGCGGCATGGTTGCATCAGATTGGACGATGCAGTGTCTCGCCGACATTCTCGATGCGCCGGTCGACCGGCCGATCATTCTGGAGACGACGGCGCTTGGCGCGGCCTATCTCGCGGGTCTCGGAGCGGGGGTTTGCCCGCCGCCTGAGAAATTCGCAAAAAGCTGGAAGCTTGGCCGGCGTTTTTCACCGAAGATCAAGCCGGCACTAAGAGACGAAAAATACGCCGGCTGGAAGCGTGCAGTCGCAAAGCTTCTCGCGGAGTAGTACTTAGAGCAAATTGCAACTTCCTCTCTTCCTCCTGGGGTGAGCTGCGACGGCGTGGCCGTTTGCGCACGGACTGTTTTCCCCTCGCCCCGCGCAAGCGGGGAGAGGGTGGCGCGCATGCGCCGGGTGAGGGGCAGCACAACTACCGTCATCCCGGCGAAAGCCGGGACCCATCTTTCACCGTGATGGATCGCCAACAGCCTTCACGCGGATAGCTGGGTCCCGGCTTTCGCCGGGATGACGAAAAAAAGAGAGGCACCAAAAAATTGGCGGCCACTCGAATTTTATGATTGACGTGGTTCCGCCTATGTTCTATTGAGCAGGAATGAACTGGGAATTGGCCATCGAAAGCAAGCGCGTGCCACTGTTGGCCGTGGTGTTGGCGCTGTTTGCCGAGATCGGGCTTAGCGAAGGCGTTTCGATCGAGAGGATATCAAAGCCGCTGCACCGTTCCGTGCTCCAGATCCTGCGGTCGGCGGAATCAGCGGTGAGAAGGCTCATCGTCGCCGCGGCGCGTGACATCGTGCTCGAGCATAAGCCCCGGCGTCCGGCAGCGCCAAGGAAGCCCAAGGCCCCTCGTGAAAATAATGCCGAAGCCAAGCCTGAGCGCAAACGCCGGCCCTTGTTCAACCTCTTCGATGCGCTCAGGCGCCAGGGCCGGCGGTTCAAGAAGAAGCGCCATGGCCCTGAGCCGCGCATCCGCGTTCTCGGTGATCCTCTGTCTCCCTGGGATCAGATGATGCGCGAATTCGGTCGGCCGCAAGTTCCGCCGCCGCCTGTTGTCGAAGAGAAGGTCGATGACGGCATGGTCAGTGCCAGGCACCTGGTCCGCCGGCTTCTCGCCGTTCTGGACGCGGTTCAGGACATTCCGCGCCACGCCATGCGGCTCGCCCGCTGGGAGGCCCGGCCCTTCGACGAGCGCCGGCCTGAGCGCTCCGGCCCGTTGCGCTCCGGAAGGCCTCCTGGATACCGCCAGCGGAACATCCACGAGGTCGACCAGATCCTCAAAGACTGCGACTGGCTCGCGCGCCTCGGAAACCCGCCGCGCGACGACACGTCGTAAACGCATTCCTCCTCATACCGACTATTGACCCACCCCTCATCCTTCGAGGCGCGCCTTCGCGCGCACCTCAGGACGAGGGGTGTTTTTGTGCGCTTCATTACCCTTCCTTCCCCTCTCCCCTCCGTGGGAGAGGGCGGCATGCGCCAGCATGCCGGGTGAGGGGGCATTTCAAACTCACAAAGGTCCGTGTCGCGGCACGTTACCCCTCACCCGCCTCGGGCCTTCGGCCCTCGTCGCCCTCTCCCACAAGGGGAGAGGGGAAAAAGCGTCCGTGCCAACCTTCCGCTGGCATGACGGTCCGTATGCGGAGCACATCTTAATAGACGATACTGAACCAGCGAGAGACGATCTTGCTCTCTTACATCTATGCCCAGATCACTTTCTCTCTCCCAAGCGGGGAGAGGGAAGATCGAGCTCTAGCAATTAGCGCCCGTATCGGGATCGCAGCCGGCATTGGGTTTGCGCTTCTTATTCGTACCGGATTGATTGCCGGACTGGCCTTGGCCTTCATTGCCGGAATCGTAGCGCTTTTTCTTCTTGCCGCCGCCTTCGCTCTCACCGGAGTTCGCGTTGCGATTCTGGTTCTGGCCGTCATTCGAGAATTCGGAGGCTTGATTGCGTTTCTTCTTCTTGCCCTGGTTTGAGCCTTCGCCGCCCTGACTGTCCATCACGCCAAGCTGGTCCTGGTTCGAAGAGCCCTGGTTGCGCTTCTTCTTCTTGCCCTGGTTGGAATACTCGCCACCCTGGTTATCCATGCTGCCCGGTTGGCCCTGGTTCGAGTAGCCCTGATTGCGCTTCTTCTTCTTGCCGCTCTGTCCGACATTCTCGGAGTCCTGGCGCTCCGTAGCGCCCGTCTGATTGTCGTTCGAGAGGCCCTGGTTGCGCTGCTTCTTCTTTTGCTTTTCGGCTTCGCGCCGCTGTTTCTTGGTCAGCTTCTCGCCCGTGCCTGGCTGGTCCTGACCATTGCCAAATTCAGGCGTGCCGGCACCGGCCTTGTTCTTCGAGACCGAGTCCTGGTTGTTGCCGTTGGCGCCTTTCCAGCGTTTGCCGTGCTTCTGTTCCACGTCCTCGATATTCTTCACCTTCATCGGCTTGGCATCGGGGCGCGGCTTCACCTTGCGATCGAATACTTCGATCTCATCGCCATTGCGCTTGCCGGCACGGCGGAAATCATCGGTCTCGCGAACCTTGTAGCGCCGCACCTTCTGGTTCGTTTCCTTCTCGATGAAGCCGGCGTCGAGGCCGTTGTTCATGATCATGTTGTTGCGGTAACGAACCGGCCCGAGCGGCTCGGTCTCTTCGATATAACGATGATGATGGTAACCGTAATCCCGGTCGTCATCGGCGAATACGTAGGCGGCCAGATTGGCAGCGAGGAAGCTCACGGCCGGAACCGCATTCCAGTAATTGTCCGGAATATCATTGTCGGCGATTTCGTAGTCTTCGTCGTCCTCGCCGTCGTAATAATCATCGCCATAGGTCGGCGGCAATGGTGCCCAGACGACATAGTCCGGCCCGCGGCGCCAGCTCACCCAGGCCGGCGCCCAGACGCGGCCGGGCACCCAATACCAGCCAAGGTCATCGCCATAGCCCCAGCGGCCATAATGGTAGGTCGCCCAGCCGAATGGTTCGTCAGAGATCCACAGCCAGCCATATTCCTGGGTATAGGCCCAGCGCCCATAGGCGTAAGGCCGCCAGCGGTCATCGACGTCGCCCGGCACGAAGACATAGCCGCCGCGATACCAGACCCAATCGCCATAGGGCGAGAGTTCGTCGTAGAACTCGTTGGTGCCGATCTCTATTCCGACAGCGGCGGCGGCCGGCGATATGAATGGCGAAATCGCCGAAAGCTGCGGCGCAACTAGGCTCAGGCCGGCCAATGTCAGGCTTGTCTGAAGTAATTTTCTAAGATGCATCGCAGCTCCTCGGGTCGCAGTTGGGCCATTGGATACCTAACACGGTCGTCAGCGCTATGGTTCCAGCCTATGCCCACCTTGATAATCCAGAAAATTCTGGCTTTTCGATGCGTCGGCAGCATCAATTGTGGCGAAAGCTAGGAGGCGAGCCCGGCGATCTGTTCGGCCTTCTTGACCAGCACCTCGGCCTGCCGGATCGAAGCATAGTCGATCAACCGTCCGTCGAGGGAAACGGCGCCTTTTCCTTCGCGGGCGGCCACCGCCATCGCCTCGAGAATGCGGCGCGCCTTCTTCACCTCGGCCTCGCTCGGCGACATCACTTCATTGGCGAGTGCCACCTGGCTCGGATGGATCGCCCATTTGCCTTCGCAACCCAGAACCGCGGCGCGGCGGGCGGCCGCCTTGAAGGCTTCGGCATCCGAAAAATCCCCGAACGGCCCGTCGATCGGCCGCAACCCATTGGCGCGGGCGGCGACCACCATGCGGGCCGTCGCGTAGTGCCACATGTCACCCCAATGCGTCAGGCGATTGCCGGCCGCATCGGAATCGGTCAGCACCGCATAATCGGCATTGGCGCCGCCGATCGAAGTCGTGCGAGCGCGCGTGGAAGCGGCATAATCAGCAACGCCGAAATGCAATGATTCATTGCGTTTGCTGGCAGCGGCAATGCTCTCGATATTCTGCATGCCCAAGGCGGTTTCGATGATGAGTTCGAAGCCGATCTTCTTCTTGCGGCCCTTCGCCGCTTCGATCTGGGTACAGAGCATGTCCACCGCATAGACATCGGAAGCGGTTCCGACCTTCGGGATCATGATGAGATCGAGGCGATCGGAGGCCAGTTCGAGAAGATCGACGACGTCGCGATACATGAAATGCGTGTCGAGGCCGTTGATGCGCACCGAAAGCGTCTTGCCGTGCCAGTCGATATCGCCGACCGCCTGGATCACATTCTTGCGCGCCTGCGCCTTGTCGTCCGGGGCGACCGCGTCTTCGAGATCAAGAAAAATGACATCGGCCGCCGATTTCGCGGCCTTCTCGAAGAGTTGCGGCTGGCTGCCGGGGACAGCAAGTTCGCTGCGGTTCAGCCGGGGTTTTGCCTGCTCGACGACAAGGAAGCTCACGATCGCACCTCTGCTCCAAAACCCCACATGGCGAAAGCCATGGCGGCTTGTCAATGCGGTGCGACATTGGTGGTGGCAATCGCCAAAACGAAAACGCGGGGCTTTCGCCCCGCGTCTTCAACCCCCTCACTGCGATTCGATCAGAGACCGTCGAAGCGATAGCCGAAGGTCATAAAGATGCTCTGCACATTCTGGTTGGTGCTGAGCTTGTAGAATTCGCCATACTCGTCGTAACCCGAAACCGCCTTATTGCCGAGATCGGTGTAGCGGTATTCAATGCGGGTATAGAGGCCATCGATCCACCAGTCGCGGAATTCAACGCCGGTGCCGAGCGTCCAACCGTCAATGGTATCGTCATTCTTGAAGTCGGCGATGCAGCCAGAGTCCCAACAGGCACCCTTGAGGTCCATACTGGTGTTGGCCCAGGTCCAGCCGGCAAGGCCGTAGAAGAGTGTCTGCTCGGTCGCCCAGCCGAGGCGCCCGGCCACTGTCCACATATCCTCGACCTTGTAGCTCGCCCGGTCGTAGAGGGCGACGTCGCCCACCACATAGTCGGACGTCTCGTGGTAGCCGAGCTCCTGGCCGAAATTGTAATCGCCCTGAGCGCCGATCAAGAAGCCGGGTACGATCTCCCAATCGAAGCCGGCCTGGGCAATGCCGCGGAAGGCCGAGTCATTGTCGAGATTGCTGACAAGATCGTCGATGAAGTTTGGAACCGCGCAAACTCCAACATCATCGCAATATTTGCCGGATGCATCATAATCGATCCAGCTGACGCCGGCGCCGGCGCCGATGTAGAAGCCGGTCCAGGACGGCGCGACAATCGTTTCCTGGATGTCGTAGTCTGCCGCCATCGCCGGCGTGGCGAGGAACAGCGGTGCCGCGACAGCGGCAAGGCAGAGTTTTTTAATCATTTGTAAACTTCCCCAGCAGCCAACAGAGCAGCCTTGGCTCGCCTGTGAGAATCGCAGAATGTGATTAATAATTGCTTCAAATCCGCCGCATCGAGGTGGCTCATCGATATGCCCAAAGCTTTCGGCAATGCCTGAAATCTCACAAAAGCGCGCGCTGCTGAAAGGCCTGTTCGATACAGCGGTCGACGCCGCCAATCCGATCCGCGCGGTGAAGGCCAATCTTCCGGCGCCTTCGCCTGGGCGAGCCGTCGTCATTGGTGCCGGCAAGGCGTCGATCCAGATGGCCATGGCGGTCGAGGAGGCGTGGGCGGGACCGATCGAGGGCTTCGTCGTCGCCCCGCATGGCTATCCTTCATCGCTGAAGCGGATCGAGATTTGCCATGGCGGGCACCCCATTCCCGATGCCGGCAGCCTGGCAGCCGCAGACCGCGCTCTGGCGCTGGCCGCGACATTGACCCCCAATGATCTCCTGATTGCGTTGATATCGGGCGGGGGATCGGCGCTCATGACCAAGCCGGCGCCGGGGTTCAGCATGGCGGAGAAACTTGCGGTCACGAGCGCGCTTCTGAAGAGCGGCGCCAATATCGCCGAACTCAATTGCGTGCGAAAGCATCTATCGGCTGTCAAAGGCGGCCGGCTTGCGGCGGCGGCCAATGGGGCGCGCATTCACACGCTCATTCTTTCCGATGTTCCCGGCGATGATCCAGCGATCGTTGCCTCCGGTCCGACCGTGCCCGATCCGACGCGGAAGTCGGACGCGTTGCAGATCGTCGAGCGCTATCGCATCGCCTTGCCGGAGAACGTCAAGCGATGGCTCCTCTCGCCAGATCTGCCGCCGCCCGCCGTGAGCAGCAATGATGTGCGAGTCATTGTTTCACCGGAAGTATCGTTCCAGGCGGCGATTGCGGTCGCCAAAGAGCGCGGCTTCAATGTGCTCTATCTGGGCGACCGCATCGAGGGCGAATCCTGCGAAGTCGCAAAAGTGCATGCAGCACTTGCACTTCATATCAAGCAACGGAACGCGCCGGTGCCAAAGCCGTGCGTCCTGCTATCCGGTGGCGAGACCGGCGTCACCGTCCGCGGCGAAGGACGCGGTGGACGCAATGCCGAGTTCGCGCTGTCGCTTGCCATCGCTCTCGCCGGCGAGAAGGGAATCTACGCGCTAGCGGCTGACACCGACGGGATTGACGGCCTGGAGCCGATTGCCGGGGCTATCGTCACGCCTGACACGCTCGACCGGGCGCGCGGTCTGGGCCTCGATGCACGCGCCTATCTTGAGCGCAATGATGCGCATCGTTTTTTCGAGGCGCTCGGCGATCAGGTGGTCACCGGCCCGACCCAGACCAATGTCAATGACTTCCGTGCCATTCTGATCGAGGCGTGAGCCGATGGCGATCAAGACGCCAGACTCCTTCCTCGCCATCGGCCATCGCTATTTTGCGGCGGTTGCTTCGGCGGGATCGATCAGGGCTGCATCGCGCGAGCTCAATGTCGCCGCCTCAGCCATCAGCCGGCAATTGCTGTTGCTCGAAGCCCAGCTTGGTCTCGACCTCTTCGAGCGCCACAGTCGCCAGCTTAGGCTGACCACGGCCGGCGAAGTCCTGCTTGCCGGTTTGCGCAACGCCCATGCGCAGCAGGAGGCCGTTCTCGATCAGCTTGCGGCTTTGCGCGGCCTCAAGCGGGGGCGGGTGCGGATTTCGGCTGTTGAAAGCATCTCGGCATCCCTGCTACCGGCATTGCTCATCGCCTTTAGCGATGCCTATCCGGGCATCGACCTCTTGGTCACCGTGGCCGGCTCTGACGCGGTCACGGAATTGGTGCGGCAGCACGAGGTCGATGTCGGCTTCACGTTTAACCCCGGATCACTTGAGGGATTGGAAGTCGAGTTCACCCGCAATATGCAGCTCGGAGCGATCATGGCGCCCGGACATCCTCTGGCCAAGGCGAGCCGGTTGACTCTCGCCGATTGCCTCGCCCATCCGGTCGCCTGGCCATCGCGCGGGTTGAGCCTGCGTGCCATTCTCGACCGGGCGCTCGGCTCGCGCCAGGCCATCCCGCATCTGCGCGTCGAATGCAATTCACTGAGGATGATGGCGGCCTTGGCGCGCCACGGCAATTGCATCGCCTTTCAGACCGAAATCGGCGTCGAGGACGATCTTGCCGCCGGAACGCTCGTCTTCGTGCCCCTGGTCGTGCGCAAGATGCCGATCGATCAGTTCATGGTCGTGCGACGGTCCGGCTCAAAAGCGAGACCGGCGATCGACGCTTTTCTGGCTGTGGCCCGGCAATTTCTCGCAACCCCGATTGTGCGAAAATAGCGGACAGTCTGTTAGCCTTATTCTGCTTTTGAGAACAACATTCGCATGGTAGCAATAGGAGTTCGCGGCAGACACAACAATAACGGCCGTCCACAGGGGAGCAGGAAAGGCAATGGGGCGCTTGACGACTCATGTCCTCGACACGGCTGCGGGCCAGCCTGCGGCTGGGCTTCGCCTTGAATTATGGCTGCTGGGAGCGGAGCCGCGTTTCCTTAAATCGGCAACGACGAATGCCGATGGGCGCGTTGAGTCGCCATTGCTCGCCGGCGAGGATTTTCTCGAGGGTGTCTATGAGCTTCGCTTTTTCGTAGGGGAGTATTTGCGCATTCACGGGGTCGGCGTGCCCGATCCGCCCTTTTTCGATGTTGTGCCCATTCGCTTCGGCATTGCCGATGCGAGCCAGCACTTTCATGTGCCCCTGCTGCTTTCGCCCTATGGCTATTCAACCTATCGCGGGAGCTGAAGCGTGACGCGATCGGTTCTCCGGTTCCTTCGGCGCGGCAAGATCGTCGAACTTGCCTCTGTTCCTCCCACGGTGACGCTGCTCGATTATCTGCGGCTCGAGGAGAAATCGCGCGGCACCAAGGAAGGCTGCAACGAGGGCGATTGCGGCGCCTGCACCGTCGCGCTCGGCTCTTTGCGCGATGGCAGGCTCGTCTATGAGCCGGTCAATGCCTGCATTCTCCTGCTCGGCCAGATCGATGGCAAGGAACTGGTGACAGTCGAGGATCTGGCCGAAGGCGGGAAGCTACACCCCGTACAACGGGCAATGGTTGAAGAGCACGGCTCGCAATGCGGCTTCTGCACCCCCGGCTTCGTGATGTCGCTCTTCACGCTTTATCAGATGCCAGGCAAGGTCGAGCGACAGCAGGTCGTCGATCACATTGCCGGCAACCTTTGCCGCTGTACCGGCTATCGTCCGATCGTCGATGCAGCGCTCAAATCGTGCAGCGGCGCTCCGCGCGATCGCTGGGCGCGCGGTGCAAGTGGAACAATCGCGCAATTGGCCCCGCTCGACGATGGCGAGGACCTGTTCATCGCCAGTAAGGAAGGGTTCTTCGCCGCTCCGGCCACCGAGGCCGGGCTCATCGACCTGACGCGCGAGCATCCTGGTGCGACTTTTGTTGCCGGGTCGACCGACGTCGGGTTGTGGCTGACGAAGCAGATGCGATCACTCGACAAAATCGTCTATCTCGGCCGCATTCGCGAGATGCGCAGCATTGTCTCGGCGGAGAAACTTTTGTCGATCGGTGCAGCCGCGACATATGCTGAAGCGGAGGCTCATCTCGCCTGTATCGATCCCGATCTCGGCGAGCTTCTGCGGCGGCTGGGTTCAAAGCAGGTGCGCGCTTCTGGAACGATCGGCGGCAATATCGCCAATGGATCGCCGATCGGCGACATGCCGCCGGCCTTGATCGCGCTCGGTGCGCGCGTCGAACTTCGCCATAATGGCGTCGCGCGGCAAATTCCGCTCGAAGACTTCCACATCGACTATGGCAAGCAGGATCGTGCTGCCGGCGAACTCGTGTGGCGTATCGACATCCCGAAGCTGCGCAAGAACGAGCATTTCCGCTGCTACAAGATATCGAAGCGTTTCGACCAGGATATTTCGGCGGTCATGGGAGCGTTCAAGCTGACCGTCGAAGGTGCGCATATCGCATCCGCTCGTATTGCCTTTGGCGGCATGGCGGCAACTCCGAAGCGCGCCAAGGAGACCGAGAAGCGATTGATCGGATCGCGACTCGATCACGTCGAGGGATGGCACCCGGCCTTTGACGCGCTTCGTATGGATTTCAATCCGATCAGCGACATGCGGGCGTCCGCCATCTATCGCAGCGAAGCGGCCGAGGCTTTGCTCCTGAAGGCGCTACATGAGATTGCCGGCGGCTCCAGTCAGGCTATGCGGGTCACGGGATCGCGCGAGGAGGCAGCTTGATGGGGATCGAACTGCGGCACAGCAAGACGGATGTCGTGGGGCTCGGGCTTCCCCATGACAGCGCCGCGCTGCATGTCCAGGGCACGGCGATCTATATCGATGACATGCGCGAGCCCGAGGGCTTGGTTCACGTCGCTCCGGGATTTGCCAAGGAGGGCGCGCGCGGGTTGATCAAGACCGTCGACCTCGATGCCGTGCGTAAATTTCCCGGTGTTCTGGCAGTTCTCACCGTTGGCGATATCCCCGGCATGAATGACTGCAGCCCATCGGTCGGCGGCGATCCGATCCTCGCCGACGGGCGGATCATGTTTCACGGTCAAGTCGTCTTTGCCGTCGTCGCGGAGAGCCGAGACGCCGCGCGCCGCGCGGCCCGATTGGGCAAGGTCGAGATCGAAGTCGAAAAGCCCGCGGTGACGGTCGACGACGCTCTGTCGATGGGGACGACGGATGTTCTCGAGCCCTATGAATTCAATCGGGGCAATGCCGAGACGGCGCTCACGCGCTGCGCGCATCTTGTCGACGAGAGCTTCCTGGTCGGTGGCCAGGAGCATTTCTACCTCGAAGGGCAAGTAAGCCTGGCGATGCCCGAAGAGCATGGTGGCGCAACCGTCTATTGCTCGACCCAGCACCCATCGGAAGTGCAGCATATCGTTGCGAAGATGCTTGGCGTCGCGGATGCCAAGGTGGTGTGCGAATGCCGGCGAATGGGCGGCGGTTTCGGCGGCAAGGAGAGCCAGGCCGCGCAATGGGCAGCCCTCGCGGCGCTTGCCGCGCGCCTGACGGGACGGCCTGCCAAGTGCCGGCTCGACCGTGATGAAGACATGTTCATGACGGGCAAGCGCCATGATTTTCGCATCAATTATCGCGCTGGATTCGACAAGACCGGCCGCCTCGAGGGCGTCGATGTCGAATTTCTCGCCCGCTGCGGCTATTCGGCGGATCTCTCGAAAGGCGTGAATGATCGCACGATGTTTCACGCCGATAACGCCTATTATTATCCCAGTGCCCGCATTCGCTCGCGACGGTTGATGACGCATACGGTCTCCAACACGGCATTCCGCGGGTTCGGCGGCCCGCAAGGCATGGTGTTCAGCGAACGCATGATGGATGCGATCGCGGTCAAGCTCGCGCTCGATCCGCTCGATGTGAGGAAACGCAACCTCTATGGCGAAGGGCGCGACGTGACGCCCTATGGCATGCGGGTTGAAGATAATATCGCGCCAGAACTCGTCGAGGAACTCGAGCGCTCGAGCGACTATCGCAAGCGGCGGAAAAAGATCGATTCCTACAACCGCGAAGGCGGATTTCTGCGCAAAGGCCTGGCACTCACGCCGGTCAAGTTCGGTATCTCCTTCACGCTCACGCATATGAACCAGGCCGGCGCCCTGGTTCATGTCTATACGGACGGGTCGGTGCATCTCAATCACGGCGGCACCGAGATGGGGCAGGGGCTCTATCTTAAGGTTGCGCAGGTCGTTGCCGAAGAATTCGGCATACCGGTCAGCGAGGTAAATATTACTGCGACCACGACGGGCAAGGTGCCGAATACGGCGCCTACCGCGGCCTCATCCGGCTCCGATCTCAATGGCATGGCGGCGCAGAATGCCGCTGTCACGATCAAGTCACGCTTGATCGATTTCGCGGCAAGAAAATGGAAAGTCGCCAAATCCAGCGTCATTTTCGCGAATGGCCAGGTCGTCATTGGCAATCAAACTGTCAGCTTCGCGGAACTTGCGAAACAGGCGCATTTGGCGCGCATTTCGCTCTCTTCGACGGGCTTTTATGCAACGCCAAAAGTGGTCTGGGACCGCGAGAGGGTGAAGGGCAGGCCGTTTTATTACTTTGCCTATGGCGCAGCCTGCTCTGAAGTCACGATCGACACGTTGACCGGCGAAATGCGGGTCGATCGTGTCGATATTCTCCACGATGTCGGGCGCTCGCTCAATCCGGCGATCGATATCGGTCAGATCGAAGGCGCCTTCGTCCAGGGCATGGGTTGGCTCACCACGGAAGAACTGGTTTTCGATGCCCATGGCCGGCTTCGGACGCATGCGCCGTCGACCTACAAGATTCCTTGCGCATCAGACGTGCCGGCCGATTTCCGTGTGAAGCTTCATGAATCTGGCGGCAATCGCGAAGATACGATCTACCGCTCCAAGGCGGTCGGCGAGCCGCCTTTGATGCTTGGAATTTCGGTCTGGTCGGCGATTTTCAACGCAATATCGGGTCTAAAACCCGGTAAGATCCCGCCATTGGATGCGCCCGCAACGCCTGAAGCGATCATGCGGGCTGTCAAGGCAATGCGGGCATGAAGGTCTGGGCGCATATCCTCTCCGCTGTTGAGGCGCACGGACGCTGCGCTCTGGTTTCGGTTGTAAAAACTGAGGGATCAGCGCCCCGCGACGCGGGTGCCCGCATGGTCGTCACGCCTGAAGGATTTCACGGGACGATCGGCGGCGGAACGCTGGAATGGCGCGCCATCGCGCTGGCGCAAGCGCAATTCACCGCTGGTGCATCGGTGAAGTTCTCATCGCACGCGCTTGGGCCGGAACTCGGACAATGCTGCGGCGGCCGTGTGCAACTGGCGATCGAAAGTTTCGATCGGACGAGGCTCGCCTCTATCCGCCAATTGGCGGCGCGCGAGGCAGAGGGGCCGTTCACCCTCAATGGCCGTATTCAAGGCCTTGATGTTACTGAGATATTCGGAGAACGGCCGAGGCGGCTATATCTTTTCGGCGCCGGCCATGTCGGTCGGGCCCTGGTCCTGGCGCTCGCGCCTCTGCCCTTCGAGACGCATTGGATCGATCCACGGCCGGCGGCCTTTCCCGGTGCCGTGCCGCGCAATGTCACGCTCGTAGAGGCTCTTCATCCGGTTTCTGAACTGAAGAACGCACCGCCCGGCAGTTTCGTCTTCATCATGACGCACAGCCATGCGCTCGACCTCGCAGCGACCGACGCCGCGCTTCGCAATCCCAATATCGCGCATGTCGGTTTGATCGGCAGCGCCACGAAGCGGACGCGGTTCGAAAAGCGGCTGCGGGAAGCTGGGGTCGCGGAAGATCGCATCCAGGGGCTGATCTGCCCGATCGGCGTATCCGGTATCGAGTCCAAGGAACCGGCCGTAATCGCTACCGCAACCGCCGCCCAATTGCTCGTGCTTGATGAAAAACTCAAAGCCGATATTGACCGGACGCATGATCACCGCAACTCTGGGGACCTGGAACTGGGGGCGCGGGCGTGACGGGGGAACCCGAATATCTGCTGGAGGCATTGCATATCGTGAAAGTGTTCGGGTCGCTCCGGGCCAATGACGATGTGACTCTGAGGATCAAGCCAGGCGAAATTCACGCCTTTCTGGGTGAAAACGGGGCCGGGAAATCGACCCTCGTCAAGATGATCTATGGCGCGCTGCAGCCCACTTCCGGCGAATTTCGCTGGAAGGGACAACCAGTGCAGATCCCAAACCCGGCTGCGGCGCGCAAACTCGGCATCGGCATGGTGTTCCAGCATTTCTCGCTGTTCGAAGCGCTAAGCGTCGCCGAAAACATCGCGCTGGCGATGCCCGGCGAATTCGATCTGGGCGCATTATCGCAGCGGATCAGCCGGGTTTCCAAGGATTACGGCCTGCCTCTCGAGCCCAATGCAGTCGTGGCTGATCTCTCGGTCGGCGAGCGGCAGCGGATCGAGATCGTGCGCTGCCTGCTGCAGGAACCGCGACTGCTCATCATGGACGAGCCGACGGCCGTACTGACGCCGCAGGAGGCGGACCAGCTTTTCCGCACCCTGGCGCGGCTTGCGCGTGAAGGTTGCGCTGTTCTCTATATCAGCCATCGCCTCGAAGAGGTGAAGCGCATCTGCCACAATGCAACAATCCTCCGTCATGGCAAGGTCGTGGCCAATGTCGATCCGATGCTCGAGACGGCCGCAAGCCTCGCGCGCCTGATGGTTGGCGGCGATATTCACATCATCAAGTCGGCCCGCAAGCACAAGATCGGCGATGTGCGCCTGCGCCTCGATCATTTGAGCCTGCCGCCCGACGGACAATTCTCGGTCGCACTCAAAGACATTTCGCTCGATCTGCGGGCCGGCGAAATCATTGCCATCGCCGGAGTCGCGGGCAACGGCCAATCGGAACTCTTCGATGCGCTTTCAGGCGAGCGCGCGCTTGCCCGGGCCGACATGCTATCGATCGATGGCGTGCCGAGCGGCAAAGCGGGGATCAATGAGCGGCGCGACCGCGGTGCGGCCTTCGTGCCGGAAGAGCGCCTGGGCCATGGCGCGGTGCCGAGCTTCACCTTGTCGGACAATGTCGTGCTAACGCGGCATTCCTCCGATGAGACATTGGTCAAATCCGGTATCGTCCAAAAGTCGGGTGCGACCGAGGTGAGCGGGCGGGTCAGCAAGTCCTTCGATGTCAGGAAAGGCAAGCCCGATCCCGAAGCGCGTTCGCTTTCCGGCGGAAACCTGCAGAAATTCGTGATCGGGCGCGAGCTTGACCGCAAGCCCGGAATCCTCGTCGTCAACCAGCCGACCTGGGGTGTCGATGCCGGCGCCTCGGCGACGATCCGGCAGGCGGTGATCGATCTGGCGCGCGACGGCTCGGCAGTGCTGGTGATCAGCCAGGATCTCGACGAAATTTTCGAGATCGCCGACCGCATCGCGGTCATCTCGCGCGGCGAACTCTCGGAAGCGCATCCGGCGGGCCAGATGTCGGCCGAAAAGATCGGCCTGCTGATGGCCGGAGCCCATGAAGTGAAAGAGGCACGCCATGCGCATAGTGCTTGAGAAGCGCAGCGAAGCCTCGACCATGATGGCAATCTGCTCGCCCTTCATCGCACTTGGCCTCACGGTCGTGCTCGGCGGGATCATTTTCGCCTTGCGCGGCTTCAACCCCTTCGAGGCGCTCTATGTCTATTTCATCGAGCCGCTGACGACGATGTGGTCGGTCGAGCAGTTGATCGTGAAGGCGACGCCACTGGTCCTGATCGGCGCCGGACTTTCTGTCTGTTACTTGGCGAATGTCTGGAATATCGGCGCCGAGGGACAGCTCACCATCGGGGCCATTGCCGGAAGTGCTGTCCCGATCCTGTTCCCCGCATGGCAATCGCCGCTGACGCTTATTTCGATGCTCATTCTCGGCGTTCTGGGCGGCATGGCCTATGGCGCGATCCCCGGCTATCTCAAGAATCGGTTCAATGCCAACGAGATCCTGACCTCGCTGATGCTCGTCTATGTGGCGCAGCTTTTTCTCGACTGGCTGGTGCGCGGCCCATGGCGTGATCCGCAGGGTTTCAATTTTCCAAAATCGATCACGTTTGATGGCTGGCAATTGCTTCCGACCATTACCGGTTCGATCCATCTCGGCTGTCTCTTCGCGCTGATCGCGGTGATCGCGCTTGCCTTCGTGATGGGCAAGACGCTCAAGGGCTTCGAAATCCGCGTGGCCGGCAATGCACCGCGGGCGGGCCGGTTTGCAGGCTTCTCGCGCGAGAAGATGGTAATGTTCTGCTTCCTCCTTTCTGGGGGCCTCGCCGGACTAGCGGGAATTACGGAGATCGCGAGCACGGTCGGGCAATTGCAGCCGCAAATCTCGCCCGGCTACGGTTTTGCAGCGATCATCGTGGCTTTTCTCGGCCGGCTCAATCCGATCGGCGTTCTCTTTGCGGGCTTGCTTTTGGCCCTGAGTTACATCGGCGGTGAAGCGGTGCAGGTTTCGCTCGGAATCTCGGACAAGATCGCGCGGGTCTTCCAGGGCATTCTGCTCTTCTCGATCCTCGCTTGCGATACGCTGATCCTCTACCGCATCCGATTCGAAGGGCGGCATCCGCCTGCCGTGCAGCCGGCGGAGTAGCGATATGGAAATGTTCTATGCCGTCGCACTGACCATCATGACTGCGGCCACACCATTGTTGCTGGCGGCAGTGGGTGAGATCGTCGTCGAACGTTCAGGCGTGCTCAACCTCGGCGTCGAGGGCATGATGATCATGGGGGCGGTTTGCGGGTTCGGCGCCGCCTTCTATACCGGCTCGGCCGGCATCGGGCTGATCGCGGCTATCATCGCGGGCGTGCTGATGTCGCTGCTCTTCGGCTTCTTGACTCTCACGCTCGTTTCAAACCAGGTGGCAACGGGACTTGCGTTGACGCTTCTTGGCATCGGTCTTTCGGGTTTGATCGGCGAGGGCTTCGTCGGCCAGCCGGGCGTCAAATTGTGGAGCATCGCCGGGATCGATCCGTTGATCCCTGGAGCGATCATCCTTACCGCTGCGATCTCCTATGTTCTGTTCCGGACCAAGGCCGGGCTCATCATTCGCGCCGTCGGCGATAGCCACGTCTCAGCGCATTCGCTCGGCTATAATGTCATTGCGGTGCGCTATCTTTGCGTGATGTTCGGCGGCGCTTGTGCCGGGCTCGCCGGCGGCTATCTGTCGCTCGCCTATACGCCTCAATGGGTGGAGAACATGACGGCAGGGCGCGGCTGGATTGCGTTGGCGCTTGTCGTCTTTGCGTCGTGGCTGCCGTGGCGGGCGGTGATCGGCGCCTATCTTTTCGGTGCCATCTCCATTCTCTCTTATACCGTGCAGACACTGGCGCTTGGCATCCCCTCGCAATTCCTGTCGAGCCTGCCTTATCTCGTTACGGTGATCGCGCTGGTGGTGATTTCGGGGAACCGGGCCATGATGCGTGCCAATACGCCGGCTTGCCTCGGCAAGCCATTCGTGCCTGATCGATGATATAAAACCCCACCGCGCCAGGGCGGCAGGCGGGACGGGGTCAAAATAAGCCGCTCAGGAAATGGGTGAACAAGGAGGACAGAAAATGAAAAAGTGGTTCTTATCGGCGGCGATTCTCGCCTTTGCTCTTAGCGCAGGCGCTGCATCGGCCTCGGCCGAGAAGATCAAGGCGTGCTGGATCTATGTCGGATCGATCGGCGATTTCGGCTGGAGCTATCAGCACAACCAGGGCCGGTTGGCGGTCGAGAAGGAATTGGGCGACAAGGTCGAGACGGTTTTTGTCGAAAACGTCACCGAAGCGGATAGCGAGCGCACCATCGAACGGCTGGCGCGCGAAGGCTGCGCGATCATCTTCACGACGTCCTTCGGCTTCATGGAACCGACACTTAAGGTCGCGAAGAAATTTCCGGATGTAAAGTTCGAGCATGCGACCGGCTTCAAGACCGCCGACAATGTCACGACCTATAATGCGAAGTTCCACGAAGGCCGCTATGTGATCGGCCAGATCGCGGCCAAGATGTCGAAGACAGGCGTTGCCGGCTATATCGTGTCCTTCCCCATTCCGGAAGTCGTCGCCGGCATCAATGCCTTCATGCTCGGCGCGCAGTCGGTCAATCCCGACTTCAAGGTGAAGATCGTCTGGGTCAATTCTTGGTACGATCCGGGCAAGGAAGCCGATGCGGCGAAGGTGCTGTTCAGCCAGGGCGCCGACATCATTGTGCAGCACACCGACTCGACGGCCGCTCTGCAGGTCGCCGAGGAGCAGGGCAAGCACGGCTTCGGCCAGGCTTCCGACATGATCAAATTCGCGCCCAAGGCGCAATTGACGGCGATCGTCGACAATTGGGGCCCGTATTACATTCGGCGCATCAATGACGTGCTCAATGGAACGTGGAAGTCGCAGTCGTCATGGGATGGCATGGCGGAAGGAACGGTCAACATCGCGCCCTTCACCAACATGCCGGACGACGTCGCCAAGATGGCGACCGAGACTTCGGACGCAATCAAGGCCGGCAAGGTGTTTCCCTTCACCGGCCCGATCACCAAGCAGGACGGCTCGGTTATCGGCGAAGCCGGCAAGTCGCTGCCCGATGGCGATATCCTCGGCATGAACTGGTACGTCAAGGGAATCGACGATCAATTGCCGCAATAGCAGGCGGCACGCGTTCGACGCCTGCCGCGAGTGAGCTTGCGGCAGGCGTTCTTTTGACAAGGGACAGGGATGGACCCGTTCATCGCCGAGTGGCTCAACCTGCTGCTGCGCTGGGGCCATCTGGTCGCCGGCATCGCCTGGATCGGCACGTCCTTCTATTTCATCGCGCTGGATTTCTCCTTGCGCAATAAGGCGGGACTGCCCGAGGGTGTCGCGGGCGAAGCCTGGGAAGTGCATGGCGGCGGTTTCTATCATGTTCAGAAATATCTGACCGCGCCCGCGAAGCTCCCCGAGCACCTGACCTGGTTCAAATGGGAGGCCTATATCACATGGGCCTCGGGCTTCCTGTTGCTCATCGTGCAGTATTATCTCAATACGCAAGCTTATCTCATCGATCCCACAGTCATGCCGCTCTCGCCGTGGCAGGCGATCGGCATATCGGTGATGAGTCTGGCCGCGGGATGGTTCGTCTATGACATGCTGTGCCGCTCACCGCTTGGCAGGAAGCCGGAAATCCTCGCAGGCTGCGTATTCGTATTGATTCTCGCCGCGACCTTCTTCTATTCGCTCGTCTATTCCGGGCGCGGAGCGCTGATCCATGTCGGTGCGTTCATCGGCACGATCATGGCCGCCAATGTCTTCATGGTCATCATCCCGAACCAGCGCAAGATCACTGCCGCACTCCTTCGCGGTGAAGCGCCCGACCCGAGGCTTGGCGCCATTGGCAAGCAAAGATCATTGCACAATACCTATCTGACCTTGCCGGTCTTGCTGTTCATGATCAGCAATCATTACCCGATGCTGACCAGTCACGGACATTTGTGGGCCATCGTTGGCGCCGTCGTGGTCGGCGGTGCTGCGCTTCGGCAATTCCTGGTGCGGCATGAAGTCGGCGACCCCTTATCCAAGATCGCCTGGACGCTTCCGCTCATCTTCGGCGCGCTACTCCTTGCCTATTGGCTGACCGGCGCCGGCTTGTTCGACAGCGAATGGCCGAACCTTCTCCTGCGCTGGGCGCATGTCATCGCCGGCATATCCTGGATCGGCACGTCCTTCTATTTCATTGCGCTCGATTTCTCATTGCGGAGCCGGACCGGCCTGCCATCCGGCGTCGGGGGCGAGGCCTGGGAAGTGCATGGTGGCGGCTTCTATCATGTGCAGAAATATCTCACCGCGCCGGGCAAACTTCCCGATCATCTCATCTGGTTCAAATGGGAGGCCTATCTCACGTGGGTTTCGGGCTTCCTGCTCCTCATTGTGCTCTATTACTTCAATGCCAGCACCTATCTGATCGATACTGCGATCATGCCGCTTCAGCCATGGCAGGCGATCGCGATTTCGGTCGGCGGAATCGCCGCGGGATGGCTCATCTATGATGCATTGTGTCGCTCGCCCTTGGGAGACAAGACAGGTTGGCTCGCTACGTTGCTTCTCCTCCTGATACTCATTGCCGCCTATGGCTTCACGCATGTCTTCTCCGGGCGCGGCGCGATGATCAATGTCGGCGCCTTCATCGGCACGATCATGGCGGCCAATGTCTTCATGGTGATCATTCCGAACCAGCGGAAGATCACGGCAGCGCTTCTGCGCGGCGAGAAGCCCGATGCGAAGCTCGGCGCCACCGGCAAGCAGCGTTCGCTGCACAATACCTACCTCACCTTGCCGGTGCTTCTCATGATGATCAGCAATCATTATCCGATGATCAGCGACCAGCGATTGACCTGGGTTCTGATCGGGCTGGTGATCGTGAGCGGCGCTTTGGCACGGTATTTCCTGGTGCGCACGGAGGTCGGTGACGCCCAGGAGAAAACGGCCTGGACCTTGCCTTTGATCGGGGCCGCACTGGCAGTGGCGCTCGTCATCACCGAGCCGGTCAAGCTGCCGGCCTATCAAGGCGATGTGAGCGATGCCGATGCGCTCGCCATTACCCAGACGCGTTGCGCGAGCTGCCATTCCGCCGCGCCATCGGACCGCGCCATCAAGGAGGCGCCGAAAGGCATCAAGCTCGAGACGATCGATGAACTCAAGCGCTATGCCCTGCAGATCGAGACACAGGCCGTCAAGAACAAGGCCATGCCGCTTGGCAACAAGACCAAAATGACCGATGAGGAGCGGGCGAAGCTCGGTGCCTGGATCGCAAAGCAATGATGACGCTCGAAGACGTTAACGCGCTTTCTACCGATGATTTTGCGGCATCCTTCGGCGAGGTTGCCGAGCACTCGCCGTGGGTGGCGCGCCATGCAGCAAGTGCCAGGCCCTTTGCGTCGCGCGCGGCGATGGTCGCGGCCTTTGGCGACAGTCTGAAGGCCGCCCGGCGCGAGTCGCAGCTGGCGGTCATTCGCGCCCATCCCGATCTGGCGACGAAAGCGAAACTGACTTCGGACTCCAAGCGCGAGCAGGCGGGAGCAGGGCTTGATACTCTCACGGCGGAAGAATTTGCGCGCTTCACGCATCTCAACGAACTCTATAAGTCCAAGTTCGACTTTCCGTTCATCTTTGCGGTCAAGGGTGCGACCAAGCAGCAGATCCTCGACAGCTTCGCCGAGCGCATCAGCAACACGCCCGATGACGAATTCGCATTGGCGATCGAACAGATCTGCCGCATCTTCCGCTTTCGCATCGAAGACAGGGTCGCGGCATGACACGCGTCATTCGCGGCCAGATTTTGAGTTTCGGCGCGACGCCCGACGATCTGCGTCATGAAGACAAAGGTGCTGTCGTCACCGGCGATGACGGCACCATCCTATGGACCGGACCGATCGCGCTGCTGCCGCGCGGCTTTGCGGCTGCACCAGTCGATGATCATGGCGATTGCCTTGTCTTGCCGGGCTTCATCGATGCACATATTCATTTTCCGCAGTATCGAATGCTTGCTGCGCCGGGTAAGGACCTCCTCGACTGGCTCAACCGGTTCACCTTTCCGGAAGAGAGCCAGTATGTCGATCCAGCCTATGCCGCCGCTGCGGCAGAGCACTTTCTCGACCGCCTGATCCGCAATGGGACGACGACGGCGCTCGCCTTCTGCTCGGTGCATCGCGCCTGTGCCGAAGCGTTGTTCGCCGCTGCTCATGGACGCGGTATGGCTTTCGTGACCGGCAAGACCATGATGGATCGCAATGCGCCGGCATCGGTTCTTGACAGCGCCGAGACGAGTGCGCGTGACAGCGAGGAGCTTTATCGCAAATGGCACCGCAAGGATCGCCTGCGCTATGCGGTGACGCCGCGTTTCGTCGTGACGTCGAGCGACAAGGAATTGCGGTTCGCCTCGGAGCTTGTGAACACACTGCCTGGCGCGCTGATGCAGACGCATCTCTCGGAAAGCGCCGGCGAAATCGCGCTGGTGAAGTCGATGTTTCCGAATTCGCGCGACTATACCGATGTCTATGACCAATACGGCCTGTTGGGTGACCGCAGCTTGTTCGGTCACGGTATTCATCTTTCCGATCGCGAATGCGCGCGGCTGTCGGAATCGGGCTCGACCGTCGTCCATTGCCCGACGTCCAATACGTTCCTTGGATCGGGGCTGATGAGCATGCAGCATTTGCGAAAGCCCGAGCGGCCGGTTGCGCTCGGCCTCGCAACGGATATCGGCGGCGGCACCAATTACTCCATGCTCGCCACAATGGGCGAGGCCTACAAGGTGCAGATGCTCACTAGCTACAAGCCGTCCGCCGCTGAGCTTTTCCACATGGCGACGCGCGGCAATGCCGTACGCCTGCATCTCAGCGATCAGATCGGATCGATCGAAGTCGGGAAATGGGGCGATCTTGTAATCCTCGATCCGCGGGCAACGCCGGTCCTCGCTGCCCGCCATGAATTGTCGCAATCGCTCGAGGATGTGTTGTTTTCGCTGGCGATCCTTGGCGATGATCGCGCCGTGCGCGCCACCTATGTTGCCGGAAGGAAGGTCCATGACACCCTATCCGCGTAATCTCAAAGGTTATGGGCGGGCGATTCCCGATCCGCGCTGGCCGGGTGGCGCTTATGTCGCGGTTCAGTTCGTCCTCAATTACGAAGAAGGCGGCGAGAACAACATTCTGCATGGCGATGCCGCGTCCGAAGCCTTTCTTTCCGAGATCGTCGGTGCGCAGCCCTGGTTCGGGCAGCGGCACTGGAACATGGAATCGATCTATGAATATGGCGCGCGTGCCGGCTTCTGGCGCTTGTGGCGTCTCTTCACCGGCCGCAAACTGCCGCTGACGATCTATGGCGTTGCGACCGCGCTTGCGCGCTCGCCCGAACAGGTCGCAGCGATGAAGGAAGCCGATTGGGAGATCGCCAGTCACGGCCTCAAATGGGTCGAGCATAAGGACATGCCGGAGGAGGAGGAGCGCCGGGCGATCGCCGAAGCCATCCGCGTTCACACCGAATTCACCGGCGGGCGGCCGCTCGGCTGGTATACCGGACGCTGTTCGATGAACACCACGCGTCTGGTGATGGAGGAGGGTGGTTTCCTCTACTCATCGGATGATTATTCCGATGACCTGCCTTACTGGCTCCAACGGCCGCAAGGTGGGAAGCACCTGATCATCCCCTATACGCTCGATTGCAACGACATGCGTTTCGCAACGCCGCAGGGCTTCAATTCGGGAGATCAGTTCTTCTGCTATCTCAAGGATAGTTTTGATTGTCTCTATGAGGAAGGCCGGCGCGGATCGCCCAAGATGATGTCAGTCGGCTTGCATTGCCGGCTTGCGGGGCGACCAGGGCGTACTCAAGCGCTTGCGCGGTTCCTCGATCATGTGCAGGGCCATGACCGGGTCTGGGTGCCGCGGCGTATCGACATTGCCCGGCATTGGCATGCCAATTTCACGGCGTGACGACGATCTCAACGCCTTCGTCGAACCAGACTTCTTCAAGATTGTTGCCGGGCCCCTTGCGGTCAATCACCAAGAAGCGGCTCGTGCGATCGAGTACAAGCAGCGGATGGTGCCAGACATTGCGGGCATAATTCACCCCCTGCCGGCCTGTGGCGCGAAAGGCGCGGAATGAAGCGATATTGAGAAGGTTCTCGGCGACCACCACGAGCCAGTCGCGGTCCTGCAGTGGATAGAAGATCTGACTTCCGAGCGGATGGCGCTCCATCAACCTGATGTCGATCGGGGTCGGCCTCGGCTCCGCGGTGACGATCGAGACATTGACCGAGCCTTGCTCGGCTTCGACGTCGATATGGGCGAGATCATTATAGCGCTCGGCAAAGCCCTGATTGATCGGGTAGTGCTGTGCGGAATCGATGGCCACGACATCGCCAAAAGGCGCGAAGGCCTTGGACGTCAAGATACTCGGCTTGAGCCGATTCACGCGAGTTTGCCGAAAATGCGCAACCGCGACACGCCGCCATCCGGGAATATGTTGAGCTTCACGTGATTGACAGGGCCAAGCTTCCCTATCGCGTCTGCACTAAACGTGTGAATGCGATCGGCTTCGAGCTTCTTCTCACCCATGAGTTCAGGCCAGAACATCGCTTCGGTGACGATTGATTTGTCGGCAGCAGCGCCGACAAGCGCTGCTTGCAATGAACAACGGTCCGGATAGTTGCCCTTGTAGTGGCAGGTATCGACTTCGATCTTTTCAACAATGCCCGGTGCGCCGAGCCTGATAATGATCCAGTCATTGCCGGGCTCGCGGCGGCGCCGAGTCTCCCAGCCATCGCCCATGTTGATGCCGCGGCCCGAGGTCAACAGTGTCCAGACCGAACCATAATGCGCATTGTTATAGGCGATGATGCGGCCGCCATTATTGGCGAGCGACAATTCCTGCAACGCACTGCGATCCTTACCTTCCCAAGACGGCACGGGCTCGCCATAGACCCGCAAGCGCGCCACGCCGCCATCGGGATAGATATGCAGGCGCAGATGCGTCCAGGATTCACTATTGGCGATCGCATGATAGTGGTGCGCGGAAGGCCCAAGCGGGACGGCGGGAAGTATCTCCGTCCAGCGCGCGCTGTCGCCGGGATCGCCATCGCTCACGCAAGCCTCGAGTGAGGCGGCCGGCGGGTAATTGCCTGTGAAGTGGCTGGTATCGATATCGACGCCGCGGATCACGCCGCGCGCGCCGAGCTTCACGATACAGTAGTCGTGTCCGCCCTGGCGCCGGCGCTTGGATTCCCAACCATCCATGTATTTGCCATTGTCGTCATACTTGTCGGGATCAAACTGTGCCGGGCCGTCCTGGAGCATGCGCGCTTTGTCGGCGAAGAAATCATCCGTTGCATAAAGAACTTTGGCGCCGAGGCGCGGGGAGGCGAGGTTGATGGCATTCTTTGCAAAGGCAGGAATGTCGCCGGAAAGAGTGGTCATATCAGTCCCATTTGCCGGTGGTTGCTGCGAGCGGTCTAGCACAGGCGCCATAGCCACCGAAACGGGCCGATCAACTAACCCGTCGCCCCTGATTTAGCCCTTTGGGATGGCGCTGGCATGCCGCCAATCCTTCCTCCGACATAGAGAATGGCGACGGCAAGACCGCAAACCGCAAGGACCGCATCGACGAGGAACGCCCGGCCGATGCCGTTTACAAGCGATGGCGCGGTGATCGCGATGGCGGTATTGAGGCCGAGGCCGATCGAGCCGCCGGCGATCTGGCACATGTAGACAAGGCCGCCGGCAAGGCTGGTGCGCGCTTCGCCAAGTGCCGTGACGGCGGCGGTGGTGATCGAGGAGTAAAACAAGCCAACGCCGACGCCCAGAACGACCATGCCGAGTATCATGTCGTTGTAGCTGCTGGTGACGTCAATCCTGCTCAAGAGATACATGCCGGCGGCAAGAAAGGCGGCGCCGGCCGAGACGACGATCTTGGCGCCAAGCCGTTCATAGAGAGGCCCGGCAATGAAGGAGACGATCGCATAGATTCCCATCATTGGCAGGAGGCCCGCGCCGGAGCCGACGGCCGAAAAGCTCAATTGTTTGGTCATGAATTGCGGCAGATAGAGCAAGGCAGCGAAGAAGATCGCCGACATGAGGAGCGTCGTCAGGCAGGCCGCGACGAAGGCGCGATTGGTGAGGACATCGGCTGGGACCAACGCATGCGCGCCGGCCCTGCGCTCGATCATGGCGAAAACCACAAGCGATGCAGCAGCGAGAATGAAGAGGCCGACGATCATGGGATCGAGCCAGCCGCGCGTGGCTCCCTCATCGAGCGCGAGCAGAAGCGCGAACAGGCCGACCGAGAGAGCTGTTACGCCAGCATAGTCGATGCGGTGATTGGCCGAGTTTGGGCCGTCCTTGGCGACGACGCGCAATGTGACCAGGACCGCAAAGCCGGCAATGGGCAGGTTCAGGAAGAATATCCACCGCCAGCTCAAGGCGTCGGTCAATGTTCCGCCGAGCAACGGGCCGACGGCATTGCCGAGGCCCGCCGCGCCAAGGATGAGACCGCCTGCCAATCCGGCGCGGCTCTTCGGCAGCAACGCGTAAGTCATGCCGAGGATTGCCGGCCACATCAAAGCGCCGCCTATGCCCATGGCACCGCGCGAAAGGAGCAGGATCCAGATATTGGGCGCGAGGCCACCGAGAAGCGAGAAAATCGAAAAGATCGCCGTGCCGATGAAGAAGACCTTGCGGCGTCCAAACATATCGGCAAGCCGGCCGCCGGTTACGATCAGGACGCCGAAGACCAGTGCATAGCCATTGATGACCCATTGCACGGTAGTGACGTCGGCGCCGAACTCGGCTTCGATTGCCGGCAATGCAACCGAGAGCGCGGTGAAGTCATTAGCAATCACCAAGACCGCGAGCGCCATGGCGACAAGGCCCAGGATAGCGCGGCGGTCGAGCGGCTCCTTCAAATCAGCCATGGAAACTCCACATTTGGCGATCGCATATCGAACTTAGGCCGCGCAGGATTTTGCGTCTCGGACTGCCTGGTCGATCAGTGGTTCCTTGTTCGAAGCGAGGTTGCCAAGAATGATCTTTGATCCTTTTCCACTGGGCTGGATTTGCGCCTCGAAGAGCAGATTCGTACCCTCCTCGGAACTGACGCTCACACGAACACCTTTGCCTGCGGGGGCGACTATGAGGTTCGGGAAGGCTGTCCCCCAGCGCTCGGCCAGGCAGGCGGCGACGACGTTCATCGGCTTTTGCGAGATGATTTGGGAGGACGACGGTGCAGGAGATGGCGGCTGAGGTTTGGTTTCGGGCGGCTTGCGGGGTTTGGAAGGAGTCTTCGTGCGCGGTTTGGCGGGTGTCGTCGTAGGAGGTTCGGTATCAGTTGCCGTGGGAGGCTTGGTGCCGGTCGACGTACGGGGACCGGCATCGGTGGTAGTTGTGCTTGGGCCAGGCGCGGTATTGGTGCCTCTGCCAGTATTAGTCGCCTCGAAGACTTCGCAGCCTCCGAGCATTAACACGCCAAGATACCACGGCAATCTCCAGAAGCGCCGACCCATGGCTCATTCCCGGCGTTGGACCGAATCTCTCGATCGCCGAGCTTAACCATGTTGCATGCCCGCTGATAGGCCTTAGCCCTCGCGATTTGGCGAGCCGAGGACATGCGTCTTCGGCGGCATCATGACATTGTCGAAGGTCTGCGTGAACATCGCGGCGGCAAAGAAGGCGACGGCGCGCAATGTCTCCTTGCCCGTATTGGCAAGGTCATGGCGCATGGGCGTCGGCAACACGAATACGCTGCCGGGGCCGACCGCGTGTTTCGACCCGTCCTCGAGAAACAGCGTTCCCGAGCCGGCGATGATGTATTGTGTCTCTTCGGTTGCATCGGTGTGCCAGCCAAGACGATGGCCCGGCTCGATCTCATAGACGATTGTCGAGGACGCAGTCGCGCCATTGCCACCACAGGTGGCGAAAGCACCTTTCCAATTCACGGTCTTGTCGTCGTCGCCCCACACGTTGAGACGCGGCAGGCGATCGGATGCAATCACTGGGTTCATGGCCTCTCTCCCTGGCAGCATCATCAGTATAAGCCCTTGTGCGACAGGCATCTGACCGTCATCGATTCGCGGTTAAGACCATCTGGATGGCCATCGTTCGAATGCATCCCCTTTCCTGGAACCCATCGACAGGGCAGGTCTTCACCCTCTAGGGGTATCATTCATGATCATTCGGACAGTGTCGCTGGCGGTCGGGCTTCTGGGGGCGATTCTGGCAGCGCAATTGCCAGAACTCGTCCAGCAATACACACAGCGGCTTGGCGGCGCGATCGATGAAGTCGCGGTCATCGTCGGACGGTTCGATGCCGATGCAGCGAGCAACAATCTGACCCGCGATCAAGCCATGGCTGCTCTCGCTGCCAGCAATGACGATCTGGTGCGCCGCCGCGGTGAAGACGCTTCGATCAACATCGATCGGCTACAGAACCTGGAGGCGAGCCGGGAAGAGCTTGAAACGCCCGATCCCTTTGGTCGATTGGCCGGCTTTTTCAGCTACGCCGACGGCGACCTTCTGGCAGCGACGGTGGAGGATTTTCGCCCGGCGGTTCCGACCACCTTCGAGGGCTTGATTTGCGGCATTTTGGGCTTTCTTTTCGGCTGGTGCCTCATCCGGCTTCCGGCATGGCCTTACCGGCGCTGGCAGGAAATGCGCTTGCGCCGACACGCGTGAGACTGGAACTTTGTTGCCATTCGCTCGTTTCGATGCGATGTCTGCCAAAGATCTCCAAAGCTTCATCTACGAGCAAATCAGCGCGGGCAAAATCTCGCTTAGTCAGGCCTTTGCCGTGCTCGCTGAATTCGGTGCGGTATGCACCGACATGACGCGGTTCGAAGACAGGCCCGCGATCAGGGCGCGAATCTCAGCCTTGGTTTGAGTGTTGCACCCGTCACCGCCATCCCCCATTTCATTTGCTCATGCGTGTCGCGGTTATCATCAATAAGGCTGCCGGCTCCGTGAGCATTGGCGGGTTGGACGCGCTGCTGCACACGGTTGAAGCTGGATTCGAGCGCCATGGCATCGAAGCGGAGATCATCGCCGCGCAAGGCGACGAGATCGCGGAAGCCGCGCTCAAGGCGCGTGACCGGGGCGAAAAGGGCGAGTTGGATGCGGTCGTGGTCGGCGGCGGCGACGGCACGATCCGCTCGGTCGCCAACGTCCTTGCCGGCAGTTCAGTGCCGATGGGCATTCTGCCGATGGGAACGCTCAATCATTTCGCGCGTGATCTCAGCCTGCCATTCGACATCGAGCGGGCCATCGACGTCATCGCGCATAAGCAGGTTCGCAGTGTCGATCTCGGCTCGGTCAATGGCGCGATCTTCGTCAACAATTCATCGGTCGGCGTCTATCCCTACATGGTCGCCGATCGCGACCGGCGGCGCGGTGCTTCCGGCCTGGGCAAATGGCCGGCCATGGCGCTCGCGGGCTTGCGGGCGCTCAAGCGCTTTCCGTTTCGCCGCCTGACCATGACGGCCGAAGGATCTGCGCGGCCCTATCGCACGCCTGTGCTGTTCGTCGGCAACAATGAATATGACCTTCGCCTTTTTTCGCTGGGCCGTCGCCATCAGCTCGATCTCGGACGATTGCATGTCTATGTCGTGCGTTCGCAGAGCCGGTTGGCTTTTGTCCTGCTCATCTTGCGCGCACTTCTAGGCCTCGGCAAAACCGCCCAGGAACTTGATCTGCTCGAGACGCTTGCCTTCGAAGTTCGCTCACGCACCAGCCGGATTCCCGTCGCGCTCGACGGGGAGGTGCAGGTCATGCAGCCACCCTTGCGCTACAGGATCATGCCTGGAGCGCTCAAGGTCTTGGCACCTACACCTGTGGTCTAGGTCAGGCGGCCTTGTTCTTCTGGATCAAGCCCCAGACGAAAAGCACGATGATCGCCCCAACAATGGCGCCGATAAAGCCCGCACCCTCGCCGGCATTGTACCAGCCGACCGCTTGCCCGAGGAAGGTCGCAACCACCGCGCCAACAATGCCGAGGATCGTCGTCATGATGAAGCCGGAAGGCTCATTCGGCCCCGGCATGATGAACTTTGCCACGACGCCCGCAACAAACCCGATAATGATGGTCCAGATAATGCCCATGGATCAGCCCTCCAGCCAGTCGTCAAATCCCTCACCAGAATGCCATGTTTCAGAAGTAAGTCTATCTTCGAACGATAGATGCATGAGGCAAGAAGGAGGCTGGAATGGCTCGTGGAACACCCTCAATGGTCGCGCTGCTGGGTTTGCTCGCCGTAGCGGGATATCAGAACCGCGAAAAAATTGCCGAAATGTTCAATTCTTTCAAGAACAAGGGCCCGACCGGCGATCCCATGCAAGATGGCGTTCGTAATGTCCTCGGCAAGCTTGGCGATGCAGCCGGTAGCGCCGGCAACGTCCTGAATGAAGGCCTTGGCGGTCTGGTCGACCAGTTCAAACAGGCAGGCCACGGCGATTTGGCCGATTCCTGGGTGGGCAAAGGGCCGAATCAGCCGGTCTCCACGAACCAGCTCGAGACCGCGATCGGCGGCGATGTCCTTAGCGATCTTGCCAATCGGACTGGGCTGTCGCGCGAAGAAATCCTGTCGCGTCTGTCGCGCGACCTGCCGAAGGCGGTAGATGGGCTGACGCCGGACGGCCGATTGCCGTCCTGATTCAATCGTCGGAACTTTTCGCGACCTCACGAATTTTGCACGGATGGCCGAGAGGGTGCAGTGTGCGCGCCACGGCTGGAGACGTGCATGGCCCAAGCCCACAAAGCCGATACCGATCCCCCGTCGCCGGCAGAGATGCTGGAGCGCCAGGAACGCCATCTCCGGGTCATCCGCCGCGCCGTCATGTTCATCGTCATCGTGCTTGGCGGCGTTGTCGCCTATTTCGCGCGCGACCTTCTACTGCCGCTGACGCTTGCCTTTTTACTTGCACTCACTTTACGGCCGATCGTGCGCTATTTTGAGCGGCGGGGCGTTGCGGCGACGATCTCGGCCATGGTGCTGGTCGCCGGGGTTATCGGTGTTTTCGGCTCCGGGCTGTACTTCCTGAGCGGCCCAGTGACGCATTGGCTCGATATAGCACCGGAAATCGGCCAGGATCTTTCGCGCAAGCTGTCGTCTTTGCGTTCGCCAGTCGATGCGGTGGTAGCAGCGTCCGAACAGGTCGAAAACCTCACCGAAGGCGGATCTCCAACAGTACAGAAGGTGGTGGTGCAGCAGCCGGGACTCCTGTCTCGCGCGGCCGATAATGTAGCCGGCAGTCTGACCACGCTTGGCCTCACCATCGTGCTGTTGCTGTTTCTTTTGTCATCAGGCACCCTTTTCTACGAGAAACTCATCTCCGTCATGCCGCGCCTTAGCGACAAGAAGAAAGCGCTGCGCGTTGTCTATGACATCGAGAGCGTCGTCTCTCGTTATCTTTTGACGATTACGCTCATCAATTGTGCGCTCGGAGCCCTCGTGGCGGTGGCAATGGCGGTGACCGGCATGCCAAACCCGGTGCTGTGGGGCGTTGCTGCGGCCATTCTTAATTTCATTCCCTATGTCGGCGCTTTGATCGGCCTCGGCATGATCGCCATCGTGGCGCTGTTGTCATTCAACACGCTGGGTCAGGCTCTGATACCGCCGTTGCTTTACCTTGGCCTGCACATCGCCGAGGGCCAGTTCCTGACGCCGATCATTATAGGGCGCCGGCTGGAGCTCAATTCGGTAGCGATCCTCATCGCTCTTGCCTTGTGGAGCTGGATGTGGGGCATTGTCGGTGCGGTGATCGCGGTGCCGCTTCTCGTCTGCGTGAAGGTGTTTTGCGACCACTTCGATGGCCTCACCGGGTTTGGTGAATTCCTCTCCGCGTCACCGCCCAAGCCGCATGTCGAGGAAGAAGCTCTTCCTCATCCCCACGCTTCAAGCACCTAGCCGCGACTGGCGGCGTTCTTATTCCGCAGCGACCCGTAGCGGTGGGCATAGATCCAGGTGAATTCGGCGCCCAAGAGAAAGATCTGCGCCGAGTAATAAACCCAAATTAGCAATGTTACCAAAGATCCAGCCGCACCAAAGCCTGATACAATTCCGCTCTTGCCGATATAAAGGCCAATCAGGAACTTGCCAGCAACGAAGAGCAGCGAAGTAATCAACGCTCCAAGCCAAACGTCGCGCCAGCCGATCGTGACGCGCGGAAGAAACCGGAATATGAGTGCGAAGACGACAGTGAAGATGACGAGACCCGACAACAGATTGACGAGTTGCAGAACGATCTCCCAATGGCCGAGCCAGACATCCCAGATTACCCCAACCGCTGCGATCGCCGTGCTGACAATAAGCGACACCAGCAGCAGGAAAGCCAGGGAGAGGACCATGCCGAAGGCGAGAATCCGGGTGCGTACGAGCTCCATCCATGTGCTGCTGCGTTCGCGGCGCGGCACCTCCCAGATGCGATCGAGCGCTGATTGAAGCTCCGAGAATACACCGGTCGCGCCGATCACCATCAGGACGCTGCTTATGATTATTGCGGCGATGCCCTCGGCCGGCTCGCTCACGCTCTTGACCAGGGCTTGGATGGCCTCAGCGCCATTGGACCCCACGAGTCCCCTGAGCTGGCCGTAGAGCTCGCCATTCACCGCCTGGTAGCCGAAGAGGAAGCCGGCAACCGCCGTCACGATCACAAGAAGCGGGGCGATCGAGAACAGCGTGTAATAGGCGATCGCCGCGCCCATGCTTGAGGCATAGTCGTCACTCCACGCCGCGACTGTGTCGGTGAGAAGGCGCCACCACGCCCCGGCGCTCGGACTGGACGCCGATGACCGCGCGGTATCGCCGGAGGTGCCCGCCTCGGTCGACATTGCTTAGGCTGTTTTGCGGGCGCTCTTCGTCAATCTCGCGGCTGCGGCCTCGACCGCTTCGCGCGAGGGGCCATGTTTAGCGACGAGGTCGCGGGCCTCATCCATCGACAAAGCGAATTTTGACGCGATGTATGAGATTTCATAAGGCTCGGAAGCCGAGACCTTGCTGCGGTCGGGTTCGCCGATTTTGTTCTTGTCGTCGCTCATGGATCGTCTCCTTGCGGCAGATGATCCCAAAAGCGACCGGCGGTCGGGAAAGTTCCACGCTCGAACAGGATGGGAGTTCGCCGCACCGGGACGCGCCGGTGCGGCGAGCCGAAATTATTGCTGCGTGGTGCCGGTGCCTGTCGACGGCTGGGTGGTGGTGCCGCCCTGATTGGTCGTGGTGCCCTGATCTGTCGTCGACGGGGCAGGCTGCTCGGTCGTTGTAGCCGGCGGCGGTGCCGCTTGCTTACCGCCGAACCAGCCGGCAGCCCAACCGATGATGAGCAGCAGGACGATGACGACGATCACGCCAATGATCGTATTCTTGGAATTCATGGCCAATATCCTCCTGATCGCGCGGATCACACGGGAACCGCGGGATCGATCCCATTTCCGGGCAGTGGAGACGGGCAGTCACCCTTGAGCAGGCGAATCATGGCCTACTTCTCCGCTGCCCTCGGGAAACATACGCTATCGGCAGCGAAACCCGCAATGGTGGGTAGTTTCTTGCGTCCGGCGGTCGACAATTGCCTCCCTAAGTCCTTGCCAAGGCCGCACGCTTGTTGGCAAACTTCACGCAGGAGCTGTCGGCCCTCGGGGCTGCGGCTTCGTGCTTCTCAATCAGTGGACGGAACATGTCGATGAACAAGCAATTCGTGACTGCATTTTCTCTTGCCATGATGTCTGCGGCGGTGATTTCGGCCCCGGCGCTCGGCGAAGATATGAAAGTGAAGCGGCTCCAGGCCAGTCCAAATGTAACGCTGAAGCAGAAGCTCGGCTATTGGGTCGAGTGTTCCTACACGGCGGTCGGGCAGGACTGCCATTACGTCTATATGCGGCCGAAGGGCAGCAACAAGCTTGAGCGGATCAAGGTCAAGGACAGCAAGCTCATGCGGAAGAAGGACTACTATGTCGAGTGCCGCTACACCGGCCTCGGCGAGGAATGCTACTACGTCTATGCGAAAGTGAAGCCGAAATCCTAACTCAATAGGACCCTACGATTTTGGCTCCCTGGCAGGCATGCCGGGGAGTTTTTCATATCGCCGATGAAGTGGCGACCCCGACGTGATTCGAACACGTGACCCTCAGTTTAGGAAACTGATGCTCTGTCCAGCTGAGCTACGGGGTCGGCGCCGGACGTTATATACGCAAGCCCCCGATCGAGAAAGGCCTGCGCTGATCCGCTATTTTACGTTGAGGTGTCACGGCGGAGTCACAGTATTCATGCCATCCTCAACGTCAAAGCTCCGCTGTCGTCAAGCTTATGCCCTCACTTTTTTGACGGCTTAGAGAGCAAACTCGCCAGATAATAATAATTTTATCCAACACATCGCGCCTGGTACGGGCGCGCGATTACTTGGCTGCGCCCTGTAATCGTTGAGCTGGCAGTCTTGAAGACTTTCTTCAGGAAGGGGAGACCTATGACTATTCAGGTTCAGGCCGTCGAAACTGCAATCAAAAAGTATGATGCAGGCTGGCAAGCGCAACCGAACTTTCTGACCGCGCTGAGCCGCGAAGAACGCTCTCTCTATCTCGGCTATGTGCCGGGGCCTGGTGAAGCTTCGCTCCAGCAGGCGGAACAGGCGGCCAAGGCCAATCTCGCGGCCGCGAAAGCGCCTGCGGCGGGCGCTCCTGCCGCTTTCGACCTGCGCAATGTCGGCGGCAAGAACTACATCACGCCCATCAAGAATCAGGCGACCTGCGGCTCGTGCGTAGCCTTCGGCTCGATTTCAACGGTCGAAGGAACGGTGCGTTTCAAGCGGGACCAACCCAATCTCGCCATCGACCTTTCGGAAGCGCATCTTTTCTATTGCCACGCCCGCAATCAGGGGCGGCGCTGCAATAATGGCTGGTGGGTGCCGCCAGCACTCGATGCGATCAAGTCGATCGGGGTGAGTGACGAGGCCTGCTACCCTTACACACCCGGCGACCAGGCCTGCTCCAATCTCTGCACGGATTGGCAGAACAGGGTGTTCAAGATCACCGCCTGGAGCGAGATCGCGAGCCCCGCCGCGATGAAGGAATGGCTCTCGAGCAACGGTCCGCTCGCGGCGTGCTTCAGCGTCTATGATGATTTCTTCGCCTACAAGACCGGCGTCTATCGCCATGTGCAAGGCAATCTGGCCGGCGGTCATTGCGTCTGCTGTGTAGGCTATGACGATGCCGCGCAAGCCTGGATCTGCAAGAACAGCTGGGACACAAGCTGGGGCGACAAGGGCTTCTTCAAGATCGCCTATGGCGAGTGCGGCATCGATGCCCGGATGTGGGCCGTCGAAGTACCAAAGCAGATTGTTGATACGACCTGGATCGAGAAGAAGCTGATTACCGGTCTCTGGACCATCAATGAGGACCGCAACGGCGCGGCCTACATCGATGGTATCGGCTGGCGCAAGCTGTCGAATGAGAGCGACAGCGTGTTCCTTGGCATGTTCACCGCTCTCGGTTCGGCGAAGGCGAGCAAGTCGCCGTGCAATCTTCGCGTCGAGAACGGAGTCATCAAGGAACTCTACGTTTTCTGAGAGCCGCGACGGCGACGTTTCATTTTTCATTGAAATGCCCATCGAGGCATTTAGGGGAGGAGACTCACATGGGATCATCAACGCCGACCCAGGTTCCGCCGCAGGCCGGCAATTGCAACTGTTCGAGTGAAAGTACCACCGCTTCCGACAATCCGGCGGCGGAAACAGGTGTGGCGGCCGTGCGAGGCGGCGCCAATATGTATGGCGCCTTCAGCATGGAAACCTTCTGCGATGTCGGCGGCCTGAGCCTGACGCATGATGATGCCGACGGCTTCCTCGCCTATGTCCGCCAATTCACCGCGCCAAACTTCTGGTACCAGGATGCCGGAGTCCGCGTGTGGGCCTATTACGAGCAATACGATAATTGGCAAGATACTTACGGCATGGATGCCGTCTGCGTTGCCTATCATTCGGGCCATGGCGGCATGGACGGAAACGGCGTGTTCTACGCGCCGATGGGTTCGGCCTGGGCGGGCAATGACTGCACCGCGATTTCCAGCAACATGCGTCTCGGCAATGAGCATGTCAGATACATATTCTGGTCGACATGCCTCTCCTGCCGCGTGCTCGACGGACACTCGCCGATCCGCACCTGGCAGCCGGCCAATCTCGGATTCCGGATGCTGTTCGGATACGAGACGACGAGCTGGGACAACGCAAATTACGGCCGCTTCTTCTGGGAGGAGTGGCGCAAGAACAAATCCTTCAGCCAGGCGTGGCTCGATGCGAGCTGGCGCATTGCGCATGACCAGGCGCCGTCCTGCACGGCCTGCGGCTCGTCGGCGGCGGACGCACAGAACCGCCTCTACAACGAGCGCAATTTCTACAGCGGTGCAGTTAGCCATGATTATTGGTGGTGGCGCTGGTACTACGCGTCGGCGTCCGCTCGGCCGCTGCTCACCGAGCTACCGGCCAATGGCCTTGTCGCGCAATTGAAGCCCGCCAATCTGTCTTCATCGCAATTCCGCGCACTTGCCGACAAGTTTGAGCTCGCCGTGCCGGAGGCAAGCGCTTCCGCCGATGGGAGCTATGGTGCGGGTTCGGCCGATCAGTATCTCGCATTCGGCGCAAATGGTTCGGTCGATGCGAAGCTCGCCGCTGTCAATTATGAAAACCGCGAGGCGCTCGCGAGCGATAATGCAGTTTCGATCGCCGAGTCGGCGGTCAGCAAGTTCGGGCTCGACGATAACGGCTCGCTCGTTCTCGATCGCGTGCTGTCCTCATGGGATGCCGGCGGAACCGATAATGGATCCGGAGAACGCATCGAGCCGAGCGTGACCAGCACCAGCGTGCAGTTCCGGCAAATGGTGAATGGCATTCCGATCATTTCGCAGGATAGCGGCGCCCTGCGAGTGACCGTCGACAATGACGGTACCATCACCAATGTCCACTCGTCCCTGCAAACTGTCGATGCGCTCAGCGAGCGCGCCCGCAGCATGCTGCCGACACCGCCATTGCCCAGCGGCGCGAACATGCACGATGTCGGTCCCGAGCCCGATAGTTACGAACGCGCGCTGGCTGTCGAGTTCAGCCGCCAATTGTCGCGCTGGGGTGCTTCGGGCAACATGCCGCTATCCTTCTCGACTGTGCCGGACTCGACCGAAATTGGTTATGAAGTCACGGGCGGGACGGCAATACTCGTGGCCCGCCGGGCGATCGAGGTTGATTTCGGCCGGGGCTATCGCAAGCGCTACTGGGTGAAGGTGCCGCTCGCCTAGCTCCTCGGAACAAACTTGGCCGGCATCGCGTTGCGATGCCGGTTGCAAGGGGAGCGTCATGACGACGGATTTCCAGACGGAAGTCGAAAGGGCGCGGGCGTCTGGCGCGAAGCTCAGCTTCAATGGTCGCAATCTCGCCAAGGCCGACCTCACCGGGCTTGATCTCTCCGTCGCCGATTTCGGCTATGCCGTGCTCGATGGCGCGCACCTCGCCGGCGCCAATCTGCAAGGTGCCGTATTATGGTCGGCGCAAGCGATCGGCGCCGATTTCAGCCGTTGCAATCTGCAAAGGGCCAATTTTTCGACGGCAAATCTGACGAAATCGAATTTTCGTGAAGCGGATATGCGCGGCGCCAACCTGACCGGCGCGACCTTGCGGGGCTGCGATCTGCGGGGCGTGGACCTGCGCGAGGCGATCACGGTGAACAGCATCTTCGATGATGTGGTCACTGACGATTTAACGCGGCTCCCCGATTAAATCGGCTGCACGAGAGAAAACTCATTCAAACGAAAAAGGGCCCGGAAATTTCCGGGCCCTTTTGCAGTAATCGATGTTGCGTCGATCAGGCCGCCTGTTCGGCGGGAACCTCGGCTTCGGCCTTTTCACTGGCGCGCTTGGCGTTCTTCGACAGGAACTCCTCGAGTTCCTTGGAAGCCGCATCATCGTCGATGCGGCGGACCGCGGCATATTCGCGGGCCATGCGCTCGAGTGCCTGTTCATAGAGCTGGCGCTCGGAATAGGACTGCTCGGGCTGGCGCTCGGATCGGTAGAGGTCGCGCACGACCTCGGCCACTGCAATGAGATCGCCGGAATTGATCTTCGCTTCATATTCCTGCGCGCGGCGCGACCACATGGTGCGCTTGATGCGAGCGCGGCCTTTGAGAACCTTCATCGCCTGCTCGATCAGGAATTTGTCGGCAAGCTTGCGCATGCCCTT
>JAXMCQ010000004.1:0-283832 GCA_046349315.1 Hyphomicrobiales bacterium | reverse complement strand
CTCAATAGAACATAACTAGAACTATGTAAAGCACCATTTTTCGCCCACCCCCTCTTCCTTCTCCCCTTGCGGGAGAAGGTGGCGCGGGCGAAGCCCGAGCCGGATGAGGGGGTGGTGCAACGTGAGGGAGATTGACGAGCGGCAACGCCCCCTCACCCGGCATGCTGCGCATGCCACCCTCTCCCGCAAGGGGAGAGGGGAAACAAATCTGTGAACGGATCGATTTGAACGCTGGCGCAGCCGCATGTCCTTGGCGGCGATGGCGCCAGGAGCAGAAGTTGAAAGCAAGAGCCCAAGGAGGAAGTCTATGCGCGAGACCGCGGGCTATTTCAGCGCGGCGATTGCGCGATCGAAGCGTGCCACCGACTTGCTGAAGTAGTCATCATACTGCTTGTAGCCCGCCGATCTCAAGACATTCCACGCTTCCTCGACCGCCTGCTTTCCTTCCAGAAGCTGCGCCTTGTCCCTTGTCCGGCTTCCAAGCTCGAAGAGCGTCATGCCGAGATTGTCCTCGGTCTTCGCCCAGTCGAGGGGAGAGCGCGATTTCGTCGTTTCCTGAAGGGCCAGGCGATAGGCATCAACCGCCTTCGAAAGGTTTTCGGTGCCCTGCTCGCGCCGGCCGAGCGCACGGAATGCCGAAGCCCGGCTATTCTGGGCGGAGGCCCACAGCAATGGCACATGTTCGCGGGTCAATTCGAGGAGAGCTGCTTCATAGGCGGCCAACGCTCGGCTGATGATCAACGTGTCGTCTTCCCGCTCTCCCAGGGCAAGAAGCGCATTGCCGATATTGGTTTGCGTTGTTGCCCAGTCGAGCGGCGCCCGCTCGCGGGTAAGCTCGGACAGCGCTGCCTCATGAGCTGCGATTGCCTTTCGATAGGCCTCGCCGCCCTCTTGCCGTTCGCCCAGATTTTGCAGGGCGACACCAAGATTATTTTGTGTCGCGGCCCACAGCAAAGGAACGCGCTCGCGGGTGCGCTCCCCGAAAGCCGCCTCATAGGCCTTCACAGCCTGCTCGAATGCCGCGGTTCCGGGCTGCCGCTTGCCGAGACTTCGAAGCGCAATGCCAAGATTGTTCTGCAACGAAGCCCATTGCAAAGGGGCCCGCTCGCGCGGCCATGTATCGATCGCTGCCTGGAGTGACGCAACTGCCTGTTCGAGCGTGGTAACGCCCGCCTCCCGCACCCCGAGCTGCAAGAGCGCCGCAGCGAGATTTCCTTCGACGGAGGCCCAGGCCATCGGATCGGCATCGCGCGTGCGGGCGTCGCGGGCCGCCTGAAGTATGGCGATGGCGCGCTGGAGATCATCGCGATTGCCGGAATGAACGCTGAGAGCAACAAGCGCAACGCCGAGATTCTCAGTGGTCGTGGCCCAGTTTTCGGCATTCGCAGTGCGCTGCCGGATAGTGAGAGCAGCCTCATAGGCTGCAATTGCACTCTCCAGATGCTGATCTGATCCGTCACGTCTGCCGAGCAAGTAATACGCGGTTCCGATGTCGTTCTGGGCGAGAGCCCAATCATCCGATCGGGATGATCGCTGAGCGAGATCGGCCGCTTCCTTGAGTGCCGAAATCGCCTGCGCGAGCACGGCGTTGTCACCGGAATAATCGCCGAACGACTTGAGCGCATTGCCTTCGCCGATCTTGTAACCGATGGCCAGCGCGTCATCCCACTTCTGCGCCTGCTCGAAGGCAGAGCGGTAGTCCTCGGCCGCTGCGCGGAAATCGAAGGCGATGACGGAGGTTTCAGCGCTCTTGGCAAAGGCTTGCGCGAATTCGAGACGTCTCGCCTTCAGCGCGGCTTCCGCAGTATCGACAGTCTCGGAGAGCGAGGCGATGCGTGTCTTAACCTGCTTGTGGAGGTCGAGAGCGGTCGTGATCGCCCCCTCGGCGACCGCATGATCGGCAAGCTCCGAAAGCCGCTGGAGTTCGGGATCTGACAGGTGAAGGGCCTGGCGCTCCGCCAGAAGGTTTTTCAGCTTTTCCGTGCCGGCGACGAGCCGCTTCTCGGTCTCTTCGGGATCATCATTGCCTTCAACGCCCAAAACCTTGAGCATGCCGAAGAGTGCGCCCAGCGGCACGTCATCATGCCTTGCCAGTCTTTCGACCAGCCCTTTGGTTTCGGCCGGCGTCGCGGCGATGGTGAGAAGCAGCTTTCGCCGCTCGCCGCGTATCGACGCTTCGTCGCCATCTTCTTTTTCTTTGGCGGCGACGCCAAAATAGAGGAATTGTCTGAGGTTCTGGTTGGTCCACGGTCGCTGGCGACCTTGCGTCTCGACATAGACTTCCTCGGCGACCAGCGTCATCACGTCGCCGAAATCGAACCCCGTCGCGCCGAGGTGCTTCAGGATGGCCGCCGTATAGGGGCTGTTCCCGTCCTCAGGCCCATCGAGGGCAACCTGTCCGGGATCGGCCGCAAAGCCGAGCACCGTTCCCGATCCGGCTTTCGAACTCGCGCTCTCTTCGATCAACACTCCGCGGGTCGGCACGCCTAAACCACCTGATGCGACAGGCAAGGGAGCTGCAGCGTTTCGCGACTTCAGCACGCCGTCGCGCGGGAACGGATTCGAGCGGCAGGCATCGAGCAGGATGATCGACAAGGGTACAGTCTCTTGCAGGCGCTGCAGAATGTCAGAGACGGCAATCAGGCTTTCATCCGCCTTCGCAAGCGACGAAACGTCCGCATCATTGGGTACGAGCCAATTCTCTCCACCCGCTTCGATCCCGTGTCCGGAATAATAGACGAGAGCGATATCAGCACCTTCCGCATCTTCGAGAAACCTGTCGAGATCGCGCCTCAGCTTCTTGGCATCGCGATCGACAACATCGCGCGTGTCGAATCCAAGCTCGTCCAGAAGTTCCTTGATAGCGCGTGCATCATTCGCCGGATTGCCGAGTGCCGGGAGCTGCTTGTAGCTCGACTCCCCAATAACCAGAGCAACGCCCTTGAGCGGTGCATCGTCTTGCGCATCGGACGATGAACTCAAACATAGGGTGAAAAGAATAGCGGTGAGGAGACGACAGCCTATCACCCAAGCAGATTGCCTCGCATCGCGCGGCAGTTTCATGCTGCTCCGTACTCTTCGAATGATGCCGGCAGAATCTACCGTCTGCTGCCCTTACTGCCAAGGCAGTGAGGCGGCTTTGCGTCCCTCACCCAGGCCGTACGCCAGGGAGAACCGGGGGATATACTTGCAATCTTCAATTTATCGAATATAGTCAAACTCTTGGTAGAAATGCCAAGGATTGGGTCGGCGTGTTTTGGCCCTGGTGGGTGAGTGAGGAGTAAGTTGATGAGTCAGGTCGAGACAGACAATGTCTTGCGGGAGAAGATCAGGCATTTGGCGATTGAGCAAATGTCGGAGGGTGTCATCTCCATTGTGATGACCCGCGTTGCCAATGGCAGCATCGAGGTCAACATAGTCCGGGACTGGGCACAATTCGGAAATCCTGCTGCCGGTTATGTCGACAAGGCCAGCAAGGAATTCGTGACCGAGCACTGACGCTCGTTCCACTTCTCATCCAGCCCAGGACTGTGGGAGTTTTTCAAGGCTCCCGCATCACGTATTCTTGCGACCGATTTTTCACCGACCCTCCCGAAAGCGATTGTACGCATCGCAGTTTCGCCCCAATGATGGGTTGATCTTCAGAAGCTTATCTAAGCGACGGCGATAACGATTCGATCACCCGCATGCGTGCGGACAGGGGGTGATATGAGGTTTTCGCTGGGGACATTGCTATGCCAGTTAGTCTTGTTTGCATTGATCATCGGCGGCGCACCCGCCGCAAAGGCTGATCCGCGAAATTATTGCATTGCTTATGCGCGGGATCTCGCCAATCGCAAGGTGACGTTGCCGGCTTCCGAAGTTGAGGCTGTCATCAACCCTGCCGGCGATGCCGTCGCGGCGGTGGCGTCCATCTCGCAACCATCCGCAGATGATCGCAAGAAGGAATTGTTGTGGCGACGGGCCTACCAAGCCACGCTCAAAGACTGTCTCGAACAGTTCTCCCATGATCACTCGAAGCCTATTGTGACTCCTCCACAGGTCATCGCCCCGGCGAAGCCGGCTGCGCCCGCCAAGAAACCCGAAGAACAAGCAGACGCCTCGACCGATGGGCCTAAGAAGGGTTCGGAGGCGTGGAAGAAAAAGTGTCTGGCCGACCACCCGTCCTTCAATGCCGAAACCGGGACCTACCGGACCTACTCGGGCGCCCAGCGAGAATGTCGCCCAAACTGAAACGGGTATTCGTCGACAGTCACGGCTAAGTCACAGGTTCCGGCTAATTTATCTGACAGAGGATGCTTCTCCGAAAGTAGTCGGCACTTTCAGATTATGATCCTACATCGCATGACGTAACTTGGATCGCCAAGGTTTTGTTGGATGATCTGGCCGAAATGCGATATTATATTTTTGGCGGGTGATCTTGGTCAAGATTCTGCGGGAGTGGCAGGATTTTAGGTCAAGTCGTGGGACGACAGAGCTGTCGTATAAGAGGGGTCACTCAATGATAAGAAATATTGCCAATTCAAGGTTGGCGACTGTGGCGTTGCTGGGAATGTTTGCGGTGTCCCAGAGCGCAATGGCTGCCGAACTTGTACAACTTGAGGGCAAGGTTTCCGTCAATCGCGGAGACGGTTTTGAGCCCGCGAAACAAGGCATGGTGCTTAAGCCTGGCGACCAGGTCCTTGTCGGCAAAGAGAGTGCGGCATCGCTGGTCTATGCCGAGCCGGGATGCGTCTTCGATATCGCCGAGGCTTCGGTTGTGACCGTCAGCGACGTTGGTCCATGCGTACCGGGCCAAACCACCGCTCTCGGACAATCGGCTCTGGTCACGCCGACTGCGACCAATGATGACGACGATGATAATCGCTTGACGCCATTGTACATCATGGGCGGCGGCGCCATCATCGGTTCGGCCGCTTTCATGATCTATGAGGCCAACAAGGGAAGTGGGTCTCCAGGGGTCTTTCCTGGGGAGCCTGGCGGCTGTAACGCCGTAAGCTGTCCATAGCCACCACTGGTTTGAGGCCATTCATGGATTAAGAGGCGTGGCGTTCGCATTTGATGGAGTTGACCATCCCATAGCAAATTCGGAACGCGCATGGACGACTGCTCTAGTCGCGTTCGTCATTATCGCTATCGCTCTTGGGGGTACGTCTGAACCGACGCCAATCCCCGCATTGGTTCTGCGGGTCTTAAGCATTGCCCTCATCGCCATAGGCTTGATACGGCTCGGATTCGCGCCGCCGAACCGTTCCGCCGGCGAGGCGTTTCTGATCATAATCCTCGCGGTCGCATTGCTGCTGCTTCAACTCCTGCCGCTTCCCCCGGTCTTGTGGTCGGCCCTTCCCGGCCGGCAGTTCGTGATCGACGGCCTGCGCGCAGCCGGCGTCGAGCCCGGTTGGATGGCCTTCAGCCTTAGTCCACCCGCCACGCGTATCGCATTTCTGGCTATACTCCCACCGATTGCGGCCTTCACGGCGGCTTTGTCGCTCAAGACCGCCGAGCGCTGGCTGGTCACGACCATATTGCTCATATGCGTCTTGCTGAGCATCTTGCTCGGACTGGCGCAGAAATTTCAAGGGGCGAAGGGCTTCCTTAGTTTTTATGGCGACACTGGTTGGGCAACCGGCCCCTTCGCCAATCGTAACTTCTTCGCAGCGCTCCTTTACTGCTCGATACCACTAACCTGGGCATTGGCCCTGCGCGTTATCCGCGACCGGCGCGTGAACAAGTATATCGTCGGAACTTTTGCCGCGGTCATGCTCTTGGCGATCATTCTTGGCCTCGCTGCAGCCGGATCTCGTGCCGGCATCATCCTGGCGATGGTCGCCCTATTGGCTTCGGCGACTCTAGGGGTCGGTTCGACGCGGCTGGAACACCGCAGAGTGCAGTCGCGCTGGACGATTATCGCGGCTATCGCTGCCATGGTGTTGATTGGCCAGTTCGGGATGGTGGCAATCCTGCGCCTGGCCGAACTTGATCCGGTGAGCGACTACCGAACCTTGATCTCCGATACGACTGTGCGGGCCGCCTGGGAGTATTTCCCATTCGGCAGCGGCTTTGGAACGTTTGTACCGGTCTATGCGATGCATGAAACGCCGGCGACGATCCTTTCCGCCTATGTCAATCATGCTCACAATGACTGGCTGGAATTATGGATGGAAGGGGGAATACCCGCCGCTCTCATCATGCTGGCTTTCATTGCCTGGTATTTGGCCGGTCTTTATCGGCTTTGGCGGCCTACAGCGAAACCCGAAGGACTGTTATTGGGCCGCGCCAGTGCGATCGCATGCGGACTTCTCCTTCTGCATTCGATCGTCGACTACCCCCTTCGTGAGCCGTCCTTGGCGGTCATTTTCGGGCTTATGTGTGCATTTATGGCGCTCACGCCTGCCGATCATCACTCTGGAGAGCACTTCCACCGCTCATCTCATCAATCTCGCGGCAGCCACCGGCGAACGCCCAGAGAGGGAGCGCGACGTTGAGCCCAAAAGCTGCATCGCCTCAATGTGCCCTTAGTCTGGGTCCAAGATCAAAAAATTGCCAGCTGGAACGGGGGAACGACCAGCTCCGCGATCACCACAAAACCGGGCTGGAAACGTGATTGACCTTCACAGCCATATTTTGCCGGGCGTCGATGACGGCGCACCTGATATTGAAACCGCCTTGGACATGGCGCGCGCGGCCGTCGATGACGGGGTCGTCGTTATGGCTTGCACGCCACATTTTATGCCAGGCCTCTATGACAATGAGGCGGGTGACATCACACGCCGGGTGGCGGATCTCAATGACAGGCTGCAGGCCGAGGGAATCGATCTCGCACTGGTAACGGGGAGCGATGCTCATATTCGCCCCGATTTCCTCTCCTGCCTTCGCGACGGCCGCATCCTCACCCTGCATGGAAGCCGCTATGTCCTCTTCGAACCTCCCCACACCCTACTCCCGCAGCGCCTCGACGACCTGCTTTTCAACATCATCGCCGCGGGATATGTTCCTATTCTGACCCACCCCGAGCGCTTGGAATGGCTCGAGCCCAATTACGGCATGATTCAGCGCTATGTGAAGATGGGCGTCTGGATGCAGGTGACGGCGGGCTCGCTCACCGGGGATTTTGGCCGACGCGCCCAATATTGGGGCCAGAAGCTGCTTGCAGACGGTCTGGTTCACATTCTCGCTTCCGATGCCCATAACACGACCCGTCGCCCGCCAGGATTGTCGAAGGTTTTCAAGCTTGCTTGCGAGGAAGTGGGGTTGGACGAGGCAACTGAACTTGTTGTATCAAGGCCTGAGAAAATATTGGAGAATGCGCCAGTAGAGGAAACCGCGCCTATCCACGTTGTGGCTTCGAAAAAACCGGAAGCAGCGCCGTTTTGGCGGCGTCTGTTTCAAGGAACCGCATTATGAGCGTCTCCTGGCTGAAGGCTTTAACTTGCTTTCGTCTAAGCGTGATGCTGCTTGTCTCGGTTTTTCTAGCATCATGTGGCGGTGGACCAAGCCTTGAGGGCCCATCGCAAAGTAGTTTTTCGCAAAAGGCCGGTGGCTCCACAGTTCAGGTTTCAAACACCGCCGCTGCCTCCAAGATGGAACAGATCTTCGCGGCAAGCGACGTGCCGAATGGCGATACGACGAGCGAAGACTACCGTATTGCCCCGCTGGATGTTTTGGAAATCTCAGTCTTCGGTGTCCCGGACCTGACCCGCACTGCGCAAGTCAGTTCCTCCGGCATGATTACGATGCCCTTGATCAAGACCGTCAAAGCCGGTGGCCGCACAGCCTCCGAACTTGAGCGCGATATCGCAAAAAAACTCCAAGCGAGCTACCTGCAATCGCCGCAAGTTTCGGTGTTTGTGAAGGAGTATAACAGTCAGCGGATCACCGTCGACGGTGCGGTCACCAAGCCTGGCATCTACCCGATCACGGGAAAGGTCTCGCTGCTGCAGGCCATCGCCCTTGCCGAGGGATTGGCTGTGATCGCCGATCCTTCCGGCGTCATGGTGTTTCGAACCGCCAACAACAAGCGGATGGGCGCAAGGTTCGACATCACTAAGATTCGTAGCGGCAAACAGAATGACCCGATGCTGCAGGCCGGCGATATCGTGATGGTCGACGAGTCGTCGGCGCGCACCACCTTGCGCGATATCAAGGAGGTTTTGCCCCTCTCCGGCCTCTTCACCATGCTGCTGCTCTGACGGCGCGTCGGCATGAACCATATCAGCAACATACAGAATCCGGGCGACAGAGGAGGCAATCAGCGCGCGATCATACCGGGTGATCCCGCGAATTTCCCCGATCCCTATCGTCGGGACAGCCACCTTTACCCCTACTATCCGATGGATCTTGAGGTCGAACGCGCGCCGCGCTTCGATTTCTTCAAGTATCTCAGAATAGCAATCAAGTACCGGTGGCTGATCGCCGGCACGACCATAGCCGCTCTCGTTCTTGCAACGATTATCACCTTCCTGAAGACACCGATCTATCAGACTACGGCAAGCATCCAGATCGAGCGCGAGGCGATGAATGTCGTCGAAGTCGGCGACTTACAGCCTAATGAAATGCGCACTGGGCAAGATTTCTATCAGACCCAATATGAATTGCTCGGCAGCCTTTCACTTGCTTCCCGCGTCGTATCTACCCTTGGTTTGATGGACGATCCTGCCTTCAACCAGCAAGCGGCGCCCTCATTGTTCGGGATGGTACGGCAAGGCATCGGGAGCCTATTCTCCGGTTCCAATTCCGAGGATGGGGGCAAGGAAAATAGCGAATCCGCCGATGCACTCGACGCCCGGGCGCAGGGAGCGGCAGGAAAGCTCCGTTTGATGCTTGGCATTTCTCCGGTTCGCGGATCTCGGATTGTCAATATTACGATCAGCCATCCCAACCCCGCGCTCGCGCAGCGGTTGGCAAACGGCTATGCCGAAGTCTTCATCGCCGATAATCTTGACCGCCGCTACGAAGCGTCCTCCTACGCCCGCAAATTCCTTGAAGACCGATTGCAGCAACTGCGTGTTCGCCTTGAGGAATCCGAGCGCCAACTTGTGAAATATGCCGAGCAGAAGGGTATCATCAATCTCGATGACAAGAAGAGCTTGGCCGGCACCGATCTCGAGGCAATTAATACGCGCCTGAGGGAAGCGCGTAACGAACGCATCAAGCAGGAACTTCTTTGGAAGCAAGCGCAATCGACGGACGGCTTCGGACTCCAACAGATTCTCGAAAGCCCGGCAATCCAGGAGAACCGGAAACTTCGAGCCGAACTCGCGGCCACGTATCAGGAGAAGCTTGCGCTCTTCAAGCCGGCCTATCCCGCGATGACACAGTTGCGCGCCCAAATCCAAGAACTGGATAAGCAGGCTCAGCTCGAGATCAAGGCGATCAAGGATTCCATTCAATCCAACTACGAAGCTTCGAAGAAGCAGGAAGAACTGTTGGTTGCACAGCTTGATCAGACCAAGAATGAGGTCGTCGACCAGCGCAACCGCAGCATCGACTACACAATCCTTCAGCGCGAAGTCGATACGAACCGTACGCTCTATGACGGCCTGTTGCAGCGCTACAAGGAGATCGGCATCGCCGGCGGCGTTGGCACGAACAATGTTTCCATTGTCGACCGCGCTGCACTGCCTGATTCTCCAAGCTCTCCGAAGCTTTTTCACAATCTCGCCTTGGCCCTCGTCCTCGGCCTTATGCTCGGCGCCGCGGGAGCCGTGGGGCTCGACTATCTCGATGACTCCTTCAAGTCCCCGGAAGACATTGAGACGGAGACGGGGCTATCCGTCATAGGCATCGTGCCCCGGCCAAAGCCTGGGTCGTCTGTCGAGGAGGAACTCGCCGATCCGCGTTCTGGCATGGCGGAAGCCTACCGCTCGCTGCGCACGGGGCTTCAGTTTTCGACCTCGGAGGGCCTGCCCAAGTCGCTTCTGATCACCAGCAGCAAGCCTGCAGAAGGCAAGAGCACCAGCACGGTTTCAATTGCGCGCTCGCTCGCCAGTATCCACCTTAAGGTACTGCTGATCGATGCGGATTTGCGAAACTCGTCGTTGCATAAGATTCTCAATCTGAGCAATGAGGTCGGACTGAGCAACTACTTGACGGGGGCCAATTCTCCAGAAGATGTCGTGCAACTTACCTCTTATGAGGGAGTCGCTTTCATATCCTCGGGACCGTTGCCGCCTAACCCGGCGGAGTTGCTGTCCGGTTCCAAGTTCTTGTCGTTGCTCACGCTCGCTGCCCAGTCCTTTGACATTGTTTTGATCGACGGCCCGCCGATCATGGGCTTGGCGGATGCTCCTCTCCTCGCGTCTCTCTCTCAAGCGACCTTACTGGTTGTTGCCGCCAACGAGACGCGCCGGAGCACGCTGAAAGTTGCGCTCAAGCGGCTGCAATTCACGCGCGCGACCATTATCGGCGCCACGCTGAATAAGTTCGACTCCCGGCAAACCGGCTATGGATACGGTTACGGATATGGATACGGCGCGTATGAGTATCATAGTTACGGGCCTAAACAGATAACCGCCAAGAGCTAGACCATGGTGCGCCGGGCGGCCCTCGATGTTGCGCTCGATATGGTCCAGCGGCCATTATTGGCAAGACAAGCGCAAACCCAACCGTTGCCTGACGATGTTTTGCAGCTGATCCGCATCGCTGCAGATTCTCATGAGGATATCGACTGGGCGAGCCGTACGCGTGCGCGCTCCTCGCGCGAAATTCGTGAGGCAGCGGTCATGTTCCTTCAGCAGGTGCTGTTTCATCCTGGTGCCGACAGTTTTCGACTGATGGGTCTTGCACCTACGGCAACGCTTGCCGACCTTCAGGAGCACCGCAAGTGGCTCCTCAAATGGCTGCACCCAGACCGCAATCCCGACAAGTGGGAGAGTCTCTTGTGCAGGCGAGTGCTGGACGCCGCTGGCCAGGCACAAAAAAGACTAAAGGAGCAGACATCCGTACCGCGTCCCATTCAATCCACTTCCTCCTCGCGCCATCGGCGTCGCCGGAACTCGGCGCAGTACCGTGGCCAGCGAAAGGATGCCCGTCCGACCAGCAAGTCGGAAATGATCAAGCGGAACATCAGGCGCGGCTGCTATGCTGTCGTGACTCTCGCTCTGCTCGCCATCGGATGGCAGTTATGGAACGGGCAATCTTTGGCCGAATTTCCCGCTGTGCGGACCGGCTGGATAAACTGGTAGGAGATTGATTCCCGTATGGACGCCTTCGCTGCAGAGAAGAATGCTGAAACCGACACGCGCGCCAAGGTCCCGTTCGTGTTGGCCGGTCGGCTCGCAGCCATGGCGCTTGCGTCCGTATTCCTGGTTTTCGCCGCCTACTACACAATCTGGTCGCTTTCCGTACCGCAAGATGCCCGCCCCCTGCCATCGGATGCGGGTTTTGATAGCGTCGCCGCGGCGCTCAAGTCCATTTCTCCTTCTGAGCGGCAAGCACTTCGGGAACGCGAAACAGAAGTGCTGAGAAACAACCCGCTTGACCCTATAGCACTCAAAACGCTCTCTAACGTGTGGCGTGCTGAAGATGACGGCGAGCGCGCAGAAGCGCTTGCAATCCTTGCCGGGAACCGCAGCCTGCGCGACTTGCCGGCACAAGCTGAAGTGCTCGATATTCTCCTAAAGCGGAAGGATTTTGCAGCAGCGCTCTACCGTCTCGATGCGCTCATGCGAGCCCAGCCGGCGCGGCTTCCCGATCTCATCAAGATCGCAGCACTGTTTGCAGAGTCCGACGAAAGCCGGCCGGCCTTGGTTGCCGAAATCTTGAAAGATCCGCCGTGGCGCCAAGCCCTGATGAACGCCATTATCGCCGGAGCTAATGGGCCGGCAGTCACCTATAGCGTCATCGCGCAAATGCGAAAGTCGGGCGCCCAAGCCACCCGCAGTGAGCTGCGTGAACTGATTGCAAAGCTGATCGCCAACAAGGACTTTGAAACGGCTTATTTCGTCTGGCTCGACTCTCTATCGCAAGCTGAATTGCGCAAGGCAGGCAATCTTTTTGATGGCGGGTTCGAACTCGACCCGCAAAACCTGCTCTTCGGCTGGAATTTCGACAAGCTGAGGAACACCGATATCCGGATTGTTCCTCGCAGCACGAGCAGCGCCGACCGCATGCTCCGCATTGAGTTCATCAACACACGCGAGCGCTTCCAGCATGTCAGCCAAATGCTGCGCTTGCCTCCCGGCCGGTATGAGCTGACCGGAGACATGAAGGCGGAGCGCCTTGTTACCGATGTCGGGCTTGTTTGGCGGCTTTATTGTCTTGGCACGGAACAACGCCCCATCGCTGCAACGGGCAAACTTTTCGCAGCTTCGACCTGGGCACAATTCGACGCCACATTTGAGATCCCGAGCGAAGACTGCACCGCTCAGACGCTTCGACTTGAAGTCGATTCGCGCGCCGCCCTTGATCAACTCATCTCCGGCCAAGTTTATTTCGATAATCTGCAGATCAGGCAAAAGCACTAGCTTGCTTTTTTGGTCCCTATCCAGGTCGTGTGAGAAAATTGTGATTAGGCATGCAATTTTGACCCCCTGATGCGGGGGATCGGCGTCCAAATTTGACCCCCTGAGGTTTGGCCTGTTGCGCTGTTTGCTTTGATTCGAAAGCGAGCAGCGAGGGGGAATGCTGACTGTGGAGACGATCGGCCGGATTCGGCGCGAACATCTGCTCAAGGGCAAGACCATCAGGGAGATTGCGCGGGACCTGAAGGTGTCGCGCAACACGGTCCGCAAGGTGCTGCGATCGGGCGAGACCTCCTTCGAATACGAGCGCAGCGTACAGCCGCGGCCGAAGCTGGGTCGGTGGACGGCGACGCTTGAGGATTTGCTGACCAGCAATGCCGCCAAGCCTGCGCGTGAGCAACTGACGCTGATCCGCATCTTCGAGGCCCTGCGCGGACGAGGTTACGAAGGTGGCTATGACGCGGTGCGCCGCTACGCCCGGATGTGGGGCAAGACGCACGGGCAATCGACGGCTGCAGCCTATGTGCCGCTGAGTTTTGCGCCAGGCGAAGCCTACCAGTTCGACTGGAGCCACGAAGTGGTCCTGCTTGCCGGCGTGACGGTCACCGTGAAGGTCGCTCATCTGCGGCTGTGCCACAGTCGCATGCCGTACGTTAGGGCCTATCCGCGCGAGACGCAGGAGATGGTATTTGACGCTCATGACCGGGCGTTCAGCTTCTTCAAGGGCGCCTGCCAGCGCGGCATCTACGACAACATGAAGACTGCGGTGGAGACGGTCTTTGTCGGCAGGGATCGCCTCTATAATCGCCGCTTCCTGCAAATGTGCAGCCACTATCTCGTCGAGCCGGTGGCCTGCACCCCAGCTTCCGGCTGGGAGAAGGGGCAGGTCGAGAATCAGGTCGGGCTGGTGCGTGAACGCTTCTTCACGCCGCGGCTGCGATTCAAGACCCTCGATGAGTTGAACGCCTGGCTGCTCGATCAGTGCATTGCCTACGCCAAGGCCCATCGTCATCCCGAGCTTGCGGACCAGACGATCTGGGAAGCATTCGAGACGGAACGGCCGAAGCTTGTTCCCTATGCCGGCCGCTTCGATGGCTTCCACACGGTGCCGGCATCGGTGTCGAAGACCTGCCTGGTTCGCTTCGATAACAATAAATACTCGGTCTCAGCGAGCGCCGTCGGGCGTCCGGTCGAGATCCAGGCCTATGCTGAGCGCATCGTCATCCGCCAGGACGGGCGGATTGTCGCCGAGCATCGCCGTTCCTTCGGCCGTAACGAGACGAACTACAACCCTTGGCATTATGTGCCGGTGCTGGTTCGCAAGCCCGGTGCTCTTCGCAATGGCGCACCCTTCAAGGACTGGCTGCTGCCGGCCGCCATGGAGCGTATCAGGCGCAAACTTGCTGGCCAGCACGATGGCAATCGCCAGATGGTCGATATCCTCACCACCGTGCTTACGGACGGACTGGCAGCGGTTGAAGCGGCCTGCAGCGAAGCCCTCAGCCAGGGTGTCCACTCCGCCGATGTCGTCCTCAATATCCTCGCCCGCCGGCGCGATCCTGGTCCTCCCATCACTATCCAAACTCCGGCCGCGCTGATGCTGAATCACCCGCCTGCCGCCGATTGCGCCCGCTACGACACTCTGAGGAGAACGCTGTGATGGAACGATCCCAACTCTTCGATCTCATGGGCGAACTTGGCCTCTACGGCATGAAAGCCGCCTTCGACGAGATCATGGCCACCGCCATCAAGCGCCAGCATGAGCCCCAGCACATCGTCGCCGATCTGCTCAAGGCCGAGATCAGGGAGAAGCAGGCCCGCTCGATCAAATACCAGCTCACCATTGCCAAGCTTCCCCTCGCCAAGGACCTCGATGGCTTCGTGTTCGACGGAACCCCGGTCAATCAGACTCTCGTGACCGATCTCGCCGGCGGCAACTTCATTGCTCAGCAGCGTAATATCGTGCTGGTAGGCGGCACAGGTACCGGCAAAACCCATCTTGCCATCGCCATTGCCCGAAGCTGCATCCGCGCCGGTGCACGCGGGCGATTCTACACAGTCGTCGATCTCGTCAACCGGCTCGAGACGGAAAGCCGGAATGGCCGTCAGGGCCGGCTTGCCGATCACCTGACCCGTATGGACTTCGTCATCCTCGATGAGCTCGGCTATCTACCCTTCGCCCAGTCCGGCGGCCAGCTTCTCTTCCACCTGGTCAGTCGGCTCTATGAGCGAACCTCGATCATTGTCACCACCAATCTCGCCTTCGGCGAATGGCCGAGCGTGTTCGGCGACGCCAAAATGACCACCGCGCTGCTCGATCGTCTTACTCATCATTGCGACATCGTCGAAACCGGCAATGAAAGCTGGCGCCTGAAAAGTCGGGCCTGAAGCTCAATCCCTCAAAGCGCCCTCCGGCGATGCGACTGCGCTACGCCGATGGCTCCGCGCATCGCCTCCGGGCGCCCCAAAAGCCACACATACACGGGGTCACTATTGGGCGCCGATAAGGGGTCAAACTTCAACGCCGATTGACAAGAAAATCCTGATAGGCACGCGGAAGTCCTTCGTCGAGGGACACACGTGGCCGCCAGCCAAGGCTCTGCAGCTTCGAGACATCGACGAGTTTTCGGGGAGTTCCGTCCGGCCGCGATCGGTCCTGAACGATCGGACCCTCAAATCCCACCACTTTCGCGATTCGCCAGGCGAGCTCTGCAATGGTGACATCCTCGCCATATCCGACATTGATGATTTCGCGCTGCGAATAGGCTTTGGCGAGAAAGACACAGGCGTCCGCCAGATCGTCGACATAGAGGAATTCACGCCGCGGCGTACCGGTTCCCCAGACGACGACTTCTGAAGCGCGATTGACCTTTGCTTCGTGGAACCGGCGAATGAGCGCCGCGACGACATGGCTGTGATCGGGATGATAATTATCGCCCGGTCCATAGAGATTCGTGGGCATGACGGATATGAAGTCCGCGCCATACTGGTCACGATAGGCCTCGGCGAGCTTGATTCCGGCGATTTTGGCTATGGCATAAGGTTCGTTTGTTGCTTCCAACGGCCCGGTGAGGAGTGCCTCCTCGCGCATCGGCTGATCGGCAAGACGCGGATAGATGCAGGTCGAGCCAAGGAAGATGAGCTTCTCGACGTCCGCTGCATGAGACGCATGTATGGCGTTCGTCGCGATTGCAAGATTGTCGTAAATGAAATCGGCGCGAAATGTATTGTTTGCGAGAATTCCCCCCACCTTAGCCGCAGCCAGGAAGACGACTTGCGGTCGGTGGCGTGCAAACCAGAGGTTCGTCTGGGCTTGATCCCGCAAATCGAGTTCGGCGCGATCAGCGGTCAATATCTCACAATCTTCGCTCGCAAGGCGCCGAGCCAACGCAGCGCCGACCATCCCACGATGACCGGCGACGAAGACGCGCTTTCGAGCAAGAGGAAAAATTCGCTCCAAGGACGCTGCGGTACTTTCGGAACTGTCCAAGACCAACCCCTAATCAAGACCTCAATATAGGTCTTGAATTACCTTCGCAAATGGGTTGTTGGCGGTGGGATTTGCTCAATTTCTTAATAAGACCCCGCCATCGACGACGAGGTCGATGCCGGTAATGAAGCTTGCCGCATCGGAGAGCAGAAACAGGGCTGCATTGGCCATGTCCTCGGCCGTGCCGATCCGCCCAAGCGGAACATATTCGGCGACCTGCTGGCGAACTTCCTTGGTATCCCACCGTGCCTGCAAGGGGGTAAGTGTCGGGCCTGGGCAGATGGTATTGGACCGGATATTCTCTGCGGCCAATTGCATCGCCAATGACCGCGAGACGGCTGAAACAGCCGCCTTCGACGCCTGATAGGCGTCCTGCGGCTTGAGATCGCCGCGCATCCATTGGATCGTTGAAAAATGCACCATGGAACCGCCACCGCTGCGGCGCATGAGCGGCGCGGCGGCCCGGCTGGTGAGCACGATGCTCCGCAGATTGATGTTGAGCACATCGTCCCAGACTGCAAGATCCATGTCCAAGAGAGATTTGTCGCGGCCGAACAGCAAGACCCCCGCGACATTGGCGAGATAATCGAGACGGCCTGAACGATCGAATGCTGCACCGACCGTCTTCTCGACAAAGGCCTGATCGCGCAGATCGCCTTGCGCAAAAGTCACGTTCGGCAACCCTGAGAGACTGGCAGGGCACGATTTCACATCGATGGCCGTAACGGCCGCGCCCATCTTTGCCAGTGCTATAGCGATGGCTTCCCCCATGCCGCCCCCTGCTCCGGTTACGACCGCGGCTTTCCCTTTGAAATCATAGACCGGCAGATTCATGGCTGACCTTCCCCCGAATAATACTAGCCACCGCGGTAGCCGAAACGCACCAGCCCGGTTTTCATAAGCCCATACATAATGGCGAAAATCACGAAAACGAAGGCGTTCGTCAGCGCGGCTAGAGCAAATAATTCCGGCCCTAAACCGAAGCGGAGCGATCCCCATGCCACCGAGGGGAGCGTGGGAATGGCGCCGAGATTGTAGAAGGATATCTCGAGATTGTTGAAGGCGAGAATGAAGCTAATGAGAAAGGCCCCGAGCACGCTGGGCCATATTGTCGGCAGTGTCACCTCCCAGAAGCATCGCATCGGCGTTGCGCCGAATACCATAGCCGCATCATCCATCGACCAATCATAGCGCACGAGCTGCGCCAGGACGATGAGAAACGAGAAAGCAACGCCTTCAACGGCGTTCGCAGCGATCGCTGAAAACATATTGCCTGGAAGCCCCAGAACGCGCGCGTTGAAGGCAAGCGATGATATGCCGATCAGCAGTTCGGCCACGAATAGCGGGGCGAGAAAAATGATAAGCGCAGCCGTTCGGTGACGTGTCGGAAAACGCAGGATCCCGATGACTGCGGCCGTAGCGATCAATGTGGACAGTATGCCGCTGCCAATGCCGAGCGTGAGACTGTTGAGCAAGGCATCGGAGTAGAGCGAATTGTCAAACAGATCTTCATAGGCCAGAAGCGTGAAGCTCGGCGGAAAGGGCCAGACGATATCTTCCGAAAACGAGGCGTAGATGACATAGGCGATTGGCGCATAGAGGAAGACGTAGAGAAAGACGAGCAGGCCAGCCATGGCCCACCGTCGCAACTTTTCGCCGGCCCCCCCTACCCCTATCATCCTGTCCGCGGTCGTGTTAGCCCGCTCCGCTTCGGCCTGATGGTTAGGCCCATGGCCACGGTTACAAGGAAAGAAACGGCAAAGAGGACGACGCTCATCGCCGAGCCAAGCGCCCAGGTTCCCGTTTCACCAAACTGCTGCGCGAGACTCATGCCGATCGAGGTGGAATTCGGGCCGCCCAGAAAGCGCGGGGTCACGGCCGACGCCAGGCACGGAATAAAGACAAGGATTGTTCCAATCGCGGTGCCAACCCAGTTGAGCGGCCATGTCACCTCGATAAAGGCGCGCCACGGACTTGCACCATTGACCTTCGCCGTTTCAAGCAGGGCAAAATCGAAGTTGACGAGAGACAGATAAATCGCAGTCACCATGAAAGGGATGAAGAGATAGACATGCCCCAAGGCGGCGGCGGTCGGCGTGTACATGAGGGCTCCTATCGGCTGATAGCCGAACATGCCGAGCGCCATGTTGACGACACCGCCAGGTCCAAGGATGCCCTGCAAGGCGGCAATACGAAGAATCACGCCTGTGAAGAACGGCGCCGCCAGCATGAGGACCAACAATAGTCGATAGCGCCCACCATGGCGCGCGATGTAATAAGCTACTGGCCACGCAAATAGGAGACAGATGATAGACGTGACCAGAGCGCCGATGAAGGATCGGAACAGAAAGGTTCGATAGGCGGATTCGGTGAAGAGTACTCTGTAGTTTTCGAGATTCCAGTCCCGGTATAGCTCGTAGCTCTCCGTGCGCCAAAAGCTGAAGACGACAACAGCGCAGAGCGGCAAAAGGAGCGTTATGACCAAAAACACAACGCCGGGGCCGACGAGGAGATAGAATGGGCTGAGGCGCCATTCGCTGGAGGTTTTTCCGAAGCTAGGCGTCACTGCCGTCGTCACGTGCGAAAGCCCATGCCGGCAGTCCTCGGCCAAACCGCTAACACATCCTCGCCGATATTGATTTGGACATCGCGAGGAGACCGGCTGGCGACGATTTCGGTATTGTCGGCAAGTTGCACGATATAGTTGGCCGTCTGACCCTTGAAGATAATGTCCCGAAGCCGGCCGGGCACGCAGTTCTGTCCAGCGTGTCCGTTGATCCCACCACCCGCCGAGATGATTTGCACATCCTCATATTTGATGGAGAAACGCATGGAATCGCCGGCAGAGACAGCTTCACGCTTGGGAACGGCCAGAACCTGGCCACGCCAATTCATGAGGGCCAAATCGCTTTCGACTTTCTCGATAACGCCGTTGAGATGGTTGGACTGGCCCACAAAGGCAGCGACGAAGGCTGTAGCGGGCTTCTGGTAGACTTCTGCCCTCGCGCCGACCTGCTCGAACACCCCGTTACGCATGACCGCGATTCTATCGCTCATCGTCAGGGCTTCTTCTTGGTTATGCGTCACATAGACAAATGGAATATTGAGCTGCTTCTGATAGCGCCGAATCTCCACCTCCATTTCGGCACGCAATTCGCGATCGAGATTGGCCAGCGGTTCGTCCAGCAACAATAATGCCGGTCGCGAAATCAACCCACGAGCGAGCGAGACGCGCTGCTGCTGACCACCCGACAGTTCATTGGGATAGCGACCGGACAAACCCTCCAATCGTAGAAGCTGGATAGTCCAAGCAAGCCGCTCATCACGTTCGGCACGCCCCACACGCTGCATGCGCAAAGGGAATATGATGTTCTCAGCAACCGTCTTATGGGGAAAGAGGAGGAAGTTTTGGAACACCATGCCGATATGCCGCCGATAGGGCGGCAGTGTGGTTACATCCTTGCCCTGGACAAGCACGCGCCCGGTATTGGGCCGTTCCAAGCCGGCGATGATTCGCAGGAGCGTGGTCTTTCCGGACCCGCTGGGACCCAGGAGCGCGAAGAATTCGTCCTGCCTTATGTCAAGATCGACGCCGTCGACCGCCCGGACCTGGCCGAAGTGCTTGCTAACGGATTGAAGCGACAACGACGCTGTTTGTGAACTAGCCGCCGACATCGCTTCTCCTTGCTCGTACAGTCCTGCAATCTTGGCGTTGCTTAAGACGCCTCGACTTCTGACCAAATCCTCTCCCACTTTTCCGGCGAAGAGGGCTGGTCGAACATGTGAAGCTGGCTCGCATCAGCGCTGCGATTCTGGAAATAGAGCTCAATTTCCTCCGGCGTCATCAATGAGCGTAGATCGACCACACCACCATAGCCTGTTGAGCGCACCACTTTCACATAATTATCCTTCTCCAAAAAGAGATTGATCCAATTATGCGCAAGCTCCGTCCGCTCCGGGTCGGCTTCGGAACTGATCATCCAGGTATCGACCCAGCCCAGCCCACCCTCCTTCGGCTTCAGCACATGTTCGACTGTGAAGTCGATTTTTCCTTCCTGCTTGAGCACGGTGAGATGGCGATAGGTTTCAGCGAATTCCGGAGCGGCCCAGACCGACTTGGCACGCATCAAACGATCGAGCGCATCATAGTCCTGATATCGAGTAAGAAGCAGCTTCTTCTGTTCGATCAGGAGACGCTTGGTTTCCGCAAGTTCCTCATCGGTCAATTGATAGGGATTGAAAGGCTTTCCGTCCGGCCGCGGTCCATTCATCGTCCCAAGCTTGTAAGCGGCGAGAATGCCCATAAGGGCGATATTCTCCTCAAAGCGGGAGTTCGTCGACAAGTGGCCAGCATATTTTGGATTGAGCAACAGCTCGATTGAGCCAATGTCTTCCTTGGCAACCTGGTTCGTATTGACGGTAATGCCATAGCCGCCCCAGCAATTGGGCGCAGCCACGTTGCTCTTACCATCTTCGGTGGCCAGGAGCTTGAAGTGGTCCGGCAAAAAGTCCGGGAACACGCCGCTGATGTTTGGAATCTTGGAATAGTCGACCGCTTTGGTCAGTCCTTGGCGGAAATAGAGGCGGGGCCAGAAACCATCCGCCATCACCATATCGAAATCTTTGGTGCCACCGACTTTGAGCTTGTTAAAGGCCTCTGAATTGCCGTCAAAAAAGGTCGGTGAGAATTTCGCGTTGAATTTGGTTTCAAAAGCCTCGATCGTTTCCTTGATGGCGTAAGGCTGCCACATCAGGAGCCGGAGTGTGGGCGTTGCCGCCTCCGCCTTGCTGATGAAAGGCCCTGCTTTTCCGAGCACCAGCGAGCCCACGGCTCCGAGGCCGCCAACCTGCAGCGCCTTGCGGCGTGTTAAGCGAAATTTCTTTGAACCTGCCTTCGACATTGACGCTTCCTTTCTCCCAATGATTTTTGCTTTTCCACAAATTACAACATTATTGCTCATCATTGCAAGAAAATGCTACAAAGTCCACAGGACGCCAGACGCAACGAGAGCGCGGTAGGTTTTGGGAGGTCGATGTGCTTGCGGAGGAACGGCAGAACAAGATTCTCTCGCTGGTCAAATCCCGACATTCGATATCTGTGACCGAGATTCAGAAGCGGCTGAAAGTCTCCCGAGAAACCATCCGCAGAGATTTGCTCGCCCTCGCCGAACAGCGGAAGCTGCGCAAAACGCATGGCGGAGCCATATCCCTTCACGCTCAAGAACCAGACATGGCCATTCGCCAGACAACGAATGTCGATGGCAAGCGCGCCATCGGCCGGGTTGCCGCCAGCATGGTACCCGACGGCGCCTCGATAATTCTGGCGGGCGGAACAACCGTACAAAGTGCTGCCGATGAATTGACGCATCGGGAACGATTGACCGTCTTCACTAACTGCCTCGCGAGCAGCATGAAACTTGCCAGCCGCAACAATAATCATGTCCACCTCTTGGGTGGCGAGATAAAGCCCGAAAACCGATCCTGTCTGGGGCGCGATACGACCCAAATGCTTTCCAATTACTTCGCCGACTTCGCCATTATTGGTGCAGGGGCGATCTCGCCGGGCGGCGTCTTGATGGATTTCAGCCGCGAAGAGGCTGAGCTTCACAGTCTCATGCTCAAATCCGCACAGCACGTCATCGTGGTCGCTGATCACAATAAATTCGGCCGCTATGCGCCAGTACGTGTCGATAGTCTCGAGGCCGCACATTTCCTGGTGACCGACCGCCAACCCGAACCGGACATTGGCGAGATCCTGTCAGCCATGACGCTCGAGCTTATCGTCGCGGATGCACAGATGGCCCAAGGCTGACGACCCAATCTTACGGAGTTCCTTCAAAATGAAACATGAAGCCATTCGGCGCGAGATGATCGCAACCTGTATTTCCATGAACGATCGAGGCGTCAATCAAGGCACCTCCGGCAATATCAGTGTCCGGGTGGAAGAAGGCTTTCTCATCACACCTTCCGGCGTCCCGTATAACGAGATGGAGCCAGGGGATATCGTGACGATGAAGCTTGATGCGTCGCACAAGGGAACGCGAAAGCCTTCAACCGAATGGCGGTTCCATCGCGACATCATGGCCAAAAAGCCCGATGTTGGCGCCGTTATCCATCTTCATTCGATGTTCTGCACATCGCTTTCGATCCTCCGCCGCGAAATCCCCGCGGTTCACTACATGATCGCAGCGGCAGGTGGTCCGACCGTCCCATGCGTTCCTTATGTGACTTGGGGAACACAGGAACTTGCGGATTATATCATTGGCGCGCTTGAGAACCGGACGGCATGTCTTCTCGCCAATCACGGCATGGTCTGTATTGGCCCCAACCTCAAGAAGGCCGCGTGGCTGGCGGTGGAGATTGAAGCGCTCGCGGCGCAATACTGGCGAGCCCTTCAGGTTGGCGTTCCTTATGTGCTCTCCGACGAGGAGATCGCCAAAGTGATCGAGAAGTTCAAGAGCTATGGGCAGCCAGCCAGCAAGGCCAATGCGAGCTGCTGCTAGATCGTTCCCATGTTTCTTGGAATCGATATCGGCACCCAAAGCCTCAAGGCGGTCATTCTCGATGAAAACCTAGGTCTGGTTGGCGAAGGCGCGCGCGCATATGCGCCGCTTTTTTTCAAGCAAGATCAAGTCGAACAAGACCCGAGGACATGGGAGCGAGCGCTAGGTCCAGCCATCGCCGACGCGTTGAAAGAAGCGCGGATAAGCACAACTGATGTGCAGGCTATCGGGGTCGCGGGTCAGCTTGATGGATGTGTAGCGGTCACCGCCAGCGGCGATCCGGTGGCCAACTGCCTGATCTGGATGGATCGGCGCGCCTCCGACGCAATGCCGGCGATCGATCGCGAGACGCTTCATCGGATTACCGGAATTGTCGCCGATCCCAGTCACCTGGCCGCGAAGGCGCGATGGATCAAAACCAACTTGCCGGATTCAGATTCCATCGCACTGTATCATCAACCGGTCTCGTACATCGTTGAACGTCTAACCGGCACGCGCGTGATCGATCACGCCTTGGCCTCGACCAGCATGGTCTATGGGCTAAGGAGCCGCGGCTACGAGCGATCTTTGCTCGACGCATCCGACCTTGACGCGCGTGAGCTTCCGCCGATTGCTGAAGCGGATCAGCGTGCAGGAAGATTGAACAGACGTGGGTCCGAACTGACCGGGCTTCCTGAAGGCATCGTCGTTGCGGTTGGAACCGGCGATGATTTTTCGGCACCTCTTGGCGCAGGCCTCCGCGAGTTCGATTGCCTGAGCGTCGCAATCGGAACCGGAGAAGTGGTTGGAAGTCTATTCGCGACGCCCACGGTCGACCCGCATTTCTTGGTCGAGACACACGCCTATCCAGCCGGCAACTACTTTGTCGAGAACCCAGGCTGGCTATCGGGCGGGGCCGTCAAATGGCTCATGGCGATTTTGGACATTCCGGATTATGCGGAATTCGAGAGGCTTGCTTCGGCAGCGCCCCCGGGTTCGGAAGGCCTGGTCTTTCTGCCGGCGCTGACAGGCGCAATGGCGCCGGAATGGCATGCCGGAGCCCGCGGTTGCTTCTATGGTTTAACTGCAAAGCACGGACGGGAACATTTGGCGCGCGCTTTGCTTGAAGGCTGCGGTTTCGCAATGCGCGATGTGGTCGAGCGACTCATTACGCTAGGCGCCCAACCGAAGCGGGCGAATGTGATTGGAGGCGGCTCTCGGAGCAAAGTGTGGGCTCAAATCCGCGCCGATGTGCTCAACCTCCCGGTAGCGATCGCAGACTACCCGCACACGTCGCCCATCGGTGCCGCCCTTTTGGGAGGCGTCGCAGCCGGCAAAATTACCTCTCTCGCCACCGCGTGCAAGGCTCTACCGAAACCATCTCATACTCTCGAACCCTGCGCCGCATCGTCGCGAGCGCTCGAAGAAACCTATCAACGCTATCGCGCACTCTTCACCGCATTAAAGCCGATCTTTGGAAACTGATCCGATGCAACCCCAGCAAGCTGACCCAATCGCACAACTCCTGGCCGGCTCCTATCCCGACCCTGACGGCTCGGGCCAATTGGGCGTCACAACAAAGTCGCTTACAATTGCACCGAGCCTCCGCGACATGGAAAAGGAGTTAGTGAAGGGCTTGGATTTCGGACGGCGTCTCGCCATTGTCAGCGATTTCCGCACGCATCATGTGTTGGGCGACCGGATTGAAGCTGCACTGCGGGGAGCTTATGCGGTGCATAGTATTGTGTTTCCGGGCACCCCCCATCCCGACGATGCGACGGTTGCAAAGCTTAGAGAAGAAACGAAAGAAGACGATGCCCTGATCGCTGTAGGCTCAGGCACACTCAACGATCTGTGCAAATATGCGAGCGCCAAGGACGGCAAGCCCTATGCCGTCTTTGCAACAGCGCCCTCGATGAACGGTTATACTTCGCTCAATGCAGCGATCACCATGCACGGCCATAAAATGTCCCTCGCCGCGCATGCACCCAAGGGGGCATTCTTTGATTTGTCGGTTCTCTCCCAAGCCCCTCTCCGCCTGATAAGGGCGGGTCTTGGCGACAGCCTGTGTCGCGCGACTTCGCAAGCAGACTGGTTGCTGGCTCACCTTCTCCTGGGAAAGCCTTACCGGGAGCTTCCCTATGCGCTTCTGGCGGGCGATGAAACGCCGCTCTTCGATAATGCAAAGGCTCTGGTTTCGGGCGACACCGAAGTTATGGAGCGGTTGGTTCGCACCTTGATCCTCTCAGGATTTGGCACGGCAATTGTGGGTAATAGTCAGCCCGCCAGCCAAGGCGAGCATTTGATCAGCCATTTTATCGACATGTTTGAACCCGAGGGCCGGCCGCTGGTCTATCATGGCGAGCAGGTCGGCGTGACAACACTGTCGATGGCACGCCTGCAAGACCAGCTGCTGAAACACTTGCCGCTCGTGACGCCCGACACCGATACGCAGAAGGATTTCTTAGCCCGCTACGGCGAGGAGTTGGGTCAGTCATGCTGGCAGGAATTTGCGCAAAAGAAAATTGACAAGATGGAAGCCGATCGCCTCAATCATTTGATCGAGCGAAACCGCGACGCCATCCAGACGCGCATCGCCTCGATTTCGCTTTCGCCGAGGCGTCTGGAGGAGGTCTTAAGAGTGGCAGGCGCTCCGACCATTCCTGCGGCAATCCATCTTTCGGAGGAATTCTACGGCCATGCGCTGACCCGGTGCCGAGACATTCGTAGTCGCTTCACCTTCTTGGATGTTGCGGCTGCCTCGGGCTCTTTCGCGCGTTTGGCGAGTCACCTCTGAACGTAGCCAATCTGGCGGAATGACCTCCACTGCGGCGGGAAGCGGTGGATGGAAATCGGCAAACGTCGTGCTGCGATATGTCGAACATGCCTCGACCAAGGAGCTGCATAACCGACGATGGAAAGCAATAGGTTCCGGGAGATCAGCCTATAGCTGAGCTACTTCGATGATACGCTCGCTGGTTGCATTGAGCGGGCGTTCGATCTGACGCTGTTCTGAGATCCCCGCGCCGCCGCCCTTTATACGGCGCATTATAATACGCATCCATCATTGACTGTTGCCCTCCGCTGGCATACATAGGCGCGTGCATGGGTAACGAGACCAATACCCGGAAAATCCTTGCCCGGCTCAAGCGTGAGGGCTGGCAACAGGCGCATGGCGGGAACCATGACAAGTTTGACCACTCCGCCAAGCCTGACCTCACCATCATCGTGCCACGTCACCGCGAGGTTTCGCCCGGCGTAGCGCGTGACATCGCAAGAAAAGCGGGATGGATTCGATGACCCAGTATATCGGTATTCTCGACAGCAGCGGCAAAGCCTTCGGCGTCCGAATCCCGGACCTCCCCGGCTGCTATGGCGCTGGCAAATCGCCTGAAGCGGCCTTGTCCGATGCCATGTCGGCGGCCCGCGAATGGGTTGCCCATCGCGCCACGAAGGGCGAAGCCGCGCCCAGGGCCCGCACGCTTGCCGAAATCCTCAAGGTGGAGGAAATCGACGCGGCCTTGAATGAGGTTGCCGTGTTGGTTCCCGTTGTACTCGACAAAGGCCGCACCGTGCGGGCGAACCTCACCTTCGACGCCGGATTGCTTGAAGCCATCGACGCGGAAGCGGAACGGCGTGGTGTCTCGCGCTCCGCCTTCCTCGCAAGCCTGGCCCGCGAGCGGCTGGAAACCGTGTGAGGGAAAGGCTCGACCTCACATGTGCAGTCCACCCTTGCGTGTGCCAAAACATGTAACGGACGCGCCCAATCTGAATCCTGACCAACGCCATTTTGTCGGCGTCAGCCCACCGCCGGTATACCGCTCGATGCGTGGGCTGGAGATCGAGTTCCTCCTCTGGACGAGAGGTTTTCAACCGTGAATCACGTCCGCCCAAGCAGTGCCATGACCGCCACGATCAGAATAACAAACAACACCCCGACATAGATGGTTGTGAAGCGCGCTCTGGCACTAAGTCGTTTCCAGCGCAGCATGGGCGTCAGATCAAATCGTGATGCGGAGGACTTGCAATGCTCACAGCAATCGGCCGAGGTTCTTCAACTCAAACTCAAAGTTAAGGAGATCTAACGTTGCGGAGTGGCGACTATCTAACGTTGTCGACAAGGTATCTCATGGGCGGAGACCGTAGCCGTATAGAGTTGGGTGAGGGACGCCGATTGTAGTTCGGGCGCTCTTAGCCTACTATAGAATCCGTGGCGGCTGCGAAACGGAGCTCCGACATGGACTTCATCGAGAAAATCTTTGGAATAAACCCTGATGGTGGATCGGGCAGCCTAGAGTTTCTCATCATCGCGCTTCCAATCGCGGTCGTTGTGAGTGTTATTCTCTATCGAAGACGGCGCTCTAAATCATAGGCGCTGCGTGTTCGAAGGCTGATTTGCGCCTCGCAGCACTTATTTGTCGTCAACTTTCCAGCGATGCGTTCGGACTTCAAGTCGTATGGATCCACCGTACAGCTGACTAATAGTCCAAGCCCGCGAACATCATCAGGTCGAGTGGTTGCCCTGGCTGGAACGGCGACAGCGCCGGCAATCCGCCGATTCGTAGAATGCTGCGGTTTTCGCAGCAAACATAGAAGGCGCGGTCGCTCTGGTTGGACAGTGGATCGAAGAAGCCAGATTCCGGCCTGCCGGGTAGCGCGACCGAATTGAGAATCGGGAACCAGAAGACTCCGAAGTCCATCGTGCAGATTACGCCAGCCGTTCCCATCGCGAACCGCGTCTGTCGTTCACCGCGCGAGAACTGCATATCCTGGAGCAGCGACTTCGAGATCACCAGCTTGCCGCCCCCGGTTATCGCATTGGTCATGCCCGTATCGAAGAACCAGGTATCGCCGCCATCAGCGGTCACTTTCATGCCTTGCGGGTCGAGAACATAAATCCCCCTGGGATCATATGGATCGACGAACCACTGGAGCGCCATGCCGACCGATGCTCCAACCGCAACGGTCTTCGGGACAACGATGTCCCATCGGGTGTGCGTCTCGTCTAACCGCCACACCGTTCCAAATCGATTGGAAACGAAATAGGTCGGATGCGCATGGCCACCGCTCGCCTGGACGATGACGGCGCTTGCAGGAAGAGTCGGGCCTATTTGTTGCGCCTTGGCCGGGTCGTTCCAGTCGCTCAACGTCTTTATAGTCCGGATGGCAGTCGTACGGAGCAGAATCGCGGTTCCGTCAAGCTGCTGTTCGATAATCACGACATCACCGTCAGGAAGTGCCGCCTCTGTGGCGATGGTTCGGATCAAAGGTCGATAGCCTGCGAGATAGACTCCGGAGGACGCGCAAGGGGACAGTTTTGTCGCATCGTTGAAGTTTATGATCTTCGTCGAAGGAACGAAGGCCTTGCTGCCGCCATCGCTCGCATCAGGATAATTGGAACCGTTGCTGCGTATGATGCCGATTTCGCCTACGCCCCTGCGCGGCAGGAACTGCAATACCCAGTCGGCCTTGGCGATGTCAGTGAACCAAGCATCGCAATCCCCACAGTTTGAGTGGGGGTCACCCCAATGCGCGCCACCATCGCGGGTGAAGAAGTCATTATTGTCGCCGCATCCCATATAGAGAGCAGGCGCCGAGTTGTGGCCGAAGAGCCCGGCGATGTTAACGCCATCAAGCGTCTCAAGACCGGTCGGCATTTGCCAGCTGGCTTCGCTAACTCCCCCATCGTCACACCAATAGACGCCGCCGTCATTTGCCATCCACAGGCGACCCGCCACGTGCTGATCGAGTTCGCTGTTCTTATCGTAAGGGTCTGTCACGCCGGAAGGCGGCTTCAGAGTGATTTCAAAATCCTCGGTAAACGCGATCGCATGTGGATCCACATGCATAAAGACGATGTTTGAGTTCTTGCCCTTCCGCTTCGCTTCGGACGCATCCATGCCGTCGAGACGATGCCATGACGCATTCGAGGTTGGCATGCCGGCGGAAACATGCACGTGGCTGTTGTCGGAGAAGAAAAGTAGGAACCCTTGGCTGGTCGGCTTGGTCACGACATAGCGGTTGCCGCTGGGCGTGGTCGCTCCAAAATAGTCAGGCGGCCCGGGAAGCAGCCGCCACTGCGCGCTGCCACTTGTCTCAAACGCGGTGAAATCTCCTACCCACAGGCTCGCTTCGCCTCCCAACCGGCGGCAGTCGGTGTTGACGAGAGTTCCATCTGGCACCTCCCGTCGGTAATAGGACGGACCATTGGCGCCGCCTCCCGTCGCCAGATAGACCCTTGACGGTGTGCCCGGCTCAATGGCGAGGATCTGAGCGGCGTCGCCCACAGCCCCTGAAATTGAGCCCCCCAAGCCGCCCACGCCGGCATTGGGATCGCAAGATTTTTGGAAGGCGTCGAGCTGCTGGCGGGTCGTAACAATCGTTGCGACGCCATTGTCCATGCGCCAAGTCAGTCCGGCATCCTTCGAGTACCAGATCACACTATCGCCGATGGCATAGATGCGGCGCGTTCCATTCGCCTCGCGGGGACCAACGGCCAGATGCCAGAGGGAAGCACCAACTAGTTTCGTTGTCCAGCTTGCGCCTGCATCTCGGCTGAAGGCAAAAAGACCTCGGCTCGTGTTTCCGGTCTTGACCGTTCCCGCTGCGTAGACAAGGGACGAGTCATCCGGCGCGAACGCGATGTTGAACGTGGTGGATGTCGGCGTGGAGGTCGATTTGAGGACCAACGTCCAGGTCGCGCCCCCATCGGTCGATCGATAAATGCCATCGCGCCGGTCAATGAACTGGCTGTCGAGGGCGGAGACGAGTACCAAATTAACGTCGGTGGGCGACGCGGCGATGTCGAATATATGTGGTGCGTGCAACGCTCCGACGACATCCGCCTGGGGAATACCGAGCGCTGGCTGCGGCCATGTCAATTGCGTCCACTTCTCGCCGCCATCCTCCGATCGCCACATTCCGGCAAACGAACCCGCATAGAGCCGACTTCCACCCGCAGCCACAGCAAGTGCGGTCATCCGCCCGCTTGAAGAGTGATTCTCGTTCGCGGGCCGCCTCGCGAAGGTCGAAGGCTTTGGGCCGACCCCGAAATAGGTGATCACGGCGTGTCGACCTGAATCCCGTCGATATTTCCCGAATCGCTCTGTGCGAAGATATGAACGGTCAGCTTCCGAAAAGCCGCCTCCCGAACCAGCGCCAATCGCTGCGTTTCGACCACGCGGTTGACCGCAGGCGCATCATCTCTACTCAGCCAGAGATGGAAAAGCCAGCTGGTCCCGGTGCCCGTTTCCTTCACCGTGATGTTGCAGATGTCGAAAGCATTGACGCCTCCCTGCAGGAAGCTGTTCACTTTGATGTTGGTGATCTTCCCGATGGTCTCGGCCATGGATTGCGTCCTCTTCTCAGCATGGCGCGCGATAGCGCGCTGTGGGGTCGGTCAGATGTTCCACAATCGCCTTTGCAGCATCCATATTGCCACCCACACGTAATCGACCCGAATACAACGCCTCATATGGCGCAAGCCGGCCTTGCGCAATTTCCATCAACGTCTCGGGCCGCATCACGACCGTTACATCGGATTTCTTCGGCTCCTTCTGCAGCGCTTTGGCATTCTTTGAACCGCCCTGGACATCCCAATGCTGGACCGTTTCTGCGCTATCGCCCGAAACCAGTCGAACATGGAGGCTAATTTTGTCAGGGAACTCCGAGAGCGCCTCAGCGAGAGCTTTGAGTACAACGCTCGGGTCGTCGTGTTGAGCTGCGAGAGATTTCAGAGGTGCAAACTCTGAGATTGGCCCCATTTCCCTTCGCAATTTCCCACCTTGCCAAGTCATTTGACACCTCGCGAAATATATCTGGGAGCGTCCACGCTCGCTTCCCCACAACACTAGCTGCCCGTTCTCACGGGCAGTCCGAATCTTTCAATTGGCGCCACTCAGTCTATTTTGAATCGAGAATTACCTACCTGCCGAACTCAGGCGGTGAATGTGCTCCGACTGACCGCCAGAGGGTAGTGATGTTCAGGTTGATCCGAGGAAGATCGCGTGAAACTCCCAGAGAGCTCGCCATCCCGGTAGCACCACTATGACGCATAACGAGGCCGGCGTCTAGCCAGTAGTCCTTCAATTGTCTTTTGCTCGGTCAGATCAGTGCAGCGCGCCAATCCTCCGGAATGCCGCCACGATAGAGCTTCACGACAAGAGATGGAAAGCGATAGGCTCGGGGATATTGTCTGCGCATGGCTCAGCACGCGCACAGCAAACTGAAGAGGTTGGACATCCGGCAGCTCGAGACCTTCTGCTGAAACGCAGGTGCCGCGGATCGAGCCTGCGCCCCCAGTAACGTCGGCTACATTGTCCTCATAAGCAGGCGTTCGAACAAGCTATAAGAGGGGAAGTCGTCGGGCGCGGCACACCAGCAATCCTCTCAATCAAAACTTGGCTTCCCATTGTCGCGCGACGACTGAGTTGGCTTCCCGGATAGCGCGGCCTTCATCTCCTGTTCGTTCCAAGCATTCGTTAGCCACCTTTGCCCACAGCTCTTTGAGGGCACAAGTCTTCGCTTTGCGTGTATGCCTTTCGGCATCATTTGGAGTCCACGGCATCGACTAAACGCCCAACTTTCGGCCCTATCTTAGATCACATTCCCGACGATCGAACTCGCTAGCGCCTCGAGAGAAGTTTGCACGTTCCCATCACCCGAACAGCGAGGAAGCTCCGACTTTCCAGAGGTGAGGGTTATGCCGGCTTCTCGAAGCTTCGGGGACCTTGCCAAGCTCAATGCGCTGACCCACGGCGCGACAGCCGAGACAGCAGAAGATGAGATCGTACCACGTTGAGTTATTAGTGATAAATAGACTTGATACAGTCAATATGTCACGGTGACGACGATCGTGTCACTATAAGTCTGGGGTGCGGGTGTTGTCTGGGCCGGAACACGGCCATAGGCTGTATAGTTCTGGACATTCCCAGTGCCGGTCCCCGCCAGTGTGTTGACGCCGATCGTTTCGCCCCAGCCCAGCGTGCGCGCAGTGTCGCGGTAGATGCCATAGGTGATGAAGGAAGTTTGTGCGAGGTTGCGCATCCGGCGCTGGGTCGGATTTGTCGCGCCGCTGAGGCCGCCATTGAGGCCGATCGTGTAGGGCCGACCGGATGTACACGTCACCGCGATTGTGTTTTGTGGCATCGACTTGGGTGTCGAGGATTCCGCGCGATCCAAAATCGAGCGTCGTCGCGCTGACGGTGCAGGTCCCGCTATTGGTGGCAGTAACGCTGAAAGGGACATTGGTCGCATTCGTCAAACCAATTGCAGCGCTGTTACCAACCGTTGAATAAGCATAGGCGAACTGGGTTTGAGTGCCGGCAAAGGAAGAACTATAGGCTGGCTTTATAATGTATAACCGTGGAGCTATCGCGTTAGCCGCGGTGCTCAATTTTGCGACCGCTTCTGCTCGCGCAAACGGTGGGTAGCATCGAGAGGGGATGGCCTTGCCACACCCCTAGCCAAGATCGCGGCGGACCTATGTTAGTTTGTTACTTCACGCGAGTCGCTCCTCGCAAAAATTGAACCTCGCGGTTCCCGACAAAACAGTCGTATCAGGAACGCAAGTATAAAGGGCCCCCGTCGATTTCGACGAGAGGCCCTTTTTTTGAGTGAGGGTTGGTGCTGCTTTTACCCTCGCAACTATCTGGGCAGGTTTCGTTTAAGTTGGGATTAATTCAGAAGCATCGTTTCGGCTTAAGTTTGCTTGAGGACATAATGCTACAAGTTTGGGAGGAAGGAGGTCCAGCGGCCGCATGCCGCGGTGAGCGGCATCGACACGCATGCCGCCCTCGCCATTATGCAGGCTGGCCGATGCAAGTCAGCCAATAGCGTGCTCCGAAAGTTATAATGTGCGGTTGCGGACAGGTCACGAGGCGGACTACGCTAAATTAGCGTTGCGCAAACCGCCCCCTCAGTCGATGGGCACGTCTTCATACTTTTTCTTTTTTCGGTAACGATCCTTGCCGCTGCCGCCGCCGCTTCCCAGACCGATGCTGATTCCGACACCAACCGGGTTAAAGTTGCCATCATCATCGTCATCATCATATTGCTGTTTTGTCGACTTGGCCTGTTTTTTCTTCTTCTGGCTTTTCGGCGTCTGGTTGGCGACCGTTTTTGCCTTTGCCGAAGGGACGACCGCCTTCTTTGCAACCGGCTCGGGCGTAATCTTCAGGGCCTGGCACGAGCGCGCTTTGCCAAGACCGAGCTGGATCGCATCCCGAGCATCTTGATTGTAAAGGGTCTTGTAGAGTTGCGGAAAGTCAGGCTGAGCCTCCGTCGTCTTGGTGTATTCAACGATCGCCGCCTTCGTCTTGGATCCCAAGCGGCCATCGGCACGGCCGCTCAAGAGTTTTTTTTGCTGCAATCCCAGTTGCACAGCCTGGATGAGTGAGCCCGACCCCTCTTCCTTGGCTGGATCGGGCATGGCAACCCCAACACAGGCTTCTGTGTTTCGCGGAAGCTTCTGAGGAAGAGAGAGCCGCATTGTCCAGCGTTGGGTCTCGCCGGGTTCAAGAGAGACCGTGGCCTGGCACAGATGCTGGCCTGCAGAACTGAGACCGCAGGCAAGAGCGTCTGTTCCCTTGCCAACGGCGCTTAGTCCGCCCGGGACGAGCGCTGCCAGGAACAGAGGCCCCTTATAGATCCCTGCACCCTCGTTTTTGGCATCGACTTGGAGATCGCAATCTTTCCCCGCCCGACAGGATTTGGCTTGTGTCACCGCGAGGGATATCTTCGCATCGCTCGCATCGAAAGCCTCGACCGGGACCTGCTGCTCCTTGGGCTCAATCAGCAGCGACTGGCGCTTGATGACTTCGCCATCCTTTTTGATGATCATTGTCAGTGTCTTGCCGACAAATTCATCGGGAAGTGCAATCGTCTGAATATTCGATTGCTTGTTTTTCTCGGGCGCAGTCGGCTGCGTCTGGGATCCCTCCTGCGTCGTCGTTTCACCGGGTTGAGCCTTGCTGGCCTCAGTGGACTCGCTCGATGCCGCTGGTTCATCGGGTGTCGGTGTCTGCGACGCGTCCGTGGGCCGATCTGCACTGCTATCGGACGGTGGCTGTGCGGCGGGTTCATCCTCGGCCACGAGCTCAGCGGTTGTGGCATTTGGCGTCTCGAGATTGACTGCGCTGCCATCGGCGGTTTCGAACGAGATTTCTGTTGATGGGACGGGTTCGCCTTTCGAGACGACATCTATATTGACCGTCACCGCCAATCCGCCATGCGATAGGAGAGCGAGAAGTAGCATCGCGCCGAAGCCGCTCAAAACTGTCGATCTCATCAGGAAATCTCCCAATCTTGCAGTGTGGTAATCACCCCAGGCGTAAAAGGAAGCGTGCCTCCCGCGTCGAGCCATTCTTGTGTTTGGTAATGAGCCTGATCGTCCACTCGGGCGCGCCAGAAAAGAAGCGAGCAGGAAGATCCATGATCGGACCACCTGAGATTTGGCGAACGATGGGTTTGTTGACCTTCAGCCATTTTTCGGGCGCCGCACCCCGCCCGAGCATGAGCGTCGCGCCGTCAAATTCATCAGCCGCTGTCGTGCCGACGACCCTCAAAAGATTGCCGTCTTTGCCAGCAATGACTTTGACGCCGCTGATCTTGCTGTCGATAAAGAAATCGGGATCGCTGGCGAGTGCAGCCTCGGCATCGAGGAGACCGAAGCCCGTGTAATTGTCGACGCCGGGTGTTTCGATATCGCGGGCTGACTGCAGGACCATGCGAACGGCCTGCTCGGTCGTCAAAGCCGGGAAGCGCGACAGGAGCAGCGATAGGGTGCCACTGACGATCGGTGCGGCAAAGGACGTGCCGCTGGCACGGTAATAGGCGCGATCGGCGCCAAGCACACCCTTGCCAATCTCATATTTCACGTTCTGGATGTAGGAAAGAAGGTCGGTACTGCGCGCCCTCAGACTAAGGACGTCGATACCGGGCGCTGCGATATCGACTTCCGGCCCCCAGTTAGAAAATCCTGCCCGTCTGTCATTGCGGTCGGTTGCCGAAACCGCAACCACGCCTTGAAGCCCCGATGGCGAATAATGACTGACCTCTTCTCCATCATTGCCGGCCGCCACAACCAGGATCGCGCCTTTGTCCTTGGCGTGATTGACGGCGAGTTGCTCGATCTGTGTCAGTCCTCGCCCGCCAAGCGAAAGATTGATGATCTTGGCGCCATTATCCGCTGCATAGATGATGGCTTCGGCAATCATCGAGGCATGGCCGCGACCAAAAGCGTCCAGCGCTTTGAGCACCATGATGCGGGCGGAAGGATTAAGGCCGGCGATGCCGATGCCATTATCGCGGCTCGCCGCTATAACCCCCGTTACGAACGTGCCATGGCCATCATAATCCCAAGGAAGATGGTTGCCCTCGACGAAATTCCATCCGATGAGGTCATCCTTGTAGCCATTCTCCTCATCATCCTTGCCATTGGCTCGCACTTCCTTCGGGTTTAGCCAGAAGGCGCTTGCGTCCAGATCTGGGTGATACCAGTCGACGCCTGTATCAATGACAGCAACCGTTACAGGCTTGTCTTTGTCGTTGAGCGCGAAAGCAGCATGGCCTTTATCGTAGCCAACGCGCTTGATCGCCCATTGATTGTCGAACTCCTGTTGCCACAAGCCGCTGCCTTCGAAATAGGGATCGCTCGATTCTTCCTTCTTCCGGCATGGATCTTCCTCAACGAAGGACACTTCTGAAGTCTCAACCTTGCGGACAAAATCGACGGCGCGATCCTCCGGCACGCGAATGACCAGAACCGGTTTGTCGGCGATCTTGAATTTGCGTTTGAGACAGATCTTGTCGCTCAAAGTTGCGATCTCTTGCGGTAATCGAAAGTCCTGGGAATTGGCCATCAATGTAAATTGCTTATAAGGCGCTGTATCGATTCTGATCTCTCGCTTTTCTTTGGGCGTGACCGCCGCTACCTTCTCAGGTGACGCTTCTGCCTGATCCTTGAGGGGAACGCCCTTTTCAATGGGTTGAATGTCACTGAGTGTGAGCTCCGTGCGGCCCTCATCATCGACCAGCCCTGCCGGAACGTCGCCCGCGAATTCTTGCGGATTACTTGAAGCGGGATCGGTTTGCCCGGTTTGCGGCAGCGCCGGCGGTGGTTCGAGGAGTTTGACCACAGCACTGCTGACCGGCTCGCCCGTCTGAACGCTTGTCAGCACAAGTTCAACAACGCGGCTTTCGGCTTTGACGAGGCCGAGATCAGGTTCATCGGGTGGCCTGACCGACGGCGGTGCTTCCTCAGGCGGCATCTCGACGATCGGTGGCGGTTCTTCGGCGGGCGGCTGTGTCGGTGGCGTCTCGGTTGGCGGCTGTCGAGCGGCCGGCGGAGGTGCCTCGGTCGGCTCATCGACAACGGGCGGAACTTCTTCGGCAGGTGGCGTCAGGCCGGGATCGATGGGAACCGCTTCGACCGGCGGGGTGACAGAAATCGGAGTGGAGACGCATTCTGGAATGCCGCTTTCATCTTCCGGAGTTTCGGGGGTTTCGGTTGGCGTGCTGAGCCCGCTCTCTCCCTCCTTGATCATCGGTGTTTCGGTTACCCGAGTCTCGGTGAAGATATAGGTCGTCGCCACGCACTGCTCAGGGATTTCGACGGCAAAGCGCATGACGTATTCTTGGCCGTCAGGCAGCGGCGATCCCGGCAGGAAGCCATGTTTTTCATCGGGGGGACACTTTTTGGTCTCGAGCTGCTCCGCTTTCTGCAGCGCATCATGGGCAAGTCGTGCTCGTTCAGTAGCGATTTCGACGGCCTCGAAGGCGTCTGCCAGCTCCTCATCGCTGACAGCTTCATTGGCTCTCTGTCTCGTCTTCACCTGATCAAGCACGGCTTGCGCCTCGGCGAGATTGGCGTTGGCCGCCTGCTTGGCTTGCGCGGCTTGCTGGACAAGCTGGGCTTTCTGCTCCTCGCAGACCGGCCCTCGTGGGATCGTAACGACGCGTCCCTTTTTGGCGGCCTCGCGGTTGCGTTCAAGCGCCTCCCGCGGCGTAAGTAACCGCGGCGGAGGCTGCTCCGTTCCAGTTGCCGTTCGCTGCGCGTTATCCTGTGGCGGAGACTTGTCCTCTTGCCGCCGCGGCCTGAAATCAAAGGGATCGACGCCGGCTTTGGGATCCGGCTGGTTCTCATCCGTGCAGCAGATTGCGCGTACCAGCAGCTTGCCTAGCCTCGCCCCACCCTTCAAACTGCTACGGCGCTTGCCTTGCCTCACATCCTCGCGTTCGACTTCATCCCCAACCCATTCCGCTGTTCCCTCCCCGCTTATGCTCCAGCGTGAGAGCTTGGCTTGGCCGCCCTCAAATATCATCTCGCGGCAGCCGCAGTCTCCCATGACGACGAATGAAAACTTGCCATTGACCTTGTTCCAGACGACACGGATGGCAACCGAACAACCAGCAACGCTCGTGTTCCGCGAAAATGTCTCGAGCCTGTAGTCGGCCATGTAACGATTGAGTGCCTCCTCAATCTCTTTTCTAACCTTGTCAGCGAGAGCGACGACGATTTCGCGCAGGAGAGCTGGCGCTCCGACCGCGGCACCGACGACTTCGGAAAGTGTCTCAGCCGCTCCATCCAACCCTTCATAAACGGCGAGCGAAGACCAGGCGGTATTGATAGCGGCCCGTTCACATGGGTTACGACCGCGTTCAGCATTGATCTTTTCGCGAATGCTTTTAAGTATCGCGTACATGGCCGGTGAAGCCACGTCATTGATCATATTCTCGCCGATTTTGCGCTTAAAGGCCGATTTGATCGTCTCCTTGATCGCTTCTTTGACATCGGTCGTGATCGGGATGTCGCCCTCAAGCTCCTTCAGCTTGTCAGCGAATCCATCGGCATCCTGTTGGGCAAGATTCTCAAGCCATGCATCGCTGGCTTTATCGAGATCAGCGCGAGCGGCAGAGATTTGAGCAAGAAGCAGGATACCGGAGAGAAAGACCGTCAGCCATGACACCTGCATGGAGGGCCTGTTCCGAGCTGGACGTGCCGGATTTACTGCACGAGACGCCGTCATAACGTCGTGCCCCGCTAGGTAGCCCCCAGCGTCAACTTACGCGTGCAAATGGTGACCTGTCAATTTAGGTTCGCGGTCAAAGTGTGGACTGCACCGGAACATCTATTCAAGTTATTGCTCTGAAAGCAGTTTTCGCGCGAAAAATTTTCAGGCCCTCGGCTTTGACAGCCTTACCCCTACCCCACCGTCTTTGTCGGCCGAGATGAACATTATCCCCGCCTTTTCGAGGGCCGACTGAACGCGCCCAGGCGGCCAACCGGCCGCGCTGGCATTGCCTCCGCTACTGCCGCAGAATTGTCCGGCCGCTACATGCGTATCGGCGCCGCCCAGGACATGCTCGTCGCCGGCTTCGACGCCCTTGCCATCATGCAGGCAGGCGGCTGGAAATCTGCGAACGTCATCCTGCGATATGTCGAGAATGCTTCTACCAAGGAGCTGCATGACAGAAGATGGAAGGCGATAGGTTCCGGCATACCGTTTGTTCGTGGCTAAGAACGCTCCACAAATTTCAGGCTCTGGCCTTTCCAGCAGGTGATCGAATTTGTTCGGAGCAAGGGGGTTCGCCCGCATAGAGGGACGCTTTGGCCGGCTTAGGGCGCAAGTACTGCCCGGTCACAAGCCGGATGAGCGCGGTCCGTTTGTCATCGGGACTCATAGCTAGTTTTTTTTAGGATGTTTCGCGATTCCGTTGGATCTGGCATTGGCAACCTACGACGTGCAAATCTATTTCTACTCAGGCGAGAAGCCCATGCGCGGGGTCGAGTGCGAAGGATTCTTTACGTTATCGCTCCCATTTATAACTGTGCAAAGCCCGCTTGGTGCCAGAGGTCATGCAACGGCCATGCTGATTGGGGCACAGTGCGCAAAGCCGACTTCACATACCACTCAAGACCGAACGAATCGGAATTCTGTAATGTAGTCCAGCTGATACCGGTAGTCGTGTAAGTCGCCGAGCACTTAACGCCCGGCATGTTGCCACCAATCCCAATCCAAGTTTCATCAGAACGGCCAATCCCCGGTTCCCGATCCCGATCAGTCGGAAGAGTAACATACCAGCCCAATGCAAATGGCCCCGGGAATACATCAGAATCCACGCCAGGTACGGGGACTCGGGTTATCATTTCCGCAATTGAGTCCCGGCTCAATATTGGGTGATGAAGCAATGAAAAGGCGGCCAATATTCGAGCGAAGTCGGCCGGCGCTAGACACCAGCCTCCAAATGAGTCAAAGAGCCGATAGTCAATCGCACCTGCAGTATAGGGCGCCGGAGGTCGATAAATGTGGACTACGTCACCGCTTGCACGGCGCTGCACTTTCTCTTCAAGCTGACTCGGGCCAAGCGGCAGGTTGGGCATACCGTCAGCCGACGCATGGTGGCGCACCGCATTCGGTCTCTGCTCAGCACGCAAGGCGGGCGTGATATGAGCACGAGTAATTCCGAGGGGATTAAGCACAAGAGTCTGAACCGCCTCGGCATAGGATAGACCAGTCACCCTTTCGACAATGATGCCGAGCAGGTAATAGCCGAAATTGCTGTAGAGTTTGTTTTGACCCGGCTCGAATGAAATTCCCTGTGACATTCCGAATCCCGCATACTGAGCCTTGGTCGCAGGAAGGGTGGCGCGACGGTACGCAAGCACAGCGCCAAATGCGTCTGGGAAACCGCCAAATCCCGAGGTGTGGGCGAGCAGCTGCCGCACTGTTATGCGGGACATCCGGGCATCATACTGGCGCCCTTGGGGCGCCGCTATATTGAGCTCAGGAAGGACCGCATCGTCGAGATCGATCTGCCGCATTTCGACCAGTCGAAACACTGCCAACGCTGTTATCGGCTTGCTCATGCTAGCAATACGGAAAGTCGACTCGATTTGAGTGATGGGATAGTCGGGTTCGCCCCAGGTGAACGCCCGCGCATAAACAAGTCGACGGTCCTTTGTCACGGCAACCGATGCGGCGCGCGTGCCGGACACCTGCAGGTACTGTGCTATGGCCGAATCAAGTGACTGAAATTCAGGGACGGATTGGCCGGTCACCGTAAGCTGGCGGGCTGACAAACGGTTACTCTTCGCGAAGGTTACATTGAATAGATTTTTTCCTTGAAACGTGCCGCCCTGAAGAGACAGCGGCACGAAGCCCTTCCGCTGGGATGCGCCGGAACGCTTCAAGTATGACCGCTGGTCGATGCCATGAGCTGCGTGCCATTGTCCGATTTCGTCTTCCCGGAAGATGGAGAGAAAGCCAGTTGGCCCCAAATTAACGAAAGATGGCCAAGCAAACTGTTCAATATGAGCGTATAAACGACTTTGGAATTCTGTCGCGCTTTCAGGCCCCGCGAACGACCACAGAAGCTGTTGCGAGTTTGAAACTGCAGCGAACGTGTAGCGCAGGCTGGTAGCCGTGCCATAGGCACAAATCGATATCGGTAGCCAAGTCTCGGTCTTGGCCCGCCACAGCCAATGTTCTAACGCGGTCGTGTCTGTTTGACTGCCATTGCGCAGCCCGATCGCATGCCGGACAACACCATCACCAGAATCCTCCAGGGCACACAGAAAACGGGCTGTACTAGCTTCTCCGGTTGCGGACAGAATCAATGGCGTCCAACCGCTATTGCGTCGCAAGAAAGCTGTTAGAGCGGCGGCGCCCACATTTGAAGCAATTGCAACAGTTGGTCCAGGACGTTGAACGAAGGTAGCTGCAAACAAAGCGGCATGGCTAGGGCCGTAGATCGACCCTGAAATTGGTCGATAGCCTTGAGAGCGCAACCGATTCCAATCCGATTGAAATTGGGCAGCGGCTCGATTCTGTATGGCTTGCCATGGATCATTCATTGATATTGCATCCGCGTGCGGTGGGCTCTCGCATTACTTCTTAGTTTTCGACAATTAAACCCCTACTCCACCCTCCTTGTCGGCGGAAATGAAAATGATTCCAGACTCTTCGAGTGAACGGCGAATTTTCACCGCTGTCTCCATTGTCCCGCCGATGATTCCCGGGCTTGCTTCGCCTGGTCCGATAAAGTGTAGTGCGAGACGGTTCGCCGCAGAAGGCATCTAGAACATGTCGAAAGGGATCGCGGTCATCGGCGACGGCCTCCTTCAGCTCCAGCGCCCCACGGCGCAGGGCTGACCGTTTGCGTGGCCATGACGCCACGATCGGCGATCGGCTGGAGCGCGACCTTGCCGCCTTCCAAACGCCGATACCGGCGCGTTACGATGCCTGCGAGAAGGTGCCCACGAGCGTCTCCTCGCTGTCGCTGGTGCGCTATCGGCTCAACGACTACTCGGTGCCGACGAGCTACGGCCACCGCGATGTGCTGGTGCGGGCTTATGTCCACGAAGTAGTAATCGCCTGTGGCACCGACATCATCGCCCGGCATTGCCGCTCCTACGAGCGCGAGGACTTCGTCTTCGATCCGCTGCACTACCTGGCGCTGATCGAGCAGAAGATCAACGCACTGGACCAGGCCGCGCCGCTGGCCGGCTGGCAGTTGCCCGAAGAGTTCGCCACCCTGCGGCGTCTTCTGGAGGCCCGGATGGGCAAACAGGGCAAGCGCGAGTTTGTCCAGGTTCTGCGGCTGATGGAGACCTTCCGCCCCGACGAGGTCGCTGCCGCGGTGGGCGAGGCCATCGCGCGGGGCGCAGTCGGCTTCGATGCAGTCAATCACCTGGTGCTGTGCCGTATCGAACGGCGACCGCCCCGTCTCGGCATGACGGTCTATCCATATCTGCCGCGGGCCCATGTGGCGATGACGTCGGCCAAGACCTATCTGGGCCTGCTGACGGGGGCGGCGTCATGAGCGATACACCCCAGCTTCTGCTCGCTCATCACCTGAAGGCCCTCAAGTTGCCAACGTTCCTGCGCGAGTACGACAAACTCGCCCGCCAGTGCGCCGCCGAGGGCCTCGATCATATCCGCTTTCTGCTGCGCCTGGCCGAACTGGGGCTGATCGATCGCGAACGGCGCATGGTGGAGCGCCGGATCAAGGAGGCGCGGTTCCCGGCCGTGAAGAGCCTGGACAGCTTCGACTTCGCCGCCATTGCCTCGCTCAACAAGGCTCTCGTTCTGGAGCTCGCCCGCTCGGAGTATGTGACCCGCCGGGACAACATCATCGCGCTCGGCAACAGCGGCACCGGCAAGACCCACATCGGTCTGGGGCTCGGTCTGGCGGCCTGTCAGAAGGGGCTGTCGGTCGGCTTCAACACCGCCGCGGCCCTCGTCCATGAACTGCTTGAGGCGCGTGACGATAAGCGGTTGCTTCGCCTGCAGCGCCAGCTCGCCTCATACAAGCTCCTGATCATCGACGAGCTTGGATATGTGCCTCTGTCGCAGACCGGCGCCGAGCTGCTGTTCGAGGTGTTCTCCCAAAGATACGAGCGCGGCTCGACGATCGTGACCTCAAACCTGCCGTTCGACGAGTGGACCAGCGTGTTCGGTTCCGAGCGGCTCACCGGTGCGCTGCTCGACCGGCTCACCCACCATGTCCATATCCTGGAGATGAACGGCGACAGCTATCGCCTCGCCCATTCGAAGCGTCGAAAGCGACCAGGACCACCTGACGGCACGCTTCAAGATTAAGCCGAGAATGCAGCAAGGCCCCCGATCGGGGGCCTTCTTGCTCGCGCCTGTGGTACAATTTTGCTCCGGCGTACTGATGCAAACTCACTCCGGCGTTGACACCGATGGCCACTACTGCCCGTTTGAGTCGCGCGCCAACGCCGTCATGGCGGCTGTCAATCGTGATGCTGAACGTACTGGGCGTCAGGTAATGGTCGCATTCAACGTCACGAGCGATCTCGATGAGATGCGACGAAGGCACGATCTAGTGGTAGCGCTTGGTGGAACATGCATCATGGTGAGCCTTAACTCAATTGGTTTAGCCGCAATGGTCGAACTTCGCCGGCATTCGCTTCTGCCAATTCATGCGCACCGAAACGGGTGGGGATATCTATCAAGGCATCCTTTGCTCGGTTGGTCGTATCAGGCGTGGTCGAAACTGTGGAGGCTCGCAGGCGCTGACCATATGCACGTTAACGGATTGCGGAACAAATTTTCTGAATCGGATGAGAGCGTTATCGCCTCTGCCCAGGCCCTGACAACTCCCATGTTTGTTGATAAGTCTTACATACCCATGCCAGTTTTCAGTTCAGCGCAGAGTGTGAACCAGGTTACCGATACGTGGCATGCTCTCAGGCATCCGGATCTTATCTATGCAGTGGGCGGGGGAATTCTCGCTCACCCTGATGGAGTAACTGCTGGCGTTACTAGTTTGCGAGAGGCATGGGGCACTGCGATGTTTGGCTAACCGTATGATTGTGCTGACCAGCATCAGCAGCTTAGAGCCGATCCATGAACTTCTTGAATCGAATGAGTCGGTTATGATTCTCCCGACGGTGCTTGATTCGTCGAGGAGCACCAGATGTGGAAGCCCGAGCATCGTCTTGCCGCCGGCCGAGGCGGACTTCGTTATCCGAGCGATCTGAACGACGCCGAATGAGTGCTCATCGAGCCGCTCATTCCGCCGGCGAAGCGTGGTGGACGCCGGCGATCGGTCAATCTGCGCGAGGTTGTCAACGCGATCTTCTATGTGCTTTCGACAGATTGCCAGTGGAAAGCCTTGCCGAAGGATCTGTCCCCGAAGAGCACCGCGCATTTCTATTTCATGTTGTGGGACTGGGACGGCACGCTGGAACGCGTCCACGACACGCTCTATGTGGCGATACGTGAAGCAGCCGGCCGCGAAGCAAGCCCGACGGCTGCGATCATTGACAGCCAGAGCGCCAAGGCATCTCAAAAAGGGGCTCCACGATTGATCCGCAAGGCTTCGACGCGGGCAAGAAGGTTACGGGTCGCAAGCGCCACATCCTCGTCGACACGCTCGGCCTCCTGCTCGGGGTGAGCATCCTGCCCGCCAACATTCAGGACCGCGACGGCACCCGCGATCTCTTACGGCGGGTGCGGCGGCGCTTCCCATTCATCGAAAAGATATTCGCCGATGCCGGATATCAGGGGCCGAAAATGGCCAAGACGATCGCTGCGACCAGATGCTGGCGGATCGAGATCGTCAAGCGCACCGATCTTCACCGCTTCATCGTCCTGCCGAAACGATGGATCGTGGAGCGGACCTTCGCCTGGATCAGCCGCAATCGTCGTCTCGCACGCGACTTCGAACGTTATGCCACCACCGTCGCTGCTTTCGTCCGCCTCGCAATGATCCGACTCATGCTCAAACGTCTCACGAGGCCAAGTCCCTGCTCATGAACCGATTGTTCTTGGATCGGCTCTAAGACCGCGTCTGGAGGTATTGTATCGTTCAGAGTATATTCAGACCAATTTACAGAGGGCTTCCCAGGTAACGGCATGACGGCGAGCTTCTTCAGGATACCTAAAGGGACCGGGTATGAGATCGCTCGGGTAAGACGCAGACCGCATCTTCCTGCCGTTCGTCGGCTGCCTGCCGTCTTATTTGCTATCCTGTTTGTGCTTCTGTCCGCCGCCGGTCCGGTGGACGCGCGGGAGGCCCTCAGGGGCGTGGCACTGGTAATTGGCCAATCGGACTACCAGCACCTCTCGAAGCTCGACAATCCCGGCAACGACGCCAAGCGGGTCGACGAGCTACTGACGGGCCTCGGCTTCAAGGCTGACATGGTGGACAGCCGCTCGGCAAAGCGCCTCAAGCGGGACATCGACGACTTCATCGAGGATGCCGAGGGTGCCGATGTGGCTGTCATCTATTACTCGGGCCACGGAATCGAGGCGGGAGGAGAAAACTACCTGATCCCGGTGGATGCGCAGGTGACCCAAGATGCCATCGATGCGGACAAGCTGATCAAGGTGGGGCAGATTCTCGAAGAACTGCGCGGAAAGGTGCGCATTGCCATCCTCCTCCTTGATGCCTGCCGTACCAATCCTTTCCCGTCGGGAACGATGATCCGCATGGCAGGTATCGAGAGCCCCGTGCCGATTGGGGCTGGGGGACTGGCGGCGGCCAAGGGCGTCATTCTGGTTGATCAGGCGGAGGGACCGGAAAGCCTCGGCGAGATCATCGGCTTTGCCGCCGCTCCGGGGCAAGTAGCACTCGATGGCGAATCGGGAACCAACAGCCCCTATGCGGCCGCCATCGTCAAACACCTTGCCGCCAAAGGCCTCGACTTCGGGCAGGTAATGACCCTCGTCTCAGAAGAGGTCTACCTCGCCACCAAGGGCCAGCAACAGCCGTGGACCAATGCTGGCCTGCGGCGGCTTCTCTATTTCGGGGCGAGTCCTGAGGATGAAGGAACCGACGAGGCGCTGATCCGGGGCGAGCGGCGGCAATTGTTGCTGACCATAGCCACCACGCCGGTCGATCTGAGGCGAACGGTGGAGACTATTGCCTCGGCCGATAATGTCCCGCTCGACGGCCTCTATGCCATGCTGAGGAGCCTTGGTGTGGAGGCCCAAAAGGATCCGGAGAGCCTCGGCAAGCAATTGCAGATGGGTGCTGAGAAGCTCAAGGCCTTCATGGCCGAGCGTGAGACGCTCAAAAGCAGCGACGTCGAGATTGCCCGCCTCTCATCCCTCGCTGACAAGGCGGTCGCCGAGGGTGCTCTCAACGCGGCGATCGCCTTCCACGAGAAGGCCAAGGCGCGGGTGGCAAGTCTCGAGACGACCGTGCAGGCGGCCGAGGCTGACATTAAGGCGCGCCGCCTTGAGTTTGCCGCCGTCTATGCCAAGAGCGCAAAGACCCGTGAACTCGCCTTCGACTACCTGAGAGCGGCCCAAGACTGGGCTAAGGCCTACGATCAGGCCAAGCGCTGGGATGACGGGAAGGCCTTCGGCTACCGCATGTCTCAGGCTTCGTCACTCGTGACCCATGGCGACTTGAAGGGCGACAATGCCGTCCTCTCAAGCTCCATCGACCTCTACACGACAATCCTCGTCATAGTTTCCCGCGAGCGGGTGCCGCTCGACTGGGCCTTGACCCAGAACAATCTCGGTAATGCGCTTCAGACACTCGGCGAACGCGAGAGCGGCACGACGCGGCTCGAACAGGCGGTCAGGGCCTATGAGATGGCGCTGGAAGAACGGACGCGCGAGCGGGTGCCGCTCGACTGGGCCACGACCCAGAACAATCTCGGTAATGCGCTTCAGACACTCGGCGGACGGGAGAGCGGCACGGCGCGGCTCGAACAGGCGGTCAGGGCCTATGAGGCGGCGCTCGAGGAAAGGACGCGCGCGCGGGTGCCGCTCGACTGGGCCACGACCCAGATGAATCTCGGCGCTGCGCTTGCGACACTCGGGGAGCGCGAGAGCGGCACGGCGCGGCTCGAACAGGCGGTGAAGGCCTATGAGGCGGCGCTCGAGGAAAGGACGCGCGAGCGGGTGCCGCTCGACTGGGCCACGACCCAGATGAATCTCGGCACTGCACTTCAGAGACTCGGCGGACGGGAGAGCGGCACGGCGCGGCTCGAACAGGCGGTCAGGGCCTATGAGATGGCCCTCGAAGAGATGACGCGCGAGCGGGTGCCGCTCGACTGGGCCACGACCCAGATGAATCTCGGCACTGTGCTTGCGATACTGGGGGAACGGGAGAGCGGCACGGCGCGGCTCGAACAGGCGGTCAGGGCCTATGAGGCGGCCCTCGAAGAGATGACGCGCGCACGGGTGCCGCTCGACTGGGCCATGACCCAGATGAATCTCGGCGCTGCGCTTGCGACACTCGGGGAGCGCGAGAGCGGCACGGCACGGCTCGAACAGGCGGTGAAGGCCTATGAGGCGGCGCTCGAGGAAAGGACGCGCGAGCGGGTGCCGCTCGACTGGGCCACGACCCAGATGAATCTCGGCACTGCACTTCAGAGACTCGGCGGACGGGAGAGCGGCACGGCGCGGCTCGAACAGGCGGTCAGGGCCTATGAGATGGCCCTCGAAGAGATGACGCGCGAGCGGGTGCCGCTCGCCTGGGCCATGATCCAGATGAATCTCGGCACTGCGCTTGAGACACTCGGGGAGCGCGAGAGCGGCACGGCGCGGCTCGAACAGGCGGTGAAGGCCTATGAGGCGGCGCTCGAGGAAAGGACGCGCGAGCGGGTGCCGCTCGACTGGGCCATGACCCAGATGAATCTTGGCATTGCGCTATGGAGGCTCGGGGAACGCGAGAGCGGCACGGCGCGGCTCGAACAGGCGGTGAAGGCCTATGAGGCGGCGCTCGAAGATGACGCGTGAGCGGGTGCCGCTCGACTGGGCCACGACCCAGATGAATCTCGGCACTGCGCTTGCGATACTGGGGGAACGGGAGAGCGGCACGGCGCGGCTCGAACAGGCGGTCAGGGCCTATGAGGAGGCGCTTGCAGAGATGACGCGCGAGCGGGTGCCGCTCGACTGGGCCACGACCCAGAACAACCTCGGCCTTGCGCTTGCGATACTCGGGGAGCGCGAGAGCGGTACGGCGCGGCTCGAACAGGCGGTGAAGTCCTATGAGGCGGCGCTCGCGGAGAGGACGCGCGAGCGGGTACCGCTGCAATGGGCCACGACCCAGATGAATCTTGGCAATGCACTTGGGATACTCGGGGCGCGCATGAAGGATCCTCAGCTTCTTCGGCAGGGCCGCAGCCACATGCAATCCGCGTGGGATGTGTACAAATCGGCTGGGTATGAACATGACGCCTATTTTGGCGAGCTGATCAGCAAGTTTGATGCGGCGATCGCCGCACTCCAGTGAAGCGTCATCGATGGAGGTGCGTGATCCCAATCAGCGCGCGACTTGTTTGACGGTGATTGTCGTTTTCTGAGTTGCCGCGTATTTTAGCATAGGGACCGCCCAGGACGCTGAGCCCTGGAAGGTCTTCGTCGCAGAAACCGTACCGCCGGGTCCGTCGATTGGTACAAGATAATTGAAATAGTTCGTATAGTCGGCTTCTCTCATAGCTTGCTTGAAGGATTCGTCCCAAAGATCTGGGATGGAAAACTCATCCGGAGCCGTGCATACGTCCGTGTAACGGACGAGAGTGTCGATCTTGCCAGGTGTAAGCTTGACTTGGAAACCGTCGGTAACCCTGTCGAGAACGACCGTCGGAGATGTTTGAAGCGACGCCGAGATAAAATCCAATTGGTTCGTGCAGTCGGACACAGTATCTCGCATCCGAAAGGACGCATTGCGGATGATGACGGAGGCTGCGGCAGCCGGCGGATTATCGATGTCGTCCGGCGACAGTCTCAGAACCACCCGCATCTCAACATCGAAGCTGTATTTGTAAACCAGATCTACCCCATCGATGTAATGGCCCTCTTGGTTCGCATCGATTACGACCTCGTACTGGTAACACTCGGACTGAATATTGTTGGCGCGCTGTATGAAGTTGAGTAGCGCTTGCGATTTCCCAAGGACGTCGGCGCTCATTGCAAGCTTGCGCAATTGCTCGAGCATCCTAGTTTGGTTGTTGCAATCGAGCTTGAACTTCATTGCGTAAATGTCGAGAATCTCACCAATCTCGTCCATCGCCGTTGAATCTTTGGGACAGCCCGCAAGCTGACAGCTTCTTTCGGTACTAAGCATACGATTGAACGCGTCGATAATCTGGTCCACGCTTTCGGCGAGACCTTCGTTGGCCGCGATAAGCGCATCCCTTGCAGTGGCATCTGAACTACGCTGGATCTCGTCGTTGATCTTGACGATCTGGTCGGTGATCGCGTCAAAGCGACTACGGAGTGCGTTTGCGAACGCTTCCATCAGCTTATGGGCTACGTTGACGTTGTACCTGGCGCGGGCCTCGTTGGTTGCACGCTCGGCTTCAGTGCCGCCGGAAGGGCTAATCATTTCGTCGACGGCCTGGTTCCACCAGACTTGGAGCGCGTCTAACAGAATTGCAGGATCGTCGCCTTCGCCCATTGCTTTAGCCATCCGGTCGCCCGCTTCCTGATAAGCGCCATCCTCACCGGGCGGATAGCTTTCTGGGTGATCTCGTATGGGGGTCCAGCCGACCGAGACGAGAGGAACACGTGGATACCATTTTCCTCCAACATTGATCATGCCGCCGGAGAAATGGGTGACGAGCATGCCGAAACCTTTCTGCGCTTGGATTGCAAGAAGGGCTGCCTCGTCGCCGCGTCGGCCCCGCGTCTCGAATAGATCGAGCGCTCCCTTACCGAGAAGCTTACGGGCTTTCTTGCTGAGCTTGACTTCCATTATTGCCGGCTCGGAAAGAATGGTTCCGGCGGGCGCAAGATCAAAGCCCAAGCCCTCAGGGCTTCCGTCCGCTGCGCGCATGCGGGATAGAGGAGTTAGGGTAACGCGGGTATCTACCAGCAGTGAGTGCGGTGGAAAGGCGAGATGATAGACGGTCCCATTGGCGGCGGTGGCTGTTAGCTCACCGCCTGTAGAGGCTTTGATCCCCGCTGCAGCAGCATGTCTTTGGTCTTCATCCGCGATGAGCCTTACCGGATCCGGAATATCGAAGCCCAAGATGTCGTTGAGCACGCTCGCCTCAGCGCATCCGCACCAGACTACAGAGATCGCAAATGCGGCGAAACTATGTGATGCAGGCATGTCAGCCTTGCTCCTATCGCGGATGACTAAGTCTATCCGTAATGCAGAAACCCGTCATGCCGAATGCCCCTGCGCAGTTCGATCTTCGATTGCCTCGGCAGCTCACAGATGATCTTTGACGATCCGTGAAAGGCGCAGGTCGGCTGTTGGTAATCGCCCCGTTCTTTGAGGGGGGTTGGCATAGAACTCACGCGGCGCGTTGGTGTTACATTCTTGGTTTCAGTTTCTAGGTGGGTGTGATGCCGCCAAGTGCCATGTTGGGGCGCTCATGATTGTAAGTCCAGAGCCATTCCGTTGCGGTGTCTTGCACCTCCCTGATGTCGGCGAACAGATATTGGCCGAACCACTCGTGTCGCACCGTTCTGTTGTAGCGTTTGTGGAACTACCGAGGCTGGCTGACACTGATTGATCATAGCTTTTCGCGAAGCGCTTCGTAAGTTGCATTGCCGTTGAAAGCGCCATGCGGCCCTGAGAAGTTGTAGAATTTCTCCCACTCGGCGCGCTTGTGGTTGAGGTCGACATCATCGGTATTCGAGGAGTTGATAGAACTCTTCCTGGTCGGAGCGATATGATCGTTCGACCTTGCCGTTGAGCTGCGGCGTCCGTGGCTTGATGTAAGCATGTCTGATGCCGCGATCTTCGACATGCCAATGGAACTTGGGCTGAAATTCATGGCCACGATCGGTGCGGATGCACTGGATCCGAAACGGACCGGTTCACCAATGGAATGGCAGGAAAAGCACCGCCCGAATACTGTCTCTCCTTTGGAGCCATCACCGGCCGCCAAGGCAGTCGCGCGGTAACGCCCAAGATAACCGGCAGCCCAAAGACTGGTAACCTCATCGCAGGGGCCCCCTTAACCGGCCGACACCGACCACACCTCCTTTTGCACTGCTACCAACGATAGAATTACAAGTCTTGCTTACCTGTAGATATGTACGAGCCTGTCGGACACTCCTATCGTTCTGAACAAACGGGAAAGGGGTGCCACCATGAGCCCAGAACAGAAGGACATTCTTCGTAAGAAGCGGATCCTCGAATACGCCAAAGCCTCTGGCAACATCATCAAGACCTGCCGCCATTTCGGGGTTTCTCGCTCTAATTTCTACCTGTGGCGCAACGCCTTTGAACGCTGCGGCGAAGAAGGCCTCGCTCGCAAAAAGCCAATCCCCAAATCACACCCTAACCAGACACCCACTGAGATCGTCGAGAAGGTTCTGTACCTCAGGCAAAAAAATACCATCTCGGGCCAATCCGCATCGTCTGGTATCTGCAGCGCTACCACGACATCAAGCTCTGTGATGCCAGCGTCTATCGGATACTGCGACGCAATGGCCTCAATAGGTTGCCCGGCAAGGTCGGCAGACGAGCTGTCCACACCAAGCGCTACAACAAGCAGGTGCCTGGCCATCATATCCAGGTCGACGTCAAGTTCTTGAGTTTCCAGAGCAAAAATGGCGCCAGCCTCAAACGCTACCAGTACACCGCCATTGACGATGCAACCCGGATCAGGGCTCTCAAGGTCTACAGCCGGCATAACCAAGCCAATGCCATCGATTTCATCGACTACGTGATCGAGAAGTTCCCTTTTCGGATCCAGTGCATCCGCACCGACCGGGGCCATGAGTTCCAAGCCAAATTCCATTGGCACGTCGAGGATCGCGGCATCAGGCATGTCTACATCAAACCCCGAACGCCGCAGCTCAATGGCAAGGTCGAGCGATCGCATCGCTCTGACCAGGAAGAGTTCTATCAGCTCCTCGACTATACCGACGATGTCAATCTGAAGCCCAAACTCGCCGAATGGGAGGAATTCTACAACTTCTCAAGGCCTCACGGCGCGTTCAACGGCAAAACTCCTTACGAAGCGCTCCGCGAAAAGTTATGATCAATCAGTGTCCGCCAGCCTCGGCAGTTCCACAAGTTCTCGTAGACCGCTTGTCCGACTTTGGCGAATTTAGACAGTTGTCGAAGGGCCAGTGGCTGCTATGTTAAACGCTTGAACTTATACAGGAATCGAAATGGTCTTACCTCAATTGGCGTTCTGGCTCGAAAGGCCAAATCTCGCGGCCTGTGAAATTGCCCAGTTGATGGGTTACAAAATCGTCGTGCTTGACATGGAGCATGGCGCGATCGGCGACGAGACGTGTGACGCCAACGTAGCGATGAGCCGCGCGATGGGGCTGAAATGCATTGTTCGCGTCGCGGCCCCGACACGTTTGCTCATTCAACAAGCGCTAGACTACGGCGCCGACGGCGTGATGCTACCGCAGCTCGAGAATCTGGCGCATGCGCGTGAGGCATGTGGCTTTGCCAAGTTCCCTTCTCTCGGCACGCGTGGTGTGGGCTACAGCCGGATCATGAAATACGGCGCCTATACCAATATCGATGATGGTTTCTTCGCTTCAGAGAACAAGCGAACCCTTTGTTATCCCATGATCGAAACTGCAGGCGCGTTCAGCGATGTTGCCGCGATTGCCGGGCTAGATACGGTCGACGGCTTGTTTGTTGGTCCCTCCGACCTCTCCATGTCGCGTGGGCGTGGCTCCTTTAAATTCTCAAAGGCCGATGCCGAGGACTTCAAAACAGTGGCTGCCGCCGCAAAAGCCAACGGCAAAGGCTTTGGATTACCTGCGCCTGGCGCAGGCCCATTTGCGCTGGCAGCCGAGGAAGGCGCTACGTTCGTGACGGTTTGCGACGACATCACGGCCTTGCGTCTAGGGTTCGAGGCCGGACTGCAAGTGGCCAAGAACTATAAGAAATAATCATCGTCCGGCACGCATTTCGTCAGGGCACGATATGAAAGTTACAGGTATTGAAACATTCCCGCTTCTCTATGAGATGCCATATCCGCTGACCTATGCGCGCGGTACGTATCAGACGCGGGAAGCGCTGCTTCTGAAAGTCCATACCAGCGACCCCGACGTTTTTGGCTGGGGTGAAGCGGCGATGTGGGGCGGACCTCATGCCGTGACTGCAGCCGTCATCGAACAGGAAATTGCACCCCTTATTATCGGTGAGGATCCACGAAGGCCGGAATATCTCTGGGAGAAGGTCTATCAATCAACATACTATCACGGCCGCAAGGGCATTCTCCTTGCGGCGCTGTCCGGGGTCGACATCGCTCTGTGGGATATTGTCGGAAAAGCCGCCGGGCAGCCGCTTTGGCGAATATTTGGCGGCTTCGGACGGCCCTTAGCGGCCTATGCGTCCGCGGGCTATTATCGCCAGGACCACAGTCTCGAGGATTTCGCGGCTGATGTAGCGCGCGCCCGCAATGCCGGCTATCGCGGCTACAAGATGAAGATCGGCAACATCCCGCAGACCGTGCACGCCAACGTTCTCGGGCCTGCGGATCTGCGCGGTTCGTTTGACGACGACATTGCGCGCATCCGCACAGCGCGAGAAGCGCTCGGGCCCAAGCTCAATCTCATGATCGACGCCAATACGTCGCTCTCGTCGCGGATGGCCATGCGCTATGCCGACGCTGTGTTACCGCTCAACATAAGATGGTTTGAAGAGCCAACCCAACCGGAAGATGTTGAAGGATGTGCTGAACTCGCGAGGCACACGCGAATTCCCATCGCCGGGTTCGAGACAGAGAGCAGCAAATACCAGTTTGCACGATTGATCGACGCCGGCGCAATTCAAGTGGTTCAGTTCGACGTTGTCCAGATCGGAGGCTTTACCGAAGCCAGGAAGATCGCAAGCTACGCACAAATGCACCATCTACCGTTTACGGCGAAGAATTACTCAACTGCCATCAGTACGGCCGCGACACTGCAACTCCTCTATGCGTTGCCAAACGGCGATTATTTCGAGTGCGACCAGGATCCCAATGATCTGCGCGATGGGTTTGTTGCCGGATCCTTTTACACACTGAATGACGGCATGGCCGAGCCTTTCGACCGGCCAGGGCTCGGAATCGACGTCGATGAAACGGCGATGAAGCGCTGGATCGTCCGCGACTGAAATTTTCAGAACGTGCCAGGATAGGTGCCGCCGTCGAGAAGCAGGTTCTGGCCGGTGATATAGCCGGCCTGCGCGCTGCAGAGAAATGCGCACGCGGCGCCAAACTCCGCCGGGGTGCCGAAGCGCTTGGACGCTTCGCCTTCCTGCCATCGCTCCAATTGCGTCTCGACGCTGATGCCCGCCGGCCCGGCAACTGCTCGTGCCGTCTCGGCGAGCCGATCTGTCGCGAATGAGCCTGGAAGCAGGTTGTTGATCGTCACATTGTGTTGGGAAACTTCACGCGCAAGCCCGGCGACAAAGCCCGTTAGGCCGCTGCGGGCGCCATTCGACAACCCAAGATACGGAAAGGGAGCCTTCACTGCACCCGACGTGATGTTGACGATCCGCCCAAAGCGTCGCCTGATCATCGGATCGATTGTCCACTTCATCAACTCGATTGCGGAGAGCATGTTGGCATCGAGCGCCTTGATCCAATCCTCGCGGGTCCAGCTGCGAAAATTGCCAGCCGGTGGACCTCCTGCGTTATTGATGAGAATGTCGGGCTCGGGCAGCGCGGCGAGGAGCTGGCGCCGCCCCTCTTCCGTCGTAACGTCCGCGCAGATCGCCTCGACCGCGATACCGGACTTGCGCATCTCTGCAGCCGTCTTGTCCAGGGTCTCTTGATTGACACCATTGATCACGACGCGCGCGCCCTCGCGACCGAGGGCCTCGGCACATGCGCGCCCAAGACCGCGTGAGGACGCACAGACGATCGCTTTCTTTCCCTCAAGACCCAAATCCATCCCGCCTACTCCGCTCTTTTCAATGAACGCTCCAGCCGCCATCGACCATCAGCACAGTGCCGGTTATGAGGCTTGCGGCGGGAGAGGCAAGGAAGAGTACCGTTTGAGCGATCTCTTCCGGTTCGCCAATTCGGCCAAGCGGAATATGCGCGACTATATCACCAAATGCCTTCGAATCCTCCAACGCCGGCCTCGTCGCATCGGTCAGGATAAAGGTTGGCGCAATGGCGTTGACGCGGATGCCATGCCGCGCCCATTCCTTAGCAAGGCAACGTGTCATATGATCGATCGCGGCCTTGCTTGTGCAATAGATTGATTCATTGACGAGCACATTGCTCCCGGCCTGGGAGCTGAGATTGATGATCACGCCACGGCCTTGTTTGATCATCAGTTGCGCGACAGCCTGACTCACAAAGAACGTGCCCTTGATATTGACGTCTATTGTCAGGTCGAAATCCTCTTCTGTTACCAATTCGGCCGGATTTTCGGGCCCAAGACCGGCATTGTTCACGCATATGTCGAGCCGGCCGAATTTTCGATCAATCTCCGCGATAGCTGCACGAATCTGAGCGACATCACGGACATCCATCTGAAGTGGCAGGGCGCGTCGTCCGTGCCGCTCTATCTCAGCTACGAGATCACCCGATCGTCGCATGTCGAGGAGCCCTAGCGCAACATCAGCACCAGATTGGGCCAAGGCCAGCGCGCAAGCTTCGCCAATGCCGCGAGCTGCGCCCGTTACGAGGGCGACCTTTCCACGAAAGTCATAGGTTGGAAACTGCTGTGACATTTTCTGCCCCCCTCAGTACAAGCTCCGCGCCTTTTTCGCCGATCATGATCGTCGGCGCATTGATATTGCCGCTAACCAGATGCGGCATGATCGATGCATCGATAACACGCAATCGTGACACTCCACGCAAACGAAGCTCGGGATCGACAACCGCCATCGCATCGACTCCCATTTTGCAGGTGCCGCACGGATGGAAGATCGTGATGCTGTCGCGCCTCAAATAATCTTCCCACTCCGAATCGGATTGAATTTCTGGACCTGGCGCCAATTCGCCCTGAATGTGAACGGCGAGCGGTTGAGTAGCGAATATGTCCCGGATGATCCTGCCGCCTCTCCGCAGCACAATAAGGTCATCCTCGTGATCGAGCAGACGCGGGAAAATGCGCGGCGGCAGGCGATGATCCGGCCCAGCCAGACAAAGGCGTCCGCGGCTCTTCGGGCGGTTAACGTTCGGTATCGCGGTGACGACAGGTTCGTCGAGGACGATGAGTTCGTCCGGCGTGAGTTTGTAACCGATAGGCGTGAAATGAAGCTGCAGATCCGGATCCTCGACATCTGGTCCGGATCGCACAAAGGCCATGGAAAGGGCACCGGGTGTTGTGCCCGGCCCGCGGCCACGGAAAAGCCAGTTCGCACCGTGGAGTGCCTTTCGCAATAGCGTTTGTTCGGAGTTATAGGTCGGAATGTCGATGCGATAGTTGAGATAGGCGCCGACATGATCGCGAAGATTCTCACCGACACCCGGAACATCCGCCACGCAATCAATGCCCATCGCGCTGAGTTGCGAACCGGGCCCGACGCCCGAAAGAAGAAGGAGCTGTGGCGAAGCGACGGCGCCGGCACTCAGGATGACTTCTGCGCGGGCTCGAGCCACTTTTGCCTGTCCGTTCGAATATTCGTATCGCACACCCGTAGCTGTGCGATTCTCGAAAAGAATAGAACTCGCCAAAACTCCCGTGCGGACAGCTAGATTTGATCGCCTCATTGCCGGCCGGAGATAAGCATCCGCCGCGCTGTGCCGCCAGCCACGCCGTTGAGTCGCCTGGATGGGGCCTACCCCTTCCAGCCGCGAACCGGCGAAATCGTCGTTCCGCGGAATACCCATCGCCTCTGCTGCCGCGATGAACAAATCTGAAGATTCGTGCGAGACTCGCAGATTGCCGACCTGCAAGGGCCCCTTGTCGCCGCGAAATTTGTCGCCGCCATTCTCATTGGTCTCGCACATCCGAAAAAACGGAAGGACGTCGCGATAGCTCCAGCCGGAATTGCCGAGCCGTGCCCAACTATCATAGTCGCTGGGCTGCCCTCGCATATAGACCATGGCATTGATCGAGCTGCTGCCGCCCAAAACTTTCCCGCGCGGCCACAGATCGCGCCTGCCATTGCGCGTTGGATCGGGCTCGGTCATGTAGCGCCAATCATAGCGTGGGTTGCCGATGCCATAGAGGTCGGTTGCAGCCGGCATTTTGATGGTGAGAGAGCGGTCGCTGCCGCCCGCCTCTAGCAGAAGCACACGCGTGCGCGGATCAGCGCTTAAGCGGTTTGCAAGGACACATCCGGCCGACCCTGCACCGACGATAATGTAGTCGAACTCCTCCATGAGATCACGGTAGACCCATGCGATGAAGCGCCACCTCGAACCCGTCACGCAGCGCCGTCAGATCGTCGCCAATGGCCATGAAAGCTGCACCAAGCTCAGTGGCGAATTCGCGATCGCCCAATGAAGCTACAGGCATCGCCCAGGGTTTCCCTGCTGCACGCGCTGCGACAGCGATCCGGGAGATATCGGCGTGGTCTGCACCATCGGCACGAAATTCCCCACGCCCACGCGCCAACGAAAGGTCATTCGGTCCGATGAAAAGCCCGTCGACGCTCGGAAGGTTCGAAATCTTTTCGACGTCATCAAGCGCGCCGGTCGTCTCGATCATAACCCAGCACTTAACGCGCTCATTCTCTTCGGCCACAAAATGATCAGGTGCAGGCAGATATCGCACTGTTCGGCCACCACCGAATCCGCGTGTACCGATTGGTGGATATTTGGCATAGCGTGTCGCGCGTACGGCGTGCTCAAGGTCGGCGATCTGCGGAAGAATAACCCCATCGCTTCCGAAATCGAGTGCATGCTGAATTGGAACGCGTTCCGCACTGTCGACGCGTGTATATACGCGAAGCGCCAACGCTCGGCCGACCGTGATGCTTCGCGACGCACTCGCCATGTCGAAGGCGCCGTGCTCCATGTCGATAATAACGGTGCCGTAACCAAGGAGGGCTGCAATCTCGCAGGCCTCGTCATTCGGAGACATCAACCAGAAGGCGATTTCCGGATGAGCCCCGCTCATATGGATGACGGTCATGCGCCGTCACCAAAGCTTCCAGCCATGAACCCGCCATCAACCGGGTAGACACCTCCTGTCAGATAGCTGGCGGCAGGCGAGCATAGAAACATCACCAGCGCAGCCACCTCTTGAACAGCGGCAAAGCGACCCATGGGAATGCCCGAACTCCAAAGCGCTATTTCATGAGGCTTCGCAACGGTACGAAACATGTCGGTCTCGACGACATGCGGAAGAACGGTATTGACCCTAATCCCTTCGCGGGCGTGATCGAGCGCCAGAACCTTGCCGAGCCCGACCACACCGAATTTCGTTCCACTATAGACAGCCCTATTCTGAAATCCCATCACGCCGGCTGTAGACGATATCTGAACGATCGATCCGCCGCCGCCACGCGCGCGCGCATGCCGAACGTAATCACGCGACAGCATCATGACCGCCTTGAAGTTGAGGGCAATAAGCTCATCGCAGCGGTCTTCATCGATGTCGCCTGTGTCCACTCCCCAGGACCGACCGGCGTTGTTGACCAGGAAATCTACACGTCCCGCCGCTGAGAGCGCCTGCGAAAACACTTCGCCGGCGACACCGTGCCTTGCCAGATCGCCCAAAACACTATGGGCCTGGACACCCTGAGATCGGAGAGCGCTCGCGGCTTCATCCAGTTCTGCGGGCAAAATGTCCTGCAGGACGACGGTAGCTCCGAGAGTGGCAAAACCCTCGGCTATGCCCCGGCCGATCCCGCGCGCAGCCCCTGTGACTAACGCAGTCTTCCCCGTGAACAAATCAGGTCGGAATGCCTCAAACGGTGAACGCGCACCATCGGCCATCTTCGGGTCGTCGAACTGCGTTTGCGGAGGCGAAACAAGGTTCATTGCTTACTCACTTAAAAAGACCGGTGTGGAGCGCGCGAAACTAAGGCCCACGGTCGAGCCTTCGGAATGAAAACGGTCGGATGCTGTTCGCACCGTCAGGCTGCCACCGCCCAGCGTCACCGTGTACTCGACGACATCTCCGAGGAACCGCGCACGCGCAATGGTCGCGTCAGTGGCGCCGCCCGGCTCGGTAAGGTCGATTTCCTCGGGTCTAAGCGCGACGCTTTGGTAATCACTGTTACATCCTGCCGCGAGCGGCAGATCGACGCCAATCGACGTTTGAAATCGCCCTTTTGAACTGTCTCTTTGACCCGTCAGGACATTGGCGTTCCCGATGAAGCGCGCGACAAAGCTCGTGCGTGGTTCCTTGTAAATCGATCGCGGCGAGGCCAATTGCTCAACACGACCCGCATTCATCACCGCAACGACATCGGATAGGACAAGTGCCTCGCCCTGGTCATGCGTGACGAAAACCGTGGTGATGCCGAGTTCGCGAACGATCCGATGGATCTCGTCGCGCATTTCTTCCCGAAGTTTGAGATCGAGCGCGGAAAGCGGCTCGTCAAGCAACAAGAGATTGGGCTCGATGACTAAAGCGCGCGCGAGGGCAACCCGCTGCTGCTGGCCGCCCGAAAGCTGGCGTGGCTTGCGGTCTGCAAAACCTTCCATGCGCACGACAGACAGCGCCTTAGCTAAACGCCTATCCCGTTCGGCTCTGCCAAGTCCGCGCATCTCAAGTCCAAAACTGACATTCTCCGCGACACTCAGATGCGGGAAGAGCGCATAGGATTGGAACACCATGCCGATCCCGCGATGGCGTGCGGCGATCCGCGTAATATCTCGGCCCTTCACTGTAATGTGCCCGGAAGTCGGTTCCTCAAAGCCGGCGATCATTCGCAGCGTCGTCGTCTTGCCGCATCCGGACGGCCCGAGAAGGCTGAGGACCTGGCCTTCAGCGAGCGTGATATTAACATCGTCGACCGCGACAAAGGGGCCGAAGCTTTTGCTTAGTTGCTTGAGTGCGAGGCTCATCGTGTCGATCTGGTATAATCCTACCGGCACCGAGCTACGGTGCCGGTAGGTGACCTGGCTTGATGTTATTGAACCTTGGTCGTCTTCGCCTTCTCCCACAATTCGATACCGCGTTTCTCGAAATCCGCGCCAAGATTGTACTGAAACTGGATCTTGTTGAGATTGGCCACGAGAGCGTCGATATCCATGTCCTTCTTGGTCTGTTCGTCCAGCATCGGAATAGCCTTGCTGTTGGCCGGCGCATAACCAAGCTCCTTCGGCAACCGCGCCTGGACTTCAGGGCTCAGCATGTGATTGATGAAGGCATAGGCCGCCTTCTCATGCGGCGCTTCGGAGACGATGCATGGCCCGTCATACCAGGCCGTCATCCCTTCCTCAGGGTATGCTAACTCTATCGGCAACCCCTTAGCCTTGGCCTGTCGAAAACTGCCGTCGTCAGAATCGCCAATCCAGATTTCGCCACTGCCAAGCAATTGCGCCATCTGATCATTGTGGGCGTAGACCGTCCGCACTTGCTGCATATTCTCAAGCAGCTTCGCCTCGACAGCCTTCCATTGCTCATCGGTCAAGGGACCGAATTTGTAACCAAGGCTCAAGGCAGTGCGCCACACCTGCTCGCTAGACTTATCGATCTTGCCGATGCGATCCTTGTATTTGCCGGAGTAAACGTCCTTCCACGAGGTGATCTTGCCGCCCGTCTTTGCGGGGTCGTAGGCGATCAGGCTGTTCAGGCCGAACGAATAAGTGCCACAATAGAGCTTCCCGTCGTCTTTTACTTTTTTCACTTGCGGGAACACGTCAGCGAGAGCCGGGATCTGAGTTTCGTCGAGCGGCTGGATCAGCTTTTGCTTGATCGCAACATCCTCAAACCCTGCGCCGAGGAAAACAATGTCATGCGTGCCAACACCGGCCGCGCGAATTTTGTTCATCGCTTCCTGTTCGTCGGCGTAATAGTCGATATTGACTTTGACGCCATATTTCTTCTCGAAGTCAGGCAACGCGAAATCGATATAGTTTCCCCAACTCAGAATATTGATTTCGCCGCCGATCTGATCATCGGCTTTGACTTGCGCTTGCGGCAACGCCATCAGCCCGAGAAGCGAAAGTGAAAGTAAGAGCGAACGTCTTTTCATGGTATCCTCCCTATGGATTTATTGCGGGTCCACGTAAGTCTTAACGCGGCCACGGTAAGCACGGCAGTGGCAAACAGGATGATTGTCGACACGGCATTGATCTCCGGCGTGATGCCGACTTTCACGATGGAGTAGATGCGGATGGGAAGCGTCGTGACCCCTGCGGATGTCAGGAAGAAGCTGACGACGAACTCTCCGATGGAAATCGTAAACCCGAAGAGTAGCGCGCCCAGGATTCCCGATGCGATACCCGGCAGGGTAATGCGGCGTAGCACGGCAAGCTCGCTTGCACCCAACCCGCGGGCAGCATCTTCGAGATTTCGATCAAAGCGCGCGAGGCTGGAGATGATGATGAACGTGCAGTACGGCAAAGACAGCAGAGTATGACCCAGCATCAGGGCGCCAAAACCGGTTTTGAGGCCGATCTGGCGCGCAAAGATCAGCAAGCTGACTCCGAGGACAATGCCTGGCGCGACCATGGGAAATGTCATGAGTACAAGGAACGCATGACGCCCCCGGAATTCGTATCGCGTGATTGCCAATGCGGCGCAAAGACCAAGTATGGTCGCAACGATGCTCGATGCCACGCCGAGTTTGATGCTGACCCACAGCGAGGCGAGGGTGCGCGTATTCGCAAAAAGCTCGTGGAACCACCTGAGACTGTAAGCCTCAATGGGGAAAGTAGCGATGGTTTGGGCGTTGAAGCTCGTGACGACGACAAGCGCGACAGGCAAATAGACCAGTGCATACACAAGACCAACGAGAAAGGTGGAGGTCGCATTCCTTTCACCCATGGCTACCCTCCCACCAGACCGCGGTTGAGATTGGCGACTCGGAGGAGCGGCAGCAGGACCAGCGCGATGCTCAGGATCAGAATGACGGAGAGCGCGGAGCCCAATGGCCAGTCGAAGCTCTGGAATGCCGTCACAATGAGATTGCCGAACATGATGCCCTCGAGGCCGCCAAGCAGGTTGGGGACGAGATACTCACCAAGCGCCGGGATAAACGTGATTATGCAGCCGGCGATGATGCCTGGGATCAGCAGCGGCAGAACGATGCGCTGAAAGCGCTTGAGCGGGCTCGCGCCAAGATTTTCCGCAGCCTCGAGAATGATCGGATCGATGCGCTCAGCCGCTGCATAAATCGGCACGAGCATGTAGGGGAGATAGATGTAGACAAGCCCCAGAACCACCGCAGGCTTGGTGAAGAGGATACGGAGTGGTGTCTCGATGATACCGGCGGAGATCAATGCCCAGTTGAGCATTCCTGTCTCGCCAATCACCAGGTTCATCGAATAGGTGCGGATTAGAACGCTAATCCATCCGGGCAGGATCAGACCCACGATCAGCAGGATCCGCATGCGCATGGAGAAATTCCGAACGATCGCCCAGGCGAGCGGAATGGCAAGCGCGGCGCACACCAGCGTCGTGAAAAAGGCCATGACCGCCGAGTTGAAGAGTGTGTCCCAGTAGATGCCCGAGGTGAAGACCTTGCGATACTGGCCAAGCGTCGGTTCCGTCACGAGCTGATAATCATTGTCCACGGACCAAAAGCTGTAGGCGGCCATCGACACGATCGGCAGCACGAATAGGACGATCAGGGTGAGGAGCGGCGGCAGAAGGACGACGGCCAGGCCGTAACGGCTTTTCCTCATCTCCTCCTCCCTTTCCCAAGGCAGGCTACTGAGGATGCGACAAATGCTCAAATTTATAAGTTGGGGCTTGGATATTTCGAATGTAAATAACTTATGGCCCAGCGTCTACCACTAGATGTCGACCTGCTTCGCTCTTTTCTCTCCGTTGAACAGACCGGGAGTTTTTCGCGCGCTGCCGAGATTTTGGGACGCAGTCAGCCCGCAATAAGCCTGCAAATTAAGCGCCTTGAGGATCGCGCAGGGGTCGTTCTCTTCGACCGTTCACGCAGCGGCGAGGTGCGATTAACCCCTGCCGGGGCGACTCTCGTGCGCTATGCGCATGAAATCCTTGCCCTCCACGACGATGCAGTTGCGAGTCTGGCAGCACCGGCAATGAAAAGCCGAGTGCGCTTGGGCATTTTGGAAGAGCTCGGGCATACGCGTTTGCCGCAGATCTTGCGGGCATTCAACCGCGCAATTCCGCGCGGAAACCCACAGATCCAGGTCAGTTTGAGCAACCAACTCGTCAACGATCTTTTGCAGAACAGGCTCGATTTGGCCGTTGTTGCAGGCGATCGGAACTACCCGCAAGGCGTCATGGCATGGTCGGAAACGGTGACCTGGGTTGCCTCTTCGGCGGTGCCGTTGGCCCTCCGCCAACCCCTCCCCTTAGTGCTACTTCCGGAGCCGTGTTGGTATCGCCGCTCGGCCATTCAGGTTCTCGATGAGGCGCGGATGCAATGGATGCAGTCCTGCCTTAGCACAACCATGACGGGAATTCGCGCGACAGTTATCGCCGGGCTTGGGCTGACGGTAATGGGGGACTCCGAAGTCGGAGAAGGACTGCGTGCCGTCGGCAATGAACTCAATCTCCCGCGCCTGCCCCCGGCCGACATCATGGTCTATTACCGTACGCGGGACTTCGCCAATGCCGCCAAGGCACTCGCAACAGAGGTACGCGCGTTTCTATGACAGGCGCGGCCGAGTCTCCGGCGTAAGATACCAAGGACCGCGGGCGGCTTCATAAGCAAGTGCTGCACCGAGGACAGTTGCATCGTCGTACGGCCGACCGGCAATCTGCAGCCCCGTTGGCGCACCTAAAGTTGAAAATCCGCTGGGCACGCTCACAACTGGGCACGTCCCCAGCATGTTGAATTGATGCGTGACGGAATAGCCGAACTCGGGATCGACCTCCGCGCCATCGATAGTCAACCCACCTGGCAGAAAATCTTGATTGGCACGCACGGCCGGCACAGTCATCGTCGGGCAAAGAAAAAGGTCGTAATCCGCCATTACGCGTCCGAAGGAGCGGTTCATTCTCTCGATCATCCCGTACACGAGTGCGAGATCGCCCGCTGTGCTCGCCTGCGCATCACGCGCAGCGGCCGTAAGAAAATCCGGCAGGAAACCTGGCTTATGTTCAAGAAGATTGACCAGCGTACGGCCCGACCACATCGCGTTGAACCAGTGAACACAAATCCGGTCAATGTCCGCGGTCCATTCGAGATCGACTTCATCGACCTCACAGCCGAGAGCCCTAAACAGATCGATTGCCACCAACGTGTTCTTTCTGACTTCCGGATCGACTTTGCGGTAAGAGAGGTCAAGAGAGTAGGCAACTCGCAACCCTTTGAGTGAGCCGGGCACGGAAGAGACTGCCGGCGGTTTCGGCAGCGAATGCGGATCCCGCCAATGACTGCCGGCTGTGTTGTTCTGCATCGTAATGACGTCGGCAACGTTGCGCGCCAGCGGCCCGCAAACACAAAATATATCGAGAGAATTGGGATAGGCATCGGGATTGCGCCCATGCGGTGGCTTGAACCCGACAAGTCCGCATGCTGATGCCGGCACGCGGATCGATCCGCCCATATCAGTCCCTGTCGCGAGAGTAGTGAACCCGGCTGCCAAGGCGGCAGCGGAGCCGCCAGATGATCCGCCCGGACTGCACGCGGTGTTCCATGGGTTTTGGCCTAATCCCCACATGGATGACCGATTTACACCCGACAGGCACAATTCGGAGGTCGTCGTTCGCGCGAGTATGATCGCGCCCGCTCCCTGCAAGCGCTCGATCATCGGATCGGTTAACTCTGGGACATTGTCTTTGAATGCCAACGAGCCATATGTGGTGCGTTGACCTGCAATATTCTGTGCGTCCTTGACAGCGAGCGTGATACCCTCGAGCGGTCGGGCCTCTCCACGGAGCCAACGCGCTTCTGCCTCCGCAGCGAAACGCAACGCCGCATCGAAATAGCAGTCGCCAAAGGCCACAAGCTCGAAATTGAACTTTTCGGCGCGAGCGATCTGGGCTTTCACGACGTCGACAGGAGATATCGCGCGGCGCGCAAACAGGCCCACAAGCTGTTGCGCCGAGTAATACACCAAATCAATATCAGTATGAGTCATACCCACCTCGTTCCGACAAACGTCCTCCGGTTGACAGGTGCACAGCATCCCGTGATGCTCTCGCCGACTGACCGCCCCAGGGACGCACATGATGGCAGATCAACAGACGTCAATTCAATCGGACCAATCTGCCTACCGTGCGCACTTCGACGGTGGGGTCTCGACGCTCATGTCACAAATGTGGGGCGGCAACCTACATATGGGCTACTTCGAGGCGCCGGACGAGCCTCTCGCCAACGCCCAGATACGGACGAAGCACAGCATAGCTAACCTCCTTGAACTCCAACCTGATCGCAGGCTGATTGAAGTCGCTTGCGGCGTCGGCACGACAGCGATCCACCTTGCCAAAATGACGGGTGCGTCGGTCGATGCGACGAATATATCGGAAACACAGCTCGCCGAAGCACGAGAGCGGGCTGCCGTCCAGGGTTTGTCGAGCCGCGTGAGCTTCGCATTTGGCGACTACCATCAACTCGATGCGTCCCCTCAATCATATGATGCGTGGCTGTGTCAGGAGGCCCTGCTCTACGCGCATGACCGGCAGCAGGTATTTGCCGAGGCACGCCGTGTCGTAAAACCGGGAGGTCGCATCGTTTTCACTGATTTGACCCTGTCGAACTCTCTTTCCCAGACGGAGCGCGAATCCTTGATGACGGACATTAAGGCCCCGCATTTTTGGTCCATCGAGCAGTATGATGCCTTTGTTGGCCGCCTGGGAATGCCGCTTGTTGCGAGGCACGAATGGGGCCTTCATGCCGCGCGCACTTTCAAATCCGTAGCCCAGAATATCCAGACGAAGCGGGATCAGCTCGTCACAATGGTTGGCGAGGAGGCCGTTAGACAGGCAGAATTCCGAATCGATCGCCAATATCGGCTGGCTTCCGCGGGCCATTTGGGTTGGTGCCTTTTCTGCCTAAAAGTCCCGCTCCCCTGAACTGCGCCTTGCCCAAATTCGACAAGAGTTAAGGCGTCTCCCGGCCAACCCGGCACTCCGTCTTCTGGCAAGAATGGCAAAAACCAGCGCTAAAAGGGAGCACGAGCATGTCCGGTAAGACCGAAGCGATCCAGGCGCCGAAGAGCGTGGTCAAATTCGACAAACCCACTCTTGTACGCCGCGAGAATGCCGTTCGGTTTCTCTGGGGTGACCCGAAAGCCCATTTCGTGCCCGACCTCATCTATGGGCGAGGCGAGCGCATTGCCGGACTGATCTTCAAGCTGGCCCCCGGCGAATACTTTCGCACGTCCGACACCTGGCGCACGGTGTATGATCAGGATAGGTACTACTATGTTGTCTGCGGTGAATTGACGATCCAGGATCCGGAAACCGGCGACGTCGCCGTCGCCAAGCCAGGCGAAGCGATCTACTGGCGCGGGGCTCGGTATCACTTCGGTTACAACTTCAACTTCGAGGAAACCCTTGTGCTGGATTGGTATGCTCCGCAAGAGCGGCCGTCTCACATACCGGAGATCGCTGCTTCGCCGACGAAACGCCAGCTCAAAGAACGCGTTGATGGCCGCTTCGACCTCCTGACAAAGTGGCCTAAGGTCGCTTCAGACGACAGAGCTATGCGGCAGAGGGAAGGTCGCGTCATGACTTTGAAGCGTGCGGACGCGCTTCCCATTGTTCATGGAGAGATTTCCCCGGTGCGCATGGATATCTTCGCATCAAGCGAAAATCTCACTGCCGGGGTCGTTGATCTGCGGCCATCCGTCATGAGCGATCCGGAGGTGCATAGTGGAGACGAAACCCTGTTCGTACTTGAAGGCACCGTCCATGTCTATCTGCCGGATAGCTACGAGTGGTTTGAACTTCACCATCTCGATTGCCTCTATCTCCCGGAAGGAACGCGTCACCAATATGCGAACAATGGCGCCAAGCTTGCCACCGCAGCCTTTTGCGTGACGCCAGGATATCGTTGACAACGGAGCAAATGAACAACAGCTTAGATTGCTGATCCGATGAGGTAACTTGACGTGAAGTCGGATGAAAAATCGGCACTGCCGAGCGACATCGGCATCCTGCTGACACCAGGCTTCTCGATGCTCGCCTTTTTCGCGATCATCGAACCGATCCGCCTCGCGAACCAGTTGATCGGCCAACCTCTCTATCGCTGGACAACCTATAGCGGATCTGGAGGGCCTATCAGGGCGAGCTGCGGCATGACGGTCGCCACTGAATCTTGTGCCAGTTCCACGGCCGCCCCAGGCTGTGTCTTCGTCGTTGCTGGTTTCGATCCTTGGCCCCAGACCGACGGGCGTCTCAAGTCATGGCTGAGAAGTCTAGACCGCCGTGGCACTATTATGGGGGCAGTCGATACGGGCGCTTTTCTCTTAGCGTCTGCCGGCCTGCTCGACGGCGTATCGACAGCACTTCATTGGGAGAGCGCTGTCGCGTTCACCGAGTTGTTTCCCGACATCCCCCTCTCCGATCGTCTGTTCATCCTGCACCCGCGACGTTGGCTTTGTCCCGGCGGATCGGCAGCAGTCGACATGATGCTCGAGCTCCTCGAACGCGAGCACGGTGCCGGTCTATGTTCGGGTATCGAAAGTCGCCTGATGCACAGACGGCGTAAGGATGAACCACTTCCGGAACATCGTGCTATCTCACAGCCTTCCGGCCGAAACGAAGACTTGGCCCACGTCTTACAGATGATGGAAACGCACGTCGAAGAGCCAATTCGCATTGCCACTTTGGCTGAACGTGCCGCACTTTCCCAGCGAAGCCTTGAAAGGAAGTGTCGTCACGCCTTTGGACGTACTCCAGCGCAACTTTATCTTGATGTCCGCTTGGAGCGGGCACGCCAGATCCTGCGCCATAGCGATCTTACTGTAAGGGATGTCGCCGTCTCGTGCGGCTTTACTTCCGTTCCCTATTTCTGCCGGGCCTATAAAGCGCATCACGGAATGGCGCCAGGTGGTGACCGCAAACTCGACATAAGCCTTGTCGCCCGGAATCTAAGCCCGGCGAATTCGGGCAATATCGGGACGGATCTGGGCAACGACTGAGAAGTCCCGGTGATAGCCTTTCGGCAATAGCGCACCTCACTCAACAAAGGTGCCGCATCAAGGGAGGACTACGATGCATTTTATGGCTCTTGCTCGGCGTGTGCTTGGCGGGCTCTCGGTACTCGCTATCGCCGGATGTCTGACGTCGGCGCAGGCCGCCGCCCCTGAATCTCCGGATCCTATCAAACTCGCAAAGAATGACTGGACCGGACAATACATCACGACGGAAGTCGCCGCTGAGATCCTCCGTCGGATGGGCTACAAAGTCGAAATCGTTCAAACGACACAAGTCCCTTCCCTTCAAGCGATCACCGACGGCGAGATAACGGCCTCGCTTGAATGGTGGAACCAAGCCAACAAGCCGCTCTACGACAAGGCTGTCGAGGAAAAGAAAATCGATCCACTAGGCTCAACGGGGCTGGTCGGATCGGAAGGATGGTATTACCCCGCCTACGTGGCTGAGAAATGCCCAGGGCTTCCTGATTGGCGCGCATTGCAAAAGTGCGCCGAAGTCTTTGCAACGCCGGAAACCGCTCCAAAAGGCCGCGTCCTCGACTATCCGGCTGAATGGAATCCGGATGCCCAAAAATGGATCGACGCGCTCGGTCTTGATTTCGTTGCAGTGCCATCAGGCGGCGAAGGGGCAACGGCAGCAGAACTGAAGTCCGCGGTTGCACGCCAGGAGCCCATCCTCCTGCAATGGTGGGAGCCGACCTGGGTTGCAAGTGAGTTCAAGCTCAACATCGTCAAGCTCGACGGTGACGGCATTGCGTGTGGCAAAGGCAAAGTGGCGAAGATCGAAACGAGTAAGATGTTCGACTGCGCCGGCAAGGCCATCGGCATTGTCAAATATTCCTGGCCCGGTACCAAGGACAAGTGGCCCGCGGCTTACAAATTCCTGCAAGCCTATCAGATGACCAACGACGCGCAGGGTCCGATGGCCAAGGCAGTCGAGATCGACGGCCAAAAGGTCGAGGACGTTGCGAAGAAGTGGGTCGATGACAACGAAGCCATTTGGAAGCCCTGGGTCGACCAGGCAAACCAGTAGTTTCTCTCTTCTCAGGTGCGGGCCGGCGTTTCAGGCACGGCCCGCACCCAGATCTCCACGCAAGAGCTTATCGCATGATTGGCGGCGCCAGGCTTGAATGCCGAAACCTGTGGAGAGTATACGGCACCGCGGCAGACAGGGCCGTTCGCTACGCGGAGGCAACTGACTCCGTCGCGCTCGCTGCGGATCTACGCCGAAAAGGCGCGGTGGTCGCCGCATCCGACGTCACATTGGCGATCGAGCCCGGCGAAACCTTCGTGATCATGGGCTTGTCCGGCTCCGGAAAATCGACGTTGGTGCGCTGTCTCTCGCGTCTCGTCGAGCCGAGCGCCGGCGAAGTGCACATTGATGGCCAAGACCTCCTGAAACTGACCGAAAGCGAACTCATTGTGCTGCGGCGGCAAAAGATGGGGATGGTGTTCCAGCACTTCGGCCTCCTGCCCCATATGACGGTCCTTGAAAATGTTGCTTACCCCTTGCGCGTCCAGGGCATGTCCCCGCCTGAGCGCCAAAAGCGCGCTTTGGAGGTCATCGAGCTTGTTGGGTTGAACGGGCGCGAGCGAGCCTATCCGCGTGAACTCTCCGGCGGCATGCAACAGCGCGTCGGCATTGCCCGCAGTCTCGCCGTGAAGCCGGCCATATGGTTTCTGGATGAGCCCTTCAGCGCGCTTGATCCTCTGATCAGGCGGCAGATGCAGGATGAGTTCCTCCGGCTTCAAGCGTCGCTCAAGAAGACAATCGTGTTTATCACTCACGATTTCCTCGAGGCCCTTCGACTGGCCGATCGGATTGCCATCATGCGCGATGGTCGAGTGATACAGGTCGGCACGCCGTCTGACGTCGTGCTGCGTCCCGTCGACTCCTATGTCGCGGAGTTTACCCATGATGTCCCACGCGAACGGGTGTTGACCGCCGGCGATATCATGTTGCCTGCCCAGGGCCAGATCGATCTCGCAGGATCTGTTCTGGCGAGCACGGTGATTGAGGATATTATCCCCCAATTGGTGGGAAGACAGGGTCCCGTGGCCGTGCGCAGCGAACAGAATAGCATATTAGGATTAGTCAGCAGCGAGCGCGTGCTTGCGGCTTTAGCCTCGTCTGCAACGCCGCGGAGATGACGAGTGTCGGCAGCCTGAACCTCCCGTCGGAGGGCACGCGCCAGGCCGATCTCGCATGGCCGTGGCTGATGGCGCTGTTGGCCGTCGGCGCCACTTTTGCCTTCTCCGCCCTGCAGATCGCAGAGATTAAGCCGCCGGGCGCCCTCGTCCCAATTGCAGCCTGGATAACGACCGCCACCGAGTGGTTTACTGCAAATTTCCGCTTCCTCTTCCGAACGATTACTTGGGGACTGACAGGCCCGATGAATCTTGTGAGGGTATTCATCGACACCCTCGCCTGGCCGACAGTCATTATTCTCATCACGGCCATAGGCTATGCCGCGAATGGAAAGCGCCTTGCGGCTTTTTGTGGCTTGGCCTTTCTCTACATCGTCATAACGGGATATTGGGACAAGACCGCCGTAACGCTGGCGCTGGTCGCCGTCGCGGTGCCTGTGTCAGTTGCGATCGGCCTCTTCGGCGGCATCCTCGCTTATAGATCCGCTATTGCCCGCCGCATCATCGAGCCGATCCTCGATCTCATGCAGACGATCCCAACCTTTGCCTATTTGATCCCGATTCTCGTTTTATTCGGCATCGGTCCGGTGGTCGGCATGATCGCCAGCGCTATTTACGCGATACCGCCGATGGTACGGAACGTGATGCTCGGTTTGCAGCGTGTTCACCCCGAGATCATCGAGTCGGCAAAAATGTCGGGATCGACGGAACGCCAGTTACTCTGGTGGGTGATGATACCCTCCAGCATGCCGACCATCCTCGTCGGTGTGAATCAGACCGTCATGGCGAGCCTCAGTATGGTGGTGATCGCCTCAATGGTGGGTGGCGTGGACGATATCGGGATCGAGATATTCCAGTCCATGAAACTGGCGCGGTTCGGCGAGAGTCTGTTGTCGGGCCTTGTGGTTGCGCTGATTGCGATGGTGATGGACCGCGTCTCGCGCGGATTTGCGATGCGAGAAGTCGACCGGGCGGAGCATCGCGTCAATTCTCGCTTCTGGATTGTCGTCGCGGTGGCCGCTGTCGCATTGCAACTCCTGGCATTGGCCATACCCGCGCTTGCCAATTTTCCGGAAGCCTGGACATTCCGCCCCGCAAAAGCCCTCGACTCAGCGCTCGAATGGTTCACGGTGATAGCCTTTCCTGTGACGTCCGCGCTCAAGACCTGGATCGTATTTGTCGTGATGCTGCCGCTCAAGATCGGCTTTGACGACAGCGTCCGGCCAAGCTTCTGGGGCTTCGAGATGTCGCCACTCGTGACCTTAATTTTTGCAATGATCGGGGTAGCGATCACCATCGCTGCCTGGCTCGTCTCCGGGCCCCGGCTCGCATTGGCTGTCGCGATTACTGCCACGCTTTACTACTCTGGAACGACTGGGGTCCCCTGGCCCGCCATGTCGGGTCTCGTTCTCGGGCTCACCTATTGGGTGGGCGGACGGCGTATCGCTGTTCTCGCCGGATCGAGTTTAATCTTCATTCTGATAACGGGCTCATGGACAAATTCCATGATCTCCGTGGAATTGACACTCGTCGGCGTCCTTATCTCGTTTCTGCTCGGAACCGCGATCGGAGCCTGGGCGGCCCTGAACGATCACGTATCGGCGATTGTTTCGCCGATCTGCGATACGCTCCAGACGATGCCGATCTTCGTCTTCCTTATTCCCGCCGTCATGGTGTTCCTTGTTGGCGAATTCACCGCCCTGATTGCGGTGGTCATGTATGCGATCGTTCCCTCTATCCGCTATGCCGAGCATGGACTGCGCAACGTGCCGGCAGAAATCTTGGAAGCTTCTCGCATGATGGGAGCCTCGCGCTGGCAAGTTCTCTGGCAGGTACGATTTCCCGTCGCCCTGCCCGAGATTGCGCTCGGTCTCAACCAGACCATCATGATGGCCTTGTCGATGGTGATTGTCGCCGCACTGGTCGGCGCGCAAGGTTTGGGCTCCGACGTGATGATCGCCTTGAGCCGCGCCGACACCGGAAAGGGCCTGGTGGCCGGCCTGTGCCTGTCACTGATCGCGATCGTCACTGATCGAACACTGCAGGCCTGGGCCGACTCTCGAAGAAGGGCGCTCGGACTTGGCTGATACGATCGCTGAAATCGAGAGCTTCTGCCTGGTCGGCAAAACATCTCCCGATCAATGGGGGCCGCCCTACGGCTTCTTCGTCAAAGTCACGACCAGCGATGGCCTCGTCGGATTTGGCGAGAGTGATACCATGCCGGATATAGCGCAGGCCGTCATCAATGCCCGCGCGATCAATTCCCTCGTAACAGGACTTCGCGAGCTTTTGCTGGGATCGTCGGCCGAACCGCTTTCCGCATGGGAGCGCATGCGCGATGCGGTCGCTCAATATGGCCGAGATGGCGCAGTTCTTCACGCAATGGCGGCGATCGACATTGCACTGTGGGATATTGCCGGAAAGCGCGCGAACAAGTCAGTGGCTGGACTTCTCGGCGGCATGAAGCATCCGCGCCTGCGATGCTATGGCACGCAAGCGCTTGGCGAAACTCTCGCAGAGAATGCCGAGAATGCGCAAGCCGTGGTCGCGCAAGGCTTCTCGGCCGTCAAACTCGGTTGGCCGCCCTTCGGCCTCGCGCCTGATCATGACGAGGCGATTGTCCGGGCGCTGCGCGACGCGGTGGGTCCGTCAGTCGACCTGCTCATCGATGCAGGCATGGCATGGGATCTGACGGCCGCACGCGCACGCGCCGAACGCCTGCGGATATACGACTTGTTTTGGCTTGAAGAGCCTTTCGCTGCCTATGACATCCATTCATACGCCCGGTTCCGGACCGAGGCCGGAATACCGATTGCAGCGGGTGAAATGGCTGCCAGCGCGAGCGAACTCAGACGTCTCATCGATAGCCGCTGCATAGACGTACTGCAGATCGACGTATCGCGCACGGGGCTCACCCAGGCTGCGCAGATCGCGCAACACGCAAATAGGCAAGGCATCGCGATCGTCAATCACACCTATAGCTATATCGCCAATGCTGCGGCGTCCGCTCAACTGATGGCGGCAACTTCCGCCATATCCCTCTTCGAATGCCAGGCTCGCGACAATGAAATCCGCAGCGCAATCAATCGGGGCCAGTTGCGGCCAAAGGATGGGTGGATCCAAGTTCCAGAAGCACCCGGTCTCGGCATAGTCGTCGATGAGGGTGCCTTGAGCTATTTTGCCAGGGGGTAGCATGACAGTAAAGCAATGGCTCAAAGGCAAGACCGCATGGGTTACCGGCGGCGCATCGGGAATGGGGCGAGCGACGGCGCTGAGGCTGGCTGAGGCTGGCGCCAATGTCGCCATCGGCTCGCTTGTCCAGAGCCAACGCTCTGTCGCCCTTCCCGATCAAAATGTCCACACCCCGGACGATGCACGATTGGCCGAAACCGCTGAGGCGATCATCGCGAAAGGTGTCGCGGCCGTCGCGTTGCCACTCGATGTCTGTTCTCAGGACTCTGTCGATGCCTTCCATACGGCCGCGGTTTCAGAACTCGGGCCAATCGATATTCTGGTCAACGCGGCAGGCAGCTCAGCGCGAAAGCTCATCCTCGATCATCCTGACGACATTTGGCATCGCATGATCGAGACCAATCTGACCGGCCCCTTCCGGACGACACGCCTATGTCTTCCCGGCATGATCGAGCGTCGTTTTGGCCGGATCATCAATATCGCATCGACAGCCGCAAACGTCGGCTATGTTCGTCACTCCGCCTACTGCTCGTCAAAATCGGGGCTGCTGGGGCTGACGCGCTGCACGGCCCTCGAGGGAGCGGAGTTCGGCGTTACATGTAATGCGATCAACCCCGGTTGGGTCGCAACCGACAGCAACTACTCGGCCTGCATCCAGGAAATTGCCATTGCAGGGCTTGACCTCACCGTTGAACAGTATCGCGCGAAGATTGCTGCCGACCTGCCCCAGAAGCGCTTCCTCTCGCCGGACGAGGTCGCAGGATTGGCGTTCTTCCTCTGTCGCCCCGAAGCGCAGGGAATCAACGCCGAAGATATTACCATGGCGATGGGATCTCTATGGTGAAAGGAGTGCAACTGATGACGGATTCCCGATCGTATGATCTGGATGGACGCGTCGCGTGGGTGACCGGTGGTGCCACAGGCATGGGCCGGGCGATTGCGATCGCGCTCGCGAAAGCTGGTGCAAAGGTTGCGATTGGCTCGCTCTCGGAAGGCGGGCGTATCCCGAACTCGGCCTACGCCGCATTCCCCACTCTTTCCTCGATAGAGCAAACAGTTGAAGCAATAAGATCCGAAGGAGTGGCCGGATTCGGAGCCGCTCTCGACGTTCGCGACAACCTAAGCATAGACAAGTTCCACAGTAGCGCGACCGCTGCACTTGGCTCCTTCGACATTCTCGTGAATGCGGCCGGGGTCTCCGCCCAGGAACCCCTGGTAGGCCATAGCGACGAGACCTGGAACCAGGTACTCGATATCAATCTGAACGGCGCTTATCGAACCATCAAGCTTTGCTGGCCGGCAATGATCGAAGGCCGCTTCGGGCGCATCGTGAATATCTCCTCGACTGCGGCCGATGTCGGCTTTCAGCGCTACGCGGCTTACTGTGCGTCAAAGTCTGCCCTGCTCGGTCTCACGCGCTGTGTCGCACTCGAGGGTGCCGAATTCGGTATCAGTTGCAACGCCATCAATCCGGGCTCCGTCGGAACAGGTATGATGGAGCTCGGTTCGCTTCGACGAATCGCGCAAGGCGGCCAAGGAACAACGGTCGAAGAGAATTTCAAGATCGTTGCCGAAGGCATGCCGCAGAAGCGCCTCATAAGCGTTGAGGAAATTGCAGCGACAGCTCTTTATCTTTGTAGCGACGAGTCCTTCGGGATAACCGGCCAGTCTGTTACAGTCTCGGGAGGCGCGCTTTGGTAGCTGCAGATATCCGCCTATGATAATTTCCAAGATCACCATCACGCTCGTCAACGTGCCCTTCTTCGCGCCGATCCGATGGTCCGGAGGAGCCAACGCTGACTGGACCCGGATCGTCGTTGAAATGGAGACAGACGACGGCTTGATCGGGCTTGGCGAAACTCTCGGCTCGAGTGTCACCAAGGCGCTCATCGACACTGAGATCGCGCCGATGTTCATGGGTGAGAATCCCTACGACATCGAACGCATGCGTGCGAAGGCCACCTTCGTTCCGCTCTACTATGGAAAATGTGGTCATTGCGCCTTCGCGGCCCTTGAACTCGCTTGCTGGGACCTCATGGGCAAAGCTGCAAACTTGCCCCTTTGTCGACTTTTAGGCGGAAAACTCCGCGACGAAATCCCCTTCGCCGCCTATGTTTATCACCGCAATGCCAATGCTCAAGGTGAAGGCAAAGTCGATACCTGCGACGATGTCATAAGACGCGCACGCGAACTTTTGGATCGCCACGGCTTCTCAACAATAAAGTATAAAGGCGGCGTCAAGACGCCAGATGAGGAAATTGACATCCTGGCGGCGCTCCGCGCAGCCTTCCCGACGGCACGATTGCGTTATGATCCCCAGGCGATCTATACGCCGGCGACCGCCATACGGATCGGCAAAAAACTCGAAAGTCTCGACCTCGAATATTATGAAGATCCCTGCTGGGGAAATATTGCGATGACTCGTGTTCGTGAGGCAGTGGATATTCCGCTGGCAAGCAACATGGCCGCCATCGACCTTGACAGCGCAGCCGAAAGTATCGCTCTGAATTCGGTGGACGTCATCTTGGGCGACATCTTCGAATGGGGTGGGATCGCCGTCATGCAGAAGCTCAAGGGCGCCTGCGAAATGTTCCAGAAGAACCTCAATTTCCACAGCGCCGGCGAACTTGGTATCGCAACCGCGGCATACCTACATCTTGCGGCATCTTGCCAATCCCTGCCCCACGCGCTGGATACACATGCGACCGAACTGGCAGGTGACATTGTAAGAGAGCCGAGCCGCCTATCCGATCATGCGACAATGAATGTTCCGGACGGCGCGGGGCTTGGCGTCGCGCTTGACCCCGAACGCTTCGCACTCGCCGCGGAGGCCTATCGCCGCGGGGGTGATAAGAGCGTCTATGCCGAGGACGAGGCGCGTGCCGGCATTATCCCTGTGAAGTCGATGTTCTGAGCAGCCTGATGTTTTACGTGGAGTTCATTCATTGGGATCGCTCAGTGCCTATCGAGATATTCCGGTTTCTGGGCCAGCAATCCTCTGGCTGGAAGGAGAACTCGCCGGACAGAATCGTGCTGCAACTCGGCCGCACCCTTCGTTTTGGTCCCCAGCCCGGATACCTGGCGATCTGGGAGATCCCTAACATTGGCCGCCTCGACGAATGGGAGACCTATTTCCATTCTGCTGACTCGATGATCAATCGGCGAAGCCAGGCGATGCATCGGGCTATCACGATTGAACGGGCCGGACTCTTCAATGCGCTCATCATCGGCGACCTGAAGAGCTACCCGCTATACTATCTCGAATTCTACAAGCCGTTCGCTCCCTCGCGTGCAGCGGATTTCCCACGTAACGCGCTGGTTTATCTTCTGAATAGAGTGGGATTTTTGGGTCCGGATTTCGAAGCCATAGCGATCTGGGGATGCCACACTTATGCGGACGTTGAAGCTTTAACCTGCCGCCGCAGCCCCGGTGTACCAGACGCAGCTGACGCGGGAGTTTATCGAAAGTTCGGCGAGGAAGTGATTTAACGCACTTCTTTTTGGACGCTCCCGCCATGCCGTTGCGGCGCAGCGTTTCTGAATTAGGAAGCAGATTATCGAAGACGGCACCGCTGCGCTAACCCGCGCCACCAAGGCGCAATTGGAAGAGTGCACCACAAAGCTCGGCAGCTGCATCCTCGATGTTATGACTTCCCCGGCGCCGTTAGTTGTGCCATCTCTATGGCAGTTGGTTTGCCGGAGGGAATTGCCGTCGCGCGATCAGCTGCTACGCCTCGTGCTGCTATGAAAGGCCAACCCTTTCCTAGACGCGAATTGTCGGCGCCAGCGACAGCTCCTACGTCCCTATTCTCTCTGGTGCGCAATCCGGAATGGTGGACTCCAAGACCTTGGTTCCCCCCGATGATGGTCAGCGATCTCAGCTATCGACAGAATGTCAGCCGCCACCGTCTGAACCGCGGCAAGCATGACGTTGAAGATTTCCTTTGGCGCCCCGGAAATAATCGACGCGAAAGGGCAAATCCAACAGGCGGCCCGACGACAGTCTCGACCCAGATCGAGAATAATGTCGGACCAACCGAGGCTGGCGTCGGCAGATCCAGCAGCAAACGAGGATGCGAGGCGCAACCGACGGCGCATGTTTAGCACAGGCAAACACCAGTCGATGACTGCAGCGGATCGGGCTGGCGCGATCCCCCTTCGCGGTAGTTTGACGGAATCGCCAAAGCAGCCAGATAATAAATGCCAACTTGTCAACGTCGCCATTTGGGAAACCCGTGCCAATTGCGGCCAAGATCAAAAACGAGATCCGCATCTCACTGTGGCGAGCGCTGTCGCAATCCTCGATTGTGCGAAGGATCTGGAGGGCCAGCAAACTCCTTCCAACCGCAAGACGCGACAGGGCGATGACAGGCAGGGAGTTTATGATGTCTAACCGAGTTCCCCGAACCGCGTCAGATTCGCCCCTAGGAGTCAATAGGGCTAAGGTCTATCAGGATTTTTGGGGAGAAGTCGCCGAATCGGTCTGTCCTTTTTCCGACGATGAGTGGAACCGTATTGTCAAACATTCCGGCGCGCCTGATGATCGTCGACAGGAGATCGAAGTGCTGGTGGCCATGTACCGGCTTTTGAACGACGAGCCTCGTAAGACGCCGGACGCCCGTCGTTTCTTAAGAAAATTCAAGAATGCGACACGCGATATGACTCAACTTCTTCTTACCGTAATGGCCAGCAATCAGGTTTTTGACGCCATCTTCCGAAATAGTGATTTTGACACGACCCGTCTAAGGAATCTCTTCAATGAATTTTTCAAACTTGCGATACTGGCGCAAGGTGCGCAACATCAATTGAAACCACAAGAATACAAATCTCGCCCAGTTGCGATCGAGGTCCTTGTGGCAGGGGTAGCATCTGCCTGGGAGTCGATTTCCGGCAAGCGATTCAGCAGAAGCCAAAACGTGGTGGGGCCCCATAAATACAATGCTATGCGTTTCCTAAAGGCGGTGGCGAATATCGCCGATCTAACCCTTGACGAGAAGAAGATAGACGGGGCCGCTCGGGCATTCATCACTGCAAGGCGATCAGAACATATTTGATCGCAGGAGATGCCAACAATACTGCACCAAGTAACATTTGCATTTTGTCGGCCAGCGCCCCACCTTCTGCGCATCGTCAGGAACTTGGGTCGCCGACAATGTCAGAAAGCAAACGACAGAGATCTTTGCAGTTTCTTTGTTTGCTGAGAGGCGTCGACTTAAGGTCCATACCCAAAACCGCATGGAACATCCCCGCGCACCGCTGCCGTCCGGCCGAACGACAAAAGTTTACTTGTCATCAACCAGCGGAGCGAACGCCTGAATCGGAAAGTGTCCGATGACGGGAAACCGATTTCCATTCTCCCGCAAAACATGGCGCCAACACATGCATGATCTCATTTCAAGCATGAAATGGCACATCAGAAACAGGAATACTCAAATGACCGAGAAAATGTCAGACGCTAAAGCCGCATTGACCGACGAATTAGCTGAAGATCTTAAGAAGTTATGCCAGGCCGAGAAGGACAGCGTCCATCAATTGGCGATCAAAGCCAGCAAGATCCATGAGATGTCGATGGGCGATGACCACAAGTTTACGGCGGAGTTTCGCCAATGGTGGAAGCGGAATCAGTTAGATAAAGCCCTTCGCAGTATCCCGAATTTTGTTCAATACGCCAAAGCGGGTGACGTAATCCGCCATTTCGAAAACTCTCCCAACAAAGACAAGCTGCCCCACTCGCTCTCGGCACTATATGCACTTCATAGAGCTGATCGGGACTATGTTCTGCGCTTAATGCAGGCCGACAAAATTTCATCGAACTCGACCGCAGCTGCGATCAAGAGGTTGACGAGGCCGAAGTCCGCGCAGTCAGAATTTGAACGGGCGCCGTTTGCCGTAGAGTCTAGACTCGCGCACAAAGACGGAATGCTGACCGTCATGTCGTTGAAAATGCGGAAGGCAGCGCTCAACGGAGCAAGTGAAGCCGAGAAAGTTGCCAACGAACAGGCGCTCCTAAGGCTTCACAACCAGATCATTGCGCTTGTTGAAGCGTCTGGCTTAAGCATAGATGTCGAGTACCTTCTCAACCGCCATGAGGTTGCGTCGCCAGGACTGTCCTCACCCGCCGGCGCGAGGCGAGCACAGCAAGGTGTAAGGCCGTGAGAGATGGCCTTGCCACTCTTTCGCGACCCGGTTTGCACGGGGCCTCGGTGTGAGTGTCGCGTGGAGACGTGGCCTGTGCCGCGACATCTCCGCAGACACAGGCACGCATATATGGCCGACTTACCACCGGCGAGCGGATCTGCGCAGGCGCCATGTCAACGCGCAGGCCTACATCCTCGCCGATCCGATAGAACTCGTTGTCGCGGCACAGGCAGGCATTGTTGTCGACGCGGTACGTTACCCCGTGCAAGGCAGGTGGGCGGGAAGAGAGCCCGGCGCTGGCGAAACAGGCACGCGCTGGGCGTCTCAAACAGATCATCAAGGATCTGTAGCCCCATTGCTATCGCAGGCGTACTGAATCGTTCCAGGTGAGTAGTTGATAAGAAACCCGATCGGCCTGCCAAAAGGTGCATGCTCCGCTTCCCTTGCGATTTCGGCAGCTTGATTGGTGAAGGTCACGGGTGGCTGTTTCGGATCGAGGCCGATCTTCAAGTATTTGGCGTGCCCCCTAAAATTAGAAATATGGTTATCTCCGGCGGCGTCTCAGTTTCGGTGTCGATGTAGGCGTGGGGTTTAAATGAGCGGCCGGAGTTTGGGCCACTATTTAGGTGGCTGGACTACTGCTCCCAAACTGCTCTATAGATGCTCCATCATCAAGATGAGGGCTGGCGCTCTCTCCAACCTGCTTTCCAAGGCAAGGTGGTTCCACGAAAGTGGGATGTGGTCTAACCGACAACAAAGTTGGATGCGCCAGTTCCGCTATTTGAAGGAACTGCGATGCCAGACTTCTGGTCACCCCTGTATCGTCTGATACATAGTCGAAGCCGCGAGCTTGGACTGGGTATCGGCGCCATCGCCGTACGTTGCGGTTGCAATCCATCGAAAGGTGCGCGCTGGCTAGATGCAATAGCTCACGGTCGGGTTGGTCATCCGCGCGCGCAGGAAATCGTATGTCGCCTTCCTTCGGCGCTGGAGTTACCCAAGTATGATGTCGATGTAGCACTGGCAGAGACGGTTGTTCTCAATGAGCAAAGGCGACTGGCCGACGACGCAAAGCAAGATGCCGAGTGGCGCGCATCATTCAGGCCCCACGCCCATTTTGACACTCAATCCCGGATGCCCACGCAGATCACTATATTCTTGATCACCGGCGGACCCGACAAATACCTCAAGATCAAGCTCGATCTTAAGCAACCGCCTCTGAGCTATGCCGGCCACGCTGCCAAAGTCGTTCAGGAAACGGCTTACGTACCATTCTTCGGCAAGCCGGTTGGATTTTTCGTCAACTACTCGCCGGACTGCGCAATCCGGTTTGATCTTAAGGGCACGCCTATCGAGGTTCTTGATCGCGCCTACGATCCCGGATCGGGATCTGTTTCAATTGGAGGCAAACGGATTAGCGGCGATGAACTGACAAGGCTCGTTCGGTGACATGTCCTACACGGTCGTTATTGGCGATATCCACGGGATGGCGGACATGCTTCGCCGCTTATTGCGTGACATTGATGGGTGGCTCGATTCGCACAACGCGAAGGGGACCGCTCAGTTTATTTTCTTGGGTGACTATATCGACGTGGGGCCGGACTCGAAGGGTGTCATCGATCAAGTTCGCAAGAGGCAGGGTGCCGGGGCGATTTGTCTCCGTGGAAACCATGAACAACTTATGATCGATTCGACAGAATCGCATCTGAACGAGCAGAACTTTCTATTCAACGGGGGTGCATCTACCCGCGCGTCGCTCGGCGCCAGTTTCGGGGAAGCGCAAGCATGGATGGAGACTTTACCGACTTTCCACGAGGACGATCTGCGCTACTATGTCCATGCTGGACTCAGACCGAATGTCCCAATTGAACAACAAGGCGACTATTCGCGACTCTGGATCAGGGATGAGTTTCTGCGTTATCGAGGGCGATTTCCCAAGTACGTCGTTCATGGACATACCCCAACGATCCGCTTCAACGCACAGAAGCTGACTCCCGACATTCGAGACAATCGGTGCAATGTCGATAATGGTGTCGTCATTGGTGGTCCGCTTTCAGCGGCGATCTTCAACAAAAACAAAACGAAACCGATCTATACGTACAGTGTCAAGCCTTGAGCCGAGTCACATTCCGCCGGAACACGAAGTATCTTCACATGAACCTTGAATTGGGTTCGAACGGGAATGTCTCATCGATGAATCGCACAAGCGCGTTGCCGATGGGTTTCCCGAATTGCGGGCTTAGCCTGTTCTGCATTTGCCAATCAGCGTCGTCCAATATTCCCCATTTCTGGCCCCAATCCGCGCCTAAATCCTTGGTCGCTGTCACGGCCTGAGACTGTCGTCGGACCCGATCTCAGAGTGCATGGCATACAGGGCTTGCGCGTGGCAGATGCTTCAATCATGCCACAGATCGTGTCGGCAAATACCAATGCAACAGCGATTATGATCGGCGAGCGCGCCGCAGATCTCATCAAGAACGAGTAGACTGATTCTACAAAAAGGCGACCGATGCCTATCCGCCAGCAACGCTCCGCGGCTAATAGAGGGCGGATCTCCAAATGCTGGCGACGTCCGTGGGCGATCACCATGTCGGCCAATCGCTGCAGCCAGCATTATCGCGCGTGAGTATCAAGTGGCGTTATCGCGCGAGCCCGCATCCGGAAATATGCGGGATCATCCGGGATTGAGCGGCATGTGACGGGCCCTGTCGCGCCCGCGAGACTTGCCTTAGGCGCGGTTCCGCTTTAAGGTCAGGCCTCTCAAGAAGCGAGCCGAACAGGTGGTGGAACACCTGCCCGGCTCTGACCGCGCCAATCTCATGGAAGGAGATCAGCATGGCTACGAATCTCAATAGCATAGCTTCGCTCAAAAAATCGCGTCCCCCGTCGCGTCCCTATCGGCTGGCCTAAGCCACCGTGAGGGCACGGCGTATGGCTTCGGCCCTGCGCCCGCGGAAACGATGATCCAGAATTGTGGGAGCGATTGCCATGCGCAGCAAGGGCAAGCTTGACGCCGTCTTCGCGGCTGCCGCCGGTGCCTATTCTCCGGCGACAATCCGGGGCTACAGGGCGGACCTGGCGACCTTCGAGAAATGGTGCGCCCAACAGAAATGCAGCGTTCTGCCGGCTAGATCTGGTTCGATCGCGCTGTTCGTGAATGAGCAGATCGAGCGGCACGCGGTATCGACGATCAAGCGGCGGCTCTGCGCCATCGCCTTCGCTCACCGCATGCGGGACCTGCCTCTCCCGACCGACGCCAACAGCGTCCGCCTCGCTCTGCGGCGGGCGGTGCGCAAGAGAGCGTCACGTCCCAAGCAAGTTCGCGGGCTCACCAACGTCATCCGCCGCTCGATCATCAAGGCCTGTCCGAAGTCACTAGCTGGGGTTCGCGACGCGGCACTGATCAGCGTCGGCTATGATACGCTCTGTCGAAGCTCGGAGCTTGCTGCGATGCGGGTCGAGCATTTGAGGTTCGAGGCCGGCAACGCGGGATCAGTCCTCATTCCCCGCTCGAAATCCGACGTCAGCGGTCAAGGCCGGATTGCCTATCTCTCGCCCCAGACGGCTTCGCTCCTTCGCCGGTGGATCGCCATGAGCGGTATCTCAACGGGGCCGCTGTTTCGGTCACTTCATCTTCAACGCCTTTACGACGGGCCTCTCACGACGTCTTCCATCCGGCGCCTGATCAAGCGGGCAACACAACGTGCCGGCTTGCCGCCATCCGTCGCAGCAGAGCTCTCTGGCCACTCGATGCGGATCGGCGCCGCACAAGACATGCTGGTCGCCGGATTCGATGCCCTCGCCATCATGCAGGCAGGGGGATGGAAATCAGCCAATGTCGTGCTGCGATATGTGGAGAATGCTTCGACCAAGGAACTTCACATCCGGAGATGGAAAGCCATCGGATCCCGAGTTTTTGGTGAGATCGCCTAACGCGACTGGGTACAGGTGGTAAGTCGGTTGGCGTCCGACTGACGTTTTTTTCGAAGGTGAGCGCGGCTAACTCAAGTTCCTGAAATAATCAACGGTCTGTCGCAATCCCTCGGCCAATGGCACTTTTGGCTCCCATCCGAGGGTCGAGCGGGCTCTTGAAATATCTGGTCGGCGATGTTTTGGATCATCGACCGGCAAGGGCATGTGTTTGAGCTTCGACTTCGAGTTTGTGAGCTTCAGAATTTGCTCCGCCAGTTCAATCATCGTGAATTCGACAGGATTGCCGAAATTGACGGGACCGGTGACGTCTTTAGGGCTCGCCATCATCCGCACAAAGCCCTCAATCAGATCATCGACAAAGCAGAATGATCGGGTCTGCGCCCCGTCGCCATAAATCGTGATATCCTCGCCCGCCAACGCTTGCATAATAAAATTGGAAACCACTCGTCCATCCTTGGGATGCATCCGCGGGCCATAGGTGTTGAAAATACGGACAACCTTGATCGCAAGTTGATGCTGGCGGTAGTAATCGAAAAACAAAGTCTCTGCGCATCGCTTGCCCTCGTCATAGCAGGAACGTGGACCAATCGGATTGACGTTCCCCCAATACTCTTCGGGCTGAGGATGGACAGAAGGGTCGCCGTAGACCTCGCTGGTTGATGCCTGGAAGATCTTGCATTTAAGGCGCTTGGCGAGTCCCAGCATGTTAATAGCGCCATGGACCGAGGTCTTTGTCGTCTGAACAGGATCGTGCTGGTAGTGGACGGGCGATGCCGGACAAGCGAGGTTGTAGATTTCGTCGACCTCGACATAGAGCGGAAAGCACACGTCATGGCGCACAAACTCGAAGCGCGGATGATTGTGAAGGTGATCCACATTACGCTTTGTGCCAGTGAACAGGTTATCGGCGCACAAGACCTCATGCCCTTGCGCCAGCAATCGGTCTATCAGATGGGAGCCGAGAAAACCAGCGCCGCCCGTCACCAAAATGCGCTTGCGGCTGTCATACAGTCGGGGCATTAAACGATCCTAATTGTCATAAGTAACATGCGTTAGTGTTGGGGAAGTTCGTCCTTTAAGGGGCGGTATGGCGCGGAGCGAGAGGCGCTTCACCCATCCACTCCGGGCTCGGATCAGTCTGCAACGTCCCGCGAATCGTTATAATAGTTTGTTTCGATTCGCGGTGGGATGCGTCAATCGCTGCGATCTGGCGTGCGCCAACTCAGACGCGATCCGGGGCCACATCTACTAGATAGCGTGAGCTAATCGAGGGGCGTACTGGCAACCGCAACCATTGATTTGGCAAGAGACGGGATGATCCGCCCAATGCGTTCAAAGCGAAGTTGGATGAATCCAGCCTCGCTTAACAGTGTACTCAACGTCGCTATCGACCAGAATTTGATGTGACCGTGTGGCCACAGGACAGTGTGGTGACGGTCCCAAGCGCCAGAGAGCGCAATCGCTACATTCTTAATGTACCCATGGTATGGCGTTGAGACGATTGCGATGCCTTCCGGCTTCACCAAAGAAAACAGCGTTCTCGCGTAACTTCGCGGGTCATATATGTGTTCAATAACCTCCAGGCTGATCATTGCATCGAACTCACCATAGAGAGCGGCCAGATTATCGTAGGCTGATCCGCTGTGAAGCTTGAGCGATGGGTATGCTTTTCTAGCTTCCGCAATCTCCTCGAGGGAAGGATCAACGCCAGTTACATCGAACCCGTATTGGTTTAAAACGCTCGCGAACGAGCCATTGCCACAACCGAGATCAAAGATTCGGTTGCGGCCAGCAAGCTCCCTCAAGACCGTGGGCCTGAGGTAGGGATGATGATGCCCGGACTTTGACGTTTTGTGAGCGTAACCAGATGCGTCCACGTTATCACCGCCGGAAGACATGCAAGATCACAAGCACGGCATAGCTGATGAGCCGACGAGGCCGCCGCCATACCTCCAAGAAAAGGAATGATTTTGGATAATCAGGCTCGCGACATGTTTGTCTGTATTTCCCAATAACGACCGGCCTAGATGAAAGTCTGAGGACAATCACTGCGGCTCGACAAGTAGCCTGCATCCCAACGCCACACTATCCGATCTCCCCCTAACATCGCTCGATTTGCCGATACGCTTTGCAATGAGGTTTTGCACCAATACTGAAATTCGACGTTGCTCATTGCACTGCCGGTCGGCGCTGCTTGGCGGCGGCGTCATCATCAAGTGGCTTGAGGTCAAACCAGACGACGAATAAATGTCACATTATTTGGCGATCTCGCCCACTTAGAGAAACCAAACGGTAGCAGCGTTGCGCTAATTGCGTCTGGCTCTGCCGTTTCGATGATGATGGCGCGAAGTGATTTGCAGGCGAGCGTTTCCTGTGCGCCGGCCAGCACCTCTTTTTCATGGCCCTCGACATCTATCTTCAGCATGGCCGGCTGCCGGCTGCCGATTCGATTATCTAGCGTATCGACTTCGACAACTATTGCATCTTCGCCTTCCTTGGCGACGCGGTTCGTGGTGTCGTAGTCCCTCGTAAACCGGATTTGACCCTTCTCGGCGCCCAAAGCACATCTGTGTATTTCGACCTTGTCTGCTAAGTCATTGATTCGGACATTCATGGCGAGCCTATCAGCTGTTTCATCGACCGGCTCGAATGCAATGGACGCTGCCCCAGCCACTCCGCTTGCGAGTATCGCGTATGCTCCCGCATTGGCTCCGATATCGACGAACAGGTCACCCGGCCGTAGCTCATTGAGCAGAAAGGTCATGTCCTGATGCTCGGCAAGGCCATAATAGATGTTTCCGGTGACCCCCGTTTCGCCCGGCCTCGCGATCAAACTCGTACTCCCGACAAAAGGAACAATTGTTGGGCCGAGTGATATTCTGGAGCTTACCTGCCATCGCAGCCATCGAAGCAGAGCGCTCCCAGCCCGGCCCTGATTGTTGGGGTGTGTGGCGATGGCGGTTAACTGCCGCTTGAGTCGTAATACTCTACTAATCATAGCAACATGTTGATGGCACCGTGGACCAAGGTCTTGGTCGGCTGAACGGGATCATGTCGGTATTGGTGGGCGACGCGGGACAAGCGAGGTTGTAGATTTCATCTACTTTGACGTGAAGCGGAAAGCAGACGTCACGGCGCACGAATTTGAAACGGCGCGCCATGACAGTCAGCAAACAAGAGATTGATCAGGTGTGATCCTAGGAAGCCAACATTCCCGGTCACAGGGATTCGCCTGCGACTGCCGTATAATCTCGGGATCGATGTGGACTTGCTGAATTGATCTTCGGTGGGCGCCCTCTTAGCGTAGGAGGGCTGCCGATGGTCGTGCTGCGTACGCTAAGCAGAGATTTCACTGCACTGACAGCATTTATGGCTTCCAGCCTGATCGATCACGCAACGAATCGGTCTTGTCCGCATTCGTGATTGCCCTCTCCCTAATGAGCAACCGAATCGTTTCGAAGTACCATGCCTTGTAGAAGGCGTAAGCAAAACCGGCGCCGCCATCGAGAAAGCCAATCCGGACAACGTAGGTGAATATGAAATAAAACCATGGATACCACCATTTAGAGATATGCCGGTACTTAAACGCCTGACGCCTGGATAGATGTTTCCATTCAGAAGTGTTCTTGCTGCGAAAAAGTAAGGTACGGTTTGCTTCCCACAGCGCGTAATCTCTGTGCCGATCAATGAATTTGACGATACCTCGTTGGTCGTTATGCTCAATGTGCGCAGCTATTTCTCCTATAGTGCCATCAATGATTGGATGTTCGTGGATTTCCATGTCCAGTGAACTCCAACTAGTTTCATCAATTTTCTCATAGAGCCCCGACCCAACTCTGAACAATGCTAACTTGCGTTGTGGCACGCCGTGCCTCAAACATCTTCCCATAAAATAGTTGTCATAGTTCAGCCAGTAACCTGCATGCCGCTTTTGGTTCACCGCCTCTTGAGCGGCAGTGCAAAACGCTTCATCGACAAGCTCATCGGCATCGAGGAACAGTGCCCAGGCATTGGATAGCTCATGATGGATAAGTAGCCAATTGCGCTTCTTGGGAAATTTGCCGTCCCATTCGAAATTGATATAGCGCGCCCCGAAGTGGCGCGCGATCTCTGGAGTGCGATCTGTCGACGATGAATCGAGCACGATGACTTCGGAGAAGCGATCGAGCCGGACGAGACACCGGGGTAGGTTAGCTTCTTCGTTGCGTACAGGGACGATAACGGTAATCGGGATAGCCCTCCTGTTCGTCATCACTGGCCCGGAAAGTCAAATATGATTATCGTACTCCTGACGCACAAATAGAGCGTTCCCCGTCAAGTTGTCCCGGTCGAGCCCCAAGAGCACTATCTGGAACCCGTACGGTGCGAGAAAGTCCTTGAGCTCGTTCAAGGTAACTCCACCCTGATAGAGGTTGGACCTAACCGAAACTTCCGTAAAAACGCTCTTTGTCCGCGATAAGGTTCTCACCTCCTTTGAGGACATCAGTTCGGCACCCTGCACATCTATCCAAAGACAGTCGATCTGTTCGGGACCGGAAACGGAGTCGAGCGTCGTAGTCGTGACCATGAATTTCTCCGCAGCGCAGGATTTCGGAATCAGATGCGAGCGCCCCAGCCTCGGCAAGCTTCCAGATCCCGCAGAGTTGGTTTCGTGGAAAACAGCGGTTCCAACTTCATCAGATACGGCCTCTTTGACGATTGATACCCGGTCTACGTTGGCAAACCTCTCCTCCAGCTTCTCTTGATAACGGTGACTGGCCTCGAATACCCTGATCCGGGCAAACGGATATCGCTGCAAGAGAAAGGGTATTTCCTCGCCGATATACCCCCCAACTATATAGAATGATTTCACATCATTCCGGTCGTTCTTGCCGATATATGAATTCAGATGCCACTCGACGACATTCTGGACGTACTCATATGCAGGCAGCATATCATATGCCGAAAGACGCCCGATCAATTTGGTGAAAGCCCGGTGGAGTATAGTCCGGTTCATTTTCCAAGCACCTCATTGTTCGTGAGGTGCGCCCCCGACTCCGGAGCTCGAGTCATCGCGCTGAGCACAACCATCAATTCACCCGCTCTGGCATCCCAGCTGAACTCATTCTTCATCCACTCGCGAGCGCGCTCGCCCATAGCCTGCAGGTTACCCTCCCTTAGGCGGATGACAGCATCTGCCAAACTTTCTGGTGTATTGGAAACCCAAAGGCCCACGCCTTTCTCGTCGATGCGCGGCCAGGGCGCCCCGTGCGATACGATAGCAGGAACACCGTGCGCCATGGCCTCCGCGACGACCATCGCAAAATTCTCCGAGTGGCTTGGCAAGACAAACAGATCGGCTTGTGCGAAGGCTTTGGACTTTGCCGCCCCATCCACATGGCCCCAAAATCGGACTCGGTCAGCGACGTCGTAACCCCTCGCCAACTTTATTAGACTCTCCTCGTAGGCAGGTTCGCCACGTCCATAGATATCAAGTGTGACTTCTCCGCCCAGAAGAGCCACGGCAGCGATGAGATTCTCCAGACCCTTCTTTGGATCGAGCCGCCCAAGAGACATCAATCGCAATCGGCCATTTGGCCTCCATGTCCTGTGCGGCAGTCGTGGCGGAATAGTTGTGCCGTTGCTCACGATAGCTGCGGGAATTCCTCTCACGCGCGCGCGGGAAGCAGCCGCCTCGTCGACCGAAGTCACAACGAAACAGGTTCGCGGCCCCACCACTAGTCGACAAATCTGTTCATAAAGTCGCTTCGCAGTTGGCCGCCGGTGCTCTGGCCATTGGTGAGAATCGAGTAGCGCACCCCGAGGCGACCAAACAACTGGCCTCCGCATTAGTCGGGCCAGCGCGAGCGAAGGAATCACATGGAATGAGTAAGTCCCCGTGAGAAGGATGCAATCAGCCCACCGCATTTGGGACCAAATCCAAGGGATTTGCCTTGGTGCGAAATTCGGCCTCGACTGTTTCACAAAGTAGACATCGTAGCCGGGAGCATAACGCATTGGAAGCGCCGCAACGGAAAGGCGGTCTTCGACTGACGGACCCGCGGCATCGGTGCTCAGTACTCGTAACTCCACGCCCGGTACGCCAGCCAAGGCCTCGCAAAGGCCGAGCGTCGAAAAGATGGGCCCCCCAAAATAGGTAGCCGGCCAATACGAATGGGTGATGTGTAGTATCCTCATTCGTTAGCTACCCAAGCAAAAAACATACTTGGACGACCGACTCAATCGGAAGCGGGAGGAGCTTGGCCTTACCTCTGGCGTGCTTGCGCGATATCATACCGAGCCTTCTAGGAACCGATCGGCCTGAGAACACCAGTAACTCACGTCAAGCGCCATGCCTCGGTGTGTGCTAGCGCGCGACATGGCAGCAAGCTGCTCGTTCGACAGCGATTCGATTTTCTCCAACGCACGGGAAATCGCCTCGGGTGTAACCGCGTCGAGTAGGATGCCATTGTCAGGACCGAGAAAGCGATCTGCTGCGCCTACTGCACGAGAGAGTATCAAGGGAAAGCCGGCAATGGCGAACTCGTGGACTGCTAGTCCCCATGGCTCGAAGTGGCTGGGGAGGATAAAAATGCCACCCCCCTTAAGAATCTCAGCGAAATCCCTCGGCTGTATAAAGCCGAGGTGGCGCAGCTTCGGGTGTTCTGGACGTCGGGCATTCAGCGGTCCGGTCCCGATGCACCAAAGCTCCAGCGAGCTCTCACGGCGCGCATGGTGTGCAATGAAACCCTGCCACAGTTCGCGCACGCCCTTTAGCGCCACATATCGCCCAACGAAGACGAGACGACGCGCTGGGGCACCATCAATCGTTTCGCGAATGGAAGTGAAGTGCTTGCAATTGGCGACGTAGTATCCGTCACGGATATTGCTCTTGGGAAATCCCAACAAGCGAGCAAAATGTGCTTGTCGCGGTCCCGGTACCCAAACGTAGTCGAAGAGCCGAGTCAGAAACAGCCGAGACCAGACTAGCCCCGCCCGCTGACGAAACGTGCCGAGCCACTGGTTGTCCAGGGTCATTACCGCCACCGTCCCAGCAGTACGGCTACGCACTGCGGCAAGGTAATCCTGGTCCGCCCAACCAAAACAGATAATCAGATCAGGTTTGATCCGCCCAAGAAATGCGCGCAGGCCATCACCGTCGAAAGCTTCGCGCTGGTAGAAAGCTATCCCCCCTAATTGCTCAGCGAAATCATAAGGGGATTCGGATACCGCGACAGGACGGCGAACTACATGAAGGTCGATTCCGGAACTAAGCCGCCACGCGTGAAAGCAATTCAGCATATAGTCTGACAGTCGTGTCATTAAAATAACGACTGTCACTTTGAGCTGCACTTTTGCACTTCAGATGAAATTAGCGCACACAGAACCTCTCCCACCGCCGCATAGGAGAAGTGCTGCTCGGCATAGCGCAACGCGGCTTCTCGAAGCGCGACGGCAGTAGCAGGATCCTTTGCCAACCTCCCAATTGCCGCTGCCAACGCTGCCCCCGAGAGCTCAGGTAATAGGACTAGCACTTTCTCGCCGATCTCGGCGATATCGCCAACATTGGTCGACACCACGGCCTTGCCGAAGGCAAGGAATTCGTAGACCTTAGATGGAGTCTTGAAATCCGCATATCGTCCCTTGGGGTCTTGCAAGGCAAGGCAAACATGAGCTTGCGACAGCAGGTCCCGATAAGCTTGCTTGGAAACGAATCCGTGACTGCGGGCTCGAATATGCCTGAGCTCGGATAGTTCAGCCTCCAACCCCACACAATTGGTACTGCGTCCGCTTATATCCACCTCGATCTGCGGTGGGGCATCCATACCGTCCAGCAACTTCAACGCTTCCAGGAATGCCACGCTGCCGTGCTCAGGCTCAATCTTTCCGGCATACAGTACCCGCAGAGGCGGCGGATCTGCTGCGGACAGCTCTGCCTGTATGTCGATGCAACCGGTAATCACGGCCTGCTTTTTCCGAGACGGCAGGTAGGCTAGAAACCGACGCGTCGGAATCACGTAACCGTGCACCATCCTCGCGATTACATGCATACATATCCAGAATAATAGCTGCTGTAGCGGCCGCGCCCTGGAACCCGGCATCCAATCCGCGAATCGCGGCTCCGAGACGTCTTCCACGTTCTGCAGCAGAACACCGTCAAAAAAAAACTTAAGGTACAACGTGATAACTACAAGCGATGGATCGAAATTGTAGACCATCACCGCAGCTACATCGCCACGACGCAGTATACTGCGCACGGCCGCCAACATCAGAAATGGAGCGGCGAGAACGTTCAGTCCCGGCATGTTAAGCATCCGTGCGAATACGGCCGGAATAGGACCTGTGCGGTGTACGCGTTCGGGCATTAAGAGTGGGCCAGCAACCCGCGCCCTGAGGCTGGTACCGGACGAGAGCAGCACCGGTCGGTATCCGACCGCCACCAACGCACGACCCAGCCGCGCCATCCGGTTTGACCCAGCTGCATTGTGCCCTGGCAGACCCCGTTCCCGAACGATGGCCTCGTCAAGGAAGCCACCAACATAGAGGACGCGCGGTCGCGATCGTCGCGGCGAATTCCAACCAGTCACCTGAGACTTAGGCACGAATTTAGGTTCCGAGTCGTTTCGCTGGCGGGTCGGGATAAACTCTGTCTCGCGTCTGCGCAGAGGAAGATGTCACCGGCACCGCTTCCGCTCTTGCTTATCAATAATCTCACTTGCTCAGGCCGCGTTTTCGCGTGTGTTCCACGACCGAGCCAACCTTTTCCCAGCCTCGTCCGATACGGCCCGCAAATTAGATTTCCGCAACTGGCGGGCCCTCCCTCATCGCCAGTTCCAGACCAATCGTCTAAGCGGAACCAGCGTCCAACTCATTTTCGTCGCGGACATTTGCTTTTAGAATGTCGGGCCGCGCGAAGAACCGCGCGTGCCGTTGCAACCACGCCTCATCCCTTTCCCACCAGCGCAGTTCTTCCAGAAACTCCACTATCTCGGGCGTAAAACGGGCGCGAATTACCCGTGCGGGCACGCCCCCAACGATGTGATAAGGCGCGACGTTGGCGGTAACCACTGCCCCGGCAGCGATGACTGCACCATTGCCCACTTTGATTCCATCAACTAACGTTGCCCCTGCACCGATCCAAACGTCGTTGCCGATCTCGACTGCGCCGAACTCCTCCACGCTGTCATCCACGCAGAAGCTCTTTGAATTCGAGTAGGATTGACGCGCCGAATAGAACGCAGGATGCGTGGAAACCCTTTCGGTTGGATGAATGCCGAGCCCAATTGTCACGCGAGGCCCCAAGGAGCAGAAACACCCGATTGTACAATTATTTATGATGCTACTTCCTCCGATGTACGTGTAGTCACCGATACTGGCGCTAGCGATAATCGCTCCACCATGAACTCGCACACCACAACCGAATCTACAGTCGACGCCGACGGCCACCCCCGGACGAAACGTTGCGCTCGGATAAGAAACGACCGCGCGGAGATAACGAAACGGAGATGCGACAATCTCCTTCATCCACAATATAATCGCGCTAACTAGCGACAACTCGTCTACCGCTTCTATGAATTGGATAGCGCAGTACCGTCGGGACCTTTGAGATTGAGAGATACTGCTTGAACTCTGGCTTCAGGCACCAGAACATCACAGCCGACCAAAACAACAATCCGTAAGTGTCATATGTTGGCATTCCGTAGACAAGTGAATCCAGGAGTTTTATCGCGATAAAAGCGGCCAAAAATTCAACTGTGCCATTTTTTGAAAGCTTAACAAATCTCCACAACTGAAGCAGAGACATCGAGCTAAAGCAAATCATCATCAGTACATGAACGGCCCCAAACCAAAACAATTCCTGCGCGTACCCAATCTCAATCGTGTTCCGATCAACGAATGATTGGTAGGTTGCAAAAACCCCACGCCCCCAAAGCCAGTCATAAATACCAAAATCCCAAAATGCGTCAGTGAGAATGCCCGCGCGGCTGTTCCCTTCCCAATTGTATAGCGTCCAAAAATCGCCAGTCGACAAAAAGCTCCCCAGAGCTTCGCCTAAGCTCTCCATTCTCAGTTTTTGAAAAAGAGCCAGATCCGAAACCGACTCATTGCGCAACGCCTCTCCATACTCACTTGGAGTTAAGACGGCAAAGATGATGGCCACGATAACGAGCGTTACTATTCGCCCAGATAACCCGCTGATTCGAGACAACATAGCAAACGTGCACAAATAGAGTACCAATAGCAGATATGAGCGCGCGCCCACCGCGATGCAAATTGCCGCGAGGCAAGAAGCCGAAAGCAGACCAATTGCGAGCGTGCGCGCATCCCCTCGAAAAATGAGTAACCCCGCACCCACAATGAGGAGATTATTGCTTGCGGAGTAAACTGGCCCCACTCTGCCTGGATCGAGGAAATAATAGCCCAGCGATGTCAAGACCAGAATGAGGGGCGTCACAATGAATAGGTACCTGATTAGAACCGTGCTTAGCTGCACACCTCGAGCAGCCAATAGCGCTATCAGGCCCAATCCTACCAATGGAAGGGAGTAGTACGGACCGATTATAAACAGGCCGTCAGAGAGTTGCTTCCACTCCGAAAACGCAAGTGCTTCAGCAATTATTCGGACTGCGGGAACGAAGGATACTATGAACAAGACGAGGACGGCACGCCAAACATCAATACAAAACCAATACCTCTTAAGCAAATCGATTGAGGAGACCAAAGCCGCAGCATATAGGGTCACCGCAACAGGCTTGAGAATTTCGACGCTCTGTGCTTTTGCAATGTACGTAATCAAGCTGCCGGTGCCAACTAGAACGACCAAAACAACAGCTCTTTTGGTCGAGGAGCCGATCTCCCTTGGAGATACGCTCTGGTAGCCCTCAATCATCACAGGGCTCGACACAATCCAGGATTCGAGGGGAGTCCAATAACCCCTCCATGTTGACGTGCATTGCAATCTGCAAAGCAGTTCATCAAGCCTCCGATATCTACCGCTAGCGTACTCAGAGGCTCGAGTTGCCGAAGTATGTTCGCCGCGCCAATTCCGGCCGCGACGAGACAAACATCCGGCTGTCTCGCGACCGCCGAAATATCTAGCCGCTCCATCATGGAGGACGTTGATGAGATAGGAAGCATCTCCACCGCCGTCGCGCTCATCCGTCCGAGAGTTTCCCGGATTCTCTGCTCCTTCTCAGGATTCAGTCCCGTCACCACTAGTATCTTGCGGCCACGGATAAAGTCCTCCCATCCCGGCGAGATAAATAACGACGGCGCAAAATGAAATGGTACGTAACTCTTGGCATTGAACGAGACGCCCTGCCGTCTTAAGAAAGCGGGCAAGAGGGTATTGTATTCTGTGAAGGCATGCATTGCGTTGTCATTGATATAGCATGCGAGATAGCCATGCAGCGCGAGGTAGCGGATGTGTTCGATTAGCTCCCCTCGGAGGCGTCGGGTTTCCTTTGGGGAATACCCCTCTCCCCAAGAAGTCCTCCATCTGTCGGGATGGTTGATCCACAACCGCTCGGCTGCAATGGAGGCGAGTTCCTTCCAAATGGGATGCCGAGCGCGGTTGAACCGCCGGCCCATCAGGAAACGATATTCACCGTCGGCCATGCGATAGATAGGCAAGTATCGCTTTCCTAGGGCAGATAGCGCGTCGGCCCGGAATGCTTCAAACCACGTGCGACCCTCGATCTCAAAAAACGACCAGGCTCGTAGGTACCCGCCGTACGCTGCTCCCGCGTGACCAAGGCCAATAAAGTCAATGTCGACGCGGAACGCCATTTGCACACCGAAATCTGTGTTTCTTGGAGCCATTGACTATCCGACGGTTGCCCGTCTTTTCCTCCCCAGCCCCTTATCTTCAATGTTTCGGACGTAGCGGGACCCGTAGTCTGCCCAGGTGAGACCCGATGTGATCCTGGCTTTCGCTCGCTGCCCCATCTCGCGACAGAGCTCTCGGTTCTCATACAAGTGAAGTAGCCGAGCTTTCAGAGCATTTACATCGCGAATACCAATGACATAGCCGGCTTCGCCATCAAGCCCAATCAGATCCGCCCCTCCTGTGTTCGTTGTGCAGATGAGTGGCAAGCCGCAAGCCATCGCCTGCGGTTGGACCATAGCCAACCCCTCCTCAATCGACATCAAAACGAAAACGGAGGCCTGAGAATAGAACTTGTGAAGCTGCGCCTGTGGCTGATGACCGTGAAAAAGCACGCGATCGTTAGCATACTGCCGAATAAATGGGCGCATTGCGGGCGAGACCGTTCCAACGTGCCACAACTCGACGTCGGGCAAATTGAGCTCAGAAAAAGCTTGTAGGAGGTATCGCGAGCCCTTCCGAATACTAAATGCTCCCACGCTGATTATGCGGAAACGGCTATCGTTTCGCTCTACTTGCCGGAACGATGACAGATCGACGCCATATGGATTGACCAAAAGCTTTTCAGGTGGGACGCCTTGCAAAACAAACGAATCACGCACGAATGTTGAGGGGATAGATATGTAATCTGCAAGTTCGTACTCCAGCAATTCACGCTGCCAAAACTCATACATCATGTCAAACTCAACGGCAGCGACCTTGCTTTCTTCGCGCATAAGATGTCGCCAGGTAGAGCAGTGACTGCTGCCCCGTTCGAGGATTGTTGATATGCCAGCCTCCCTGGCAGCAATCAAAGCTTCTAGGCTCGAACCGCTCCAACCAATAAACACTTCCGTATCTCTCGATATCCACTTTGCACAGCGCCTAGCATGAGCCTTGTGTATCCACATGTCCGCAGTCCCTTGACGTATAAGCCGCAACTGTCGGTTTGCGCGGGCGAGTAACTCCAAATGAGGCTCGTTGATCGTCTGGTGACGCGGGAATCCCCACTTACGCGTCACCTGAACTGGGTAAGTAGTCTGTAGCCGGTGAAGCATGCCATGGACATTGAGCTCTCGCGCAAGGTCGAAGGCATGAAACCTTCCGACAACCGCTACGCTTACCCGTGGACGTACTTGGCCCGCCCCCGAACCCTTTGGAACTGTCATAAGCCCTGCATCATTCAGACTTGCACCACCGCTAGCTCTGCTGAGGAAGCATGCTCACTTCCGTTCCCACAATATCGGCCAGGATCACAACTTAAACCCCTGGTCCCGCCGACAACTTGAACGCGGCTCTGGATGACGAGGGATCGAAGAGGTACGGATGTCGCGGGCGGTTATGTGGGATTGCACAACCATGTGCCCGGAAATTTCGATTCTGTTAATGCACCGTGCGACGGAATCGCGCATCGCATACAGAGCTATATGGACGGAGCGAGGTGCCTGCGATTTGGTCTAATGATAAGCCCCTTAGCATGGCGGTGTATAACACTTCGACGTTGTCAAGAACTGCCCTCACCTACGCTTATCACGATAAGATTGCCGCTCTGAAATCTGTCTTCAGCCAATTAATATGCCTATTATACTGCACATCTAGCTCCTCGGATTTTAAATGGAATAAGCCGTCCCTCCTCTCTATTGGTGCGTGGTCAAAAAGGCGAAATCGTTGATCTCTAGGAACAACGTGGGCGGAGTGCCCAAACGACAGAGCCGCCACGCCGGCATGCACACGATCTGTCACTACCCCCACACAATACTTATATATGGCGAGGAACACCTTTGGATTAAACGAGATATAGGAGTTGCTCCGAGCGAAGGTCAGATATGGAAACGGATAGACCCCATGCACAGGTCGAATAATTGCCCAATCTCCAAACTTGAGTGGGTAACCGCGTCGAAAATCAAAGTGACGCAGAAACCGCCAGGAACCTTTCGTTTCATTTAGTGGGCCCAAAGTTATTCCAGCGTTCTCGAATACAGTTGAATCAGCATGAACTTTCTGAATCGTTGGCTCAGGCATACTATGAAAACTGAAGCACACATAAGAGTTCGGCGGCCTTAACATTGGAATATCCGGTAATCGCGAAAGAAAGAACGCAAAACAAATTCCATCAATCTCGCAATTGCAAATTCCCCTCAATTTTTCGAAAGTCGCTGAATCGCGTGTATGCAACGCTCGCGGGGGAAATTCCTTCAGAAGATTTCTTACTGAATCGAGCTCACGGCCTGTGGCGCTAGAATGCGCGCTGAGCAGGCTGTATGATCCGCCGTTCGCAGATACTTGTCGTATAAAGGGGCCATAGTGGCGCGCAAAGTTGGCGGACAGTATTGGTCCGGATAGTACGTAGTGATCTGCCTCATACCATTCGCGCAAATCAAGTGCGCGGCGCAAGAAGCGGCCGGGCCTGAAAGCTCGCTCAACCGGTCCATCCATCGGAAAAACGCGCGCATCAGGAATAGCTTGCGAGATCATAGTCTGAATCGGAAACTGGTAGAATGCGTCTCCAATATTGTTCCATGTCGAATTCTCTACGCAGATTGTAACCATACAAGACCCCTCAAAGGACAGGCGAAGTAATAGCCATTTCTCTGAAAATATCGCTTTGGCAGACTAACTCATTAAAGCTGCCCCGATTAACTACCATTCCATTTGCGAGCAGAACGACCGTGTCGCAATCACGAACCGTGCTAAGTCGGTGTGCTATCATAATTATTGTCTTTCTACTTCCAAGATTGTGGACGGCATCCATGACCGCTTGTTCCGTGACATTGTCGAGAGCGCTCGTTGCCTCATCAAGTACGAGCAGGTCTGGTTCGTGATACAGCGCGCGCGCAATCCCGATGCGCTGCCGCTGCCCACCGGACAAGCGGACGCCTCGTTCACCAACTGTGGTCTCGTATCCGCTGGGGAGTTCCTCAACCACAAAATCATGAATGTTCGCGGCTCGTGCCGCGCGCTCAACAGCTAACTTATCGACCTCCTCCGGTGGGACGCCAAACGCGATATTCGCGGTAACAGTGGCATCCACAAGGTATATGTACTGTGGAACATAGCCAATCGTCGCCTGCCATTCGCGCAGATTGTTGGCGACGATAGGAACGCCGTCAACACGCACACAGCCTGCCTGGGGGCGCAAGAGGCCGAGAATGATATCGACCGTTGTTGTCTTCCCGGAACCGGTCCTGCCTACAAGGCCGACAGTCGTGTTCGCCGGGATTTCCAGAGTAAGCTCGCGTATCGCTAAGCGCTCTCCCCCTGGATAGGCATAAGTAACCGCTTCGAGGCTGAGGCTCTTTGTCAGGCCAAGGGGTTGAGCCCGCCCCACCGGAAGGCTGAGGCCAGTTGCGGGCGCCCATGAGGCAAGCTCCCGGCTGAGTGACTCAAGCGCCGGCCCGTTAAACCGCAGAGCAACCAAGTATCCGTATACATTCTGAAGCGCCGGCATCAAGCGGTAGGCCGCAAAAGCGTAAACGCCCAGCACCGGCAGAGCATCCTGCAAGCCACCGCGATCCGCCAGCAGATAGAGGACCACAGCCAGCAGACCTCCGAACGCGAGCGCCTCTAACGCGAAACGCGGCATCTGGTTTGCCGTTACCTCCACCGCGCGCGTCCGGGCGAATTGGCGAGCGGGTACATCATAGCGTTTTAGAAGAATGCCCTCCAGGCCGCCGACCTTGACATCCTTGATGCTGCCAAAGGTTTCCTGCACCGCCTCGAAACGCCGGTGATTGGCGTCCAAGCGTTCGGCGCCCATGCGGCTCAAATATTTGCGCAGATAGAGATAGATCATACCGTAAGCGCCACCGAACAACACGGCGACAGCTGTAGCTAGAAAAGGATCGACGAGGATTAGCAAAATCGCAATCGCCACAACCACCGCGCCATCCGAGATCAGGAACAGCGACGGTGCCAGTGCGCCCTTGATTACCTGCTCAGTCTCCGAGAGGATGCTCTTACCCAGGTCGGCACTGTGACGGTTGAGAAACCAGTCATAGGGTTGATGTAGATAACTGGCCATAAGCCTTTTGCTCAAGGAGTAAGTACGCATTTCCGTAAAGCGCGCGACCGCATAAAACGAAAGCGCCTTGATCAGGATCGAGACGATTAGGACGGCAAATACCGCAATGCCCAGGAACAACATGTACTGCCGCACGCTAGTGAATTGGAGAAACGCATAGCCCGTGGCCAAATAGGAATTCGTCGTGATCGCTTCGGGATTGGCCGCTAGGGACATAAATGGCATCACCGACGCCACGCCTACCATCTGGGCAAATGCCGCGGCCAAGATTAGAACAAGCAGGAACGCAACCTGCCTGCGCTCGCGGCGAGAAAGGAGCCCCCAGATCCGCTTATAGGTACTAAGCATTACTTGCTGGATACTCTAGAATTACACGCACGATCTCGCCTCACTCGACTCGGGCTCGCCCGGCATTATCGCGCGGGCGCCGTGGTCCAGGAACAATGCGTAACGGTTTTTCCTCGAACCCTCGGCCAGAAAACCTCGCGCGATAACACCGACTGGCGAGCAACCCGAAAAGTGTCCAGCGGTTTTCGGACAAGTTGCTCGCCAAAGAAAGCGCGCACGCCCAAAAAGTGCTCCGCGATTTTGGATAAGCATTCGCGGAAAAAAGAGACACGCATCCTTCCCGAAAAGCCTGTCCTCGGGCTCGACCCGGGGATGCTTCGCGCTTTTCGGATAAGAAGGATGCGAAAAAAGACCAGCAAGCCGCTCCCGACTGCGGTAACTCACGCGTGCCGGTCCTTTACCGGCAGAGCCCCGCTCGGCGTCGAACGGGCCGCCTGCCTCACAAAGAATTGGTGCAGCTTCCGCATCGGCTTGGCAACCAAGGCATAATCGACAATGCCGCTTCCAAGCCAGCGCTGACGCGATCTCAAGGCTTCCATGTTGCTCCCGAGATACGCGCCAAGCCCCGCCGTGCTGGCACCTCCGGCCTGCATATGAACCAGGACTTCATCAATATGACGGCTCTTGAAACCGTGCAATTCATAGGCCCGCAGCATGTAATCGTAATCAGCCGCAATCCGGTAAGTGAGATCGAAGCGGCCGACAGCATCGACGACACGGCGTCGGACATAGAAAGTCGGATGAGCCGCCATCCAGCCGCGCCTGAACGCGCTCCGTCTATGGGCCGTGCCGCGCCAGCGACGCACGATGTCACCGCTTGCGTGATCGCGCACGAAATCAAGATCGCCCGAAACCATGTCGCAATCCGCCAAGCCCTCAGCAATGCGCGTTAGGCTAGTGTCACTGCTGAAGCAATCATCGGCATTGAGAAAGCCGACCGCATCGCCGTGATAAAGCGTGAGCCCCTTGTTCATCGCATCATAAAGGCCCCGGTCCGGCTCCGAATGAACGGCAATCTGAGGGCTAGCGAAGCTCTCAACCAGTTGCACTGTCCCGTCACGCGAGGCGCCATCGACGACGATCAATTCCTTGTCGGGATAGGATTGGGCCAGGAATGACTCAATCGTTGTCCCGATCGTGCGTTCGGCATTGTAACAGACGGTGATGACGGAAATCTTCAAAGGTGCTGGCGAGACTGTTTCTATTCTGCTGCGAGCGCACCAAGGACCGAACGCGGCTTCGACGAGGCTTGTTCGTCGCGCGCTTCTTGCATGTCGGATGAGACCATTTCTTCAACGAGCCCCTCAAAGCTGGTCGTCGCGCGCCATCCCAATTTTTGTCTAGCCTTTGACGCATCGCCCAAGAGCAGCGGCACTTCGGTTGGGCGAAAGTAACGCGGATCGATTTCGACCAGGACTTTTCCGGTCTTCGCGCAAAGGCCCTTCTCGGCAATAGCTTCCCCTTGCCAGGTCACCGTCAATCCCGCTGCTGCAAAGGCAGCCTCGACAAATTCTCGCACTGTGCGCGTCTCGCCCGTCGCCAGCACGTAATCATCAGGCTCTGGTTGCTGCAGCATGCGCCACATGCCTTCGACATAATCGCGCGCATGGCCCCAGTCGCGCTTGGCATCGAGATTGCCGAGATAAAGCCGCTCCTGCATGCCGAGCATGATGCGCGCCACAGCGCGGGTGATCTTGCGCGTGACGAAGGTTTCGCCGCGGATCGGGCTTTCATGGTTGAAGAGAATGCCGTTCGAGGCGTGAATGCCGTAGGCTTCGCGATAGTTGACCGTGATCCAATAGGCATAGAGCTTGGCGGCGGCATAAGGCGACCGCGGCTGAAATGGCGTGGTCTCGGATTGGGGTGCATGCGGCGTGTCGCCGTAAAGTTCGGATGTTGACGCCTGATAGAACCTTGTCTTCTTGATGAGACCTAGAAGTCTGATCGCCTCGAGCAATCTCAACGTGCCGATCCCGTCGGCATTCGCGGTATACTCAGCGGTCTCGAAGCTCACCTGCACGTGACTTTGCGCAGCGAGATTATAGATTTCGTCAGGGTGTGTTTCCTGGACAAGACGAATGAGGTTCGTCGCGTCCGTCATATCGCCATAGTGAAGTCTGAGCCTCACATTTGTCTCGTGGGGATCACGATAGAGATGATCAACGCGCCCTGTGTTAAAGGATGATGACCGGCGCTTGATGCCGTGAACCGTATAGCCTTTGTCGAGCAGGAGTTCGGCGAGATATGCGCCGTCCTGGCCGGTAATCCCGGTGATTAGGGCAACCCGGCCGTCGCAAGTCTGGGAGTTACTCATGATAGCGCTTCCCTGAGCATGCCGTGCTAGTCCCGCTTTTTGGCGGCAGATCTTGCACTGCTCTGCTCAATGACGAGAGATCTCCGCGCCGGACGATCAGGAGTGAATCGGGTGAATCCACGATAACCAGATCTTCGATGCCGATACCGAGAATGCGGCGCGTAGCGCTATGCACGAAGTTTCCCTTACTCGCCAACAAGTGAACATCACCAACAACGCGATTGCCGTCTTCATCTCTCGCATAAAGCGTAGCAACTTCATTCCAGGTGCCGACATCGCGCCACGCAGCACGCAAAGGCGTAACTACTACGCGCTCATGCCGCTCCAGGACCGCATAATCGAATGAAATCTTGGGCGCCGTCTCAAATACACTTGCATTGAGACGGTACTCACGCGCATTGGGGCCGCGCTCCAGCGAAGCTTCTACCGCCGCGAGAACAGCAGGCTCGTGTTGGCTTAGGGCGTCAATCAAATCCTGCGCTCTGGCCACCACCATGCCAGCATTCCAGAACGCACCTGCGCTAATGAGTTCCTCAGCCGTCTGGTGCGACGGTTTTTCAACATAACGTTGGACGCGCCAACCGGCTTCGCCGATCCCCTCTCCAGGGACAATGTAGCCGAGGACCGATGACGGCTCAGACGGCACAACCCCCAGGATCGAGATCCAACCGTCGCGTGCCAATGTTGCTGCGGTCTCCACTGAGGTTGCAAATGCCTCGACACCTTCAATGATATGATCCGATGGCATTACCATCAGAATGTCATGCGGGTTGCGCCGTGCCGCGACGAGCGCAGCCGCCGCGATGGCTGGCGCTGTGTTGCGTGCGGTTGGTTCAAAGATGAGCTCGGCCTCGGTGCCAGCCCGCTTGAGCGTTTCAGCGACCAAGTCACGATGCTGGCTGGACGCGATCAGAATAGCAGTGGCTTCCCCGCCAATCGCTGCTGCCCGCGAAAGTGTTTGCTCAAGCAGGCTCTTGTCACCCTTCAACGTCAGAAACTGCTTCGGGAACTCAGGCCGACTCAAGGGCCAAAGCCGCGTGCCTGAGCCACCACACAGGATCACGGGCCTCATTTGCGCCTGACCCGTCATTATCCTTTGACCACCCGGTCATTGGTCAGACCGCGGCGCGCCAAGGCATTGCGCGTATCGATTACAAGCCGGGCATGATCCGCGATCAATGCATAATCAAAGACATCATGGTCGATTGCGAGTAAAATAGCATGGTAGCCGGCCAGCGCTTCGGCGCTAAGCGCTATCGATTTGCGACCTGCCAGTTTTCCGTGCTCGCGCGTCGGCGGGATAATTGGCACCAAGGGGTCGCAATAATCGACAGTGGTGCCGCGCGCTTCCAGAAGCTCCATCAATGCCAATGACGGGCTTTCCCGAATGTCTGAAACATTCTTCTTGTAGGCCAATCCGAGGATGAGGATCGTGGCACTGCCCAACGACCTCGCAAATCGTCGATCAAGTTCGGTCTCAAGTCGTCGTATGACATAGGCCGGCATGGCAACATTGATCTCACCGGCAAGTTCGATGAAGCGTGTTGGGAGACCAAACTCACGCGATTTCCAGGTGAGATAGAAAGGATCGATTGGAATGCAATGGCCGCCGAGGCCTGGTCCCGGATAAAAGGGCATATAGCCAAAGGGCTTGGTCGCTGCCGCATCGATCACTTCCCAGACATCGATGCCCATCGCGTCATAGATAACTTTGAGCTCATTGACCAAGGCGATGTTGACGGCCCTGAAGACGTTCTCGGTGATTTTCACGGCCTCGGCGGTCTTCGTGGAGGAAACCCCCACGACATTGGCCACGACCGACCCATAGAAATCCTTGATGAGCTGTGACGCCTTTGGCCCATCACCGGCAACCACGCGAGGGATTGTCGCGGTTGAGTATTTCGTATTGCCGGGATCCTCGCGTTCAGGTGAGAATCCCAGGAAGAAATCGATACCGGCCCGCAATCCCGTGGCCGAGAGGATGGGCTTCAGGACCTCCTCAGTCGTCCCGGGATAAGTTGTCGATTCAAGGACAACGAGCTGCCCAGGCCGCAACCATTGCCGCACCATTTCTGCGGTCTGTTCGACAAAGCGCAGATCTGGCTCGCGGTGACGCGTCAGGGGCGTCGGCACGCAAATGATGATGACATCGCAGCGCTTGAGTTCGGAGAACTCGGCCGTTGCCGCAAAACGCCGAGCCGCCACTTGTTGCGACAGCGCTTCCGATGTGACCGCCTCGATATAAGAACGGCCGGCCTGAAGCTCTTCCACCTTCTTCGGATCGATGTCGAAGCCGATAGTTTGAAAACCGGAACGCGAAGTTGTCACTGCAAGCGGCAGACCCACATAGCCAAGGCCGATGACACCGATAATGGCGCGCTTGCTTCCTATCGCCTCGGTTAAGTCACGATAGGGCCGACCGTCCCAGTCAGACTCGGATAGAGGCGAGTCAGTGTCTGCCATGATCTCGTCTGCGCGCATCATCACTGCCTTGCCACGACTGCGTCTTTGCCGGGTGCCAGCGTCCCGAAATGCGCCGACACGGCCTCCATGATCGCGTGCAGAAGCGCGCGAGTCTGCTCCCGGTTTGAGGTTTCGACATAGCAGCGAAATTCCGGTGCATTGCCGGAGCGCCGGAAATGAACAATCGAGCCATCCTGGCAGACTAACCTCACGCCATCGGTGAGGTCAATTTCGACAGGATCGACCAAACATTCGCCGAGCGAGCGCCGAACGGCTGCTGATTTTGTGAGGTCAGAGAGGAGGCTCAATGCTGGAACAGGCGCAATATCGGTCAAGCGGTCCGCGAGCTTGTAGCGTATTGGCAGCGACGCCACCAAGGCCGACAGTTTCTGTCTGTTCGATGAACTCAAAGCCAGGGTCGCAATCACGGGGAGAACGGCATCGCGGGTCGGAAGTTTTGTTAGCATGCCGCGATCGCGTTCAAGGTCGCAGCCGAGCAGGAATCCGCCATTCGCCTCGAAGCCGGCGACACGGCCCTGCTCTTTCGCCATGGCGGCAACGACGAAGGGCGAGCCAACTTTCGTACGGATCACAGATTGAAACCATCCCGTCGCCTCAATGGCACTCGTGGACGTAACCGGTGTCACCAGGCGATCGACCCCTAAGAACCGCGCCGTGAGCAGTCCGATTATATCGCCCGAAACCTGCTCGCCCTTGTCGTCGATCAGCAGCGGCCTGTCACCATCTCCATCGGTTGAAGCAATGGCATCCAATGCATGCGCGCGCAGCATCCGGCGATAGAGCACGAATCGATCGCTATCGAGCGCTTCCGTGTCCACTGCGAGAAACTCATTGGCGGCACCAAACAGCGTGACGGAAGCACCAAGGTCCTGGAGGACTTGAGCGAGCAGTGGCGTGCCGGCACCGGAATGAAGATCGACACCGAGGCGCAAGCCTTTGAGAAGATCGCCTGGAAAGACCTTTCTATAGCGATCGAGATACTCGCTTGCCGCATCGCCATCGGCCGTCCGGCACACGAGCATCACCGGCGCCGGCAGGCGCTCGTCTGCCTCTTCAAGCCGTGCAAGAATATCGGGCTCGTCTTCCTTGGTAAGCTCCCCATCATGGCGATAGAATTTGAGACCATTATAGGCAGGAGGGATATGGCTTCCGGTCACCATGATGGAAAGACAGCGGCGCGCAAAGGCATAAGCGGCAAGCGCCGGTGTCGGTAGAACACCAAGATAGATGGGCTCAAGATCCTTGGCTGCGACGGCCTCGGCGACACAGGCGACGATCTGCGGAGATGATTGTCGCTTGTCGGCTGCAATATAGACCCTGTCTCCACAATCCTCGGACCATGCGACGTCGATAAAGGCACCGACATAGGCGCGGCAGATCTCAGGCGTGAAGGCCTCTGCGAGCCCACGCAATCCGGACGTGCCGAAGCGCACTGAATCCTCCGGCAGAGCGCTTCGCCTCACAGCGCCGGCATCCGTCATTGTCGAGGATTGGCTGGTGTTACCGGGAGCCAAAGCCGGTCAGGATCGTGCCGATCGTTCTGATGACGATGAGCAGATCGAGCAAGGGCGAGAAGTTTTTGATGTAATAGAAGTCATATTGCAGCTTCACCGTAGCGGCGTTGACTTCTGCGACATTGCCCTGGTTGATTTGCGCCCAGCCTGAAATGCCCGGGCGAACCGCGTGACGATAGATGTAGAAAGGGATTTCGGTCGAATACCAGTCGGCAAGCTCAACCGCCTCGGGCCGAGGCCCCAGCCAGCTCATCTCGCCTTTGAGAATATTGAAAATCTGCGGCAATTCATCGATGCGGTATTTGCGGATGAACTGGCCGACTGCGGTGATACGTGGATCACCCGCCTGCGTGAAGTGGGTTCCCTCACCATCATCATGGCGCATGCTGCGCAGTTTGTAGATGGTGAAGATCTTGGCCCTGAAGCCCATGCGCTGCTGGGAAAAAAACACCGGACCGGGGGAGTCGAGCTTGATCGCAATGGCTGCAAGAAGGAGGATGACGCCGACGAAAGGCAACAGCGCCAATGCGAGCACGAGGTCCACCGCGCGCTTCATCCTCAGGTATAGATTGGATGGCAGCACCGAGCCGAAGCTGTTTTCAGAGAGATGCTCGATATCGACGCGTCCGGTCAGTGCTTCCATGACGTTCTTGACGTCATAAACGGGAATGCCGGCGAGGATGCATTTGGCAACGAAACGCTCCCAGCTTTCCGAAAGATTGCCGCGCAAATCCGCAACCACGCCTTCGATCTGCGAGAGATCGGCATTTTGCGTTCTGAGTTCGATCCATCTGGCTCCGGGACAGGCCGCAATGTCGCGATGATTGCCGCCGGGAACGAGCGCTAAGGCCGGGATGGCATGCCGGCTCCTGACATAGCCCGTCGCCAGGAGCCAGGCGGCGGTGCCTAAGAAGCTCGTCAGGATAATGTAGCGGGAATAATCGAGCCTGAGGAAAAACGAGGCGAGCAATACCAGGCCAAAGGAAATGGCAAGGCTCGGGATCACATAGGCAAGATCGCTCGCACCAGGATAACCCGTGACCTGCCGGTTGAACCAATATCCAAGGAGAATTGCGACCGCAGCCGCCACCAAGGACGGCAGGATCATGCCGCTCGAGATGAATTCGAGCCGCAAACTTGTAATCGGCCAGCGAAGGGCGAGGGGAAGGAGGAGGCCTACCACGAGCGCGCCGCCCAATTGAAAGCGAAGGCGGCTGACCAAAGGCCGTTTGCGCTCGGCGGCCATGGCGCCGGCATCGGCCGACACGCTCGCCGTTTCAGGCGGCTCGAAGGTCATGCGCCGCGGCCGGTGCGCGACCTGGCCATTTGCGTCGCGGGGGAGAGCGACGACATTGCCATCATTCGGCTTGGCGCCAAGCGCCAAGGCGTCCGCTGAAAAAGCCAAGGTCTGGGCATTGCCGTCCCCAAATCCCGTAGCGGAATCCGAACCGAGATACATACTGACCCCCTCACCGCAGGCACAAAGCTACCGCACTACGGGTGAACGACTTTCCACCCGCAACCCACCAAAACCGTGCTCCGATGCCTTGTCCCATCCTGACGGCTTGGCGCCGCTCAGGCTGGCATCAGCTCACTTGCGCGCGACCTGATGGGAACCTGCCCCCCCATCATGTCGAGGAGAACCTTGACGCGACCCTGATCGTCGAGCCGTTCCAAGGTTCCGATAAAATCTGCAAAAGGTCCGGTCAGAATTTTTACTTTCTGCCCCGGCACCAAATCATGGTCGAACCGCACGACACCCTTGTCTGAGGAAATCTCGATGAGACTTTCAACAACACCTTCAGGGACGCGCGACGGTTCGCCGCCGTTCATGATGAGCGTAACAACACCGTGGGTTCCATTGACCGAGCGCCATTGATGGCGCGTTAGATCCAGAGCAACAAACAGGTATCCGGGAAACAGGGGGCGACACACGGTGCGATATTGCCTTGCATGGCGAACCGTCTTGATTTGCACCGGTAGAAAAGTCTCGAAGCCCTGGCGCTCAAGATTAAGGACTGCCTTGCGCTCGCAATTGGGGCGGATATTGACGGCAAACCACTGCGCTCTGCGCTGCGCATAATCGGGATACACAAGCTCCACTGACGCCATCCCCCTCGCCTCTCCGCCAACTGCTTCAGAAGCTCGTGGCATTATAGGAGCACTTCATAAGAACTGACGCCCCGCGAAGAGTGCCGGAATCTTAAAATTCTATCGAAGGTTGAACCGCTAACGGAAGATCTGCCGGGCCAAAAAGCGGTACAATCAAACCAATCTAACTCGCGCGCCAACCGCATCAACGTCTAAAATCCCGCACATTTTGCCCCGCCCCGGCACCTCTCCAATACCCTATCGCGATCAATGCTGCGATGCAACATCACGGAGGAAACTTGTAGGGCGTCTAAAGCAAAACAACTTATAAGCGAGCTACAGCCCCCAAGAACTGGACAGTCCCTTAGGCTTTAACAAAGTTAAACTGGCGATGTGACTTGGCCGTGACTCAAGCTCAAGCGAAAGCACCGCAAGAATAGACGAGGCTATAAGCCCGGAGCTACTCGCAACAAGAGAAGAAGCGGCTCAAGGCCGGAGTTCAATTGGAGCTGAGTCACGCCGAAGTAACGCTTCGTTAATCATCATAAGCTTGTTCGATGTGCCGGAGATTCGCCGTCCCACGGCGCCGCGAACAAAGAAACCCGCCGGATGAAAATCACGGCGGGTTTTTCTTTGAGAAACGTCGCGCCGCTTAACTGGCGCTCTTGACCGCAGCTTCACTCAGCCATGCCGAATCTTCAGGCCGATGCATGCTGAAACGGTTGCGACCTCGCTGTTTCGATAGATAACACGCAATATCCGCCTGGTGCAGCAGATCGCTTGTTCCCGTTTGGCTGCCATCGATCAGGGTCCCGCCTATGCTTGCTCCGACATGATAGGCCTTGCCCTGAACAACAACCCGGCAATTGCGAATCTCGCGGATCAGGCGACTGGCAAACCACTCGGCCTTAGCTTCGTTGCAATCCGTCATGAGTAGCGCAAATTCATCGCCACCGAGTCTTGCTACAATGTGGCTATCGGGACTCTTGTCTCGCAGGATCTGCGCAACTTCAATCAGCACCGCATCGCCGGCGACGTGGCCGCCTTGATCATTGACAGCCTTGAAGCGATCAAGATCGATCAGGCAGAGCACATGCGATGATGCCTTGTCCCGTGCATGGGTTAAGAGTTCGTCAAGCGCGGTAAGGAAGTAAGCGCGATTGGGCAATCCCGTCAAAACATCATGTGTCGCCAAATGCGCGAGCCGCGCTTCTTCGGCTCGCACTTCTGACACATCATTGATAATTACAACCAGTCCATGCTGGTCACCAGTTGCACTTTTGATGAGAGCAATCGAAAAGCCGATGGGCCGCAGATCGCCTGTGCGCGTCTTGAGGCAATAGCCTTTTTCGCTGACCTGCGACATCGCGGTACGAATGCACCTCATCAAGGGATCATCGCGCAGCAACGCGCCATCATCCTGTCTCAGTGCGACGACACTTTCGATCGGCTGTTGCGTGGCATCCTGAAATGACCAGCCGGACAGCGCTTCCGCCCTCGCGTTCATGAATGTGATGGCGCGGGTCTCATCTGTGCAGATCACCGCATCGCCCATTGACGCGAGCACGCCGAAGAGCCGATCGCGCTCCTTCTCGAGGCGATCAAGGCGCAATTGCAGATCTAGGGCTTCACCCTCAGGCAAATGACGCACCACGGACATTACTATCCACTTGTCTAAGGTTAGGATAGAAGGTCTAACAGCCCCAAAACGCAAATGCGCAAAATTAACTCAAATGGCGGATTTCCAGCCGCAAGAGGGCCGCGGGTCGCGCGCTATGCTGCCGCGTCAGACCTAGTATTTGTCGCTGTGAGCCCAATACACAGGGATCTTCGTTCCAAGTATGGTGAGTTTCACCGTTGCCACGCCCGTTTTATCGAGGCCGATGGCTTGCGCTGCCCCTAGTGACAAGTCGATGATCCGGCCTTGTGTGAATGGGCCGCGGTCATTGATGCGAACCTCTACGCTTCTGCCGGTTTTAAGGTGCGTCACCCGTACTCTCGTGCCAAATTTCAAGGTGCGGTGAGCCGCTGTCAGGCGACCCGGGTTGAAAGCTTCACCGCTGGCCGTTGTTTTTCCGTAACGATAATAGGAGGCCTTGCCGATCATGGCGGCGATCGCAAGCATCATCAGAAACGATAAGATCGTCGATACGCAGGACATGGCCGACCCTCGCCGTGATAGGTTGCCAACGAGCGGAAGCTTCCAGGTTCCGACAAGTCAATTTGTAAACGGCGGATCGTAGGCTGAGGAAAGCAATGGGCCTACGATTGATCATGTGGATTGCGCTGATAAGCTTGGCCTTTCTTGCGCTGGCCGTTGTCGTTTATTCATCGATGGGGTTTTAGCAAGCAACAGTTACTAGGCGCGCGCCATCGCGGTTCCGCTGTGGAGGTCAGCCCAGCGACGCCCCACGTCGTCGCTCCGTGAAGGAATTCGGAACCAAATATTCAGAACGATTCGGCAACAGCCTTGACGAAAGGAACTGACTCATGGGCACAATGATTGGGAGTCCGATCCACAGTCAGTAGGTGAGTATCATGGCACGTCCCGGCCGCGCGTATTGGAAGGGTTTCCTGCGCCTTAGCCTGGTTTCCATTGGCGTTGAAATTTACAATGCCATCGATAGCGGTTCTGAAATCTCCTTCAATCAGATTCACAAGCCGAGCGGAAAGCGGATCAATTACACCAAGACCGTCAAAGGCATTGGTGAAGTCAGCAGCGCTGACATCGTCAAAGGCTACGAGGTCGACAAGGACCAGTACATCATACTGGATCCAGAAGAGATCGACTCGATTAAGCTCGAAAGCAAAAAGACCGTCGACCTCCAGCAATTTGTCGATGTGAAGGAAATCGATCCTCGCTACTTCGAGCGGCCCTACTACATCGTCCCTGCTGATGATCACGCGACCGAAGGCTACCTCGTCATTCGCAACGCCCTGCAAAAAATGAATAAGGTCGGCGTCGGCCAGATTACCATGGGGGGCCGCGAGCATCTCGTTGCTGTCGGGCCGGTCGACAAGGGCTTGGTCATGGAAATCCTGCGCTATGCCAATGAGATCAAGCCAGCGAGCTCCTATTTCAGCGACCTCCCGGAACTCAAGCTCGATAGTGAAATGGTATCGCTTGCAACGGAATTGATCGGTCGGAAGGCTGCCTCCTTCGAGCCGCAGAAATATCGCGACAGCTACGCGGTTGCGCTCAAGGAACTGGTCGACGAAAAGGCAAAAGGCCACACAATCACCGCTCCTTCCGAGGCAACGCAGAAAGGTGGCAACGTCATCAACCTCATGGACGCTCTACGCAAGAGCGTCCAGGGCGACAAGGGAACAAAGACAGAGAAGGTTGTTGCCGCGAAGCCTGAGAAGCCAGCGCCCCAGAAGAAGGGAAAGGCCAAGCGCGCGTCCTGATCTGGCGTGGCGCCGGCGCTGCGAAGAAAAGCCGTGCGACATCGGTTTCGTTTAAGATGGCAATGAAATGGCGACTCATCGCGGTGAGCGCGGTCCAGGATCGGCAAGTCGTTCCACAAATATAAAGAAGGCTCGCGACGAGCTCGATACATACAAATCCAAACGCGATTTCGACAAGACCCCTGAGCCGAAGCCCCGCACCGGCAAAAAGCAACGCTGGCGCTTCGCCGTCCAAAAGCATGACGCGCGACGATTGCATTTCGATTTGCGCTTGGAGCTCGATGGGGTTCTCAAGAGCTGGGCCGTCACCCGGGGACCAAGCCTCGTCCCGGGCGAAAAGCGCCTCGCCGTGCAGACCGAGGATCACCCTTTGGACTACCTCACCTGGGAAGGCGTCATCCCCAAAGGTGAATATGGTGGCGGGACCATGATCGTCTGGGATCAGGGCACTTGGGTACCAGAAGCCGACCCGGAGCGAGGCCTGAAGAAGGGCCATTTGGACTTCACTTTGAAGGGCAAGCGGCTGAAAGGCCGCTGGCATCTGGTCCGAATGCATCGCAAGCCTGGCGAGAAAAAAGACCCATGGCTCCTCATCAAAAGCCAGGATGAATATGCCCGTGCCGCGGGTGATTCAGAAATAGTCGATGAGGAAGTGACTTCGGTCAGGAGCAGGCGCACCAATGAAGAGCTCGCCGCAAAGGGGACGGTCCGCGCCGATCATGCCGCGCGAGCGAAAATCAAGAAGATCGATCTGCCGGATATCGCAAGGCTTCCCGGTGCAAAAAAGGCTATCCTGCCGGTCTTCGTTGAGCCGTGTCTTGCGGGCTATGAGACTGAAGAACCCTCGAGCGACGCTTGGATCCATGAAATCAAGTATGACGGCTATCGAATGCAGACGCGCATCGATGGCGGCAAGGTCAAGCTCCTGACGCGCAGGGGCTTGGACTGGACGAACCGTTTCCGAACTATCGAAGCCGACATCAAGAGACTGCCGATAGGCTCGGCGCTGCTGGATGGGGAGATTGTCGTCCAGGATGAGAATGGTGTTTCGAGCTTCAGTGGCCTTCAGGCAGATTTGAAGGCCGGTCGCAAGGAGCGGCTCGCCTATTTCGTGTTCGACCTGCTTTATCTCGAAGGGTCCGACATTCGCAACGTGGCGCTTGAGAAGCGCAAGGAACTTCTGCAGATCATCACGTCTGCCATCGGCGAGTGCCGCATTCGCTATAGCGACCACATGGAGGGAGATGGCAGGGAGATACTCGGTCACGCTTGCCGCATGGGACTTGAGGGTATCATCTCGAAGCGCAAGGGCAGTCCCTACAGATCGGGCCGCGCCAAGCTCTGGCTCAAATCGAAATGCACGACGTCGCAAGAGTTTATCATCATCGGTTATGTGCCCTCATCCGCTTCGGATGGAGCAATTGGCTCGCTGGTCCTTGGCGCCTATGAGGATGGAAGACTTATTCATGTCGGGCGCGCGGGCACCGGCTTCTCCGAAACATTGGCGCGCGACCTCATGCGAAGGCTTAAGCCTTTGGACATCGGCAAACCCAAACTCGGAGCCCCGCTCCAGCAGGGTGCCGGCAAGGATGTGCAATGGGTCAAGCCCGAGCTTGTCGCAGAGATTGAAGTGCGCGGATGGACGAATGACAAGCTCCTGCGCCAGGCTTCCTTCAAGGGCTTGCGCGAAGACAAGGAGGCAGGCGACGTCGTGGTCGAGCCTGTTCAATCCACGCCGTCGAAAAAAGCAACAGTACCGAGTCTCTCAGACTTCCGCTTGACCCACCCGGACCGCGTCTATTGGCCTGATGAAGGGATAACCAAACAGGCGCTGGCCGAATTCTATATCGATATCGCCGACTGGATCTTGCCGTATATAACGGGCCGCGTCCTGAGCTTGCTTCGCTGCCCGTCTGGCGGGTTCAAGACCTGCTTCTACGCCAAGCACGCATGGCAAGGCATGGATGATGCCATAATACCTGTCGATGTCGGCGATGAAGAACCGATGTTAGCGATCAAGAACCTAGAAGGCCTCATCGCCCTGGTCCAAGCTGGTGTGCTGGAAATCCATCCTTGGGGTTCAAGGATCAATAATCTCGACCACCCCGACCAGTTCATCATCGATCTTGACCCGGGACCGGGCGTATCCTGGCAATCCGTGATCGACGCAGCCAACGAGGTGCGTGATCGGCTCAAGCGCCTCAAGCTCAAGAGCTTCGTCAAGACCTCAGGAGGCAAGGGCCTTCACGTCGTGACGCCGATTGCTCCGGTTTCCGACTGGGATACGGTCAAGGACTTCACCAAGGGGCTTGCAGAGAACATTAGCGCCGACAGCCCTGGCCAATATGTGTCCAAGATGACGAAATCCATCAGGCGCAACCGCATCTTTGTCGATTATCTCCGCAATGGGAGAGGCCAAACAGCGGTTGCCGCTTATTCCACACGGGCAAGACCCGGCGCGGCGGTTTCGACGCCTCTGGATTGGAGTGAACTATCGGCTTCACTTGGCCCCGCCCACTTCACCATCGAAAACCTCCGCCAGCGATTGCAATATCTCAAGCGCGATCCGTGGGCGGGGTTTTTCAAGCTCAAACAAAAGCTTCCATGAGGAACTTCATGGCATCCCTCCCCAAGCAACTATCAATCGATGTGGGAAAGTCCGGAAAAGTCTCAGGGCTACTCATCAGACCAGCAAAATCAATATTCGGCTATGTTCTGGCCCATGGCGCTGGAGCCGGAATGAACCATCCCTTCATGGCAGCGGTCGCAGAGGCGTTGGCCGAGCGCAACGTGGCGACGCTCCGCTATCAGTTTCCTTATATGGAGGCAGGCGGAAAGCGACCGGACACCCCAGCGGTCGCCCAAGCGACGATTAGGGCAGCGGTTGCCGCGATGCGTCAGAATGTGCCCGGCTTGAAACTCATTGCTGGCGGCAAGTCGTTCGGTGGTCGCATGACATCTCAGGCGCAGGCGGCCGAACCACTCGAAGGCGTATCGGGATTGGCCTTTCTTGGCTTCCCCCTGCACCCCGCCAACAAACCATCCACGACGCGTGCGGAGCATCTCAAGGACATCAAAATACCGATGCTCTTCCTTCAAGGGACGCGCGATGCGCTGGCCGATCAGAAAGAGCTGTCCCCTGTCATTAAAGCATTGAGAAAACGTGCGACGCTGTTTCTCGTCCCCGATGCTGACCATTCCTTTCATGTCCCCGCGCGCTCGGGAAAGACGGACAAGGAGGTGCTTGAGAATATGATGGATGAGCTGGCCAATTGGGGGCAAGTACTCACCTAGCGGCGGACGTTCGCTTCCGGATACGAACGTGAACGGCCAAATCGTTCGATAGGTTGCTTAGCGCGGGCGGCTAAGTCGACGTCGGTTGCTGCCCACCTTGCGTTTATAGACATCTATCGCCTTATTTGCTGCGGTGATCGGAGTTCCGCCTAAAGCCAGCTCTCGTCCTAAAGCCTGGTTCGCCCGGCTCGCCGCGCCGATTTTTTCACTGACTAGACGATCAATATTGAGAGGGCGTCCAGCGGCTGCCTGTAAGAGACGCAATGCGATGACTTGCTGCGCCTCCAATCCGAGCATGGTCATCTTCCACCAAGCACCCAAGAATGGGTTCATGCGATTACTCCTATCTCGATCAAGCCCGTTTGGTGCTACTTCTGCTTTTGGGACCCGCCTTAAGAACGCTGATCTGGCCGTCCCCCTTAGGAACTATCCTTGTTCAAATGCGCATGCGCCAGGTCGGCGAAATGCCCATCCGGATATTTGGCCAGGTAGGCCTCAAACATGGTCATATCATCGCTATTCTTGATGCTGTCCCAGAATGCCACTTCGATTTCGGTATTCTGCTGATCACTCAGTGGTGTCGATTTGAGCTTATTGATCCTTGCTTCAGCTAAGATGCGAAACTGGCCATCGGGATATTGCTTCAAGTAAGCCTGATACTCGGCAATGTCCTGGCTGGCTCGGACGGTTTCCCAAAAGGTGAGCTCGGTTGGATCTGCTTCACCGGGCTCTCCTTCCAATACTGGGGCGTCACCTTCCGATCCGCCATGAGAGACCTCGAATATTCTCAGGCGGCGCTTTATATTCTTCACGCCACTGCTCGTAATAAGTTCCGTCTCGTTGTGCCCAGGCAACCGGACGGTGTTTGAACCAGCCAAGGTCCGGCTCGTTTTCCTTGTATTATGTTGGGTTGGAGGCGCTCAAATGCCAATTCTTGAGACAGGAAAAGTCTTGGTCGAAAAACTCACAGGCTGGGCAAGGCCCTCTAAGCAAGATTTGGAGCGAGCTGTGAGGGACAGAAAGCCTCACCTGTTCAGGTTTAAAGATGATGGCGTCATACCCAATCACCCCACTTGGCCTCTGTTAATCTACAAATCGCCGGTCCGATCACTTCCTGATATCGACCCTGCCGCATTGCTTGAAGATCTATTCGCGTCCAACAAGTGGGAAAATTCGTGGAGAAACGGGGTCTATCCCTTTGTGCACTATCACTCGCGCATCCATGAGGTCCTGGGCGTGGCTTCAGGAGAAGCTGAGATTCAATTCGGTGGCAACCTTGGGCGCTCACTCATTGTGCGGGCTGGAGATGTTGCCATTCTGCCCGCGGGCACTGGCCATAAACGCTTGACCGCCAGCGCTGACTTTCTGGTCGTAGGCGCCTACCCGCCAGAGGGCACTTACGACCTCTGTAAAACCAGCGAAGACCATGACCGGGCACTTGACACCATTCCACACGTGGCGAGACCGGGACGTGATCCTGTTTATGGTGCGCATGGGCCGTTGCTGAAGATCTGGCGATGACCCGTGCCCGAGAACACGGGGGGAGCATGGTAGAGGAGTAACAGAGCATGCCGGAAAAACTTATCGGGAAACGCATACAGTTCGACCTTGAGGATTGGGCGGCGATCAGCATGCTTGCCAAGGACCGTTTGGCGACATTTCAGGAATTGGCGGACGAGGCATTTCGTGACTTGCTGAAGAAGCACAATCGGCCCGTCGGGTTCAAAGCGGCGCTGAGACAAAGCCTGGGCGGTGGGAAGAACGTTGTCCAACTGAAGCGCGCAAGCAAGGACAAGCCACGGTAGTCCGGAGGGCGCGTGGCTTTCATCCTAAGGGCAACTCTTGCAGCGATCCTCGTTCTAGCAAGCGGGGGGATCGCCTTAGCGCGGCCCGAATTGGGTGAGCTGTTCTCGGGACCCGAACTCTATCGTCGATTAGCGCGTCAGAATGCGATGGAGTACCGCATTCCCTACGCGATCGTAGATGCGGTTATGAGAGTGGAAAGCAACTACGACCCACATGCCCTAGGTGAAGCGGGTGAGGTAGGCTTAATGCAAGTGATGCCGTCGACCGCGGCAATACTCGGTTACACCGGTAGTCTGGAAGGCCTGACGGATCCAGCGACGAATATTCAGTATGGCACGCGTTATCTCGCAGATGCTTGGCGCCTCGCTGATGGCGATATTTGCACGGCCGTTATGAAATACAGAGCCGGTCACGGCGAAACACACTTCTCGGAAAAATCAGTGAGCTATTGCGTGAGAGTGCGAGAAAATCTTCGCATCGCAGGATATCCTGTTGCAGGGAAAATTCCAAAGCCGACTTTCGGTTTTGGCAAAGCCAAAGCCGGCTCTGGCAAAATCACGAAACTCCCATCTGGGCGCCTACGGATGTCATTTCCGGGACTCTGAGCTCGCGCAAAGCCGGGGCTCCGATACTGATGGATTACACTGCCTAATGGCCATTCGTTATTTGTGATGAGTGTCGTCCCAACCCGATATCTTTACGCCTCAAGATGACCGGGAGTGGCAGTTGGAGAATCTGAGCAGTCACTTCAGAAGGATTTCCACCCGTTTCTCCTCACCAGCGGCAAGATCGATGATCGCCTCGCCATGGTTGCCATCCGAATCGTCAGCAACGAGCTTCCATCGGCCGGCCGGTAGGATCGTGGCGATCTCCTCATTTGAGCCGGCCTCGAATGCAGGATCACCAGTCGGATTACCGCTCTGATCTACTGCCACCGCGGCGAACACGATGTTAGCGGGCTGCGCGCCGTCCTCGCGTCGTGCGCCCATGATTGCGCGCCCGGCACCAAGATTGATGACCAGCACCGTATCGGAACCCGGCGATACGGCGATATCTTTCTCGGCAATGGCTGCCCCGCTTTTCAGCGTTATATGCCAGCGGCCGATGGGCAGGGTCATCGAGGGCGCGGCGGTCTGGAAATCGAGCGGCGATCCGCCGGCCAACGCATCGACCGGCGCTACCGTCCAAGTCGTGTCCCGCCAGTCGTCCAAAGGCGGAGACTGCGGGCCAAGCTGCGCGGAGAGTGTGAGTGTTCCACCCTTCACCGGGACGGAAATGACTTTGTCGTCGCCGCCGCGTATTTCCGCATTGGCAGCGATCGCGAATCCAGCGATGGAAAGTTCGATAGGATAATTGCCTTCGGGAAGCGTCACTCGTGGACGCGCCTCGCCGTCGATGACACGCGCAGTCTCGCCGCTGCCGATCCGCCAGCGGACCATGCTCGCATCGCTCAAGGGTTCCGTTTGACCTTCCAGCATTGCTTCAAGAACCACCGTACCGAGCCGGAAGTCGAGCATGAGGGCACTCGCCGTCCCGGCGACAATCGTCACATCGGCGCTGGCCTCTAATCCCTTGAGGGCGGCGGTCACGCGATAGGCGGCCGGAGCAAGAAGCAGAACAGGGTGCGCAATCGACGGTACGGACACGCGATCTTGACCTTCCTTCGCCTCGATGGTCCAGGCGATCCCACTCGTCTCCAGGTCGGTATAAGGTGTCGCCCCCTTATTCGATGCCAGCGATAGGTCGAGACGCCCGGCCTTGAGATCGATCTTGAAGGTCTGTCCCTGGCCTTCCTTCACCTCGATCCGCGAATCATTGCGCGCATTCGCAGCCAGCGTCGAGACGGCATAGCTTCCAGGCATGAGGTCGAGCACCAATGCGCGGCTCTCGCCATCATAAACCTCGCCTCCCTTGTCATCGCGCACCTGCCAGTGAACCGGTGTATCGGTAATCTCCCCAAGCGCACCCGCGATTGCGACGAGTTCGGTGCGCACCACGCGTGGCGGTTCGGCTTTGGGCGCAGGCGGCGGTGGAGGGGGCGAGTCTGCCTGCTTCGGTGGTGTCGGCTCTTCAGGGGGCGGTGGCGGGGGCTTTGCAACTTCGTTGGACACGGTCGTAAGCGCCGTGGTCAGCTCTTTGGCATCCTGCGCGTCAAAGACCTTTCCGCCGGCATTGTCGGCGATGCATTTGAGCTGGTCGAGTTCGCTGTGCTGCAATCCGAAGCCGACGATATGAATGATGAGGGATGCTTGTGCTTCCTTTAGAGCGCGCGCCACCTCGCAAGGGTCTCGGTCGCATGTCTCGATCCCGTCGCTGACGAGAACGATCGTGCCGCCCTTGGGCAATTGCTGCGCCGCCTGGATGAGCGACTGCGACAGCGGTGTTTTCCCGCGTCCTTGTAGCTTTTTGAGCGTCCTGGCGATGGATTTGGGCTCGAGTGGGCCTAATGGAACGACCGTTTCGATATCGGCGCAATCCGACCTGCGGCGATGACCATAGGCAACGACCGCTACCTCTCCGCCTTTCGGCCAGGATTCGAGCGTCGTGGTGATGACATCTCGCGCCGCGTCGAGCTTGATCCGGCCGTCTGGCAGGCGAGCCGTCATGCTGCCAGATGAATCGAGGATCAGCACGGCCGGCGCAGGCTCATCGGCGAAGGCGGGGTAAAAGTTGGAAAGGAGTGCGACGATAGTGACGAAGGCGGCCAGCAGCGTGGTGGCGCGAACAAATCTGCCTTTCAGCACGTGTTACTCCGGCGGCGTGAAAGTGAAACGGGAATCCGGAAGTTCCGGATTGGCCTGTGCATCGACGATAAACGTCTTCTCGTCGATGAGCTTGGGGTCGCTGCCGGCATCCGGGCCGATCACGACCTTGCGGATCAGTAGCGTTTCATCGTCAACCCACACCGTCGTTGGCCGGTGTTCGCGGGTCTGCGATCCGCTCACGCGCTCGGCGGCGGATATCTTGCGACAAATTCTTTCATCAAGAGTGCCGCTCTCCTGGGTTACCGGCGGAATGAGGCGATAGGCCGGCCCGACCAAATCCGCTTGTGGAAAGAAAAACGGCGCAACAAGGTTTGCGGCATCCTTGGAAGCTTGCTGGCCGGTAAAGAAGGCGACCGCACCTTGCCCGTTGTCGTGGACGGTGTGCGTGCCCGTCGCCTTCCACCAGCTCTGAAACGGGCCGCCATCGCACCAGATCACGTAAACATCGCCGCCGCTTGCCGGATCGGCATCGAAGCGGAAGAAGAAATTGCGCGGGACCCGAAACGCCGTTTCAAAGCGGTGATGCTCTTCGAGCAGCGGCGTTCCCGGCCACTGATAACGCGTGACGACGGTTCCTTTATCCTGATACGAACCGAGCGATTGGTAGTTCGCCGCGATCGGCTGGAGCGGATTGTCCGCTTCGAGGCCAAGCGTCTCGGTTTGCTCCTCCTGGCTTGACGCGCGCCGAGGCGCGATGAGAAGCGGAAACGCGGAGAAAAGAAACACGGCCCGGCGCCGGTTGAATGCCGCCCTTCGCATCAAATGCTCCGCCCTCATGGCCTCGCTCAGTGGAAACCTTCCATGCCGGTCAGGCCGACGCCGAGACATTTCATACCCTTTTGGAGCACGCAGGCAGTCCCCGGACCATCGCCGCCGATATAGCCGGCTGAGAAAACGCCCGTTCCGCCAGGATCGGTCGCAGTGAAATTTCCGCCACCACCGGAGCCGTGGCCCATAAAGGCGACGTGTTTTTTACCTGCCCCATAGACAACAACGCGCCCCTCGCCCTGAATATCAGTGCTGTTTATAGAGGCTGCCTCGGCACCATTGCTCATCACATAGACAGTACCATTGCCCCCATCGCCGGCCTCAATCCCAGCGCTGAGGTGACCGCCGCTGAAAGCGGCCAGAAGTCCTTTGCCTCCCGCCACTGCGCCGACGGCAATTCCCATTTCGCCCCCGTCATAAGCTCTGAAAGCTGGTATTTCTTTCGCCTCGGTAGAGCCAAGCGTAATTGTCGGGCTGCCGCCTTTGGACAGCGAGATAGCACCAGAGGCCTTTGTGGTTCCGATCCTTACAGTCTCCCCGCTTGAATCGAAGATTCTAAGCTCCCCTTCCTTGCCGTCCTTCGATCCCAAGGTCGCGATGTCTTTCCCACTTCCCTTTTCGCGAACGCGGAAACCAGGCTGACCACCGGCCGACGGCCCCGCAAACAGCACGGGAGTGTCTCCGGTATCATAGATCCCCATGCCGTTTTTCCCGTCCTTGTACTGTCCGATGAAAGCCTGCGTCGAGCCGCCGTTCTGCAGAAGCAGGCCTTTGGTGGCGGCGAGTTCAAGATAGATCTCCTGCTCCCCGACTTTCCCCTTGAGCTCTAAGTCGCTCGGGTCGGAACTCATGGACCAGGCTGCTGACGATTCCTTGCCAAGGGAGAGTTGCGCATTTCCTCCGGGTACCGTGACATCGAAGACTTTCTCGGCGCCCTGCTGAAGACTGAACTCGGGCCCTTCGGCGCCCTTGCCAGCGAAGAGGACATCATCGTCCTTTTTGACCCGAAGGCCTGTAGCGCTATCGACGGTACCAAGCGTTACAACCTGTTGACCGCCGTCGAAAACCTTGACCTGTCCACCTGAGCCGCCGGCATCCGCCTTTTCGATGCGGACGAGTGCATCGTCTCCGTCCCAGACACTGAATGCGGGCGATCCATTTTTATGGAACCCGGCTTGAAGCGCAACGCCACCGCCTTTCTCGTATATGCGTAGAGAGGGGTTGCCGTCACCGGGATCGCCGAGGGCCGCTGTCGCATTTTCTCCATTCAATACTCCAACACCGAAGGAGTTTCCCTTGGCACCCACCGTCACCGACTTCGAGCCGCTATCGACGTCGATAAATGGGCGACCGGGCCGTGCCACCAACGCAATATTCGATTGTCCGTCATCGACTGTAAGCGTCATATCCCCGCGGTTGGCTCCGACGAAAAACCGCTTGGAGCCCTCTTGGAGAGAAATATGCGGGCCACTCTCGGTCGTAACCGTCGAAGTATTTGTGTAATCCGTCAGAAAGACTGACGCCGCGTCGGCGGCGGTGATCACCGCGCGCGATTTTCCCCCAATGATCGTCACCTGGCCGCCGCTTCCTTCGGGATCGACACGAAAGATTTGCGTGCCTTGGGCGTTGGTCACGATGAGGGGCCCCTTGATGGTCAAGGGGCCGTCCTTGTCCTTCTCGAGCTTTTCAAGCCTCGCAGTCAGGGTGGCGACCTGTGCTTGAAGCGCAGTGAGTCCTACATCCATTTCTTGAAGCTGTTGCGTACCAGCGCCGGTGTCACCGGCCTGGAACCCGCCCTGCTCTCCTACGACACTGCCTCCAGCCTCCTGGCCGAAGCTCGGCGCGGCCAGACTGATCAACACGCCTCCGATCATTCCCACGCAGGCCATGTTGATTGCTTTGATCCAACCCATGATTCACTCCTCGGCTCGATTTAAAACATGCCGTAAGCGAAAATCTCGCGCAACTTGACCGTCGGTCGGGTTTCCTTCGCCAAACTTCCGTGCGGTTTGAGGGCGAGGCGTTAGTGACAAGAGGGACCGTGCTGTCAAGGGTGCAATATCTCGTCGCCGCACATCGCGCCGGGCAAGTCTGCGAATGGCGGCGCTCTCCAACACTGCCGCCCAAATTAGTCAGAAGCTTGAATAACTCTTGCCTTGATCCTTAAGCCTCTGCGCCCCCGGGTTAGTTGCGGGGGTTAAGTTGGCGTCGCTCTTCTCGGCATATCCATTGCCCTGCCGCTCCGGGTTGCAAGACTCAACGCCGGAGATGTGGTCGTGACATGCATGGACAATCAATTGCGAGCGACCATGCGCCGACCGGGTCGTCCTGAAAAGAAAACCGGCACTAGGTTTTGATCAACCTACTGGCCCCAAACGCTAAAGCGTCCAAAATCTCCCAGTGCTTGACCATAATAAGGATTTGATCAAATATGCTGCGTTAGCGAAATGGTGCCCAAACCAGTGAATGAATTCGATCCTCTGTTGCTCGCGGTCCTCTCCAACCGGATGGAATCGATCGTCCGCGAGATGTCAAACATCGTCAAAAAAGCGAGCCGCTCCACCGCCATCACCAATGCGCGAGATTTCTCCTGCGGGCTCCTGACGTTCGATCACCGGCTTGTCTGTGTCGAAGAGGCGATGCCGGTCCATGTCACAGCAATGGATTTGACAACACGGCCGGTCACCGAACTCTTTGAAGATGTATCGGAAGGCGATGCCTATTTTTCCAACAGCCCCTACCATGGCGGAACCCATCACGCCGACATGACCTTATGCGTGCCGGTTTTCCTTGCCGGTAAGCCGATGTTTTGGACAGTCGCCCGCTCGCATCACGCCGATACGGGTGCACATATTCCGACGACCATGGACGCCTATATGCGCTCGGTTTACGAGGAAGGCCTCCACATTCCCGTGGTCAGGTTCCAGGAACACTACAAGGACCGCGAGGATCTGATCCGCTGGTGCAGACACAATATTCGCGAAAGTCATGTCTGGTATGGCGATTATCGCGCACAAGTGGGAGCAACGAGGACCGCTGAGACCCGGCTAAAGGAACTCAGCGCGCGCTATGGCGTCGAGACCCTCGCCCGGTTCATCGAAGCCTGGATGGAGTATGGCGAGCGCCGTGCCAAGGCCGCGATTGCCACATTCCCGGCAGGCACACTGAGCTGGACAGCCAAACATGATCCCGTCCCGGGCGTGGTCGAGGACGGCGTAGCAATCAAGGCCAAGGTCACGATCGACCCGGAAGCCGGAAAAATAACGGTCGACCTTCGCGACAATCCCGACTGCGTTTCAGGCGGCATCAATCTTTCGGAGGCTTGCGCCACCGGCGCCGGTCGGATTGGTGTCTATTACAATCTCGATCCAAGCCTTCCCCATAATGACGGCTCGGCCCGCTGCATCGAAGTCCTGCTTCGCGACGGCTGCATTGTCGGCAGGCCCTCCTATCCGGTTGGAACATCCAATGCGACCATGGGTGTCAATGATCGCGCCATCAATGCAGTCCAATGCTCCTTCTCGCAATTGGGTGCGCCCTTCGGTCTCGCCGAAGGTGGCACCGAATTCGGCGCCAATATGGGTGTCGTTGCCGGCAATGATCAGCGCTTTGGCGCCCCAAGGCCCTTCGTCAACATGGTGTTCTTTGGCCTTTCGACGGGTCCTGGTCTTCACGGCCATGACGGTTGGCTGACTTACGAGGGCCCCAATGGCGGCGGCGTTCTCGCCCTCGACCAGATCGAGATCGATGAGATGACCTACCCTATTCTCGTCGAAGAACGAAAGATCGCCTGCGATGCCATGGGCATGGGCGAGTGGAATGGCGGTCCCGCGATGCAGGGGCGCTACCGGACACTTTCCGGCGATCTCTCAGTTGCCTATTGCAGCGACGGCGACGTCAATCCTCCTAAGGGTGTTTTGGGCGGCTTGAACGGCACGACGGCGCTCAATGCCAAGATCGATGCCGAGGACAAGCTCGTCATGCTGCCGGGCTTTCGCATGGAAACGATTACGCCCGAAGAAACGGTGGTTTTCCGCACCGTATCAGGTGGCGGCTATGGCGATCCGCTTAAGCGCGATCCCATTCGTGTGGCGCGTGATGCGGATCGCGGCTGGATTAGCGAAAAGACAGCGCGTGATGCCTATGGGGTTGCCCTTCGAATTGCGGCTAATGGATTGGATCATGAGGTCGATGTCATCGAGACTGAAAAGTTGCGTGAGAAACGCGCCAGCGGATCTTGCGCATGACATTCAGAGTTGGGATCGACATAGGTGGCACGTTCACCGATTGCGTGGTGCATGCGCCGGATCGCGCCCCCGTCATCGCCAAGAGTCCCTCAACGCCAGGCGCTTTCGCCACGGGCTTCATGAATGCGCTGAGCGTCGCAGCCGATCGCTTCGGTCTCTCGCTGAGCGAATTCCTGGCAAAAACCAGCGTCATCGTCCATGGAACGACGGTCTCGACCAATGCACTGGTGACCCGAAAGACTGCAGCGACGGGCCTCATCGTCACGCGCGGCCATCCCGATATTCTGACTCTTCGCGAGGCGCCGCGCAAAAAGACCTGGAATCTTAGGCTCGATTATCCCGATCCCTTCATTCCCCGTAACCGCACCTTCGAAGTGAATGAGCGCATCGACTCGCTCGGCAATATTGTCGAACGACTGGACGATGCAAGCGTCATTGCCGCAATCGAAAAGCTTCGTCGCGCCGATGTCAAGGCCGTTGCCGTCAGTCTCTTATGGTCCTTCGTCAACAATACTCATGAAAAGCGCATTGGCGAGATCATTGCTACCGAGTGGCCGGGCATTCCGGTAAGCCTCGGCCATCACGTTAACCCCATCCCGCGCGAATATCGCCGCACCATTGCAACGGCGATCGACGCTTCGCTGAAGCCGATCGTCAGTGCCTATGTGAATGATCTAACCGGCGTCCTCGAAAAGGCTGGGTTTAAAGGAAAGCTTCTCATTACCAACTGTGTCGGCGGCATGATGCCACCCGATGAAATTATTGCGAGCCCTATTCAGTCGGTTATGTCAGGCCCGACACTAGCACCCGTCGCGGCACGCCATGCCGCGCCTGGCCAGGATGTCATTGTCGCCGATATGGGTGGCACGACCTTCGATGTTGCCGCAATCCGCGATGGACAGATCCTCATCACGCCAGAATCGATGATCTACGAGCACGATATGCTGGGCCTGCCAAAGGTGGATGTACGATCGGTGGGCGCCGGCGGCGGCTCCATTGCCTGGGTCGATGATGGCGGCCTGCTTCATGTCGGACCACAAAGTGCCGGCGCCAATCCGGGGCCCGCCTGTTATGACAAGGGCGGCACGGAAGCAACCGTTACCGATGCCAATGTCGTCTTGGGCCTCATCGATCCTGATTTCTTCTTGGGCGGCGCGATCAAGCTTAGTCGCACGCGTGCTGAAGAAGCCGTAGGCAAGATAGCTCGCCGCTTCAACCTTAATCCGCTCGAGGCGGCTTACGCCATTCATGCGACGTCCAACCACAATATGATCGCTGCGATCGAAGACATCACCATCAATGATGGCATCAACCCGCGCGACAGTCTGATCGTGACGGGGGGTGGTGCCACGGGCTGCCATATTGCCGGCATGGCGCAGGCGCTCGGCCTTCCACGTTTCATGATCCCACGCTTATCCGCCGGCCTGAGTGCGCATGGCGGCCTCGTTTCAGATATCCGATGGCAGGCGACCGCGAGTGCCTATACCGATAGCCACGTGTTTGACTTGGCCCGTGTCAACGGCGCGCTTTCGGACCTGCGAAGAAAATGCATCGGTTTTCTGGATCGCGCCAATGTCGCGCAAGCCGAACGCCATCTCGAAGCGGCGTTCATGGGGCGCTACCAGTATCAGGCCTGGGAGATTGAAGTGCCGTTCGAACTTCCGCTGGACGGTCAGTTGGCAAGCGATAACCTCGCTGCGCTTCTGAAAGCCTTCCATGCGATGCATCAGCGCATTTACGGCATTTGCGACGAACAGAACCTCGTTGAATTCGTAAGTTGGAAGATGACCGCTATCGGCAAGACAAAGGTCAAGCCAGCAGCGAAGCCGCCCGCCAACACACAACATCATGGCGACCGCCCGAAGGCGAAATCGAGGCGCCAAGTCTATCTTGGTCGCGAGCATAAGCTTGCCGACCTTCCCGTCTATGCCGGGAGCGAGATTACAACCGCTCACAGCATCGAAGGACCGGCAATCATCGAAGAAGAGACAATGACGCTGCTGTTCCTGCCGGGCATGACGGTGAGGCCCGACGCGGACGGAAATTATTGGGTGAAGGCTGAGTAAGATTAGTTCAACAAAAGCAAGGAGGAGACGACAATGAATATTCGCATGAGTCTATTGGCGGCTGTGGGCGTCGCCGCAATGACGTTCGCAACGCCACTGCAGGCAGCACCCGATCTCTCAGCTAAGAAGATCGTCTTCGTGACCTGCGGACCCTCTAACCCATGGTGCAAGACTTTCAATGATCGCATCCTTGGCATCCTGAAAGAAACCGGGGTCAACGTGACCGTGCTCGAAAATGACCTCGACCCGGTCCAGGTCAATCAGCAAATGGCCCAGGCCGTTTCGCTTGCTCCCGATCTCATCATGGTCGAGCCGGCCGACGACAAGTCACTGATTGCCGCCGTCAAGAAGGCAAAGGCGGCCGGCATTCCTGTTCAGTATCTCGATAGCCCCGCCGATCAGGCGATTATCGACGACATTGCCTATCAGGTCGTGGCCGATAACTACGCCCTCGGCAAATTCGCAGCCGAAAACATCATTGAGGCGCTCAAAGCGCAAGGCAAGACCGCTGCCAATGTTGTGGCGATCACCGGCTCGGCGGGCACCGCCATGGTATCGGAGCGCCAGCGCGGCTTCGTCGAAGGCATGGCCGCCGCCCCGGAGTACAAGATCGTCGATGTTCAAGCGACGGCCTGGGACCCGATCGAAAGCGGGCGCATTGCCCAGCAGCTCTTTGCCAAATATGCGAGCCAAGGAGGCATTCAGGCGGTGCGCGCCGATGCCGACTATATGGCGATCCCGGTGATCGAAGCGGCACGCCAGGCCGGCCTCAAAATCGGCGGCGCCGATGGGCTTGTGGTTTCGGGCTCGACCTGTACGCCGGAAGGCATCGCCGCCATTCGTGCTGGCGACATGGCCGGCACCGCGACGGCTGACGCCTGGACCCAAGGCCAAGCCTCGGCTGAGGCCGCGATCAAGTTTCTCTCCGGCGAGAAGCTCGAGAAAACCATCATGGTTCCGGAATTCCGCGTAGACGCCAAGAACGTCGATCAATACGCCGAAGTCTGCGCCAAGTGACGAACGCCGATCCGCTCCTTGCCGTTGATGAGCTCTGCTTAAGCTATGGCCGCGTCAACGCGGTCCGCAACGCAAGCTTCAGCGTCGGCAAGGGCGAGATCGTCGGCCTTTGTGGACATAATGGTGCAGGCAAAAGCAGCATTGTTCGTATGCTCTCAGGCCTGGTCGCACCGGACGCCGGCAACATCGCGCTTAATGGAGAGCCGTGCCGATTCAGAAATGTGCATGACGCGCAATCGCGCGGCATTGCCCTGGTCGATCAGGAGATCAGTATCATCCCGGCTCTCACGGTTGCTGAGAATCTGGCGCTGGGCGAGCCGGGACTGGGCTTTTTCGAACGACTGCCGGAGACTCAGATACGCGAGCGATTGAGCGCTGTCGGACTCGCTGAGGTCAAAGCATCGACCTATCTCGAGGATCTCTCCATCGGTCACCGCCAACTTGTCGAAATTGCACGCGCCTTGGGGCGCAAGGCACAACTCTTCATCTTGGACGAACCAACGGCCACGCTGAATGCCGCCGATATCGAAACGGTGTTTGCAGCTGTCAGGAGGGTGGCTGCCCGCGGATGCGGCGTCATCTATGTGTCCCATCGCCTTGATGAAGTGCTGGCATTGTGTCATCGCGTCATCGTCATGCGTGATGGTGCGATCGTTGCCGATACGCCCATCGCGGGTCTGACCGGTGATGATCTGGTAACGCTGATGCTCGGCCATCACACTGTGGCAGAAGCAGCAGCACCATCGACATCCAAGGGAACCAACAGGCTCACCATTCACAACCTCGCTGCCGGGCCAGTCCTGCGCCGATTTTCACTTGCGGCAGAGGGCGGACGGGTTTTGGGAATTGCCGGCCAGGTTGGCAGCGGAGCCAGCGAAATCTTGCGGGCCGCTGCAGGCATGATGCCGGATGCGCGAGGCAGGATCTTTATCAATCGTGATGAAGTTCGGCTCGGCGATCCGCAGTACGCGCTGCGCTGCGGGATCGGTTATGCAACGGCCGATCGCAAGGGCGAGGGCTTATTTTTAAGCCGCAATATTGCTGAGAACCTTGTAGCGACCCGCCTCGATGCCTTAACGAAACACGGGGTTCTAACCCTCCCACGCCTTTTTTCTGCGGCACGCAAGATAGCCCAGGTCGTCGGCGTCGATGCTGGACGATTGCGCGAGACGGTATCGCGCTTGAGCGGTGGCAACCAACAGAAGGTCTTTCTTGGGCGCGGGCTTGAGCGCACAGATATGCGGGTTCTTCTGCTTGACGAACCGACCCGCGGCGTCGACGTTGGCGGTCGCGCGGAAATCCACGCCATTATTCGCAAAGCAGCAGCCAACGGCGCCATCATTGTCTTTGCCTCGTCCGATCTCGATGAAGTCTTGGGCCTCGCCGATGATATTGTCGTCATGCGCGGCGGTCGCAAAGTGAGTCATCGCAAGCGCGCCGAAACCGACCATGCGCGCCTGCTATCAGACATGACCCATTCCGCCCACCAGTCGCACGCGGCATGACACTCGCTTCGCGTTTCAAACGGCTCGCGCTTCCCGGCGTTGCCGCGATCCTGCTTGCTTATGTCGCCTCGGCATCGCTAACGACGCCCGGATTTTTCACGCTCGGCAATCTTCAGGCGATCCTCACCTCCACCATCTTTGTCGGGATGGTAGCGGTTGGCATGACACTGATTATGATTTCAGGTGCCTTTGTTTCCCTGGCCCTGGGTACGACGGCCACCGCCGCAGCCATGCTCTACATGGCGGCGTTACCGCTGGGCTTGCCTTCTGCCATTATTTTGACCCTCCTCGCGGCAGCAGTCATCGGCATGATTCAGGGGATCGCCATCGGCGGCTGGAATGCCAACTCGATTATCGTAACCATTGCGGTTGCCGCAGTCCTGGAAGGCGCGGCCGTCGCCGCCTCTAAAGGGGTCACCATCAATCCGGTTGGCACTGACTATCGCTTGCTGAACGAACGCTATTGGGGATTGCCGGTCGGTTTCTACATTCTCGTTAGCCTGGCGCTCATGGCCGAGCTGATCTTGAGATATACGCGCTTCGGACGCATGATCTATTTGGTGGGTGATCGGCGCGCCGCGGCGCGGGTCGCGGCATTGCCACTGAGCGCGATAGGGGCGGGCGTCTTCGCCTTCGCGAGTCTCACCGCGGCCTTGGCGGGCATCTTCATGGGTAGTTTCAATCACTCCGCTTCGCTCCTCCTGAGTCGCGGTACCTTGAGTTATGATGCTATCGCTGCGGTTTTGATCGGCGGTGCGGCGATCGGTGGCGGTCGCGGCAGTGTCATGCGCAGCATGATGGGCGTGCTCGTCATCGCTGTCATGACAGACCTCGTTCTTCTCCAGGGCTATTCGGTGGGAGCGCAGATTGCGGTGAAAGGACTGGTCATGACCGCCTTCGCGCTCGCGATCCATATGCGGCAGGCAGCAAACACATGAGCGACGTCACGTTCCGCAACGCCGCCCAACGGCAGCGCCGCATCCGCGCTCTGACGCCCTTCGCCGTTCTTCTGGTAATGGCGATACTCATTATAGGCGTATCGACCATCAGCGGCGCGCCGGTCTCGAGTTTCACCGTCTTTAATACGTTTCAGAACGCCGCCACCCTTGGGCTTCTCGCTTTGGCCGTTGGGCTCACTGTCATTGCCGGCGAATTCGACTTGTCCTCGATCGCGATGTTCACCTTGGGCGGAATCCTGGCTGTCAAATTCGGCGAAACCCAGCCTATCTTCGGGATCGGGCTGGCACTTCTTGCCGGTCTCGCCGTGGGACTGCTGCAAGGCTTTATCATAGTCGCGACCGGCATTAGTTCGGTCCCGCTGACGCTCGGCACCTATATCATTCTCTCAGGCCTCAACCACATCGTCGCCGGCGAAGCGATCCTTGCTTATGCGAATTACGATGTGGGGCTTTGGCTTGACAGTATCATCCTCATTGTCCTTTCGCCACGAAGCCTCATCGTCTTGGGACTCTTTGCTATTGTGTGGTTGGCGATGCGGTTCTCGCGCTTTGGCCCGGCACTTCGGGCGACCGGTGCCGATCGACGCGCCGCCCTGGCGTCGGGCATTTCGGTGCCGGGCACGATTATGATCGTATTCGTTCTTTCCGGACTGCTCTGCGCACTGGGTGGTGCGCTCTTCGCCTATTCGACCACGGCCGCAAAATACGATATCGGCCTCGACCCTTTTATATTCGCGGTAACGGCGGTTCTCATTGGCGGCGTCGCGATGGATGGCGGGCGCGGCAGCGCCTTGGGCATACTCCTCGGGGTTCTTGCTATGAGCGCGCTCGATACATTCTTCCTGCAACTCGCCCTGCCGACTTTCCTCGTCGATCTCGCGCGTGGCGCGCTACTTTTGATCGTGGTCCTGATCGAGGCACCCGACCTTGCACGAAAGCTTACGGCCTGGCGCAATCGCCGGGCCTCGCGGACAATTCCACTCGACCCTTCTACGCAGGCATAGTCACGCCCTTCCTGCGTACTGGAGGCTTGGCGTCGGGCGGCGTCGTTGCCGCCCGCATCAAGATATCGGCCGCATCTGAAATATCGGCGGCAACCGCCCGCCGTGCCATGCCGCCATCGCCTCTTTTGAAAGCCTCGATGACCGCGTCATGGTGATCGAGGCCGAGCCCGATCATCGCCCCCTGGCGCATGATATTGAGCCATGGTCCGGCTCTCAGCCAGAAGCGTTCGATCGTCGCAAGGAGGGCCGGAGATCGTGCCGCGCCATAGATCGAGAAATGGAAGCGCCGGTTCAAAACGAGGTAGTTCTTGGCGCCACCTTGTGTTTTTGCCGCCCGCAACATGGCAGCATTGATCTTTGCCAGCTCTTCGATCTCTTCCGTCGTCACCGTGGTTGCCGCCCATTCCGCCGCGCCACCCTCGATCAGGCAGCGGACGCGGGCGAGGTCGGAGATGGCCTCGATACTGGCTTCAGGAACCAGGACCCCGCGGTTGAGATGATCGACGAGGGCGTTCTCGCTGGTCAGGCGTTGCAGCGCCTGGCGAACCGGCATCGGACTTGTTTTGAAACGCTCCGCCAGTTCGCGAACGATCAATCTCTGTCCGGGAAGGAAATCGCCATTCATCAGCGCCTCCTTCAGCTGCTGATAGATGAGATTATGCGCCGCATGGCCCTTCTGCCGCTTGCCGCCAACGCGCGAGTCCTTGGCCACACGCCCTCCCAATACCTCTTGCCTCTCTCTGATTTGATCAAATCCAGCAGAGATTCACAAGGGCAATGGTTGCGCTCTGATTGCAGGCCCTACGCCGCTGCGACCCGCTTTAGATCGGCAACAAAACGCTCATATTCCTCTGCCTTTCTGGCCGGATCGGGCAAGCGCAACAAATAGGAGGGATGGACGGTCACATAACCTTGGCCGCCGTCAAACTTGGCAGACCCGCGCTCTCGCGTAACGGACACCGGGCGCCCGGCCAATGCACCCGCCGCCGTCGCCCCCATAGCGACGACCAATTTCGGCCGGATGATCGCGATTTCACGATCGAGCCACCACTTGCAGGTCTGCACCTCGCCGGTACTCGGCTTTTGATGGATGCGACGCTTGCCGCGCGGCTCATATTTGAAATGCTTGACGGTGTTGGTGACATAAAGTCCATCACGCGACAGTCCCGCCTCACCAAGCGCCTTGTCCAGCAATCGACCCGCCGGACCGACAAAGGGCCGACCCGCCAGATCTTCCTCATCGCCCGGCTGCTCACCCACCAGCATGATCGCCGCCTCTGAGGGACCCTCGCCCCTGACCGCCTGGGTCGCAGCGCAATGCAAAGGGCATCGCTTACAGGTCGCAATCTCGGCATTGAGCGCTTTAAGCGAACCTTCGTTCACATCGATGGGTGTCTCTGGAGCCTTTGACAATTTCTCGGCAAAGCGCGGCGGAGGCAGTGGCGCGCGCGCCACCATGTCCTCAACGCGAATTTGGGCCTTAGCGATCATATCGGGAATCAAAGCCGTCTCGGGCATATTTGACCAGTAATGCTTGGGCATTTCCGCAAGCATTGCTTTCTTCCGCAGTCGTGCCGGATTGAATGTCGTCTTGAAATAGGTGAGCCACAGATCATCGAGCACGGCATCATTGCCCTGCTTTGGCCTGGCGACCGGCGGCCCGAAACTCAGATGATGCTGGTCCCAATGCGCCGTGCCGATCGGCGTCGCGATCAGCCAATTCATTTTGCTGAAGCGGTCGACGAAGAACGGGATCGCCCGGCGCAAGATGAAATGCTGGGGCTCGAACCAGCTCGTATAGATGTGCGCACCATCGAGGCTATGCTCCCTGAAACGCACAAAGGCATGCATCTTGTGAATGTCGCGGCGGACGTGATGGGCATATTTCTGAAGCCGCGCGACGGCAGGATCGGCATGGTTCTGCGCAAGCTCGCGTTCGCCGTGCAACGACCGCCAGAGGACTTCATAGAGGAGCGCAAAGCGATCAGGAGCGGAGTTGCAAATAGCATCACTTAGCAACTCCGCAAAGGCGCGCGGCACCGAAAAGGCGGGTGCCGAACTCGTTTCAGGCAATGGGGCGAAGAAGGACGGTTCATCGCCCGAAACAAAATCGAGCTCATCTGGTGTTAGGCTAGCGGCAATGCCGCGTCGTGCAACCGCGCGAAAGGCCGCTTCATCGGCATCGCGGGGGAGGCTTACGGAATACTTCATGAAAAGAGATCAAGCTGCCGAACCGGCTTCACCCGCGCCTTGTCGAGAAGACGCGCATCATCAAGAAGTGCGGTGGGCCGCCAATCCTCGGTCATAATGAAGGGCCGCGCCCGCGTGATGGCGCCGGAGATCCGCGCAACATCCGCAAGCCGAAGCTTGCCGCTGCGCCGGGCGACAATAATACGATCGACCGCCTTGACGCCTAGCCCTGGGACACGCAGCAGCATCTCACGTGGCGCCCGGTTGATGTCCAACGGATACTCGCCGCGATGTTGCAGGGCCCAGGCGAGTTTCGGGTCGATATCCATGGGCAACATCCCGGTCGGTGCCGCCTTCTCGAGATCGTCGATGGCGAAGCCATAAAATCGTAAAAGCCAATCGGCCTGATAAAGCCGGTGTTCACGCCACAAGGGGACCGGGCTGTCGGGAAGATTGGCAGAAGGCTGGCCGGTGGGGCTGAAGGCCGAGTAATAAACCCGCTTCAAGGCATAGGACGCATAGAGCGAAACGCTGCCGCGCAGGATCGTGACATCGCTGCTCACGTCGGCCCCGACGATCACTTGTGTCGATTGGCCGGCTGGCGCAAAGCGGCGGGATCGCCCTCTATTGATCTTACCTGGGGCGGATTTGGCATTATCGCGATCGGACTCGATGCGCCCGCGCGTCAGCGCCAAGCCCTTCTTGATGGTGCCGACGTTCTTTTCCGGAGCGTAAGTCTGAAGCGAGGTTTCATTCGGCAATTCGACATTCATGGAGAGGCGATCAGCATAAAGCCCCGCCTCGGAAATCAATCGCTCATCCGCGCCGGGAATCGTCTTCAAATGGATATAGCCATTGAACTGGTGCTCGAGACGCAACGTCTTGGCGACCAATACTAGGTCCAACATCGTATCGTCTTCGCTTCGTGCGATACCGGAGGAAAGAAACAAGCCTTCGATACAATTGCGGCTATAGAGGTCGAGTGTGAGGGTCACAACCTCAGCCACGGAGAACCGTGCCCTCTCGACATTGCTGGAACGCCGGCTCACGCAATAGGCACAGTCGTAGCGGCAGAAATTGGTAAGCAGGATCTTGAGCAGCGATACGCAACGCCCGTCGGGCGTATAGGCGTGGCAAATTCCAGCGCCGGTCGTCGAACCAATGCCGCCATTCTTTGAGTTACGCTTCGTACCGCCGGATGAAGCACAAGAGGCGTCGAATTTAGCGGCATCGGCCAGAATTTCTAGCTTTTGGGCAATTGTTCTCTGCATGAGCGCAGTTTATGTTCTGATTTTGTTCTTTTCAAGGTCATGTTCTCGAACCCCGAACTGCCTAACACAAGGCTCCATGCGAACTCTCCGAAAATCGCTCGGGGCCTCGCCGCGAAAGTAGGATCAGACCGACAGTGGACTCTGACTAGAGGCAATGTGCCGAGCTAGGCCCACCCGCGCCAACGATAAACGAAGAGTCCGACCCACTCCTTGATCGCTTGTGTGGTCTGATAGAGGCTCCCGGCATCCGGGAAAACCGACAAGGGTAGTGGCGGCAATGCATGCTTTCCCCGTCGATCTGTCGCAGCAGGCGCGACGGCTAATCCGGCCTTTCGAAAGGTCGCAAGGGCTCGTGGCATATGCATCGCGGATGTAACGAGGAGCCCAGACCGAAATCCCTCGCTTTGCCAGATGCGGGCACTTTCGCGCGCATTTTCAAAGGTATTTCTGCTGGCGTCTTCAACGATGATCGCGCCCCGCGGAACAGCCCAGCTTTCGAGCAGTTCCGCAAGCGACTGCCCTTCTGACATCCGCCCATCCGGAAACAGATTGCCGCCCGAAATGAGAATTTTCGGCGCGAGCTGAGCCTTATAGAGCCGCAGAGCATGGACTGCGCGATCCGCCGCTTCGCCAAGGTCGGGATAGGGCTCGCCTTGAGCTGGCGGGCTCAATACACCACCAAGAAGGATGATGACGTCTGCCGGTCTATAGCTTTGCACCGATTGAGGCGCGTATTGAGCCTCCAATGCCCCAGTGGCCCATTGTGCCAGGAGCGGTGTCGAGGCGGCCCATAGCAACAGGGCAATAACAAATATGGATGCAGCAGCGCTGCGTCGTGCGCCACAAGCCACGGCGAGTGCCACAAACACAAGCGCGGCTAATGCGAAGCCCAAGGGATAGGCGAAACTGGCAAGGACCTTGTCGAGCATGCTCATGCGGTGGCTTGTGCGCATACAGAATGAGTGGCGACGGGCCCTTTGCCAAGGGCGGATCATCGCCGCCTCCTCGCTCAAGCGGCGTGATAGCGATGCTCAGCAGAGAGCATGCCTGAGGAACCTCGCGCCCCTGACCAATCCTTTGCCCCTCGACTCCCGCGCCGACGATGACGTTGGACACCCTGTCAAGTGATTGATATTTCACGGTGAGCTGCCTTCCCCCACCGCCTCCGCACTTGACGGGTCTGAGGGGCTGCGGCAGGCTCGAACCAAGAGCTTCGGGGAGGGGCTGGCTTGGTGGGCGTGAGTGGGCACGGGATTTGGAGTCAGGAGCGGATCGTTCTGGCGCTTGCCGTCGGACTCTTCGCCCTGTCCGCCATTGCACTTCCGGGCTTCCTTGATCCTGGCAATTTGATCTCGGTCGTCCGCAGCGTTTCGGTCCTGGGCCTCCTCGCCATCGGAATGGCAATCGTGATCATCGGCCGCGGCATCGACCTCGCAGCCGTCGCGATCATGGCGATGTCCGCCGCCTGGTACCTGCAGATGCTGAACAATGGCTGGAGCGAAGGCTCGGCACTCTTGATCACGGCTGCGGGCGTCCTGCTCATCGGCCTCGTCAACGGCTTTCTCGTTGCCTATGCCGATGTGCCGGCGATCTTCGCGACACTGGCCAGCGCATCCTTTGTCTTCGGCTATGTCCGCTCGCAGCTCATCACCCAAGACGCGATCCCGGTGCCTTCGGGACACTGGCTCGAAACATTGGGGCGCATGCGCTTTCTCGACATTCCCGCCGAGGTCTTCATCTTTGGCGGCACGTGCTTCTTGGCCTATCTCTTCCTCCGCTTCACCAAATGGGGCCGCTACGTCTACTACATGGGCGACAATCTGATGGCCGCCCGCAATATCGGCATCCCAGTGCGGCCGATGAACGTGCTGCGCTACGTGATCTCGGCCTTCATCGCGATGATTGCAGGCCTACTGACCGCCTCATCGCTCCTCAGCATGAACACCCGGGTCGTGAATTCCACCTTGCTCTATGACATCATTCTCGTCGTCGTCATCGGCGGCATCGGCCTGTCGGGCGGCAAGGGCGGCATGCGCAATGTCATCGTCGGTGCCATCCTCATCGGCATCATGCTAAACGCCATGACGATCATCGACATTCCCAATATCTACCAGAACCTGATCAAGGCGACGATCCTGCTCGCCGCGATCATTATCGATAGCCTACTCAATCCGCGGGATGAGCAAACCGCCCAGCAGGGCGACATATGAAGAAGACAGGGAGAAACGGCATGTTGAGAAAACTACTGATTTCGTGCGCGGCAGTGGCCGCCTTGGCGATCGCGGCCGCATCGGCTCCGGTCAAGGCCGATGATGATCCGGGGCCGGCCGCCTATGCCGCCGCAATGACCGGCAAGCGCGTTGTCCTCGTGCCGATGGCCATGGGCTTCGACCTTGCGCAAGGCTGGGCCGCGATCCTCAAGCGCGAGGTCGAGGGTTTCGGCGGGGTATTCGAGACGCGCGATCCGAATTGGTCGGTCGAAGCCGGCGCCCAGGCCATCACCGAGGTCATCGCCTCCGGCACAAAGCCGGACGTGCTCGTGATCATGTCGCCGGACCTGAACTCCTATTCAAAGCTCATGAAACGAGCGCAGAAGGAGGGCATTTATGTCATCCTCATCGACAACCCTGCCAACTTCAAGGCCGACGCCTATGTCGGCGGTGATTGGAATCGTCTTGGCCAGATGGAGGCCGAAGCCGTCGTCAAGGGCTGCGGCGACAAGTCGAGCAAGAAGATCGGCCTCGTCCAAGGCGACCAGGTCAATGCAACGAGCCTTTATCAATATGCGGGCATCATGCAGGTTCTGGCCAAGCATCCCGACTTCGAAGTCGTCGCCAAGCCAGACTCGAACTGGGATGCCACGACCTCGCGCAATGTGACGGCGACCATGCTTCAGCAGCATCCGGAAATCTGCGGCATCATCGACTTCTGGGACGGCGATGCGACGGGTGCGGCAGCGGCGATCCGCGATGCCGGCAAGCAGGACCAGATCTATCTGGTGACGACCGGCGGCGGCGAAGAAACCGCCACCTGCGCCAACATCCAGAACGGAACATTTGACGCCGTCGTCTCGACCGAACTCTACAATGAGAGCGAGGCTATGGTGGCAATGATCAAATACCTGCTCCAGAGCGGCCAGCCACCGGGAACGGCATCGCCTTACATCTATTCGCTGCTCTCCACGGTGACCAAGGAAAACCTGACGCCACGCAGCTGCTGGAACTTGAAGGCCCTTCAGGCCGCGGCCGGTAACTGACGCACAATAAATATCGGGCGGCCTCGCCTCCAGGGCCGCCCGTTTCCTTTTTTGGACTCTGACCTATGACGTTTCGCGAACGGCTTCAGGCCTGGCGCTACAATCTCATTCCCGACCACCTTATCGGCGAAATTCTGACCAAGCGCTGGACTGACAATGCCATCCCCTTCCTGGCGTTGGTTGTGACAGTCGCGGTGTTCGGCAGCCTGATTCCGGGGTTTTTCCAGCCTTATTCGCTTCAGGAATCGACCCGCCAGCTCGGCGAATTCGTCATCGTGGTGATTGGCCTCACTGTCGTGATGCTTGCCGGCGGGATCGACCTCTCGGTGGGTTCGATTTTCGCACTGGCAGCCTTCGCCTCCGTCTCGACATTCTTCATCTTTGACCTTCCCACCGGCGTCGCGCTGTTGGCGGCCCTTGCCACGGGAGCAGCATTCGGCGCGGTGAATGGTTACCTCATCGGCTATATGCGCCTGCGCGCCTTTCTCACCACTCTTGTCACGCTGGTGATCGGTCGCGCCATCTACGACATTCTGGTCGTGAATTTTGGCTCGATGATCCAACTTTCCAGTGCGTCTTCGGATATTTGGGACTTCATCGGCGACGGCGCGATATTCGGCCTCTCGATTCCGGTTATCGCCGCAACCATCCTCGCGATCGTGGGGCATATCGCGCTGACGCGATCGCGACCCGGGTGGCATGTATTGGCCGTCGGCGGCTCGCGGCGCTCGGCGCATAATTCCGGCATCAAGGTACGCCAGACAGTCTTCTTCTCTTATGTCATATCGGGGCTTTGCTCGGGTTTTGCAGGCTTCCTCATCGCTTGCAGGCTGAGCGGTGCGGGGCCCGGGACGGGTCTCAATCTTGAAATCCTGGCCATTACCGCTGCTGTGGTCGGCGGCAATTCGCTCGGAGGCGGGCGCGGCTCGATCGCCAAGTCCGTCATGGGCGCCGTTATCGTGCTTGTCATGAACAATGGCTTGATACGCCTGGGCTATGGAACCGGCACGAACCAGATGGTGCTTGGCCTGATGCTCGCTGTCGCCGTCATCCTCGACATCCGCTGGCTCAAAAACCGCCACAAGGTGCTGAACGAGCTTTATGTCGCGCCCATCTATCATCAAATGGGCAAGACTCAGTCAGCCCTTCCCGACAGCGGTTCATCCTACGCGCTCAACAACAGGATCTCGAAGACGGAGTATATCGGGCTTGGCGAACTCGAAGGCCCCGAAGACATCGTGCTCGATCGCGACGACCATCTTTACTGTGGAACGCGTCATGGCGAGATTATCCGGTTTTTTGCACCCGACTATCGGCGCTCTGAAGTTTTCGCCCATACCGGCGGCTTCCCATTGGGTCTGGCGATTGACCGCGACGGCAATGTGCTGTCTTGCGTCGGGGCCATGGGTCTTTACTCCATTTCGCCTTCGGGCGACGTGAAGCAGCTCTCCGCCGAAACCAACCGCTCCTACACATCGATTGTCGATGACGCACGCTTGCGTGATCCCAATGATCTCGACATCGCGCCGGACGGTAAAATCTACTTCACCGATTCCACGACACGCTACGATGCCCATGACTGGGCCATTGATTCTATCGAGGGGCGACCGACCGGGCGCCTTCTTGCTTTCGATCCCAAGACCGGCCAGACGCGAACGCTCCTCGACAATTATCGCTATGCCAACGGCGTGTGCATGGCACATGACGGAAAGTCGTTGTTTTTCGCAGAGAGCTGGGCGTGCCGCGTGCACCGCTACTGGATCGAAGGACCGAGGGCCGGGACAGCCGAATGCGTGATCTCGGACATGCCTGGCTATCCCGACAATATCAATCGCGCCTCCGATGGCAATTACTGGATGGCCTGGCTCGGCATGCGCACGCCAAGTTTCGACTTAGCCCTCCGCCATCCCGCTTTTCGCAAACGCATGAGCCGCAGGCTGCCGCAGGACGAATGGCTGTTCCCGAACATCAACACCGGGGGCGTTGTCAAGTTTGCCGAAGACGGGACGATTATCGAAACTCTGGGAGACCTGACCGGCGAAAGCCATCCCATGGTGACCTCGATGCGCGAGCATAAGGGCTATCTCTATGTCGGCGGCATTCTGAACAACCGCGTGGGTCGCTACAAGCTTGAGCACGCCGATCCGTCCTGGACGGGGCCGCAATCCTATTGGGGGCCGCAGGCTTGATGTTCTTTGATCCCATCCTCGACTTCTTTCGCGGCAAGGCCGTTACTATCCCGCCAATGGACGGCGCCTTGAAGCCGAACACGGCGCTCGATGTTGCTGATGTCGTGGTTGCGGCCATATCCCCCGACAACCTTGCCGTACTTGATGGGGCGCTCGTCTATTCGAGCGGCAATGAGATCAGGCGGATAGCGCCCAAAGAAGTGCTGATGAGTTTCGCCTCGGACGTCTCCGCGGTCGCATCGGACGGCCGCAGGCTGGCGATAGCCCTCGATGACGGCAGCATAATCGTGGACGGCAAGGGGATCGCGCAATTCAAATGCCCGACGGCGCTTGCCTTCGATGATGGCGGCCTCCTTGTCTGCAATGGCTCGAATGACTTCGGCCCAAGCGAGTGGGTCGTCGACCTGATGCACGGAAACACCTCTGGCTCGCTGTGGCGTGTCGAGTTGGAGAGCGGGGAGCGACACGAACTTGCCTCAGGCCTCGGCTTTCCCAATGGGCTCATAGTGGATTTGTCCCGAAATCGGATCATGGTCAGCGAAAGCTGGCGACACCGACTGGTGGCAATACCATCAGGTGGCGGCGCACCCACGGAGGTACTTGCAAGGCTCCCCGCCTATCCTTCGCGCATTAGCGCCACTGGTAACGGCTATCTCTTGTGCCTCTTTGCACCGCTCAATCGTCTCGTCGAATTTGTGCTTCAGGAACCGCATTATCGCGCCGACATGATGCGCGAGATCGACAGCCGCTTCTGGATTGCGCCGGCACTCACACCGGCAACGAGCTTCCTCGAACCTCTGCAGAATGGCGGTGTACGCAGCATGGGCGTGCACAAGCCATGGTCGCCGACCCGTTCCTATGGGCTTGTCGCTTTGCTGGATAGGGAATTCCAGCCTGTAACAAGCTATCACAGCCGCGCCAATGGCAGGTTTCATGGCATGACCTCCGCCATCCTGCATGATGGCGAAATTCACGCGACCTCGAAGGGCGGCAACCACATCATTCGCTTTCCCATCGGCGAGGTGGAGTAATGCAGCCCATCATTGAGATGAAGGGGGTGACAAAGGCTTATCGCGGCGTTCCCGCGGTGAAGAATGTCGATTTCACTTTGGCAGAGGGCGAAATTCACGCCCTGCTTGGCGAGAACGGCGCCGGGAAGTCGACTCTCACAAAAATTATGGCCGGGGTCGTCGACGCGACATCCGGCGAGATGCTGTACAACGGCAAGTCCGTTTCATTTTCGTCTCCCTATGAAGCCTTGAGCAACGGTATCGCGATGGTCTTCCAGGAGACGAGCCTCGTCTCCTCGATGACGGTCGCGCAGAACATCTATTTGGGCGAGGAGAATTTCCTCAACCGATTGCGCGGGATCTACATCGCAGCACAGCAGTTTCTTCAATCGCTCAACTTCACCGTGGATCCGGCCGCAACCGTCGCAACTCTTGGTGCCGCGAAGCGCCAGATGGTCGAGATCGCCCGCGCAGTCCATCACAAGGCTAAGGTCATCATCTTCGATGAGCCCACGGCCTCGCTCACGCCCGAAGAAAAGCGCCATTTCTTTGCTCTCATGCAAAGGCTCCGGAAGTCGGGCGTATCCATCGTCTTCATCAGTCATGCGCTTGAGGAGGCGCTCAATCACGCAGACCGGATCAGTATCCTGCGCGACGGAGAACTGATCGAAACCGGACCGGCGGCAGATTTCGACCACGACACGGTCATACGGGCAATGGTCGGCCGAGACCTGTCCGGCGATATCTATAATCGGCGCCGCACTGCGGCGGACATTCGCAGGCGCGGCAAGCAGATTCTCTCGGTGCGCGACGTCTCCATGGGCAACATGGTACGCAATAATTCTTTCTCAATCTTCGAAGGCCAGATCACCGGCGTGTTTGGCCTGGTCGGCTCCGGACGAACCGAGACGTTCAAGATCATCTCCGGGATCTACAAGCGCGACTTCCTGCGCGGTGGCGAAATCGTATTCGAGGGCAAGCCGGTGCGCTACAATGTGCCGGTTCATGCGGTCCGCGATGGCATCATTTATGTCACCGAGGACAGGAAGCTCGAAGGCTTCTTCGAGACGATGTCGATCGCCGAGAACTTCTTTTCCGGCGCATTGGCAGCGGGGCTGACCAAGACGCAAATCGTCAGCTATGCCGAGATGCACGAAATCGCCGCGCAATGGTCGGCGCGGCTCGACGTCAAGGCCATCAACGACAATGCTCGTGTCGTCGAACTCTCCGGCGGCAACCAGCAGAAGGTCGTGATCGGAAAGGGACTTGTCCAGAAGCCGCGGCTGGTCATTTTCGACGAGCCGACACGCGGCGTCGACGTTGGCGCTATCGCGGAGATCCACCGGTTCATCAACGAGCTCGCCGACCAGGGCCTTGCCGTCGTTGTCATCTCCTCATACTTACCGGAAATCATGAATCTCTCCGATCGTATCCTGGTCTGCCGCCAGGGCCGCATCGTCGAGGAAGTCTCGCCGATCGAGGCGACCGAAGAGATGATCATGTTCGCCGCGGTCCATTGAGTATTGCGGCCTCTCACTGAATCCGTCGGCGTGCAACCGAAGTTACTTGAGAAGTTTAGTCAACGCCGCGCTAGCCGCGCTGATATCAGCTTCGAGCGCAGCTGCAACAGTATCGCCGTCATGTGCGGTGAGCGCATCCAGAATATGCCGATGCTGTACATTCGATGTGGTGTAATTGTCGGAGGCATGCAGTAGATGAAAATACGGGCTGACCTGTAGCCACAGCGCCTCGATGATTCCGAGCATGGTCTGCGAATTGGCGGCGCGATAGATCACGAAGTGAAAATCGTGATTGGCACGGACGAAATCGCGGCGCTCGCCCTTCTTGATTGCCTTGTCCATCGCCTTGCACAAGGTCTCGAGCTCGGCGATTTGCGCGGGTCCGATCGCCTGCGCCGCCCAGCGCGCCGCCGTCGTCTCGACCGATAGCCGCACGCGCGTCAGATCCTTGAGCCGCTGTGAATCGAGATTGGGAATCCCGACCGAACGGCCCGCCACAACCGTCAATGCGCGCTCGGCCGTGAGCCGCGTCAGAGCCTCCCGCACAGGCATGGCGCTCACATCGAACGCCTCGGAAAGTCCCTGGATCGTCACCAACTCGCCCGGCGCAAGATTTCCGTCGAGGATCAAATCCTTTATCCGGCGATAGACTTCATCGGGCAACGTGGCGCGCGGAACCGGACGCGGCACGAGCTTTGCGGTCCTGCGCCGCGCCGGTGGTGAGCCTTGGCTGTCAATGGTCATGTCAATCACGCTTGCCACCGTGAAGCTTATAGATATATGATCAAAAATCATAACCAAAAAATTTATGCTGACCGGTTCGTGCCCCCGGTCGGCGACTGCGGCAAAAGCCGCCGGTTTGTTCAAGCGGTCACATGGGAGGTAAGCATGTCGTTCTTGTCGAAGTGTTTGCGTTATACGGCTGCCGCCGGCATCGCCTGCGGCTTGGCGCTCGGCGCATCAAGCGCCAACGCCGCTGACAAATTCAAAATATTCCTCAGCATGAGCTACATCGGCAATGACTGGCAGGCCGAGGCCGCCAACATGGTCAAAGCCATGGCCGTGCATAAGTCGATGGCCGACAAGGTCGATCTGCAGGTGCAGGTCGCCGGCCCCAACGCGCAGCGCCAGATCCAGCAGATTAACGCCATGGTGCAGGCCGGCGCGCAGGCGATCGTCGTCTTCCCGATCTCGCCGACGGCCCTCAATGCCGCAGTGAAGAATGCGTGTGACAAGGGTGTGCTGGTTTTCGCCTATGATGGCGACATCAGCGAGCCCTGCGCCTACAATATCTCGATCGACCAGAGCGAAGCGGGTCGCGTCACTGCCGAATGGCTCGTCAAGCGCCTCAATGGCAAGGGCGATATCATCGTCATCACTGGCGTTCCCGGCGTCTCGGTTGATACCTTGCGCACCGCCGCCGCCAAGGAAGTCTTCGCCAAGTATCCCGACATCAAGATTGTCGCCGAAGCAGTCGGCATGTGGAGCCAGGCGGTCGCCCGCACCGAGCTTTCCAAGATCCTAGCGACCCGGAGTTGGGATCAGATCAGCGGCCTGTGGATGCAGGCCGGTTGCTACACCGCCAATTCGATGCAGATCGAATCCGGCAAGACGCCTGAGCAACTTCTGCCTTGCGCCGGCGAAGGCTCGAATGGCGGCCGCATTCAGATGCTGCCGATCGGTACTGAAGTTGAAGGCGCGAACGGCACTTACACGCCGATGAGCGCACCGCGCATCTCCTACGCCTCGCCGCCCTATTCCGGCGCGCTGGCGTTGAAGCTCGCGGTCGCCAAGCTGGAAGGCAAGGATGTGCCGAAGCGCGTGACACTTCCCCTGCCGCTCGTTACCAACGATACGATCAAATACTGTAAGGAAGGCACCTGGCAGGAAATGAAGGACGGCTGCAACGCCTTCCCGCCGGCGCTGGTGCCGAATCCGGGCTGGTTCGCGTCGATCTTCTCGGAAGAAACACCTGAGGTCGGCCTCGGCGCGGCGCTCGTCGGCCAGCCGGAAATGTAAGTTTAGACCTATCCTCCCTGATGGGGGGCGGCTTGGATTTGCCGCCCTCCATTTTTGTTTCACCTGAACCGGCGGCCTGCTGCGTCATGAACGCCACGATCCACGCAATTGCCCTTCATGACATTCGCAAGGCGTTCGGCGCGACGGTTGCAGTCGATGGCGCGAGCTTCTCGATAGACAAAGGCTCGGTTCACGCGCTGCTTGGCGAAAACGGCGCCGGCAAGTCGACCGTCGTGAAACTGCTCTCCGGCCTCATGCTTCCCGACTCGGGCAAGATCACCATCGATGGCGCCGAAGCGCGGCTCGATTCGGCACGCGCCGCGCATCGCCACGGCATCCAGACGGCATTCCAGGAGATGACCCTGGTGCGCGATCTGACCGTGCTCGAAAATATTCTTCTGAACTACGCCCCGGTCAATGCGCTCGGTCTTGTCGAGCGCCGCAGGGCCGAGGCCAAGGTCGCGGCGCATTTCGATGCGCTCGGGTTGACCGGCGTCAATCTACGCGACGAAATCCGCGATATCGAACTGGCCGTCAAACAGAAGATTGAAATCGCCCGCGCGCTCTATCGCGAGCCGAAGATCCTTCTGCTGGACGAGCCGACATCCAGTCTTTCGGGCCGCGATGTCGATTGGCTGGGCGACATCATCGCGCGCGAGCGCGCCAAGGGCGTGACGGTCGTCTTCATCTCCCACCGCCTGCATGAGGTGCGCACCTTCTGCGATCACATGACGGTGTTGCGCAACGGCCGCCACATCGCGACGGCCAGCGTGTCGGAAGTTCCCGACGCCGAGGTCATCCGCATGATCGTCGGCCGCTCGATCGGCCAGGCCTTTCCGCCGAAGCCCACCGAAAAGCGCACGCGCGGCAAGGTGGTTCTCGGTGCACGCGACATATCGGCCGGCCGCGCCCGCAACATCACCTTCGACCTTCACGAAGGCGAAATCCTCGGCATTGCCGGCCTTCAGGGCATGGGCCAGCTCAGCCTCTTCCTCTCCTGCTTCGGCATGGCCGAAATCGAGAAAGGCCATATCGAAGTGGACGGCCAGCCGGTGGTGATGACGACGCCGGCCGATGCGATCAGTGCTGCCATCGGCATCAGCATGATGCCGGAGGATCGCAAGACCGAGGCTCTCTTTCTCAAGCTCAGCGGCAAGCACAATGCCTCGATCCCGGTCATTTCACGTTTTTCCCGCATGGGTCTCATCGACGGGAGGAAGGAAACCGAGGCGGTCGGCGAAGTATTCCGCCGCGTCGACGTCGACGAACGCGCTTTGTGGACTCGCGCCGGCGCCTTTTCGGGCGGCAACCAGCAGAAGATCGCGCTCGCCAAATGGCTTCTGGCCGAGAGCCGGGCGCTACTCCTCTATGACCCGACGCGCGGCATCGATGTCGGCACTAAGCATGAAATCTACCAATTGATGCGCTCCTTCGCGGAAGCGGGTGGCGCGGTGCTGTTCTACTCGACCGAAATTCCCGAACTCGTTCATCTCGCCGACCGGGTTCTCGTGCTCTATCAGGGTTCCGTCGTCGATGCGGTCGAAGGTGATCGACTGGACGAGGAAACGATCGTGCAGGCGACTTTGGGCGGCCATACCTCGGCATCCGCCGGACAAGCCGCATGAGCCACGCTGAAGCGCGCACCAGGAGAGGTTTCGCCGGCTTGCGACTCAATCGCGCGCGCGGATTGCTGATTGCGATTGCCGTCTTCGTGGCCCTCCTCATTGTCAACGACCTCATGAGCCCGGGGCCCATGAGCTATTTCGAGGTGAGTTTTCTCTCCTCGGGCGGCGCTACATTGGCGATCGCCGCGGCGGGCCAGACCCTCGTCATCCTCTCCGGCGGTTTCGACCTCTCGGCCGGCGCGGTCATTTCCTTGGTCAATGTCGTCCTCGCCACCTATATGCAGGACTCGCCGTCGAGCATTCTCGTCTGGTCGGTTGCCGGCATCGGCATCGGGCTCCTGACTGGCGCATTCAACGGCTTTTTCATTGCGTTCCTGCGCCTGCAGCCGATCGTCGTCACCTTGTCGACGATGTTCATCGTGCAGGGGCTGACGCTTCTCGTCATGGACAAGCCCGGCGGCATGATACCTGCGGGGCTCTCCTCCGCACTCGTAGGCGACGCGATTCCCGGCGTTCTGCCCATGCCGATCATTCTTCTGGGCATCATCCTGCTTTTGTGGCTGTGGTTGAAGCACACGCGTTTCGGCCTGTCGATTTACGCCATTGGCAGCGACATGGAGGCCGCGCGCGCCCAGGGCGTGCGGGTCGATTGGGTCCAGTTCTTCGTCTATGTACTCGCCGGCGGCGTCTACGGCTTTGCCGGCGTGTTCATCAGCGCGCAACAGGGTGCCGGCGACCCGCTTGGCGGCAACCCGATGTTGCTCCAGATGTTTGCCGCCGTCGTCGTCGGCGGCACCGCGCTTGGCGGCGGTCGCGGCGGTCCGGCAGGCTCGATCATCGGCGCCTATGTGCTGATGATCGTCGTCAACATCCTCCTCGTATTCAATGTTTCAGCCTATTACTCGACCATCGCCGAAGGCGTGATCCTGCTGCTTGCCGTTCTTTCCGGCGAACTGCGGCGCAATTCACGTCTGGCACGGCAGGCCCGTGCTGCCATCAGTCGCTTCAAGGCTTGGCGCGCCGGCCGGTTGCCGCATCAGGCCGACCGCGGCGTCAATCAGCTGCGCCTGCCGGCATTGGGCAAGGAGAAAACTGGTTCTTCGCCCCTTGCCATGCCGTCCTTCCTCGTCCGCCACAGCGAGTCGATCCGCTACGCACTGCCGGCCTATGTCTGTTTCGTACTGGTCGTCATCACGACGCAGCTTGTAATCGGTCAGGCCTTGCTGAGCTGGAACTACTACAATTCGCTGATCGTCATTTCGTCCTTCCTGCTCATCCTAGCCCTCGGCCAGGGCACGGTGATCCTCACCGGCGGCCTCGACCTGTCGGTGCCATGGACGATTGCGCTGTCCGGCATCTTGTTTGCGGGCTTTTTGAGCGGCCAGGACGCGCCTCTCCTCTGGGCGTTGCCATTGGTCTTGGCGCTCGGCTGCCTCATCGGCGCGGTCAACGGCTTCGGCATCACCATGCTCGGCATCTCGCCGATCGTCATGACGCTCGCCATGAACGGCATCCTGCAAGGCGCCGCACTGCTCTACTCGCAAGGAACCCCTGCCGGCTTTTCATCGCCATTGCTGCGCTGGATGATGACCGACAAGACCGGCTGGTTCACGCCGATCGTTCCGCTCATCATCCTCTTCGTGATCCTGGCGGCAATCCTGCTGACCCGCACGTCTTTCGGCCGCCGGGTCTACGGCATCGGCAATGGCGAGCGGGTCGCGGCCCTCTCCGGCATTTCGGTCGAGCGCACCATCATATTCGTCTACATGCTTTCGGGCTTCTGCGCCGCTCTCGTCGGCTGCCTGCTCACCGGCTTTTCGGGTCAGGCGAGCCTCGGGATGGGCGATGAATACCTGCTCCCCTCGATCGCTGTCGTCGTCGTTGGCGGCACGCTCATCACCGGCGGTCGCGGCGATTATATCGGCATGGTCGGCGGCGTGCTGCTCCTTACCGCTCTGCAAACGCTTCTCGCCGGAACCACATTGCCCTATGCGTCGCGCGCCATCATCTTCGGCCTTGTTGTCCTTGGCGCCGTTCTAGCACTTCGTGAGAAACAATCATGAACCCAATAAAACCCGTCGAGGGTCAGCGCGTCATTGTCACGGCCGGTGCTTCCGGCATTGGTCGTGCCATTGCCGATACGCTGATCGCCAATGGTGCGCATGTCGCGATTTGCGACGTTTCGGACGAGCACCTCGGCAACTTCCGGAAAGCGCATCCGAACGCCCATGCCGTCAAGGCCGATGTTGCCTCGGATGACGAGGTCGCAGCACTGTTTGCTGGAGCAGGCAAGGCTCTGGGTGGCCTCGATGCGCTGATTAATAATGCCGGCATTGCCGGGCCCACCGGCCGCGTCGAGGACATCACGCCGGCGCAATGGCGTCGCTGCATCGAGGTCTGCCTCACCGGCCAGTTCCTCTGCGCCCACCACGCCGTGCCGATGATCCGAAAAGCCGGCGGCGGGGCCATCGTCAACATGTCTTCCGCGGCCGGGCGCTTTGGTTATGCCTTCCGCACCCCCTATTCCTCCGCCAAATGGGGCATCATCGGATTCACCCAGAGCCTCGCCAAGGAAATCGGCCCCGACAATATTCGCGTCAATGCGATCCTCCCCGGCATTGTCGAAGGACCGCGCATGACCGGTGTCATCCGCGACCGCGCCGCGCAGATCGGCATCCCTTACGCAGAAATGGAGAGCCGCTATCTTGAGAAAGTGTCGCTGCGCCGCATGGTGAGCCCGCAGGACGTGGCCGACATGGTGCTGTTTCTTTTGTCGCCGGCCGGCAGGAATATCTCGGGCCAGTCGCTTGGTGTCGACGGCAATGTCGAAGCCCTTTGAACGGAAAAGCGCATGAGCAAGGTTGCAGTCATCGGCGCGGGATTGATCGGTAGGGCCTGGGCGATCACTTTCGCGCGCGGCGGTTATGATGTCGCGCTCTTCGATCAGGATCCCGGCGCCGCCGACCGGGCGATGGGCTTCATCGATTCCGTTCTCGACGATCTCAATTCCAACGATCTCCTGAATGGCCACACGCCGGCGGCCGTGCGCGCCCGCATCACGAGCGCGGCAAGCCTCAACTCCGCTCTCGCCGATGCCGTTCATGCGCAGGAGAATGCGCCGGAAGAGCTTGCGATCAAGAAGGCGCTTTACGCCGAGCTCGACGCGGCCGCCCCGCGCGACACGGTGCTGTCCAGTTCCACGTCAGCCTTGCTGCCCTCGCGCATCTTCGAAGGCCTCTCCGGCGCCAGGCGCTGCCTCGTCGTGCATCCGATCAATCCGCCCTATCTCATACCGGCTGTGGAAGTCGTGCCCTCGCCCTGGACCGACCCGGACGTCGTCACCCGCACTGCGGAATTCATGCGCAAGGCCGGCCAGGCGCCGATCGTCATGAAGCGCGAAATCGACGGCTTCGTCATGAACCGCATGCAGGGCGCGCTCTTGGAAGAAGCCTTCCGAATGGTGGCCGACGGTTACGCGAGCGTCGAGGATATCGATATCGGCTTGCGCGAAGGCCTCGCCTTGCGCTGGTCATTCATGGGTCCGTTCGAAACCATCGATCTCAATGCACCGGGCGGCGTCGGCGATTATGTGCGGCGCTACCAGCAAATCTATGAAAGACTGTTTCCCAGCATGCAGCGCCGTGTCGACTGGGCGGGCAAGGTGCTCGAAACCGTCGAGCGCGACCGGCGCGAAAAACTGGCCGAGAAGAATCTGGGCGATCGCGCCCGCTGGCGCGACCGCCGCTTGATGGCGCTCCTCGCTCACAAGCGCAAGGCCGCCAAGGAAATCGGATCGTAACGAGGGCATCATGGCCAAGACACGCAAAGTCATCATCACCTGCGCGGTGACAGGCTCCATCCACACGCCGTCAATGTCGCCGCATCTGCCGATCACCGCGCAAGAAATCGCCGACGCGGCGATCGGCGCGGCCGAGGCCGGCGCGGCAATCGTCCATCTTCACGCGCGCGATCCCAAGGACGGACGCCCCGATCAGACGCCGGAAGCCTTCGCGCCGTTTCTCGCCGTGATCAAGCAGCGCTCCGATGTCGTCGTGAATATCACGACCGGCGGTGCTGCCACCATGACGATCGAAGACCGCGTCCGCCCGGCCGCGACATTCAAGCCAGAAGTGGCTTCGCTCAACATGGGCTCGATGAATTTCGGCCTCTTCCCGATGCTTGAGCGTTTCAAGACCTTCAAGCATGACTGGGAGCGCCCCTACCTCGAAGGCTCGCGCGAGCGCATCTTCAAGAACACCTTCAAGGACATCGAATATATCCTCACGACTTGCGCCGAGAACGGCACCCGCTTCGAGATCGAATGCTATGACATCGGCCATCTCTATACGCTTGCCCATTTCGCCGATCGCGGCATCGTCAAGCCGCCCTTCTTCGTCCAAAGCGTCTTCGGCATTCTGGGCGGCATTGGTCCGCACCCTGAAGACGTCGCTCACATGAAGCGCACCGCCGACAGACTCTTCGGTGACAATTATCGCTGGTCGGTATTGGGCGCCGGCCGCAATCAATTGCCGATTGCCACGCTCTCGGCGGCCATGGGCGGCAATGTCCGCGTCGGCCTCGAGGATTCGCTCTGGCTCGGCCCCGGACAATTGGCGAAGACCAATGCCGATCAGGTCAGGAAAGTGCGCCAGATCATCGAAGGGCTCGGCCTCGAAGTCGCGGCTCCGAATGATGCGCGCGAAATTCTCGAACTCAAGGGCGGCAGCGCGGTGGCATTCTGATGTTGAGGATCGAAGTATTCAGCGACCGCAAGGAGGCGCTCGGCGAAGGCCCGCTCTGGGACGTCAAGGAGCAGCGGCTCTACTGGATCGACTCGTATGGGCCGACCGTCCACCGCGCCGACGCCAGGGGCGGCGACCGCAAGAGCTGGACGATGCCCGAACCCATCGGCTCGCTTGCCTTGCGCGAGAAGGGCGGCGCCGTCGTCTCCTTGCGCTCCGGTTTTCACTTTCTCGATTTCGACACCGGCGCGGTGACCCGCATCAACGAAACTCACCCGGATGAACTCCGCCCGCGGCTCAATGACGGCAAGGTCGATCGCCAGGGACGCTTCGTTGCAGGTTCGATGGACTTCCACGAAACCCATCCCGTCGGCAAACTTTTCCGCCTCGATCCGGATCTCTCGGTTCACACGCTCGACACCGGCATCGTCTGCTCCAACGGCCCGTGCTGGAGCCCGGATGGCAAGACCTTCTACTTCACCGACAGCTATACCCGCGCCATCTGGGCCTATGACTACGATACCGAAACTGGCAATGTCCGCTCGCGGCGCACCTTCGCAACTTTCGACAAGGTCGGCGGCTTCCCGGATGGTGCCACCGTCGACGCCGAGGGCTATGTGTGGAGCGTCGCCGTCTATGCCTCGCGCCTGGTGCGCTTCGACCCCGATGGTGTCGTCGACCGGATCGTCGGTCTCCCCGCATTTTCCGTGACCAGTGTGATCTTCGGCGGCCCCGAACTCGACGTCGCCTACATCACTTCGATGGCGCGGCCATTCGAGGGCGAGTATCACAAGGAACGCGAGGCCGGCATGACCTTTGCGGTCTATGGCCTTGGTGTGAAGGGCATCCCGGAACCACGATTCAAAGGCTAGTTTTTTTCTATCCTTCTCCCACGCATAGCGGGGGAGAAGGTGGCGCGAAGCGCCGGATGAGGGCCCGAGCGTAGCGAGGGTTGCTAATGACAACACCGCACTGCTTCGCAGCGCGGCCCTCACCCGCCCGTCGGGCACTCTCTCCCAAGCATGGGAGAGGGAAAACAGGAGGAGGATACATATGCGGATCGAAGTTGTTGTCGACGTCAAGACGATCCTCGGCGAAGGCCCCTTGTGGGATGTGGGCCTGGAACGCCTCTTCTGGATCGACAGTTTTGGCGGGGTCGTCTATCGCGCCACCCATGACGGCCGCGAAGTCCGTGCCTGGGATGTCCCCGCCAAGATCGGCTCGATCGCCATCCGCAAGGACGGCAATGGCGCCATTTGCTCGCTCGCCAATGGCTTCCATGCGCTCGACTTCAAGACCGGCGAGTGCACCTTGATCCACGATCCCGAGCCCGACAAACCCAACAACCGCATCAATGACGGCAAGGTCGACCGCCGCGGCCGTTTCGTCGCAGGCTCCATGGATACGATGGAGGAAGGCCCGAATGGCGCCTTGTATCGACTCGATCCCGACTTCAAGGTCACCAAGCTCGATTCCACTATCATCGTTTCGAACGGTCCCTGCTGGAGTCCGGACGACAAGATCTTCTACTTCGCCGATAGCTGGTCGGGAGAAATCTGGGCCTATGACTATGACATCAACACCGGCGGCGTGAAGAACCGCCGCACCTTCGTCAAGCTCGACACCTCCAAGGGCGGTGCCGCCGACGGCTCGACCGTCGATTCCGAAGGCTACCTCTGGAACGCCCAGGTCTATGACGGAAAGATCATCCGCTACACGCCGGATGGCAAGGTCGACAAGGTCATCGACATGCCGGTGAAGAAGGGGACGTCCGTCAATTTTGGCGGTCCGAACCTTGATATCCTCTTCGTCACATCGATGGCCAAGCCGCCCTTGCCGCGCTTCCCGGGCGACGGCGTCTTGCGCGGGAGTCTGTTCGCCATTCACGACCTCGGCATCAAGGGCGTCCCGGAGCCGCGCTTCGGCGCCTGATGCGCAATCTGGTCAAAGGCCCGTGGAGCGTATCACGACCACCGTCATCCCGGCGCAAGCCGGGACCCAACTCTCCGCGTGAAGACTGTCGCAGGGCTGTCTCGCTGAAACATGGGTCCCGGCTTGCGCCGGGATGACGATAGGAGGGGAGAAGGGAAAAGAAGGGCGGGGGACGAAAATAACGCTTTACAAAGTTCCGCTTCTGTTCTATTGAGCGGGAATGAACTGGGAATTGGCCATCGAAAGCAAACGCGTACCGCTCTTGGGCGTCGTCTTGGCGCTGTTTGCCGAGATCGGGCTGACTGAGGGTGGCACCGTCGAGCGCATAGCGAGGCCGCTCCACCGTTCCGTGCTCCAGATATTGCGGTCGGCGGAATCAGCCGTCAGACGGCTCATTGTCGCCGCGGCGCGTGACATTGTGCTCGAGCATAAGCCCCGGCGTCCGGCTTCGGGGAAGCCAAAGACGTCCAGCGCAGACAAGACCAAGGCCGAAGCTGAAGCCAAGCCTGAGCGCAAGCGCCGGCCCTTATTCAGCCTCTTCGATGCGCTCAGGCGCCAGGGCCGCCGGTTCAAGAAGAAGCTCCGTGGCCCTGAGCCGCGCATCCGTGTCCTCGGTGATCCGCTCTCTCCCTGGGAGCGGATGATGCGCGAATTCGGCCGGCCGCAAGTTCCTACCCCATCGGCGGCGCCGGTTGTCGAAGCGAAGGTCGATGACGGCATGGTCAGTGCCAGGCACCTGGTCCGCCGGCTCATCGCCATTTTGGACGCGGTTCAGGACATTCCGCGCCACGCCATGCGGCTTGCCCGCTGGGACGCCCGTCCCTTCGACGAGCGCCGCCCTGAGCGCTCAGGCCCATTGCGCTCCGGGCGGCCTCCCGGATACCGCCAGCGGAACATCCACGAGGTCGACCAGATCCTCAAAGACTGCGACTGGCTCGCGCGCCTCGGCAACCCGCCGCGCGACGACATGTCTTAGGACAGTGCGCGATATATTTATCCGTGTACAGATGTTGTTAAGCGCGTGATCGTCTTCTCCCGCCTGCGGGAGAAGAAGGGCCCCGCGTCGCGTGAGCGACGTGGGTAGATGAGGGGGTAGGCCGTCGATCCCCTCACCTTTCCCATTGCTGCGCAATGGGTCCCTTTCCTCTCCCGCAAGCGGGAGAGGAACTCGCTGCGAGGCGCATTGTGACGGCCTCATGGTGAGGTCGCGGCGAATCCGACCTTGAACCATGAGGCCCGCCCCCGCGGGCGCATCACCGTGAGGATCATAAACTGAGCCGACTTCGAGCTATCTTGCTTTAGGCCATGATGCGGCCCCTTTCTCGCCGCAGCAGAGCCGATCATGGCCAAGATCGACCCTTACGCCTCCAAGAGTTCGCCGCCCGTCACCAGCCAGAGCCTGCGCGATCGCTTGGGCGCATTGCGCAATCTCTGGCCGTTCTTCAAGCAAGTCTGGGCTACGAGTCCGAGCCTGACCGCGACGGCCGTAGCGCTGAGACTCGCCCGCGCCCTGCTTCCGGTCGCGACACTTTACGTCGGTAAGCTCATCATCGACGAGGCGCTCCGGCTGGTCGGCCTGTCGCACCACTACCCGACACTCGGAGAGTGGTTCGCGAGCGGCGAACTGACCCATCTTATCCTGCTGCTTGCCCTTGAATTCTCGCTTGCCATCGCGGCGGACGTCTTCGGCCGCATCGTCGCACTTGTCGATTCTCTCCTGTCGGATCGGTTCAATGCCGATGCCAGCGTGCGCTTGATGGAGCATGCCGCGACGCTCGATCTCGAAGATTTTGAAGACAGCGAGTTGCAAGATCGATTGGATCGCGCCCGTCGACTCACCATGGGCCGCATGACCTTGCTCAGCCAGATGTTCGGCCAGGCCCAGGATGTGATTACAGTATTGAGCTTTGCAGCCGGCCTCTGGCTCTTCGCGCCTTGGCTCATCTTGCTCCTGTTGATCGCACTGGTCCCCGCTTTCATCGGCGAGGCACATTTCAACGCCCTGAGTTATTCGCTGAACTTCATGTGGACGCCGGAGCGGCGCGAACTTGAATATATCCGCCAGACCGGCACCAATCCCGAGACAGCGAAAGAGACCAAGATTTTCGGTCTCAGCGATTTTCTCATTGAACGCTATCGCCGGCTCGCCGACGGCTTCTATGTCGCCAATCGGGAACTCGCCATAAACCACGCTATGTGGGGAAGCTTGCTCTCCGCGCTCGGCACCCTCGGCTATTATGGTGCCTATGCCTATATCGCCTGGCGGACGATCCGCGGCGATTTCACCATTGGCGATCTCACCTTTCTTGCGGGCTCGTTCCGGCGATTGCGCAATCTTTTGGAGGACCTGTTGGTAGGCTTCTCGACCGTCGCCGGCCAGGCGCTCTATCTCGACGATCTCTTTTCATTTTTCGCGATCAGGCCGCGCATTGCGTCGCCCGCCCAGCCGCGTGCCTTCCCTGCTCCCATCACGCAGGGCTTTCGATTCGAGAATGTCGGATTCAAATATCCAGAGGCCGAGCGCTGGGCGGTAAGGCATCTCGATTTTATGCTGAAGGCCGGTGAGGTTCTTGCCCTTGTCGGCGAGAACGGCGCTGGCAAGACGACGATCGTCAAGCTTTTGGCACGGCTTTACGACCCGACCGAAGGAAGGATACTTCTCGATGGCGTAGACCTGAAGGACTATGCGCTTGATGATTTGCGCAACAATATTGGCGTCATCTTCCAGGATTTCGCGCGCTATCACTTTACCGCGGCAGAAAACATCGCGGTCGGCCGCATCGATCAGCTCACCAATCGTGATCGCATTGCCGATGCCGCCCGCCGCAGCCTTGCCGATGGTGTCATCGAACGCCTGCCTGATCGCTATGACCAGATACTCGGCAAACGCTTCCGCAAAGGCGTGGAGCTATCCGGAGGCGAGTGGCAAAAAATCGCCATCGCCCGCGCCTATATGCGCGATTCGCAATTGCTGATCCTGGACGAGCCGACGGCCGCGCTTGATGCGCGTGCCGAGTTCGAAGTCTTTACCCGTTTCAAGGAATTGAGCATCGGCAGGACGGCGGTGCTGATCTCTCACCGTTTCTCAAGCGTGCGCATGGCGGACCGCATTCTTGTGCTCAACCAAGGCGAGATCGAAGCCATCGGCACCCATGACGAAATGCTGGCCCAGGGCGGCCGCTACGCCGAATTGTTCAAGCTTCAGGCCCAAGGCTACCGCTGACGTTACGCGCCCTGCGCAGTCCGAGGCCCATGCTTGCGGGCCCATTGCCAATTCATCTAGTCTCGCCGACACTTAACAAGAAAACCCGGGAGGATTGAATGACGAAGCCTTGGTACAATGATCTACCCAAATTCTATCAACGCCAGATTGCAGCAGCCGGCCTGGATGATGCCGGCCTCGCACGCCGCCGCGTTTTGAAAGGCGTGGCCGCCGCTTCGGTCGGCTTGGCAATGGGCACATTGTCGTCGCGCCCGTCCCAGGCCGCCGCGCAAATGACCTATATGTGCTGGGAGGGTTACAATGATCCGCGCATCATTGACCCCTTCAAGAAAGCCAACGATGTCGATATCGGGTTCGACCTGATCGTCGACAGCCCCGGCGGCTTTGCGAAGCTTCAGGCCGGCGCGTCGCGCGAAGTCGACATCGTCTCGAGCGACATGCCCTGGATCACCCGCATGGGTCCAGCCGGCCTCGCCATGGAGCTCAATCCGGATAACTACGCCGATGTCTACGCAACCTTCTACGACCAGTTCAAGCCGCCCTTCGAGCCCTTGCTGAATGAGGGCAAGACAATCGGTGTGGCGACGCGTTGGGGCTGGGTCGGCCCCTGCCTTAACACCGATATCACCAAGCCCGAGCAGTGGAAGACCTATGACCCGGTCTTCGATGAGGCCAACAAGGGCAAGATCTGCGTCATGGATTGGGGCGATTGGCCGATCCTGCCCATGGCGCTTTATGCTGGCATCAATCCTTACGAGGAACTCGATCAGAACGCGCTTGAGGAAGTGCGCAAGGTTCTGCGCGCCATGTTCAAGAATACACGCACCCTGGTCGCAGACCTGACGCAGGCTCAGAAGGGCTTGCTCGACGGGTCGCTATTGGGCTGCATTGGTGCCGGCTCATACCTCACCTCGGCTGTGCGCAAGCAGGGCCACAAGAACATCATGGCGATTGTTCCCGAGCCCAAGAACGGCCTGAAGCAGGGCATCATCTGGGTTGAGGCGACTGCGATCCTCAAGGACACCGATCAGCCCGATCTGTCACAGAAGCTTCTCAAGCATGTGGTCTCGAAGGAATCAGGCCACATCCTTTCGCTTCTCGATACGACCTGCAATGTCGTGACCAACAAGGCGGTCGAAGAGCTCTACACGCCGGAAGAGCGCGACATTCTGCAAACCGACTACATGTGGCACGCCTGGGACAATTCCCAGATGCACCGCATTGCGCCGAATATCGACGAGATGCTTGCCATCTGGCAGGAAGAACTGGCAGCGGCGCAGTAACAAACCGGGAAGTGGAGCGCGGCCTGACCGCGCTCCCGCTCCGATCGATCCATCATGCCATCAGGCGCAATCCTCCAGGTCCACGACGTCACCAAGACCTATGGCCGCTATGAAGCGCTGAAAGGCGTTTCGCTCAGCGTCGAGAAGGGTGAATTCGTCGCCCTTGTCGGGCCATCGGGATGCGGCAAGACAACCCTGCTGAAGCAGGTCGCGGGCTTCGAGGATCCGACATCGGGCCGTATCGAGATCGCCGGCAAGGATATGGCCGGTGTCCCGGCGGCCAAGCGTCCGACCAGCATGGTGTTCCAGAAGCTCGCCTTGTTTCCACATATGACGGTTGCGGAGAATATCGGCTTCCCATTGAAGCTGCGCAAGATGGCGCCGGAGATGATCGCGAGCCGCGTCAGCGAGATGATCACGCTGATGCAGCTCAAGCCCGAATATCTCTCGCGCTATCCGCGCGAACTCTCTGGCGGCGAGCAGCAGCGCGTCGCACTCGCCCGCTCGATGGTATCGTCGCCCGAATTGCTCCTGCTCGACGAACCGCTCTCGGCGCTCGACGTCAAGCTGAAAAAGGTGCTTCAGGCGGAACTCAAACGCTTGCACAGATCGCTCGGCGTCACCTTCGTTCACGTCACGCATGATCTCGAAGAGGCCATGATGCTGGCCGATCGCATCTGCGTCATGCGCGACGGCCGCATCCTGCAGCTGGGAACGCCAGCCGACATCTATTACCGCCCGGCCGACCGTTTCGTTGCCGGCTTCATCGGCGAAACCAATCTCCTGCCGATCACCGTTCTCTCGCAAGATGCGAAAGGCATCCGCTATCGATCCGCCGATATTGCCGACCCAACCGGGACCGTCGCCGCCAATCTGATCGCCGCCAATGTCGCGCCGGGTGAAGCACTGATGATGGTCCGGCCGGAATTGCTCCGGCTGTTGCGCCCGGGCGAAACGGCCGACTGCACGCTCGAAGCGGCCGTTACCGAGGTCTTCGGCAAGGGTGGCACGATCCAGTACCGCGCCCGCTCGAAACACGGCCAGGACCTCGTCGTCGAGATTCCGGGAACATCCTCGCTGCCCATGCAGATTGGCGATCATGTGAAGCTCGGCTGGACCAAGAGCGATATCTACGTCTTCGCAGCTGGCACCTGACCATGCAGGATTTGCAGATCAAGCGCTGGAACGACGGAGCATTGCTGCTAAAAGCATTGCCAACTGTTCTGCTCCAGACGACCTGCTTCCTGGCGCCCCTGGTCATGACGTTCCTCCTGACCTTTCAGCGCACCCGCAATTTTCAATTGCAATGGACCTGGGATTTGTGGACCTGGACCGACATCTTCTCCAAGCCACATTACTGGACGATCCTCGGCCATACGCTCTTCATGGGCATCGCCTGCGTCGCGATCTGTCTCATCATTGCATTTCCTGTCGCTTACGGCCTCGCCACGCGCTTCAAGGCATTTGAAAATGAAATCAAGGTGCTCATCACATTCGCTTTCATTACCGATGCGACGCTCAAGATCTATGGCTGGGCTCTCTTCCTCGACAAGAATGGCGCAGCCAACTATCTCCTGATGGAAATGGGCTTCCCGCCCGACATGATTTCATTTCTCTACACCGATTGGGCCACGCTCCTGGGCATGGTCTATTCGCTGTCGGCCTTCGCAATCTTCACCATCTATCTCTCGATCAGCAATATCGATCGCTCCTTGATACTTGCCGCCTATGACGCGGGCGCGGGCAAGATTCGCGCGCATTGGGAAGTAACACTTCCCCTCTGCAAACCCGGGATTTGGGCCGGCAGCGTCCTGATCTTCCTCCTGAGCGTTGGCGCGTTCCTCGAGCCTAAGGTGCTCGGCGGCGGCAAATCGCCCATGTCGGCCGAACTCATCCGCCAGACTTTCGAGACCCGCGTCAACTGGCCTTTGGGCGCCGCGCTGACCCTTGTCTTGATGATCGTGGCGGTCTTTGTCGTCCTGCTTTTCTCGCGCCTTCTAACGCTTAAGCGCGGTGGGCTCGCGCCATGATAGCCAGACTTGAAGATCGCGCGATTGACATCATCCTGTGGGGCAGCCTCGCTGGCATCCTGATCTTCTTCTACATCCCGATTTTCACGCTGATTGCCTTCTCGTTCCAGGAAGGCCGCTTCCTTACGCTTCCCTTCGAAGGCGTTTCACTGCGCTGGTACGGCGACCTCCTTCACAATTCTAACGCGCTCACCGCGCTCTGGAACTCGACCTTGATCGCCGGCATTACGACGATCGTCGCAACGGTTATCGGCACCATGGCGGCGATCGCCGCCGTCCGCTATCGCTTCCGCGGCCGCCAGGCCTTTCAGCTCTTGGCGGGCGCACCATTGGCCTTCCCTCAACTCCTTCTCGGCATAGTCCTTCTTCTCTGGTTCTCCGTTCTCGGCCGCGCGCTCAATTTCAACACCGGCATTGTCACCGCCATCATCGGCCACATTGTCTATATCACCCCCTTCGCGACAGTGATCGTTGCCGTCCAGGTCCATAATTTCGATGCAACGCTTGAAGACGCCGCCCGCGACTGCGGCGCCTCGACCTGGGAAATGTACCGGTACGTGACGATCCCCTTGCTTTGGCCAGGCATCTTCTCTGCCGCCATCTTCGCCTTCCTGCTGAGCTGGGGAAATTTCTACTTAACCTACAGCCTCGCCGGCTCCGCGCGCACCCTGCCGACTTTCATCTTCTCCGGCATCGCGACGGGCTCCTCGCCGCTTTATCCGGCGATTGCGACGGTTGTTTTCATCCCGGGAATTCTGCTTGTCATCCTCGCAAATCGCCTGCGGCGGGACTGACCGGGCCTAACCAAGTCAACTGGCGTGCTGTCTCGCCAGCTTTATGAGGGTGCGCGCCGCAGTCGGCCAAGCGCCGAACTGCTCGAGCATCTTGTCGCGACCGCCGAGTTGCCCCCGGTGGGAACGCGCCATTTGTGATGAGAAATGCCATACATTCCCGCCGGCATTCACCTCGAGGGCAAATAATTCGCCATCGGATTGGCGGCGCAGGATATCGCAGCCCAGGATCGGGATCGTTGGAAATACGGCATGTATGCGGCGCGCAAAGGCGAGAATCTCTTCATCGATCGCAAGCTGATGTCGATCGCCGCTTGGATTGGCCGCCCGGTTGCGTTGCGTTCTTGGCTCGATGTCGGAATCCTCGATTGCCGCATCATCCGCGGTCAATGCGGCCCGCGGCACGACGCTTCGAGATGTCGTTGAATAAAGTGGTTCTCCAAACAGCGTGAGCACCCGCCATTTCGACACATATTCGCCGGTGTCGATAAAGGTCTGGACGATGCCCGGCGCATCTTTCAGGAAATGACCTTCCGGAAGATTGGCCGGTGTGAGTTCCTTCAGCCGGCGTGTGCGATAGAGTCTGACGAGCGTGCCCATTGAAGTGAGCTCGAGGGGCAACGGCTTCAGGATGACGAACTCGCCCCACTCCTTCTCGTCGTAATCCTTTCCGAACTGAAATCGCGCCGAATGCGGCGTTGCAACACCGGCGCTTTTGAGACGGACATATTGGTCGAGTTTCTTGATGGGCTGACTTTGAAACAGCGGGCCTCGTAGCGGGACAAACTTGCCCGGGTGTCCGATGCACATCGTAACGCTCGGACGCTTCCATTTCCGCGCGTCGAGCACCTTCGCGGTATCCTTCGGCGAGACCAGGTGCACGGCAATTGCCGGGTCAGATCGCACGATCTCCTGGGCGATTTGTTCGAAATCGCGCCAGTCCTCCGCCTCGCGTCCCGTCACGATGATGAGGTTGGTTTTATCGTCCGCGGCCATTGCTGTTTCCAGGTTTGCTGTGGATACAGGAATTAGAGATAGGCCTCATGCAATTCAATGCTTGGCCCTCAGCAACCGAAGCGATAGGCCTTGATGGCTGGAAGATCATCCCGCGCCATCGCTTCCCGCGCCGCCACGAGCCAGGGCGCAATCCGGAAATTGATCTCCACCTCGAAATCATCCTTCACCTGCACGAAAAATTCATCTGCCTCCAGGATTGCGCGTTTGGCGTCATCAGCGCGCCCCAGCCTAATCAGCGCATCGATCGCCACCATGCGGGCATTGAGTCCCTCGACCGGAAAGAATGTCGATCGGCTCGAAATGAGCGGATGAAAAAGCGCCAAAGCCTTTTCGTAGTCGCCGTCCTGAAATTCCATGTAACCGGAGAACCAGTTGTGGCGAAGCCACCCCGGCTCCGCATCGAGCACTTTGTTGAGCCGCCATCGATAAAGCTCGCGCTTTTCCCTGAACTGGCGGGATTTCGGGCGATGCGCAACGTCCAGCCCGTCGAGCCAAGCCGCGCGGCCTCCATGCTGGCGGATATCGAGTTGCACATTGGCATGGGCAAGCCCGCGCTTGCGATAGTGCTTGCGAAACACAAAGAGCTTGTAGTCCTCGAAAGCGGTCTCGCCCTCGAACTGCGTCGACCACGTCCCGAAAAAGCCACCCAACCCCGCCGGCGCATCGCGAATCTCTTCGACAAGCCTTGGCCCACTCTCGCCCGTGAGGATCTCATCGGCATCGATATAGAGAAGCCAGTCCGTACGGGCGATGCCATAGAGTGAGTTCCTGACCTCGGTGACCGAGTAGAACTTTGCCGCCTCGAGCTTCCGCTCCAGAGGCTTGATCCCGTATCGCTCCGCTAAGAGTTCACGCGTTCCGTCGGTCGAACCCGTATCGGCAATAAGCGCCTCGTCGACATAGGGAAGGACCGAATCGAGACAGCGGGCAAGGATGTCCGCCTCGTTCTTGAGCGTCATGCACAATGTAATCGACATTATTCCCTGGCACGACGCGGGCTTGAGTTCTTCGGCCTTTTCCGGACGTGGCGCACCCCTGTTCCAAATCCACCGCGTCCGGTCAAGTGTTGGCTTTGAGGGATAGTCAAGCTCACACTCGGTAATGCTCGCGATACCAGGCGACAAAGCGATCGACGCCTTGCTGGATGGGGGTTGAGGGCTTGAAGCCCGTCAGCCTCTCGAGCAGGTCGGCGCTCGCGAAGGTCACGGGCACGTCTCCTGGCTGCATGGAGAGATAATTGCGCTTGGCCACGATCCCCAGGCTCTTCTCCGCTGCCGCAACGAAATCGAGAAGCGCCACCGGCTGGCCGCCGCCGATGTTGACGATGCGATGCGGCGCGACCGGCGAGATCGAATCGAAGTCGCCACCTGCCTTGGCACCCGTCTCCGGTAGGCACGGAATCAGGCGGACGATGCCCTCAACGAGATCATCGATATAGGTAAAGTCGCGTGACATCTGGCCTTGGCCGTAAATATCGATCGGCTCGTCACGCAGCATGGCACGCACGAATTTGAAGTAAGCCATGTCGGGCCGCCCCCATGGTCCGTAGACCGTAAAGAAGCGGAAGAGCGTTGTCGGAATCTGGTAGAGATGCGCTTGTGAATGCGCCATCACTTCGCCAGCCTTTTTGGTCGCGGCATAGAGCGTCAAGGGCTGGTCGGCGCGATCAGTCTCGCGAAACGGGATTGAACTATTGGCGCCGTAAACCGAGCTGGTTGAGGCGATCAGCAGATGCTTCGGTTTGATCTCGCGCGCGACTTCAAGAATATTGAATGTACCAACGAGATTGGCATCGACATAGGCGCGCGGATTCTCGAGACTGTAGCGGACGCCGGCTTGCGCTGCGAGATGGATGATGATCTCGGGCTTGTCTGCCTCGGCCACGTCGCGCAGGCGCGCCATGTCTTCGAGCAGGATTTCGTGACCGCGAAATGCATTGCTGCGGGCGAGGATCGCGGTGCGCTCGCGCTTCAGCGTCACGTCATAATAGGTGGTCATCCCGTCGATGCCGGTCACGAGATGGCCTTCCGCGCACAGCCGCTTGGCGAGATGAAAGCCGATAAAGCCCGCCGTGCCGGTGATCAGGATGCGCATGACATCAATTCCGTACACAGTTGATTGCTTCCTCTCCCGCCTGCGGGAGAGGAAAGGGGCCCATTGCGAAGCAATGGGAAAGGTGAGGGGAACTTTGATACATACATCCCATCATCTCCCCCATGCCACTATGTGCCATGGGGCCCCGTCTTCTCCCGCACTCGGGAGAAGACGAGAAGGCGATATCGGCGGCATACGCCATCCTCACGCTTTCACCTTTCGCTGCCGCCTCTGCCGGATCGCTGTCGAGCTTTCGCGGCGCAATGGCATCGGCACAAAAACCCACGCGGGCGGCGTCATATCGGCCAGCAACGCGGCGTCCTCGTTTGGCAGGCGACAGTCTGCATAACGCAACGCGGCCGGGCTCTTGAGCGCGCGGATCGAGTAGCCGGGCCGTGCCAGGAAGGCGAGCGGGATAGTCTCGGCAATGAAGGTCCAATTGTTCCAGCGATGAAGATCGGCGAAACTATCGGCGCCCATGATCCATACGAAGCGTCCTCGTTTCATCTCGGGCGCGAGCTTCTTGAGCAGGCCAGCCGTCGTCGTCGTGCCGAATTCGCGCTCGATATTACTGATGATAAAGCGCGGATGCCGCGCGACGCGCCTGACTTCGCTCAACCGCTCATCATAATCAGCATAATCGCCCGGATTCTTCAGGGGGTTCTGCGGCGCGACGAGCCACCATATCCAATCGAGTTCCAACTTCTTAAGCGCATAAAGAGCCACGGCAACATGGCCCCGATGCGCGGGATTGAAGGAACCGCCAAACAGGCCGATTCGCTGCCCCGTACCGAAAGCCGGAATCATGCAGGGCTTGCGATCATGGCCGCGTCTGGCCCGTGCCGCGGATTTGATACTTGAACGTCGTCAATTGCTCGAGGCCGACGGGGCCACGCGCATGAAGTTTGCCGGTTGCGATGCCGATCTCGGCGCCGAAACCGAATTCACCGCCATCGGCAAACTGTGTCGATGCATTGTGAAGCACGATGGCGCTGTCGACTTCATTGAGGAACCGCTCCGCCACCGTCTGATCCTCGGCGATGATTGCGTCCGTATGCTGCGAGCCGTAGCGCGCGATATGCGCCATGGCCTCATCGACGCTATCCACCACTTTCATGGCGACGATCGCATCGAGAAACTCCATGCCCCAGTCGCTTTCGATCGCCGGTTTGACGCGCGCATCCGCTGCTTGGACTTCGGCATCGCCGCGAACCTCGCACCCCGCATCGATCAGGGCGGCAATGACAGGCTTCAAATGCCGCTCCTTGCCCTTGCGATCGATGAGAATTGCCTCCGCTGCGCCGCAAATGCCGGTGCGCCGCATCTTGGCATTGACGGCAACGGAGACCGCCATGTCGGTCCGCGCCGATTGGTCGATATAGACATGGCAGATGCCTTCGAGATGGCTGAAGACCGGAACCCGCGCATCTTCCTGCACCTTGGCGACCAGCGATTTGCCGCCGCGCGGCACGATGAGGTCGATCGTCCCCGAGAGGCCTGCGAGCATCAGATCAACCGCAGCGCGGTCGCTCATCGGTACCACCTGGATGGCGGCAGCCGGAAGCCTCGCCTGCACAAGCCCGCGCTGCAAGGCCGCAACGATGGCCGCGGAACTGCGAATGCCGTCGGAACCGCCGCGCAGGATCGCGGCATTGCCGGATTTCATGGCAAGCGCACCGGCATCGGCTGTCACATTGGGCCGGCTCTCGAAGACAATGCCGATCACCCCGATCGGCACACGAACTCGCGCTATCCGCATGCCGTTGGGCCGCGTCCATTCAGTCAGTGTCGCGCCGACCGGGTCGGGCAAAGCCGCGATGTCCTCGAGACCCTTGGCCATCGCCTCGATCCGCTCAGGGTTCAGCGTGAGCCGGTCGATGAAGGATCCCTTCACACCCTTTTCCTGGGCGCGGGCCACGTCGATTGCGTTTTCCGATGCGATTACCGAAGCCGCCTTGCGGATTTCGGCAGCCATGGCCTTGAGCGCGGCATTCTTCTGCGCGGTCGTCGCCAGAGCCAGGGCACGTTGCGCTTCGCGCGCGGCCTTACCGATCGCCAGCATCGTCTCGCGCGTCGCGCTCGCCATCTCGTTCATGCGGCTCCCGTCATGACCATGTCGTCGCGATGCACCATCTCATCGCGCCCGCGAAAGCCCAGGATCAATTCGATATCCCCCGTGCGGCGCCCCGCTATGCGCGCGGCTTCAGCGGCGTCATAGGCCACCAATCCGCGCGCGATCTCGCTGCCGCCCTCGCTCACTATAGACACCGCATCGCCGCGCGCAAACGCACCCTCGATGCGCTTGACGCCGGCCGGCAATAGGCTTTTGCCGCTGCCGAGCGCCTTGGCCGCCCCTTGATCGACGATAAGGCGACCCATGGGAACAAGAGTCCCGGCGATCCAGCGCTTGCGGCTGGCAAGCGGCGAGGCACTGGCGACAAACCAAGTCGAGGCCGCCCCTTCCTCGATCCGGCGCAACGGATTGAGCGCATGGCCCGATCCGATGACCATGTTGCAGCCGGCGGCGAGCGCGATTTTTCCCGCCTCGATCTTGGTGATCATGCCGCCGGAGCCCAAACCCGACACTGGCCGGCCCGCCATGGCCTCGATTTCCGGCGTAATTTCAGTAACTTCGGGGATAAGCCGGGCATCGGGCGTACCCGGTAGGGCCGTGTAGAGCCCGTCAATGTCGGACAGTAGAACCAGGCAGTCGGCAGACATCATGGAGGCGACCCGCGCCGCCAGGCGGTCATTGTCGCCATAGCGTATTTCCGACGTCGCCACTGTGTCGTTCTCATTGATGACCGGCACCGCCCCTTGTTGGAGAAGCGTCGTGAGCGTCGCCCGCGCATTGAGGTAGCGCCGTCGCTCCTCCGTGTCCTTGAGAGTCACAAGCACTTGAGCGGCAACGATTTTTCGCGCCCGGAAGGCCTCCGACCAGACTTGCGCCAAGGCAATTTGCCCGACCGCGGCGGCAGCCTGCTTTTCTTCAAGCCTCAGATCGCCATTGGCAAAGCCCAATGTGCGTCGGCCGAGCGCGATGGCGCCGGAGGAGACAGCGATCACCTCGGCCCCTCGTCCCCGCAAGGCCGCAAGATCGGCAACCAGAGCGTCAAGCCAGGCCGCCTTGACCGTCCCGGTCGCGCCCTCGACGAGCAGCGCCGAGCCAATTTTGACGACAACACGGCGGGCTTTGGAAAGCCGTTTGCTCATGGCTTCCAGCCTTCCTCGATAACGACGCCCTCGACATCCGGCACATCGCCCCTGCGCACCTTCTGGATGGTTTCGAGGAGCTTCTTCATCGCCGCCTCGACACCCTGACCCGTTGCACCTGACATCGCGAGCGGCGTCTTGCGTACGCGCTTCTTGAAGGCAGCGATTTTCTCGGCCAGTTCTTCCTCGCCGATCAAGTCGACCTTGTTGAGAGCGATGATCTCCGGTTTCGCGGCGAGCTCTTCGGCATAAGCCTTGAGTTCCTTGCGCACGACACGGTAGGCGGCGACCGGATCCTCCGCCGTCACGTCGACGAGATGCAGGAGAACCGCGCAGCGCTCGATATGGCCGAGGAAACGATCGCCCAATCCATGACCCTCATGCGCGCCTTCAATGAGGCCCGGAATGTCGGCAAGCACAAAGCTTTGGCCGGCGACGCGCACGACGCCGAGCTGCGGATGCAAGGTCGTGAACGGGTAATCGGCAATCTTCGGTTTTGCCGCCGAAACAGCCGCCAAAAGCGTTGATTTTCCGGCATTTGGCAGCCCCGCGAGGCCGGCATCGGCAATCAGTTTCAGCCGCAGCCAGATCCAGCGCTCTTCGCCCGGCAGGCCCGGATTGGCGTGGCGCGGCGCGCGATTTGTCGACGATTTGAAATAAGCATTACCGAATCCGCCATTGCCGCCCTTCGCCAATCGCGCGCGGTCGCCGAGCTTGGCGAGATCGGCGATCATCGTTTCGTTGTCTTCTTCGAAGATCTGCGTTCCGACCGGAACCTTGAGCGTGATGTCGGCTGCATTGGCACCGGCGCGCAATTTGCCCATGCCGTGTCCGCCGGTCGCTGCCTTGAAATGCTGCTGGTAGCGATAATCGATCAATGTGTTGAGACCATCGACCGCTTCGGCCCACACATCGCCGCCATTGCCGCCATCGCCGCCATCCGGTCCGCCGAACTCGATGAACTTTTCACGGCGAAACGACACGCTTCCCGCACCACCGTCGCCGGAGCGGATATAGACCTTCGCCTGGTCGAGAAATTTCATCGCGAAAACCCTTCTAATAGACCCTGCTGCAGCGCGGCAAGTTGTTGTTTCCCAAGGGTAACTCCGCCCGGAAATGACACCGAAATCACCACATTGAGGCCACATCGCTGAAGCCTTTGAGCACCCTCAAAACCGGTCCGCAGAGGGGTTTCGCGGGACAGCGGGTTCGACGCGGCCGGACGAACAAGAAGAGGGAAATCGGAATGAAGTTGGCGTATGCTGCCCTTGCGGCAGCCTTCACGGCGTGCCTGTGTTTGAGTACCACGGCAGAAGCGAAATGCGGCGATAGCGGAACTTGTAATCACGGCCGTATCTACCTCAAACCGGTAAAGACAACGACAGCGAAGGCGACGGCCAGAACCACGACGAGCACCCGCGCAATCGCTGCAAAACCCAGAAAAATCAAGCAAGCCCAGCGTGTTAGAGTAAAAAAGCCGGTTCAGACCGCGCATTACGCCCGCAAATCCAGGGCCGCCACGACCCGCACCGCGCGCCTCCACAAGGTTTCGACCACGCGCATGGCCATGAGCTTCCCCATCGCGCAGAAAGCTCCGGTATTTCAAGCACCTAGGCGCAAGAGCACGAGCCACGCCTCGCCGCCCGACCGGCATAGCGGCTCGAGCGCGGCGGTGGTGACCATGATCAAGACCATGGCGCCGCAATATGGCGTCCCGACTTGGTTTGCCTTGCGCATCGCCAAGATCGAATCCGGCTATAATCCGGCCCTTCGCGGTAGTGCCGGCGAGTATGGCGTGTTCCAGATGAAATGCGCCACCGCCCGCGGCTTGGGCTTCGAGGGCGATTGCTCCGGCCTTGCCGATGCCCGCACCAATGTCCGCTGGGGCCTCCAGCATCTGTCGGCGGCGCTCAAATCCTCCGGTGGCAATCTCGAGCTGGCGGCCTCCAAGCACAATGGCGGCCTGGGCACCAAGACCATCATCCGGCGCTATGTAAACCTCGTATTCTAAACGCTTTTTGGGCGGGGAAAGGGTCATTTGCGGACCCTTTCCCTGAGCCATTCGCGGCGCGTCAGTTCAACGGTTGCGACCCGCACCGGCCGCTTCAGCGCAAAAGACCAGGCCCATTTATGCCCGGTATGGCGAAAGCCCAATCCAATCAATATCCTGCGCGAGGCTTCATTGCCGTGCTTGTAGCCGGAAACGAGCCGGTCATACCCGGCACTGCCGAAGCCGTAATCCCGCGCCGCCCGCGCTGCCTCGCTCATAAGCCCTTGTTTCCAATGGGGTTCTGCGAGCCAATAGCCGATCTCCGCCTCGATCCCGATCGAGTCTGACTCAAGCCCGACGACCCCGATGATCCCGCCATCCCGGGCAATACTGAAAACATGCCCGTCCCGCTTGTCGCGCTGCTCCCAGCGGGCGAAATCATCCGGAAAATAGGGATGCACCACCCGTGTGAGGTTCTGCGACACGGCCAAGTTATTGATCGCATTGGCAATCGGCAAAAGATCGCCGGCCTCGATGGGCCTCAAGATCAATCTTTCAGTAGCGATCCGGGTCATGGCGGGTGTTCCAAAAACGAAAAAAGGGGAGCTGGTTTCCCATCTCCCCTTAAGCCTTTGAAATCGCCGCCGGTTTGATGGGCCGGCGGTATGTGAGCCGCCGTATTACTCGGCCGGCGGCACCGGAGTGTTGACGACCGACACGATCTGCTTGTCGTCCTTGGACGCGCGGAACGAAACCGTGCCGTCGATGACGGCGAAAATCGTGTGATCGCGGCCAATTCCGACGCCGGTGCCGGGATGATACTTGGTGCCGCGCTGGCGGATGATGATGTTGCCCGAGACGACGCTTTCGCCGCCAAAGGCCTTGACGCCGAGGCGCCGGCCGGCCGTGTCGCGGCCGTTGCGCGAGGAGCCGCCTGCTTTCTTGTGAGCCATAAGTGCTTCTCCTTTAAGCGTTTTTCGGCGCGGACTGAGCGTCGCCGCCGGTGAGGATGCTGGTGATGGTCACCGAGGTGAGATCCTGGCGATGGCCGTTCTTGCGGCGGAAATGCTTGCGCCGCCGCTTCTTGAAGATGATGACTTTGGGGCCGCGATCCTGGCTGGCGATCTCAGCCGTGACGGTGGCGCCGGCCACGAAGGGCGCGCCGATATCGACCGAACCGTCATTCGAGATCATCAAAACCTCAGCGAATTCAACCTTATCGCCGGGATTTCCCACAAGCTTTTCGATCTGGATTTTGTCGTTGGCGGCGACGCGATACTGCTTGCCGCCTGTCTTGATGACTGCGTACATCTCTTGCTTCCTTAACTTTTCCGCGCCGATCGGCGCCGCCGGTGTGGCGGACTTTGTGGACGTTGAGCCTTGGGCAGCGATATTTGCGCGCGACGGCCGAGGCCTTCGCGCGACGGCGGTTTCATAAGGTTACGGCCGGCGTCTGTCAAGGAAACCGTGGCGCCCCGCGAATGGCGCGTCCTGTGACATCAGAAATCGCGTTTTTGACGTCTCCGGACCCCCGTTTTTCACCCCAAAAATCGCATTCTTAGCGACCATGTTTGGTCGCGCAAATGACGCCGAATTATTTTGAACGGCCGTTCATTTCGTCATTATGCCAGATGACGAAATAAGCATGTGTTTATGCGGCGATTTTTGAGGGCTCAAGGGAAAGGGTCTCTGTTTGACAATGTCAGAATTTATGATATAAAATCTGACATTGCGGAAGTGCCATGAGCGATGGTCCCGTAGATCCTCCCCATGCGGAAAGGGTGGAAGAAGTTAGCCGAGCGCGGCGACGGCAAGCTTCACGCTGCGGAACAGGTGCGCGATGCAGTTCCTCGCACTTGCGGACGATTGGCGAGCAGTGCGACGATCTTATAAGACAAGCGAAACGCCTGCTCCTGGGCGACGAGCAAAATACACTCTTAAAACCTACCAAGGATGAGTTGGCTGGCGCTCTCAGAAGACTGCCCATCCGGGGTATCCCTTACGGCAATAGTCGCTGACGCATTAGTCAAGTGATCAGCAGCCACAGGGAATTCAGGCGATAACGCAGTCGCTAACGCGCTCACCATTCGGTGTAGCTCCGGCATCTGACAGGTCGAAAGTACTATCTGTCGCCAGTTCGATCGTCGAGCATCAGTAGTGCGCGCGCGACGAAGGTGCATCAATGTGCAGACTTCGATTCGTTAGCGCGCGCCAGTTCTCAAAATTCGAAAACCATCGCCTCCGGAATAAGTACGATGGATTGGATGAAGGAGTTCAGATCCAGTGATGAAGGCCGATAATTACTACGACGGGCTGCCGATCGCGTGTAGACGTCGTTGAACGCGGAGGTAGCGTCCGGAAAGGCGATTGACCTGCGAAATCGGCGCGAACATCGGTGCGATACCCGTTCACTCGCCTCATACTTCCTGCGCTCTGGGAACCAATCGTCTTCGATGCACTGTCTCGTTACCCGCTGCCATCGAATTTTGCGATAGGGTGAAGCGCCGACCCAAGTTCGGTTGGGGCCATTAACGAACTACGATACCGGTAAAAGCGATCCGGAAATCTGGAAATCTTCCAAAGTTACGATGCCCTCATTGACGCTGTGCAGTTTCTCCCCTGGGCGACGTTTGGGGCTCCTTTGTTAGGCGACGCAGCGCTGCGAGAACGCCCGAAGCGATTTTTGCCGTTCTCTCCAGACGGCGAACTCGCTATTCTTCCATTTAGCGAGCTTGGATCCCGGGCGGTGCGGTTTACTGGCTGTAATGGGGCACGCGACTTGTCCGCGTGCGCGTCCAGCTTACCAAGAATCGTATGATCGACCAAGAACTTCAGATGGCGACAGCAACCATTCACGACCATCCTTATGCTGTTAAATCCGTTAGTTACTCTTTTGCGGGATCCGGCGCTCGCTCGCGCGGATTCGAAATTTGCGATGCTTAGCGGCATCGCGGCATACCTTTCCAAAGCGCATATAGTGATTGTGCCAGAAAGCGGCCGGTCGCTTAGTTCCTCATTGGTGCCGCGTCGGGCGAGCATATGTCGACTACCGCAATCATGATCTTCTTGGCTCGCGTGGCAGTCCTGCTTGAAGCACTTTTCAAACGCCTAAAGTGCGCTTCGAGTTTCGAGAATTTGGTTCACAAGGTGAGACGCTTGCAGTATCTGAGATAGACACAAGTGGCGAATGGTCTCTGACACGCTCTTGCTGGCAGGACAATCGGCATGCTTCCGTCGATCATAAGCGAAGGCAATGTGAATCTGCGCTGCCTGTATGCTTCGGCGGCTCAGTGTTTCATGCGGCAAACCAAACGGAGGAGCGCGGCACTTACGTTTGGGATGATCTTAAAGCCCGTACTTGAAGAAGGCGCAGCATACGGAGCGAGAAATGTTCCGTGGCAACGAAGAAACGCGTGCGGGCCCTACACCTCGACTACTGCCAATATCGAGGGCGCCGCAATTCATGCTCCGACGATCCGACTAAACGCTTCACAATTGGCCCAGGCGCTAAACCTCGAAGAGCAGCCAGCAGGAGCAATCTTGACGGCTGCTTGAAAAACATGACGCGAATGGGCTGCAACCACTCGTCGCTCGGTCCCAATTCATTCGTGAACCATTGGACGGACGAGTGTCATGAGCGTTTGGGATCATTTATCGAATAGAAATTGGCCAACGGCTCCGCCTGCGAGAGAGAGCCTAAAACTCAGACAGGAAGACGTGGCAGAACGGCTCGACGTGTCGCGAACGACCATTGTGGCGATCGCAAGGGCGATCGCCGAGCTCGCTTCGAGGAACTCCGGGCATTCGCTCAAATCTACGGAACGTCCGTCAACTCGCTATTGCGGGACAAGCTGTTCATGTCGATCGCGCGAAGTTCAGAAAGCGCTTCGACAAGATGGGACACGCGCGGCTGAGAATGCGGCAAGGCTCTTGGGGGAGTAAGCAGAAGTCGTTCGAGCACTACTCGGTATCCGTCGTGAGAAACTATCCGCCTGAACGACCTCTGCTTCTTGGGGACGTCAGGGCGCAAGCCGAGCAAGACGCTGCGGAATTACGACAATGGCTTGGATTGGGCTTAAGTCCCATCATGGACATCGTAACGCTACTCGGTTCGAACTCGGCGCTTCCGTGTATACATCCGCCGCCTGGAAGCGAATATCTCCGGTCTGTTTGCCTACGACGAGTCGGCGCTTGCATGTTAATAAACGTGAATCACCCACGCGAGCGTCGCGCACCACTGCAGCGCGAAAACCGGACATCTTGTGTCTCTGAGACGTGAGCCCGAAGTGCTTACGCTCGATCGCAGCGAAAAACTCTCGTGAGCGTTACGCAACATGCGATTCAATTTCGCATTCCTGATGCCCGCGCGCACGACGGTAATCTGCAAAAATTCAAGAGGTGACGGCGGCGGGCTCGGGACTCTACGCGCCGCCACGTCATCATCCTAACGCATGCCTTCGGCGTTTCGCGCGAGGCCGTTATGGCGTCGCCTCGAGGACCTTTCACTCCGCATGGCACAAAGCGGAACCTGGGATTGGTTCCTGCACTACGGCAACATTGCCGGGAATGGTGCGCCCCAAGTTCTAGACTTGGTAGCTCCCGACTTGGAGAAAGTCGGACTCCGATAGGCCCACCAGCCTCAGGTTAGGGCTTTTGGTCAACGCCGTATTCCAGAAGGGGATCCTTGGCGAGGCCAATTGCCCGCATGCTACATCTGGATAGGGTCGAGCTAAGAGAGTTGTTGGACGGCTTTGAGGGTCAGGGGAGCTGGCCGATGAGCCCATCCTGCCTTACTGATCACTCAGTACGAATTGTTGCCGACACGAGCGCCCTCATTAACGAGCGCCAGCGGATGGCCAACACAGTGTTAAGGGGCCTCCACATCGAGTATTGCTGGCGGATAGCGTCCTGACCGAACTCCGAATTGATAAGCGCACCGGCCGCGACGACTCTCTGGTGGTCCGCTCCCTCGCAATTTCCGACCTCAACTGTCTTGCCTCTAGCAGTCCGAAAGAAAACCTTCGCGGCGCTAGTCGCCGGCCCAGCCGCAGAAACTCTCGACGATGGCGAGGCGGCAAATATTCTTGCGCACTGGAAATTGAGGGGGCCGCAATAATCGACGATCGAAAAGCTGTCGCGCTTTGCTCCCGTAGATATCCAGCGCTAGGTCGTTGCCGGCGTCCGATATCTTCGCTCACGATGCAGTTCAGTCGGCACTTGGTCATGCAATGTTGGCCAGCGCCGTTTTGGCTGCGTTGGAGGGGCTCGAATGAGAAGTGCCACAACATTACGAAAAGTGGGTAATCGAGCTTATTGGTGAGACGCGAGCTAGAGCATCGAGGCGGTCAGTTGAATCCGTATCCGGCTGCGGAGAAGTAGTTGGCATTCTTCAGGTGTGAAGATTTCGCAGATGCTGCTGATACGCCTTCCAAAGATGGTCGATGGTTCTGGCGGCGCTGCGGAGATGGGCTTTGAGTTTCGAGAAGGCCATCTCGATTGGCCAGGTCGGACTATGTGCGGCAAAGAGAAGCCATGCGCCTCGTGCGCGGATAGCCTTCTCGGCCCGCTCGCTCTTGTGGCTGGAGAGATTGTCCAGGATGACGACGTCGCCTGGCTTGATGGCGGGCGCGAGCTGAGTTTCGACATAGACCTCAAAGATCGCCCGGTTCATCGGTGCGTCAACGACCCAGGGGGCATGAGGCTATCACATTTGAGGCCCGCCATAAAGGTCTGCGTGCCCAGGCCGAAGGAGCCTTGCTGTTCAACCGTTCGCCCTTCTGAGCGCCTGCGCAGGCGGGTCATCTTTGTCGTGGTGCCCGTTTCGTCGATGAAGATCAGCGCCCACGATGTTCTCCGATCGGCTGGCGGCTCTCCTCCACTGCGCCCGCGCCTTGGCCAGTTCAGACTCGTCTTGTTCGCTTGCCCGAAGAGTTTTTGAAGCTGAGCCCCGAGGCGATCAGGAATTTCGGAAAGGTTCGACGGGTCAGCCTTGACGCCTTCGCCAGCTTTTCCGCCAACTCAGGCATGGTGATGTCACTGTTGGCCGCAACAGCAGCCAGGATGAAGTCCTTGTGGGGGCCGAGCTTGCCATGCCGGAAGCCGCCACGCGGCCTCGGGTCGACACTGCCTGTCTCGCGCCAGAGCTTCATCAGGTTCACCGCAAAAGACACCGATGTCCTGAAGTGGGCGGCAGCCTCATTGCGCATGCCTGGCCTCAACAAACGCAACTACACGCTCACGCAGGTCATTCGACAAAGGATGCGGCATGGCAAATCACCTCCGCAAACCTTGAATCACCTTCAGCCTGATTTGTGACCAATTTCGATTCCAAATGAACACCCGGCGCTCTAGAGGCGCATGAGTCTCCGCAGCACTCTTCGGGTCTGACGATCTTATGGGACAATCGGCCGAGGGCGCCGCATTCCTTAAGCGTCTAGCTGCCGCATTCGTCATCTGTACGATCCTTTGAGGCGGCTATTCGCAATTTGCATGTTGGACAAATTGCCCAAACACTCCCTCCCCCAGCCCCAGCGCGTCGTAGTCGATGACGACTGGTTCGAAGTCGTCAAGGTCGCAGACTATCTCTATGCCATCATGGAGCCGCGCCATTACGAGCATACGGTTCTGAACCTGCTCATTGGCGAAACCCGTGCCATTCTCATCGATACCGGCTGCGGCATCGGCAATCCGAAAGCGGTCGTCCAACAACTAACGCGCCTGCCCGTGACCGTGATCAATACGCATACGCATCTCGATCACCTGGGCGGCAATCATCTCTTCGATGAGATCATGATCTTCGATCATCCGCGCTCGCGCAAACTTTCGCGAGATGGCGCGCCGCAGGAGACGCTGTTCTGGGAGCTTATCAACGACAAGGTGGTGACGCCGCCCTGGCCCAAGGGCTTCGCGCGCGACAAGGCGAGCCTGCCGCCCTTCCCCGTTTCGCGCTGGCTAAAGCACGGCGAGACGATCGAGCTCGGCGGCATCCGCCTGAAGGTATTGCACACGCCGGGCGAGGCACCGGACCACATCTGCCTGCTCGATGAGACGCATCGCATCCTGTTTTCGGGCGACATCCTGCTCGAAGGCGCGGTGTGGTCGCATCTCGATGGCGGCGATGTCGGCGCGCTGCGCGACAGCTATGAACTGCTCATGCGCCATTACGACGAATTCGATTTCCTGATGCCCTGCCACAATGCGCCGTGCCAGGCGAAGGAGCTTTTGCCGGTGGCGCTCGCCGGCGCCGAGACTGTCTTGGCCGGTACGATGCGGCCGCAAGAGGGAGAGGACCCCTGGGGACGGCCTTACAAGAAGTATGATTTCGGCCGCATTTCGATCCTGACACAGTAGCCATGAGACTGCGGCGCCTTGTGCGATACCGTCCTCGCCCCGCGATGAGCGGGGAGAGGAAGGGACCCATCGCGCGTTTGCGCGCGATGGGGAGGTGAGGGGCGAATGGACACTGCGACCAAAGGGACCGGGTGCCCCTCATCTTCCCCATGTCACGTCGTTCCATGGGGGCCCCTCTTCTCCCCGCTGGCGCGGGGCGAAGACGTGATACATGAAGCCATGAAGCTTCGAGCGCTTGCCCGTGACGAGATTGCCTATGCCCGCGAGATTTTCGGCGGGGCGATCGACTATGGCGCGGTGAGGATCGCACGCGGTAGCCTGCTTGCCACATTCTCGGCCACGGCGGTCGGCAACCGCATCAACCTGCAGCCTGTTCATTTCGCCGGCGATACGCTGAACTTAAGCGACGCGGGGATGAGCGTGCTGATCCACGAACTGGCGCATGTCTGGCAGTATCAGCATTGGGGATTTCGCTATATCGCCTCAAGCCTCGCCGCGCAGGTGCGCGCCTGGGTCATGACCGGATCGCGCCGCGGCGCCTATGACTGGCGGGCCGCGCTCGACCGGCCATGGCCGCGCTGGAACGCCGAACAGCAGGCGCAATGCATCAGCGATTATCATGACGCATGGCGGCGCGTGAAGACCGGCACAGCGAGCGCGATGGATGCGGAGACCCTCGCCATTGCGCGGGGCGTGTTAGGCGGGAACCTTCTTCAGGCGGACGCCGATGCCATTCGCGGCGCGAAGGACGGTATCGGCAAGTTCGGCATGCGCAATATCGGGAAAGGTTTTCTGCAATGACGTCGCGGCCTCGTCCGGATCAATGGCGCGGCCGGCAATGAAAGCGTCGGACACAAAGCGGTAAACTCGTTCTTGAAGAGCGGACATGAATGCCTCCCATCGCATCGGCCTTCAAGCGGGAGCGCTGTGTGGCGAGACTGCGCGCATTGCCGGGGCGTGGCAAGGAAAGACTGACGCGTGACGATCAAATTAATTGTGAACCGGGAGTGAACCCGAAAGCCTTGAAAGCGTAGGCAATTCGGAAGGCTTTATTTGAGATAACCAACCATGCCTCGGGGAAAGACGCCAAGCGAAGAGAATAAGCCGGAGCCCGCCCCCGCGCCCGAAAAGAAACCCGATTCCACGGGCGATCCCCTGGCCGAACTGATCGACACTTATGGCGAGGAAGTCGAGCCTGTCGCACCGGAAGATGGGACCGCAGAAGACCCAAGATCCGGGCCGACAGAAACCTCTTGAAATTGCGACCGCCGCGTAAAGCGCAAGCGCCCTACCGCATGCCGGCCGCCACGATCGCCTCGGCTTCCGCGTGGATGGGCTTGTAGGTGAAGCTGGCGCAGATGATGCCGTGGTCGTTCGACCCATCCTCCTTGTGCTTCTCGCTGTTGAGATGGTCGTTGTTGACCGACATGCCGTCGAACATCCACAGGCGCCGGCGGCTGTTGTCGTAGAATTCCTCGCTGACCAGGATGTGATCGAGCGATTCCATGATGTCCTGGTGGATGTGGGTGTAATAGACGTCGCGCGTGCTGCGGTATTCCTGCAAGGTCTGGGCGGTGTAGAGGCTGACATCGCCGCCGCCCATCGAATCGCCGACGAGATAGCGCGGCTGCTCGGTGAGGATATTGGCCGTATTGCTGTGCTGGCCGTCATTGATGTCGCCGAGCACGATTACGGCGGTGCGTGTGCCCTTCATCTGCTCCGTCAGCATGAAGCGAAGCGCCGCGGCCTCGGCGGTGCGCCGGATGGTCGACAAGGCCCCGCCGATGCCGTTCACATGCTTCTGGTAGGTCAGTTTGTCGGCCTTGAACCAGTCTTCCTGGAAGACTTTCGTCGGGCCCTTCGATTTGAAGTGGCAGACATAGACATGGACGGCAGGCTGATCCTCGCGCGGGCGCACCGTAAAATGCAGAACCGGTCGCGAAAAACTCTTGATCGCAACTTTTATGGAAGGCGTCTGTGCATCATCGCCCGAACTCTGGAGAATGAATTTCTCCGGAAATTTCACGATCCAGTCAGGAGTTCCCTCCACCAACCCTTTCTTCACGAGCGCGGCGCACACGATGTGGCCTCCCGCGGCATCGGCGGGAGCGAGGAGGTCATAGTCGGCGCTCAGTCCCGAAGCCTGCAGCGCCCGCGTGATCGAGGCTGCATGCCACAATTCCTGCAGGCCGAGGATGTCGGGCTTGAGCGCGCGGATCATCCTCTGGGTGAAGTCGATCTTCCTATCATACTCGGCCTGACTCCACCCATCGGGGTCGGTATAGATCGGCAGACCCGGCTCGTTGAGGTTGTAGAGGTTGAAGGTGGCAATGCGGAGCTGCTTCAGCTTCATGACGTCCTCCCTCATGCGGCGAAACGACGTCAGGTAATATAACGCTCGCGGTCTGACGATGCGATGACGGGGGAAGAGGCGCGTAACGCTCCTGTCACGCTTGGCAGGAATCGTCGGTTGATTGTCCTTTCGGCCAAGACCGTTTCGCGCCAAGAAGGGGATCATGAAAGCCCCGCGCAAGATTGCCATCCTCGTCTTCGACAATGTCGAATTGCTCGACATTGCCGGCCCGCATGACGTCTTTGCCACGGCGGCAGCTCTCGCCGAGGCAAGCCCGCCGCCCTACGAAGTCGTGACGGTGGCGCCGCGGCCTGGCACGGTCAAAAGCTCGTCCGGCCTGCCGTTTCAGCCGGGCTGCGAACTCGCCGGGCTCAAATCCATCGACACTTTCCTCATTGCCGGCGGCGCCGGCATTCATGCGCTCTGCGACGATCCGAAAGTCATCGCCTGGCTGAAGCGTATGGCACCGCGCTTCCGCCGCATCGGCTCGATCTGCACCGGCGCCTTCCTGCTCGCCGCCGCGGGACTCCTCGACGGCCGCCGCGCGGTGACGCATTGGAACTGGTGCGACCGGCTCTCCGCACGCCATCCCGGTGCTGCGATCGAGCGCGATCCGATCTTCATCAAGGATACGGGCGTGTGGACCTCGGCCGGCGTCACCGCCGGGATCGACATGGCGCTCGCCATGATCGAAGAGGATCACGGAGCGAAGCTTGCGCTCCGCACCGCGCAGGAACTGGTCGTGTTCCGCAAGCGGCCGGGCGGCCAATCGCAATTCGGCGCCGACCTTGCACTCGACGCCGCCTTCCACCCGCCACTCGATCGGGTGCGCGACTGGATCCTGGCCCATCTCGACGCCGATCTCTCGGTGACTTCATTGGCGGCGCGCGCCGGCATGAGCCCGCGCAATTTCGCCCGCGTCTTCCAGGAGACGGCACGGCTGAGCCCGGCGAAATTCGTCGAACGCGCCAGGCTCGAGGCGGCAAGGCGCAGGCTCGAGGCATCCGCCGATCCCATAGAGCGGGTCGCATCGCAATGTGGCTTTGCCAGCGCCGATGTCATGGCCCGCGCCATGACGCGCCGATTGGGTGTCACGCCCGGCGATTACCGGCGCCGCTTCAATTCGGCCTGGCACGACAGTCTCGAAGCCTGACGGAGACTATCCAATGACTGACGATCTGTTGAAAGCGCGATTGCGCGAGCGGCCCTTGCGTGTCGCGATTCTGCTCTTTCCCGATGTCGAGGTGCTCGATTTTGCCGGGCCTTTCGAGGTCTTCTCGGTAGCGGGGCGCATCCACTGGGCGGCGCACGGGCATGCACCATTTGAAGTGACAACGATCGCCTGCGCGCGCGGGCCCTTGCGGGCGCGCCACGGATTGATGGTGATCCCGGGCTTCGGCTTCGACGATGCGCCGGAGCCCGACATCCTGATCGTGCCGGGCGGCGTCATGACGGCGCCGCTCGCATGCCCGATAACGCTTGCCTGGGTGAAGCGGCAAGCGGCGAAGGCGCCGCTCACGGCTTCGGTGTGCACCGGTGCTTTTATACTCGCCAAGCTCGGCCTCCTCGATGGCCGGCAGGCGACGACGCATTGGGAAGACATCCCAGAACTGCGCCGCGACCATCCGCATTTGCAGATTGCCGAGAATGCAGCCTTCGTCGATACCGGCGCGATTGTGACTTCGGCGGGGATTTCGGCCGGCATCGCCATGAGCCTGCATCTTGTCTCCCGCATGCTCGGGCTCGACGCCGCCCGCGCCACGGCGCGGCAGATGGAGTATGAGTGGCAGCCCGGATAAATCCGAATTATCGGCTACGCGCGGTCGTGGCGATTTCCTTCTGCCGGTCGAAATCGGCGCGGCGGCGGGCGATCTCTTCGGCTGAGAGCGCCTCGATATTGGCATAATCGAGCTTCCAGGAAGGATCATCGCTCCAGCGCAAGGAATTCTGCACGGTCGTGCGCGGGGCGAAGGCGCGCTCGAGCAATGTCAGCGCAAGGTCGAGCGTCTCGTCCTGGCTCTGGCGATCATGCGGCCGGCCTGCCGCATTGCCGAGCGGAAAATCGGAAAAGACGAAGCGCGGCACGCCCACATATTCGACGATGTCTTTCGCACAGCCCATGACGACGGTTGCGATACCCTCCGCCTCGAACGCGCGCGCCGCGAGACTCACCGTTTGATGGCAGACCGGGCAATTGGCGACGAGCAACGCGGCATCGACGCGATCGGCTCGGCAGCGCGTCACGAGTTCCGGGCAATCGGTCTCGAGCGTCACGCGATGGCTGCGATTGGTCGGCGCACCATGAAAACGCGGCGCAATTTCCCCGATGCGGCCAGCCTTGGCGGCGCGGCGCAAGGCGGCGAGCGGAAAATAGCTTCCCTGGTCTTCCGCCGTGGTGTGCTGGCGGTCGATCGCCACATGCGCAATGCGCAAATCCGGATCAGTGTCGGTTGCGCCGGAATAGACGGAGAAGAATTTCGCCGCGGCATTGTAAGGCGCGCCCGGTCCTTGGTCGCCTTTGTCTGGCTGGTAAGGGGCAGCAGTGGTGATGATCGTGACGCGGGATTCGTCAAGCGGCTTCCGCAAGGGCGCAAACGGCACATCGGCATAATGCGCCCATTCATAAGGCGCGCCAAAGCCCAAGCCCTGATAATAGTCGCGCGTGCGCTGGATATAGGGGATCGGCACATCGATCGCAGAAGCAAAACCGAATGCTCTGGTCTGTGACGGATCGGGCATGGGGATAGCCTATCAGCTTCCACCCGATTTCCTCAATCGCTTGTCAAAATTGACAATGAGCACACCGGCGACGCAGTGTCTGCGAAAGGTCAGGGAGGCTTCATATGGCGTTCGTCAGGCTCTGCATTCCGGCCGTCGCGTTCGCGGCTCTGCTATCGCCTTCGGCCTTCGCCGCGGATGCGAGTTTCGATTGCAGCAAGGCGACGCAAAAGATCGAAAAGCTGGTCTGCGGTGACGATCAGCTCGCGACCCTTGACCGCAGTCTCGCCGCTGATTTCAAGAAGGCGATGGAGCAGGTTTCGGGCGCGGATCAAGCCGAGCTTCGCGCCAGCCAGGCGAAATGGATCGACAGCCGCAATGCTTGCGGCGAGGATGCCGACCCCAAGGCCTGCACGCTTCAAAGCTACAAGACCCGCATCGCCGTCATGGGCGCCAAATACGGCTTCGCGCCGATCGCCACCGGCACGTTTGTCTTCGCCTGCGATGATGCGGCAAAGACGAGTTTCTACGCGACGTTCTTCGAGACCGATCCTGCGACCATGAACCTCGTCACCCGCCCGCCGATGCCGGAACAAGCGGAGACGCTGGTCCAGGGCATGTCAGGCTCGGGTGCGCGTTATGAGGGCGACGGCGGCATCGTCTTCTGGAACAAGGGCAATGATGCCATGGTCGAATGGCCGGCGGCCAAGGAGTTCAACTGCTCGACGGACGGCAAGCCGATCGGGGACTGAGATTGATACTTTCCTTCTCCCGCAATGGGAGAGGGAAGGCGACGACCTATGTCGGCCTAAGCACATGCCCGACGAAGGGCAGTTCGCGGAACTGGTGCGCCATGTCCATGCCGTAGCCGACGACGAATTTGTCGGGGCAGACGAAGCCGCGGAAGTCGGCCTCGATGTCGGCAGCAAGGTGGCCCGGCTTTTCGAGGAGCACCGCCGTCAGCACGCGTTTGGCACCGCGCGCGGCAAGCAGATCCTTGGCATAGGCGAGCGTGCGGCCCGATTCGAGAATGTCATCGATGAGCAAAACGTCTCGCTCGCGCACATCGGCCTCGATGTCGCGCAAGACCTCGACGCGGCCAGACGAGCGCGTCCCCTTGCGGTAGCTCGCCAGCATCATGAAATCGATCTCGGGCGATAATTGCGCGCGATGCATTGCGCGGATGAGATCGGCGGCGAAAACGAAGCTGCCTTTCAGCACCGGCACGACGAGCAGGCGATGCGGCTTGCGCGCCGCAATATCGCGGGCGAGTTCCTGGGTACGCTTGGCGATCTCGTCTTCGGAAAACAGGACGGCAATGTCGTGGCCGTCAATTGTGATAGGGCTCATGGCGCGGCATTTGAGCCGATTTCATCAAGCCGGGCAAAGCGAATTTCAACCTTCTGGGCGGCTTCCGGCGGCGAGGCGACGCGGGTCGAAAAACTGGTGGCCTCGCCGGGCCTCAAAGGTCTGACCGCCGATTCGACCGTCCAGGCATAAAGCTCGCCATCGCTGGGGCTTCTGAGGCCAAAGCGCAGCGCCGGGATCTTGCGGTCGACATCGGAGACATTGACGATCTCGCCCTTGATGGCGAGGACGCGCACGCCGTCGACGATCACATGTTCCTGCTGTACGTGGCGCACTTCCAGCCCATAGATATTGACCTTAATGCCGGCCTTCTCATAAAGCCGCGCCGCCGCCGGTGCGGCCCTGACCACCATGTCGGGATAGAAAGCAAGGAAGATGACGGGGAGAATGAGGCCTGCGGCAAAACAGGCCCAAGCGCGGCGCTCGGCAACACTGCGGCGGCGATTGGCGTGAAACGCTTCGCGCGCCAATTGCGCGGCCTGGATCAGGCGTTCGGCTTCGAGATCGCTTTCGGAATAACGCACCGGCAATGGCGCCGGCGAGACATCGATGACCTGGACCGCTCGGCTCTCGACCCAGCGATAGCCGCAGGCGCGGCAGCGGACAGACAAGCCCTCCGAGCCCAGATGCGCGTCGGGCATTTCGTAGCGGGTTGCGCAGGAAGGACAGCTCACTATCATTTTCATGCCTTGAGCGATTCGGCGCGCCGGCAGGATCGGCGGCCGGCCATCCGGCAAGCTTAACGTCCAACAGGGTTAATGAAGTGTTAAGCGACTGGCGCGATGTTCGGCATCGGGACGCCACAAAGGTGACATGCGCCGCCGCGAGGTTTGACCGCCGCGAAGCGAGGAGACCGGTTCTTGGTACGACTGGAAAATGTGGGTCTGCGCTATGGCCACGGGCCGGAAGTGCTGAAAGACATTTCCTTGCGGCTCGAGCCTGGCGAATTCCGCTTCCTCACAGGCCCCTCGGGCGCCGGAAAATCCTCCCTCCTCCGTCTCCTGTTCCTGGCGCTGCGCCCCACCCGCGGCCTCATCAATCTCTTCGGTCAGGACGTGACTGCAGTGAAGCGCCGCGAATTGCCCGCGCTGAGGCGCCGCATCGGCGTCGTTTTCCAGGATTTCCGGCTGCTCGATCATCTGACGACTTACGACAATGTCGCACTGCCCTTGCGCATCGTCGGCGCCCGCGAGAGCGCCTATAGGAGCGACGTGATGGAGCTCCTGAGCTGGGTCGGGCTTGCCGACCAGGCGCGGGCCTTCCCGCCGGTGCTCTCGGGCGGCGAAAAGCAGCGCGCCGCCATCGCTCGCGCGGTGATCGCCAAGCCGGAACTGCTGCTTGCCGACGAGCCGACCGGCAATGTCGATCCCGCCCTCGCCAACCGGTTGTTGCGGCTCTTTGTCGAATTGAACCGGCTCGGCACCACGGTCTTGATCGCCACCCATGACACGCATCTGATCCAGCAATCGCGCCTGCCGGTCTTCAAGCTCGAGCGCGGCGAATTGAGGATGGCGACATGAAACCGGCACCGCCCATGGCTCCGGGTCCGATCATTCCGCCGGAAGCCTCGCCGCTTAAAACCCTCACTGTCGCGATGACGGTGATGTGCTATCTCGCGTGCCTGGCGATCGGCGCGCTCATCCTCATCGACCGTGCCGTCGACAACTGGACCGGCGGCTTGTCGCGCGAGGTGACCGTGCAGGTGCGGAAGATGAAGGACACCGACATCGAAGCCGAAGTCGCCAAGGCAGCTGCATTGCTCTCGGCAACGCCCGGCATCTCCGGCGTCGAGATCCTCGACCGTTCGGCCGGAACGCGACTGCTCGAGCCGTGGCTCGGCTCGATCGGCGATCTCGACCAATTGCCGATCCCGCGCCTGATCTCGGTCAAGATCGACGTGACGGAGCATCCCGATTTCGACGCTCTGGCGAGCGCATTGACGCAGCAGGTAAAGGGCGCAAGCCTCGATACCCATCGTCGCTGGCAGGCGGAACTGACACGCATGGCGGGCGTGCTCGAAGCGCTCGCCTACGCGGTGCTGGCCCTCATCTGCCTCTCCACGATCGCCATCGTCGTCTTCGCGACGCGCTCGGTGCTCGACGCCAATCGCGGCATCATCGATGTCCTGCATCTGGTCGGCGCGCGCGACCGCTTCATTGCCGGCCAGGTCGAGGGCCGCTTCCTTAAGACAGGATTGGCAGCCGGCCTCATCGGCATGCTGGCCGGCATTGCTACTTTCTTTCTCTTGAGTCTCGTAGCACCCGTCGCCGGCCAGACCGGTGTCGGCGAGGCAAGCCGCGGACTTCTGTTCGCGCCACCCGACATTGCCTGGCGCAGCTATGCAGCGCTCTTCGCCGTGCCGATGATCGCAACCCTCATCAGCCTCGTCACCGCGCGCATCGCGCTGATGCGTACCTTGCGACCGGCACATTGACGCGATGCTCTGGCTGCGCTCGGCGCTCTACAACATCGTATTCTATGTGAACCTGTTCGTCTTCCTGGTCGGCGGCGCCTTCTTCCTCGTAACGCCGCGCAGCTGGGCGATGGCAGCGCTCAAAACCTGGGCCACGACGTCGCTGTGGTGGCTGAAGGTGATCTGCGGGACGCGCATGGAGGTGCGCGGGCGCGAACATATCCCCGAAGATGGGGCGCTTGTCGCCGGCAAGCATCAATCGACCTGGGAGACCTTCGCGATCCTGCCGCTCTTCGCCGACCCGGCGGTGGTGCTCAAGAGAGAACTGACCTACATCCCCTTCTTCGGCTGGTTCATCTTCAAGTTTCGCATGATTCCGGTCGAGCGCGAGGCGGGTCCTTCAGCCTTGCGTGCGATCACCGCGCGCGCGCAAGCCGCGGTGGCAATGGGGCGCCAGATCATCATGTTTCCGGAAGGCACACGCCGGGCGCCGGGCGCTCCGCCCGATTATAAGCCGGGTGCAACCGCGCTCTACCTGAAGCTTGGCAAGCCTTGCGTGCCTTTTGCGCTCAATTCCGGGCTTTATTGGCCGCGCCGCAAATTCCTGAGGCGGCCGGGCACCATCATCCTCGAGTTTCTACCGCCCATACCGCCCGGACTGCCGCGCCGGGAGTTTGAGCGCCGGTTAATCGAAATGGTGGAAACAGCAACGGCGAGGCTTGAAGCGGAAGCAGATTTGGCGTACAAAAAGTGAACGGTCACTGAAGGTAGCCATGAGCAGCGCCGATACCATTGCCGACCCGATCGCCCGGGAAATCTGGGACATGAAATACCGGCTGAAAACGCCGGATGGCGAGCCGGTCGACCAGACGATCGAGGATAGCTGGCGGCGGGTAGCGACAGCCGTCGCGCAAGCCGAAGCGCCCGAGGCGCGCGCCTATTGGGCGGAAAATTTCTACGATCTTCTTGCCGGCTATCGCTTCCTTCCCGCCGGCCGCATTCTTTCGGGCGCCGGCAGCGGCCGCTCAGTGACGCTCTTCAACTGCTACGTCATGGGCAAGCTTGATGACAGCATGGCGGGAATTTTCGAAGGCTTGAAGGAAGCCGCCCTGACCATGCAGCAGGGCGGCGGCATCGGCCACGACTTCTCGACCTTGCGGCCGCGCGGCGCACCCGTGAAGGGTGTCGGCGCTGATGCATCGGGCCCGTTGAGCTTCATGGATGTGTGGGATTCGATGTGCCGCACCATCATGTCGGCGGGCTCCAGGCGCGGCGCCATGATGGGAACGCTTGCTTGCGATCATCCCGACATCGAGGCCTTCATTGCCGCAAAGCGCGATCCCAACCGCCTGCGCATGTTCAATCTTTCTGTACTCGTCACCGACGCCTTCATGGACGCGGTGAAGGCGGATGCGCCCTGGCCGTTGGTCTTTGCCGGCACGGTCTACAAGACATTGCGGGCCCGCGATCTCTGGGACCAGATCATGCGCTCGACCTATGATTATGCAGAGCCTGGCGTGATCTTCATCGACCGCATCAATCGGGAAAACAACCTCGCCTATTGCGAGACGATCCACGCGACCAATCCTTGCGGAGAGGAACCACTGCCGCCCTACGGAGCTTGCTTATTGGGTTCAGTCAATCTTACACGGTTGGTAATTGATCCGTTTACGGATAAAGCACGGATCGACGAAGCGGCGATCGAAGACATTGTGCCACGCGCTGTGCGCTTCATGGACAACGTCGTCGACGTCTCGAACTATCCTTTGCCCGAACAGGCCCACGAAGCGCGCGCCAAGCGCAGGCTCGGCCTTGGCCTCACCGGTCTCGCCGATGCGCTCGCCATGTGCGGGCTCGCCTATGGCAGCGAGGAAGCAGCAGCGGCGGCCGGACATTGGATGGCGCTCATCGATCATGCCGCCTATCGCGCCAGTGCAGCACTCGCCCGCGAGAAGGGTGCCTTTCCGCTTTACGATCGCGAGCGCTATCTGGCATCGGGCCATGCCCAGCACTTGCCGGGGGAGATCCGCAAGGAGATCGCCGCGAATGGCATCCGCAATGCGCTCCTCACCTCGATCGCGCCCACCGGCACGATCTCGCTTTTCGCCGGCAACGTTTCGAGCGGCATCGAGCCGATCTTTTCGATCTCCTATGAGCGCAAGGTGCTGATGCCCGATGGCAGCAAGCGCAGCGAAAGGATCGAGGATTATGCCGCACGCCTCTACCGCGCGATGCATGGCAGCGAGGCGCCATTGCCGCCGAGCTTCGTCACCACCGCCGACTTGAGCCCTCACCAGCATCTCATCATGCAGGCGGCAGTGCAGCGCCATGTCGACAGTTCGATTTCGAAGACGATCAACTGCCCCTCATCGCTCGGCTTCGAGGAGTTCAAGGCCGTCTATGCGGAAGCCTATGAACTGGGCCTCAAGGGTTGCACGACCTTCCGGCCCAACGCCGTGACGGGATCGGTGCTGAGCATTGCGGAATCGGAACCCGCGCAGCCTGCCTTGCCGCTGGAAGCGCCGCGCGATCCGGTGCTGCATTCGGAACCCGGCGAAGTCATCTACATGAAGCGCCCGCTCGAGCGGCGCGAGGTTCTCCCCGGCTTCACCTACAAGCTCAAATGGCCGGAATCGGATCACGCCATTTACATCACGCTCAACGACATCGTGCAGGATGGGCGGAGGCGGCCGTTCGAGATTTTCATCAACTCGAAAAACATGGAGCATTACGCCTGGACCGTGGCCTTGACCCGCATGATCTCGGCGGTGTTCAGGCGCGGCGGCGATGTCTCCTTCGTGGTCGAGGAATTGAAGGCGGTGTTCGATCCGCGCGGCGGACAATGGATGGGCGGCAAATATGTGCCGAGCCTCTTGGCGGCGATCGGCGGCGTCATCGAAAAGCATCTGGTCGATACCGGCTTCCTCAAGCGCGACGCGGAATCACCCGCGCTGGTTCCGGCGATCGCCATGGTGGCGGGCGATCGGCCAAGCGTCGCGCAATGCCCGCGCTGCGGCGAGGCGGGTCTCATCTTCCAGGAAGGCTGCGCCTATTGTCCCAATTGCGGCTACTCGAAATGCGGCTGAAAGGGCTTGACAATTCAGGCCGTTTGTTCCATGAACGTCCCATGAACATTCATGGCGCACCGCTCTCGTCCACCCTCCTCCGCGACACTGAATCCGCCGACCGCTTCTGGTACTGGTCGGGCCGCTCGGGTCGACGCTACATCCATTCGGTCTACGCGCTCTCGACCTGCCCGCCCTTGCCCGGCGCCGTCTATATCGCTGTGCGGCGGCATGGCGGCGTGCCCGTCGCGGTTGCCTTGGGCCGCTTCCCGGCCATTCTCGACCAGCCGGGCATTGAGCGCCTCAGGCGCCGTTTGAGCGCGCTTGGTGCAGCCGAACTCCATGTGCATCTCTTGTCGCGCAGCGAGAGCGAAGCGGAAGCGGCACGGGGCGATCTCGCCGCGGCAGTCGACCCGCAATGGCGCGATCTAAGCATCGTGAGTCTCGCCGCCTAATTTCTGGCCAAGGCTTTCGAGCAGATGGTCGTGAATGTCCATCTCTCGCAGATGTGCCAGCGTGCTCATTACATAGTCTATGCAGTCGCCTGACTGGCCCTTGCCCTGGCGCACATAGGCAAGCTGCGTGTCTACCGGCAGGGATCCCGCATATTGTTCATGCGCGCGGTCGACCACATAGGCGACCGCCTCGACCGTCTCTGCTTCATCGGTCAAAAGACGAATCGGCGTGAATATCTCGCGATAGACGCTGGTGACCTGCTCGCGCGCCCGCAAATAGGATAATGTCGCCTCGCGGTTCGAAACTGCCACCTCGAAGGCGAGCCCGTGGCACGAGCCGCCCTTGTCAAGGCCCAGCACGAGGCCCGGCCGCTCCGGCGTGCCGCGATGCACATGCGAATAGACGCAAAGCTGGCGATGGAAGCCGTAAAGCCTGGCCGGCACGGCGCGCAAATGTGCAAAGCCTGGCCGCCACATCAACGAGCCATAGCCGAATACCCAGAATTGCTGCATTTTGGAGGGCATTGCGGCTCTATAGCGAAGGGTTTATGCGGCGCAAATGGCCTTCCGAAACTCAACTGCCTGGCGCGCCATCATGCCCGCCCTCCTCGTCTTTGCGCTCGCCATTGCCTGGTCGGGCTACTGGCTGTGGCTCCATTACGAGGCGCAGCGCCGCTTTGACGCGCAATCGGCCACCCTCGCCACGCGCGGCCTGACCCTCGACTGCACCGATCGCGACTGGGGCGGCTATCCGTTCCGCATCGAATTCACCTGCAGCGATCCCAAATTCACCGATCGACGCTCAAGCCTGATATCCGGCGCCGATGCCAAGTCGCTCTTCGTGGTGATGCAGGCTTATGACTTCCGCAAGGTCGCAGCCCTTATCGACGGGCCGACGACGATTGCGCTACGCGATGCCGATCCCATCACCATCGACCATGAGCGCATTCTTGCCGCTTTCCAGCGCGTGAGCGCAAGCGAGCATCGGCTGTCGATCGAGGTCCCCGCCTTGCGGATCGGCGAGGATGCGAGCGCGGTCACGGCAAGCTTCCACTTCCGCGCCCGCGATCCGAACATCCTCGATATTGCGGCAAGCGGCGAAGGCATCGCGTTCGCCGTCGAGGATGCGAAATTTGCGATCGACAGGGCGGCGCTTGAAGCCAACATGCCCTTGTCTGTCCTTGCCAGTGACGAAATCCTTCGCGCGCTGGCGGCTTCGGGCGAGAAGATCAACGTCACGCGCGCTTCGCTCAGCAAGGGCGACCTCACCATTTCCGGCGAGGGAGAGGTTTCGATCACCCCGCAAGGTCTTCTCGACGGCCGCATCAAGACGGTGATCAGCGATCTCGGTCTCTTCATCACGCAATTGCAGAGCGCGCTCAAGCTCAGCGAGAAGCAGGTCACGGAGTTACGGGCGCTCGGCGGCGTTCTCGCTAGTGCGACAGGCGGGAAATCCGTCGCCGTCGACCTTCTCTTCAAGGACGGCGACATCTATTGGAGCGCGTTCAAGATCGCCACGATGCAACCGCTCTTCTAACCCTTCACCGGACGGCGGCCGAAATCGGGTGCGGCCGTTTCCTGCCCTGCCGCGATGATGCTGCGCCGGATCTGGCGCGAGCGGGTGAAAAGATTGACCAATGTCTCGCCGTCGCCCCAGCGGATGGCGCGCTGAAGCACCGAGAGATCTTCCGAAAACCGCCCCAGCATTTCGAGGACCGCTTCCTTGTTGTTGAGGAAGACGTCGCGCCACATGATCGGATCGGAAGCAGCGATCCGGGTGAAGTCGCGGAAGCCGCCGGCCGAGAATTTGATCACTTCGGAATTCGTCACTTCCTCGACATCGGCGGCGGTCGCCACGATGTTATAGGCGATGAGATGCGGCAGATGGCTGGTGATGGCGAGGACGAGATCGTGATGCTCAGGATTCATCGTCTCGACATTGGAGCCGCAGGCGCGCCAGAATTCTTCGAGCTTCTTGACCGCCGCAGGATCGCTGTTCGGCAAGGGCGTGAGAATGCACCAGCGATTGACGAAGAGCTCGGCAAAGCCCGATTCGGGGCCGGACTGCTCGGTGCCGGCCACCGGATGGCCCGGCACGAAATGCACATTTGCGGGGAGATGCGGCGCGACATCGCGCACGATCGCCGTCTTGACCGACCCGACATCGGTGATGATCGCGCCCTCTTTCAGCGCCGGCCCGATCTCGCGCGCCACCTCGCCGCAGGCGCCGACCGGCACGCAAAGGATGACAAGATCGGCATCCTTGACCGCCGCTGTAGCACTTTCATGCATGCTGTCGACGAGGCCGATCTCGACCGCCTTGACACGCGTTGCAGCCGAGCGCGCATAGCCGGAAATATGTTCGGCCAAGCCCTTCTGCCGCATGACATGGCTGAGCGAGGAGCCGATGAGGCCGAGGCCGATCAGCGCGACGCGCTTGAAATGGGCGCTCATCTCAGGAACTCCGCAAGCGCTGCAACAACGGCGCGATTGGCTTCCTCATCGCCGATGGTGAGCCGCAGGGCGCCCGGCAGGCCATAGCCTTCCATGCGCCGCAACACGATGCCGCGGCTGGTCAAGAATTCATCCGCCGCCGGCGCGTTGCGCCGCTGATCCTTGGGGAAATGTACCAGCAGGAAATTGCCGACGCTCGGCGTAACGGCGAGGCCGAGTGCAGTGAGCTCGGTGGTGAGCCAGGCGAGCCATTTGTCATTATGCGCGATCGCCGTCTCGGCGAATTCGCGATCGCTGATGGCACCAACCCCGGCAGCGAGTGCGGGAGCCGAGACATTGAACGGTCCGCGAATGCGATTGAGCGTATCGGCGACATGTTCCGGGCAATAGGCCCAGCCGAGCCGCAAGGCGGCGAGTCCGTGGATCTTCGAAAACGTCCGCGTCATCACGACATTGTCGAATTGCGAAACGAGTTCGACACCCGCTTCGTAGTCGTTGCGCCGGACATATTCGGCATAGGCCGCATCGAGGACGAGCAGGCAGTCGGCAGGCAAGGCCGCATGCAGGCGCTTCACTTCATCGAAGGGCAAGTATGTCCCGGTCGGATTATTGGGATTGGCCAGGAAGACGACGCGCGTCTTCGCCGTCACGCGCGCCAGGATGGCATCGACATCGGCATGGAAATCGCGTTCGGGTGCGACGACCGCAGTCGCGCCATTCGCCTTGATGGCGATCGGATAGACGAGAAAGCCGTGCTCGGTATAGATCGCCTCATCGCCGGGGCCGAGATAGGCATGCGCGATGAGCTGCAATAATTCATCCGAGCCCGCGCCGCAGACGATACGCGCCGGATTGAGGCCGTAGCGCTGGGCGATCGCCTCGCGCAGGTCGTTTGCCGCGCCATCGGGATAAAGGGCGAGCGTCTTGGCAGCCGCGGCAAAGGCCTCGATCGCCTTTGGGCTGGGGCCGAGCGGCGTCTCGTTGGACGACAGTTTGAAAACACGTGCGCCCTTGGCGCCGCTCTTTCCCGGCACATAGGGCGCGATGTCGCTGATCCCCGGCTTGGGGTTTGGCCGGGTTCGTGAAGCGGACGATGTCATGATTTAACCTCGATCGGGCTTGGGTAACGGCCAAGCACGGTGAGCGCAAGCGGGACATTGGAGCGCACGAGACCGATGAGCGGCAGGCTGGTTTCCGACAGGAAGCCCGGCAGGCTGGCGAGGTGGCGATTGGCAAGCGGCATCTGCCAGAGCGGCGCCGGGGCGAAATCGCGCGGCAATTGGCCGGAGGTGACGAGCAGGGTTTCGTCATCGCCTGTGGGCTCCGGTGCGGCCGATCCGAAAACCAGCATCTTGGGCATCGGACCGTCGCTAATTTGCGGCAATGCGGCGATGACCCGCGCCTGCCCGGCGCGGCCATCGAGATAGGGATCGAGCCACGGAGAATTGAGGGCGACGACCGCCACATCGCCCGGGTGACCGGCCAAGGCCGCCAGCGCCTGCGCTTCGCCGGGATGTTCGGCGAGCGGCGTCGCGCCGAAATGATCGCGCAGCAGAAGCCGCGCCGAGACGGAATCAAAAAGCCCCGTGCCGACATGGATGCGGACCGGGGCTTGCATCAAAGTCGATGCCGAGATGATGGCCCGCCAAAGCCTGACGCGGAGTTCGGCCGGCACGCTCTCCGGCTTGGCCTGGACCAGCCGGCGCAGGATCGCCGCCTCGCGCGCCGGGCGAATCGGCGATTGCGCAATGGCCCCGCTTGCAGCCTTGATCAGCCGCACTTCCTCGACCGCGGCAAAGCGCTTGGCGAGCAAGGCCAGCATCGCATCGTCGATCGCGTCGATCTCCTCACGAATACGCTCGAGCGCGCCCGCCGGCGGGGTATCCATATGGTCAAAAATCCTTCACAAAAGCGGGCCTCTTCTTAAATAGGCCGCCGCCAAAAGCAAAGGGGCCGGTCAGGATCGCGTGAAGGGCGGCGCGGTCGCGGGATGCGGCGAGAGCGCGGGCCTGAGCCGCGGAACCAGGCGCCGCGCCCGCTTGCCCGGCGGGATGGCATAGACCTGCTTCACCGCCTCGACGATGATGACGCCCGAAAAGGCAGGCGACAGCCATGAGCCGAGCCGCTCCCAGGCCGGCGCCGAACTCAGCAGCATGCTCTTTTCGAAAGGCGGCATGAACAAGGCCTGGCTCCAGGCGACCGCCGTGAAGCGCGCCTCCTTCAGGAGTTTGCCGAGCTGCGGCCGCGAAAAGGGCTGGCCGTATCCAAACGGTGTCGAGTCGAATCGCGCCCACATGCCGCGGCGATTGGGCACGATCAGCATCAACCGGCCTTGCGGCGCCATCACGCGCCAGACTTCCTGCAGCATTTCCTCCGGATTGTCGGTGAGCTCGAGCCCATGAATGACGAGCGCGAAGTCGACCGTGCTCTCAAGCAGCGGCAGGTCGAATTCATCGACGAGAGCGGTGGCGCTGTCGCCTTCCGGCGGCCAGTGAATGACCCCTTGCCGGGCCATCATGAAGCCGAAGCTGCGGGCGGCCTCGGCATTCCAGGATTCGAGATAGGGCGTCGCAAAGCCCAGGCCCATGACGGTGGCCCCGCCCAATGACGACCAGCGCCGGCGCAACCGGTGGGCGATCAGCCGCCGGCTGGCCAGGCCGAGCCGGCTCGCGTAGAAATCCCGCAGTTCGACGACATCCATGGACCCAAAATAGGCGCTCCGTGGTAAAGGGTCATCTACCGAGTTTCAGGTAACTTTAGAGGCTTCCCCAATGGCGCATCTCGACCTTCACCATTTCATCTGTCGCGAGGACAATTACGGTGTCCTCGTCCATGACCACCAGAGCGGTGCCACCGCCTCGATCGATGCCCCGGATGCATTGGCAGTCGAGCGTGCGTTGAAGGCCAAGGGCTGGCAGCTCACCCATATCCTCACCACCCATCATCACGGCGACCATGTCGAAGGCAACCTCGCGCTCAAGGAGGCGTTCGGCTGCACGATCATCGGCCCGCGCAATGACGGCGAGATTCCCGGCATGGACAAGTCGGTCGCAGGCGGCGAGACTTTCACCTTCGCCGGCCGCGAAGTGCGTGTCATGGACACGCCCGGCCACACCAAGGGCCATATCGTTTATTACTTCCCGACCGAGCATGTGCTCTTTGCCGGCGATACCGTGTTTGAAATGGGCTGCGGCCGGGTGATCGAAGGCACGCTCGAGCAGATGTGGCATTCGCTCGACCAGTTGCGCAAATTGCCGACCCACACCATCGTGCATGTCGGTCATGAATATAGCGAGGCCAATGCCCGTTTCGCGCTCTCGGTCGAACCCGGCAACCGCGCGCTCCAGCAGCGCGCCGGGGTCGTTGCGGGCCAGCGCGCCAAGGGCGAGATGACCTTGCCGACGACGATCGGCGATGAACTCAAGACCAATGTGTTCCTGCGCCCCGAAAGCCCGGAGATCCGCAAGAAGCTCGGCCTCGAACAGGCAAGCGATGCCGAAGTCTTCGCCGAGACGCGCCGCCGCAAGGATTCGTTCAAGTGACATTGAGCGCGCGCGACATCATCGCCGCGCTTGATTTGAAGCCGCATCCGGAAGGCGGCCATTACCGCCAGGCCTGGAAGGCGGATGCCGCGGCGGGCGAACGCGCCGCCGGCACCGCCATCTTTTTTCTCTTGGCCGAGGGTGAAGTCAGCCATTGGCACCGCGTCGATGCAGCCGAGATCTGGCATTTCTATCGCGGCGCGCCGTTGGAGCTTTCCCTGTCGAGGGATGGACGCGGAGTGAAGAAGCATATTCTCGGCCCCGATTTTGAAACGGGCCAAGCCCCGCAGATCATCGTGCCGCGCGATGTCTGGCAGGCGGCGAGATCATTGGGCGCCTGGACCTTGGTGGGCTGCACCGTTTCGCCCGGCTTCGAGTTCTCGAAATTTGAACTTGCCGCGCCGGATTGGAAGCCGGAATAGATCGCACTCTCAGGGGCAAGACTGACGATGGATATTTAATCCGTACACAGATCGCCATGCCAGCGAAAGCTGACATCCCTTGAGAAGGTGCCATTGGTGAAATGATTCAGGGGACCCCAGCTTTCGCTGGGGTGACGAAAGGGAGCGGACGTGGAGTTTTTCTCTCCCCCTTGTGGGGAGGGATCAAGGGTGGGGGCCGCGCTGCATTGACTGGACTAACCCCCATCCGAAATTTGCTCCATAAATTTCGACCTCCCCGCAATGGGGACGTTGAAGGCGCGCGATGGCTGGTGGGCAATGGCGACCCTCATGGTGAGGAGCCCGCGCAGCGGGCCTCGAACCATGGCCATCCTTCGAGGCCCGCCTTTCGGCGGGCACCTCAGGATGAGGGCTGAGTGAACTGCTTGGATGGTTGTGTGCTTAGGACGTATCGTCGAGGGGCGGCATGACATTGCGGGCGAGCCAGTCGCATTCTTTGAGGATCGCGTCGATCTCGTGCTTGGGCCGCTCGCGGAAGCCTGGCGGTTTGCCGGGGCGCAACGGGCTCCAGCGCCCGGGCCGGCGCTCCTCGATGGGCTTTGCCTGCCAGCGTGCCAGACGCATTGCCTGGTGTGGGATGTCTTCGAGCGCAGCTATGGCGGCCAGGATCCGGCGGATCGGCGATGAGGGTGCGGGCAATCTTGGTCCGATGCTCGGCACGCTGATCAGCAGGTCTTCCTTGACCCGCCAGACCGGAGTTCCACGGATCGTGGTGCCGATCTCCTCGTCAAGCTCGGCGAGGTGCTGCTTGAGCAGCGCCAGATGGCGATCGATGGCTTTAAGCAGGAGGCGGCTGGTGAGCCTTGATGGCGGTTCTGCTCGGCAGTGATCATCTCGATGAGCTGGCGGCGCCTGGCCATGAGTTCGCCGAGCAACAGGGCATCCTCGCTGGCAATTGGCCTTGCGGCCGGCTGCATGGCTTCGGCAAAGTGAGCGATGACCTCGGCGTCGATCCTGTCGGTTTTGGCGAGCCTGTTCCCGCATGAGCGAAGCTGCGGATCTTGGCGGATTGACCACCGCGACCTGGAGATGCGCTGCGGCGAGCGCGCTCGCCACGATGGTCTCGAAGCCGCCGGTTGCTTCGAGCACGACAAGACTGGGCGGACTTCGCGAAAGCCGCTCGCAAAGCTTCACCAGCCCTTCGCCGTCACGAGCGAGCGCGAAGCTCTCGCCGCCCGGACGCATATGGACATCAAGCCGATCCTTGGAAACATCGATCCCTACGAACATCCGATTCCTCTCCCGTCCTTGCGCATGCGGGCTCGTATGGCGGCCCTGGCGACCGTTCGGGATCACGGAATCAACGGAAGGGCACCAAGCTCACCATCGGGCTTCAGGCCCCAGGTGCTGTCGGGCTCCCTTCCGTGATCGCGCTCCCAACCTGCCTAGGATGACGCGATCTCGTCTTGATACAAGGAGCCCGCGCAGCGGGCCTCGAACCATGGCCATCCTTCGAGGCCCGCCTTCGGCGGGCACCTCAGGATGAGGGCTGAGTGAACTGTTGGATGGTTGTGTGCTTAGGACGTGTCGTCGAGCGGCGGCATGACATTGCGGGCGAGCCAGTCGCATTCTTTGAGGATCACATCGATCTCGTGCTTCGGCCGCTCGCGGAAGCCGGGCGGCTTTCCGGGGCGCAACGCGCTCCAGCGCTCCGGGCGGCGCTCCTCGATAGGCTTGGCCTGCCAGCGTGCGAGCCGCATCGCCTGGCGGGGAATGTCTTGCAATGCATCAATGGCGGCCCGGATCCGGCGGATCAGTTTCGTCGCATCGACCATGCCGTCGTCGGCGGCATTGTCCTCGGCAACAGGTGCCGGTGTTGCCGGCAGTGCCTGGCGGTATACGAGATAGAGGGGAAGGTGCGGATTGCCCAATGTCGACGATCTGGAGGCGTGGCTCCGGCCGCCGGCGCGTGATGGGTCTGCGATAGCCCGGTTCGTACCGATTGGGCGGGTCGAACAGGCTGAAGGACGGGCGGCGGGGCTTGCGGAGTTTTATGAGTGTGGTCTGGGCTTTGGCTTCACCATCCCCAGCGCCTTTGGCTTTGTACTCCCTAGAGATTTCAGGCTTCGCCTGCGCCGGACGTTTGGCCGGAGCCTCCAGCACGATATTGCGGGCTGCAACGAAGATGAGCCGCCGCACGGCTGATTCCGCCTTGCGCAGTTTGCCAGCCACCAGGAGGTAGAGAGACTTCGACACCCGCGCGACGGCCTCACCTTCGCTGAGCCCGAACTCGGCGAGCAGGTCCTTGACCTGCCCCAGCAGCGGCACCCTGTTATGTTCGACGGCCAAATCCCAGTCCATGCGGCCAATTAGAACACATGCGGAACTTAGTCAATATAAAAATGAGAGCCGATCGTCATGCCAGCGAAAGCTGGCATCCCCTGACGCGGTGCCACCAGAGGAGATGATTCAGGGGACCCCAGCTTGCGCTGGGGCGACGGGAAGCGAGTTGGGGGTGTCGCTTGCGCTGATGGTTGGGTCCCGGCTTTCGCCGGGATGACGAGCGGGTAGGCGCTGCCTCTCACCCGGCACATGCGCACCACCCTCTCCCGCGCTACGCGCGGGCGAAGGGAAGATGGGCTTTTCGCCGGGATGACGTTGGTTGGTGGTTCTACCCCTCACCCGCCCCGGATCAAGTCCGGGGAACCCTTTCCCGCAAGGGGAGAGGGAAGAGCGGAGAGTGAAAGAACGTCCGTATACGAACCGCTTGCTTTACCGCTGCCGGAACAGCATGTCCTTCGCGGCGATGACGGCGCCTGCGGTGATGAGGAGGCACGCGACCGCCACCGACCAGTGCGCCGGTGCATAACCTGCGACCACCAGGATCAAGGTCGAGACCAGCGGCGACAGATAGGAGAGCGCGCCGAGCACCATGATGTCGCCATGCTTGACGCCGTAGTCCCAGCTGTAGAAGGCGGCGCCGACCGGCATCAGCCCGAGGCCCGCGACCGCGAGCCACTGTATCGCGCCATCCGGCCACACGGTTGTCTCGAAAAGAAGATGACAGATGGCAGCGAGCGCGGCCGTGACAAGACAGAAACCGGCGACGATATCGGTCGGAACGCCGGCAAAGCGCCGCGACAAGACAGAATAGCCGGCCCAGATGATCGCGCAAGCAAAGCCGAGCAGATGGCCGAAGCGCCATTCCCGCGCCAATGAGTTTACACCGCCGCCGCTGATGACGAGGAGCGCGCCGCTTAAGCCCAGCACGACGCCGGCAATGTGATACCAGCGCAGGCGCTCGCCCGGCAGCAGGGCCGAGAAGACGACGAGGAACAACGGCCAGAGATAGGCGAGAAGACTCACTTCGACCGGCGGCGCCGCACGGATCGCCGAGAAATAAACGAAGTGGTAGCCGAACAGTCCCGCGACACCCAAGGCCCAGACGCGCCAGTTCTGTGCAAGGCTTGCAATGGCGCCCGGGCGAAATGGCCAGGAAGCGACGCCGAGCAAGCCGCCGATGAGAAAGGTCATCGCCGCAAGCTGAAACGGTGGGACTTCACCGCTCGCCGCGCTCAACAGCGCGAGCACCGCCCACATCAGGACGGCGATCAGACCGACAAGCGTAGCGGCCCTCCGCGACATGGGATCAGTGCTCGGTCGCGACTACATATTCAGTGCGATTCCCCTCCCCCTGCGTGGGGAGGGGCTAGGGGTGGGGGATTACTCGGCATGTTCAGACTGACTCCCACCCTTGATCCCCCACAAGGGGGAGGAAAAACTGTTTCTGCGACCGATGTGTAAAGCATTCCCCGGCTAAGCCTGAAAGAGATAGAGCCGCAGGAGATTGGTCGGCGAGACGAACAGGGTTTTCACCTGCGCGAAACCGGCGTTCTTGCCCAATGCATGCCAGGCCGAATCGGTCTCCGGAAAATCCGAAGCGTGGACGTGATCATTGACCATCATCCATTCGCGGCGTGAATAGGCCGGCCAGTGTGGTTCCTGCGCATCCCAGCGCGCGAGCCACTGTTCCCGGCTCTCGCCGTCGGGACTTGCATCTTCATAGATGAGCAAGCGTCCGTTTCCGCCGACGATGCGCCGGATGTCGCGCAATGTTTCAGCCTTGGCTGGCGCGAGCAGGTGATGCAGCGACAATCCGATCCACACGACATCGGCGGGACGCTGCCAATCGCGCAGACCGCTGACGAAGTCGCGCTCCTCCAAGACCACCGGACACGGCAATCGCGCCAGGTTGCGCGCGGCGATATCCAGCGCCTGCCGCGAAATATCGATGCCATGATAGGATGATACTTTGGTACCGAGCAGCGCCTCAGTACTCATGCTGGCATCGCCGCAGGCCGCTTCCAGGAAGTGAAACGGTCCTTTTATTTCGTCGCGCAAATAACGGTGCAGGCAATCATAGGCGCCGCGATGGAAGAGATAGTCGTTGTCGACCATCTTGCGATAGACCTGCCACTGTTCGAGAAACAGCTCCTGCGTCGGCGCCGTCTCGGTCATCGCAGAACTCCATCACACCATGTACTGGCCGCCATTGGCGGTCAGCGTCGCACCCGTGATGAAACCCGACTGATCGGACGCAAGAAACACGACGCAGCGCGCGATCTCTTCCGGCTCGCCCAATCGCCCGACCGGAATATGCGGCAGGATGCGCTTTTCGAGCACGTCTTTCGGCACGGCAAGCACCATTTCGGTGCCGATATAGCCCGGGCAGATCGCATTGACGGTGATGCCCTTGGCAGCGCCTTCCTGCGCCAATGCCTTGACGAAGCCGATATCGCCGGCCTTGGCGGCGGAATAATTCGCCTGGCCCATCTGGCCCTTCTGGCCGTTGATGGACGAGATGCAGATGATGCGTCCGAAGTTTCGCGCCCGCATGCCGTCCCACAAGGGACGCGTCATGTTGAACAGCGAATTGAGATTGGTATTGATCACCTGATACCAGTGTTCCGGCGTCATCTTGTGGAACATAGCATCGCGGGTGATGCCGGCATTGTTGATGAGAACATCGATCGGGCCGATCTCGTTTTCGATCGCCTTGAGATTGCTTTCGCAGGCGGCATAGTCGCTGACATCCCATTTGCGGACATCAATGCCGGTATCGGCCTTGAACTTGTGTGCCGCCTCGTCATTGCCGGCATAATTGGCAATGACGCGATAGCCTTCCTGCTTCAATGCCTTGGAAATGGCGGCCCCGATGCCACGGGTGCCGCCGGTTACGATCGCGATGCGAGCCATTCGCTGCCTCCCTTTTTGCTGCGTTTGGGCGTTAGTCGCGTTCGACGCACATGGCGACGCCCATGCCGCCGCCGATGCAGAGCGTTGCAAGCCCCTTCTTGGCATCGCGCTTGCCCATTTCATAGAGCAGCGTCGTCAATACGCGCGCGCCCGACGCGCCGATCGGATGGCCGATGGCGATGGCGCCGCCATTGACGTTGACCTTGCCCGGATCCCAACCCATGTCCTTGTTGACCGCGCAAGCCTGCGCCGCGAAGGCTTCGTTCGCTTCGACGAGATCGAGAGCCTCGGGCTTCCAGCCGGCCTTTTTCAAGGCCGCGCGCGAAGCCGGGATCGGTCCCGAGCCCATGATCGCCGGATCGACACCGACACTCGCCCACGACACGATGCGCGCCAGCGGATTCAGTTTGCGGGCTTCGGCTTCCTTGACCGACATCAGGATCACCGCGGCCGCGCCGTCATTGATGCCGGAGGCATTGCCGGCGGTGACAGTGCCATCCTTCTGGAAGGCGGCGCGCAATTTCGCCACCTGGTCGAGCGTGGCGCCGTGACGGATGTATTCATCCTGGTCGACCACCACATCGCCTTTTCGCGAGGCAACCGTGACGGGCGCGATCTCATCCTTGAAGCGCCCGGCCTTCTGTGCGGCCTCGGCCTTGTTCTGCGAAGCGACCGCGAACTTGTCCTGGTCATCGCGGGTGATTTGCCACTGGCGCGCCACGTTCTCGGCCGTGTTGCCCATGTGATAGCCGTTGAAGGCATCCCAGAGGCCGTCCTTGATCATCGTATCGATCATCTGGAAGTCGCCCATCTTGATGCCGTTGCGCAGGTGCTGGCAGTGGGGCGACATGCTCATCGATTCCTGGCCGCCCGCCGCGACGATCTTGGCATCGCCGCCGGCGATCTGCTGCAGCCCGAGTGCCACCGCGCGAAGCCCGGAGCCGCAGAGCTGATTGACGCCCCAGGCCGGGCTTTCGACCGGGATGCCGGCCGCGATCGACGCCTGGCGCGCCGGGTTCTGGCCTTGGCCGGCGGTCAGGATCTGGCCCAAAATAACCTCGTCGACCTCTTTGGCTTCGACCTTGGCCCGTTCCATCGCCGCCTTCAGCGCCACTGCCCCCAATGCATGGGCGGGAAGGCTCGACAGGGCGCCGTTGAAGGAGCCGACCGGCGTGCGCGCCGCCGAAACGATGACCACCGCTGAATCCGAACTAGCCATACCGCACTCTCCTTGGTTGTGTTGCCGGTGGTCTACTCGGCCCCCGCCCCGCCCGCAATGCCGCCTTTTGGCCTAGGCCTAAGCCCGTACAGCCTCAGCGTTTTTGGGCTTGCAATTGTGCATTGCGCAGCGCAACCTTTCGCAGTGCAGTCAAAGACCGAAACCAAGCGGGAAGCGATGGCAGGAGCAGCGGCGATGAACGATCAGTCAACGGCGCCCCAAGCCGCGGTCGTCATCAAGAAATACGCCAACCGGCGGCTCTATAACACGGCGACCAGCACCTACGTCACTCTCGAAGACCTGGCCGAGATGGTCAAGAAGGGCACCGACTTCGTGGTCTTCGACGCCAAGACCGGCGAAGAGATCACCCGTTCGGTCCTGACCCAGATCATTTTCGAGGAAGAGAGCAAGGGCCAGAACCTCTTGCCGATCAAGTTCTTGCGCCAGCTCATCCGCTTCTATGGCGACAGCATGCAGGCCTTCGTGCCCGGCTATCTCGAATTCTCGCTCGAATCCCTGACCCGCGAACAGGACAAGTTCCGCCAGCAGATGATGGAAGCCTGGGGTGCCGATCCCTTCAAGGCGATCGAGGAACATTCCAAGCGCAACATGGCGATGTTTTCCGACGCCATGCGCATGTTCAATCCCTTTGCCGCCATGGCGAGCAAGCCGTCCGAGGCGCCGGCTTCGCCTTCGTCGGCCAATTCCAAGGACGATCTGCAGGCCTTGAAGGATCAGCTCTCCGCCATGCAGCGCCGCCTCGATACGCTGGCCGGGGATAAGTAGTAGTCGCTTTCCGGACTAGCCGCCCTTCAGAACGCGCTCCACGTCCAATGGCTTCCTGGCAGCATCGCTTTCGACAGGAAAATGCGTTTTGAAGGAACCAGGGGCCGCTTCGCCGCGCGCGATGGTTCGAGCCTCCCCGGCGGCCAAAATCAATCGTTTTCCAAGCATGGTCATGTTCGTCCCTAGCACCGTTTGATCATAGGGATACATCGTTCTGTACCCCTCATGGTGAGGAGCATCGCCGAAGGCGATGCCTCGAACCATGCGCAACTATCGGGATCGCGCCCTTCGAGGCATCGCTGCGCGATGCGCCTCAGGGCGAGGTTTGGTTGGTACCGCCTCCACCAAGTACATCGGCAAAGCGCGGGCGCGCCTTCTGCTCGGCCGGGCGATGGAAAGTCTCATCCAATGCGGCGATTGCCGCGCGCAGGCGGTCGAGGCCGGGCCGGTCGAGATCGGTCTGCAGGGACGATTCCTGTTCAGGCAATTCATCATTCACTGGACTGGCAAGGGGTGACTCTTCTTCGGTCGCGATCTGCTCCAATCGCGCCGGCTCGTCCTCGCTAGCCGGTGCCTCCCATGGCGATGCCAGACTGGCGCTTCCGAAGAAATTGCCTTGCAGATAATCGACACCCCATTGCCGCAAGAATTCGGCATCTTCTTCGGTCTGCACCCATTCGGCGATCGTCTTGATCGAGAACTTCTCGGCCATTTCGATCAACGAGCGGATGAAATACTGATTGTCCGCATTGGACGCGAGCCGTTCGCTGAACGAGCCATCGATCTTGATAAAGTCGGGCTCCAGCACTTTAAGGCTACGGAACGAGCTGACGCTGGCGCCGAAATCGTCGATCGCAACGCCACAGCCCGCCTCATGCAGAGCACGCGTGAAGCGCGCCGTCTCCGCGACATCGGCGAGAGCCGCCGCCTCGTTGATCTCGACCGTCAGGCGGCCTGCCAGTTCGCCATGCGCCATCAGCATCTCGATGAGTTGGCTGTACCAGCGCGGATCGGTTGCCGTGATGCCCGAAACATTGAGCGCGAGCCGCGCCTGCGGATGGTCGAGCAGCACGCCCACCGCCAATTGCATGACATTGCGATCGATGAGGCGGACCAGGCCGAGTTTTTCGGCAATCGGCACGAGATGCGCCGCGGCGATCATTGCGCCATCGAAATCGGCCATGCGCAACAAGGCTTCATGCATGACCACGGCGCCGTCGCGGGCATCGATGATCGGCTGATAGGCAAGCTGGAAGCGGTTCTGCTTGAGGCAGGCGACGATCTCGGTTGCGCAGCGGGCATTGAGATCGCGCTCAGACATGCGCTGCGCCGAAGGCCTGAACAGCACGAAACCGTCGGAGGGCAGTTTCTTCGCTTCGGTAAGCGCCTCTTCGGCACGCGCCATGGCGGTGTTGGATTCGCTGGCATGGCGCGGCAGGACGACGCCGCCGATCGACAGCATCGCCCAGACCGGACCGCGCGCCGTCTCGATCACGCTTTCGCGCGCCACATTGAGCAGGCGCTCGGCGGCGATCCGCAATTCCTCTTCATTGCAGTGATTGAGGATGATACCGAATTTGCTGCCCGAGTAACGCGCGATGGCATCGCCGGTGCGCATCACCTGACGCAGGCGCCGTCCGACCGCAACAATGACTTCGTCCGCGATCTCGAAACCATAGGCGTCGTTCACCACCGCGAGATTGTTGATGGCGGCGACCGCGAAGGCGCAGGAAAGCGTATTGCGCTCGGCAACGCTGATCGCTTCGCCCAGAGCTTCCGCCATGCGGCCGCGATTCATCATGCCAGTCAAGGGATCGCAATTGCCGAGGAAACTCAAATGCCGGTCGCGGCGATGGCGATCATCGATGCGCCGCACGATGCCATAGACTTCAGCGGGACGACCGTCGGCGCCCGCAAACCAGCGCCCGCAATCCTCAAGCCAGATCGCCTGCTTGCCGATGCGGCCTTGCGGGCGGAACAGATACTCGATCTGGAACGGAACGCCCGCACCTTCATCGCGCGCCTTGCTGCGCATCACCGTGTCGTAGCGGCTGGTGAAATTATCGGCATCGAGCATTTGCGAGAAGGAACGCCCGCTGCCGAGATCGGCGATTTCGCAGCCCAGCACATCGGCGGAATTGGCGCTCCACGAGACAGCATCGGTTTCGATCACCCAGTGATAGGCGGCCTCGCCGGCAGAGACGACCGCGCGCCCGATCTCTTCGAGTTCGCGATGGACGACGACTTGCGACAGTTTCTCGACCGCGTGCTTCGGCGATGGCACGGGGAGATTAGCCGCCTCCTCCGCCTCCGCCGAGAAGGAGAAGAGCTGGTGTGACGAGGTATCGCTCACGGGGCCTCCACGCGCGAAGATGAATCACGGAGAAGCCTAGGCCGGGAGTAGTAAACAGATGCGAAACGCGAGGTTAGCGGCGCTTAACAGCCGAGCGCGCAGCCGTCCTTGCGCGGGTCCGAGCCACCCACCAGCATGCCGTCGGGCCTCACCTCGATGGCCTGACCGCCACCCAGGGGCTCGACCGCCGGGGTCAGGCGATGGCCCTTCTCGGCAAGCCCCGCGGCAATGGCGGCGGGGATCGTACGCTCCATCTCGACCTGGCCGAAATCCGGGAAGCAGCGCGGAAAATCGATCGCTTCCTGCGGGTCCATGCCATGTACATACCGGTTCAGCGCTACCGCCACATGGCCCATCGGCTGGTAGGAGCCACCCATCACGCCATAGCTCATGGCGATCCTGCCGTCCTTTTTCACCATCGCAGGAATGATCGTGTGCAAGGGCCGTTTGCCGGGTCCGATGCAATTGGGATGGCCGGGCGTAGTGACGAAATTGCAGCCCCGGTTTTGCAAGGCAATACCGGTCCTACCGGTAACAATGCCGGAGCCGAAGCTCGCATAGATCGAGTTGATGAAGGAAACGGCGAGACCATTGCGATCGACGACGGTGAGATAGACCGTATCCGAACCCGGTAGGGCCACTTTGAGCGCCGGATCCTCGATCGCCCGGTTCATGTCGATGAGCCCGGCGAGCCGGTCGGCTGTCGCATCGCTCAGCATCTCCGCGACCGGCACCTTGGCAAAACCAGGATCGGCGATGTAGCGGTTGCGAAGCACCCAGGCGAGCTTGATCGCCTCGATCTCCAGATGCCGGCGTTCCACGCTTTCCGCGCCATACCGCGCGAGGTCAAAGCGCGACAGAATATTGAGCGCAATCAAGGCGGTAATACCTTGCCCATTGGGCGGTATTTCCAGGATCTCATGGCCCGCAAAGTGAGTCGAAATCGGCTCTACCCAGGTCGCCTCGGTGCGGGCGAAATCTTCGAGCGTCAGCAGGCTGCCACGGGCACGCAATTCGCCAACAATGTCTTCGCTGATCGAGCCGGCATAGAAGGCATCGCGGCCATCCTTCGCCAGGCTCTTGAACGTCGCGGCGAGCGCCGGATAGCGCATGACGTCGCCGGTCTGCGGTGCCCGGTCATCCTTCAAGTAGTGCTGCCTGGCACCCGGATCGCGCGACAGCATCTCGACTTCGAAGGTCCAGTCGAAGGCAACCCGCGGTGTGACCGGCACCCCTGCCTCACCAAGCCGGATCGCCGGCGCCAGGGCATCGCCGAGCGAGATCGAGCCATACCGCTTGAGAAGCCGGTCCCAGGCATCGACGGCCCCCGGCACGGTGACCGAATGCACGCTCTGGAAGCCGATCGAGGTCAAGCCCGACTGTTTCAGCCAATCGGCATCCGCCGCGAGCGCCGCTCGGCCGGAACCGTTGAGCCCTACCACCCGGCCATCCGCAAAGCCGACCAGTACGAAGCAATCGCCTCCGATCCCGGTCATATGCGGCTCGGTCATGCACAGCACCGCCGATGCCGTCACCGCTGCATCGACTGCATTGCCGCCGGCCCGTAGCACATCGACCGCCGCCAAAGTGGCGAGCGGCGAAGAGGTTGCGGCCATGCCGGTCATTCCATAGGCGGCCGAGCGGCCGGGCGTTTGCAGATCGCGCATGAAGCCTCCGTAAGCGGGCGCAAGGCTAGAGCCTTGGCCGGCCGAATTCCATGGGGTGCCAAAGAAATGGTTCGAAATTGGTCTGGATTGGGCGATGGAGAGGTCGTAAATCGCGCGAACATGTCGGAAGGCACCGCCTGCCCGCCGATGCCATCGCTATCTTCCCCCGCCTGCCCACCAGTTCAAACCCCGAGGAGCGCCCCATGACGGTCAAGAGCGACATCGAGATCGCCCGTGAAGCCAAGATGAAACCGATCATGGAGATCGGCAAGAAGCTTGGCATCCCCGAAAAGGACCTGATCCCTTACGGCCATACCAAGGCGAAGGTGAGCCTCGATTACATCGACAGCCTTTCCAAGAAGAAGAACGGCAAATTGATCCTCGTCACCGCCATCAGCCCGACGCCCGCCGGCGAAGGCAAGACGACGACGACCGTGGGCTTGGGCGATGCTTTGAACCGCGTCGGGAAGAAGGCCATGATCTGCCTGCGCGAACCCTCGCTCGGCCCCTGTTTCGGCATGAAGGGCGGTGCCGCCGGCGGCGGCTATGCCCAGATCGTGCCGATGGAAGATATCAATCTTCATTTCACCGGCGACTTCCACGCCATCACCTCGGCGCACAATCTCCTTTCCGCAATGATCGACAATCACGTCTATTGGGGCAACGAGCTTGGCATCGATATACGCCGCGTCGCCTGGCGCCGCGTGATGGACATGAATGACCGCGCCTTGCGCCAGATCGTCTGTTCCTTGGGCGGCGTCGCCAATGGCTTCCCGCGCGAGGCGGGCTTCGACATCACGGTCGCTTCCGAGATCATGGCGATCCTCTGTCTCTCGACCTCGATCGCCGATCTCGAGCGCCGCCTCGGCCAGATCGTCGTTGCCGCCAAGCGAGACAAGGGCCAGGTGCTTGCCAAGGACCTCAAGGCGCCGGGCGCCATGACCGTGCTGCTCAAGGACGCGTTGATGCCCAATCTCGTGCAGACGCTCGAGAACAATCCGGCCTTCGTGCATGGCGGCCCCTTCGCCAACATTGCCCATGGCTGCAATTCGGTGATGGCGACGCAGGCCGCCCTCAAGCTTGCCGATTATGTGGTGACCGAAGCGGGCTTCGGCGCCGATCTCGGAGCTGAAAAATTCTTCGACATCAAATGCCGCAAGGCCGGGCTCCATCCGGCAGCGACTGTCATCGTCGCCACCGTGCGTGCACTCAAGATGCATGGCGGCGTCGGCAAGGACGATCTCAAGAAGGAGAATGTCGAGGCGCTCAAGAAGGGCCTCGCCAATCTCGGCCGCCATATCGAGAACGTGAAGAAGTTCGGCGTGCCGATCGCGGTTGCCGTCAACCATTTCATCTCCGACACCGATGCCGAGATCGAGGCGGTGCGCGCCTATTGCAAGGAGCACGGTGTCGAGGCTTTCAACTGCCGCCACTGGGCGGAAGGCGGCAAGGGTGCGGAGGAATTGGCGCGGCATGTCGCAACCCTTGCCGACAAGGATACCGCGCAGTTCTATCCGATCTATGGCGACGATCTGCCGCTCTGGGACAAGGTCAAGACCATTGCGCGCGAGATCTACCGCGCCGACGACATCGTTGCCGACAAGACCGTGCGCGACCAGCTGAAGGGTTTCGAGGCGCAGGGCTACGGCAAATTCCCGATCTGCATGGCCAAGACGCAATATTCCTTCTCGACCGATCCGAACCTCAAGGGCGCGCCGACCAACCATGTCGTGCCGATCCGCGAGGTGCGGCTTTCGGCGGGCGCGGAATTCATCGTGGTCATCTGCGGTGACATCATGACCATGCCTGGTCTGCCCAAGGTGCCGTCAGCCGAGATCATCGGCCTCGACGAAAAGGGCCAGATCGCGGGATTGTTCTAACTTCCCCTGAGACGGCCACCCCACCTCTTTACACTCCTTTTCCATGCGCATATATTTGCGCATGGAGCGCGACAGCAAGGAAATCATCCGGCGGCTCAAGGCTGATGGTTTCGAGCTCGTCAGTATTCGTGGATCTCACCACAAATTTCGCAAGGGGATGAGGACGATTGTCGTTCCGCACCCCAAGAGAGATTTGCCGATTGGCACCGCGCGGCAGATAGCCAAAGCGGCAGGGTGGATTGGTCCAGAGGAGGTATCGTGAGTCACTATATCGGTGTTGTTCATAAGGATCGATCCTCGGCCTACGGGGTGCACTTTCCGGATATTCCGGGTTGTTTCTCCGCGGCCGACGATCTGGATGAGTTGCTGCCCAACGCCATGGAGGCGCTCAGCCTCTATGCCGAGGATACGAAATTGCCGCCGCCGAGCCCTATCGAGAAATTGAGAGCGCGACGGGACGTGGCCGCAGACCTGGCAGCTGGCGCATTTCTGATCGCAGTACCAATGATTGCCAATGATGCACGGGTCGTCCGCGCCAATATCACCATGGAATCAGGGATGTTGAAGGCAATCGATGCCGAAGCAAAAGCACGCGGTCTGACACGTTCGGCGTTTCTGGCTCAAGCGGCGCGACAAGCAATCGAGCGACAGAACTGATTTCTTTCTCCGTTACAGAAGAGAAGAACTACCCCGTCACCGTGAAGTACCACACATAGAAGAGTATCCAGAAACCGGCGAGCAGCGACAGCATCGTCCGTTCGCTGAGAAAGCGGCGAAGAACATTGCCAGCGACTGCGGCGATCACAGCGCCCATGACGAAGCGCGTGAGGCGCGCGAACACCGCCATGCCGAGAAAGGCGCTCAACCCGGTTCCGATGACGCCGGCCTCGACCGCGTAGATCTTGAACGGCACGCCGGTGAAAGCGCCAACAATCATGCTGGTGAGGCCCGAGTGATCAAGTTCGTAGCCCGTGGTCCAGATCATCGCCGGCGAGATGGCGGGGATCATGTCGAGCACATGCCGCGCCGCATCGGCATCGCTTCTGCCCCACAGATACATGATTGTGCCGCCGACCAACGCACCGATACAAGCAAGGCACGCGGCCAGCAGACCTGCCTTCCAGCCGCGCCGCATCGCGACAAGACTGATCCACACATCCGGCACGATGAAGAAAATTGTGGCCTCGGCAAGACCCCACAGGACGGCGATCGCCAGCATTACTCCCACGCCGCGAAATGCCCTTCGGCCGCAAGCCGGTCGATTGCCTGGCGCAGATCATTCATGAAGCGCTTGGAGTCTTTTTCCCAGGGGACACGCTCGCCGATGAAAATGTCGCAGATGAACGGGACGATTACCCAGGTGCCCTTGGGAAGCGCTTTGCCAAGGCCATGCATGAAGACCGGGATCACCGGCACGTCCGGGTTCTCTTTCACGAGGAGGGCAACGCCGCGCTTGAATTCGGTAAGCTTCTCGGGCTCGCCGCGCGAGCCTTCGGGAAACAGCACAAGGACTTCGCCGCGCTTCAAGGCCGCATTCGGACCGCTGAGCGGATTGGTGCCGCCCTGCCGATCGATCGGCAGAATGCCGATGATCCGTGTGGCAAACCAGGCGAGCCACTTGGTCTTCATGAAGTAATCGAGCGCCGCCACCGGTCTGACCTTCGGCAAGAGCGACAAGGGCATCAGCGAGATCAAGGTCAAAGTATCAAGATGCGAATTGTGATTGGCGACGATGATCGCCGGACCTTGCGCCGGCAAGCGTTCGCGATGGCGGACATTGAGGCCGAGCACGAGCAAGACGAGCAATCGCACCGGCCCGGCAAAGAACAGCCAGCGCAGCCCGTTGTTCATGTGAAGAAGTAGCGAAAGAAGTGGGTAAAGACCGGCGCCGCATAGGTCAGGCTGTCGATGCGATCGAGCACGCCGCCATGGCCGGGAATGAGCTGGCCTGCATCCTTGACGCCGAGATCGCGCTTCACAGCTGACTCCGTGATATCGCCGAGAAAGCCCGCCACAGCAATGATGCCGCCGGCAAGCCCCGACCAGACGTAATCCATGGGCGTCAGATAAGGCCCGATCAATGCCGCGACGAGAACCGAAGTGACGGCGCCGCCGAGGAATCCTTCCCAGGTTTTCTTGGGGCTGACCGTGGGCGTGATCTTGTGCCGGCCGAAGAGCTTGCCCCAGGTATATTGCGCAACATCGTTAAACTGCGCGATGAAGACAAGGAAGAACAAGAGCCCGGCGCCACCGGCAATCGGATTGGCCGGTCCCATCGCAAACAAAAGGAAGGCCATGTGCGAGATGGTGAAGACCGTCATCATCAAGCCCCAGCTCACCGTGCCGACGGCGCGGATATAGCCTGACGTCTCGCCATTGAGCGCCATCGCGGTGGGCAAGAGCAGGAAGACCCACACCGGGATGAACACCATGAACAGACCGAACTGCGCGCGATAGGCGAAGTAGAACTGCACCGGTACGGCGAGATAGGCGATGAGCAATACGACGCGATCGATCTTCCGCGTCGGGATCATCGAGAAGTATTCTTTCAAGCCGAGATAGGAGATGAGCGCCAGGAATACTGCCGACAAGGGCTGGTAGATGAAGACGGCGACGGCAAAGACCGTCACCATCACCCACCAGGACCTGACCCGCGCCACGAGTTCGCTCTGGGCGCCGCCGCTCTTCCTTTGCAGGAAATGCGACAGCAGAGACGCGATGATGAGGAGCGCATAGACGCCGATAACCGCAATCACCACCGGTGTGGCAAGCCCGACCCATTCGGCAAAACGCGCGATCATGCTTGAAGCGCCTTTCGCGCGCGGTTCCAGATCGTGACGGCGAGCAGTATGACGATCGCCCATTGATAGAGATGCGTCCACATCGCCCCACCAAGCCCGATGGCCAGCAGGAAGGCGAGCAGGCCATAGGCGAAGGCGCGATCGCTCTTGCCCATCGGCCCGTCATAGCGCCGCGTGCTGCCGATCGTCTGGCCGACGACGCCCGTCATCTCGGTGAGCCCCGCCAAGACGACAGCGATGACCGCCGCAATTGGTGACAGAGTCGCGACAAGGGCGAAGGGGAGGTAGAGGGCGGCATCGGAGACGACGTCCGAGAGCTCGTTCAGCATCGCACCGAGCCGGCTCTTCTGATTGTGCTCGCGCGCCAGCATGCCGTCGATGGCATTGAGCGCCATGCGCAGGAACAATGTAACGGGAAGCAGCAGGAGCCAAAGCCTTTGCCAAGGCGCAAAGGCGAGCAGCAATCCGTGCCCGACGCTCATCAGCATCGCGGCGAGTGTCACCTGGTTGGCGGTGACCCCGGCCGTCGCCAGCCTCTGCGTGATCGGCCTGAGCAGCGCCTGGAATTTGGGTTTGATGTCGTAGATGGATGCCATCGGGATGCGATTCGCCTCTTCGCGCCCAACCCTTATCCGGCAAGCCGTAACCCGAAGTAAAGACTAGCCCGGTTGCGGCGCCTGTCGATTGCGCGCGGCAAGATTGGCGCGGAAGGCAAAGACCCGCTCGCCCAGGATGCACAGGATCACCGCCGCGACGATGATCGCCCCGCCGATGAAGGCGGTGAGGCCCGGCTCCTCGCCGACGCCGATCCACGACCATAGAGGGTTCAAGATGACATCGAGCATGACGATGAGGCTCAAGGCCACCGCCGGCACCGAGCGGGCACCCTTGCCATAGAAGATGAGCGGGATCGCCAATTGCACCGGCCCCATGAGCGCGAGGATCAAGACCTCGTAGAGCGTCACATGGAAGCCGCCGCCGAACAATCCGGCGATGATAAACGTCGCGAAGCCGCCGATGCAGATCGCCGGCATCATGTCATGGGCGCGATAGCGCCTGAGCATTACCGTCTGTCCGGCGAAACAGATCGGCACGCCGAGCGAGACGACGAGCCCCAGAAACGTTCCGCTCGTCAGCCCGTCCCAACCAATGACGGCGACGCCGATCAATGCCATCCCGGCAGCGATCCATGAACTCAAGCCCGCACGCTCGCCGATGATCCACGGCGCCATCAGACCGGTAAAGATCGGCGACGACGCTCCGATCACCGAAACTACGGCCGTGCTCGCATAGGTGAGCGAGGTGACATAGAGCGTCGAGCCGAAGGCGAAGAAGAACGCGGCGCCGATGAGTCCCGGCAGGGGGATTTCGAGGAAACGGCGAGGCGTGTCGCGGCCATAAGCGGCGACAAGATAGATGAGCAGCGCCACCGACATCCAGTAGCCGCGCCAGCAATTGATTTGCCAACCGCTCAAGTCGGGAAGGAAACGCACGAAGACGCCGGAGAGCGACCAGCCAACAACGGCGAGCAGCACATAGACAACGCCCCGCCCGAAACTCTGCTCAACCATCCCGTCCCCCGATTCAGGAACAGTCTAGCAGAGCCGTGTCATGATGACGTCAGGATTGTCGCGCATCCAGCGTGAAGCAGTGCTAACTTCACCAGTGAAGGAAACTTGCAGAAATGGTGCGCGTGGTCGGTATCGATCATCTGGTCATCAGGGTGAGCGACTATGAAAAGTCGAAGGCCTTCTACGGCCGCCTTTTCACTTTTCTCGGCTTCGGGATATCGGATGAATATGACGACGCGATTGGCTGGACCAATGGCAAGACGCGTTTCTGGATCGGGCCGGCCGACGCCACGGGCCTCAAGCACAAGCACCGCGACGGCAATATCGGCTTCCACCATTATGCCTTCCAGTTGCGCAGCCGCAAGGATGTCGACGCCTTACAGACGTTTCTTGAAGAAACAGACGTCACGATCGTCGACCCGGCGGACGAATACTACGATGATTACTATGCGGTGTTCTTCCGCGACCCCGACGGGCTTAAGCTCGAGGGCATGAAATACGGTGAGAACCACGCCAAGGCGAAGCGCAAGCGCGCCATGGCGAAACGCTCAAGGAGATAGCCTCTGCTCATCGCCGAATAGCGACTCGGCCATGGCATTAAGGATTGGGGCCAACGAAACCCGGACACGAGCAGACTGGCGCAGGCCGATTTTCCCATCTAAAGTTGCCGCCAGACAGTTGCACGGCGGCGGCCGATTGTAGAAGGCAAGCAATGCAGCGCAAGCTGGTGGCGATCCTCGCGGCAGACATTGTCGGCTACTCCCAAATGATGGCCGACGACGACGTCGGAACATTGACCGCGCTGAGGTCGCAACACAAATCCTTGTTGGAGCCATTGGTTACCCAGCATGGCGGCCGCATCTTCAAGGAAATGGGCGATGGTACGCTCGCCGAATTCGCAAGCGTCGTCGAAGCCGTCAAATGCGCCGTCGCACTCCAGACCGCCCTCGCAGGGGAGAACGGTGGATCGGCTTCGAATTTAACCTTGCGGATTGGCGTTAACCTTGGCGACGTGATTGTCGAGAACGGCGATCTCTTTGGCGACGGCGTCAATATCGCCACCCGTCTCGAACAGACCGCCAAGCCCGGCGGCATCTGCATTTCCGCCAGTGCCTATGATCAGGTGAAGGATAAGCTCGATATTTCTTACCACGACATTGGCGAGCAGCGGCTCAAGGGCCTCATCCTGCCCATACGCGCCTATTCGATAGAACCGCCCTATGCAGGCAAGGCAAGCAAGCGCGCCAATGGCGTTCGCCACCGCGAGACCACGGACACAGCGCACCAATCGCGCCCCACCATCGCGGTTCTGCCTTTCGAGAATCTCAGCGAGGATCGTAGCCAGGAATTCTTCTGCGACGGGTTGACGCGCGATCTCACCGCCGATCTGTCGCGCTACGCCAATCTGTTCGTGATCGCGCCGCATTCGGCATTTGCATATCGCGGCAAGGACTTCGCCGCTCAGGATATCGGGCGGCAGCTCGGCGTTCGTTACTTGCTTGAAGGCTCTGTCGAACGCAGTCGCGAGACAATTCGCATTGGCATCCATCTCATCGACGCCAATGATGATCGCCAGCTCTGGGCGCATCGCCTGCAAGTGCGCGGCGAAGACCTTGCCACAGCGAGCGAAGAGCTTACGCAGCACATCGTAACGATGCTGGCGGTAAGGATCGATGCCGCCGAGCGCGACCGCGTGCTCAAGAAGAGCACCACCAATCTGAGCGCCTATGAATGTTATCTGATGGGCGTTCATTGCTATTCTCACGACACCGCCGAAAGCCTGTCGCATTGCCGCGCTTTCTTCGAAAAGGCTTCACAGCTTGATCCCGACTTCGCCCGCGCATGGGGCTATCTCGCCTATTTGACGATGCGCGCCGTTATTCACGGCTGGGCGGATCCGGCCTCCGAAAAAGCCGCGATGGATTTTGCGAAGAAGGCCATGAAGCTCGATCCCTATGATTACTCCAATCATTGGGACATGGCTTTCGTTCTATGGAACATCCGCTCCTTCGATCTTTCGATGGAAGAATACCGGCGCGCCTTGTCGTTGAATCCCAATGATGCCGATTTGATTGCCGAGTATGGCGATACGCTGACTTATTGGGGGACGCCGCAAGAAGCGATTGTTGAACTCAAGCGCGCCATGAAAATCAACCCGCTCTATCCGGATTGGTACCGCTGGAATCTGGCATTCGCGCTTTTCAGCGTTCAGGCCTATGAGGAGAGCCTTCAGGAAATTGCCCGGATATCGGAGCCGCACAACAATGTGCGCCTGATCATAGCCGCAAATCACGTCCGGCTCGGCAATCGCGAAAAAGCTTCCGGGCCGATCGGTGAGTTCTTGAAGCTGGAGCCCGGCTACACGATCGGCAAGCTGCGGCGACGCACGGCATTCAGAATTGAGAAGGATGAAGAACATTGGCTTGGCGCCGTCCGGCAGGCGGGGCTGAGCGACTAGTTATTTTTGGAGTGGAACTACGGGGGAGAAACACAATGCACGGCACAAAGAATCGCGATGCGTTCAAGCTTTATCTCGAGGCGGAGCGCCTGTTTACCGTTGTCGACGAAGTTAAAATGGCTGAATCTCGCGCGAAATTCGAGACAGTGACCAGAATGGACCCCGAGTACGCGCGCGCCTGGGGGTGGCGTTCCTACACGCAAGTGCGCAGCGTTCTGCGCGGCTGGCTCGACGACAGCAAAATGGGAGTGGCCGAGGGTTGGGCGCGCGAGGGTGTACGGCTCGACGAGTACGACTTTGCGACACATTGGGATCTTGCCTTCTACCTCCTCAACAATGGCGACCATGGCGGCGCGATCGATCACTACAGGATCGGGATCGATCTTTACGACAACGAGACCGACCTTCTCGACCGCAAGCCGGGCATCCTCGCAGAAGCTGCGGAAGGCTACCTTCATGCCGGCGATCCCAAGACTGCAATCACACTCCTTCTGCGGGCGACCAAAATCCCCGACTGGTATAGGTGGAATCTGGGCTTCGCCTATTACCAGGATAAACAGACCGATGAGGCGATCGACGTGTTGGGAAGCATGCGCTCAAGGCCTGGCGACTGGTCCTATGTCCCGGATTCCGATCTCTTTATGGCCGTCGCCCTCTACCGCAAGGCTCAAGCACTGCAAGCTCTACATGCCGATGAAGCAGCGCGCATGATGGAGACGGCAATCGAGAAGATACGCATTTTCCGCTCGAGCAATGCCGCCTACAGCCTTGGCGACTGCCTGAATCACCGATCACGGTTCAAGGACAAGAAGGACGAAAATTACTGGTTCGAGCCCTTGCAGGACCTTTGGAACAAGTCGGAAAAATAGGCTTGCAGCCACGCCGACACCCCGCCTGCCGGTGCGATGCCGCGTTCGCGTCGGCCCGTTGAGCAGCGTAGACGGCGGCGGTGGTTGCGGTCTGCGAGAACGGCCATACGGCTAGGATTCGTCGTTTTGCGTGAATTGAGTGCCTAATTCTTTGGCAAATCGGGCCTGGTTTGCCTGACCAAATCCCGGCCGCTTGCGTTTTTGCGCATGCACCACCATTTATTCCGGATCGGGGCTATTGCCGGCAATTGCCTCCGCTCCAATTAATCGCTCACGCAATGTCAGACACTGCTTCCTCCTCTATCGAGATTGCCAGGCCCGATCGACGCCTTGCGGCGATCATGGCCTCGGATATTGTTGGCTATTCGCGGCGCATGCAGGCCGACGAGGCCGCCACTTTGGCGGCGCTGGGCAATCTGCGCGACCTCACTGCCGCGCAGATCGAACGCCACCAGGGCCGCATCGCCAATACTGCGGGCGACAGCATCATGGCCGAATTCCCCAGCGCGGTTGACGCGGTGAGCTGTGCCATCATCCTGCAGGAAGTGCTCGCCCAGCATTCCGCCGACAGCGCCGAATTGCAGACTCGCATCGGCGTCAGCATGGGCGATGTCATCTATCGCAACGGCGATGTGTTCGGGACCGCGGTCAATATTGCCGCACGCCTCGAAACCCTGGCCCAACCGGGCGGCATCGCGATTTCCGGCGCCGTGCGCGACGACATCGCCGGCAAACTGCCGGTTGCTTTTTCGGACCTTGGATTGCGCGAGCTCAAGAACATCGCCGAGCCGATCCGCGTTTTCTCGCTGGTTCCCCAGATCGGCGCATCGCCGGCGGCCATAGAGAATGCCGACCGGCGCACCCGGCCCACCCCGGAACCGCGCCTGTCGATTGCCGTTTTGCCATTCCTCAACATGAGCAATGATGCCGAGCAGGAATTCTTCGCCGACGGCATTACCGAAGACCTGATCACCGAGATTTCGCGCATCGGCGATTCCCTCGTCATCGCCCGCAACACAGTCTTCACCTACAAGGGCCGCTCCGTCGATATCGCCCGCATCGGCAAGGAATTGGGCGTGCGCTATGTGCTCGAAGGCAGCGTCCGCAAGCTCGGCAATCGCGTGCGCATTACCGCACAGCTCATCGAGACCCAGAGCGGCAGCCATTTATGGGCCGAGAAATACGACCGCGATCTCGCCGACCTCTTCGAAGTCCAGGACGAAGTGGTGCGCGCCGTCGCCGCATCGACCCATACGCGCCTGATGATCAACGAGGGCGATCTTGCCGAGCAGGCGACCGAAGAGGACCTTGACTTCTGGACGCTTGCGGCGCGCGGCCGCCGTGAACTCTATCGCGGAACGCGCGAAAGCCTTCAGAGCGCCGAAGAGATCGGCCGCCGGTTGGTGGCGTTCGATCCCTTGAGCGCCAAGGCGCACCAGATCCATGCCTCCGCAATGCTGAAATTATTGACCATGGGCTTCAGGCAAGGCTCGCCGGAAATGATCGCGCGCATCGTTGCCGCCGCCCGCGAGGCGGCAAGGCTTGGGCCACAGGATGAATATTCGCTGTTCATCTACGGCCTGGTTTTGAGCACGCTGCTGGGACGGCCGGAGGAAGCGATTCTGCAATTCAAGCAGGCCTTGCGGATCAATCCCAATTTTTCCGCCGCCTATGCCACGATCGGCAGCGCCTATACGATGCTGGGAAAACCTGACGATGCGATGGCCAAGATCGAGATGTCGATCAGGCTCGATCCGCGCGACCCGACCATCTATCACCGCTATACCGCGCTCGCCGATGCCAATTTCGAAAAGCGCGACTATCGCCAAACGCTGCATTGGGCGCGCCAGGCAATCGCTCTGAGGCCTGACTACTGGTATCCGAATGCGCTTGCCGCAGCCGCATTGGCACTCGATGGCGATAGCAGACATGCCGCGAAGCTTGCCGAGAAGCTGAAGCATTCGCTTCCCAACGCGACGATCGCGAATATCCGGACCATCATCTATTTTTCTGACGGCTTCTGGGAACGCTTGTCGGAAGGACTTGCCCTGGCCGGACTGCCGAAGGAATAAGTTGCTTCACTGCATCCGATTTAGAATGCCTTCGGCAATCCTGCCTGCTTCAAACTTCATTTGCGGTGTGACGGCTCTTTGAGCGAGGAACAACAACTACCCGGCCAGTGCGGGGGTTAATCCATTTTTCGTGACTGCCTTTGCCGCCGTCTGTCTTTTGCCAGCCTGCCGCATGCAAGAGACGCGTGATCTCGCGATAATAGTCCTTGGTCACTCAACGACAGCAAGATCGCGGCTGGCCTCAACCTTGACGGTGATCGGCCCCTGCACATGCGGCAGGTTGGTCGCAATGATATCGGGAGCCAGCGCTTCGACAAGACCTACGAGCTCTTCGTAGGTCTCGGCCTCAACGACAAGACCAAGTATGTCGGACTGCGTCGTAAAGACTCGCGCTTCCGAATCCCAATGCGCTGTAACCGTGAAAGTTCTAGCCATATGCAAAGACTAGCAGGCAGCCAGAATTCTGGCAAACCGGCCATACGGCACCACCGCTCGGCTAAGCCCTCAGCTTCGCATTGTCCGGGTCGTAAGGGCTCTCGTTGATGACGGTTGCCACATAGATCTTGTCGAGGATCTTGATCTCAAGCTCGGTTCCGGCGAGCGCAAATTCGGGCTTCACCATGGCGAGAGCCAATGACTTGTTGACCCGCCAGCCGAAGCCGCCATTGGTGGCGCGGCCGATGAGTTTGCCGCGCGAGTAGATCGGCTCGGATCCCCTCGCATCGACATCCTTCACGCCCTGGACCTCCAGCGTTACGAAGTTCCAGGCCAATCCCTGCTCGCGATTCTTGACGAGCGCGTCACGGCCGATGAAATCACCCTTGTTGGGATGGACGAAGCGGTCGAGGCCCGATTCATAGGCCGAGTACTCGATCGACAATTCGCGTGGAATGAGCCGGTAGCTCTTTTCAATCGACAATGCCGACATGGCCTTGATGCCATAGGGCCTGATGCCGAATTCCTTGCCGGCGTCCATGAGAAGATCGAACAAGGTATTCTGCTGCTCGATCGGATGATGGAACTCCCAGCCGAGCTCGCCGACGAAGTTGACCCGCATCGCATGCGACGTGGTGCGGCCGACGGAGATCTGCTGGCCGGAAAGCCACGGAAAATTCTGGTTCGAGAGATCGGTATCGGTGAGCTTCTGCAGGAGTTTGCGGCTGTTGGGTCCGGCGAGCACAAGCACGCCCCACTGGCTCGTCACGGGATGGAACTGCACACTGCCGTCGGCGGGTAGCGCCTTTCTCAGATAGTCGTGGTCATGACGCTCGAAGGCGCCCGCCGAAACCAAGTAGTAGCCATTCTCTCGTGCCTTGTAGACGGTGAACTCGGCGCGCACGCCGCCGCGCGGCGTCAGCATGTGGCAAAGCGCGATACGGCCGATCTTCTTCGGGATGCGGTTGGCCAGGATGCGGTCGAGCCACGCTTCGGCCCCTGGACCCGTGATGAAGCACTTGGCGAAGGGCGACATGTCCTGCAGGCCGACGCTCTCCTGAACGGCACGGCATTCCTCGCCGACGAACGGGAAGTAATTGGAACGGCGGAAAGACCACTTCTCGACGATGCGGCCATCCTCCGTCGGCGGAGCGTGATTGTGCCGGAGCAATGTATTCGGCATGTCGAGATCTTTTTCCGAAAGCGAATAGCCCTTGGGCGCGAACCAGCCCGGGCGTTCCCAGCCATAGACGCTGCCGAACACCGCCCCCAAGGCCTTCATGCGATCGTAATTGGGAACCGTTTTCAGAGGCCGCGCCGCCGCGCGCTCCTCATCCGGGTAGTGCATGGTGAAGACGTTGGCATAGGCTTCTTCGTTCTTCTCTTTGAGATAGCCGCGCGTGGCATAAGGACCGAAGCGGCGTGGATCGACGCCCATCATGTCGATCGTCGGTTCGCCATCGACGATCCATTCCGCCAACTGCCAGCCGGCACCGCCAGCCGCCGTTACGCCGAAAGAATGACCCTCATTGAGCCAGACATTCTTCAAGTCCCAGGCCGGACCGACGATCGGGGAGCCATCCGGCGTATAGGCGATGGCACCATTATAGACTTTCTTGATCCCGACTTCGCCGAAGGCCGGAACACGCGTGATCGCGGTTTCGATATGTGGGGCCAACCGGTCGAGATCTTCCTGGAAGAGTTCGTATTCGGCTTCGGGCTTCGGTCCATCGACATAACAGCAGGGCGCGCCTTTCTCATAAGGCCCGAGCAGAAGCCCGCCATTTTCCTCACGCATGTACCAGGAGGAATCGGCCTCGCGCAGCACGCCCATTTCAGGCAGGCCCTTCTTCTGGCGCTCCTGGATCAGGGGATGCGGCTCGGTCACGATGTATTGGTGCTCGACCGGAATGACCGGAATGTCGATGCCGAGCATTTTGCCCGTCTGGCGCACGAAATTGCCGGTCGCCGAGACGATATGTTCGCAAGCGATATCGCCCTTGTCGGTCTTAACCAGCCACTCGCCATTGGGCTTTTTCTCAATGCCGATGACGGCTGTGTTGCGATAGATCTCGGCACCGCGGTTGCGCGCGCCCTTGGCGAGCGCCTGGGTGAGATCGGCCGGCTGGATATAGCCGTCATCGGGATGCTGGATCGCGCCGAGGATACCGTCCGTCTCGCAAAGCGGCCAGATTTCCTTCAACTGCTGAGGCGTGAGCTTGTTGACCTTGACGCCGATCGTCTCGGCGACGCCGGCATAATACATGAACTCGTCCCAGCGATCCTTGGTGCGGGCAAGGCGGATGTTGGAACAGATCTTGAAGCCGACATTCTGGCCGGTCTCGGCCTCGAGGCTCTTATAGAGATTGACCGAGTATTTGTGGATCTGGCCGACCGAATAGGAAAGATTGAAGAGCGGCAACAGGCCCGCCGCATGCCAGGTCGAGCCGGAAGTCAATTCATGGCGTTCGACCAGGACGACATCGCTCCAGCCCTTCTTGGCCAGGTGATAAAGCGTCGAAACGCCCACCACGCCGCCGCCGATCACCACCACGCGCGCACTCGTCTTCATCGGCCGTTTTCCCTATGCCTGGAGCCCTGGAGCTTGGATTGAGGGCACATTAGTGAGCCCCGTTCAACAGACGTGAGGCGAAACGACCTGAGCGCGGCGGATTGCGACAGGCGATGGCGGCTTCAATGCGAGAAGAGCACCAGCGAGCGCATGTTTTTGAGCGTTTCCCGCGTCGCCCCGCCCAGGATGAATTCCCGGGCCCGGCTATGTCCATAGGCGCCCATGACCAGAAGATCGGCACCGACATCGAAGACTTTGGTCAGGAGCGCAAGCCCGGCCTCCTGGCCGTTGCTGCTGAGCGGTTCGGCAATCGCATTGATCCCGTGCCGGGCCAGGGTCTCGGCCAATTCGCTGCCGGCGATCGTCGGGGCTCCTTCCTCATCTCCTTGCGGATCGACCCGGACCACCCGCACCTCCTTGGCCCGGCGCAACAACGGCAGACTGTCGAAAACCGCGCGTGCCGCCTCGCGACGTCCATTCCAGGCAACGATCGCGGTCCCCATGGTTTCGACCGGCTTTGCCTTGAGCGGCAGAACCAGAACCGGCCGCCCGACCTCCATCACCACGCGGCCGACGAAATCAAGCTCGACCCCTTGATTGCCGGACGTATCGACCTGGCTCAACAGCACGAGATCGCTGACCCGGCCATGCTCAATCACCGAATCGCAGATGAGCGGACTGGGCGAGTCGACGACCGCGATATCGCCCTGCACGCCATGACGGCGTAGCGCTTCGAGGAAGCTCGATTTCACCTGCTCTTGCTGCTTCCTGAAGAATTCGCGATGCGCCTCGAAAATGACCGGCATCGCCTCGAAGGCCGTCGAGGGATAGACCTGCACGGCCGGAATGACATAGTGGCCGGCGAGATGCGCATCCATGGCGCGCGCCAGATTGGCGCCCTGTTCGATCAGCGCGGCATTGCGCTCGGTTTCATTGAGATTGAGTAAGATCGTCTTGAAAGCCATGACCGACTCCGGAAGAATTTGTTAAGCTTCCAAATAGCCCGCCGGCCGCCGGTCCGCTTTGGCCTAGATCAATGCGCGTGCGCCGCGTCCTGACCGGCAGTGGCGCTCAATGCCTCGAGATCGGGCACTTCGATGAGGCGATTATTGACCAGCCGGATGATGCCCGAGGTCTTGAGCCTTGTGAGCTGCCGGCTCACTGTCTCGATGGTGAGTCCCAGATAGTCGGCGATATCGGCGCGGCTCAAGGGAAGTTCGAAGCTCGCCGTCGCATGATCGGCACAATGCGTCATGCGACTGCGGCGCGCGAGCAGATAGAGGAAATTCGCCACTTTCTCCTCGGCCGTCCTGCGCCCGAGCAGCAGCATCCAATCCCGCGCCGCGTCAAGCTCATCGAGCGCTTGTTCGAAAAGACGATGCTCGAGTTCGGGATATTCACCGACCAGCCGCTCGAAGGCGCTCTTGGGAAAGACGCAGATTTCAAGATCGCTCGCGGCCTCTGCGAAATAGGGGTTGCTGCGGCGAAAGGCGCGGCCGAGAAAATCAGGCGGAAACAACAGACCGACGATCTGCTGACGCCCGTCGGACGTAGTCTTCGTCAGCTTGATCGTACCCGAAATGACATTGGCGAAAAACGAGGCCGGCTCCTGGTCCGACATGATGACCTGGCCGACCGGGATCTTCCGGCGATGCGCAATGGCGCTGAGCTTGGCGATCTGTTCGTCATCCATGGCGCCACATACGGCGCGATGCCGTACCGTGCATTGCCGGCAGCGCTGCAGGGAATCGGGTAGCGGGGAGCCAAGAATTGAGTGGGCGGTTGTCATGGAGCCAGTCTGGCGCGGACATACGCGCTTTAAAACGCTGTTCACAAGCTAGACCCCACGGGTCGAATTGTCACGCCCTTAGGAAAAACAGAGCGGAGCCCGCAGGCGAACGACTGGCGGCATTCCTCCTGCAAGCTCCGCGCCCCCGGAGGGGCTTCAGGCTGCCGGTTTTACGGCGATCTTTTGAACTTTGGCCGCAACCTCGGGCGGTTTCGGCACGGATATCGTGAGCACGCCCTTGTCGAACTTCGCCTCGATCTTTCCTGGATCAGCGTCGAAGGGCAGGCTGACCGCGCGCTGGAAGCTGCCGAAGCTGCGCTCGACAAGCTGGTAGTCTTTGGTCTTTTCGTCGCGCTGGGACCGTTTCTCGCCCTTGATCGTCAACATGCCATTGATGATCGAGACATCGATGTCCTTGGCGTCGACGCCGGGAATTTCGGCGGTGATTTCGAGTGCCTTGTCGGTTTCCGCAACATCGAGATCAAGCCCGACATCGCCGACGAGTGAGCCCTGAAAGGCGGGCCAGCCGCGCGAGAAATCACGAAACACCCGGTTGATTTCATCCTGGAGCGTATCGAGCGTGTCGCCATTGCCGCGACTGAAGAGAGATGGAAGGAATGATTTGGCCATTGAAGCCTCCTTTCCCTGCTGCTGGCTTGCTTAACTACGCCACTGGACCGTTTTTGACCTTGATCTAGGTCAAGGAGTGCACGGTCCCATTGGCGATAAGCTTCAGCATGATTGTTCCATCGACCGCGCATCGCGACATGCGCCACTGCAGCGTCAAGGCGCAGTGCGGCTGGCCCGGCACCGCCGGTCCCGATGAATTGCTGGCGAAATATGCCCGCCCCGTGCCGCGCTATACGAGCTATCCGACCGCCGTGCAGTTCAAGCCGGACGTGGATGCCGGGACCTATGCCGGATGGCTCGCCGCGATACTCATGCGGCAATTTCGCTCTATCTCCACATCCCCTTCTGCACGGAACTCTGCTGGTATTGCGGCTGCCACACCGCGGTGGCACGCAGCGAAACGCCAATCGATGATTATGTCGAAACCCTCTTGGCCGAAATTGATCTGGTGAGTAGAGCGATCGGCGGCAGGCGGCGCGTGTCGGCCCTGCATTTCGGCGGCGGTTCGCCCAATATCCTGAAGCCGCATCATCTTGAAGAACTCATCGCGCGGTTGCGCCAAGCCTTCGATTTTAACCACGACATGGAATTCGCCGCCGAACTCGATCCGCGCGGCACGACCGAGGCCTGGATTCGCAAGGCTGCCGCCCTGGGTCTCAATCGCGCGAGTCTCGGCGTTCAGACATTCGAGACTGGCGTGCAGGCGATGATCAATCGCCGGCAAAGCCTTGGCATGGTGCGCCGCCTGGTCGAGACTTTGCGCGATGCCGGCATCGAGGGCGTCAATTTCGATCTCATGTATGGGTTGCCGCGGCAAACGACGAAATCGGTCCTCGACACCATCGATGAGGCCTTGGACCTAGCGCCCGATCGCATTGCGCTGTTCGGCTATGCGCATGTGCCGTGGATGATGGCGCGGCAGCGCTTGATCAAGGATGAGGATCTCCCCGATTCGCACCAGCGCCTGCAGCAGCAGCTCGCCGCGTCCGCAAGCCTCAAGGCTGCCGGCTACGTGCCGGTGGGGCTCGATCACTTCGCCAAGCCCGATGACGATCTCGCAATCGCTGCGCGCAAGGGAACATTGCGGCGCAACTTCCAGGGCTATACGACCGATGCCGCGCAATGCCTGTTAGGCTTCGGCGCATCATCCATCGGCAAGTTTCCGCGAGGCTTCATACAGAACAAATCCGACGTGCCGCAATGGCGTGCTGGCGTCCGCTCCGGGCAATTGCCAACGGCACGTGGAATCGCGCTCAGCGACGACGATCGCCGGCGCGCGTCGATCATCGAGCGCTTGATGTGCGATCTCGAAGCCGATATCGGCGAATTCTCGCGGGGAGATACCGGCGATCGGCTTGCCGAGATGGAGGCCGACGGAATCCTCGTTCGCGAGGGCGAGAAAATCGCGATCACTGAGCCGGGCCGGCCGTTCCTGCGCAGCGTTTGTGCGGTTTTCGACCGTTACCTGCCGCCCGTTCAGGGCGAGCGGCGCCATGCCATCGCCGTCTGAGGATTTTGCCACAGTTTCGCCTTGAGTCTGAAAAAACGTTTGTACACGGAGTAATTTTTCGACGGCCGCGATCGCGTTCCGATTTTTCGAGCCAAAGCAAGAACTTAGGACTTTTACGTATTTTTAGGAACAAAACGCTTGACAAACTGCGCAGCTATTAGTACGAATCTCGTCACGCTTCCAAAAATCCCTCAAGATTGACGATGCCCTAAGGCAAATGCGGCGAAGCCGTGTTTCGCGGCGTTGCCCGACCCTCTCCGCATCGCTAATTTCATCCGCAACAGGAGACGCCGTCATGACCGTCGCCGCGATTTTGCCGCGCGATTACAGCCTGGTCGGCCGCGATACCAAGCGCGCCGAGGAACTGGGGCTTGCCTCGGCAGAATGGTACAAGGCGCCGATCGCCCGCAAGCGCTTGAAAGAGCTTATGCAGCGCAGTGATGACGCTGCGATCCGCGACACGATTCTGTGGATCGCCTCCTTCCTGGTGACGGGCGGCCTCGCAGTCTTCTTCTGGCCCAGCTGGTGGGCCCTGCCCTTCTTCCTCGCCTATGGCGTGCTTTATGGTTCGTCGAGCGATTCGCGCTGGCATGAATGCGGCCACGGCACCGCCTTCAAGACCCGCTGGATGAACGACGCCGTCTACCAGATCGCCTGTTTCATGATCATGCGCGAGCCGACCGTCTGGCGCTGGAGCCATACGCGACACCACACCGATACGATCATTGTCGGACGCGATCCCGAGATCGCCATCATGCGCCCGACCGTGGTGCTGAAAGTCGCCTTGAGCTTCATCGGCGTGCCGCAGGTCTGGGCGGCAATCCAGAGCATACTGCGCCATGCAGCGGGACGCATGACGCCCGCGGAGGAGACCTTCATCCCCGAAATGGAACGGCCGAAGCTGTTTCTCACCGCCCGCATCTGGCTTGCCATTCATCTCGCCGTCATTGCGCTGGCAATCGCGATGGGCTCGATCCTGCCCATGCTGCTCGTCGGGCCTCTGCCGACCATGTATGGCGCCTGGCTGCATGTGCTGACCGGTCTCACCCAGCATTCGGGCCTCGCCGAGGATGTGCTCGATCACCGGCTCAATTCGCGCACCGTCTACATGAATCCGGTCTTGCGATTTCTCTACTGGAACATGAATTACCATATCGAGCATCACATGTTCCCGATGGTGCCCTACCACGCCTTGCCTGCGCTCCATGAGGAATTGAAGCCCTGGATGCCGAAGCCCTATGCGAGCTGTTTCGAGGCCTATCGCGAGATCATTCCGGCGATCCTGCGCCAGGCGCGCGAGCCCGGATGGTATGTGAAACGCAAATTGCCGGATGGGCTTCAGCCGGTGGATATGGTGACGCCGGCTGGAATCGCCGGCGCGACGCGGTGAGGATTGCCGATAGTCCAACCTCCCCCCTTGTGGGGAGGTCGAAATTTGCGAGGATGAAGTCCGAAGCAAATTTCGGGTGGGGGTCTGAGAGTTCGGCGAGACCCCCACCCTTAGTCCCTCCCCACAAGGGGGAGGGAGAAGTATGAAATGGAGAATTCTTGAATGCCCCCATGGATCGAAGCCTGCGACAGCGGTGATGTTGAACCCGAAGATGTGATCCGCTTCGATCATGCCGGGCGCACTTACGCGATCTACCGGTCACCGGACGATCGCTATTACGCAACCGATGGACTCTGCACGCATGAGCATGTGCATCTCGCCGATGGGTTGGTGATGGATCACATCATCGAATGCCCAAAGCATAATGGCCGCTTCGATTATACGACCGGCGCCGCCAAGGGCGCGCCCGCCTGCATCAATCTCAAGACCTATCCGGTGAAGCTCGAAGCCGGCAAGGTCATGATCGATCTCGCCTGACATGAGCGAAGCCGGAATGGTGATCATCGGGGCCGGCAAGGCCGGTGCCCGCGCCGCAATCTCTCTGCGCGAGCATGGCTGGAAGGGAAGTATTACATTGATCGGCGAGGAGGCGCATGCGCCTTACGACCGCCCGCCACTGTCGAAAGCCGCGATGACCGCCGCGGAAGAACCCACTCCGGTCCTCCTGCTCGATGATGAATTGCTGCAGGCGCTGGAAGTGACGTTCATCGCCAATGCCATGGCGAGCGACATCGATCGTGCGAAACACGAGGTCGTGCTCGCCGACGGGCGGCGGGTTCCCTATCAGAAGCTCCTGATCGCAACCGGCGCAAGGGCCCGACGCCTGGCATTGCCGGGTGCCGAGCGAGCGCTGATGCTGCGCGACTTCCATGAATCGGTGGCTCTGCGCGCTGCCTGCGCACCGGGGCGCAATGTCGCGATCATTGGCGGCGGCTTCATCGGGCTCGAGCTCGCGGCAAGCGCCCGCCAGCGCGGCTGCAATGTCACCGTCATCGAGGCGCAACCGCGCATCCTGATGCGCGGCGTGACGGAAGCCATCGCCGGACGCATCGCCAATCGCCATGATACGGCAGGCGTGACATTGCTCACCGGCACCGGCATTGCCCGCATCGAGAATGATGCGGTGGTGCTTTCGGACGGCCGGCGCATTCCGGCCGATATCGTGATCGCCGGCATTGGTGCGGCACCGGCCGTGGCATTGGCCGAAGCGGCGGGATTGAAGCTCGACAATGGCATTGCCTGCGATGCCGAGATGCGGACCAGCGATCCCGATATCTATGCGGCGGGCGATTGCTGCTCCTTCCCGCACGGGCTCTATGGCGGCCGCCGCCTGCGTTTCGAGGCCTGGCGATCAGCCCAGGACCAGGCGGCGGTGGCGGCCGAGAACATGCTGGGCGCGCATCGCCAATTCATGGCCGTGCCGTGGTTCTGGTCGGATCAGTATGAACTCAATCTGCAGATTGCAGGGATACCGTCGGATGGCGTGACCTCATGCATCCGCCCCTTGAAGGACGAGGCCTTCATCGAGTTTCACCTTGATAGTGAGGGCCGATTGGTAGGGGCCAGCGGAATCGGCCGCGGCAATGTGATCGCCCGCGATATCAAGCTCGCCGAAATGCTGATCGCCAAGAATGCGTCGCCTGATCCCGCGGTGCTGTCCAATCCGGACGTCGCCTTGCGCGGGCTATTGAAGTGATTGCATTTGTCTTCTCCCGCCTGCGGGAGAAGAAGGGGCCCCATGGAACGAAGTGACATGGGGGAGATGAGGGGGTGAGGAGCGATGCCGAAGGCAGCGCAAGCTCCTGTGGAGCTTGCGCAGCGAACGAACGCCCTGAGCGCAAGCGAAGGGCAGGGCCAGCCCGCCGCTCGCTCGGGCTCGCGGCGTTCGCCGCTCAAATCGCTCCACTGGAGCAATTTGCCGGCTACGCCGTCGCGGCTCACCCCCTCACCATTCCCATTGCTTCGCAATGGGCCCCTTTCCTCTCCCGCAGGCGGGAGAGGAAGTAAGGGAGTGTCCTACCCCGAAAAGCCGCCGGCGGCGAGGAAGGCGAGTTCTTCCGGTGTCGACTTGCGGCCAAGCACGCGATTGCGATGCGGGAAGCGGCCAAATTTCTTGATGATGTCGAGATGCATTTGACTCCAATAGATCATCTCGCGGGGGCCTCGCGTGGTGAAGAGCGCGACGCAGCGCATCTGGCAGTCCATGTCTTCGGCGTGCTCGAAAGGAAGATAGAACCACATCGCCGTGGGCGCCGGAAAGGCATGGTCGAAGCCCTTGGCGACAACGTCCTTCGCCAGCCGCAAGGCCCGCGCGTCGGCTGCAAAGGCAAGCGGCGAGCCGCGATGGATATTGCGCGAGACCTGATCGAGGAGGATGACGAGACCGAGCGCGCCTTTCGGCGTCTTCGCCCAATGGTCGAAGGCACCGTTGCGCGCCTCCGCCAATGCGGACTTGAATCGCACGCTCAGCATGCCGTCGAAGGCAGCGTCCTTTGTGAACCAGCGCTCTTCGCCGGCGGCAAACCAGGCATCGAGCACGTCGTCTGCAGTCATGGTTTTCTCAATCCAGCATGGGCGATGATGAAATCGGCGAGCGCCGCCACATCATCGCGATCGAAGACCGGAACCGGTGCGTCGGCAATCGCCGCGGTCGCGGCAATCGCCACGATGGTCGGATCCTCGCCGGCAAGCTTCGGATGGTCGAGTGCGAGATTGCGCACTTCGATCTTGTCATGGCCGTCGCGCTTATAGCCTTCGATGATGACGAGATCGCATGGCGCCAGCTTGGCAAGAATATCGGCAAGCGGCGGCTCGGCTTCATCGCGCGATTCATGGATGATCGCCCAGCGGCTCGCCGAGACGACCGCCACTTCGCTCGCTCCCGCGGCGCGATGACGGAAACTGTCGCGGCCCTCATGGTCGATGTCGAAGGAATGATGCGCATGCTTGACGGTTGAGATGCGAAACCCTTGCGCGGTGAGATGCCTGACGAGGCGCTCGACGAGTGTAGTCTTGCCGGCATTCTTGAAGCCGGCAACGCCGATGATCTTCTGCGTCATGAGTGGCTCGCCATGATGCGCTCGGCTTCGGCGAGATCGGCCCGCGTGTTGATGTTGAAAAAGGGATCATGGGGCTCGATCGGCCAGTCGACCGTGCCGTGTGGAAAGCGCGCGATGAAACTTTCGACCTTGCGATGATTTTGGTCTTCCAACGCTATCCGCAATGGCGCGATGAAACTCTCAGGTTTTCGCCACAGGCTGAAGACCGGATGCAGGCGACCGCCAGAACATGCAGAGATAACGGCGCGATCCGAAACTGCGTTTAGTCGCGCAACGAGATCGGCGGGAAAGAACGGTGCATCGCTCGGCACGGTAATGAGCGCCTTCGCGTTGATCTCCTCGGCCCAAATCAGCGCGGCAAGAATTCCGGCCAAGGGTCCGGCGTAATCAGGAACCGGATCGGCGCGCACCGGAAATCCGGTCGCCAAGTAAATGGAGGGATCGTCATTGGCATTGATCAGCAGCCGATCGACCTGGGGCTTGAGCCGCGCAATCGCATGCTCGATCAAGCTTCGATTGGCGAGCTTCGCGAGGCGCTTGTCATGGCCCATGCGGCGACTGCGCCCACCGGCCAGAATGGCGCCGGCGATAATCCTGTCAGCCATGCGCATAGAGCCGCTGCGGCGGCAGGAAGAGGGTGATGGCATCGCCACGGCGAACCTCGCCTTCGCGCTCGACCCAGGCGGTGACGCCGCGTTTATGGGTCGCCGCCTTGATCCAACGCTCGGCGGCTTCCGCATGATGCTTGGCGATGACATCGGCAACGAAGCGGCAAGGCGCGTTTTCGAGATCGACGACCAATGTCGCGCCGGAAGGAAATTGCAGGCGCGTCGAGGGCGGCAGCAAGGTGAGATCGGGTATGCCGGAGGTCACCAGATTGGCACCGACCCATTCCGGCTTCACCGCCGGAATGCCCATCGCGACCGCGACCTCGGCAAGCTCCTCCACCGAAAGAAGGCTCAATTGCCGGACATTGCGGATATCGGTATCGCGGCGATAGAGCATAAGCGTGCGCGAATCCGACTTTCGCGTGAGCCCCGCATGGCAATCGCCGTCGATGCCGGCGAAAGTGAGCGTCAAGGCGGCGATTTCGGATTTCTCGAGCCCGATGGCGCGATCGGCCCCGACGAGGAGACGATCGACCTTGCCCTGGAAGGGCGCTTTGCGGAAGAGCGGCATGGGCTTCCGATAGCAGGAGCCAACGCCCCTGACTATACTGGAGCCCATGGACGAAATCGAACTCGACACCCGCGGATTATTGTGCCCCTTGCCGGTATTGAAAGCGCGGAAACGCCTTCTCGCCATGCAATCGGGCGCAGTCCTGCGCCTGCTTGCCACCGACCCCATGGCCGTCATAGACGTGCCGAACTTCTGTCGCGAGGCCGGCCATGCGCTCCTCTCGAGCGAGACATCGGACGGCCATCATCAATTCAGGATCAGGCGCACATGACTTACGATTTCGGCGAGTTCAACAATTGGGGCGCACTCAAGACGGTCGCGATCCGCGCGCCCGAGGCGGCGTTTGTGTCGCAAGACCGCGTCGATGCCGAATGGAAGGGTCTCAATTTTCACTCAAGACCCGACTTTGCCGAAGCGCGGCGCGAATATGATGCCGTGCTGAAGGCCTTGCGCCGTACCGGCGCCGAGGTCATTGCACTCCCCGACGGCGAAGGACTGACGCTGGATAGTCTCTACACGCATGACGCATTGATCGTGACGCCGAAGGGCCTGGTGCTTCCGCATATGGGGAAGCCCGCACGCCGCGGCGAGCCCAAGGCCAATGCCGCGCATCTGAAGAGCCTCGGCTTTCCGATTGCCGGCGAGATCACCGCTCCGGGCAAGATCGAAGGCGGCGATCTCGTCTGGCTCGACAACAAGACCGTGATTGCCGGCATAGGTTATCGCACCAATCTCGAAGGAGCCCGGCAGTTGCAGGCGATCTGCGGCGATCAAGTCGATGTCAAATGTTTCGACATGCCGCATTACAAGGGCCGCTCCGACGTCTTCCATTTGATGTCGGTCCTGAGCCCGCTCGATCGCGATCTGGCGGTGGTCTATTTGCCTTTGATGCCGGTGCGACTTGTTGAATTGTTGGAGGAGCGCGGCATCGGTTTCGTCGAAGTGCCAGAAGAAGAATTCGATTCCATGGGCTGCAACGTGCTGGCGCTGGGGCCGCGTCACGCGATGATGGTGGCGGGGAATCCCGAAACCGAGCGGCGCATGCGGGCCATGGGTGTGAAGGTCGAAGTCATCAAGGGCGATGAGATCTGCCGCAAGGGTGAAGGCGGCCCCACCTGCATGACCAGGCCGTTGGTCCGGGGCTAATTACGCGATCCCCTTCCGCACCTTGTCGCTGAAGCCGACGGTGACCGAGCCGTCGCGATACTCGATCAAGGGGCGGCGGATGAGCGAAGGATTGGCGACGGCGAGCGCCACCGCCTTGGCTTCAGTCAGATCCTTGGTCTCGGATGCCGGGAGACCGCGCCACGTATAGCCGGCGCGGTTGACGAGCTTTTCCCAGCCGCCGACCGCCTTCGACCATTGCGCCACTTGCTGCTTCGTGAGCGGCGTCTCTTTCACATCGGTGAAACTATAGGGCTTCTTGTTTTCATCAAGCCAGGCCAGCGCCTTCTGGCATGTCGAGCATTTATTGAGGCCATAGATTTTGAGTGCCATGTGATCCCTCCGGTCAGCCGAGCGACAAGGTCTTGTCGGTGTGAAACGCGCCGGCGCCGGTGATCTGATCGGTGAAGGCGCGGAACAGATCCTCGATCAGGCGTGGCTCGATATCCTTGACGATGAAGACAAGGCGGGTGCGGTGGTCTTCGTCGGGCCATGACGGCAAGCGCACCGGCGGATGAAAGATGTGCTGCACGCCATGCAGCACCACCGGGCGCGCCTCGTCATCGGCAAGTTTCACGATGCCCTTCATGCGCAGCATCTTCTCGCCGTGGAAAGAGCGCACGAGGTCGACAAACATTTCTAAACCAGCCGGACTGATCGGGCGGTCATCGGCAAAGGCAAAGGAACGGATATGATCGTCATGACGGGAAACATCATGGTGATGATGATCGCCGTGATCATGGCCATGGCCGCGATGGCGATGCTCGCGGCGCTTGCCATAGGCTTCCGCATTGAGCCAGTCGCGCACATTGGCGGATTTTTTCTTAGGGTCATAAAGCCCGGTATTGAAGAGCCGCGCCGCCGTGGCTTCGTTGCGATGCGTGGTGAGAAGACGCGCGCCAGGCGCCAACTTCCGCAACCGGCCGATGATCGAGAAGAGCTGGTCCTCGCCTTCGCGCCCGACCAGGAGATCGACCTTGGTGAGCACGATACGATCGGCAACGGCAACCTGCTTCACCGCTTCTTCATGGGCATCGAGTGTCGCTTCGCCATTGACGGCATCGACAATGGTGATGACGCCTTCGAGACGGCACAGCGCCATAAGCCGCGGCTCGCTCATGATGGTGTGGAGGACAGGGGCGGGATCGGCGAGGCCGGTGGTCTCGATCACGATGCGGTCGAAGCGCATGATATCGCCGGTCTCGCGGCGTCGCAGGAGATCGAGCAATGTGTCGATGAGTTCGCCGCGGATGGTGCAGCACAGGCAGCCGGACGCCATCTCGACGATATTGTCGTCGGATTTCTCGACAAGCAGGTGATCGATGCCGATTTCGCCGAACTCGTTGATGACCACGGCGGCGGTGGCAAGCATCGGATCGCGCAGCAGGAAGTTGAGGAGCGTGGTCTTGCCGGCGCCGAGAAACCCGGTCAGGACCGAGACCGGAATGGGGGCACTATCTGTCATGGCGGGCTCCTATACCGGATCAAAATCGGGCCGTCAGCGTCTTTCCAGCATCCGCCGTTCGGGCAGGCTTGCCGCCGCCAAAGCCGCAAGCACCAGCCCGCCGCCGATATACTGGTTAGTCGAGAGCCGCTCGCCAAGGGCGACGGCCGCGATCAATGTGGTGACCACCGGCTCGAGGTTGAAAAAGGGCGCCACCACCGATGCGGGCGCATTACGCAGAGACGACATCTGCGCGAAATAGGCCGCGACATAGACAGCACCGAGACCCAGGACCGCGGCATGGCCGATCCCGTTCACGACACCAGGACTGAATATCGCGAGCCGTCCGCCGCCCCACCACAAGGCGATCGCCAGGGTCAGCGGCCAGATGACGATATGGACGAGGCTTCCGAAGACCGCGGGCGGCAGATAGCGCGAGATCGAGCGGCCGGAGAAGAACTGCAGGGATGCACCGGCGGCCGAACTGGCGGCAAGCACCAGGCCGCCCCAATGAATCGTGTCGATACTGGCGCCGATGGCGATCGCCAATCCGGCGAAGGCCACGCAGGCGATCAGTACACGGACGAGACCCGGCCGGTGGCCCTCGACCAACGGCGCGGCAAGGAGAATGATCACCGGGAAGGTGAAGAAGATGATGACCGCGAGCCCGACCGGAATATACTGAACGCTCCACAGATAGCTGACCGACACGATGGCCGTGGCGATCGACTGGAGCACGAAGCTCGGCAAGGCGCCGCGCGGCAATCGGAAGCTCTGCCCGCTGAAAACGACGATGCCGCCAAGCACCAGCGCGATGACGGTCGTGCGCACCAGGGTCGCCTCGACGCCGGGCACACCATTCTGGAAGCCGAGACGCGCCAGATTGGGGATCAACCCATAGATCGACGCCGCGGCGAGCGCGCATGCGATCCCCACCCCCGTCCGCGTCTGCATGATGAATTTCGCCCGAGGCTACTTCTTGCGCTTGCGGGCCGTTTTCTTTTTCTTCTTGGGCGGCGGAGCGACATCGACGCCCTCAGCCGAGGCCGGCGTGATCGTCGGCTTGCTCCTGGCCTCCGCAATGGCCATGGCCGAGATGCGCGAAAAGCTCTCGGGCGTCATGACATCGCAATAGGCGTTCTGCTGCTTGAGATAGGTGCACAACGCATTGCTCGTCTGCTGGTCGAGGCTCCAGACCATCGCCGAATAGCCGACACTGCCCGGCATCTTGACGACGCCGGCCGACCCTTCGCGAACCCAGTCGCGCCCCGAAAGCACCCGACCGCGCAAGGCCATGTTGGCGATCTGCGCCGTCTCGTAACGGCCGAAGGAAATGCCCCAGCCGGCGAGCGTCTCGGCATCCGCAATATCAAGCGGCTTGCCGCGGCACACCGTGCCGGTGAGATCGGCCGGCACCAATGTGCCGAGTGGCGCATTGGCGAGGCTCGCGAGCTTCGGCGCATTGGGAGGCACCGGCAATTGGAACTGGTTGGTCAGCATCTTTTGCGCCTGATCGGCGCGCTGCTTGCCGTTCCTCGCGCCGAAAATGATAGCCACCAGGCGATGGCCATCCTCGCTCGCCGAGGCAATGAGATTATAGCCGGAATTGCACACAAAACCGGTCTTCATGCCGTCGGCATTCTTCATCTGGCGCAAAAGGCTGTTGCGATTGTTCAGGTTGCGCTTGCCGATTTTGACAGCGGCTTGCGAAAAATAATGCGCGTGTTCGGGATACTCCTTGAGCAGCGCCTGAACGAGAAGGGCGAGATCGCGCGCGGTGGTGACTTGCAGCGGATTGAAGAGGCCGTTCGGATTGACGTAGTAGGTCCCGGTCATGCCGAGGCGCTGGGCGGCGAGATTCATCTGCTGCGCAAAACGCTTGTAGTCGCCGCCGGCGCCCGCTTCGGCCAATACATAGGCCATGTCATTGGCCGAATAGACGAGCATGCTCTGCAAGGCGAGGTCGACCGAGATCGTGCTGCCGACCCGCATGCCGAGCTTGCTGGGCGGCTGCTTGGCCGCGAGTTCCGACACCTGGATCTTCTGATCGAGCTTGAGCTGGCCGGTTTTGAGCTTCTCGAAGATGACATACGCGGTCATCAATTTGGTGAGGGAGGCCGGATACCAGGGCTCGCCGGCGCGCTCGGCGGAGAGCACATCGCCGGTCGCCGGATCGAAGACGAGCGTCGGGCCGGCCATCGCCCGGCTCGATATCAAGATCAGGCCGAAAGCCAAGATGAGCAGACGCAGAGTCGATCCTGCTTTCAATTCAGAATTTCCCTCTTACCGCTGCCTGCAGTCAGCGGGTTATACCCTTTGAAGACCGAGATCAACGTCACGAATTGGATGAAAGTGCGGCGGCGAGTCCGGGCATTGAAAAATCTGCCTGATCGAGCGAGGCGTTAACCCGTGCCCAAGCGTCATCATCGATGGGAATCAAGGGCGGGCGCGGCAGCGCAAATCCCGGCGCCTGGCCGTAATGCGCCACACAGCGCTTGAGGGAAGCGATCATCGGCGCCTGTTCCAGCGTCTTGCGCACTTGGTTGAGCCCTGCCTGGCGCTGCGGGCTCGCCGAATCACCGGCGTGATGGAAAGCCGTGACGATTGCCGCCGGATTGACATTGGCGGCCGCCGAGATGCAGCCGGCGCCGCCATGGGCGAGCGTATCGGTAAGAAACGTTTCGCTGCCGCAAAAAACCCGGAAGCCCGGAAACTCGTCGAGCATCGCCTTGGTGTTGGCGAAGTCGCCGCTTGAATCCTTGATGCCGACAACAGTCTCAGGATATTTGGCAATGAGCCGCGCGATCAATGGCCGAGTGATCGCGACGCCTGACAGATGTGGAATGTGATAGAGGCAGATCCTGAGATTGCGATTGCCGACCCGCTCGATCACTTGCGCATAATAGGCAAAGACGCCGTCTTCGCTGACACCCTTGTAATAGAAGGGCGGCAGCATGAGGACGGCACCAGTGCCGGCCTTCGCCGCAGCCGCCGACAGTCTTACAGCATCGGGAATGGCACAGGCGCCGGTGCCCGGCATCAGGCGATCGGGCGCGATGCCGGCCTCGAGAAGAGCGGCAAGGAGATCGAGCTTCTCCTCGACGCTGAGCGAATTGGCTTCCGAATTGGTTCCGAACACCGCCAATCCCGCCCCCTGACCGACGAGCCAGCGGCAGAAACGCACGAAGAGCGTGTGATCCGGCGCCAGCGTCTCGGTGAAGGGTGTGAGAACCGGCGCAAATACGCCGGAAAGCGAAGAACTCGCCACGATGCGCCGGATCAGAGGAAGCCGGTGAGCATGGCGGCGCCGGCGATCGACATCACCGCACCCCCCGCCTGCAAGGCGCGCTTCGAAGTTGCCTTCGCGAGGAGGCCGATGCCAAGCCCAAGCCCGATACCGATCACATGCAGGATCGCGGTGGCAAGCACGAAGCCGACACCATAGGCCAATCCGGAGGCATCAGCCGGCATTTCCGCGCCATGCGCATGGCCATGAAACAAGGCGAAGAAGCCGACCAGCGCCATGGCGCCGGCGACCGGCAGGTTCCATTGCATCGCCACCGCGAGACCGAGCACGATGACCGAAGCGGCAATGCCAATCTCGACGAAGGGAAGATCGACGCCGGTAATGCCCAGGGCACCGCCAACCGCCATCATGGAAACGAAACTCAAGGGCACGAGCCACAAGGTACGACCACCGAGATTGGCGGCAAAGAGACCAACCGCCACCATAGCGAGGATGTGATCGAGGCCGCTGAAGGGATGACCGAAGCCATGGGCAAAGCCCATCGTGCTTCCGATACCGGTATGGGCCTCGGCTGCCGCCGCGGTGATCAAAAGGATAAGTGTCGCCAATCCGAAACGTCGTGCCATGCTGCCGCTCCTTTGCTCTTGCAGCGCCCGCCTTGGGCGCTTCCATGACAAGAGCACTATAGCCAGCGATAACGCGGTTGCGAGATCAAATGCGGCATTGAGATGTCGCTTCCGAAGCCTCTGCCGCGATCATTGCGTCTGCGCCGCTTCGGCGAAGAGCCAGTCACGAAACGCCTTGACCTTCGGGCGCTCCAGCGCTTTCGGCAGATAGGCGACATAATAGGCAAGATCGGCCGGAAGGCTGATGTCGAAGGGCTTGACGAGGCGCCCTGCACGCAGATCATCGGCGACGAGTGCGCTTCTGCCCAGCACCACACCGTCGCCCTGCACCGCCGCCTGCACAGCATGAAAGGAGGAATAGAAACGTGGGCCGCGCCGCGAGTCGATCCCCTTGACCCCGGCGACCCTGAGCCACATCGGCCAGTCGATCTGGAATTCGTCATGGATCAGCACATGATGCTTGAGATCGGCCGGCGTCTTGAGCGGATGCGGGCCTTCCAGCAATTTCGGGCTTGAGACCGGGAAGATATCCTCGCGCATCAGCAGTTCGCTGGTGATGCCCGGATACTGCCCGCGACCATAGCGGATCGCGATGTCGATGCCGTCGGTCACGAAATCGGCGAGGCGATCGGAGGTCGACAATCTGACATCGATATCCTCATGCGCCTCGCGAAAACGGAAAAGCCGTGGGATCAGCCATTTCGACGCGAAGGAATCGAGGGTGCTGACATTGACCACGCCGCTCGATTGATCGGCGACCGCCGCCGTTGCCGAGGCAAGCCTCTCCAAGGCCTCGCGCACTGCGCCGGCATAGGCCTGACCGGTGGCGGTAAGCTGCACCGCCCTGACCGCGCGGGTGAAGAGCGGCGCCCGCAAGTGCTCCTCGAGATGGCGGACGGCGCGGCTGACCGCGCCATGCGTGACATGCAGTTCTTCCGCAGCCTTCGAGAAGCTCAAATGGCGGGCGGCGGCCTCAAAGCTCGGAAGCGTCGACAAGGGCGGCAGGCGGCGCGGCATAGCCCCTCCTATATGTGAGCGATACTCACATGTAACCGGCCCATTACTCGTTTGTCACGAGGGATGTTTAGCCTCAAATAAACAGCATGAACACGCCGGAAATGCTTACGAAACAACCCTGGCGAATGAATGGAGAGTAAGATGACCAACGTTCACACTTCTGCCCATGTCCTCGGACTGATCGCTGCGCCGTTGCTCTTCGTCAACGGCGTCGCCCGGCGCTTTCGGCACCGTCGCGAAATGAACCGGTTGCTCGGCATGCCGGACTACCTTCTCAAGGATGTCGGCGTGCAGCGCCACGACATCCAGCGCGAGGCGGTGAGACCATTATGGTAGGATCACCCTGAAGCCGCTCCGAAAAACGGGGCGGCTTCATCATTTGATTGCATCCTCAAGCAAGCGTTGAAGCAGCACCAAGTTATTCGCAATTGTTGCAGAGCCCGACGCTAACTAGGCTGACCGGCACCATGCGGGGAATAGCCTCCTCCCCCGCCTCCTTTCAGAAATTCCGGTGCCATGCCTTCCCCCAGAGACCTCGTCCTTGCCAATCTGGGCTTGCTGCTCATGGTGCTTTCCTGGGGCGCCTTCTTTCCAATCCTCGAACGCATCCTGCAGAGCTGGGACGTCTTCTCGGCAACACTGGCCCGTCAGATCTGCGGCGCCGGCGTGTTGATGATCGGCGTCATGGCGGTGCGCCATCGTGAGCCCTTGCCGGCGAGCGTGCCCTGGCGCCGCGCCTTCATCCTAGGCGGCATCGGGGTCACGCTCGGCTCCTTGATGACGAGCCTCGGCGTTCTTCTCTCGAGCGGGCTTTCATCGGCCATCGTTTCGACCACGAGCCCAGTCGGCTCGGCCCTCACCGCGGCGTGGCTTTTCGGCGAGAAGCTGGGCGGCGGTATCATCTTTGCGACCGTGCTTTCGTTCGTCGGCGGCCTCGTATCGGTGGCGGGCGAGCAATCGATTGCCGGCACGCAATTTCGCGGCGGCGAAATCCTGATCGTGCTTGCCAATGTGGTGTGGACCTGGATGTCCATCCAGGCGCAGCGCTGGCTGCGCGGTTTCAGCCAGTTGCAGATCGCCGCGGTGACCGTCCTCACCGGTGCGGCCTGGCTGTTGCTCCTGCTGCCGCTCGTGATGGTGACCGGCGTGGTTGATCTCCATGTGACCTTTACGCTTGAGGCGATCCTGCTCGTGCTCTTCGCCGGTATCGTGCCGATCGCCATCGGCAATTTCTGCTGGCATTACGGCGTCAGCCGGCTCGGCGTGGTGGTGGCTTCAATGTACAATAATCTGCTGCCCGCCGCCGCACTCGCCACCACGCTCCTGATGGGCGGGAGCTTCACCTGGCAGCAAATTCTCGGCACTGCCATCATCGTGGTGGGTGTTATCAGCGCGCAGATGGTTCAGGCACGGCGCGATGCGCGCATGCGCTAGCGGACTTCCGCGGCAAAGGACTGGAGTGGCGGAAGCCATTGTGCTTCTCTTCCGTCTGACAAAGGCAGGGTGAGTTCGATCAATGCTGATCCTCGTGACGGGGCCTTCGGGCAAAGTCGGTAGCAATCTGATCCAGGCATTATTGTCGGCGCCGCAATTTGCAAAAGCGCGTATTCGAGCGCTTTGCCACAACCGGGTTCTTCCTGAGACTGACCGCGTGGACGTGGTGAAGGGCAGTATCGCCAATGCGCGCACTGTCGATGCGGCGATGTCCGGCGTGACGCATGTCGTCCATCTCGCCACCTGCAAGGAAATACCCGAAACCGTCATGGATGTGACCGTGAAGGGGATGTTCTGGCTGCTTGAAGCTTTCCGCAGGAACCCGGCGGCGCAGCAGTTTCTGCTGGTCGGTGGCGATGCTGCGGTCGGCCATTTCTTTTACCGTCATCCCGGGCCGGTCACCGAACTGACGCCGCACATGGCCTATCCGGGTTGTTACGCGCTCTCCAAGGTCCTCGAGGAAGTGATGCTCACCCAATACGGCATCCAGTACGGTATCAACGGTTGTTGCCTTAGGGCGCCATGGATCATGGAGAAGGACGATTTCCGCTATACCCTCTCCTTTGGCGACGATGTATTTGGCGGGCCGGAATGGAACAAGATGGTGCCGCGCGATGTTGCGGAACGCTGCCGCGAACGTGGAACCATTCCGTTGCTGAGAGATGCCGACGGCGCGCCTTTGAAGCGCAATTTCGTTCACGTCGATGATCTGGTCGCCGCCATCATTTCCGCCATCGATCATCCGGCCGCGCGTAACCAACTTTTCAACATCGGTATGGACGAGCCGGTCGATTATGGCGCGCTTGCGCGATACTTGCGCGAGACGCGGGCATTGGACTCGATCGACATCGAGAGTGACTATCATTCGACATGGCTGGATAATTCAAAGGCCAAGGCCGCATTGGCCTGGCGGCCGCACTATGATCTGAAGCGGCTTGTCGACGCTGCCTGGAATTACAAGCGCTCGCCCGAGGATCCCCGCAAGGTGTGGTATCCCGGCTAGCCGGTGCCCTGGAGGGGACCGCTGAGATGACTAAGCCATTGCTATAATTTCGCAACTAGGGTGGTTGCTGACCTTGCGGTTTCTAGGTGGCGCCGTGGGAACTCCGCTACGCGGGCAACGAACACAAATGGCCAGAATGAGAAGCTCGCCTTATAGCTGCTTGGGTGTTGGCCGCCCCGTAGCGCAAGCCTCGGGAGTGATCACATCGCCACCGACAACGCCTTCTGCAACCCCAGGGACAGTCGCTCCTTGATCGCAAGATCCCGATAGGGCTCGAGCGCGATGCCGAGCGACCAATTGGGATGCCGACCCTCTCTGGATAGACGCGCCAATGTATCGCGAGCCTTAGCTGTTCTATCCAGCATGCCGTAGCTTGCGAGTACATACATCAAGTCAAGAGCACATTCCTTGAAGGGTTCAAGACCAACGAGCGCTTCTCCATAATTGCCCTCGCCGAAGGCGAGAATGCCCGCGACTTCATCGATCCAAGGCGCCGGAATTGGATCGAGGCGCCTTGCTCTACGTAGAAACTCTTTGGCTTCGGCCAAGCGTCCATCATAGCCCAGCACCAATGCGCGAGTAACAAGAATGTTCGGATCACCCGGATTAAGATCGACGCTCAGTTCACTCGCGCGCAGGGCGCGCTCCAGTTCTCCCATACGAAGCAACGCCCAGGCATGTCCGGTATGGATCAAACCATCCGCGGGGTCGAGTTCCACTGCCTTTGCTATCAATTCGACACCCCGCTCTTTGCTTTCAAGCGACGAGAAGTCTCTTACCCAATCCTCGCAATGAGTCATGCCGAGCCAGTCCAAGGCCTGGGCATTTTGGGGGTCAAGCTCAATTGCACGCTCGAAGCAATTACGCGCAGCTAGGTTCTCGCTGTGTGTTAACTTCTTGTAGTGCCAAAGTCCCTGCAGCAACTGTTCATAGCTCGACAGACTGATGGTGCGGCGGCGCGAGCTACGGATGCTGATTTCCACTTCGAGATGGCGTGCGATGGCGGTGGCCACGAGTGAGCCAATCTCATCCTGAAGATCGAACAAGTCGCTCAATTGGCGGTCGTACCGCTCGGACCATATTGTTTTCTCGCTGGCAACCTCCGTCAAGCGAATGGCGAGACGGAAGCGCTCATCGAGGAAGCGGAGAGTGCCTGCCACCATAAAATCGGCATTCAATTTCTGGCGGATCACGGCAAAGTTGCCGGCCATCGCCCGCAAGGCGGAAGCGGAGTGCTGGCCAATAACGAGGAAGAGTCGAAACCGCGCCAACCGGTCCGAAATGTCAGCCGCAATGCCTTCGCTGAGTCCTCGTCGAGTGGCATCAGTACTTTGGAATTCAAAGGGCAATACCACGACGACTGGCCGCCGGTCGGAAGGAGTGGTGATCGTTGCTTCGGACGCAAGGACGTCGGTTACGGGCTTCGGGCCCGAATAGAGATAGCCTCGACCCTGAACCGTCTTGATCAAGCCAGCGGGGAGCGCTTTGCGCAACGCGGAGACATGGACGTGTAGGGTGTTCTCTTCGACTACCTGGCCTGGCCAGACAGCGTCCAGTATCTCACTCTTGCTAACGACCTCCCCCGAATGGTCTAGAAGCACAGTAAGGATATCGAAAGTTCGCGCAGAAAGTTCGACCGGTCCCTCCGGTCCCAGCAGCTGCCGCCCGGAGTGTTTCAACCGGTATTGCCCGAACTGCAGGTCCATCTAGCATGCTCCCATCCTCGATGCACACGATAACCGAAACGTTCTCGAAAGCGAACTTCAGAATACTTCAGAAAACTTCAGGTCCGCACCAAGGACATGGCCGATAAGCGGTGCCATTCTCAAATTTACAGGAGCACGCCATGACCGACATCACCACCATTGCCCCGATCACCGTCCGTAAACTTGGCCTGCCGCGGCTGCCCATTCCAAGAGTCGGCATAGGAGCGTCGCTGGCGGCAATCGCGGAGCTTTGGGGCGATGGTTTCAATTTAAGCTGTGTGGATCCCTTTACGAACCTCCGGCGCGAGCCGCCAGTTGTTCCAGGCGAAGACCTCGAAGGTCGCGATCCCAACTGGTGACCTGCTTGGGACGTTCGCTCAGGAGTTCATGTAGTAGGTCACAGCCAAGTCGAAGCGAGCGTCTAGGCATCGGAGAAGGCTGTTGAGCTAGACGATAACGATACTCGCAGCCGAAGAGGAACAGCCAAGTGAGCAAAGAAGATGATAACCAGGCAACAGTCGCCCTCCGACCGGCGAATACCCCAAAGCCCACGCTGAGGTCGTATTGTTGGAGAGGTCTGCTGAAGATTTCGAAGCTCCGCCGCCGTGCATCGATTTTAGCACTTGCTCTCGTTGCCGGCGGCACGATCGTCTCGACTAATCTTTTGGCGGGCCAGCAGCCCAAGCCTTCTATCCCACCGCGCGAGCTGAGAGCCAAGGTTATTGACCTTATCGGACGCCTCAGAGCCAATCACGGGTCTTCAGGGCAACCGAGTTCCGGCAGTTCGGGAACGTCCGGTTCTTCGGGCTCATCAGGCGCGAGCTCCTCCGGCTCGTCTGGCGCGAGCTCTGGAGCATCTGGCCAGAGTTCCGGCACATCGGGAACATCGGGTGAGAGCTCGGGGACGTCAGGCTCATCTGGCGAGAGCTCGTCCGGCTCGTCTGGCGCCAGCTCTGGAGCATCTGGCCAGAGCTCCGGCACATCGGGAACATCGGGTGAGAGCTCGGGGACGTCAGGCTCATCTGGCGAGAGCTCGTCCGGCTCGTCTGGCGCCAGCTCCGGTTCGTCGGGCCAGTTCTGATCGGGTACTTCGGGCGGCTCCGGAAGTTCGAGAGCATAAGGTACGTCCGGACAGAGCTTAGGGACCTCTGCGGGTCCGGTTGTGGCCGAACGGGTTTTAAAGGCGCTCCGCGATAACAAGTCGGAAGAGTCGGAACCGGACGAACAGCCGGGGCCGCCGACGCTCACCTATCGCGATATTCTCGGCCCACTTGAGGACACGATCGGCGACTTTGCCATGCTCTCGCGCCTGATCGCAACTCGGCGCACCAATTGCACATTCGATCTTTCGCGCGATCGGGGCAAGCAGCGTGAGCGGGAAGAGCGGATTCTGCAAGGCGCGTTGATAGGCCTTGGCTTCAATGCTGACGAAGTCGAGCCGCTGGAGACGTTCTTTCAAGAGCACTGAAGGGAGATTGCCAAGTCATAGCCACGGTAGTGACGGCGACCGGGCCTCACTACTCTGCCTGGAATTACAAGCGCTCGCCCGAGGATCCCCGCAAGGTGTGGTATCCCGGCTAGAGATTCTGGTGCCCCTGGAGGGACTCGAACCCCCACGTCCTTGCGAACAACAGATTTTGAGTCTGCCGCGTCTACCATTCCGCCACAGAGGCGCACCGGGGCAGGCGATTAAGGGAGTGCTGTTGCGCCGTCAACCGGAAAGGGACTAAGCCTCCGACAGGGACGATTCGCGAAAAAGCAGCGAGGGTGCGGCACGTGTACAGGCTCTATGGCAATCCCGGCTGGGGTTCGGTGCTGGTCGAGGCGCAGCTCGCCTGGTACGGCCTTGATTACGAGAATGCCGAAGCAGGCGATGTCTTCGCTTCCTCCGAGGCGCGCGACGACCTCGCCCGGCTGAATCCTCTCTCCCAAGTGCCCGTGCTGATACTGCCGGACGGCGCGGTCATGACCGAGAGCGCCGCCATCACGCTCTATCTCGCCGATATCACCGGCCGGCACGACCTTGTGCCGGCGGCGCAGGATCGCGAGCGCGCCAATTTCCTGCGCTGGCTCGTCTTCATCGTGACCAATATCTATCCGACCTTCACCTTCGCCGACGTTCCCGGCCGTTTCGTTCCACTGGAAGAAGCGCGAGAAAGCTATCGTGCCGCGGTTGATGCCTACGCGCAGAAATTATGGCGCATCGTCGAGGACCATGCCGGAGCGCCGTGGTTTCTCGGCGAGCGCTTCTCGGCACTCGACATCTATATATGCGCCATGACGCGCTGGCGCCCGCAGCGCTTGTGGTTTGCCGCCAATGCGCCGAGATTGACGGCGATCGCCCTTGCCGGCGATACGCTGCCGCGGCTTGCGCCCATCTGGCGGCGCAATTTTCCGGATGAATGATGATCCGCATCGCGCCGTTCCTCATGCTCGATCCGCGCGACGTTGAAGAGAGCTTCATGCGCGCCTCAGGCCCGGGCGGCCAGAATGTCAACAAGGTCTCGACTGCTGTTGAGTTGCGACTCGATACTTCAAAACTTGCACTGCCAGATGACATGCGTGCAAGACTGGGCATTGTTGCCGGCCGGCAATTGACCGACGCCGGCTGGCTCATCATCACCTCACAAAAAACCCGTTCTCAGGAGCGCAACCGCGCTGATGCGATAGAGAAACTTGTCGCACTTTTGAGAGAGGCGGCGCAGCGGCCGCGCCGGCGCATCGCCACGCGCCCGACCAAGGCCTCAAAAACGCGGCGGCTCGATGCCAAGGCGCGGCATTCGCGCACCAAATCCTTGCGCCGCGCAAAGCCCTTTCATGATTGAACGGTTGGAATCCGCTTCGGTCGCTGCTAACCGGCGCTTGATGCTGAGAAAACTCTACGACTGGACCCTGTCGCTTGCAGCGCGGAAGACCGCCGAAGTCTGGCTTGCGATCATCGCCTTCATCGAAAGCTCGGTCTTCCTTGTGCCGGCGGACGTTCTGTTCCTGCCCATGGTGCTTGCGAGGCCCGAACGCGCCTGGCGCTACGCGCTCGTCGCGACAGTCGCGTCGACGCTGGGCGGCATTGCCGGCTACCTCCTCGGCGCACTCGCCTATGAAGCGGTGGCAAAGCCGATTCTCGCCTTTTACGGCAAGCTTGCCGAATTCGAGCAATTGCGCGCCTGCACCGGCGAGGACACGCTCATGCTGCTCCTCGTCACATCCGGCCTTGCGCATCTGCCGCCGATCAAGGTCGTGACCATTCTGGCCGGCGTGGCGCAGGTGAGCTTCGTCTTCTTCGTGATCTCCTGTATCATCGCCAGGGGCGCCCGGTTTTTCGCGCTGGCCTGGGCCTTACGGCGCTGGGGCGAGGTGATTCGCCATTTCATCGAAACCCGCCTGACCCAGATCGCCATTGCTGCGGCAGCGCTTCTCATCGCGCTCTATTTTGTTTTGAAGTATCTCTCGGGCTCCGGCCTTACCGCCTGCTGATCGGATGAGTTTCCATGCGCAATGCCGCTTTTGCCATTTTCATCGTCGCCCTTCTCACCATCGTCGGTGCGTGGATTTTCCAGTATGCGGGCTACGACCCATGCCCGCTTTGCCTGATGCAGCGCTGGGCCTACTACGCGGCCATACCGATTGCCGCGATCGTCTGGTATCTATCTGATAAGAAACCGGAAATTGCGAGCTGGGGCTTGGCCCTACTCGGCCTCATTTGGCTTGGTAGCGGCGTTTTCGGAGTCTTCCATTCAGGGGTCGAATGGGGCTGGTGGAAAGGCCCTTCCACCTGCGGCGGAAGCCTCAGCGGCAACAGCGTGCTGCCCGATCTCACCAATGATCCGGTCGTCACCTGCGAGCAGGCCGCCCTGCGCATCTTCGGCTTGTCACTTGCCGGCTGGAATGCAGTGATCTCTTTCGCCTTGGCGGGGCTTGCCTGGTCGGGGTTTCGCAAGGCCAGTTAGACCTTGAAGGTGACAGCGCGAATCCCTATTCTGTCTTTGTTCGGACCCCGCAAGGGATGCAAGCAGTCTTGATGAAGATCTGCCCGTCACGAGAGGACATAAACCCTGACAGTACAAGCGAAGAAAACCGCTGCGCCTAAACGCGCGGCGAAGGCTTCTGCTGCGCCAAAGCGCGCGAAGGAGGCCCCGCTCCTCAAAACCGTTCTCGCCCAGCTTGAAGACGCCAAGGCGGAGAACATCGTCACCATAGATCTCCACGGCAAGGCCGCTCTTGCGGACCGGATGGTTATTGCCTCCGGCCGTTCGAACCGGCATGTCGGCGCGATCGCCGATCAACTGGCGGTCAAGCTCAAGGAGGCCGGCCAGCATGATCTCAAGATCGAAGGCCTGCCCCATGCCGATTGGGTTCTGGTCGATGCCGGCGATGTCATCGTCCATATTTTCCGCCCTGAAGTTCGCAGTTTCTACAATATCGAGAAATTGTGGTCAGACCGGGCGCCGGACGAGCTGATGGCATCTTGACCTTGACGTAAACGTCATGAAAATGACGATTCTCGCGATCGGCCGAATGAAGGCCGGTCCTGAGAAAGAATTGTGCGACGACTACCTCACCCGCACCCGATCCTTGGGCCGCACTTGCGGGATTACCACGCTCGACGTCCGCGACTTCCCAGAATCAGGCTTCGATGACGCCGGGCGCCGACGCGAGGCAGAGGCCAAGGCCCTGTCTGGAACTCTCGATCCTCACTGCTTCCAGATCGTTCTCGATGAGACCGGGCGCACATTAAAGAGCACTGATTTCGCAGCACTGTTGCGCCGCGAGATGGACGGCGGCGCCGGCGAACTCGCCTTTCTGATTGGCGGGCCCGACGGCCATGCCCCGTCGACCCGCGTTTCTGCCAATTTCGTCCTTTCCCTAGGGCCGATGACCTGGCCGCATCGGCTGGTTCGAATCATGCTCGCCGAGCAGATTTACCGGGCAGTGACGATTATGGTTAATCATCCCTATCACCGGCCCTGACTCGTCACCGCCGGGCCGCAATTTGGACATCGCCGACCCGTAGAGCCAGCGACCATGGTCGATTTCGTTACAATAAGCCTTCGCGCCTTGGCTCTGGCCGGCGCCGTGACGAGCATGACCACAACCTACGCACTGGGCGAGGATCCGGCGAATACCGAGGAGATCGGCGCAATTCAGCGCCAGATTGAGAATTCGCAAGCCCGCCAAACCGAGATTGCCGGCGAGATTGAAGAGATCGCCCGCGAAGCCGAATCACTTTCCACCCGTCTTATCGCCATCGCCAATGGCATCCAGGTCCGTGAGCGCGCCATCATCTCGGCCGAGCAGCGCATTGCCGAACTTAAGGCCGAGGAAGACAAGATCAGCGCCGATCTGGCCGCCAAGGAGGACGTGCTCTCCGAATTGCTGGCCGGCTTGCAGCGTCTCGAACATAATCCCCCGCCCGCACTCGTTGTCGAGCCGGGTGATATCTTGAGCGCGTTGCGCGGTGCGATGCTGCTAGGAACCGTTGTTCCGGAATTGAAGCAGGAAGCCACCGCCCTTGCCGACCAGCTCGAACGTCTGCGCAGTGTGCGCGCGGCCACCGAGGTCGAGCGCCAGAATATTCGCGACAATCTTGATCGCCTGACCTTGGCGCAGCAGGAATTGACCGGGCTGCAATCGCGCAAGAAGCTTCTGATGGAGGCGGCGGGCCAGCGTCTCGATGCGGAGAAAACCCGCGCCGAAAATCTCGCCGGCAAAGCCAAGACATTGCAGCAGCTTGCCCAGTCGCTCGCCGCCGAGCGCGAGCGCCAGGCCAAGGAATCTGCCGAGCAGGCGGAAAATGCCGAAAAGAAGCGTCTGCAGGAAGCAGCCCTGCTCAAGCCGCGAACACCTTTTGGTGATAATCGCGGCCGCCTTGACTATCCCTCACAGGGCCAGATCCTGCGCAAATTCGGCGACGAGGACGGATTTGGCGGCAAGACCAAGGGCATATTCATCGCAACCCGCACTGGCGCCCAGGTGGTGACGCCGGCGGATGCGCATGTCGAGTTTGCCGGACCGTTTCGCTCCTATGGCGAGCTCTTGATCCTCGATGCCGGCGATGGCTATCATTTGCTCTTGGCAGGATTGGGCAAGATCAGTATTGGCACGGGCGAATTCGTACGAGCCGGCGAGCCGGTAGGTTTGATGGGCGCTTCTGCGGCGCCTGGGACATTGGTCGGAGACCGGGTACAAGAAAACCGCCCGGTACTCTATATTGAGTTTCGAAAGGGCGGCGATACTGTCGATTCATCCCCCTGGTGGATCGGCGGGTTAGCCCAAGCACGTGGATAGGAAAATGACGAGCAAAATGCGTTCCATCGGATTGATGTTTGCCGGAGCCTTGATGGCAACGGTCGCCTGGCAGGCCTTCGACGCGGCCACCGCGGCGTCCAATGCCGATACTTACAAGCAGCTGAACCTCTTCGGCGACGTCTTCGATCGCGTCCGCTCCGACTATGTCGAGGTGCCGGAAGAAGACAAGCTCATCGAATCGGCGATCAACGGCATGTTGACCTCGCTCGATCCGCATTCGAGCTACATGACGCCGAAGCGCTTCCAGGAAATGCAGGTGCAGACCCGCGGCGAATTCGGCGGCCTCGGCATCGAAGTGACGATGGAAAACGGCGTCGTCAAGGTCGTGGCCCCGATCGACGACACGCCGGCCGCGCGCGCCGGCATCATGACCAACGACCTCATCACCAAGCTCGACGGCGAGCAGGTTCAGGGCCTGACCTTGAACGAAGCGGTCGACAAGATGCGCGGCAAGGTCAATACGCCGATTACGCTGACCATCGTGCGCGACGGCAAGGACCCCTTCGACGTCAAGGTCACCCGCGACGTCATCCGCGTGAAGTCGGTCAAGTCGAATGTCGAGAATGACGACATCGGCTATATCCGCATCAGCTCCTTCACCGAACAGACCCAGGAAGGTCTGGAAGCGGCGATCACCGATATCAAGAAGAAGTCGGGCAACAAGCTCAAGGGCTATGTGATCGATCTGCGCAACAATCCGGGCGGCTTGCTCGACCAGGCGATCTCGGTATCCGACACATTCCTCGATCGCGGCGAGGTTGTCTCGACCCGCGGTCGCAACGCCGACGAGACCCAGCGCTTCAATGCGCAAGCCGGCGACCTCTCCGATGGCAAGCCGGTGGTCATCTTGATCAATGGCGGCTCGGCCTCGGCCTCTGAAATCGTCGCCGGCGCTTTGCAGGACCATAAGCGGGCGACGGTCATCGGCACCCGCTCCTTCGGCAAGGGCTCTGTGCAGACGATCATTCCGCTGGGCAGCCAGGGCGCGTTGCGCCTCACCACCGCGCGCTACTACACGCCGTCGGGCCGTTCTATCCAGGCGAAGGGCATCGATGCCGATATCGTCATCGAGCAGGAATTGCCGCCGGAGCTCAAGGGCAAGGACACTTCGACGCAGGGCGAAGCAAGTCTGCGTGGCCACCTCAATAACGAGGCGGGCGGCGAAGAAGGCGGCGGCTCTTCCGCCTATGTACCCGATGACAAGACCAAGGACCTGCAGCTCAAGGCTGCACTTGATCTTCTTCATGGCGTCAAGGTTGTGACCAATGCCAAGCCGAAGGACGAGAAGGCCGGCGCGGGCACCAGCCAGGATGGGGAAACGACCGCAAACTAAGCGGAAATCGGCGAAAATTCTCTGCGGAGCGCCCGGGAAACCAGGCGCTCCGTTTTGATTCGGATGGTTAACAAGTCCTTTACACCTGGCGTCCTAGCCTCGGGCCAATAGCGAATCGGACGAAGGTTTCAAACCTCGCTCATGCCCAGGGACGAATTCTACGAACCATTGCGGCGGCGCAGCCTGTGGGACCGGATCAAGGCGCGTAAGCCCTCTATGCCGGCGGCTGCCGCCGTAGCACTCGCCGGCTGCATGCTCACCGGCGGATCATGGCTTTTGATCAGCCCCAATCCTTACGGCGGTGAGCCGGTTCTCGTCCTCGATGTTCCGCCGGCAACGGAAATGACCACCGCTTCCGTTACCCCGCCGACGCCGGCCGCCAAGCCCGCACCTGAGCCAGAGCCCGATACGGACAGCAGCGACACAGAAAACATCGTCATCGACGAGACCCCAGACGAGCCCAAGGAGACCTATTCCCCGGGTGATTCTCAGATCATTCAGAATGAAGCCGCGATCATCATTTCGCCGCGGCGTTCCTTGCCGCCGGCACCCATCGCTTCTGTGACCCAGGAGGGTCCGGAGGGGCCATTGCCGCGCATCGGCTCAGGCGGCAAGAAGCCTTCCACCGTCTACGCACGAACCGCTTCCGCCAGCATCCAGATGGCGGACACACCCAAGGTCGCAATTGTGCTGGGTGGGATGGGGCTCAACCAGGAATTGACCGCAAAGGCGATCAAGGCGCTACCCGGCGATGTGAGCTTCGCCTTCGCGCCCTATGGCGAAAATCTGCAGACGCAGGTCAACAAGGCGCGCGCCGCCGGCCATGAGATTATACTGCAACTGCCGATGGAGCCCTTTGGCTATCCGGGCACCAATCCTGGACCAAAGACACTGCTGACGAGTGCCGACGAGGCCACCAACAACGTTGCGCTGCTTTGGCATTTGAGCCGTTTTGCCGGCTATATCGGCGTCTCCGCCTATATGGGTGGGAACTTTCTGGCCGATCCTGCCGCACTCAGACCCGTGCTTGCAGATCTCAAAAAGCGCGGGCTTTACTTCCTCGAAGATTCGCCCTCGCAGAAGAGTCGCGCCGCCGATGTCGGCCGCATCGTCGGTCTGCCGGTTCTCGCAACCCAGATCGTCATCGACGCCACTGCCGATGCCCCGGCGATCGCCAAGGCGCTGGCGCAGCTCGAAGACGAAGCCCGCCAGAGCGGTATTGCCATCGGCACCGGGACCGGCCTCGAAGTGACCATCGAGGAAGTCCAGGAATGGGCCAAGAACCTGAATGACCGCGGCATTCTGCTGGTGCCTTTGAGCACCGCCTTCCGTGGTAGAAGCGGCTGATGCCGAAAAAGAAGAAGGAAAAGCATGACTTGGCCTACCGGCCGTGTGTCGGTGTGATGCTGCTTAACGACATGAATCACGCCTGGATAGGCCGTCGTTTCGATATCGCCAACGAAGAGGGCCGTGGCGAATGGTGGCAGATGCCGCAGGGCGGGATCGACAAGGGCGAGGACCCCCGAGAAGCGGCGCTCCGCGAGCTTTACGAAGAGACCGCCATCCGCTCGGCGAAGATCATCGCCGAGGCGCCAGACTGGTACAAATATGACCTGCCTGAGCACCTCATTGGTAAGTCCTGGAAGGGCAAATATCGCGGCCAGACGCAGAAATGGTTTGCACTCCGCTTCACCGGCAAGGAAAGCGAGATCAATCTCAAGCCGCCCGGCCACAAGCAGGAATTCGACGCCTGGCGCTGGGCGCCAATGGGCGAGGTTCTAGACCTGATCGTCGCCTTCAAGCGCCCGGTGTATGAGAAGGTCATCGCTGCCTTCCGGCACCTCGAAGAGCGCTGATGCTGCACCTGCGAAAAGAAATCCTTTGACATTGGAGGCAAATACCCCCACATCAGCCCCGTCTGGCCCGACAAGGGAGCAGCGTGAGCGCCGTCAAACACAAGGCGCCTTCCCGCCGGACACCCAATCACACAACATTCCCGTCACGCGGAAGGTTCAAGCGCCGCTCAAGGCACGCGCGATCATTCGCGTTGCGCCGATTCGGACATGAGCCGCGCCATCCGCAATTGCTCCGAACGAAAGAACTGACTTTGACCAATTTTACCGACCTCGAACTCTCGGCGCCGCTGCTCAAGGCACTGGCCGCCGAAGGCTATGAGACACCCACCCCGATCCAGGCACAGGCGATCCCGCATCTGCTGGCTGGCCGCGACCTGTTGGGCATCGCCCAGACCGGCACCGGCAAGACGGCCGCCTTCGCGCTGCCCATGCTGCAATTTCTCGCCGCCAAGCCCAGCCGGCCGGAGCCGCGCAGCTGCAGGGCGCTGGTGCTCTCGCCCACCCGCGAACTCGCCTCGCAGATCGACCAGTCATTCCGCACCTACGGCCGCTACCTGCGTCTCTCGCACGCCGTCGTCTTCGGCGGGGTATCGATCAACAACCAGATTCGCGCCCTACAGGGCGGCGTCGACATCCTCGTCGCCACGCCCGGCCGGCTCGTCGATCTGTTGAACCGGCGCGCCGTCAATCTCTCCAAGGTTGAAATTTTCGTCCTCGACGAGGCCGACCAGATGCTCGATCTGGGCTTCATTCATGCCATTCGCAAGCTCGTCGGCATGCTGCCACCGAAGCGCCAGAACCTGTTCTTCTCGGCCACCATGCCGAAGGAAATTTCCGGCCTCGCCGACGGTATGCTGAAGAACCCGGCGCGCGTCGAAGTGGCGCCCGTCGCCACGACCGTCGAACGCGTCGAACAGCGCCTCATCCATGTGGCACAAGCCAACAAGCCCAAAGTATTGGCCGATCTCCTCGCCGATCCCCAGATGACCCGGACTCTTGTCTTTACCCGCACCAAGCACGGTGCCGACAAGGTCACCAAGGGTTTGAACGCGGCCAGGCTCGGCGCCTCCGCCATTCACGGCAACAAGTCGCAGAATCAACGCGAGCGTGCGCTTGCCGAATTCAAGGCCGGCAAGATCCACGTGCTGGTCGCGACCGACATCGCGGCGCGCGGCATCGACATTGATGGCGTATCGCATGTCGTCAATTATGACCTGCCGCATGTGCCTGAATCCTATGTCCATCGCATCGGCCGCACCGCGCGCGCCGGAGCGGCGGGCACGGCGATTGCCTTTTGCGATCCCGATGAGCGTCCATTATTGCGCGATATCGAGCGTCTGATCCGCCAGCCGCTGAACGTGATGGAACATGAACTGGCGCTCAGCACCCCGGCAGCCGGCGCGCGTGAAGCGCGTAAGCCGCAATCGCAGGGCAAGCCGCGCCAGCATGGCCGCGGAGGCAACAACAATGCCAAACCGGCACGTGCACATGGCAAGCCCGGCTCGCATGGTAAGCCGAACGCACAGGGCAAGCCGTCCGGCAACGGAAAACCGGCCTCGCATGGCAAATCCACAGGCTCAGGCAAGCCGTCCTGGATGCACGAGCTCGGGCACAAGGGCGGCACTGCGGCACCGCGCGCCAAGAACCGCGCTGTGGTGTTTGGCCGTTAAGGCTCGCTCTTTCCGAGACTCAATCCCCGGTCGTTCCAAAATCTGAGGACGACCGGGCCTAGGAAATTCTCTTCCGGGACGAAGCCAACGACGTCGGAATATCGACTGTCCTGGGAATTATCGCGGTTGTCGCCCATGACAAAGTAATGCCCGGGCGGCACGGCATATTCATCAGTGTTGTCGGCTTCGCCGTTTGGATTGACGTCGAGAACTTCGTAGCTCACGCCATTCGGCAGTGTTTCGCGATATACCGGAATCGAGGGTCGGTCAAAGTACGCTTTGCCGTCCTCATTCATGTACTCGCCGACATACTCCTTATTCACCGGCTCGCCATTGATGAAGACGACACCGATACGCATCTGGATGCGATCCCCCGGCAGGCCGATGATGCGCTTCACATAATCAGTAGCATTATCGCGCGGTAGCTTGAATACAGCGACATCGCCGCGCTCGGGCGCCCGCGCTGCCAAGACACGGCCATCAAACGGCATAGGCCCGAACAGAACCGTCTCCAAACCAGGAATTTGCATCGCCGCATTGAACGAGTACTTGCTGTACCCGTAGGCGGTCTTCGAGACGAACACGTAGTCACCGACCCTGAGCGCGGGATACATAGATCCCGCCGGAATGTTGAATGGCTGGAAGAGGAACATGCGCACAAAGAGCGCGATCGCCCAGCCTCCCACCAGAGGAAGGAACAGAGCGACATACCAGCGCGAATACCACGGGCGCGAGAGGCTGGTCCGGCGAATCAACAGGGCATGGATGATCGCCACGAGGGCGACGGGCGAGATCACCAGGCCGAATACCGCCCCTAGATCAAACCCCTCAATCGCGAGCGGCGCGATTTGACCGGATATCACCGCAGAGCCGTATAGGGCGACGGCGACAATTGCGACGGCAAGGTAGATGAAGCCGAGCCTCGCCCGGCCAATCCACAGCATCAGCGCGAAGGCGCCAAAGACCAGGCCGATCAACAGAATCGAGATGATCCCGCGCGGCTTTGCAGTCACTTGCATGGAAAGGCCTCCCACGAGCGGAGGCCGGACTTTTTCGCTAAGTCACCGTCAAGGTCAATGCGTTGTTTGGAGCACGCCCTCGAGCGCCTTCAGATGATCGAGATTTTCCTGCGCGCGCCGGCGAGTCTCGTCCGTCTTGGCGTCGTTGACGTCGTCCTCGGCATTCTTGATCTGCTGGGCGATCTTCGCCGCATCGAGTTCGGCGATCGGAATGGCAACCTCGGCCAAAACAGTCAGGCCTTGCGGATTGACCTCCGCAAAGCCGCCGCGCACGAATATCCGCTCGGCCTTGCCGCCGCGTGTGACCGTGACGACACCAGGCCGCAGGGTGGAAAGCACCGGCGCATGACCGGGCAGGATGCCCATGTCGCCTTCGGTACCCGGAATCTCGACCGCGTCGACGTCATCCGACAGCAGCAATCGCTCCGGGCTCACAAGTTCGAAATGAAGGCTTGCCATGGACGGTTACCTGTTATGCCGCTTCCGCCGCCATGCGCTGCGCTTTCTCGACCGCCTCCTCGATCGTGCCGACCATGTAGAAGGCAGCCTCGGGAAGATGATCATAGGCGCCGTCGCACAAGCCCTTGAAGCCCTTGATCGTATCCGCGAGCGGAACCAGTTTGCCCGGCGAGCCGGTGAAGACTTCGGCAACGAAGAAGGGCTGCGACAGGAAGCGCTCGATCTTGCGGGCGCGGGCAACTGCAATCTTGTCTTCTTCCGACAGTTCATCCATGCCGAGAATGGCGATGATATCCTGCAATGCCTTGTAGCGCTGGAGGATCTGCTGCACGCGCCGCGCGATCGCATAATGCTCCTCGCCGATGACCCGCGGATCGAGCATGCGCGATGTCGAATCGAGCGGATCGACCGCCGGATAAATGCCCTTCTCGGCAATGCCGCGGGAGAGAACCGTGGTTGCATCAAGATGCGCGAAGGAGGTGGCGGGCGCCGGATCGGTCAGGTCGTCGGCCGGGACGTAGATCGCCTGAACCGAGGTGATCGAGCCCTTTTGCGTCGTGGTGATGCGCTCCTGGAGAGCACCCATGTCGGTGGCAAGCGTCGGCTGATAGCCGACCGCCGAAGGGATGCGGCCGAGCAGAGCCGACACTTCCGAGCCAGCCTGCGTGAAGCGGAAGATGTTGTCGACGAAGAACAAGACATCCTGGCCCTGGTCGCGGAAATGCTCAGCGACCGTCAGTCCCGAAAGGCCGACACGCATGCGCGCACCCGGCGGCTCGTTCATCTGGCCGTAGACCAGCGCGCATTTCGAGCCCTCGGTGCCGCCCTTTCTTGGATCCTTGTTGACGCCCGATTCGATCATCTCGTGATAGAGATCGTTGCCCTCGCGCGTGCGCTCGCCCACCCCGGCGAACACCGAAAAGCCGCCATGCGCCTTGGCGACATTGTTGATCAATTCCATGATCAGCACTGTCTTGCCGACGCCGGCGCCACCGAACAGGCCGATTTTGCCGCCCTTCGCGTAAGGCGCGAGGAGATCGACGACTTTGATGCCGGTGACCAGGATTTCCGCTTCCGTCGACTGATCTGCAAATTCGGGCGCCGGCTGATGGATGGCGCGGCGCGCCGTGGTGTTGAGCGGGCCTGCCTCGTCGACCGGCTCGCCGATGACATTGATGATGCGGCCCAAAGTCTCGTCGCCGACCGGCACCATGATCGGCGATCCGGTGTCGATTACATCCTGGCCGCGCACCAGACCTTCGGACGAGTCCATGGCGACGGTGCGTACGGTGTTTTCGCCGAGATGCTGGGCGACTTCGAGCACCAGTCGATGGCCGCCATTGTCGGTCTCGAGCGCGTTCAGAATCTGTGGCAGCTCGCCTTCGAACTGCACGTCGACGACGGCGCCCATCACCTGGGTGATCTTGCCGGCTGGCTTGTTGGTGTTTGCTGCGGTGTTCGCCATGGGATCGGTCCTTCTGTCTCCAGCCTAGAGCGCTTCGGCGCCCGAGATGATTTCAATGAGTTCCTTGGTGATCTGCGCTTGGCGCTGACGGTTATATTTGAGCGTCAGCTTGTTGATCATGTCGCCGGCATTGCGTGTCGCATTGTCCATGGCGCTCATCCGCGCGCCCTGTTCGGAAGCGGAATTCTCGAGAAGCGCCCGGAATATCTGCACCGCGATATTGCGCGGCAGGAGATCGGCGAGGATCTCGCCCTCATCGGGTTCGGCGTCATAGATGGCCTCGCCAAGATCCGGCGTCTTGCCGCCCTCGACGCTCGCCGGGATCAAACGCAAGGCCGTCGGCGTTTGCGCGATCACCGACTTGAACTGCGCGAAGAACAATGTGCAGACGTCGAACTGGCCCTCGGCGAAGAGTTTCAGCACTTTGTCGGCGATCATTTGCGCGTGACTGAACTGCAAAGTGCGCGCCGAACGCAGATCGACATGATCGACGATGTAGCGGCCGTAAAGCCGCTTGAGGATGTCATTGCCCTTCTTGCCGACGGTGAGGATCTTGATGGTCTTTCCATCGGCGAGCAATTTGTTGGCATGCTCGCGGGCAAGCTTGGCGATCTGCGAATTGAAGCCGCCGCAAAGCCCGCGCTCTGCACTGCAAACGACGAGGAGATGCGTCTGGTCGCTCCCCGTACCGGCAAGCAGGGGTGGCGCGTCATCGCGACCCTCCATCGAGGATGCAAGATTGGCGAGCACCGCAGCCATACGCTCCGAATAGGGGCGCGCCGCGAGTGCTGCTTCCTGGGCGCGGCGCAATTTAGCGGCCGCCACCATTTGCATCGCTTTGGTGATTTTGCGTGTCGCCTTAACCGAGGCGATACGATTGCGTAAGTCTTTAAGGCTGGGCATCGGCCTGCTTCAGGGCTTAGGCGAAGGATTTGGCGAAAGCGGTGACAACATCCTTGAGCTTGGCGCCGGTCGCATCCGAGATCTGCTTCTCATTGCGGATCGCATCGAGGATGTCGGCGTGGCCCTCGCGGATATGACGCAACAGCGAATCCTCGAACTCGCGAACCTTGTTGACCGGCAGCGGATCGAGATAGCCGTTGACGCCGGCATAGATGACCACGACCTGCTCTTCCGTCTTGAGCGGCGAAAATTGCGGCTGTTTCAGGAGCTCGGTGAGGCGCGCACCGCGGTTGAGAAGGCGCTGGGTCGTGGCATCGAGATCGGAGCCGAACTGGGCAAAGGCCGCCATTTCACGATACTGGGCAAGCTCGCCTTTGATCTTGCCCGCGACCTGTTTCATCGCCTTGATCTGCGCCGAAGACCCGACGCGCGACACCGACAGACCGACATTCACCGCCGGCCGCACGCCCTGATAGAACAGATCCGATTCAAGGAAGATCTGTCCGTCGGTGATCGAGATCACATTGGTGGGGATGTAGGCGGAGACGTCATTGGCCTGCGTCTCGATCACCGGCAGCGCGGTCAGCGAGCCTGCGCCATTGGCGTCATTGAGCTTGGCGGCGCGCTCGAGCAGGCGCGAATGGAGATAGAAGACGTCGCCCGGATAGGCTTCGCGGCCCGGCGGACGACGAAGAAGCAGCGACATCTGGCGATAGGCAACCGCCTGCTTGGAAAGATCGTCATAGGCGATCACCGCATGCATGCCATTGTCGCGGAAATACTCGCCCATGGTGCAGCCGGTGAAGGGAGCCAGATATTGCATCGGTGCCGGGTCTGAGGCCGTCGCCGCCACGACGATCGAATATTCGAGCGCGCCATTGTCTTCGAGAATCTTGACGAACTGCGCCACCGTCGAGCGTTTCTGGCCGCAGGCGACATAGACGCAATAGAGCTTTTCTTTCTCGGGTCCGGCAATATGGATCGGCTTCTGGTTCAGGATCGTGTCGAGAATGATTGCGGTCTTGCCGGTCTGGCGGTCGCCGATGATCAGTTCGCGCTGGCCGCGGCCGATCGGGATCAGGGCATCGACAGCCTTGAGACCGGTCGACATCGGCTCATGCACGGACTTGCGCGGAATGATGCCGGGCGCCTTGACGTCGACGCGGCGACGCTCGTCCGACTTGATCGGACCCTTGCCGTCGATCGGATTGCCGAGCGCATCGACGACGCGGCCGAGCAGGCCCTTGCCAACCGGCACTTCGACGATGGCGCCGGTACGCTTGACGGTGTCGCCTTCCTTGATGTCGCGGTCGGAGCCGAAGATCACGACGCCGACATTGTCGGTTTCGAGGTTGAGCGCCATTCCGCGGATGCCGCCCGGGAATTCGACCATCTCGCCGGCCTGGACATTGTCGAGGCCATAGACGCGGGCAATGCCGTCGCCGACGGAAAGCACCTGCCCGATTTCGGAGACCTCGGCTTCCTGGCCGAAATCCTTGATCTGCTGCTTGAGAATTGCGGAAATTTCGGCGGCGCGAATGTCCATATCAGCCGGTCCCCTTCATCGCGATCTTGAGATTTTGAAGTTTGGTTCTAAGTGAGGTGTCGATCATCCGCGAGCCGACCTTGACGATGAGGCCGCCAAGAATGGCGGGGTCGGTGCGGGTTTGAAGCTGGACGTCCTGTCCGATCTTGGCCTTCAGCGCCGCCTTGAGCTCGGCGACATGCTTGTCGCTTAACGGCTCAGCCGAAACAACTTCGGCTTGGACTTCGCCCTTCTGGGCGGCGACAAGCGCGCGATAGGCCTTGATCATGCCCTCGACCGCAAAGAGCCGGCGGTTCTGGGCGACAAGCTTGAGGAAATTGAGCGCGGTACCGTCGATGCCGGCGCCTTTGGCAACCGCGACGAGTGCGGCGATCTGATCCTTGGCCGAGAAGACCGGCGAGCGCACCAGGCGCTTCAGATCCGGTGATTCGTCGAGGAGCTTTTGGAATATGGCGAGATCGGCGCCGACCTTGTCGACGGATTTCGTTTCTTGGGCAAGTTCGAACAGGGCTGTCGCGTAGCGCCCGGGGACGCCTGAAACGGTCTGATCTGTGACAGTCACGAACGCTCTCTCAAACGATGGCGCGCCTTGAGGGCCGGAAAAGAGGCAAAGCGCTTGTTTTTCTTGGGATTTCGCAGCCACAGGACCGCGTGCGGCACCTGACCCCGCCAAGCCGCGGGCGTTCGGTATCACAAGGTTTGCGGACTCGCAACAAGGGACTGGGGGCGGAATGCCGCAAGCACCGCAACATTGGAATAACTCAAACGAAAGCGGCGGCCCGAAGGCCGCCGCTGTTCAAAAAAACCGGCAATTGATCGCGCGAATTAGAAGCGCGATGCTTCACGCGCCACGCGCGGAATGTCGTAGGTCGTCAGACCGAGATCAGCCAATTCACGATTGGAAAGCCTCTCGAGTTCGGTCACGGTGCGGCTATAGCGCTGCCAGCGGCTGTAGCGGGTCTTGATAAAGTCGAACATGGTCATTCCCCTATGGATTGACAGGTTTTGGGTTGCTGGTTACAGCCGCAATATAGTGCGGCGCAGCAAAATGAGAATTGCATTTTCTGCATGGCTCCATTTAAGTGATGTAAACCAATTAGTTACCATTTTGTCGCACTCGCAATATATCCTCCCGCGATGCGTCAAATTGGACGGCCCCGCAGCGTTCTGGTTAAACCGCGGCCATGGCTTCCAATGACGCTCATATCCTGGTGATCGGCGCCGGCATCGCCGGCGCTTCGGTTGCCGCCCACCTTGCCGAACGCCACACCGTCATCATCCTCGAAATGGAGGATCGGCCCGGCTATCACACGACCGGGCGCTCCGCGGCGGTCTACGAGCCGAATTACGGCCCGCGCGCGATCCGCGCACTAACTCGTGCCGGCCGCCACTTCTATCACGCCCCACCTGAGGGATTTGCGAGCGCCGCTTTGACTGTTCCGCGGCCCTCGCTCTTCCTCATGCCGGAAGGCCAGGAAGAAGCAGCCGAGGCCTTTCTTGCGACTTCGCAGGGGATCAACGCGATCAGTATTGCCGAAGCGAAGGCCTTGCATCCGCTGTTGCGCGAAACCTACCCGAAGGCCTGCTATCTCGACACGACAACCTCGGATATCGATGTCGACCTTTTGCATCAGGGCTATCTGCGTCTCTTCAAATCGCGCGGCGGCAAGCTTGCCTGCGATGCCCGAACGACGGCGATTGTCCATCGCAAGGGCCAATGGATCGTCTCGACACCTCAAGGCGAATTCAGCGCCCCCATCCTTGTCAATGCGGCGGGTGCCTGGGCCGATCAGGTTGCGGTCCTGGCCGGTGCAAAGCCCGTTGGTCTCCAGCCGAAACGACGCAGCATCGCCGTCGTCCCGCCGCCCGCACATTACAATGTCATGGCTTGGCCGTTGATCACCGACACGGGAGAGACCTGGTATTCAAAGCCCTCGGGCGGCAAGTTGCTGGTCTCGCCAGCCGATACGACGCCGGTCGATCCGCATGACGCCTATGCCGATGATGAGACGCTGGCGATGGGCATCGCGCGATTCCAGGAGGCGGTTGATTTCGAGGTCACCCATGTCGAGCGCACCTGGGGCGGCCTGCGCACCTTCGCGCCCGACGGTGAACCGGTCTGCGGCTACGACCCCACATGCGAGGGCTTTTTCTGGCTTGCCGGCCAGGGCGGCTATGGAATCCAGAGCGCGCCCGGCCTGTCGCGCTTTGCCGCCGCCTTGATCGAGCAAAGGCCTGTCCCGGAGGACATTGCCGACCAGGGCATGGGCGAATCCGACCTCCTTCCGGGGCGGTTTTCCGCCTGAGTTTCCTTCTGGTTGAAAACCGGCTAAGGATGCCACTCGCCTTGAGTACAAAGGCAATAATCTACCAGGGAGGTAATTCATGAAACGTATCGGCATGTTCGCATCGGCCCTTATGCTGAGCACGATGCTGGCCGGCGTAGTTCAGGCTAAGACGCTCGTCTATTGCTCGGAAGGTTCACCCGAGAACTTCACACCGGCCATGAACACCACGGGAACGAGCCTCGATGCCGCCCGTCCGGTCTTCAACAAGCTCGTTCAATTCACGCCTGGCACGACCCAGGTCGAGCCCGGCCTCGCCGAATCCTACGATGTTTCGGAAGACGGCAAGACCATCACCTTTCATCTTCGCAAGGGTGTCAAGTTCCACTCCGGTGTGAACGGCTTCACCCCGACACGCGATTTCAACGCCGACGATGTGATCTGGTCGTTTGAGCGTCAGTGGAAGCCGGAACATCCGTATGCGAAGGTTTCCGGCGGCTCCTATGATTATTTCAACGACATGAGCATGCCCGATCTTCTTGAAGGCATCGTCAAGGGTCCGGATGATTATACCGTCATCATGAAGCTTACGGCTCCGAATGCGCCGTTTCTCGCGAACCTGGCCATGGATTTCGCCACCATCCAATCGGCCGAATACGCCGATTATCTCATGAAGAAGGGCACGCCTGAACAATTCGACCAGATTCCGGTCGGCACGGGTCCCTTCACCTTCGTCGACTATCAGAAGGATGCGGTGATCCGTTTCAAGGCCAATCCGGATTATTGGGGCGGCAAGCCGAAGATTGACGATCTCGTCTATGCCATCACGCCGGATCCCACCGCGCGCTACGCCAAGATCAAGGCGAATGAGTGCCAGGTGATGATCGCGCCGAACCCGGCCGATCTCGAAGCGATGAGCAAGGATGCAGACGTGCAGCTCTTGCAGCAGGCCGGCCTCAATATCGGCTATCTCGCTCTCAACACGCAGAAGCCGCCCTTCGACAAGGTCGAAGTGCGCAAGGCCATCGCCATGGCGATCGACCGCGACGCGATCCTGAAAGAAGTCTATCAGGGCGCCGGCCAGAAAGCCAAAAACCCGATCCCGCCGACCATGTGGTCCTATGACGAGTCTGCCACCGACTACGAGTACAATCCCGAGAAGGCCAAGGAGATGCTGAAGGCCGCCGGGGTTGAGAATCTCGAAAGCGATCTGTGGTGGATGCCGGTGCAGCGGCCCTACAATCCGAACGCCAAGCGCATGGCGGAAATGATGCAGGCGGATCTGGCCAAGGTCGGCATCAACGTCAAGCTCGTGTCTTACGAATGGGGCGAGTACCGCAAGCGCTGCCAGGCCGGCGAGCATCAGATGTGTCTGCTTGGCTGGACCGGTGACAATGGCGATCCCGACAACTTCCTTGCCGTGCTGCTTGGCTGCAACAAGGAAGGCAAGCCTAACGCGCAGAACATCCCGAAGTGGTGCAATGACCAGTTCCAGAAGGATGTAAACTCGGCCGTTCAGATCACCGATATGGCCGAGCGCACCAAGCTCTATGTCGATGCACAGAAGATCGTCGACGATCAGGTGCCGTGGTTGAACATCGCGCACTCGACCGTGTTCGAGCCGATCCGTAAGGAAGTCTCGGGCTACAAGGTAAGCCCGCTTGGCGCCCACGAATTCCAGAACGTGGATATCGCCGAGTAAGCAAGATTGGCTCCGCCTTCTTCGCCGCAAAGCGAGGAAGGCGGGCGCACTGAGCCGCGGCCTGACAAGTACCGGTCACTGGCCGCCACTCTGAAGCGCCGACTTCTTTGGCCATCAGGCACCTTTTATGGTCCGATTTCTAATCAGGCGACTGGCGCTCACACTTCCGACCTTCATCGCCTTGATGTTCGTCACCTTCGTGATGATCAGGCTGGTGCCCGGCGATCCGATCGAGGTCAGGCGCGGCGAGCGCGGCATATCGCCTGAGCGCCATACCGAACTGATGCACGAAATGGGACTGGATCAGCCGGTCTGGCGGCAGTTCCTGGACTACGTCTGGGGCCTTCTGCACGGCGATTTCGGCGTCTCGATAATCACCAAGAGTCCCATCGCGCATGAATTCTTGACCCTGTTTCCGGCAACGCTCGAATTGACGATTTGCGCCATGATCTTTGCGATCGCGATCGGCATTCCGGCCGGCGTGATCGCCGCCTCGCGGCGCGGCGGCGTTTACGATCAAGCGCTGATGGGCATCGCATTGACCGGCTATTCCATGCCGATCTTCTGGTGGGGCCTGATCCTCATTCTGGTGATGTCCAACACGTTACATCTGACGCCCGTGTCAGGACGCATCGACCTCGTCAAATATTACTTCCCACCGGTGACCGGTTTCATGCTCATCGATTCGGTACTGTCGGGGCAGAAAGGTGCCTTTCTTGATGCCGTGCGTCATCTGATCCTGCCCACCATCGTGCTCGGCACCGTGCCTTTGGCGGTGATTGCGCGGATGACCCGCTCATCCATGCTGGAAGTACTTGGCGAGGATTATGTGCGCACCGCGCGCGCCAAAGGCTTGCCGGTCCGCCGCGTCATCGGCCTTCATGCCTTACGCAATGCCTTGATTCCGGTAGTGACGGTAATTGGACTTCAAGTGGGTACGCTGTTGGCCGGAGCGGTGCTCACCGAGACCATCTTCTCCTGGCCGGGCGTCGGTAAGTGGTTGGTCGAATCGATCAATCGCCGCGACTATCCGGCATTGCAAGGCGGCATTCTCCTCATTTCCGCGGTCGTCATTCTGGTGAATGTCGGCGTCGATCTTCTCTACGGTCTCATCAACCCGCGCATCCGCCATGCCCGCTGACGCCGCCATCCCCACGCGCAAAGAGGCACGCCCGGCACCGCCCGGACCATTGCGCGCCTTCTGGCGCTCCTTCCGCGAAAACCAGGGCGCGGTGACCGGCCTAACAATCGTAATCATCATCGCGCTGCTCGCGATCTTCGCGCCCTTCATCGCACCTCACGATCCGCTTGAGCAGTTTCGCGGCTTCACGAAATTGCCGCCGTTTTGGGACGCGGGCAGCGATCCCCGCTTTATCCTCGGAACTGACGCGGTCGGCCGCGACATGCTCTCGCGCCTCATCTACGGGGCGCGCGTGTCTCTCTTCATCGGCCTGTCGGTGATGGTCGTTTCAACCCTTGCCGGCGCGGCCTTGGGCCTTGCCGCAGCCTGGTTCGGCGGCGTCGTCGACGTCGTCATACTGCGGACCATGGACCTCATCATGTCGATCCCCAGCCTCGTGCTGGCGATCCTCATCATCGCCGTGATCGGCCCCAATCTAACCAACACCATCGTTGCGGTTGCGGTGGTGGGCGTGCCGTCCTTTGTAAGATTGGTGCGCGCCTCGGCGCTCACCGAACTATCCAAGGACTACGTCACCGGTGCCAAGGTCGCGGGCAACGGCCCAGGGCGGCTGATGCTGGTGACGGTACTTCCCAATTGCATGGCACCATTGATCGTCCAGGCAGCACTCGCCGTCTCCGACGCCATTCTTGGCGCCGCAGGACTGGGATTTCTCGGCCTTGGCGCCCAGCCGCCGATCCCCGAATGGGGCTCCATGCTCGGCGATTCCAAGGATCTGATGATGTCGCATCCTTGGGTGATGGCGCTCCCGGGCATTGCCATCCTGATCACGGTGCTCGCCATCAACCTCATGGGTGATGGCTTGCGCGACGCACTCGATCCGCGCCTCAAGCGGAGCTGAAGCGATGAGCGCCGAATATACCGCGGCGATCATTGGTGCACTCGGAACCATTGCCGCGGCTTTTGTTGGTGTTCTTACCTGGTACCTCACCTCGCGCACCGATCGCCAGCACGAACGGAACGCCAGCGAGGCAGCGCGGCGCGACGAACTCAATCTCCGAGAACAGCGCGTTCTCGATCTGGTGGTTGCCCTGCATGCAGAAATCCTGGCGGGCGTGCTCGCCAATCGGCGCCAGCTCACGCCCGAGGAAGCCGAATATGCCTTGCGCCAGGCCGAACCGTTTACGACACCCGATAAAACCGATTTCGTCTTCGAATCGCTCAAGGGCGATATTTCGATCCTACCCGCCGAAGTGATCCATGCGGTGGTCCAATATTACCGGGTAGCGATGCAGTCGAATCTCGTGACCGAGGATTTGCGCGATCCGCATTTCCTGAGCCAGCCGATCTCCGAAAAGCGGCGCATCATCACGTTTCTTCTGCAATTGGTGGAACTTCAGAAAATCCTGGGCGAAGCGGCGCTGGCCGACCTTGCGGCCTTCGCGCTAAAATCTGGCATCGACCTGACCAAAGATCAGGACAGGGCCGTTGCTCTGTTCGACCGCGCCAGTGCGGAAATCGCCGGTGTCTTTACGAAATCGGATAGATCGGTCCGGAAGCCATTGCGCTCTCGTGTTCCAAAGAAAACTAACCTTGATATAGGCGACAAGGACCCGAAAGAAAAGTAGCCCCAAATGCCGCTTCTCGAAATCGATGACCTGACCGTCGAATTCGCCACTGCCAGTGGCACCTTTCGTGCTGTCGACCGGGTGTCCTTCACGGTAGACAAGGGGGAAATCCTCGCCATTGTTGGCGAATCCGGCTCCGGCAAATCGGTCGCCATGCTGGCAGTGATGGGGCTTCTCCCCTGGACCGCCAAGGTCACCGCCAAGAAGATGACCTTTGAGGGCCGCGACCTCCTGACCATGCCAGCCCGCGAGCGCCGCGCCATTACCGGCAAGGATATCGCGATGATCTTCCAGGAGCCGATGTCGAGCCTCAATCCGTGCTTCACCATCGGCTTCCAATTGACCGAAGCGCTCAAGACCCATCTCGACATGGACAAGACCGCCCAGCGCGCGCGTGCCGTCGAACTCCTTTCCCTGGTCGGCATTCCAGCGCCCGAAAGCCGTCTCTCATCCTTTCCGCATCAGCTTTCCGGCGGCATGAACCAGCGCGTCATGATCGCCATGGCGATCGCCTGCAATCCCAAATTGCTGATCGCCGATGAACCGACCACTGCGTTGGATGTCACCATCCAGGCGCAGATCATTGAACTCCTGATGAAGCTGCAGCGGGAGACGGGAATGGCTCTCGTACTCATCACCCACTCCATGGGGGTGGTGGCTGAAACCGCAGAACGCGTGAGCGTTCAATATGCCGGACAGAAGGTGGAAGAGCGCCCGGTACGCGAACTCTTTGCCGACCCGCATCATCCCTATACTGCGGCCCTTCTCGCAGCACTCCCCGAGCGCGCCCAAGGCCGTCGCCTTCCCTCGATCACCGGCGTCGTGCCGGGCCAGTTCGACCGTCCGGCTGGTTGCCTGTTCTCGCCGCGCTGTACCTACGCCACCGACCTGTGTCGCACGGTGCCGCCTGAGCGCCATGAGGGCGCCTTGTGCCATTACCCCTTGCGCAACGGGATGCCGACCAACCACCCCGGAAAGGCGGTAGCCGCATGAGCAGTGTCGTCGTCGCCCGCGATCTCGCGCGTTATTATCTTGTGTCCCGCGGCGCCTTTCGCGAACCGGCGACCTTGAAGGCACTCGATGGTGCGAGCTTCACGCTCGACCGCGGCAAGACCCTGGCGGTGGTCGGGGAATCGGGCTGCGGAAAATCGACCCTGGCACGCCTCGTCACGATGATCGAACCGCCGACCGCGGGCTCGCTCCTCATCGAGGGCAAGGAGATTGCCGGCGCCTCGCGCGAGACCCTGAAGGAATTGCGCTCCAAGGTGCAAATTGTCTTCCAGAATCCTTATGGCTCGCTCAACCCGCGCCAGAAGATCGGCCACATGCTGGAAGAGCCGCTCTTGGTGAACACGAATGCCGCTCGCGCCGAGCGGACCGAGCGCGCGCGTGAAATGATGGCCAATGTCGGTCTCAGGCCGGAGCATTATGACCGCTATCCGCATATGTTTTCAGGCGGCCAGCGCCAGCGCATCGCCATTGCCCGCGCACTCATGCTTTCACCGACCGTCCTCGTGCTCGACGAACCGGTCTCCGCACTTGATCTCTCGATCCAAGCGCAGGTCTTGAACCTCCTCGCCGACATACAAGAGAAGCTCAATCTCGCCTATCTCTTCATCAGTCATGACCTCTCCGTCGTCCGCCACATCGCCAATGACGTCATGGTCATGTATCTCGGCCGCGTGGTCGAGCAGGGTACACGCGAGGACATTTTCTCCAACCCTCAGCACCCCTATACCCAAGCCCTGCTGTCCGCGACGCCGCAGCCTGACCCCGAGCGCAAGCGCCAACGCATCGTGCTCAAGGGCGAACTCCCGTCGCCCTTGTCGCCGCCGCCTGGCTGTACCTTCAATCCGCGCTGCCCCTTGGCCTTCGAGCGCTGCCGCGTCGAGAGTCCGGAACTGCTTGCGAGCCATCGCAGCCTTGTGGCATGCCACGCCGTGAACGATCCACCGGCCGCTGTTCGCGCGGCCTGAAACCATCCGGAGCCATTGATGTCGCAACGCGCCGAGCTTTCAACCGGAGAGGCCCTCGTCGGCCTACTCGAAGCCTATGGCGTCGACACGATTTTCGGCATTCCGGGCGTCCATAATGTCGAGATGTATCGCGCACTGCCGCGATCGGGCATCAAACATATCCTGGTGCGCCATGAACAAGGCGCCGGCTTCATGGCGGACGGTTACGCACGCGCCACCGGCAAGCCTGGCGTCTGTTTCACCATCACCGGCCCTGGCCTCACCAATATTCTAACCCCCATGGGTCAGGCCTGGTCGGATTCAAGTCCGGTCCTCGTCATCTCCTCCGCACTCGATATTGCCGACAGCGCGCAAGGCCGGGGCCGGCTTCATGAGATGATCGACCAGCACGGGGCGGCCAGCACGGTCACTTCTCTCGCCATGCGGGCGCTCACGCCTAAGGATGTGCGCGATGGCATTGCTCAGGCTTTCGCGAACTTTGCCTCGCGCCGCCCGCGGCCGGCCTATCTCGAGATCCCACTCGATCTTCTTAAGCAGCCAGCCGGCGAAGGCTGGCATGCGCGAGCCCTGCCGCGATACGCACGGCCCGATCCTGACGATATAGATATGGCCGCCAAGCGCCTCGTCGCGGCGAAAAAGCCGGTCCTGCTGCTCGGCGGTGGCGCGCTTCACGCCGGCAAGGAAGCCCTGCAGATCGCCGAAGCGCTCGGTGCCCCAATCCTTACCACAACCGCCGGCAAGGGCGCCGTGCCGGCCGGTCATGCGCTGTCGCTTGGCTATCGCATGACGCAACCTGCCGCGCTTGATCTCTTGCGCAAATCAGATGCTATCCTCTGCGTCGGCAGTGAACTCTCCGAAACCGATTTCTGGTCGTCGGATGTCATTCTCGACAAGAATCTCATTCGTATCGATATCGACGAATCCGCCCTGGCGCGCCCGCACACCGCCGAGATCGCCATTCTCGGCGATGCCAAAACTGTGCTTGCTGGGATCGCCGCTGCATTGCCCAGAGGCGATGCAGCACGGCGCAAGGACTCGGAGGCGCTGGCGCGAAGCTTGCGCGAAGAGGACCGCAAATCCGAGGACAAACTGCGCCAGACGCTGGCAAAGGTACTTGCAGTAATCCGCGAGGCCCTGCCGCCTGAAACTGTGATCGCATCCGACATGACGCAGATCGCCTATGCGGCGAATGAGATTTTCCCGGTCGATAATCCGCGGACCTGGATTCACCCGGTCGGCTTCGGCACGCTGGGCTTCGCGCTTCCCGCCGGAATCGGTGCCAAATTCGGCAAGCCCGATACTCCGGTCGCGGTGATGATCGGCGATTACGGCTTGCAATATACGATCAACGAACTCGGCACCGCGGCTGAACACAAATTGCCGCTGGTCATCCTGATGTGGAACAATGACGCGCTCGGGCAGATCCGCGACGATATGGTGTCGAAGGGGATCCAGCCCAATGCGGTGACGCTCAAGAATCCGGATTTCCAGATGCTGGCCAAGGCCTATGACTGCGCAGCCGAGAAACCCGCCTCGCTCGCAGCACTTTCCCAGGCGATAAAACGCGCGCTCAGCGCCGATTGCCCGACGCTTATCGAAATGACGCCCCGCATGGTGCAGTGACAATGCGCGACGCCGCAGTCATCTTCGACGTCGACGGCGTATTGCTCGATCTGACACCGCCCGAGGAAGACGCGTTCTTTCATCCCTTCTTCGCATTGCATGGCCTTTCCGGTTTGTCGCGCGACTGGGACAATTACCGCATCCGTAACGACCACGACATCATGGCCGAAGTGCTTGAGCGCCATTTCGGCCGCCCGCCGACTCATGCGGAAATGGACCATCTCAAGCGGTCCTATCTCTCGCATCTGGGTGCGGGACTGAGCCAGGGCTCATTGACGGCTGTTGAAATCCCCGGCGCACGCGAATTGCTCGAATCCTTGCAGTCCGATGGCGTTACGGTCGGCATCGCCACCGCCAATCTTGTCGATGCCGCCAGACTGCGGCTTCAATCTGTAGGCCTCTGGGAGTTTGTCGCAGATCTTCCCTTCGGCGCCGACGGCGGCGGAGCCAAGGCGGAAATCCTCGCCCGCGCCGTTGCCGCGAGCGGCCTGCCGAAACACCGCATCGTCTATCTTGGCGACAATCTGAATGATGTGGATGCCGGCTTGCGCAACGAGGTTCATTTCATCGGCTTCGCCCGCGAAGCCGCGCGCCGTGACAAGCTCGCCGGCGCCGGGGCCGCAACGGTCTCGGGCGATCACGATACCTCTTATCAACTCATCTCCAGCATGCTCGGCCGGACCAATCTCAAATCGGGAACGCGATGACCGGCCACAGCCAATTCGCCCTCTTCAAGACAGAACGCTTCTGGCCGCTCTTCGTCACCCAGGCAATCGGCGCCTTCAACGACAATGCCTTCCGCTTTTCATTGTCGATGCTGCTCATCTATGACCTTGGCAGCCGCACCGGCGTCAACGCACCCTTGCTCAATACATTGTCGGCGGGCCTGCTCATCCTGCCATTTTTCCTGTTCTCGGCAACTGCCGGCCAGCTCGCCGACAAATACGACAAGGCCGTGCTCGTCCGCCGCATCAAATTCGCCGAAATCTTCGTGATGGCGCTCGCCTCCTTTTCGCTCTTCACCGATCTCGTCTGGCTGCAGCTTCTCTGCGTCTTTCTCACCGGTGTGCAATCGGCCTTCTTCGGCCCGATCAAATATTCGATCCTGCCGCAGCATCTCGAGAAACACGAACTCCTCGGTGGCAACGGCCTCATCGAGATGGGCACCTTCCTCTCGGTGCTCCTCGGCACCATGTTCGGCAGCGCCTTCATCATCGGCGAAACCGGCCGCCACACAGTCGGCTTCATCATGATGGGCTTGGCCGTCATTGCCTGGCTGACGAGCCGCCGCATTCCTACCGCGCCTGCGCCTCAGCCCGAACTCAAGATCGAGCCCAATTTTGCGCGCGAAACCTGGCGTGTCATTGGGCAGGCCACCGACCGCAAGGATGTTTTTCTGGCGATCCTTGGCATTTCCTGGTTCTGGTTCCTTGGCGTCATCTTCCTGACTCAGATTCCGGCCTTTGCGAAAGAAGATCTCTTCGCCGGCGAATCGGTGGGAACCCTCGTCATCGTCACCTTCACCGTCGCCATCGGACTTGGATCGGTTTGCACCAACTGGCTGCTCAAGGGCGAAGTCTCGGTCAAATACGTGCCGATCGCCGCCATTCTCATCACCGTTTTTGCGATCGATCTCTATTTCGCAACCCCGCATCTGCGCGCGCTCGCACCCACCGAAGGCCTGATGCCGATCAGAACGGTGCTCATGAGTTTTGCCGGCTGGCGGGCGATCATCGATCTCGGCCTCATCGCCTTCTGCGCCGGTCTCTTCTGTGTGCCGCTCTACGCACTGGTGCAATCGAAGACGCCGGCCTCGCGCCGCGCCCGCGTGATCGCCGCCAACAACATCATCAACGCGATCTTCATGACCGCGGCAACGATCCTCTCTTTCGCGCTCATTGCCGCCGGCCTGTCGATCCGCACCATCTTCCTTCTTGCCGGCCTCGCCAATGCACTGGCCGCTGCCTATATCTGCAAGCTCTTGCCGCAGGAACTCGTCGCCTATCTCGCTCGCCTTATCTTTGGATTGCTCTATCGCGTCGAAGTGAAAGGCCTCGAGCATTTTCATGAAGCCGGGCGGCGCGCCGTCATTGTCGCCAATCACACCTCGATGCTCGACGGGCCCTTGCTTTCGGCCTATCTGCCCGAGCGCTGCGCCTTCGCGATCAACACCCATATGGCGAAGCACTGGTGGGTGAAGCCCGCCTTCCAGCTCTTCGACCTGATGCCGATCGACCCGACTAATCCGATGGCACTGCGAGCGCTCGTCGCCGCTGTAAAGCACGGTAAGAAGGTGGTGATCTTTCCGGAAGGCCGGCTCACTGTCACCGGCACCTTGATGAAAGTATATGAGGGGCCCGGCTCGATCGCCCATCTCTCCGGCGCCAAGGTTCTTCCCGTCCGCATCGACGGCGCGCAATACTCGCCCTTCTCGCGCATGAGGGGCAAACTGCGCCTGCGCTGGTTTCCCAAGATTACGCTCACCTTCCTGCCGCCAGTCAAATTCGATACGCCGCCCGAGTTGAAAGGCACGGCATTACGCGATTACCTGGCGAACCGACTCTATGACGTGATGACCGACATGATCTTCGCGTCGAGTCCGATCGATCAGACGTTGTTCGCGTCATTGCTCGATGCCCGCTCTACCCATGGCGGCGACCACCAAATCGTCGAGGATATCCAGCGCAATCCCTTGACCTATAATCGCATCGTCATGGGCGCCTTCATCCTCGGCCGCAAGCTTGCCGAGGCAACGCCCGGCGAGAAGACGATTGGCGTGTTATTACCCAATGCGGGCGCGACGCTCGTCACCTTTTTCGGGCTTCAGGCCTTTGGCCGCGTGCCGGCCATGCTCAATTTCTCGACCGGTGCGGTGAACATGGCGGCGGCCTGCGCCGCGGCGCAGGTCTCGACCATCGTCACCTCGCGCAAATTCATCGAAGCCGGCAATCTCGACGGCGATATCAAGCTTCTCTCCGAGAAATGCCGCATCCTCTATCTCGAGGATATCCGCGCCAAGGTTGGCATTGCCGACAAGCTCTATGGGCTTTTCGCGCGCACCATGCCGCTGATGGCCTTGCGCATGGCGAAATGGAACCCCGATCCCAATGCGCCGGCGGCAATCCTCTTCACGTCGGGCTCGGAAGGCGTTCCCAAGGGCGTCGTTCTCTCTCATCGCAACATCCAGGCCAATCGCTTCCAGGCCTTCGCACGCATCGACTTCACCGCCCATGACGTCGTCTTCAACGCATTGCCGATGTTCCATGCCTTCGGGCTCACTGGCGGCACCATGCTTCCCGTTCTCTCCGGCGTGCGCACTTTCCTCTATCCCTCGCCGCTCCACTACAAGGTGATCCCGGAACTCTGCTACGACACCAATGCCTCGATCCTCTTCGGCACCGATACGTTCCTGATGGGTTATGCGCGGAACGCCCATCCTTACGATTTCTACAATGTCCGCTTCGTGGTGGCCGGTGCCGAGCGCGTGAAACCTGAGACGCGCGACATCTGGATGGAGAAATTCGGCAAGCGCATTCTCGAAGGCTATGGCGCTACCGAATGTTCGCCGGTTCTCGCCGTCAATACGCCGATGCATTTCAAGACCGGCACCGTCGGTCGCCTGCTCGATCGCATCGAATATCGTCTCGATCCGGTTGAGGGCATTGCCGAAGGCGGCCGGCTCGTCGTCAAAGGCCCCAATATCATGCTCGGCTACTTGCGCGCCGATACGCCGGGCGTCATCGAGCCGCCCCCCAATGGCTGGTATGATACCGGCGATATCGTGACGATCGACCTTTTGGGCTTTGTCACCATCCATGGCCGCGCCAAGCGCTTTGCCAAAATTGCCGGCGAGATGGTATCGCTGGCGCTGGTTGAAGCGAAGATTCATGCCGCCTTTCCCGATGTGCCGGCCGCCATCGTTGCCGCACCCGACGCCAAGAAGGGTGAACAGCTCGTCCTCTTCACCACCGATGCAGCACTCGACCGCAATGCGGTGTTGCAGAAGCTCAAGACGGCAAGCATCAGCGAATTGATGATCCCCCGCACGGTTATCCTTCTCGAAACCATGCCGATCTTAGGCTCCGGCAAGATCGACTATGTGACGCTCAATCGCATGGCACGTGAGAAGGTAGCGGCGTGAGGAACGCTCACCATTACTTGTCATCCCCGGGCTTGTCCCGGGGATCCATTGTGCCGAACTTCCGGTTTCGACAGCATCGGCGCCATGGATTGCCGGGCCAAGCCCGGCAATGACAATAGAAAAATCACTCACCGCACCCGAACGTGCCATGCTCGCCGGCGACAGAGGCCCTGCCATGCAATTGGCGATGCGCCTCGTACTCAAGGCGGCCGCCATCATGGGCGCGCGCGAACTCACCCCCATCAGTTTTGCCCATCTCGACGCCTGCTTCTATGCCGGCGAGGCGCATGTCGATTTTGCACGCTTCATGCTCGACAATGGCGCGCGATTCGCGGTCCCGACCTGGACCAATGCCACCATCGTCTCGGCCGCCGACCCGGACCTGCGGCCCTGCGCCAAATCGCCGGAGATCATCAAGGGCGCGGTGTCCTTACGCGAAGTTTATGAGGCGCTTGGCGCCGAGCCGACCTGGACCTGCGCGCCCTACCAACTGCCGGGACGCCCGCGCTTCGGCGATCACATTGTCGCGGGGGAGTCCAACGCCGTCACGTTCTACAACTCCGTCATCGGCGCGCGCACCAACAAATATGGCGACTATCTCGATGTCGCATGTGCCATGATCGGCAAGGCGCCATTCGCCGGACTGCACACCGATGCGGGCCGCAAGGCGGCGCTCCTGTTCCGCATGAGGGACATCGCGCCCGAATTTCTGCAGGATCAATTATTCTATCATCTCCTTGGTCATCATGTGGGACGCATTGCCGGCCGCCGTATTCCGGCGATCGAGGGACTTCCGGTAAGCGCCGTGGAAGATGATCTTCGCGCGTTGAGTGCCGCGGTCGCATCCTCCGGTGGCGTCGATCTTTGGCACGGCATTGGCGTGACACCCGAAGCGCCTGATCTCGCGAGCGTCTTCATAGGCGGCGACACATTTGATGTGACGCGAGCCGACCTGATCGCGGCGCGCGACGATCTATCGTCAGGCCGCGACGGCCCGCTCGACATGGTGGCGCTGGGCACGCCGCATTTTTCCCTCGAGGAGTTCGCCGCTCTACACCGCATGATCGATGGCAGGCGTATCAAACCCGGTCTCGTTTTCTATGTGTCGACCAGCCGCTTTGTACGCAGCTTCATCGCGCAGGAAGGTTGGCTCGCCGATCTTGAGCGCGCCGGCATTACTATCGTCACCGATGTGTGTACTTATTATTCGCCGGCCGTGCGCGGCGCCAAGGGCCGTGTCATGACCAACGCCGCCAAATGGGCCTACTACGCGCCGGGCATGCTCGGCGTCGAAGTCTGTTTCGGCAGCCTCAGGGAATGCGTCGAATCGGCAGTGCGCGGTGAAGTCTGGCGCGATCCGGCGCTTGGCCGCATGCTCGCCGCATGATCAGCGCGCGTATACTTCACGCAGGCTGCGCGGCAGGACCGATCCTGCGCCTCGATGCGCCCTTGAGCTTCTGGGGCGGCTTCGAGCCATTGACCGGCGCCATCGTCGATGCGCATCACCCCCAGCGCGGCGTCAATCTCGCCGGCAAGATCGTTCTGATGGCGGCCTCACGGGGCTCCGGTACGGCACCCGGCGCACTCGCTGAATCGATCCGGCGAAAGACGGGCCCTGCCGCGCTCATCATGATAGAGCCGGATGTCAATCTCGCCATCGGCGCTGAAGTCGCTGCGACTCTCTATAGCCGCGCCATGCCGGTTCTCACCGTCGCACCGGATGATTTCGCAAACATTGCGGCCTGGCCAGCCGCAGGTATCACGGACGACGGCATCATCACTCGAATCCCCCTCCCGCTCGTGGGGAGGGGTTAGGAGTGGGGGGCACCGAAATACAAAATATCCCCCACCCTTGATCCCTCCCCAAACGGGGAGGGAAATACTTGTTACTCCTGCATCGCCATGAGTTCGGGCTTACGCCGGCTCATATAGGCCTGCAAGGCCTCATCCACCGAAGGATCAATCGGCGGCGCTTCGTACTCGGCCAAGAGCCTCTGCCATAATTCATACGCACGCTCGGTGGCCGTCTTAGAGCCGGCCTCCTGCCAATTCTCGAAATTGCGCCAATCCGAGATCATCGGCTGGTAGAAGGCTTTCTCATAACGCTCGAGCGTGTGCGCCGAACCGAAGAAATGCCCACCCGGCGCCACATCCTTGATAGCATCGAGCGCAAGTTCGGCATCACTCACATCGATCGGCTTCAGACACTCAGCCCACTGACGGATCATCTCGGCATCGATCACCGTCTTCTCGTAAGACGCAGTCAAGCCGCCTTCGAGCCAGCCTAGGCCGTGATGCACCATATTCGCATGGCCCATCACCACGGCGAACAATGACATCGCACTTTCATAGGTCGATTGCGCATCGACCGCGTTCGACGCGTTCACGTTCGACGAGCGATACGGCAATTTGAAATGCCGCGCCAATTGTCCTCCGGCCAAGGTCGCCTTCACATATTCGGGCGTACCGAAAGCAGGCGCGCCTGAGCGCATGTCGACATTGGAGGTGAAGCCCCCGAAGACCACCGGGACACCCGGTCTGACCATCTGCGTGAAGGCGACGATCGCCAGCGCCTCGGCCGTCTGCTCGACCAGTGCACCGGCTAGGGAAACCGGCGCCATCGCGCCCGCCAATGTGAAAGGCGTCACCACATTCACCTGGCCATACTCGCAAAAGCACATCAGGCCATCGAGCAATTCCTCATCGACGCGGCGCGGCGAATTCACATTGAACGAGGTCAGTACCGAGGGTTCGCCGACCATCTCCTCCATGCTGCGCCCGCGCGCGATGGCGACGAGCCGGATCGCATCTTCGGCGCGATAGCGCGAAACGGCGCGCGCCATGACCGGCCGGTCGGTATAGCGCAGGATCGCATAAACATTGTCGAGATGGCGTGTCGGCACTGGCAGGTCGAGCGGCTCGACTATAGCCCCGCCGGCGAGATGGATGACCCCCAAGGCATGATTGAGTTTGACGAGGTTGCACAGGTCTTCATAGGTTCCGGGTCTGCGGCCGCGAGCCAGATCGGATATGTTCGGCGGGCTGCCGACGGTGTTGAAATTGATCCTCCTGCCACCCATCACCGTGTCGCGCTCGGGATTGCGTGCGAAGACCGGAAATTCCTGCGGCGCCATACCCACGAAATGCTGCACGAGATCGCGCCCGAACCGCACCATCTGGCTCGCTTCATCGACATCGGCGCCATGCTGCTTGAGGATGGCGAGCGCGCGGCTTGAGCGGAATTCAAGCCCGCCTTCCTCAAGTAGGCGATAGGCGCGATCGACGATCCGCGACAGTGCTTCGGGCGTCAGAATATCGAGCGGCGGATAGGGATTGTCGACCGGTCCTAAAGTTTCATACTTCCTGTTGCCGCCGCGCCCGCCGCGCGGTGAACGCCGCCGTCCCCCATCTTCTCTCACTCTGCAGCCTCCAGCCGGCGCACCGTTTGGGGCGTTGCCGCCCTTTCGGTTTTGCTGACTGGAGCACGTTCCTCGGGGATTCGGAAGATGTTGCCGTGATAGGCCGCGACCCCCAGGCCCATGCGGCCGCTGAGCCACGAGATCGGAATCGACAAAAGAAGGCCTGCGACGATCGGCGAGAACCAGGCGAAGGTCGTCCAGGAAATGCTGAACGCAAGCACGCCCGCCGCGATACCGGCCAGCGTGTGCAGCCAGTGCGCCCGCAGCGCCTGCATGAAGGTCACGCCGACATCTTCGCGCGTCTGGGCATTCCAGCCTGAATCGCGCCCGAGGAAGACATCGGCGACGAAGCGCGACTGGATGAGCATCATGACCGGCGACAATAGGGCTGACAGTAAAACCTCAGCGCCAAGACTGCGCAGCAGCCCTGCAACGCCGCCGCAGCCTTTGCGCAACCGCTTGTCGCGCAGGGCGAGGATGATGCCGAAAACTTTCGGCAGGTAAAGCACGACCGCGGTGAAGAGGAAGAGCTCGAGCGCCTGGTCGGGATCGAAGACCGGCCAGACCGGGAAGAGCGAGAAGCCTTCGGGGAAGTAATTGGGCTCGGTATACTTCGCGACCACAGCGAGCACGAAGCCTGTTACCAGCAGCAGGAACCACAAGGGCGAGGCAAGGTAGGACATGATGCCCTGGATCAAGTGCACGCGGCTCGCCCAATGCAGCCCCCGCGCGAAGACGATCTTCATGTGCTGCAAATTGCCCTGACACCAGCGCCGGTCGCGCCCAGCAAGCTCGATAAGCGACGGCGGTGTCTCTTCATAGGATCCGCCGAGCTGCGGGAACATGACGACCTTCCAGCCGCCGCGCCGGATCAGCGCCGCCTCGACGAAATCATGGCTCAGAATATGCCCGCCGAACGGTATTCGGCCCTTGAGTTCAGGCAATCCCGCGCATTCGGCAAAGGCGCGCACCCGGATGATGGCATTGTGGCCCCAGTAATTTCCATCCTCGCCGTGCCACGCGGCAAGGCCGGCGGCGACCAATGGCCCATAGACCCGGCCGGCGAACTGCTGCATCCGCGCATAAAGCGTCCAGCGATTATGCAGCAGCGGCAATGTCTGGACGATGCCGAGCTTGGGATCGGCACCCATGGCGCGCGCCATGGTGATGAGCGTCTTGCCGCTCATGTGGCTGTCGGCATCGAGCACCACCATGGATTCATAGGCGGCGCCCCAGCGGGTGACGAAATCGGCGATATTGCCGGCCTTCTTGTGCTTGTTCTCGGGCCGCCTGCGGTAATAGATGCCGATGCGGCCGGAAAGCCGCGCCTTGAGCGCCGCTGCACCCACTTCCTCGACGGCCGCGATGCGGCTTTCACGCGTATCGCTCAAAATGAAAATATCGAAGGCGCGGCCTGCGCCATGCGCAATGAGCGAGCGCGCCATCGCTTCGAGTGCGTTCAGGACCCGCTCGGGATTTTCATTATAGACAGGCATGAGCAGCGCAGTGCGCCCTGCCCTGGAAAGCGGTGCCAAGGGGATCGGCGGATTGGGCCGCCACAACAGGCGGAAGAAGCCCAAGACCGCGCTCGCGCAGGCAAAGGCGATCCAGGCGAAGGTTATCGCAAATAGGCCGGCGAAGATGATCTGCAGGCGGGTTGCGCCCGACGGGCTGATCACCTGATACATTTCGTAGGTGCCGATACCGGTGATCAGCAGCGTCAGGGTGAAGACGAACAGGCGTGCCAGCCGTGTTTCAAGCTTGGCCGGTCCTGGCGAAACCGCACGTCCCGCCGCCCAATAGTCGAAGCGTTGCGCCGGCATCGCCAGCGGCGACTCCGTCGGCATGAGCTTGGGTATGTCCCTGAAGTTTAGGACTTCGTCCACCGGTACAACCATGTCTCGCTGATTTGCTCCGCGCCACGTTTGAGAACGCTCCTGAACTCGACAAGTTCCGCACCGTCCGGATCGAATTCGAATGTCAGGCGCGCCCCGCCAGCCTGCGGATTTTGTTGCAGCACAATATTGGAAATCTTGCCCCCCGATGCCGAGACATCGGGCGTCACCTCGCCATTAAGGTTGTCGCCGGCAAAATCGATCACGAACAATCGGCGGTCCTGATGCGCATTGAGTCCGCCGCCTGAGAACCTGACCATGGCCTTGTTCTCTGGCTTTTGGGGAGGCCACTCTTCGGCCCAGTTGAGCCGGTAGGCGATCTTGAACTCGGAGCCCTGGGCGATCTTCTCGCGCGGCCGCCAGAAGGCGACGATATTGTCGTTCACTTCCATGCGCGAAGGGATCTCGTAGAGCTCGATCGCGCCCTCGCCCCAGGCGCCGAAAGGCTCGACCCACAGGCTCGGGCGACGCTCGTATTTCGATTCAAGATCGAGGAAATCGCCATAATGGCGTTTGCGCTGCATCAGTCCGAACCCCTTCGGGTTGAGGTCGGAAAAGGCGCTCACCTGCAGTGTCTTGGGATTGGCCAGCGGGCGCCAGATCCATTCACCCGCACCAGTCAACATCATCAATCCGTCAGAATCATGGACGGCCGGGCGGTAATCGTCAAAACTTGCGCGCCCCAACTCGTCGAAGAGATACATGCTGGTGAGCGGCGCAAAGCCCGCATGCTCGAGATCGCGGCGCGGGAAGATCGAGACTTCGACATCCATCTGGGTGATTTCGCCGGGCGTGATGTTGAACCGGTAGGCGCCCGTCGCCGAGGGTGAATCAAGCAATGCATAGATCCGCACGGTGGCCGCCGCCGCCGGCGGCTCCTCGATCCAGAAGGCGCGAAAGAACGGAAACTCCTCGCCCTGCGGCTGGCCGGTATCGATGGCAAGTCCGCGCGCCGAAAGCCCGTAAATCTGGCCCTTGGCGATGGCCCGGAAATAGGAGGCGCCCTGGAACACCGCGAATTCGTCGAAATAGTCCTTGCCATTGATCGGGTAGCGCAATCGGAAACCCGAATAATGGAGATCGAGATCGCTGGGCGGCTTCGGCACCAAAGGCCCGAAGGTGAAGAGATCGGGCAGGTAATTGATGCGCGATTGCTGGCCGCCCGAGACGACATAGATGTCGACCGGGGTCGAATAGAAAAAACCGGTATGGAGCAGGTCGATCGAAAAACCGTGCGGCGCCCCGCGCCAGATCGATTTGTTAATGTCGAAACGGATGTCGCGATACTGGTCGAAGGTCAGCGACTGCCAATTGTCGGGAATCGCCACTTTGGCATCGACAAACGGCTGCTTGGCGCGGTCGCGGGCGAGATTGACGACGAAATCTTCCGGGAAAGGTTCGGCCGGCTGGAATAATTCCGTCGCCGCGGATGCCGGCGAAACGCCGTTCCGGCCCATAAGCGCAAGCAAGGCGAGGTGTCCTGCGACGGTTTTCACCAGCGCGCGGCGCGTCGGCCTCATTCGAAGAACACCCTCTCTCGCAGTCGCTAACGCCCTAGGGCGCCAGTTCTCTTACGCAATTCAATGACTTAGTGGACGCTTCCCAAGGCATCACACTGCGTTGCAGCATGTAATGCCCTGATCGGTTTGTAAAGCCCTGCACTGACTAAACTTTTGTCATGAGGACTTGCGTTGCGCGCTTAACGGGCAATTGTGAAGGCAGGATGGCCGAGCGCCCTGGTTGCCTGCGCGCTCTGTCGCACCCTGCCGGTTCCTGCCGCCTTCCAACACGCAACTGATGCAGGCTGTCCTTAGCCTGCGAGTCGCGGGCGGAGGGAACAATGGCGACGTCGGAAGCTGCACCGGCACGGGCGGACCAGACTGCATTGGGGGTCGGTCTCATCCTGGCCTCGGTCGTTACCATGGCCTTTGCCGACGCCGTCGTGAAACGGGTAAGCGCCGACCTCACCATCTGGCAGATTTTCACGGCCCGCTCGCTTTCCGCCGTCATTCTCCTGGTGGTGCTGTTGCGGGCCTTGTCGATCCCGATGCTGCCCCGCCGCCCGGGCTGGGTCGTGATCCGCAGCGTCCTCCTGGTTCTCGCCTGGATCACCTTCTACGCCTCATTGCCGGTCATTCCTCTGTCGGCTGCGGCAGCCGCCGCCTACACCGGACCGATCATGATCGCGCTTTTGTCGGCGGCGCTCCTGAAGGAGCCGGTGACGCCTTTGCAATGGGCGGGCGTGTTGATCGGCTTCCTGGGCGTTGCGGCCATCGTCCGGCCAGGCACCGACGCCTTTTCCTGGTTTACGATCCTGCCACTGCTGTGCGCCGCCTTCTATGCGCTCGCGATGGTCCTGACCCGCAGCAAATGCCGCGACGAGGCGCCCTTGGCCCTTGGCCTCGCCTTGCACGTCTGTTTTGTCGCTACCGGCATCATCGCCACGGTCCTTCTGGCTGCCCTTGGCCTGGCATCCGAAACCAAGGCAGCCTTTCCCTTCCTGCTCGGCGACTGGATGCCGATGGGCCTCAAGGAATGGGGCGTCATGGCCTTGCTCGGCGTGCTCTCGGCGGCCTATTTCGCCGGCGTCGCCCGTGCCTATCAGATCGCCCCGCCGCAGATCATCGCGACCTTCGATTATGCCTATCTGATTTCAGCGGCGATCTGGGGCTATGTCTTCTTCTCCGAGACGCCGGGTCCATTGACCATCGGCGGCATGATCCTCATCAGCCTCGCCGGCTGGCTTGTCGCGACGCATTCCTCCCGGCGCGCCAAACCCGCCTGAGCCACCCGTCTCGACGCCTGCCGATCGCTTGCGCTAGAAGCGGCGCCAGACTGAGGATTCCTGATGCGTTACGCAAAGATAACGGACCGGTTGCACGGACTGGGCTCCGACAAATGGGCTGTTCACATCGAAGGCAAGCGCCGTCAGGCGTCGGGCCATGAGATGATCATGCTGTCGATCGGCGAGCCCGACTTCCATCCGCCGGCGTCGCTTGTCGGCATGATCGAGGAACGGATCGCTGCCGGGCGTACCCGCTATTCCAATGGCCGCGGCGAGCCGGAAGTGCTGCGCGCCATCGCCACCCATTACAGCAAGCGCTCCGGCCACGAGGTATCACCCGAGCAGGTGACCTTCCTGCCCGGAACGCAGACCGCGCTCTTCGCTGCGATGATGACCATTGCCGAGGAAGGCTGCGATATCCTCATGCCCGATCCCTATTACGCGACCTATGAGGGCGTCATCGCCGCGAGCGGTGCCAAATTCGTTCCCATCCGCACTCTTCCTGAAGACGGTTTCCATCTGACGGCCAAGGAACTGCGCGCCCATGTGACACCCAATTCCCGCGTCCTTCTTCTCAACACGCCCAACAATCCGACCGGTGCCGTGCTCTCCGCCGCCGAGATTGCCGCGATCGGCCAGGTCTGCCGTGAGCATGATCTGTGGATCCTCTGCGATGAGGTCTATGCCGACCTTACTTTCGGCGTCGCCTTCGCCTCGCCCTTCGACAATCCGGATCTGCGCGAGCGCACCATCGTCGTTTCCTCACTGTCGAAGTCCCATGCCATGCCGGGCTTTCGCTGCGGTTGGGCTGTGGGCTCGCAAGAATTCTCCGACCGGCTCTTGCCCCTGGCCGAGACAATGCTGTTCGGCTCGCAGCCCTTCCTCGAAGACGTGACCGCACACGCGTTGACCCATCATTTCCCGGAAGTCGACCGGATGCGCGAGGCTTACCGCGCCCGCGCCCGCGCCTTCGTCTCAGGGCTCTCCAACGCGCCGGGGATCGTTGCGCGCATGCCGGAAGGCGGCATGTTCATCATGGTCGATGTCCGCCGCACCGGACTCTCGGGCGAAGCCTTCGCCGCACGCCTGCTGGACGAGGAGAATGTCGTGACCATGCCGGGGGAGAGCTTCGGCGAAGGCGGTGCTGGTCATTTGCGCGTCGCGCTCACTGTCGATGAGGCAGCGCTCGCCGAGGCCGCGACCCGCATCGTCAATCTCGCGCGGAGGCTTAACTAACACACCTCATGGTGAGGCGCCCGCGTAGCGGGCCCCGAACCATGCCATCCTTCGAAGCGTCGCCTAGGGCGCTGCACCTCTAGGTGAGGAGTGTTTACTAACGAAACTTGGCGAAGCGATTCGACGCGCCGCGGCGGCTTGCGATAGAATGCCACCGCTATGCCGAAGGCTCCCCGAAAGCCGAAAACCCCCGCCGCCGACGCGCGGGAGATCGAACTCAAGCTGCTGCTCGATCCGCAAGCACGCGAAAGCATCAAGGCTTTGCCGGTGGTTGGCCCGGCCCTCGCGCGAGCCAGGCCTGCAAAACTCGTTTCGGTCTATTACGACATGCCCGACCGGCGCCTTGAAAAGGCGGGCCTCACCTTGCGCCTGCGCAGCGATGCCCGCCAGCACTTGCTGACCGTCAAGACGCTCGAGGCCCGGATCGATCGCGGCGAATGGGAGCGGCGCATCGCGAAGAGCAAGTTCACCGCAACGGACATTGCCGCATCGCCGGCCGGCGCGGTCCTCGGTAGCGACACATCGCGTTTGCGGCCGATCTATACTTCGCGCGTCACCCGCACCAGGGCCTTGATTGCGCAGGGTTCATCGCGCATCGAAGCATCCCTTGATGTCGGCACGATCGAGGCCGGAACCGGCAAAGTGCCGATTGCGGAACTTGAGCTTGAGTTGAAGGAGGGCAAGCGCAGCGATCTCCTCGTCCTGGCGCGCAAGCTCGCCGCTTCGGCACCCTTGCGTCTGAGCTTCATCGCCAAATCGGAGCGTGGCCAGCATTTGCTTGCCGGCGATTGGGGAAAGCCAAAACGGGCAAGCACGCCGGCATTGTCTGCCGGGATGGCGGGGCTCGATGCATTTCTCGCCATCGCACGCACCTGCCTTCACGACTTCATGCTGAACGAAGCCGCGATCGGCAACAGCGATGATATCGAAGGCGTGCATCAGGCGCGCATCGCCATTCGCCGCTTGCGCGCCGCCTTTAGTCTCTTCGCGCCACTCATTGAACATCCGCGCATCGAGAAACTGGCAGCCGAACTCAAATGGCTTTCGGACCTTCTTGGTGCGGCGCGTGATTGCGACGTGCTGATGAGCGAATTTTCGATCGATCCCAAATCTCAAGCCGGCCGGGCCATCGCGGCGCGGCGAACTGAAGCGCGCAAGGCGCTTGCCGATGGCCTCGCCTCAAGCCGCATGCGTCTGTTGCTCATCGATCTCGCCGGCGCCCTCGATGCGGCAAGCTGGAGCAAGGCCAGAGCGCGTCCCCTGTCGGCGCCGGTGCGGCAGGCCGCGCGGAAACTGCTGGCGCAGCGTTTCAAAAGATTGCTCAAACGCGCGCGCGATCTCGAAGCGCTCGATGCCCCTGAACGCCACCGGGTGCGGATCGCCGCCAAGAAACTCCGCTATATGAGCGAATTCTTCGAAACAGTGCTTGCCGGCAAGGAAGCGAAGCGGCGCTCCGACGAGTTGATCCGCCAGCTGGAGAAGGTCCAGAAGGCGCTGGGCCTCCTCCAGGATGAGGTGACGTTCAGCCGGTTTCTCATCGAGATCGTAGGCGAGGCGGAAGCCGAACGTCTCGTCGCGGCGTCTCCCGTCGACCATAAGGCGGAATTGCACAAAGCCCTGAAGGCGATGGTGAAGCTCGCTGAGATCAAGCCCTTCTGGCTGGAGTGGCGGAAGGGATGACAACATATCTCCAATATGATCCGCACGCGAACCGTCATGCCAGAGAAAGCTCGAAAGCTTGGCGCGTTGGATCCGTACACAGACCGTCATGCCAGTTCTCCTTCTCCCCGCTTGCGGGGAGAAGGTGCCCGCAGGGCGGATGAGGGGCGCTTCTCGCCATGACCGCTTGCCCCTCACCCGGCGCATGCGCGCCACCTGACCGGCCCCTCGCCTCTGCTCGGGGCGTTCGCTACTCAAATCGTTCCACTGGAGCGATTTGCCGGCTGCGCCGTCGCAGCTCACCCCCGCTTGCGCGGGGCGAGGGGAAAAGACCGTGAGTTCATAAAAAACACCCCACGTCCCGAGGTGCGAGCGGGAGCGCTGCCTCGAAGGATGGGGGCAATATTTATCTCTCCATGGCAGGCCTTGAGCCTGCCATCCAGACTGGATGGGCGGGTCGAGCCCGCCCATGGAGAGTTGCGGCGGATTGGCCCTAAGACGTGTCGTCGCGCGGCGGGTTTCCGAGGCGCGCGAGCCAGTCGCAGTCTTTGAGGATCTGGTCGACCTCGTGGATGTTGCGCTGGCGGTATCCGGGAGGCCTTCCGGAGCGCAAGGGGCCGGAGCGCTCAGGACGGCGCTCGTCGAAGGGTTTGGCGTCCCAGCGGGCAAGCCGCATGGCGTGGCGCGGGATGTCCTGAACCGCGTCCAGGACGGCGAGGAGCCGGCGGACCAGATGCCTGGCACTGACCATGCCGTCGTCGATGATGACTTTCTGCTCAGGGACGGGTGGCGGAGCTGGAGCAGTGGGCGGTTGCTGGCCGAACAGGCGGAAGATGGGAGCCCGGGGATCGGGGTCATCGAAGAAGGTGATACGGGGCTCAGGGCCACGGGGCTTCTTCTTGAACCGGCGGCCCTGGCGCCTGAGCGCATCGAAGAGGTTGAATAAGGGCCGGCGTTTCCGCTTGGCTTCGCCTTCACCTTCAGCTTCGGCCTTGGTCTTGTCTGCGCTGGAGGTCCTTGGCTTCCCCGAAGCCGGACGCCGGGGCTTATGCTCGAGCACGATGTCACGCGCCGCGGCGACGATGAGCCGTCTCACCGCTGATTCCGCCGACCGCAATCTTGAGAGGATAAACCGGTGGAGCGGCCTCGCTATGCGCTCGACGGTGCCACCCTCAGTCAGCCCGATCTCGGCAAACAGCGCCAAGACGACGCCCAAGAGCGGTACGCGTTTGCTTTCGATGGCCAATTCCCAGTTCATT
>JAXMCQ010000003.1:0-294455 GCA_046349315.1 Hyphomicrobiales bacterium | reverse complement strand
GCAATCCACGCGATCACCGCCTCTGAGAAGCCGTCGACACGCCGCCAGGGGCCGGATCCCACGCCATGCTGGTAGGAGGCCACATTGATCATGTAGCCAACGCCCTTGGGCGCGGGGACCTGGTCATGCGACTGCTCGTCGGTGAAGACGATCAGCCGGACATCCTTGGCGGCGATCTCGCTCACAGCCTTGCCGAGATAGGTCCCGCCATGCGGCTGGCTCGACACGATTGCATCGCGAAGAGCAAAACCGCGGCGTGCGGGCACCTTCTTCACCTCGTTGGAGAAGGTGAAGATCTCGACGCTCGCGCAGACTTCGCGCGCGAGGATCGCCAGGCCGCACGCAGCCTCGAGACGCGTCATCTCCGACTGCGACGACAAGGATGCATCCATCGATCCCGACACGTCGATCAGCAAGCGCGTCTTGCCGGCGAGCTTCGCGTGACCGGCGATCGACTTGAGCATCGCCGCCTCCAACTCCGGCTCGAAATCGGGTGCATAGCGCGCCGCAGTCACGAATCGGAACGGAAGGATGCGATCGGTGCGCATGGCATCGATCGCAGCGGCGATGGTCTCACGCGGAACTCCCTCCTTCTGCATGAGCCGGAGGTTCCGCAAGAGCGCCAGGCCGCCGAGCTTCTTCTCGGCGATCAAGTGCTCGAAGGCCGCGCGCTTGTCCTTGCCGGCAGAAAGCGCCACCTCCCAGGTGTCGGGAGAGGGCAATTTTCCGTCGACGAGCTGCTTCCAGATCTTCGCCTGATCCTTGTCCTTCGGCTTGGCGTGGGTGAGGAACAAGACGTCCCTGATCCGCACCGCGCCGTCGCGGTCATACTTCGCGAGCTGATAGGCGTCGAACTTGGTCAAGGCCTTGGCGAGACCCTTCTTGGCCTGCGCCGAGACGGGCTGCTTCTTGCGCTGCTGAAGCGGGCCGAGCGCATCCTTCCAGTAGATGGCAAGGAACTCGGTCAACTCATCGGGGCGCTGGACGATCCTGGCAAGCGTGTCGGCGACGAGCTTGCGGTGCGGATCGTGCCGCGCCATCTCGCGCACGAGCAAAAGCGGAGCGTGCCGAAGCTTCATCGCCTCGCGCGCCTCAATGGCGATCGCGGCACAGGTCTCGGCCGGGACTAAGGGCACGAGCTTGGCGAATCGATCGGCGATCGAGACGCCATCCTCGTAGAACTGATCCTCCCAGAGGAGGCAGTTCATCACGGTACGCTTCAGCTCCTGTTCGGGCGTAAAGCGGCGCGCCCGGCCGCCTTCATGAGTGAAAACGCGCACGAGCTTGTTGAGCTTGATCATGCAAACCTCCTCTCTGTGTGTTGATAGTAGCCAAGGAAAGCCGCCGGGGAATAGGCGAGACTGCAACCGCCCTTGCGGGGCGCCGCATGCTCTGCCACTGAGCTACAATCGGCCTGCGGCCGTTGGGGAGGAATCGAACCTCCGTCCTGCGATCCCGAAGTAACAGTTCTCTTCACCACCGGCGTTTTCGTTCGATCCGGGAACAGGCGATGCTGTATGGCGCTCTACCGCTGAGCTACGGGCGCATTTCTCGCCCGGCGGGATTCGAACCCGCGACCTCCCGTGTGACAGACGATGTAACAGACATCTTCACCACGGACCTTACGAATGGAGTTGGCGGGGAACTGGCGACGCTGAACCGCCCTGAGGGCAATAACTGAGCTACGGCCTTGCGGCCGGTGAGAGTTGAACTCACGACCTCCACGATTGCTCGCGGCGCTCTAACCGAAGTATCAGACGTCTTCACCACCGCCTACCTATCGCCTTTCGGCGATGGGTAAGGACAATCTGGCTGCCGGGGAACATTCGATCACGGAACCTTGACGCCACCGCGAATTCCCTCCTGGGAGGAAACCGAACCCGCGTCTCGCTCATCTTCGCAAGATGAACTCCACGGCACGGTTAGGCATCAGGTGTGGGCGCGAAGTAACCATGGTCTTCACCACCAGCAGTCTGCCCGCAGAATGGCGGGCGCATTTCAGGGGAACAGGGTGAGTTCCGGGATCGACCTTAACGAAGTATCCGGAGCCCTTCACCACCTGAACTGATATACGAATCAATATTCGTCACGGCGCTGTGGGAATAGCGCGCCGTCGAAGCGGATCGACAATCCGCCCCGCCGTCGGTGGACCGCAGCATCGATGCTGCGCCGTTCCCTCGGGCGGGCCCCGCGCTTCGATGGCACATGCTCCTCGCATGAGACCAATCCGAGATCCGGGTCTCTCGTCCCGACACGTGTCGGGCGTTCCAAAAAATGCGCGGAAGTGTTTCCAGAAATGATAAACCCCTCCGAGCGGCGGCTCAGGAGGGGTCGGGATGCGACCGTTGGCCAGTTCTACTGGCCGCCTCCGTAAGCCGGGCGAGCGAAATCGGACGGCGCCAGGCCGCTTCCGATATTCGCGAGATTGGTTTCAACTTTCGTCATCTTCCGGCTCACAATGCGAGGGGCGTTACTTCACCCGTCGTGGGGCGCGCTGGTAAGGCATACGGCAGGGCCTGTCAAGTATCATCTCGGAAAATTTTCGAGAAGGCTCAGCCGGCCGAGGCGGGTGCCGGCGCCAGAAGCTTGCGGATGAGGATGATACAGATGAGCGCCGCGACCATGCCGAGCGCGCACATCGCGAATGCGAAACTGGTCGACTGGGTTTCAGCGAGCCAGCCGAAGAGCCATGGCGCCAATGTCCGCGGAATACCGGCGACCAGCGAGATAAAGCCGATGCCCTTGGCACGATTGGTTGCCGTGAGCCGGCCGGCGAGCGCGAAAATACAGGGGATGACGCAGGCCGTGCCGAAACCGACGATCGCGAAGGCTGCAACGCTCGTCGCAAAATTCTGCGAGAGACCGATTGCTGCAAACCCAGTCGTAGCGATGACGAGCGAGCCCAGCATCAAGGGCATATCGCCGAAGCGAGCGCGGCTGCGATCGCCCATGAAACGGATCGCCGAATGGCAGAGGCCGAAAAAGGCAACGCCGATGCCGGCGATTGCGGCGAGCGACGCTGCCTGCTGATCTAGGAGCTTGGCCGACCACATGATCGCCGTGGTTTCGCCGGCGATGACGAGGCCAGCGGCCATTCCCAACAGCGTAAAGGGAAATACATCAATCGCGGAGGAGTCCACCAAAGCGTGTGTCACAAGCGCGGGGCGCCTGGCCGGGAGCCAACGATGCACGCAGACCGCAGCGATCAGAAGGAGGACAGCAGACAGCACTCCCGCCAGCCACGGATGTGCCCAGGTCGCAATAAGGCTTGCGAGGATCGCAGAACTCGCCACGCCTGCAGAGGCGCTGCCATGGAAGGAGGCGAAGACCGGCTTTCCTAGATCGGTTTCGATCGCGCTTGCTTCGGCATTCATGAACAGATCGGTCAGGCCTAGGATGGCGCCGAACACGACGAGTGAGACGAAGAAGAAGGCAGGCGCGGCGCTGAACGAGAGCGCGACGACAGCGACGCCGAGCAGCGGCAGCATGGTGAGGAGGATCGCGCGATTGGTCGTCCACCGCGCCAGGCGCGGGCCGAGTGCCATCGCAAGAACATAGGTAATTGTGTAAGCGGTCAACCCAAGTCCCAGCGCCATGTCGTCGACGCCGGCGTTGCGGGTGATTTGCGGTACGGCACCGGCCCAGGTGCCAAGCGCTGCGCCAAAGGCAAAGAAAACCAGCGTTATGACCGAACGCGGAGTCACGATTGGAGACGGGGATTGATCATTGCCGGCGGCACCATAGTGGGCGGTTTCGCATGCCACAATGCGGCAATCGATGCGTTCCGTGCAGCGCCGCTCTGTGCCAGCCGGCTAGTTTGCTTGATCGGGTGCCGTGATCTGGCGCTTTTCCCAGGAAGACCACAATTGATCCATGCGTCGAGAGAGCGAACGCGGGCGTTCGGCAAATAATTGCTCGGTACGCTTGCGGATGCGGTCGTTCAGGCGAAGCCGGCGCGCGGCAATTGCATCGCGGGCGGCTTCAAGGGATGCAATCTTGCCGAAGGGGCTTTCGGGCTTCGACATTTCGGCCTCCAACTCGTCGAGATCATTAAGATCCCCGAGCGACTCGCGCAGCCGCCCCAATTCTTCGCACCAGGCCTTGATCATGCGGGGCCAGACGGGTTCGAGAATTTCGAGATGGTGGAGGTGATGGATGACCGATTTTCGGGCCTCGTGCAGCGTTACCGTTTTACCGGTTCTAAGCCCTTCGCCAAGCAGCTTGCGGGCGCGCGCATAGCAGCGCTCGATGCCGTCAAGAAAGAAGCGCCTGTCGCGCTTGGGGAGCATCCAGGTCCCGACTGAGGCGCGGACAGCTTCGATCTCAAGGCGTGCCACCGCAAGGCTTTCGGCGTGGGCGGCTTCCGCGGCGCTCGCATGAGCTAGGGCAGCCGCCTCAAGCTCCGCCATGATTGCGTCTTGGCCATCGGCCTGCTTGCGCAGTTTGGCAACCGCCTCGACCATGGCCTCGCCATGTCGCTTGAGCGCAAGCTGCATCGCGGCTGCACGCAAGTGGCCGTTGGCAGCTTGGAAAGCCTCCTCGCCAATTGCGGGGCGGATCAAACGCATCAAGCTCCGCAGGAATTTCAATCGCTTGCGGGAGGGATGTGCATTTCCGCCTTTCTCAGCGGCAGCCAGTTCTTTCGCCAATTGCGCAAGCTGACTGCGCGCGAGACGGCGCAACGCCTCGCCTGCCGGCACCTGACCATTGATCGATGCCACCGAGCCCCCTCGTGTTCGCCAGCAACAGGTTTGCGGGATGTATTGTCATAATCAACAGGGGGCACCTTCGCCGTCATTGGCATGTCAATTTATTATGCATCAGGGGTGTACAAGCCGGGGGTGGGTTGCTATCTAAACGCCGCATCGACGCGGGATGGAGCAGCCCGGTAGCTCGTCAGGCTCATAACCTGAAGGTCAGAGGTTCAAATCCTCTTCCCGCAACCAAATTAAGCCTGTCAATCCAATGGGTTGGCAGGCTTTTCCTTTTTGGTACGCTGCTGTCTGGTGGGCCCATCGCCAAGGCGCCTACCATCCCACTCCGCCGCCGGCCAACAGCGGCGCCGATACTACAACCGTAGATAAATCTCCTAAGTGTAAATCTATATCGCCACGGCATTATGCTTCCGCGCGTCAAGTATCACTTCATGTAAAATCGACATATCAGGTAGATTTAAGAACAGTACTTGGATTATGCTATCGGTCTTAGGCGTTTCAATTTTGCCTCGGGAGAGTTCGCTGTGCTTATTCTTGTCGACCGCCGTGATACCGTGTTGTCGAGCTATGCGTCGGCCTTTCGCAAGGAAGGGGTGGTGATGATGGGCCTTTCTCCCGAAGGCTTCGGCGATTGGCTCAACTCTGCGCGGAATGCGGAAGTTTTGGCAGTCGAGGCCTTTGTCCTTGGCCACTATCCCTGCCATGACGTGCTGCTTGGAATTATCAGGCGAAAGTCAGCCGCGCCCGTTATCGCGCTCATGGATAGCCGCAGGCTCGAGAACACTTTGCAGCTCTTCGCCGCCGGCGTTGATGACGTCGTCGAAAAGCCGATCCATGCGCGCGAAATACTCGCGCGCGCCGGGGCGATCAGGCGGCGTTCTTTGTCGCCCGCCCGGGCCTCAACCGGCGACATTCATATCGTTGGTGACGGGAGTGATCCGATGATCGGTGGCGCGGCGATGCTGCTGCCTCGCCGCGAGCAAAGAATACTTGAGTATCTTGCAAGCCACAGTGGCCGGTGGATCGATCGCGACCGTATGTTCACGGCTATCTATGGCGACTGCGAAGAGCCTGTCGCCGACAAGACCCTCGAATGCCATATCAGCAAGCTGCGCCGGAAATTGCGCGAGAGATTGGGCTATGATCCGATCGAATGTCGTAGGTTCGTCGGCTACCGCCTGGCGTGTAAGACCGAGGCGATCGGAAAAGTGCAAGGAACGCGCAGTGCGATCAAGTCTCAGCCATCGAGCGGCCAGGTATCGCTCAGCTTGTAGCCTTGCGGCCAAGGATCGTCGGGATCAAGTAACAAGGTTCGCTGATCGGTGATCCAGGCACGGCCCGTAATCTCCGGGATGATTGCGGACTTGCCCGCCAGATCTACTTCTTCGGCAATCCGCCCCTCAAACCGGCTCTCGATAATCGAGCGCCCGATATATTGATCCCCGAGTTTCAGAATTCCCTTGGCGTGAAGTACGGCCATCAAGGCCGAGCATCCCGTGCCGGTCGGAGAGCGATCAATCTTGCCCGGATTGATCACGCAGGCATTGCGACTTGATACACAGCCGTCGATGGATTCGAGCGGTCCAGTCAGAAAGCAAAAGGAATAGTGCGACCAGTCGGTCAGAGTGGGATGCCGAAACGGCAGCTGCTTGTTCGCAGCCGCCACGATCCGCCGTCCTATGACTGCGAGATCGCGCGCTTCATTGGCTGTCACTGCATAGCCCAGCGCGCGCGCGTCCGCCATGACGAAGCTGTCGCCGCCAAAGGCTGTGTCGACTGCTATCGTCCCAAGCCCTTCGACCTCGAGCGGCGCTGCGAGGCGATCCGCAAAAGCAGGAACGTTTCGGAGCGTGATGCTCTCAGCCTTGCCGTTTCGACAGCGGGCACGCACGGCCACTAACCCGGCCGGCGCTTCCAGGAAGAACCGTGTCTCTGGTTCCTGCATCGGAATCATGCCGGTATCGAGCAGGACAGTGGATACGCAAATGCAGTTGGAGCCCGACATGGGGGGCGTGTCTTCAGGCTCCATGATGATGAAGCCATAAGCAGCCTCCGGCGCCTTTGGCGGCACCACGAGATTGATATGCCGAAACACGCCGCCGCGCGGTTCGTTGAGAACAAAGTTCCGTAGCGTGCCGTCGCGGGCGATGAACCGCGACTGCTCCCAGATCGTCGCGCCGGGGGGAGGCGGAACGCCGCCGATTATGACATCTCCGACTTCCCCCTCGGCGTGACAGCCGACGATCTGTATGGCCTTGGTGCTGCGCATGGGCTTGCCTCCTGCGGTAGTTCAGCTATCAGGGTGCCGCTTTCCTGTCGACTGAGGTCATTTCATGAAGCGCATCGAGCAAATGGTTGAATCGGTCATCCTGGCGAGCCGCTGGCTGCTCGTGATTTTTTATGTCGGGTTGGCCGTGGCGCTGCTCGTCTATGCGGCGACCTTCGGACTCAAGCTCTTTGCCTTCATCTCGAAAATGGTGAGCCTCGATGAGACGGACACCATCCTCGCGATGCTCGGCCTTATCGACGCGGCTCTGGTTGCAAGCCTCGTCGTCATGGTGATGATCTCGGGCTATGAGAATTTCGTGAGCCGATTCGACAGTCGCGACAGCGAGTTGGAACTGTTGGGCAAGATCGATGCAGGATCGCTCAAGGTGAAGGTTGCCTCGACGATCGTCGCCATTTCCTCAATCCACCTGCTGCAGATCTTCCTCAACTCGCGCCAATACAGCGGGACCGAGATCATGTGGCTGACGATCATGCACATGGCCTTCGTATTCTCGGCGCTGTTCCTCGCCTTGATTGACCGCGTGATGGCCTACGGGAAAAAGCCGGAAAGCAAAACCGCCGACGCCTAGCGAAGGCGCTCGAGGATCGAAACGTGATTGGCGACGGCGGCGCCACCCATATTGAAGATGCCGGCGAGCTTTGCGTCCTTCACCTGCATGTCGCCCGCTTCACCGAGCAGTTGCAGCGCCGACATGACATGCATCGAAACGCCGGTAGCGCCAATCGGATGACCTTTCGACTTGAGCCCACCTGAAGGATTGATGGGCAGTTTTCCCATCTTGGTCGTCCAGCCTTCGCGTATAGCTGTCGCGCCCTGACCAGGAGGCGTCAGGCCCATCGCCTCGTATTCGATCAGTTCGGCGATGGTGAAACAGTCATGTGTTTCGATGAATGAGAGATCATCGATTGTGGTTCCGGCACGCTCATGCGCGATTTCCCAGGCACGAGTGCATCCCTCGAAGGCGACGATGTCGCGGCGCGACATGGGCAGGAAATCCTGCGCATGCGCGGTGCTGCGAAAGTGTACGGCTTTAGGGAACCGCAAAGCGGTTTCGGTGTCGCAAAGAACAAGCGCGGCTGCACCGTCCGAAACCAAAGAGCAATCCGTACGCCTCAGCGGACCGGCGACCAGAGGGTTCTTGTCTGACACCGCATTGCAGAATTCGACGCCAAGGTCCTTGCGCAACTGCGCATATGGATTGGCCACACCGTTCTTGTGGTTCTTGGCGGCGATCATCGCCATCGCTTCCGACTGGTCGCCATAACGCTGGAAGTAAAGCTCGGCGATGCGGCCGAAGATGCCGGCGAAGCCGCCCGGCGTATCGCCTTCTTCTTTCCGGTAGGACGCATTGAGTAGAATGTCGCCGATCACTTCACCCGGCGCCGTCGTCATCTTTTCCGCGCCGACGATGAGCGCAAATCGCGCGTTGCCCGCCCGAATGGCGTTGATGCCGGTGTGGATTGCAGCCGTTCCAGTGGCGCAAGCGTTTTCAACCCGCGTGGCCGGCTTGAAACGCAAAGCCGGATCGGCATCGATCACGAAGGAAGCTGGAAATGCTTGTTTCTCGAAGCCGCCGAAATTGCCGAGATAGATCGCGTCAATATCTTCGAAGCCGATCCCAGCACGCTGGACAGCATCGCGAGCGGCCTCGGCGATTAGGTCTTCAAGCGATTGTTCGCTCTTGCCGAACTTGCTGTGCGACCAGCCGATGATCGCGGCCATGGAGCTGCCTCGTCAAATGGTTCTGAGATACCAAGCATAGTCCTGCGGCGAAGGTTCGGCAAAAAAGCGGTCGGCTTCGACTTCCTTGAGCGTGCAGAAGACGTCGATGAGCTTCTCGCCGAAATATTCCTTCATGACGGGCGCGCGCCAGAAGGCGTCGATCGCCTCGAACCAGTTGGACGGAATGCGGCGCGAGCGCTTCTCATAGCCATTGCCGGTGACCGGACTACCGGGATCGAGCTTTTCGACGATGCCGTAGTGAATTCCGGCCAACACGGTGGCGAGAACGAAGTAAGGATTGGCGTCGGCGCCGGCGGGGCGATGTTCGATGTGACAGGTTTCGGCGGCGCCCGCGGGAATGCGGATCGAGACGGTCCGATTGTTGATGCCCCAATTGGCGGCGACCGGGGCATAGGAATTGCGGCGGAAGCGGCGGTAAGAATTGGCATTTGGCGCGAAAACCAGCATCGCCTCTGCCATCGTTGCCTTAAGCCCGGCAACGCCATGCAGCAGCAGTTCGTTCTTCAGCGGGTCTTCAGCAGCGAAGAGGTTCTTACCCGCTTCATCGGCGACACTCACATGGATATGCATGCCGCAGCCTGAATATTGCGCATAGGGCTTGGCCATGAAAGTCGCGATAAGCCCATGCTTCTCGGCGCAAGCCTTGATCAGCCGCTTCAGCATGATGGCTTCATCGCCAGCCTTCAACACGTCAGCGCGATGTCGCAACACAATTTCCATCTGTCCCGGGGCGTATTCCGATATCAATGTCTTGGCAGGAAGGTCCTGGATCGCCGCCATCGCATAGAGGTCGGAGAAGAACGGCGCGAAGTCGTCGAGATCCTGGAGGTAATAAGCCTGGAGATGCTGCGGCCGCGCGTTATTGACCTGGTTGCGCGGCGGGATTGGCTTGCCGGCGAGGGCCGCTTCCTCATCGACGAGATAGAACTCGAGTTCGACGGCAGCGACCGGCGTCAGATTGAGTTCAGCGAAGCGGGCGGCGACCTTGGCGAGAAGGTTGCGCGGGTCGCAGATGTGCGGCGTGCCATCCAGTTCGTGGATGTGCGCGATGAATTGTGCGGATGGTTCAGGGAGCCAAGGAATACGGCGCAGGCTATTCGGTACGGGCCAAAGCAGCAGGTCGCGGTCGCCGTCATCCCAGACCATGCCGGTCTCGACGACGTCCTGTCCCGTTACGTCCAAAACGAGGGCTGAGATCGGGAAGAATCGTCCATCGCGATAGGCCGGCACGAGTTCGTCGCGCCGCAGGATCTTGCCGCGCTGGACGCCGCACATGTCGGTCCAGATCAGGTGAATGCTGGTGATGTCGGGATTGGCCTCGAGAAAGGCCTGCGCTTCGGCCTCGCGCTTGGGTGTCACGAAGGTCAATTCAGCAGCTCCTTCAAGCATGAGTCGATCCCGGCGACGAGGCGCGCGACGTCGTCCGACGCCGTCGCCGGGCAGATCAACATCATGTTGTGGAAGGGCGTGATCATCAGGCCGCGATTGAGGAGGTATTGGTGGACGGCCATGTCGATCGGGCGATGGATGACGCGAAAAGCTTCCCCGCCATTGCGGGGCCGGTCCGGCGTGCACATGAATTCGACGCGCGCGCCAACCCGCACGACATGCCACGGAGCGTTGTGGCGTTTGATTGCTTCGGCGATGCCGCGCTCCAGATCTTCCGCGAGCTTGAGCATCGGTGCGAAGGCTTTGTCGGTGAAATAGGTTTCGAGCACGCAGCGCATCAGCGCGAGCTGAATTTTCGAGCCCGACAAGGTCGTGCCGATGCCGGAATGCCCAGGCGGACGTCCCTTCAGATACTCGCCGATGCGGGCGGCCATCGGGGCGGAAAATCCATAGACCGCGGCTGGAATGCCGCCGGCGATCGGCTTGCCGAGCACGATCACGTCGGGCTCGAGCCCATTGGCGCGGGTATAGCCGCCGGGGCCGGAGGACATGCAATGCGTTTCGTCTATGACAAGGATCGTGCCGGTCTTGCGTGTCAGTTCGCGCAAGGCTTTGTGGAACCCGTCATCGGCGAGCACCATGCCGACATTGGTCATGATCGGTTCGGCGAGGACGCAAGCGACATCGCCGGGCGCGAGTGCCGCCTCGAGCGCCGGAATGTCGTTGAATTCGACGACCTTGGTGATCGCGGTCAGATCATGCGGTTCGCCGATAAGCGCCGGGTCGGCCTGCGCCTTGCCGTTCTTCAGCTGCACATAGGTTTCATCGACCGCGCCATGATAGCAGCCGTTGAAGACGAGGATCTTGTTGCGCCCAGTGATGGCGCGGCACCAGCGCAGGACCGAGCGGTTGGCATCCGAAGCGGTTGCCGTCACCTGCCAGAAGGGCAGGCCGAAGCGGTCTACGAGGAGCTGTCCAACCACGGCGGCGTCGGGGGAGGGCAGCATGGTGGTGAGGCCATCCGCGCCAGCCTGGGCGAGAACCTCAGCCACGGGCTGAGGGCTGTGTCCGAACATCGCACCCGTATCGCCCAGGCAGAAGTCGAGATAGGTGTTGCCGTCGGCGTCGGCGAGGTCGATGCCGCGCGCTGAGGCAATAAAGAGCGGGAAGGGGGTGCCCCAGTCGACCATCCAGTGCATCGGAACGCCGCGCAGCCAGTTTTCAGCCGCTTTGCCGGCCAGCGCCGCCGAATTGGGATTGCGCTGCACGAAAAGGGCCTTTTCGCGGGCCAGCATGGCTTCGACCGAAGCCGCGGCAATGGGTTGGGGCATGATGCTCCTGGGGCGCGGTTGACGACGGGGCGTCTCCTAGCACGGCCAGAGGGGGGCGCGGCAACCCCATGGACCGAGGGGCAAAAATCTGGTTTGTCGGCCCATAAACGAGGGAATCGCAATGAGCCGGACTGTCTATGTGAACGGGGCCTATGTGCCGGAAGCCGAAGGCAAGGTCTCGATCTTCGATCGCGGCTTCCTGTTCGCTGACGGCGTCTATGAGGTGACGGCGGTCGTAGGCGGCAAGCTTGTCGATTACGAGCCGCACATGGAGCGGCTCGAGCGCTCGCTCAAAGAGATCGAGATGGACTGGCCTTGCACGAAGGACGAGCTCAAGTCGATGCATATGGAGCTCATCAAGCGGAACAAGCTCGACCAGGGCTGGGTCTATATGCAGGTGACGCGCGGCAGCGCCGATCGGGATTTCAAGTTCCCCAAGGATGCCAAGTCGACGCTCATCGGCTTCACACAGGTCAAGAACCTTGTCGACAATGCCGATGCGCGCACCGGCGTCAAAGTCATCACGGTTCCCGATCTGCGCTGGGTGCGGCGCGACATCAAGTCGGTGATGCTGCTGGCCCCCGTGCTGGGCAAGCAGGCCGCCGCGAAAGCAGGCGCGTTCGAGGCCTGGATGGTCGAAGACGGCAAGGTGACGGAAGGCACTTCGTCGAATGCGTATATTGTCAAGGACGGCAAGGTCATCACGCGACCCATCTCAAACAGCATCCTTGCCGGTGTGACGCGGCGCGGGTTGTTCAAGATGGCACGCGAACATGGTGTCGAGATCGAAGAGCGGTTGTTCACGCCGGAAGAAGCCTATGCGGCGGATGAGGCATTCCTCACCAGTTCTTCGAACTTCGTGATGCCGATCGTCGAGATTGATGGCAAACGCATTGGTGGCGGCCAGCCTGGGCCAGTCACGCGGAAATTGCGTGAGATCGTTCTCGGCGAAGCAATGCGATAAACTTCATCCTTATGTCATCCCCGGACTTGTTCCGGGGATCCACTGAGCCGATCCTCCGAATGCGGAGCCTGTTGCACGATGGATTGCCGGAACAAGCCCGGCAATGACAAGTATTTTGAGCGATGCGCTAGCGCTGGCTGGTGCGCCAGTTGGGGTTGATCCACGGTTGCTGATTGGACGGCGGCAAGGGATCGCGTCCGAGGATGTGATCGGCCGCCTTCTCGCCGATCATCAGGCAAGGCCCGTTGAGGTTTCCGTTGGTCACCATTGGAATGATCGAGGCATCTGCTATCCGCAGGCGTTCGATACCAATGACGCGGCATTCGGGATCGACGACGGCCAACGGATCCGTGGATGAGCCCATGCGGCAGGCGCCACAGGGGTGATAGGCGCTCTCGACATGATTGCGAATGTAGTCGTCGATCTCACCATCCGTCTGCACGCCGGGTCCCGGCATCAGTTCCTCGCCGCGATAAGGTGCGAGCGCATTCTGCCCAAGGATCTCGCGAGTCAGCCGAATTCCGATCCGGAAATCCTCCCAATCCTGCGGGTGCGACATGTAGTTGAAAAGCGCGCGGGGTGGATCCTTTGGGTCTTTGGAGCGCAGTTTTAGCCAGCCGCGGGATTTCGACCGGTTGGGACCGACATGAACCTGATAGCCGTGTCCGGAGGCCGGTGCCTTGCCGTCATAGCGGATGGCGGCAGGCAGGAAGTGATATTGCAGGTCGGGATATTCGACACCGGCACGGGTGCGGATAAAGCCGCAGCTCTCGAAATGATTGGTGGCGCCGAGCCCGGTCTTGAACAACAGCCATTCCAATCCGATCACGCCTTTGGAGATCAGATCCATTTTGCCATTAAGCGTGATGGGCTGCGTGCAGGAGACCTGCAGAAGTATTTCGAGATGATCATGCAGATTCTGCCCGACGCCTGGCAGATCATGAAGCGGCGCGACGCCCATCTCCTTCAGATGATCGGCCGGGCCGATACCCGAAAGCATCAGGAGCTTGGGCGAGTTGAGGGCGCTCGCCGCCAGAATGACTTCGCGATTGGCATAGGCCGATTTGATCTGGCCGCCCTGTTCATATTCGACGCCGGTGGCGCGCTTGCCGTCGAGAATGATGCGGCGCGCGAGTGCGTGGGTTTCGAGCTTGACCTTGCCAGTCTTCAGCGCCGGGCGGAGATAGGCATTGGCCGATGACCAGCGCAGACCCTTCCAGACGGTCATCTCGAAAGGCCCGAGACCTTCCTGCTGCTGACCGTTATAATCCTCCGTGACCGGATAACCCGCCTCACGCCCAGCATCGATGAAGGCCTGATAGAGCGGGTTCGTCATCGTTCCGCGCGTCACATGCAGTGGGCCGTTCGTGCCGCGCCAACCGTCCTCGCCGCCATGACTCGTCTCCATACGCTTGAAATAGGGGAGCACATGGCGATATCCCCAGCCGCGCGCGCCCATCTCTTCCCAGGTGTCGTAGTCCTTGGCGTGGCCGCGCACATAGACCATGCCGTTGATCGAGGACGATCCGCCGATCACCTTGCCGCGCGGTGTCACGAGGCGGCGATTATTGAGATTGGGCTCGGGTTCGGAGACGAAGCCCCAATCATAACGCTTCATGTTCATCGGATAGGAAAGGGCCGACGGCATCTGGATCAGGGGGCCCCAGTCGGTGCCGCCATATTCGAGGACGAGGACGCTGTTCTTGCCGTCCTCGGCGAGCCGGTGCGCCATGACAGCGCCTGCCGAGCCTGATCCGATGATGATGAAGTCGTAATTCGCCATTCTATGCCGGCCCTATTTTCTTGTTTTCCGCTGCGCTTCTGTCAACGCCTCAAGCTCTTTAATCCGTCGCTGGGTTTCAGGCCAATGGTGATTGGCTATCGCGGCAATCAGCGCCTCGATGAGGAACAACGGCGCAATATTCGAATCCCAGCTCGATGGCACTTCGATGCGCAAGGGAATTGCGTGCAGGGCGAGGCTCGCAACCGGGCTCATCCATTGGTCCGTCACAAGAACAATCTTTGTGCCGCGCCCCGCAGCAAGTTTGGTGAGCTCGAGAATCTGCGGATCGTATCGGCGAATGTCGAAAACGACGAGCAGGCTGTTACGGTCCATGTTCAAGAGATATTGCGGCCAAAGCGCCGGCTGAGGCGGCATGAGGAACGTGCCGGCGCGTACCATCTCGAGGTGCGTGTGGAGATAATGCGCCAGAGGGTGGGTGATTCGTCCACCGACCACATGGATCGAATGGCGCCGTTGCGCCAAGAGTTCAGCAATGCGATCGAACTCGCGATGGTCAAGGCGCTTGATCGAGGTTCGAAGATTGTCGAGCACGGCATGCGAGAAGCCATTGAGGATGTGCTCTTCCGGGGCCTCTGACGGCCAGCGGTCATGGCGGGCAATGGGATTTTGGAGTTGGGCCGTCAATTCCGCGCGCAATTCTGCCTGGAAAGCCGGAAAGCCTGAAAAACCCAGCTTCTTCGCCAGGCGCAGGACCGTAGGCGTGCTGACGCCAGCGGTCGCAGCGAGCTCGGTGATACTCGATAGGCCGGCCACCGGGTAATTGGCCAGCAAGGCATCGACCAGTTTATGCTCTGCTCCGGTCAGCCGCTTGTCGTGCAAACGGATTCTCTCGGCGATCGTGTCGCGCGATTGCGGCTTCATGCCTCCCCCAATTTTCGGAGTATTGTAATGAATTTGACAGCCCGATGCGATTCTGAAAATATCGCTTCAGCACGGCGAGTTACAATTGCCGGCACGGGGTGGGAATGGACGGCCAGCTGTTAGGGGGCGGGGGCGATCCGGTGATCGTACTCAATCCGCATGGCAAATCGCAGATCGTATTGGTTTGCGAGCATGCGGGCCGCGTCATTCCCCCATCGCTTGGCAATCTGGGCCTATCTGATGGCGATCTCGATCGGCACTTCGTCTGGGACATTGGCGCCGAATCTGTCGCCCGTAGATTGTCCGCCACTCTCGATGCTCCTTTGATCCTCCAGCGCTATTCCCGGCTTGTCTATGATTGCAATCGGCCGCCGGAATCGCCCGATGCCATGCCCGTCATTGGCGAGTTGACGCCGATTCCCGGTAATGAAGGGCTGAGCGCAGGCCAGAAGCTCGACCGGATCAAGAGCATCTATCGCCCCTTCCATGATGCAGTATCGGCGGTTCTCGACGCCCGCGCTTCTGAGAAGCGGTCTGCGGTGCTCGTGACAATTCACAGTTTCACGCCGGTCTTCAAGGGCAACAGGCGCAATTTGCATCTGGGCATCCTTCACGACCGCGACTCGCGCTTTGCCGATCGGATGCTGAGCGTGTTCGGGCGGACGAGCGATATCGTGGTCAAGCGCAACGAGCCTTATGGCCCCAAGGATGGTGTCTGCCACACGCTCAATCTCCATGGCGGGGTGCGCGGTTTGCTGAATGTAATGATTGAGGTCCGCAACGACCTTATCGTCGAGAAGGCGGGACAAGAGAAGTGGGGCGACTGCTTGGCCGACGTGCTGCGGCAGGCGGTCGCTGAAAACGAGAACAGCATGCAATTAACGAGAGCCGCCGCCGCGATGTGAACGGCGCCGGCGAGGGTAGGGGAATGCCAATGACCAAATACACCGAAAGCGAAAAAAAGGAGGACGTAAAGGTTCTCCATAGTATGGGCTATGCCCAGGAACTTACGCGCCGAATGGGCGCGTTTCAGAATTTTGCCATATCGTTCGCGATCATCTGCATCGTAGCGGGCGGTATTACGGCCTTCCCGGTGGCACTCAGCGCGGCTGGCGGCGCTGGTATCGGATACGTCTGGCCGCTGGGGTCGCTCTTCGCGCTCATCGTCGCCGTGGCGATGGCGCAGGTCGCCTCGTCCTATCCGACCGCCGGCGGCATCTATCATTGGTCGTCGATTCTCGGCGGCAAAGGTTACGGCTGGGCCGCGGCGTGGTTCAACCTGCTGGGACTCATGTTTGTCGTCGCGTCGGTTAATTGGGGCCTCTTCAATCTGTTCCGCGACCTCTTTCTTGCCCAGGTTCTCGGCATGGATGTTTCCGGCTGGGTTCCGTCCGGCGAACTGTCCAGTGGTTGGTGGGTCCAGACGATCTTCATCGTCGCGGTGACCGTCGTTCAGGCGATCCTCAATCACTATTTTCTCAGGTTGACCACGCTGCTGACCGACTGGAGCGGTTACATCATCCTTGCGACGGCAGTTGTGCTGACGCTCGCCTTGCTGGCATTCGCGCCATCCCTCAACTTCAGCCGACTTTTCACCTTCACCAACTTCACGGGCAGTGCGGGCGGTGACGTTTGGCCAGCGGCCCAGGCCAGCCTTTACGTCTTTGCTCTCGCATTGCTGCATGTGGTCTACACGATCACCGGCTTCGATGCCTCAGCGCATACGTCGGAGGAAACCCGCAATGCCCAGAAGGAGGTCCCGAAGGGCATGATCCGCTCGGTCTGGTGGTCGTTCCTGTTCGGCTACCTGATGGTGTGCGCCTTCGTCCTGGCGCTGCCCGATCAGACCGATCCGGCGACGGGCGCGGTCACCGACGGTGTCGCCGCGGGTGCTGCTCAAGGCTGGAATGCCTTTAACTGGCTCATAGCCCAGTCACCCATGCCAGACGTACTACGATCGATCATCATCATCGGTATCGTCGTGTCCAACTTCTTGTGCGCGCTTGCCGGCCTGACCTCCTGCTCGCGCATGATGTATGCCTTCGCGCGCGATGGCGGCCTGCCGTTCTCGAACGCATTGCGGCACGTCAATCCGCAACATCGTACGCCGGGTGCCGCAATTTGGGTCGGCGGCATCCTGTCTGTTATCGCGACGCTCTATGGCGGGGCCTTCCTCGTCCTGTCGACAGGCTGCGCGGTGTTCTTGTATCTCTCTTATCTCATGCCGGTCGCCGCGGCTCTGAAATCGGAGATGAGCGGAAACTGGAAGGCCAAAGGCCCGTTCAATCTTGGCGGCGCGTCGATCCCGATCGCCATTCTCGCCATCATCGGCTGCGCGATTCTGATCTTCGTCGGCGTGCAGCCACCGCAAGAAAAAGTTGGCTATCTCATTGTGGCAATGATTGTCGTCATGGCAGTGCTCTGGTTTGGTTTCGTCAGGAACCAGTTCCAGGGTCCGCCGCAGGGCGAAGAGATCAAGAAACGCGCCGCTGAGATCGCGGCAGAGGAAGCTGCTGTCGGTGAGACGGTCAAGGTCAACTGACAGAGCACAAAGAGAATCGGCGCGGGGCACAGGACCCGCGCCGTTGTCGTTTCAATTTATCCATGTGGGGTAGCGATGATTGGTATGCTCACACTTGCCGAACTTAAGAAAGAAATCGCGTCGGGACGGATCGACACGGTTCTCGCTTGCATGGTCGATATGCAGGGGCGCCTCATCGGCAAGCGCTTCCATGCGCAGTATTTCGCCGACGGAGCCTATGAAGAAACACACGGCTGCAACTACCTTCTCGGCGACGACATCGAGATGGAGCCGGTTCCAGGCTACAAGGCGGTGAGTTGGGACAAGGGCTATGGCGATTTCGTTCTGAAGCCCGATATGGCGACGCTGCGCCGCATCCCGTGGCTCGAAGGCACGGCGTTGGTGATCTGTGACATTCTCGACCATCACACTCATCAAGAGATTCCGCATTCGCCGCGGGCTATTCTGAAGAAGCAGCTTAAGCGGCTCGCCGAACACAAAATGAAGGCCTACATGGCCTCCGAACTCGAATTCTTCCTATTCGATGACAGCTACGAGACGGCCCATTCCAAGGGCTACCGCGATCTGAAGACCTCCGGCTATTACAGCGAAGACTATCACATCCTGCAGACGACCAAGGAGGAGGGCGTGATGCGCGCCATCCGCAATGGGCTGCATGGTGCCGGCATTCCCGTCGAAAACTCCAAGGGCGAGTGGGGTGCGGGCCAGGAGGAAATCAACGTCAAATATGCCGAGGCGCTGGAGATGGCGGACCGGCACGCGATCATGAAGAACGGCTGCAAGGAAATTGCCTGGGCACTTGGCAAGTCCATAACTTTCATGGCCAAATGGGATTACGGCGCGGCCGGCAATTCATCGCACATCCATCAATCCTTGTGGACGGCGGACGGGAAGTCTTCGCTGTTCTACGACAAGAATGGCGAACACGGCATGTCCGGGCTCATGCAGCAATACCTTGCGGGGCAATTGCAGCATTCAGGAGAGATCACGTACTTCCTCGCACCCTATATCAACTCCTATAAGCGCTTTATGGCGGGAACATTCGCGCCGACCCGCGCCATCTGGAGCTTCGACAATCGCACCGCGGGTTTTCGCCTGTGCGGCGCGGACACGAAGGCGGTGCGCGTCGAATGCCGGGTCGGCGGCGCCGATCTCAATCCCTATCTTGCCTTTGCGGCGTTGTTGGTTGCCGGCCTCGATGGTGTCGACAAGAAGATGAAGCTCGAGCCGGTGTTCTCGGGCGATGCCTATGATACGTCGAAGAAGCTGCGTGAAATCCCGAAGACCCTGCGAGATGCAACCGAGCTTCTCGACAAGTCCAAGCTCTTGCGTGGCGCCATGGGCGACGATGTTGTCGATCATTATGTGCATACGGCGAAATGGGAACAGTTCGAATATGACCGACGGATCACCGACTTCGAATTGAAGCGGGGTTTCGAGAGATACTAGGCAAGCTAAGCAGGACGTACGGACAAATGACTCTTCCCAATCGCAATTTCAATTTCCCAACCGCCATCAAGTTCGGCGCTGGCCGCATTGCCGAGCTTGCCGAGCATTGCAAGGCAAATGGTATTTCGCGACCACTCTTCGTCACCGATCCGGGCCTTGCCGGCATGGCGATGGTGCAGAAGATCGTCGCCGACACCAAGAAGGCAGGCCTCGGCATTGAAGTCTTCGCCAATGTCAGGCCCAACCCTGTCGAATCGAACATCACCGAGGGCGTCGCCGCCTACAAGGCGGGCAAGCATGACGGTGTCGTCGCCTTCGGCGGCGGCTCGGGCCTCGATGTCGGCAAGCTCATCGCGCTGATGCATGGCCAGAAGATTTCCGTCTTCGATCTGGAAGACATCGGCGACTGGTGGACGCGGGCCGATGCCTCGAAGATAGCGCCGATCATCGCGGTGCCGACCACGGCCGGCACGGGTTCGGAAGTCGGCCGCGCCGGTGTCGTCACCCATCCGGTCACGCATGAGAAGAAGATCATCTTCCATCCGGCGATCATGCCGAAGGTTGCCATCCTCGATCCCGAACTGACGGTCGGCCTGCCGGCGAAGCTCACCGCTGCCACCGGCATGGATGCGCTCGCCCATAATCTCGAGGCCTTCTGCGCGCCTTTCTATCATCCGCTCGCGGCGGGCGTGTCGCTCGAAGGCATGCGCCTCATCAAGGATAATCTCGCCCGTGCCGTAAAAAATGGCTCGGACCTCGATGCGCGCGGCAATATGCTGGTTGCGTCCGCCATGGGGGCGACCGCCTTCCAACGCGGGCTCGGCGCCATTCATGCGATCTCGCATCCTTTCGGCGGCCTCTATGACGCGCATCACGGTCTCCTCAACGGCATCGTCATGCCCTATGTGCTGAAAGCCAATCGCCGCAAGATCGAGAAGGATATCGCGTGCGCCTCGGGCTATCTCGGCATCAAGGGCGGCTTCGACGGTTTCGTGAAATGGGTGCTCGCCTTGCGCAAGGAGATCGGCATTCCCAACGCGCTCAAAGATATCGGCATCGACACCAAGCGGCTCGATGAGGTCGCCGCAATGGCGATCAAGGATCCGTCCGCCGGCGGCAATCCGATCCAGTTCACAGAGAAACAGTACAAGTCGCTCGCCAAGAAGTGCGTGACGGGGGAAATGTAAGCACTCGTATTGTTGCCGTCACCCCAGCGAAAGCTGGGGTCCCCTGAATCATCTCCGCCAACGGCACCGCGTGAGGGGATGCCAGCTTCCGCTGGCATGACGTTCTAGGTGGAGGCTATCTCCACCCGCCCAACTTGACCGTCTCGGCAATCGCGTCCGGCGATTGCAACGGCGCCATGATGTGGACGCCGCTTACGCCCTTCATCTGGCGTAGGCGCTCCATCAGCTCGACGCAGATTGCGCGGCCTTCCGCCCTCGGATCGCTCGCCACTTCCAGCCTGTCGATGATGGCTTGGGGGATCGACACGCCGAACAATTTCTCGTTCATGAAGCGCGCCTGCTTGGCCGAGAGCAATGGCCCGATGCCGGCAATGATCTTGAGCTTCCCGGTAATCCCGAGGGCATCGAGCCTTGCGAAGTAACGCTCGGCCAATGCCGCGTCGAAGCAGAACTGCGTCTGCGCGAACTGCGCGCCGGCGGCGATCTTCGCCTCCAGGCCCTTGGGCTCCCAATTATCCGGCGGATCGATCGGCGCATCGGCGCAACCAATATAGAAATGCGGTGGCGACAGTATCTCGCGGCCCGAGAGCAGTTTGCCCTGATCGCGCATGTCGCGGGCGAGCGACATCACCGCGCGGGAATCAAGATCATAGACGGGCTTGGCATCGGGCATGTCGCCCGTTTTGGGATCATCGCCATGAAGTACCAGCAAATTGCGCACGCCCTGCGCCGCTGCGCCGAGCAAATCGGCCGAAAGCGCGATGCGGTTACGGTCGCGGCAGGTCGCCTGCAAAACCGGCTCGATGCCTTCGCGGACCAGGATCGCCGAAGCCGCAAAGCTCGAAAGTGCTGGTCGCGCGCTTGCCGCGTCGGTGACGTTTACGGCATCGACCAGGCCCTTGAGAGGCCTGACGCGCTCGATCAACACGGCCGCGGAAGCCGTCAATGGCGGGGCGACTTCGGCGGTGATGACGAAGCGGCCTTCTGCGAGTTTGGATTCGAGGGTGGCAGGCGGGGAGGGGGGCGTGTCCTTCATGGCCCATCATGGGCCGGGATCGCATTTCAGTTCAACCGCCAGATTGCGAAGTTGAGCGCCGTCGCAAAGCCGACCCAGGCGAGATAGGGAAGCATGATGAGACCGGCCCAGCGGCTCTGCTGGAAGAAGGCCCAGACGGTCAGCGCGAGCACCAGCAGCAGGGCTGCGATGTCGATGAGTGCAAGTCCCGGCGCCTTCGATCCGAAGAACAGGAACGACCAGAGGAAATTCAAGGCGAGCTGCAGGAAGAACAGGATCAGTGCGACACGCACGCCGGCAAAGCGCGCGTCCTTGCGCCAGACGAGCCAGGCGGCAAAGGCCATCATGACATACAGCGCCGTCCAGACCGGCCCGAAGAGGGAATTGGGCGGCGTCCAGGCGGGCTTCGTCAGGGTCGGATACCATTCGGCGACGGAGCGCGCGGTGATCCAGCCTCCCGCCGCGCCGACGGCCAGGCACAGCGCGATGAAGCCCGCCAGCATCGCCCAGGAACTGATCCGATTTTCTTGTGTCGGCATATAGGACCTCAGCGACTCGCCTCGAGGCAGGCTACATCATCGTGTTGACCGTCCCAAGCGAAGCCCAGAACAGGAGACCGCCAAATCCGGCAATAACGATGCCGCCGCACACTCTCAGCCAAAAGCCGAGCCGCGACATCCAGGCATCGTCCTTCTTCGCCCAACGCAAGGCGAAGTGCTTGGAATAGACGGCAATCGCGGCAATCACCGAGACGGTGATCGCGGTGCCGAGCGCCATGACAAGTGTGGAGGCGACGCCCGCCCAATAGAGGCCGATCGGATAGGCGAAGAAGAGCACGATCAACGCCCCGCTGCACGGCCTGATGCCAATGGCGAAAGCCATGGAGAATGCCTGCCGCCACGACCACGCGCCCTTCAACTGCGCTGGGGTTGGAACATGCGCATGGTCGCAGCCGCAGGCCTCGTCATGCGCATGGTCGTGGTGATGATGTTCATGTTGATGGTGGTGATGATCGTGATCGTGATGATGCTCATGCCCATGCCCATGACCATGACCATGACCATGATGATGGTGATCATGGCCGTGATGATGATCATGCTCGCGTTCACGCTCGTGCTCATGGCCGTGATCGTCGCCATGCGCATGCGGTCGAAAGGCCGTCCAGATCAGGTAGAGGCCCATGCCGGCGATCAGCGCGTAACTCACGCTTTCCAGAACGCCCGCAAGATAGCGTGAGGTCGATCCGGGATTGGCGACGAGCACGAGATAGGCAAGCAACAGCAGGCCGCTGACGATCGCAATCGCGGTGAGCGCCTGAACCAGTGCGCTCATGAAGGCGATGGCAATGCCGCGCTTAAGCTGGTTCTCCGTGGCGAGCAGCCAGGCCGATATCACCGCCTTGCCGTGGCCCGGCCCCGCGGCGTGGAACACGCCATAGCCGAAACTCAATCCCATGAGCGCAAAGGCCGCGGCCAAGGGCGAGGTCGAGTTCATCGCCTTGATCGATTGCTGCATCGATCCGTAATAGGCGCGCTGCTTTTGCTGCAGCCACAAGACCGGGTCGTCGAAGATCGAAATCTCCTGCAGGCTGCCATCGGCATTGCGCGGCTGCACCAATAATTTGCGGCGATCGATCTTGGATTGCTGTTCGGTCTGGCTCGCCCCTTGGGTCGCCTGCGCATGCGAGGGAGTAAGCGGGGCTAGAAGTATCAATGCATATAGAATGAGGGAGAGAAGATGCCCCAGTCTTGTCATCCCCGGGCTTGTCCCGGGGATCCATCGTGCCGTTACTCGCGCGCTGGAGTACGCTGGGCCATGGATTGCCGGGACGAGCCCGGCAATGACAGTTTCTCTAAACGCCCCCCGGTTGGTCACCTTCAAGCCCCCTTGCAATCGACATGCAATGGCTGCGCGAACATCGAGCCGAAATCCTCATCCGGCGGCGGCTGCCAGTCGCGGCCTTTGGTGGCGAGCATCTGCTTGGTCTGTTGGGTTTGCTCATCGGTCACGACGGGCAGCAGGTCGAGCTTGCAGCCGGTTGGGACGGGCCCTTGTGCGGTGATCGGGTTCTCCTTCACGTAATCCATGGCGATGAAGAATTCCGGGTCGTAGATGCGGTAATAGAAGTCGTTCTTCTTGGGATCGATCGGCTTCTCGAGGGGCACGGAGAAGTAAAGTGTCAGGCGCTGATTGCTGTAGATCTGGCCCGCGTCTTTTGCCGCTTGGATGCGCATCGGCTTGCCGTCGATGAAGGCGTGGACGAAATAATCATAGTCCTTGAGCGAGTCCATGTTCTCGCGCGTCAAGGCTTCAAGCTCGGTCGCGCTGTAGACGCCGTCGCCGTCGGTATCGAGTCCGTCGAGTGCCATCTGGGCGTAGCCGTCATCGAAGGTCCATTCGATATTGATGGCCGTTACCCTTCCCTTGTCGTCGAACACGACATCGGAACTCATGTCGATCCAGACGTGGGGATGTGCCAAAGCGGGCGCGGCAATAAGAACAAGTGCCGCAGCGACGTAGATGCACCGTAATCCCAAGCCCATCCGCCATCGCCCTCTTCTGGATCGGAAGAGCGGGGATGCGCGGTCAATGCGTCAGAAATGTGGATTACAGAGGCGGTTGCCCCTCACCCGCCCCGGACTTGATCCGGGGGCGGATGAGGGGCGTCCGCTTCTCAGCCCTCAAGACACCGCGTCAGTTCGTCGGTCAGCGCCTTCATCATTCCCTCATAGGCGCCAGGCCCAGGCTTCATCTTGGCACCCAGCCCATCGAGCACGCCGGTTCGCGCTTTGGTGCCTTCGACGACGGTTTCGACATATTTCGATTCGAATTGCGGTTCGGCGAAGACACACACGCTCCCCGTGTCCTCGATGCGATGATGAATTTCGGAAAGCCGCTTGGCGCCGGGTGTTGCTTCCGGGTTGAGCGTAATGCTGCCGGCGGCCGACAGGCCGAAACGATTCTCGAAATACTGATAGGCGTCGTGAAACACGATGAAACGCTTCTCCTTGACGGGCGCGATTTCAGTTTCGATCGCCTCCGACAAGGCATCCATTTCGCCGTCGAAGGCTGTCAGATTTGCCGCATAGGTCGCGGCGTTTTGCGGGTCTTCCTTGGAGAGTTCCGCTGCTATCGCTGCGGCCATGGCCTTGGCGTTTTCGGGATCCATCCAGACATGCGGATCGGGTCCTTCGTGATCGTGATCATGGTCGCCCGTTTCGGTGCCGGCCCCGTCGGCATCATGATCATCGTCGCCCTCGGCTTCCTCGTGATGGTGCGGTTCCCATAATCCGCCTTCGCGCACCGGCAATGTCTTGACCCCCGGCGCCTCGGCAAGCGTCAGCGTGCGCTTGCCGGCGATTTCGGGGTTCTCCAGCGCCTTGCGAAAAAACGCCTCGAGATTGTCGCCGACCACCAGGATCAGGTCGGCATTCTGCAAGGCCTCGACCTGCGATGGCTTGAGCTGTGCGGTGTGTTCCGAGACCGCCGCATCGAGGAGCAGCTCCGGCTCGCCCGCGCCTTTCATGATGGATGCGGCGATCGAATGGATCGGTTTGATCGAGGCGACGACGCGCGGCGCGGCAATGGCCGAACTCGCCATCAGAGTCAGGGCGAGGGCGGCTCCAACGGCGTGACGTCTGACGAGGTTCATAAGGATCTCCCGAAATGTTATGTTATAACATCTCAGTTTCTCCCGCCTGTCAATCCCTGCTCGCGTTCGTTTGATGACATGCGGCCATTCGTGTGTTGTGCGGCGCGGCCCGGGCGGTCATTATCGGTCGCGAACGCTTTGAAAATCTGCAGATAGAGGTCATCTGAACTCCAGAAACTGCGGGAAAGGATTTGGGACTTTGATCGGCTGAAATCGCCTGTTGAAGAACGCCGGCGGGCAATAAGCGGATATCGCAAAAATAATGCTTTTGCTGAAGCCGGTCAGGCCTGTCCGGTAGCTGGGCAGCAGCTAGTCTCGACGGACGCTTTCGTCTTGACGCAACTCGTTCGCCTTCGGTTAATTAACCCAAGAGGCTCTGGGGCCGCTGGTGGCCTTTCTGTAAGCCCGTGCCATGACGTTTTCGGCGTCGGCATGGTCGCGTTGTCGTCATGGTTTCGATGACCTTGTGCGGTCGGGGCCACGGTGTTGCGCATCACTTGTAACCGGGTGCGATCTGGAAGCAGTCACCGAATAGCTGCCTTCTGTTTGTTCCGTTCATTGCCGCAGCTGGCGCCGTTGGCTTTCCCCACCACCTTGCGGCATTTCGTTTGCCGATAGATGGCTTGATCGCCCTATCAGACCAACCAGTTCGAAGTAGAATAATTCAGATGTATTCGTCTTCTTATACGCTGCGAGCACCTGCTCGATCTTCCGACTTCACACTCGAACGCCCGTTGATCAAGCAGGCGGAATAATGCAGTGGAATCACCTAATCGAGCCAGCGGCAGGATGTTCTGCTCATAGTTAAAGTCACCGAGCTACATGTATGGTGCGCACCCAACTGCTGACAAGGTTGCGTGTCTCATTCTGAGATCGGATTCTTCTAAGGTGTTCTCTTGTCAAATTGCCTAAGGAATTTCGGCTCCATTCACCACTAGCACCTTCCACCGTCTTTCGGAATCAGGGTCTTGTCGAACCTCAAACCATCAATATAAACACCGTGTTTCATCGTGAGGATGAAGTAGAATGATACCCAGCAATTAAGCTTGGCGCTTGTTCGGTCCATACTGGGGTTCTTATCGCATTGAGGTAAAGGCATGACCGATTGTCTGGGTCTCGTGGTCATCCCCAGTTCGGCCTGTCCGTCCATTCTGGACAGAGAATTTGAATGCTTCCTCTAAGTCAACCGGCTGCAACCGGCGGCCACCGTGGCACAGGAAATTCTGGAACCGTCTGCCCATCCAGAGGCCGCCTCTGCTCCTGCCGGTGTCCAGGCCGATTTCGCTTATCGATGCTCAGGCCGGCTTCAACCACAAGTGGATTATTGTCGTAGGAGCCCCACTGCTTATGAAGCTGCAATGCCTCGCGCCTTACAATAAAATACGATCCTCCGTGCCCATTCAGGCCATAGGACGAGCGCCTGAGCCGCTCTCTCACCTGAAATAAGCCAATCCGGAAGGTGCCGTGGAATCAAGAGACGCAGCGGACCTATGGCAGGTTCGTAAGATACGAAGCGGACCCGGCCAGTATCGTCACGATGTGCTTCAACCGCTGATCAAATCGCTCTTGGTCTTCGGCTGCCAGATCCAGCAGGCGTTTGGTCACCACCGTCCCCCGATACTGAGAATCTTTGCGCGCGTTATAGTGAGGCGTATCCAGTTGAAGTGGCCCCCGCGGTCAGCTCCAGAGGATCTGCAGCAAAACGCGGTTGCCAGCAGTTATCAAAGGCATTACCGGGACGCGCAGGCGCTCTCTGCTGGTCGTCCGTGACGCTGAAAGAACGTCGCGCTTTGCGATTGCCAAATTAGCGGGGATTTCCAATATGATTCAGTTGTTCGCTTGCGAGGGTTATTGCCCCATTTTACGTGACCCGATCTTTTAGACCACGCTTCGGCGTAGCAGTGGTCGCAACCCGGGCTGACATTCGTGCAGCCCGTCCACGGGTTGAAAGTATGGTCTGTCCATTCGATCTTTGAGTTCTGAGCCATAATTTCACTTCCCGGAGGAAGGCGATTGTTGACCGGAATCGCCTAATTCTAGACGCAACGGTAGCTCGCCGCATTATTTGAATAGCTGGCCATCCCAACCTGTGCGGCACTAGCGCAACCGTGACCGGGTGCGGCCATTCGTGTGTTGTGCGGCGCGGCCCGGGCGGCCATGGTCCGGCGCGAGCAGATTGTCGGAGCCGGGCGTGGCGGTTGAAGTTTCCTATTTTGCGGTGATCATTGCGGGGCTTTTGAGTTTCCTGAGCCCGTGCGTACTGCCCCTGGTGCCGCCCTATCTCGTTTTCATCACCGGCGCCTCGCTCGATGAACTGGTCGAAGAAGGCAAGACTGCCACCAGCCACACATTGCTTGCCGCGCTGTGCTTCGTGCTGGGTTTCGGGACGGTCTTCGTATTGTTGGGAGCGACCGCCTCCTTCGCGGGCCAGATTTTGCGCGAGCATCTGCCCTTGCTCGGCCAGATCGCCGGCATCTTCATCATCCTCACCGGCCTGCATTTCCTGGGGCTTTTCCCGTTCGGCTTTCTCAACCGCGAGGCCCGTTATCATCACAAGACGCGGCCCGCTGGTCTCGTCGGTGCCTATGGGGTGGGCCTCGCCTTCGCCTTCGGCTGGACGCCCTGCATCGGCCCGGTGCTCGCCGCGATCCTGGCGGTTGCGGCCAGCGAGGAGAATTCGGCCAGGGGCGCCGTTCTGCTCGCCCTTTATTCGGCCGGCCTCGGCATTCCGTTCCTCCTGGCGGCGGTCGGCGTCGACCGGTTCCTCGGCTTCATGCGCCGCTTCTCCAAGCATCTCGGAACTGTCGAGAAGATCATGGGCGCGTTGCTGGTGCTGGCCGGTATCGGCTTCCTTACCGGCTTCCACCAGCGCCTGGCGTACTGGCTGCTGGAGGCTTTCCCGGGCTTTGCGACGCTCGGCTAAGCTCGATCGGGCTCCCGTGAGGAGTAGCCCTAGCAGCGCGATCCCAAGCTTCAATACGGTCCAAACGTTCTTCATGGCTGAGAATATAATTCCTCTCAACCAAGGTTTCAAGGGTTTTCAAGCAGGACTCGTAATAATTTTCCTCTATTCCGGATTTTAGTTGTTTGCCAAGGGCTTGCGTCCACTCGCTCCAGGTGAAGGTGCCGCGTTCATGGAGCGAGACGATCATGGCGAAAACCTGGGCCTCCCAGGGTTCGCGAAAAACCGGGCCGTCACCGTCCCGGAGCAGGGCAGGGAGATCAGGCAGGCTCAAGATAGGGCTCCCAGAGATCGAGGGTCACGGTGTCGGCGGTGTCATGGCCCCATAATTCGCGGGCCGTGAAAGTCACCCCATAGAGCCACTGCGGGTCCTCGCCGAGGCCTCTGGCGTTGCTGTCGGGAAAGACGTGGCAACCGTGAATGCGGGTGATTTCGCCGACGCGGTCGCGTGCATAGCGGGGCAGGCGCGTGTGCGTTTCGGGATGGATGTTCCGTGTCTTGATTTTGTCGCCCGGCTTGAAGCGGGCAGGTGCTTGCGGCGAACGTAGGTAGCTGCCGGGCTTCGTCACCTGTGCCCATACTTCCTTTGCCCGCATCGGCGCATCAACGTCCTTGCGCTGAATGCCTGGTCGGCCGCTTGCAAGCTCTTTGGCGCCGACGAATCCATGTGCGACTAGCAGCGTCTCGAGTCCGTGCAGCCAGTGTTCGTAATAGCTGGTGTTGAGATAGGCCGCGGGGCTCATTGCTTCGCAGGCCGAACGATCCTCATCAATCGTCCAATCGCTGGAAATGGTACCCATGATTGCGAAGACGCGACGCTCCCACGGCTCATGGAATACGGGCTCGTTCGGTTCGGGCGCGATCGGCCCGAATCCCATGGCTCCGCCAAGATCATGTGCGCCGTTCATAGATCCGGCTCCAGATAGGGTTCCCAGAGATCGAGCGTCACCGTGTCGGCGGTGTCATGCCCCCATAATTCACGCGCCGAGAATGAAACCGCGTAAAGCCAGTGCGGGTCTTCGCCGAGGCCTTTGGCATTGCTGTCGGGATAGACATGCGAGCCATGGACGAGAACGATCTCGCCCAAATGTCCGCGCACATAGCGGGGCAGGCGGGTGTGTCCTTCGGGATGAATATTCTTGGCGCGGACGCGGTCGCCAGGCTTGAAGCGCGCCGGACCCTGCGCCGGGCGATCGCAAGGGCTGCCACGCGCCAATCGCGGCGCGACCTCGCCCTTCGTCAGTTTCTTGAAGGGCTTTGGGCTTCCCTCAAGCATCCCGCGCTCGCGCATCAATCGCTCGAGCCCGGCGAGCCAGATTTCGTAATAGGTCGAGGAGAGATACTCCGCCGGCGGCATGCTTTCGCGGGCAAAGCGCGATTGATCGATGCTCCATGGCCTCAGTGCTCCCATCGCCAGTACGACACCGAAGGCGCGGCGCTCCCATTCCGCGTGGAAGATGGGCTCGTTCGGTTCAGGCGCGACCGGCCCGAAGCCCATCATGCCGCCCAGATCCTGCGGCCCGTTCATGCCGGGACTTGCGCGAGGCCGGTGCCGATCATCGAATCGCGCGTGACGATTTCGGCTAGCTGTTCTTCGCTCCAGCCCTTCGTTTCGGCGGGCCGCATCGGAATGACGAGATAGCGGATCTCGGCGGTCGAATCCCACACCTTCACTTTCGTCGTCGCCGGCAATTCGACGCCGAACTCCTTCAGCACGCCGCGCGGATCGATGACGGCGCGCGAGCGATAGGGCGGCGATTTGTACCAGACCGGCGGTAGACCCAAAACCGGCCAAGGGTAGCAGGAGCAGAGTGTGCACACGACCATGTTGTGCGTGTCGGGCGTATTCTCGAGCGCCACCATGTGCTCGCCCTGCCGGCCGGTGTAGCCGAGGCTTCCGATTGCGGCGGTCGCATCCTCGAACAGCCATTTGCGGTAGGCGGGATCGGTCCACGCCTTGGCGACGACGCGCGCCCCATTGCGCGGTCCGATCTTGGTTTCATAGGTCTCGATCAATGCGTCCATCGCGGCCGGATCGACATAGCCCTTTTCGATGAGCAGCGATTCAAGCGCCTTCACGCGAAGTGCGATCGGCGATAGTTCACTGCCTTCGTGATGATCGTGATCGTGGTCGTGCCCGTCATGCGCCATTTGTGTTTTCCTTGAGGGAGGCTAGCATAGCAAGCGCGTGGGCTGGGGAGAACCCGCTTAATGACCAAGCTTGAAGGCATCAAGGCGTGCGTGTTCGACGCCTATGGAACGCTGTTCAACGTGCATGGGCCGGTGTCGAAGCTCGCCGCGGAGATCGGTCCGAAGGCGGATGAGCTCTCGAAGATCTGGCGCCAGAAGCAGCTCGAATATTCCTGGCTCCGCAGCCTGATGGGCGTTCACGCCGACTTCTGGAAGGTCACCGGGGATGCGCTCGATTACGCGCTCGCCGCTTGCGGCATCGAGGATCCCGGCCTCAAGGACGAATTGATGGTCTTCTACTTGAAACTCGATGCCTACCCCGATGCGGCCGAGACCCTCACCGCCGTGCGCGCCAAGGGCAAGCGCACCGCGATCCTCTCCAATGGCAGTCCCTCGATGCTCGATTCGGCGGTGAGGGCTGCAGGGCTGGAGAAACTCATCGAGATGGTTCTGTCGGTTGAGGATGTCGGCATCTACAAGCCGAGCCGCCGCGTCTATCGCCACGCCCAGCACAAGCTCGGCTTCGCCGACGCGTTGTCGGTCTGTTTCGTTTCGGCAAATCCATGGGACGCGCAGGGTGCAGCGCAGTTTGGATTTCAATCCGTGCGCGTCGATCGCGCCGGCCTTCCCGATGACCGCATACCGGGCAAGCCCGCCGCGATGATCAAGTCGCTGTCGGAGCTAGTGGGACTAATTTGAGTTTGCCCAATAAGATCGTCATCCCGGCGAAAGCCGGGATCCAATTTTCCGCGTGGAGATTGAAGCAAAGAGCCTCACATGAAGAGGGAGCGTTCGCCGGCCGTTTACATTCTGGCAACTGCGCGCAACGGAACGCTCTATGTTGGAGTCACGAGTGACCTCTGCAGCCGCGTCCTTCCACACCGCGAAGGCCAAATTCCGGGGTTCACGAAGCGATATGGCGTGAAGCTTCTTGTGTGGCTTGAAACACACGGCACGATGGACGGCGCAATCAAGCGCGAAAAGCAGATCAAGGAATGGCGGCGAGCGTGGAAAATCAAACTAATCGAAGAGACCAATCCACATTGGCTCGACCTCATTGCAGAGACCTGCGGGCCAGAGCCGTTGTGTTGAAAGTTGGGTCCCGGCCTTCGCCGGGATGACGAAGAGAGGTCAGGAACAAACGATTGGGATCAGGCGACCCGCACCGTCCGTTCGGGATGCGGTTCGGACTTCTGGCGCACATAGGCGCGAACGGCGTCGCCATAGGCCTCGAACAGTTTCACCGAATCCGGATTTTCCGCGGCTTTGTATTCGGGATGCCACTGCGTGCCGAAGGCGAAGCCCTTCGCACCCTTCACCGAAGCGGCCTCGATGATGCCGTCCGGTGCCGTGGCTTCGACTTCGAGCCCTGGCGCGAGTTTGCGGATGCCCTGCCGATGGACCGAATTGATGGTCGCCTCGCGCTTGCCGAGGATGCGTTCGAGCATTCCGCCGGGGCGGATATCGATCCTGTGGGACGGACCATAACGCACGTCGAGGTCGGGGACTTTGCGAGAGCGATGATCGAGCCGGCCTTCGCCCTTCTGCAATTCCGTTTCCAGCGTGCCGCCGAGAACCACGTTGAGTTCCTGGAAGCCGCGGCAAATGCAGAAGAGCGGGATGCCGCGATTGATCACCGCCTTGATCAGCCGCAATGTCGTCGCATCGCGGCGGTGGTCGTAGGGCTCGTGTTCGGCGCTTGGCTCTTCACCATAATGCGGCGGATGAACATTCGAGACCGCGCCGGTGATGAGAAAGCCGTCGAAATGGTCAAGCACCGCATCGATGTCGAGGGCTTCGCCGATCGACGGGATCATGACTGGCAGGCATTTCGAAACGTCCGCGACGGCGCGGACGTATTTGTCGCCGAGCAAATGGAAATAGAGGCCATTGCTCTCGTGGGTGTCGCCGGGCATGCCGACAAGGGGCAGGGAAGCCATGATTATCTCGCAACACGAATATCTGCGGCCACAGATACTCTGGAACGAGCCTGAAATCCATGCCACCTTGCGGGCGCGTAGGGGGCGCCATGCAGGCACAGCAACTCTTTGATTTGACTGGAGAAGTCGCACTGGTAACCGGCGCCTCCTCGGGGCTCGGGGCGCGGTTTGCCCAGGTTCTTGCGGCAAATGGGGCAAAGGTCGTGCTGGCGGCGCGGCGCGTGGACCGGCTCGAATCGCTCAAGCGTGAGATCGGCGATAGCGCCGCAACGGTTGATTTCGATGCGGCCGACCGGTCGACATTCGCCAAGACTTTCGATGCGGCTGAGCGTGCTTTCGGACCTATCACGCTTCTCATCAACAATGCCGGCGTCGCGACCGGCAGTTTCTTTGTCGATACCAGCGCGGAAGAGTGGGATCGCATCCAGGCCGTCAATGTCGATGCCGTGTGGCTGATGGCGCAGGAGGCGGCGCGCCGCTGGATCGCCGCCAAGCAGCCTGGCACGATCATCAATATCGCTTCGGTTTTGAGTTTCCGCGTGAGCCTTGCTAATTCCGCGTATGCGGTGAGCAAGGCAGCGGTCGCGCAGATGACGCAGGCGATGGCGCTCGAGCTGGCACGGCACGACATTCGGGTGAATGCCATCGCGCCCGGTTACATCGTCACCGAGATGACCGATGCATTCCTGAAATCGCCTGCCGGCCAGAAGAAGATTCAAGCCATGCCACAAAAGAAAGCGGGTGATCCATCCGATCTCGATGGCACGCTGCTCCTCCTTTCATCGCGCAAGGCGTCGCGCTTCATGACCGGTTCCATCGTCGTCGTCGATGGCGGACACCTTACTGCTTTCACCTGAGGCTTTCATGGATTTCACGCTTCCCGCCGATATCGAACGCCTGAGACTGAAGGTGCGCGACTTCGTCGCTGCCGAAGTGCTGCCGCTCGAGACACGCCCTGAGATCTATGACCAGTATGAAAACATCAAGCTCGATGTGCTGGACGAGATGCGTGCGAAGGCGCGTGCCGCCGGCTTGTGGGCGCCGCAAATGCCGAAGGAGCGTGGCGGACTGGGCCTGCCAATCGTCGGCTGGGCGGCGATCTATGAGGAAGCGCAGCGGTCCATCTTCGGACCCGTGATTATCAACTGCCAGGCGCCGGATGACGGCAACATGTCGGTGCTCAACAAGGTCCTGAAGAGCGATGCAGAGAAGGACCGTTGGCTGCAGCCGATCATCGACGGCAAGGTGCGCTCGGCTTTCGTCATGACCGAGCCCAATCCTGGCTCAGGCTCGGATCCCGGCGGCATGATGCTGACGAAGGCGGAGAAGCGCGGCGGCAAATATGTCGTACACGGACGAAAGTGGTTCATCTCGGGTGCGGCGGTGGCGAGCCATTTCATCCTGGTCGCGCGGACCTCGGATGACCCGCGCCGCGGTCTCTCGGCCTTCCTCTATCACAAGGACGATCCGGGCTGGCGTATCGTCCGGCGCATCGCGATCATGGGGCCGGAAGAACATGGCGGCGTCTGCGAACTGGAATTCGACGGGCTCGAGATTCCCGAGGAACATCGCCTCCTTGAAGAAGGCGATGGATTGCGCCTGACGCAAATCCGACTCGGACCGGCGCGGCTCACGCACTGCATGCGCTGGCTCGGCCTCGCCAAGCGCTCGATGGAGATCGCGCAGGCCTATGTGAAGGAGCGCAAGGCGTTCGGCTCGACGCTTGCCGAGCGCGAAAGCGTGCAGCTCATGCTGGGTGCGGTCGCCAAGGATATCCAGATCGGCCGGCTTCTCACGATGAATGCAGCATGGAGGCTCGACCAGGGCGACAAGGCGCAAAGCGAAGTCGCGATGGCCAAGGTGCATGTCGCGGATACTTTGCAGAAGGCGGTCGACACGGCGATCCAGCTTTGCGGTGCCAAGGGCTATTCGAAGGATACGATCCTTGAATGGATCTATCGCTATGCCCGTTGCGCCCGGCTCGTCGACGGCGCGTCGGAAGTCCACATGATGGTGCTGGCGCGAGCCTATGCCAAGAAGGGCGATGAGTTTTGGAAGTGGGGGTGATCTTCCCCTCTCCCCTTGTGGGGAGGGGTAGGGGTGGGGGCTTCGGAAAAGGCCTTCGCGACCCCCACCCTTAGTCCCTCCCCACAAGGGGGAGGGAGATTCAGATGACGAGCTTCCATCCAACGCCCAACGCCGCGCAGAGCGCGAGCGTTCCGAAAATTCCGAAATGCAATCGGAGCAGGGCCACGGCCGCAATGATACTTAAGCCGAGCGCCGCGAAGTCGAGCGTTGCGATGTCCGGTACCCAGGGCTTTGCCAAGCCCCAGGCCATGCGATCGACCTTGGCGAATAGCACATGGAGTGCAAACCAAAGCGACAGGTTGAGGATCACACCGACGACCGCCGCGGTGATTGCCGCGAGCGCGCCTGACAGTCTCGGATTGCCGCGCAGGCGCTCGAGGTAAGGTGCGCCGACCATGATCCACAGGAAACAGGGAACGAATGTGACCCACAGCGTGATGATCGCCGCGGCGACGCCGCCCCAAAGACCGCCCGCTTCGCGATAGCCGGCGATAAAGCCCACGAATTGCGTAACGAGTATCAGAGGGCCGGGCGTGGTTTCGGCGAGACCCAGGCCGTCGACCATTTCGGCTGGCGTCAGCCAATGGTAGTTCTCGACCGCCTGCTGGGCCATGTAACTCAGGACCGCATAGGCGCCGCCGAAAGTGACGATCGCGAGCTTGGAGAAGAAGAGCGCGACTTCGCTGAAAACGTGATGGCGACCGAAGCTCGCAATCAGGATCGCGACTGGCACGATCCACAAGGCGAGCCATAGCGTGGCCGTTTTCACGGTTGCACGCCAGTCGACGGGGGTCGATGCCGCGTCGGCCGAGATGCTGGACCGGGTCCGCATGTAACCGAATGCGGCGGCGACCGCGATGACGAGCGGGAAGGGCGCGTCGAAGACGTAGAGCGCGAGGAAGGCTAGCCCTGCGATCCACCAATCGCTTTTGAGTTTGAGCGCGCGGCGCGCCACGCGCAGCAAGGCCTCGATGACGATTGCGAGCACCGCCGCCTTGATGCCGAAGAAAAGCGCCTCGACCAGCGGAAGCTTTCCCAGCATGGCATAGAGGATGGACAAGGCCATGATGACCAGCGCGCCAGGCAGCACGAAGAGCAGGCCGGCGATCAGTCCGCCCCTCCAGCCATGGAGCTTCCAGCCGGTATAGGTGGCAAGCTGCATGGCTTCCGGCCCCGGCAAGAGCATGCAGAAATTGAGCGCTGCGAGATATTCCGCTTCGCACAGCCATTTCCGCTCGTCGACGAAGACGCGGTGCATCATGGCGATCTGACCGGCGGGGCCGCCGAAGGAGAGCAGGCCGATCTTGGCCCACACCCCGGTTGCCTCGCTCAATGACGGCGACGATGCGAAGTCGGCCGCCACAGGCTGTTTGCTGCTGCTCATTGGGGCGCATTGCGCATCTGTTCGTCACAGGGTCAAGACGGCATTGGCAGATCGACCCAGCCGAGACCGATCATTGCGCGATGGAGGCCGGGATTGTCACGAAATGAGAAATTGCTGCGGTGCTTCGAAGTTTCCGTTGTTTTTCAAGGTCTAGGGGCGTCGGCGGCATTTAACCGCCAGGCAAGGGATGTTACATAGATTCCCGTGCGCCAAGGAGCGTTCCCGGCCATGACGACGCCCGTCTCGCTCGACGACAAATACGACCTGACGAAGGACCGCATCTATATCAGCGGCCCGCAGGTCTTCGTGCGCCTGATGCTGATGCAGAGAGCGATGGACGAGGCGGCGGGGCTCAACACGGCAGGCTACGTCACGGGCTATCGCGGCTCACCGGTCGGCGGCGTCGATCAGGCTTTCGAGCGTGCCGAAGCCGTGGTCGCACCGAAGCACATCAAGTTCCATGCCGGACTCAATGAGGATCTGGCGGCAACGGCAATCTGGGGCAGCCAGCAGGCGGAAATGCGCGGTGAGGGCGCCTTCGATGGCGTCTTCAGCATGTGGTACGGCAAGGGCCCGGGCGTCGACCGCTCCGGCGACGTGCTGCGTCACGCCAATGCGGCGGGAACATCCAAGCATGGTGGCGTGCTCGCCATGGCGGGCGACGATCACGGTGCCGAATCATCCACCGTGCCGCATCAATCGGAATTTGCCCTTCTCGACGCGATGATGCCGATCCTCAATCCGGCCGGATTGCAGGAACTTCTCGATTACGGACTCTACGGCTACGCCCTGTCACGCTATTCGGGCTGCTGGGTCGGCATCAAATGCGTGCACGACACGGTCGAGTCGACCGGCGTGATCGAAGCGGGGCTCGATCGCATCCGCCCCGTCATTCCAACCGATTTCAAGATGCCGCCGGGCGGCCTCAATATCCGCCCCGCCGATGATCGGCTCGACCAGGAAAAGCGCCTCCACAATTTCAAGCGCTTTGCCGCGGTCGCCTTCGCCAAGGCGAACAAGCTCAACCAGATCGTTTTCCGCGGTGGGCCTAACCCGAAGATCGGCATTGTGTCAGCGGGCAAGAGCTATCTCGATGTCCGCCAGGCGCTTGATGAGCTTGGCATCGACGAGGCGATGGCGGCGAAGATCGGCCTCAGGCTCCTCAAAGTGGGGATGGTCTGGCCGCTCGATCACGACATCGTCTATGAGTTCGCGCGGGGGCTCGATCTCGTCATCTGCGTTGAAGAAAAGCGATTGCTGATCGAAACGCATGTGCGCGAATTGCTGTTCAACGATCCGACGCGGCCGATGGTCATCGGGAAGAAGGACGAGGCCGACAATCACTTGTTCCCGGCTTATGGCACGCTGGAGCCGAACCAGATCGCGGTCGCTATCGGCGAGCGCATCCTGAAGAAGGGTGACTGGCCGGAGGTCGCATTGAAGCTTGCGGCGATCAAGGCGGCGCAGGCGAATATTTCGAACCAGCCCGATCTGGCGACGCGCATTCCCTACTTCTGTGCCGGCTGTCCGCATAATTCATCGACAGTGCTGCCGGAAGGGGCGCGCGGTTATGCCGGCATCGGCTGCCACTGGATGGTCCAGTTCATTCCGGAGCGCCACACCGAAGGCTCGACGCAAATGGGCGGCGAGGGCGCCAATTGGATCGGCGAAGCGCCGTTCTCCAAGCGCAAGCATGTGTTTCAGAATATCGGCGACGGCACCTATAATCACTCGGGCATTCTCGCCATTCGCGCGGCGATCGGTTCCGGCGCCAACATCACCTACAAGATCCTCTACAATGATGCCGTGGCGATGACCGGCGGGCAGCATCATGACGGCCCGCTCAACGTGCCGATGATCGCCAACCAGATGCGCGCCGAAGGCGTCGAGCGCATCGCCATCGTTTCCGACGAACCCGACAAGCACGCCGGCGCGCAGTTTCCGCCGCGCGTCACCTTCCATCATCGTGATGATCTCCAGGCACTCCAGAAGGAGTTCATGGAGGTGCCGGGGACGAGCGTCCTCATCTATGACCAGACCTGCGCGGCCGAGAAGCGGCGGCGGCGCAAGCGCGGCGCCTTTCCCGATCCCAACAAGCGCGTCTTCATCAACGAGGCGGTGTGCGAAGGCTGCGGCGATTGCGGTGTGCAGTCCAATTGCGTGGCGATCGTGCCGGTCGAAACGTCGTTCGGCCGCAAGCGGCAGATCGACCAGTCGGCGTGCAACAAGGATTACTCCTGCCTGAAGGGCTTCTGCCCGAGCTTCGTCACCATCGAGGGTGCCGAGATGGTCAAGGGCCTCGAGAAGCCGAAGCTTGCCGGCGACGGCGCGGTGTTCCCTGTCCTGCCTGAACCGAGCCTGCCTGGCCTCGATACGCCCTGGTCGATCATGGTGACAGGCATCGGCGGCACCGGTGTGGTGACCGTCGGCCATGTGCTCGGCATGGCGGCGCATCTTGAAGGCAAGGGCGCAGGCATGATCGACATGGTCGGCCTTGCGCAAAAGAACGGCGCGGTGGTCACGCATTTGAAGATCGCCACGAAGCCAGAAGACATTTCCGCCGTGCGCATTGCCGCCGGCGGTGCCGATCTCATTCTTGGTTGCGATCTCGTGACGGCCGGATCGGAGCGCGTGCTGGCGACGGCGTCCAATACGCGCACCAATGCCGTCATCAACACGCATGAGGCGATGCCGGCGCAATTCACCCGAAACGCCGATCTCAAGATTCCGGGCGATCAACTGCTGATGAAGATTGCGGCGCGCGGCAAGGAGAACGGCCTGCATGCGGTCGCGGCGACGCGCATTGCGACCACGCTGATGGGCGATTCAATCGCCACGAACCTCTTTGTCGTCGGCTACGCCTATCAGCTTGGGCTTATTCCTCTGACTTCGGAAGCCATAGAGGAAGCGATCCGGCTCAACGGCGCGGCGATCAAGATGAATCTTGACGCCTTCCTGTGGGGCCGTCGCGCCGCGCATGACCTCAAGGCGGTGGAAGCAATCCTCGCACCACGTGAACCGGCAAAGCCGGTCGAAACGCTCGACGATCTCATCAATGGCCGCGCCGCCATCCTGACCGATTATCAGAACACCGCCTATGCCGAGCGCTACCGGCAGTTCCTCGCCGTGGTGCGGGCGCGGGAGAATGCCGTGTCGCCCGGCTCTGGTGTGCTGACCACAGCAGTTGCGCGCTATCTCTTCAAGCTCATGGCCTACAAGGACGAATACGAAGTCGCCCGCCTCTATACCAATGACACTTATGCCAAGGCCCTTGGCGGCCGATTCAAGGGCGGCAGGCTGACATTCCATCTGGCGCCACCGATCCTTGCGCGCCGCGATCCGGCAACCGGGCTGCCACGCAAGATGACATTCGGCCCCTGGATGATGAGCGTGTTCAAGACGCTTGCGAAGTTCAAGGTGTTGCGCGGCACAGCCTTCGATCCCTTTGGACGCACTTTCGAGCGCAAGCGCGAGCGGGCCTTGATCGGTGAGTATCGCGCCACTATCGAACGGCTGTTGCCGAAGCTTACGCCGGAAACTCTCGCTGCAGCCGCCGAGATTGCCTCGGTCCCGGATCTGATCCGCGGCTACGGCCATGTGAAGGAACGCCATCTCAAGATGGCGAAAGCGCGCGAGGAGGAATTGCTCGCCCGCTTCGAAAAGGGGCCGGCAAGCGCAGTCAAAGCAGCGCTCGCCGCCGAATAGTCAGGCCTTCGCCAACGTCCCGATCGCGTTGCTCACGATATGGGCCGCCGTGAATGTCGCCATGCCGTTAGGATCGCGACCTGGCACGAATTCGATCAAGTCGAAGCCGACGATGCGAGCCTTCCGTCCGACGCCCTGGATGAGCCCCGTCACGTCATTGTAGGTGAGGCCGCCAGGCGTCGGGTAAGCGACCGCGGGCATCACGGATGAATCGAGCGCATCGCAATCGAGCGTGATGAGACAGCGCGAGCCGTCCGGAATCTTCGCGAGGACGCCGGCGATGCCGTTCTCGAGCACCTCGCGCGAGGTGATGAGTTGCGCACCCCATGATCTTGCGAAGTCGACCTCGGCCTTGCGGGCGCTGCCGATGCCGCGCATGCCGACCTGGATGATCCTCTCGACGTGCTTCATCTCGGAAGCACGACGCATGGTGCTCGAAAATCCGAGGGGTTCGCCATAGCGCTCCTCGCGCCAATCGATATGCGCATCGATCTGGAGGATGATCAGGGATCCGTGACCGGAAAAGGCTTCGATGAACGGGATCGGCGTTGAGTCATCGCCGCCGATCATAATCGGAACTGCACCGGCGGCGATGATCGCCTTCGCGCAGTCGCGGATCAATATGCGGTTGCCCGGGCCGTCATCGGGTTGCGTCTCAAGATCACCGAGATCGGCCAGGCGAAATCCACTCTCGCCAAGCAAGGGGCTACCAAAATCGAAATTCCAGTTCGGCAGCCATTCTGCATCAGCGCGCAGCACCTTGCGTAGTGCATCCGCCGTTGCCGCGTGAACGCGATTGTCGTGCTCGGGGTAGGGTGTGCCATGCGGCGCGCCAAAGATGGCGGCATTGTAGCCAGCAGCAGAAGTCGCGGCATTGCTGCCCATGAAGGGCAGTTCCGGTGGGCGCAGATGCATGAAGTTTAGGCCTCGGTCCAGGTTACGCGTTCAGGCGGCAGCGTGAACCGTGCAATGGTTCCGACGCCGGCCTCGCTTTCCAGCACTATATCGCCACCATGCAGCCTGGCAATCTTGCGCGAGATCGCAAGACCAAGGCCCATGCCGCCGAAGCGCCTGGCCGCCGTGTCGTCGGCCTGTACGAATGGCTCGAACACCCGGGCCATGTCGTCTGGCGCTATGCCGATGCCTGTATCCCGCACCACGAATGCGAGTCCCTCATCATCGGAATGCTCGACCTCGACCGAGACCTTGTTACCTGTCTTGGAGAACTTGATCGCATTGGCGAGGAGATTAGCGAGGACCCGCTGGATCCGCATTGTGTCGCCGCGAATCTGCGCTTTGGGCGCCCGCTGCACGCCGATTGCAATGTTGCGTTGTTCGGCGGCCGCGTGGCATCGATTGACTGCGACTTCGACAAGCTCCATGGCATCCGCCTGGCGATCGACGATCTTGATCGTACCGTTCTCGATGCGCGAAATTTCGAGAACGTCGTCGATGATGTCACGCAATTGCAGGCTGCTGGCGTGAATCATCCCTGCATAGTCGGAGTAGACGGGCGTGCCGATGGGGCCTTCGCGCGCTTCGGCCATGATCTCGGAGAATCCGATGATCGAATTGAGTGGCGTCTTGAGTTCGTGACTCATCACCGCAAGGAAGCGGGTTTTGGCCTGGCTCAGCCGTTCCGCCTCTTCCTTTGCCTGGACGAGTTCGTCTCTCGAGCGTCTCTCGTCGGAGATATCGCGACCGACCCCGTGAAAGCCAAGAAATTCGCCGGCCTCGCCATAGCGCGGGCGGGCGGTGAGTTGCCAGCAGCCGGGAGCATCGCCCTTTGTGGAAACCTCAATCGAACGGATCATGGCATGCCGCGCCAGCGCATCGGCAAAATCCGGCCAGCCCAAATCTTGTGGATTGGCACCCGCGAGAGATCGCAATGTCTGCCCGACAAGTGCGTCAGCGGGACGACCGACGATTTTGGCGAGACGGTCGGATGCAAAGACGAGGCGCCCTTGGCGATCGGTCTGCCACAGCCAGTCGCCCGGCTCGCGCTCGGTGTCCTTTAGAAGAAGCGAGATGATCTCGCGCTGGCGACCCAGTTCGCTCTTGCCTAGCGCGCGCCCGACGGCAGTGCGATGCATCGACAAGATGATTCCGATCGATAGCGCCATGAAGATCAAAGTCATTGCTGCAAGGACGAGGCCGGTGACGTCGGCAATGCGCAGTGCCGTGACCGACAGGGCACTGCAGACCATGCCGGAAAAAATCACGGCGGCCGAAGGAACTCGGGCCATCGCCAATGTTCCCGTCCCGGCGGCCGCGATCGTCACGGCGTAAAGCACGATGCGCAAATCGGCCGACGCCATGACGAATGACGCCGCCGGAAGTGCTGCCCATGTCACGCCGAAGAGGCAGGCATAGAACTCAACCGTTCGCAGCGCGTCGGTGCCGAGGCTTGACGGGCGGTTTTGCCGGGCTATCGCCCAATAGCCGAATACCCATAGGCTGAGGATCGCGATCGCGACAGCCCAGGCCTGTATCGTCGCGCGCTGACCGCTATCCCAGGCGAGCCACAAAAGCACGCCGGCCGAGAGCAAGTTGGCGATCGTCAGGCTCGGGATATGGCGAAGAATGGACTCGATCTGGCCGGCGCGGAAGCGGCCGGCGTCGATTTCGGCCGGAACATCGCCTTCATCCAAATCCGTGAGCGCCGCAGGCCGAGGAGGCTCCTGCGGTCGATCGCGGAGGGAAGACTCTGAAGCCACGGTGGCAATCATTCCGCCGAAATTCCGTAGAAAACTATCGTCCGACAATTTACCAATCCGGCTCTTGAACTCCGCTTAAAACATCGATTTCGGCTGGCAGCTTGGTTAATTTTGGCCTACTCGCTGGGCGAAATTGAGTCAGTCGAAGGAATGCTAGGATATGCCCGTGGGAGCGACCACAGACGACGGCGCGCGCAGGCCTCAAGGTCACCCCGAGATTGCTGTCGGCAAGATCGGCATTTTGCTGATCAATCTCGGCACGCCGGAGGCCACCGACTATTGGTCGATGCGGCGCTATCTCAAGGAGTTCCTGTCGGACCGGCGGGTTATCGAGACGAACCCGGTGTTATGGTGGGTCATCCTTAATGGCATCATTCTGACGATACGTCCGACGCGCAGCGGTCATGCCTATGCGAAAATCTGGAACAAGGAGCGCAATGAATCGCCGTTGAAAACGATCACGCGCTCGCAAGCGGAGAAGACGGCGGCTTCTTTTCGTGATGTGCCGGAGATCATTGTCGATTGGGGCATGCGCTATGGACTGCCGCCGGTTGGGGAGCGCCTCGAAGCGCTGAAAGCGCAAGGCTGCGACCGCATTCTGCTGTTTCCGCTCTATCCCCAGTACAGCGCAAGTACGACGGCCACAGCGATCGATGCCGCCGCGGACGCACTCAAAGCGATGCGTTGGCAGCCGACTCTTCGCACCGTGCCGCCTTATTTCGATCATCCGGCTTATATCGATGCGCTTGCAGAAAGTGTGAAGATGCATCTCGGGGGTCTTGGCTGGGAACCAGACTTGATACTCGCATCCTTCCACGGCTTGCCGGAAAGCTATTTCCTCGCCGGCGATCCTTATCACTGTCACTGCCAGAAGACGGCGCGGCTGTTGCGCGAGGCGCTCGGCATTTCGCCCGATAGGTTCAAGCTTGTCTTCCAGTCGCGGTTCGGAAGAGCCGAGTGGCTCAAGCCTTATGCCCAGGACACGGTCGAGGGTCTGCCGGCGGCCGGCGTTAAGAAATTGGTCATGATCGCGCCAGGCTTTGCGTCCGACTGTGTCGAGACACTGGAAGAAGTCGGGATCGGGCTCAAGGAGACATTTCTCGAGAGAGGGGGAGAGAAATTCTCTCTCGTGCCGTGCCTGAACGACAGTGCCGAATCGATAACCATGATCGCCGCCTTCGCCCGGCAGGAATTGGCCGGCTGGTTGGGCTAGCGCTTGCGATTCGGCTTTTCAGCCATACATGTTAGGCTGACCTAGAGGCGCAAATGCTCGAATCGATCATAAAGGGACAGGCGATGTTCGAAGGCGCAGGTGTCGCTGTATTGGTGCTCGTTGCGGTCGTCGTCTTCGGCCTTCTGCGCGCCATCCGCATGGTACCGCAAGGCTACAACTACACGGCCGAGCGGTTCCGCCGTTACATCCGGACCCTCGAACCGGGCCTCGGGCTGATCGTGCCGTTCATCGATCGCATCGGTCACAAGGTGAACATGATGGAGCGCGTGCTCGACGTCGAGAGCCAGGAGGTTATCACGCGCGACAATGCCATGGTGAAAGTGGATGGCATCGCCTTTTTCCAGGTCGTCGATGCGGCAAAGGCCGCCTATGAAGTAAACAATCTCGAAAACGCCATCCTGACCCTGACGATGACCAATATCAGAACCGTCATGGGCTCGATGGATCTCGACAGTCTTCTGTCGCAACGCGACGAGATCAATCATCGTTTGTTGAGCGTGGTCGACCAGGCGGCAATGGCCTGGGGCGTAAAGGTGAACCGCATCGACATCAAGGACATCGCGCCGCCGCGCGATCTCGTCGACTCGATGGCGCGCCAGATGAAGGCGGAACGCGACAAGCGTGCCGCGATCCTCGAAGCGGAGGGCTTGCGGCAAGCCGCGATCTTGAGAGCCGAGGGCGAGAAGCAGTCGGCCGTGCTCGAAGCCGAAGGTCGCCGCGAGGCGGCCTTCCGCGATGCTGAAGCACGCGAACGTGCGGCCGAGGCCGAAGCCAAGGCAACGATGATGGTGAGCGATGCCATCGCATCGGGCAATGTCCAGGCGATCAATTACTTCGTCGCGAACAACTACATCAAAGCACTGGAATCGCTTGCACAGTCGCCCAATCAGAAGATCTTGATGCTGCCGGTGGAAGCGGCCTCCGTCATTGGATCGATTGGCGGCATTGCGGAAATCGCACGCGAAGCCTTTGGCGGCAATGCGCCGGGAAGCTCGCCGCGACGCTCAGGGCAGACCGTTCCGCCTGTCCCGCGGACGTGAGTTCGTCATGAACGACTTTCTCGAAGCGCTCGGCGGATGGACGTGGTGGATCGTTGCCGGGCTTTTGCTCCTTGCCGAACTAACGTCGCCGGGCATCTTCTTCATATGGCTTGCGATCGCGGCGGGTGCCGTCGGCATCATCGTCTTCTTTGCCGACATCGGCTGGCAATTGCAGATCGCATTATGGGCGATCCTCTCCGTCGTGTTCGTGATGATCGCCAAGCCCTGGCTCAAACGCCGCAATGCGATCGAAACCGATCAACCCAATCTCAACCGGCGCATGCTGAACTATATCGGGCGCAGCTATGTGCTCGATGAGCCGATCGTGAACGGGCAGGGACGGGTCAAGATCGAAGACACGCTCTGGCAGGTGTCGGGGGCGGATACGCCAAAGGGCGGCTGGGTCAGGCTTACGCGGGTGGACGGGCTTCAGTTCATCGTCGAGCCCGTCGACAAGGACTAAGTCACGCCAAGCCGCAAGAGATCGTGAATGTGGATCAGGCCAATCGGCCGGTCCTCCGCATCGACGATGAAGAGGCTGGTGATCTTGGCACTGTTCAAGACTTCGAGCGCCTCGGAAGCAAGCGCATCGGGGGCCATCGTCTTGGGCGAACGAGTCATCACTTCACCCGCAGGCAAGTCGATCAGGTTCTTCGACATGTGACGGCGCAAGTCGCCATCCGTGATAATGCCGATCAGACGGCCGGAATCGTCCGTCACGCCCAGGCAGCCGAAGCTTTTCTCGGTCATGACCAAGAGCGCTTCCGCCATGCGCGTGGCGGGTGGCACCAAAGGCAGGCGCTGCTCCTTGTGCATGATGGCGTCGAGATGGGTAAGCGCCGCCCCCAGCCGCCCGCCCGGATGGAAGGTGCGGAACTGCTTGGCGTTGAAACCCTTATCTTCGAGAAGCGCGACGGCAATGGCATCGCCCAGCGCCAGTTGGAGAAGTGTGGAGGTCGTCGGCGCAAGCCCGATGGGGCAGGCCTCAGGCGCTTGCGGAATCAAGAGGACGATGTCGGCTTCGGTGGCAAGCGTGCCGCCCGGATTGGCGGTTATGGCGATTAGCGGCACCGCGAAGCGGCGCGAATAGGCGAGAATGTCCTTCAGTTCGAGTGACTCGCCGGAATTAGACACCATGACCACGACATCATCGGCCGTGATCATGCCGAGGTCGCCATGGCTCGCCTCGGCCGGGTGGACGAACATGGCGGGCGTGCCGGTGGACGCGAGCGTTGCGGCAATCTTGCGGGCGATGTAACCGCTCTTGCCGATGCCGGCGAGGATGACGCGGCCGCGGGCCTGCTTGATCGCGTCGATGGCCATGCAAACGGCGTTTCCCAGGGGTCCGTCAAGGGCCGCCAGGAGCTGTTTCACGCCCTCGCTCTCGACCGCGACGGCGCGCCGGACCGAGGACAGCCAAGCTTGGTGGCCGGCCCGATTATCTGTGGTGCGCTGTGCCCGCATGGGCGAAGGACTAGGCCGATTGACCGGCAAAGGGAAGGCCGAAGCGACGCTTCGGCACAGGTCATGAACCCGGAATTAACCATGTTTTCGTTAGCTTGGCGGGCGAAGTGGAGCGTCCCGTCGCATGCTATGTCCGCGGCTCACATTCGTTACCGCAGCCACGGCGATCGTGCTCGCGGCAGGGCAAGCCCATGCCCAATCGGCCGACGGCCTGCGTCCGACGATCTGGGATGCGGAAGATTCGATCGCCGGCGACGATGCCGCGGACGCAAATTCTGAGGCCGAGATCGCGGACATCCCGCCGCCCGATGACACGGTGCCGCGGACGTCGCTGGAGATCTCGCCGACCGAGCCCTTACCCCCGCCGCCGCCGCGCCGCATCGCCGAGGATGACCCATACGCCCCGCTGGGCTGGCGGATTGGGGGGCTTAAGGCATTCTTCGCGCTCGAGACGGGCGCCAATTTCACTGACAACGTCCGGCAGGCCAATAAAGACCGGAAATCGGATATCGGCCTCTTGCTGGCGCCGAGATTCAATATCGAGAGTGACTGGTCGCGCCACAAGTTCACCGCGCAGGGCAGTGGTGAATTTGTCCGTTACAAGGACGAGAGTGACTACGACACGCAAGAAGGCGAAGCGCGCGCCGACCTGCATCTGGAAGTGCGGCGCACGACGGCTATCGATCTCGCCGGATTCTATATCCTGACACAGGACACGGCTTCGTCCGTCAACGTGCCCGACGATGCCATCGGCACGCGCGATGAGTCTTTCTATGGCGGTTCGGCCGCACTCGAGCAGATCGTCGGGGATTTCACCACGCGGCTTAAGACAGGCGTCTCGCGCGAATATTATGGCAATGTGACGCTGCCCAACGACGTCGTCGATTCCAACACCGACCAGAATTACTATGAACTCGGTCTCTCGTGGCGGACGACCTATGCGCCGACGCCGAACTTGCGGCCGTTCGTGGAACTCGCCTACTTGCCGCGCTATCGCGACAAGAAGGAGGATCGCAACGGCTTGAGCCGCAGTTCGGATGGCTATGCGGCGACCGTGGGCGTCGGCTTCGACCCATCGCCAATATGGTCAGGCGAGTTCGGGCTCATCTACATCATGCGCGATTATGATGATCCAGCGCTCGATCCGATCGATGCCTTCGGTCCCATTGGCCGTATAACCTGGCGGCCGAGCGAACTGACGGATGTTACGCTAAGCGCCGCAACCTATCTCGACGAGGCGACGGACCCCGATTCAAGCGGCACCCGCAACTGGTCCGGCGATCTTGATATGACGCATGCTTTCCGCGAAAATCTCACGCTCCAAGCCGGTGTCGGCGTAAGTTACCAGGATACCCAGGGTATCGACGTTACCGATACGACAGTCGATACCAATCTTGGCCTCACCTGGCAGATTACCCGCTGGCTGGCATGGAAGGCGGAATATGACTTCACCTGGTTCGACAGCAATCTGAAGGATTCAGACTATACGGAGAATCAAGTGTCGATAGGTCTGGAGATCAGAAACTAGCCATCGGCAATCGCCTTGTCGCGCGGGCCGACAGGCGCTAAGGCCTGAATATGCTTGATCATCTGAAGGCCAACAACCGCGCCTGGGCGGCCCGCAAGACCGCTGCCGACAAGGGTTTTTTCAGCCGGCTCGAACGCCAGCAGGCGCCGGAATATCTATGGATTGGCTGCGCCGACAGCCGGGTTCCGGCGAACGATATTGTCGGTCTCGATCCGGGCGAACTCTTCGTCCACCGCAATGTCGCGAATCTGGCGCCGCCCCAGGATGCGAATTACCTCTCGGTCCTGCAATTCGCCGTCGATGTCCTTAAGGTAAAGCACATCATGGTGGTGGGCCATTATGGCTGCGGAGGCGTTGCAGCAGCCGTGGACGGGCGCCGTCGCGGGCTCGTCGATCACTGGCTGCACCCCATCAGGGAGGTCTATCACGAGCATCGCGAAGAGCTTGGCCGCTGCGAAGATCAGCGGGCACGGCTCAACCGGCTTTGCGAGCTCAATGTCATCCGGCAGGTCAGGAACGTCGCGTCAGATGTCTTCCTCCAGGAAGCCTGGGCCCGCGGACAGGAAATATGCGTCCATGGCTGGGTCTATTCGCTGTCGAACGGCCTTGTGAACGATCTCAACGTCACGGTTTGCGGGCCTTACGACCTGGTTGCGGCCCCCGACAAGTGAGTACCTAGAGGCCGCCATTCTTCGCGAGGATCGTCTTGAGTGCCTGCCTTAGCGCCGGTGCGAGGTCGGGCCGTTCAATTCCATAAGCGATGTTGGCCGACAGAAATCCGACCTTGTCGCCGCAGTCATAGGTCGTTCCGTTGAACTTGAGCGCCCAGAAAGACTGCTCGGCAAGCAATCGTATCATCGCATCGGTGATCTGAATCTCACCTCCCGCACCCGGCGACTGGTCTTCGATCTTGGCGAAGATTTCGGGCTGCAGAATGTAACGGCCAGAGATGATGAGGTTTGACGGTGCCTTGTCGCGCGGCGGCTTTTCCACCATGCGGTCGATGCGCATGGCGTTGCCCTTTGTCTCAGTGACGCCGATTACGCCATAGCGGCTGACATGTTCCCACGGCACTTCCTCAACCGCGATGATATTGCCGCCCTGAGCCTCGTAGACGTCCATCATCTGCCTGAGGCAGCCGGGCTTGCCATGGATCAGCATGTCCGGGAGGACAAGCGCGAAGGGCTCATTACCGACCAGTTCGCGGGCACACCACACCGCATGGCCCAGGCCCAAAGGCTCCTGCTGGCGGGTAAAACTCGTCTGGCCGGCGGGCGGCAAGTCACGCTCCAGCGACTCAAGCTCGGCTTTCTTGTTCCGCCTGCGAAGAGTGTCTTCCAGTTCGTATTGTCGGTCGAAATGGTCCTCGATAACTGCCTTGTTGCGTCCGGTAACGAAAATCATATGCTCGATGCCGGCTTCGCGAGCCTCGTCCACCGCCAACTGGATCACAGGGCGATCGACAATCGTCAGCATTTCCTTTGGCATGGCTTTTGTAGCCGGGAGGAACCGTGTCCCAAGTCCGGCCACAGGGAATACAGCCTTGCGGATGCGACGCATGAATTAACCTCACATTAAGGGCGCCGGGGATGGTGTGGCGCTCAGCAACTGAATATTCGGCAGTATGCCCAAAAACCGTGGCGTGGAAAGCGATTGAGAGTGGGCTTGGTTCCCGGGAGTTGATGACATGACGATCTTGGTCACCGGCGGGGCCGGGTATATCGGCAGCCACATGGTCTATGCCCTTATCGACGCGGGCGAAGACGTCGTCGTGCTGGATAATCTGGCGACCGGTTTCTGGTGGGCGATATCGCCGCAAGCCCGGCTTGTCGAGGGGGATATCGGTGATGAGGCGCTGCTCGCGCGGCTGTTGCGTGAAGAAAGGTTCGATGCGGTCATCCATTTTGCCGGATCGATCGTCGTGCCGGAATCGGTTGCCGATCCCTTGGGCTATTATCTCAACAACACGGTCAAGACCCGCAGTCTGATCGCCGCTGCTGTCGCTGCCGGAGTTCCGCGCTTCGTATTCTCCTCGACCGCTGCCGTCTATGGGAACCCGTCCGTCAACCCGGTTTTCGAAGACGCGGTGCTCGACCCGATGTCGCCATACGGCCGCTCGAAACTGATGAGCGAATGGATGCTGCGCGACACTCATGCTGCGCACGGCCTGCAGTTCGCCGCCTTGCGTTATTTCAATGTCGCCGGTGCCGATCCCAAGGGACGGACGGGGCAGTCGACGCCGCGGGCCACGCACCTCATCAAGGTCGCCTGCCAAACCGCGCTCGGCCAGCGCGATCACCTCGATGTCTTCGGAACCGACTATCCCACACCCGACGGAACCTGCATCCGCGACTATATCCATGTGAGCGATCTCGTGGCGGCGCATCTCGATGCCCTGCGCTACCTTCGTGCGGGGGGTGAGAGCGGAATATTCAACTGCGGATATGGTCGCGGTTTTTCGGTGCTCGAGGTCGCGCGGGCCGTCGAGCGAGCCTCCGGCCGCAAGATCGACCTGAGGCTTACCGGCCGGCGGGCGGGCGATCCGGCAGCGATCGTCGCCGGGGCCGACCGCGCGCGCTCGATCCTCGGCTGGAAACCGAAGCATGACGATCTCGACGGAATCGTCGCCAGTGCGCTCGCCTGGGAAAACCACCTGATCCGGCGCAATGAAGCGGCCTGATTGAGGCCGCATTTGCGCGGTTTTCTCCCGCTCCGCTAGAATGAGGTTTGCGACTCGCAAGCGGGGAGGGAGACCCGATGAAACGACGGCATTTCGTCGCCGCGCTCACATTGCTGCCCCTGGCGGCAATGCCTGCCTATGCTGACGATAAATTCGTCGCCTTTATCCAGACCCTGTGGCCCAGCGCCAAGGCGGCGGGCATCACCCGCAAGACATTCGATCGTGCTTTTGCCGGCATTACCGAGCCAGATCCGGTGGCGCTCAAGCTCGCCAATAACCAGCCTGAATTGACGGCAACGACATCTGCCTACCTGTCAAAGGCCGTCACGCAGGCGCGGATCGATGCCGCGAAGGAAATGAAGGCGAGCATGGGCGACAAGCTCAAGGCCTTTGAAGATCGCTTCAAGGTCGATCGCAATATCCTGCTCGCGATCTGGGGCATGGAGAGCAATTTCGGCAGGGACAAGGGCTCGATGAGCGTAATGCGCTCGCTCGCGACGCTCGCCTATTCCGGCTACAAAAAGGACTATGCCCGCGAGCAGATTATCGCCGCTCTGAAGATGCTCCAGAAGGGCGTCATTTCGGTGGAGAATTTCACCGGATCCTGGGCCGGCGCCATGGGCCACACCCAGTTCATTCCCACGTCCTATTTGTCATCCGCAGTCGACTGGACCGGCGATGGCAAGAAGGACATCTGGAATTCAAGTTCGGATGCGCTCGCCTCGACCGCGAATTACCTCGCCAAGGCGGGCTGGAAGAACGACCGACCCTGGGGATGGGAAATCAGGCTGCCTAAGGACTTTGACAAGGCCCTGATCGGGCGGGATCACTGGAAGAAGGTCGGCGACTGGGTCAAGCTCGGTATCGTGCGCGCCGACGGCAACAAGTTTCCCAATCCCAATGTCGATGCTTTTGTCATGGTGCCGCAGGGCGTTTCGGGTCCCCGTTTCCTGGTGACGCAAAACTTCCTCGCCATCATGGATTACAACCTGTCGCATTCCTATGCGCTGGCGGTTGGGCATTTGGCCGACCGGATTCGCGGGGGCGGGCCTTTCCTCGCCAATTGGCCAGAAGTCAATTATGATCTCAGCTCGAAGCAACGCATCGAGTTGCAGAAGCGGCTCAATGCCAAGGGTTTTGAGACAGGCGGCGATGACGGACGATTCGGAGCGCGGACGTATGAAGCAATTATCGCCTATCAGAAGAGCACAGGCCTGCCGCTTGATGGCGTGCCGTCGGATGCGCTGCTGGAGAAGCTGAGAACGGGCGGTTGAAGATCATGCTGTCGAGACTTTGCTTCGCTGTTGCGCTGTTATTCGCCGGATCCATCTTGGCCAGCGCGCAGGAGCAACCGACGCCGACGCAAGATCCTATCGCTCCACTGCAGCAGCAGGTGGTTCCGATTGAACAACCGCCCCCGGCGGCGACGAATGAGCCCGCTCTCATCGAACAGCCGCCGGCCGCTGCCGCTACGGAACAGCCTGTGGTTGTCGAACAACCAGCGACCACTGCTGCAGAGACGCCTGTGCCGGCCAAGCGAAATACCTATCTTCCCGCCCAGGACAATTACGAAGTATTTGTGCTTGGCGACTCGCTTGCGGGCGGTCTTTTCGCGGGCATGGAACGTCTCACCATTGGTGACAAGGAAATCCATGTCGGTGGCCGCTTCAAGGAGGATTCGGGCATTGCGCGGCCAGAATTTTATGACTGGAATGATGCGATCCCCAAGATATTGGAGAGCAACAAGGTCGATATCGCTGTCATCCTGATCGGCACGAATGACGCGCAACCCATGATCGACGGCGTAGAGAAGCTCGAATTCGGGACTCCGCAATGGACCGCGCTTTATTCACGCGAGATCGATCGTCTCATCAACACGCTGAAGCAGGACGGCGCAGCCGTCTATTGGGTTTCGCTGCCGCCGATGCAGGCGCCTTCCTACAATGCGTCAATTGCCGAGATTGCGGAGATACAAAAACGCCAGGCGCAAGCGGCGTCGATCAAATATATCGACGTGCGTGCCGCGCTCACCGATCCCGATGGCAAGATGATGGTGCGCGGCCCCGACGATACCGGCGATCTCCGCAAGATCCGCGACAATGATGGCATACATTTCATGAAGGTCGGCAACAACAAGCTTGCCAAGCTGATCCTGGATGTCTTGCGCACCGACATCGCCAATGCGCGCAGCAACACACCGGCGGCGGAAGAGGTTGCGGCCCCGATCGTCGAGGATGCGACGGGCAAGTCGGAAACGGGACAAGTCCCGCCCGAAGCGCTTGCCTCGGAAGATTCCATTTCGGTTGAAACCGGCAAGTCGAATGCGCTCGAAAGTGGCAAGACCGATCTTGCGTTCAAAGGTGCGATCACCCTGCCGGCGCCGGAAAATCCGACTGCACGTTTCTTCAGAACCGGCGAGGCGCCGCCGCCGGTTGCCGGGCGTTTCGACGATTTCAGCTATACGGAGTAATCTTCCTATGACCTATGCTACCGCCGATCAGGTGGCCGCCTATCGCCGCGACGGCGCGGTCTATCTGCCCGGCCTTTTCAAGGACTGGGTCGGGACGATCAGTGCCGGTATCGAGCGCAACATGCGCGAGCCGGGCCCCTATGCCTCCGAAAATCTGAAGCCAGGGGAGGGCGGACGCTTCTTCGACGATTACTGCAATTGGGCGCGCATTCCGGAGTTCGTTGATGTGATCCGGAAATCGCCGGCGGCTGAAGCGGCGGCCGAGCTCATGGGGTCGCGCTCGGCGCAAATGTTCCATGACCATGTGCTTGTGAAGGAGCCGGGCACGGCCAAAGCGACGCCCTGGCACCAAGATGCGCCTTACTACTTCGTTGACGGCGAGCAGACGGTAAGCTTCTGGGTGCCTGTCGAGCCGGTGAAGGAAGCGACCTTGCGCTGTGTCGCCGGTTCGCACCGCTGGCCCAAGATGGTGCTGCCGGTGCGCTGGCTTTCGGAACAGAATTTCTATGCCGGCGAGAATGACTATCTGCCAGTGCCCGATCCTGATGCCGAGCCCGACAGGTTCAAGGTCGTCGAATGGGAAATGCAGCCGGGTGACGCGGTTGCGTTCCACTACAAGACCGTGCATGGCGCGCGCGGCAATATGTCGGAGCGCCGGCGCCGCGCCTTCTCGATGCGCTGGGTGGGCGATGATGCGCGTTACGTGAAGCGGCCGGGGCGGACATCACCACCGTTCCCGGGCCACAACATGAAGGACGGCGAGCGTCTGCGCGAAGACTGGTTCCCGGTGATCTGGAACGCGGCCTAGCGCGGCAGCAGGCTTTCACCCATCAGGTATTCATCGACCGCACGTGCCGCCTGGCGGCCTTCGCGGATGGCCCACACAACAAGCGACTGGCCGCGGCGCATGTCTCCTGCCGCAAAGATCTTGTCGAGGCTCGAGCGGTAGTCCTTCACATTCGCTTCGATATTGCCGCGCTGATCAAGCTTCACGCCGAGATTGGTGAGCATGCCTTCATGCACAGGGTGTACGAAGCCCATGGCGAGCAATACGAGATCGGCTTTGAGATCGAATTCGCTCCCCGGAATGGGCTGCATCTTGCTGTCGACGCGGATGCAGTGCAGCGTCTTTACCTCGCCATTCTCGCCCGAGAAGGACTTCGTCAAGACCGAGAAATCGCGCTCGGCGCCTTCCTGATGGCTTGACGACGTCCTGAGCTTCAATGGCCAGTCCGGCCAGGTCAGCGCCTTGTTTTCCCTGTCGGGGGGCCGCGGCATGATCTCAAGTTGCGTGACGGAGAGCGCGCCCTGGCGCACAGACGTGCCGATGCAGTCGGATCCGGTATCGCCGCCGCCGATCACCACGACATGCTTGCCGCCGGCAAGGATCGGGCGGTTGTCCAGCGGCGGCTCCTTGGAGACTCGGCGGTTCTGCTGTGGCAGGAAATGCATGGCGAAATGGACGCCGTTGAGATCGCGGCCTGGGATCGGCAAATCGCGCGGCTTTTCAGCGCCACCTGAGAGAACCACGGCGTCGAAACTGTCGACGAGTTGGCGCGCATCCTGGGTAACGCCGATATGGGTGCCATAATGGAAGGTGACGCCTTCGGCTTCCATCTGCGCGACGCGTCGGTCGATCAGATGCTTCTCCATCTTGAAGTCGGGGATGCCGTAGCGCAGCAGGCCGCCGGCCTTCGCCTGCTTCTCGAAGAGATGGACGCTATGCCCGGCGCGCGCCAATTGCTGCGCGGCGGCGAGACCTGCGGGACCCGCACCGATCACGGCGACCTTCTTGCCGGTCTTCTCCTCGGCGGGAAGCGGCTTGATCCAGCCTTCGCGCCAGGCACGATCGACGATCGCGCATTCGATCGTCTTGATGGTGACGGGCGTGTCTTCGATGTTGAGCGTACAGGAGGCTTCGCAAGGCGCGGGACAAACGCGACCGGTGAACTCCGGGAAATTATTGGTTGAATGCAGATTGCGCGAGGCTTCCTGCCAGTCGCCGGTATAGACGAGATCATTCCAGTCGGGGATCTGGTTGTTGACCGGGCAGCCATTGTGACAATAGGGAATGCCACAATTCATGCAGCGCGCGGCCTGGCTGCGCGTCGCCTCCTCGGTCAGAGGAATGACGAATTCGCCCCAATGGCGGATGCGATCGGCGGCCGGCTTATACTTGCGGTCCTGCCGTTCGATCTCGAGAAAGCCTGTGACCTTTCCCATCCTGTCGTCCTTCCTTCGTCCTCTTAGTGCAGCGGCGCGATGCCGAGCTCGGCTTCGCTGCGGGAAATCCAATCCGTGATATTGCGCCGGGGCGTCAGATCGAAACCGCCTTCACCCGCCAGCCGCGTATAGGCAAGGAGAGCGATATCGGCGACGGTAATCTTGTCCCCGACGAGCCAGGGCCGGAGTCCGAGTTCCTGTTCGAGAAGATCCAATGCCGCCTCGCCGCGCGTGAGGCGCCAACTCTCGAGTTCATCCCGGCGCTTGCCAAGAAACTTCATCTGGTATCGGCACACCGCGATATAGGGCTCGTGACTATATTGTTCCCAGAACAGCCATTCGTCGACCTTGGAGCGCAAATACGGATCAGCCGGCAGCAATTCACTGTCGCGCGCAAGATAGCGGATGATCGCGTTCGACTGCGCGAGAACACGTCCATCATCCAGCATTACGGCCGGCACCTGGCCCATAGGGTTGATGGCTAGGTATTCGGGCGTCCGCGTTTCGCCGGCGACCACATCAATCGGATGCCAGTCATAGCCGATGCCAAGCCTATCGGCGGTGACTTTCACCTTCTGACAGTTGCCCGATCTGATGTCCCCGTAGATCAACATCGCTTCAGGCGCTCCGCTGCAGTCCTATGGTCATGCCATCGCTCGCTACTTGCGCCTTTTCGAGTTCTTGAAGCGCACGGCGATATTCAACCGGCATGACCTTCACGAACTTGCGATGATAGTGCCCCCAGTTGTCGAGGATCTCCTTGGCGCGCGAGGACTGCGTGTACTTGTAATGGCGCGCCAGGAGCTCCCAGATACGCTCGGCGTCGTGGCGATCCATATGTGCCGTCACGTCGACCAATCCTTGGGTCTCCAGATCACCGCCGTGATGATGCAGGCGCTCGATAGTCTCATCCTCGGCCGGAACGGGCGCAAGATCGACCATTGCGAGATTGCAGCGCTTGGCGAAGTCGCCTTCCTCGTCGAGCACATAGGCCACACCGCCCGACATGCCGGCGGCGAAGTTGGAACCGGTCTTGCCGATGACCAGAACGCAGCCGCCGGTCATGTACTCGCAGCCGTGATCGCCGACGCCTTCGACGACCGCGATTGCGCCGGAATTCCTCACCGCGAAACGCTCGCCGGCAACGCCGCGGAAGTAGCATTCGCCGGTGATTGCGCCGTAAAGCACGGTGTTGCCGATGATGATTGAGTCTTCGGGGACGAAACCGATCTTGTCATGCGGCTTGACGATGAGCTTGCCGCCGGAAAGGCCCTTGCCGACATAGTCATTGGCTTCGCCGGTCAGATCGAGGGTTACGCCATGGGCAAGCCAGGCGCCGAAACTCTGGCCGGCAATGCCAGTGAGCTTCACATTGATCGTTCCTTCCGGCAGGCCGGCATGGCCGTAACGCGAAGCGACTTCGCCGGAGAGCATCGCACCGGCGGTGCGGTCACGGTTCCTGATCTTGGAATGGATCGTCACTGGCTCGCGGCGTTCCAGTGCCGGCTTTGCCTCCTCGATGAGCTTGCGATCGAGCACATGCGCAATACCGTGATCCTGCTGTTCGCACTTCTTCGTTGCGACCGGGCCCTGGACATCGGGCTTGGCAAAGATCCGGGTGAAATCGAGCCCGCGCGCCTTCCAATGATTGATGGCTTCGACCTGGTCGAGCCACTCGGTGGCGCCGATCAATTCGTCGAAGGATGAGAGCCCCATGGCAGCGAGGTATTCGCGCACCTCTTCGGCGACGAAGAAGAAGTAGTTTATGACGTGCTCCGGCGCTCCCTTGAAACGCTTGCGCAATTCGGGATCTTGCGTGGCGACACCGACCGGGCAGGTGTTCAAATGGCACTTGCGCATCATGATGCAACCGGCGGCGATCAACGGCGCGGTTGCAAAGCCGATTTCATCGGCGCCGAGCAGGGCAGCGATCACCACGTCGCGTCCGGTGCGGATGCCGCCATCGGCCTGGACCGAAATGCGGCCGCGCAAATGGTTGTTGACGAGAGTCTGCTGGGTTTCGGCGAGGCCGATTTCCCACGGACTGCCCGCATGTTTGATGGAGGTGAGCGGCGATGCACCGGTGCCGCCCTCATAGCCCGAGATGGTGACGTGATCGGCATGCGCCTTGGAGACCCCGGCAGCGACCGTGCCGACGCCGACTTCAGAGACAAGCTTCACCGAAACCTGGCCCTTGGGGTTGACGTTCTTGAGATCGAAGATGAGCTGGGCCAGATCCTCGATCGAATAGATGTCGTGATGCGGCGGCGGCGAAATCAGGCCGACGCCCGGCGTCGAATGCCGGACCTTGGCGATCGTCGCATCGACCTTGTGGCCGGGCAATTGGCCGCCTTCGCCGGGCTTTGCCCCCTGCGCCATCTTGATCTGCATCATGTCGGAATTGACGAGATACTCCGCGGTCACGCCGAAGCGTCCGGAGGCCACCTGCTTGATCGCCGAGCGCATGGAATCGCCATTGGGAAGCGGCTTGAAGCGATCCGGCTCCTCGCCGCCTTCGCCGGTGTTCGACCGCCCGCCAATCCGGTTCATGGCGATCGCCAAGGTCGTATGCGCCTCGCGGCTGATCGAACCAAAGGACATGGCACCGGTTGCAAAGCGCTTGACGATCTTGGCCGCAGGCTCGACTTCCTCGATCGGGATCGGCTTGCGGCCCATCTCCTCAGCGGTCCTTATCTTGAAAAGCCCGCGCATGGTCTTGAGCTTTTCCGACTGCTCGTCGATGTGCTTCGCAAAGGCGCGATACTGGTCGCGCGAATTGCCGCGCACGGCGTGCTGCAGGTTCGACACGGCTTCGGGCGACCAGACATGCGCCTCGCCGCGCAGGCGATACGCATAATCGCCACCGACATCGAGCGCGGTCGACAAGACAGGGTTCAGGCCAAACGCATCTTCATGGCGGCTGAAGGCTTCCAATGCGATTTCGGAAAGGCCGACGCCCTCGATCTGCGTCGCGGTGCCGGTGAAATATTCCGCGACGAATTCGCTTGAGAGACCGACAGCGTCGAAAATCTGCGCACCGCAATAGGACTGATAAGTCGAGATGCCCATCTTGGACATGACCTTTAGGATGCCCTTGTCGATCGCCTTGATATAACGCTTGGTCGCTTCATAGGCTGGGATCTTTTCTTCGAGCTGCGGCAGCATGTGCTCCAATGTCTCGAAGGCGAGATAGGGATTGATCGCCTCCGCACCATAGCCCGCCAGCACACAGAATTGGTGCACCTCGCGCGGCTCGCCGGATTCGACCACCAGGCCGACCAAGGTGCGCAGCCCCTTGCGGATCAAATGATGATGCGTAGCCGATGTCGCGAGCAGTGACGGGATCGGCACGCGCTCGGCCGAAGTCGCACGATCGGACAGGATGATGATGTTGTAGCCGTCGCGCACGACGCGTTCCGCCATCGCGCAGATCGCGTCGAGTGCCGCTTCCATATACTCGGGACCGTTTGCGACGTCATAGGTGATGTCGATCGTCGCCGTCTTGAATGGGTTCTCCTTGACGACGCCGATGGTGCGGATGCGCTCGAGTTCCTCATTGGTGAGGATCGGTTGCGCTACTTCGAGGCGCATATGCTTCGAGGTGCCCCTGAGATCGAGCAGGTTGGGCCGCGGCCCGATGAAGGAGACCAGCGACATGACCAGTTCTTCGCGGATCGGGTCGATCGGCGGGTTGGTCACCTGCGCGAAGTTCTGCTTGAAATAAGTATCAAGGAGCTTCGGGCGGTTGGAGAGTGCGGAGATCGGTGCGTCATTGCCCATCGATCCCACGGCTTCCTGGCCGGTCTGGGCCATCGGCGCCATAAGGATTTTCAGATCCTCCTGGGTGTAGCCGAAGGCCTGTTGGCGATCGAGCAGCGGGACCGTGATCTTCGGGCGGACGCTCTTTGCGGCCGGCAGTTCGCGCAACACAACCTGGCTGCGCTTCAGCCATTCCTTGTAGGGATGCTGCGTGCTGAGGCTTTGCTTCAATTCCTCATCGGAAATGATGCGCTGCTGTTCAAGATCGATCAGCAGCATCTTGCCGGGTTGGAGACGCCACTTGCGGGTAATCTTCTCTTCCGCAAACTGAAGACAGCCCATTTCCGAGGCAAGCAGCACGTGATCGTCGTCCGAGATCATGTACCGTGCCGGGCGCAAGCCGTTGCGGTCGAGGGTCGCGCCGATCACGCGGCCATCGGTGAAGGCCATGGCGGCTGGACCGTCCCATGGCTCCATCAGAGCGGCATGATACTCGTAGAAGGCACGCCGCTCCTCGTCCATGAGTGGATTGCCGGCCCAGGCTTCCGGGATCAGCATCATCATGGCGTGGGGCAGGGAGTAGCCGCCCTGGTAGAGAAATTCGAGCGCGTTGTCGAAGCAAGCAGTGTCCGACTGCCCCTCATAGGAAATGGGCCAGAGCTTCGAGAGATCCTCACCGAGAATTTCCGACTTCATGTTGGCCTGGCGCGCCGCCATCCAGTTGAAGTTGCCCCGCACCGTGTTGATTTCGCCATTGTGGCAGATGAAGCGATAGGGATGGCTAAGCGGCCAGGACGGGAAAGTGTTGGTCGAGAAGCGTTGATGCACGAGCGCCAGGGCGGAAGCGACGCGCTCGTCGACAAGATCGCGATAATACTCGCCAAGGTCCTTGCCAAGAACGAGGCCCTTGTAGACGACGGTGCGCGAGGAAACCGAAACCGGATAATAGCCGCGCGCGTTTTGGCCGAGAACTTCGAGCACGCGGTTGGAGACGACCTTGCGGCAGACGAAGAGCTTGCGTTCGAAATGCGCCTCATCGCGAATGGTCGGCCCGCGGCCGATGAAGAGCTGGCGATGGAAGGGTTCGGTGTCACGCACCGAATAGCCAAGAACGGAACTGTCGACCGGCACGTCGCGCCAGCCCAACACCTTGAGGCCTTCTTCGCGGCTCGTCTCCCACCAGATGCGCTCGATATCCTGGCGATAGATCGGCGCGCGCGGCAGGAAAAGCTGGGCCACGCCATAGTGCTGTGGCTTGGGTAGGCTGAAGCCGAGCTTCGATGCTTCCTCGGCAAAAAACTCGTGTGGGATCTGGAGGAGAATGCCGGCTCCGTCGCCGGCCTTGGGATCGGCGCCGACCGCGCCGCGATGTTCGAGATTCTTGAGAATGCTCAAGCCGTCCGAAATGATCTTGTGGCTCTTGATGTTGCGGATATTGGCGATGAAGCCGACGCCGCAGGCATCGTGCTCATGGCGTCCGTCATAGAGCCCGTGTGCAGGCCGGGCACCTTCGGCGAGCAATCCTTGATCCGTCTTCATGGCCAAGCCTTCCTCTGTTCGGCCTCAGTCAAGCGTTCCGGCCAAAGCCGGTCCTTAGCATCGCAATTTAACGGAAGTTCGAGCTTAGCCCTGCCGAGGACCGACATGAGCGAGGATCGAGCTTCCGTGCGCCTGTCGCGGCGCCCGTCTCGTCCCCTCAGTCGCGTTTCGTCGTCGCTCGTGCGGGCAGGCAGGCGCAACCGGCAACCGCATCAGCGGCTCCCGTCAGCATATTCGTGGCATTTGTCCCGACCATCGGGGTCCACTCTCAACTGATTGCGCAGTTTAAAAAGGACAGGGATGCTGTCCTTTTGGTATTATTGCCAGAAATGAGAACGATGCGCAAGAAGGAATCAGGCCGGGGTTGCGATACGCAATGATATTTCGCGACATCGAGGCGGTCTCGGGTTTGTCGCATCCCGGCGGCTCTGTTAGAAGCCGCTTCCCAACCTCGAAAGGCCCGGCGCCCATGAATTTCGCATCCGACAATGTCTACGGCATCCATCCGCACATCCTCGCGGCAATTTCGGAAGCCAATTCGGGGACGGCGCCTTCCTATGCGAGCGATGACTATTCAAAACGAGCGGAAGAGGCGCTCGGCGAGGTCTTCGAGAAGCCTGTGCGCGCGTTCCTGGTCACCACGGGCACTGCCGCCAATGGACTGGCATTGTCGGCGATCGCGCCGCCCTATGGCGCGGTCATCTGTCATGCCGAGGCACATATCTGCTGCGATGAATGCAATTCGCCGGAGCATTTCACCGGCGGAGCCAAAATCCTCGGGCTTCATGGGGCCGGCGGGAAGATCACGCCCACGGCGATCGAAAAGACGTTGAAAGGCTTCATCCGCGGCGAACACGATCCGAAGCCGGCGGCTGTCTCCCTCACCAATGCCACCGAATTGGGCACGCTCTATACACCTGCTGAAATCTCCACCATTTCTGCCCTCATCAAGCCGCGCGGCATGAAACTCCACATGGATGGCGCACGCTTCGCCAATGCGGTGGCGGGGCTTGGTGTTTCGCCAGCGGAAGTGACCTGGAAATCTGGCGTCGATGTCATGTCGTTCGGCGCCACCAAGAATGGTGCCATGCTGCTCGAGGCGGTCGTCTTCTTCGACACCAAGCTTGCGGAAGATTTCGCCTATCGGCGCATGCGTGCCGGCCAGCTCGTGTCCAAGAGCCGCTATCTTGGCGCGCAAATGGTCGCCTATCTCAAGGATGGATTGTGGCTCGAAAATGCGCGGCGCGCGAATGAGCTTGCCCAACGTCTCGCCAAGGGGCTTTTGGCGTCAAATTCAGTGCGCATTCCGCATCCGGTGCAAGCAAACGAAGTTTTCGCGGTCATGCCGCGGCAGCTCTACGCCGATCTGCAGAGTTCGGGCGCGCGCTTTTACGACTGGATGCCGGACGGGCTTGGGCCGAACGGGATCAAGGAGGACGAAGTCCTCGCCCGTTTCGTGCTCTCGTTCGCGACGCCGGCACAGGATATCGACCGCTTTCTCGACCTTATCCAGCTGAAGTGCGTCGCCTGATCAAGGAAAAGGGCGCTTCCCTTTCAGGAAGCGCCCCTCGCGTTCACAAGGCGAACTGATTAGGCCGCCTGCTTGCTCTCGATGGTCTTATGCGACGTCGCACCCTTAACCTGAATGGTGCGGGGCTTCATCGCTTCGGGAATGTGGCGCTCAAGCGTTACATGGAGCAGGCCGTTGGCAACTTCCGCACCCTCGACAACAACGAAGTCGGCGAGCTCGAAGCGGCGCTCGAAAGCGCGCTGAGCAATGCCCTGGTGCAGATACTGAACCTTGGCATCCGGCTTCTCGGCCTTGCGGCCGGAAACGGTCAAGGTGTTCTGCTTGACTTCGAGGTTGAGATCATCGGCGCCGAAGCCGGCAACCGCCATGGTGATGCGGTACTTGTCTTCGCCGAGGCGTTCGATGTTGTAGGGCGGATAGGTGGGGGCTTCGAAGGAGCCGGCATTGTCCAGAAGGTTGGCAAGGCGGTCGAAACCAACGGTGGAACGATAGAGGGGGGTCAGATCAAACATGCGCACATCCTCCTTAAGCAAGGTGCGATTGGGTTTGCCCGCCACATGGGCCGGGCCGTTCAAAAGCGAGCCCGATTGGCGCCCGCTTAGAACAGATAAGTTCCCACCCGGGCGATTCAAGACCCCCTCAAGCCCCTAAGATTCTCCAGCTATTTCAAGATATTGTTCGATGAATGCTGATTGAACAAGGTTTTGCGCGGGTGTTCAGGATGGCGATCCTATGGTCTGTGCCGTCACTTCAGTCGATGCCGGGAAATCGCTTCCATGTTTACCAAGTCAGCCCTCGTCGCAACCGCTTTAGTCGCGGCGATGGCCGCTTTTCTTCCAGCCCAGCAGGCCTCAGCCGGAACTGAAATTGCAGTCGGCGTGGGATTCGGTGGCGGTTATGGCTACGGCCCTGGTTATGGCTGGGGCAGCGACGACGATGACGATGATTTCCAGGACGTCGGCTATGGCGGGATCAGCTGCTGGAAGGGCAAGGAGATTGTCCGCTGGCAAGGTTTCAAAAACGTCGTTCCCTATGACTGCAGCGCCCCGGTCTACAAGTACAAGGCCTGGAAGCATGGCGCGCCCTACCGTGTCCGGGTGAACTGGAAGGGCTATATTATGAGCGTCCGGCCACTCTAATCGGCGTCGCTGTCTCGCTGACCTGTTCGTAAACCTGAACCGGAGATGAACGGGTCTCGGGCTTTGCGTTCAGCAAGCTTTCGCCATGATCGCGGTGTTTCATATGCGCCTGAGAGGATGACGCGCGTCAGGCGTTCTTTGACGCGCATCATGCGATTGAGCGGAGGCGGGAATGCGTTCGGTTAAACTTGGTCTCTTGTCTGGCTTTGCAGCGCTGGTTGCGTTCGGGGCCGTGGACAATGCTGAGGCCGGTTCACGATGGAAGTATCGATATTACGATTACTACCCGGATTATGAGAGCTTCTATCCCGGTCCAATCTTCATTCCGCCACCGCGCTACTATAAGTACAACCGGTATTCGGCGTATGAGGACGACTACGACGATGACTACGATCCGGAGTATTACGAGCCGCAATATGCTCCTCCCGGCGCACCCAAAAAGAAATTGAAGCGGACGCAGCCGGCGCCGCAAGTGTACAAGCCTTCGACGACGAAGAAGAAGGTCACGACAAAGCAGCCTCAAACGCAACAGGCGCAGAAGAAGCCAACCTCGATCACCTGCGACAAGGCTTCGAAGATCGTCGCGGGCTATGGGTTCTCGGCGGTCAAGCCCTCGACCTGCCAGGGCAAGGAATATGCCTTTGCCGCGACCCGCGATGGCGCAAGCTATGTCATCAAGATGAGCTCGGCCAGCGGCGAACTCACGCAAGTGAAGAAACAGTAGCGGCTTTTATGTCACGTTTCTGTGCGGGGCTCGGATAAATCCGGGCCCTTTGCTTGCGACCATCATCCGCCTTCGATAGGAAACGATCATGAAGGCGAGAATCTCCCCGGTACTCACCGAGTTTGTTGCGACACCCGACAATCCCGTGCCGGAGGGCCTGACGGCGCGCGAGGTCGTCGCCAAGGATGGCGTGGGTCTGAGGGCGGCGCATCTGCGCGGGACCGGCGGCAAGGGCACCGTCGTAATTGTTTGCGGCCGGGGCGATTTCATCGAGAGATACTTCGAAACCATCAATGATCTCGCGGGGCGCGGCTATGGTGTCGCGATCTTCGATTTCCGCGACCAGGGCGGTTCGGCGCGGCGCAACAAGAACATCTATCGCGACCGCATTCGCCGCTTTGCCGAGTATGACGCGGATCTGACCGCGGTCATGAACCAGATGGTGCTGCCGGACTGTCTGCCACCGTATTATGCTCTCGGACACTCGACAGGCGGCCTCATCGTCTTGCGCGCGCTCAAGCGCCGCATCTGGTTCGAGCGTGCGGTTCTCAGTGCACCACTGCTCGGTCTGCGGCGGGGCGGGTGGCCGCGTTTCGCGGTGCGAGTCCTGCCGACCTTGATGACGGCGCTCGGCCTCGGCTCGATGTTCGTTCTGGGCCAGGCACGACGACCGCTCAAGGCGGAAGACTTCCCGGACAATAACCTCACCGGCGACAAGCGCCGTTTCCTGCGCAGCACAAGCATCCTCGAGAAGCAGCCGCGATTGGGCTTGGGCGGGGCGACATTCGGCTGGGTAGCCGCGGCGCTTGATGCGCTGCGCGATATCGAGACGATGCGCAAACCGGGCGCACTGCGTATCCCGGTGCTTATCGTGGCGGCCGGCCGCGACCGGGTGGTGGAGACTGGCGCGGCGCGCCAATTTGCCAATGACAGCGAACGCGTTGCCTTCGTGTCGATCGCAGAGGCCCGTCACGATCTCCTTTCGGAGGTCAACGAGGTGCGCGAGCAGTTCCTTGCCGCTTTCGACAGTTTCCTTGGCGGCGGTCCCGCGATTTCAGGCGTGAATGACGGCGAGGGCGTCGTCGAGAAGGCGCTGTGAGCTTGCCGAAATGACGTTACCACCGGGTGCCGGGTCGCCGCGATCCCATGTGCTGACAACCCCGCCGGCGCCGCGAATGATCGGGATCAATGGTGCGATGTCGTAGGGCTCCATGCGGGCATCCATGGCGATATCCACCTGGCCGGCTGCCAGAACGCAAAAGAAATAGGCATCACCACCATAGCGCGTAAGCCGGGTAGCGGCGCTGAGCCGTGCCAGCGCGCCTTTTTCCAACTCATTGCGATAAAGTTCCGGAGCGGTGGTGGTGAGGACGGCATCGGCCAGCGGCCGGGTTGGCCGGACCCTAAGCGGACGGGTTGTGCCGCGGTAGTCCACCCAAGCGCCGTCCGGATTGCCGAAAAAGACGTCTCCCACATAGGGTTGACTCATGAGGCCAAGTTTTGGCTCACCCTCGAAATTCAGCCCGATCAATGTGGCCCAGGTCGGCATCCCGCAGATGAAGGCGCGCGTGCCGTCGACAGGATCGAGGATCCAGGTGAAGCCGGATTGGCCCTTCTTGGCCCCGTATTCCTCGCCCAGAATGCCATGATCGGGGAAACGCTCCTCAATGAGGCGGCGCATGACGCGCTCGGCGCCCTTGTCGGCCTCGGTTACCGGGTCCCATACTGCCCCAGCCTTGACCTCGACTGCCACGTCCTGACGGAAATGCGGGAGGATTGTGTTTGCCGCTTCTTTGGCCAAGTGTTTGGCAAAGCGTGTGATTTCGGCCCAGTCGAGATCGCGTGCCAGATTCACGGCTTTCCTCCTTTCTTCCCAAAATAGTTTTGCAGTGCAACATTAATATCACAGGTGGGAGGCCATGCGATATGCACAGGGGCGATAGGCAACATATGCATATTCGCGGAGACAAATGTAAATATCATTTTATTTCAATATCTTAGATGTCGCCATAAGATGGTTTTTGGTTCTTCCCGGTGGGTTTGGGCGGGAATCGAAAGCTTCGGCCTTGAAAATGCTGCAATGCGGGGGCAAATACGGTCCCACAAGGCGCCGACGACGTCTGCGTCTTGTAGCCCTTCCTGGGCGTTTCCTCCCTAGACTTGGGCCGGTCGACATTCGTCTGACCGGCTCTTTTTTTGCCCGCGCTGGTTTTTCTATTCCGCGGCGAGCCGGAGCGGCTTCAGCAGCCCGTCCAATTCCTGAACGAGCGACTGTAAAGCTGCACCAAGAATGCGCTGAAGAACAACAAAATTCGCAGTGGTCTCCAAGGTCCGTTCCGACATGTAGAGCGCCCGGTTCACTTCGATCTGAAGCGCGTGCCGGCCATTGAGCGGGTTACCATGGCTTTGGGTTATGAAGCCGCCGGCATAGGGCTTGTTGCGCACCACTTTGAGGCCCTGGGCACGCAAGAGTTCCTCAAGGAGACCGGTGATGGCTTCCCCGCAGGCGGCGCCATGGCGGTCACCAAGCACGATATCGACAATGCTCTCGTTGGTGCTGACGAGATTGGCCGCCGATGACGGCATGGAGTGGCAATCGACAAGCAGCACGGCACCAAAGGAATCGTAAACCTGCGATGTAAGGCCTGAGAGCGTGCGATGATAGGCGCGATAAATAGTGTCGATGCGCTGGCTTACCTCGTCGAGGCGCAAGGGCAGGCGGTAGATTTCCTCGCCTTCACATACGATGCGCGGAACAGTACCCAGGCCGGCCGCAACCCGTACCGAGCTTGTGTTGGCATAGCCCGGAAGATCCTCGCGGAACATGCGCGGATCGAGTTCATAGGGTTCCCGGTTGACGTCAAGATAGGCGCGCGGGAAGTGGGCTTTGAGGAGCGGGGCTCCCAATTCGATCGCGCAATCGAAGAGCCGGTCAATATAGCAGTCTTCGGATTTGCGCAGCGCCACCGGATCCAGACGGGAGAGGGCCATGAAGGCCGCCGGGTAGCACGCCCCGCTATGCGGTGAATTGAAGACCGCGGGTGCCGTCCATTGCCGCGGCGCGACGATTTCGAAAGGCTTGTTGCTGAATTCCTGCTGCCAGTTGACGGGCATTGCGGTCCGTTGTCAGTTCGCACCGCTATTCTTAGGCATCCGTTGCGCGGCTGTAAACCGCTTCACCCGGCATTTACAGTTGGCTCCTAATGTGGCGGAATCGTCCAACGCGCTGCCGTTTTGGGCGGCGACGGCGATTTTCAGGATTTTGCGTGGTTATGGCGAAGATCATTCTGGCGGAGGACGATGAGGACATGCGCCGTTTCCTCGCCAGGGCGCTGGAGCGGGCCGGCCATCAAGTGACCTCCTTCGCCGAGGGCGCCAGCGCTTTCGAGGAAATCAAGCAAGCCGATTTCGACCTGCTGCTGACCGACATCGTGATGCCGGAAATGGACGGCATCGAGCTCGCACGGCGGGCCGCCGAACTCGACCCCTCGCTCAAGATCATGTTCATCACCGGCTTTGCGGCGGTGGCGCTCCATCCTGATTCCAAGGCGCCGAAGGATGCGAAAATCCTGTCCAAGCCGTTCCACCTGCGCGATCTCGTCGCCGAGGTCGATCGCATGATCGCGGCCTGAATTATTCGGCCGCCGTTCCGAGCTGTTCGCCCTGACGATAGTGCTGTCCAAGTTTGGCGGTGATCTTCACCTTGTCCTTCTGGAAGACGGTAACGACGTCCGAGCCGCCGAACTGAAAGAAGCCGAACTGCTCGCCCTTGTAGAGTTCCGCGCCGAGATCGGGTGTGAGAACGACGCTTCCAACGTGTCCCATGCCAATAGGCAGGATTGCGACGAGGCCCATGTCCTTGGTCTCTAGTACGATGAGACCGCGTTCCTGCCGCCATTGAAACCCATCGCCGGCAACGACGCTCAGGGCGCCATCATCGGACTTGGCGACGTCGAGCCAGATCGGTCCCGAGATATTGCGTTTCTCCACCACCTTGCCCCCGAAGGGCACGTGATAGTGGTGGTAGTCGCTGACTTCCTGGAAGGAATGAGTGAACAGTCCTCCGGCGAACGCATCGCTATAGGGACTGCCGGCAAGCAGGTCCTTGATCGAATAGGATATGCCCTTGGCGACGACCCGAGAATCGTCGGTGACAGGCAGCACGTCTTTCAGGATGCCGTCGGCGGGGGAAACGACTACGTGATCGTCGCCAATTCCGGCGATCGGCCGTTTGCCCGGTTTGACGTTGCGCGCAAAGAACTGATTGAAAGTGAGCCAGCCGCTCGGGGCGACGTAATAATCCTCCATATGCAGGGCCGGATCCTTCAGGAATGTATCGAGGCCCGCGATGGAAGCGGGCGAATCAAGAAAGTCGCCCCACGTCGCGACATATCTCTTCACCCAGTCTTGAAAAGCCGTATTGGTCTTCAATTCCGCGGATTGTCCGATCATGAAGAAGAAGGGGCGGATCTGCGCCAACCCGTTCTGCTCCGTCGGGACCATCCGCACGGTTTCGTCGACGAAATCGAAAAACTGATCAAGCGTCGATATGCCCTTCCAGTCGGCTTTTCGCAAAGAGGCCGTGAGTGCCTTGCCGATCGCCGGGTCCGCTGCGATGAGCGACTGGAGATCCTGCCTTATCCCGGTTGATCCATAGATGCTCGCCCGTGCGGCGGGGATGAATTGCAGTCCGAAAGCAGCCCCCAGAATCAAAAAGGCAACGCACGCGTCCTTGAGCTTCATGGCAATTTCCCAGTTTGTGGACCGAACTTGCCCGCGATCCTACGTTGGGACGGGCGGAAATCGAATAGGCCTCTGCGGAGCGGCCATCAATTTGCTGGGAGCCTGGGAAAGGATGGTGGGCGGTACAAGGATCGAACTTGTGACCCCTACGATGTCAACGTAGTGCTCTACCGCTGAGCTAACCGCCCGCCAATTGCCGGAGCCCTATACCGGGTGATGGTGGCGAGTGCAAGCCTCGGGTCCGGCCTCCGGGACTGCATCATTTGTCTTGCCTGCGGGGCGCAAGTCAGTAGGAGGCTTTGCCAATCTTGCAACCATTTTGCCCAGTCTCCTGACCCCCGGCCGATGCCCAGATTAAAGCCGATGCACTTGCTTTTCTTCGCGATCGTCATCGCGGGGATCGGTCCTGTCTTGGTCCGCGAAAGCCCGGTCGATCCCGCCGCGACCGGCTTCTGGAGGCTCGCCATCGCGTTCCCGTTCGCCCTTTGGCTCGGGCGCATCGGCATCATGCTCAAACCACGTGACGTGTTCCTGGCACTGCTGAGCGGCTTTCTGCTCGGTTGGGACCTGGTGCTTTGGAACAATGCGATCCTCATGACCTCGGTCATGGAAGCGACTGTCCTCGTCATGCTGTTTCCGATCATCGTCGCCATCGCGGAGATCGGGCTCTTCGGAAGGCGCCCGGACAACAGATTGCTGATCGGAGGCTTTGTCGCGTTCGTCGGCACCGCGGTGATCGCGTTTAGCGGCAAAGGCGGGGAATCGAGCCTCACCGGCGATCTGATGGCGCTCGCTGCCGCTGTCTTCTATGCAGGCTCATTGCTGCTGTCGGCAGGGCTCGTCCAGCGCATCGACAGCCGCTCGGTGACGCCTTGGGTGATCCTCGGCGGTGCCCTGGGCGCATTGCCGTTCGGAATTTTCGAAGAGGTCATCATCCCGCATAATGCATACGGGTGGGGCTATCTTGCAATCTATGGCCTCCTGACTTTCACCAGCTATGCTCTGTACAATGTTGCACTGTCCAAATTGCCGACCACGCTCGTCGCCATAACGGCCTATGGACAACCGGTTATCGCAACAGGACTGGCGATCGTGCTTCTGGGTGAGTTCCCGTCGCCTGTCGGTCTCATGGGCGCGCTGATCGTCATCGCCGGCTTGCTCATTGCGACACTCAACAGAGGCGCCCAGCAAGCATAAACGGGTTTGAAAACCGCCGGACGAGTTGCAAAGCAACGGCAATTTGCGAGGATGCTGCTGGGTTGGTCATCGACACAGGTTCTTCATGGCAGACAAGGCGCCACCAGGCTGGATTTACAATGAGACGGTGCGGATGTTCGCAACGCCAGGCGATCCGCCTTTCGAGGATGAAGCTGAGCTTCGTGCGCATTGGGGCAGGGCTTGGGGCATCGACAATGACGTCGGGCGGATTCGATCGGTGCTGATGCACCGCCCAGGATCGGAGATGGCGGTAATCGATCCCACCAAGCGGATCGAGGCTATCGGGTCGTTTGGCGATCTCGAGGCGGGTTGGTATTTCCAGAGCGATACCGTGCCTCCTGTCGCCGAAATGCAAGCACAGCATGATGCGCTCGTTGCCGCGCTCAAGTCGCATGGTGTCGAGATCGAGTATGTCGACGGCGATCCGGGCAAGCGGCTCAAATCCTGCTACACGCGCGACCCGCTGATCATGGTCAAGGGCGGCGCAATCGTCTGCCGAATGGGAACGCGTGTGCGGCGCGGCGAGGAGCTTGCCGCCACGCGTACATTGGCGCGGCTTGGTGTTCCGATCCTGAGGACGTTGAGTGGAACCGCGCTTATGGAGGGCGGCAGCTTTGCGTGGCTTAATCCGCGTACCGCCGTCATTGGCTGCGGCATTCGCGTCAATCGCGAAGGGGCTGAGCAGGTCGGCGAAGTGCTCAAGCGCCAGGGCGTCGAGCTCATCATCATCGATCTTGTCGGCTATGATATCCACATCGACGGTTCATTCCTGATGGTCGATCGCGATCTGGCACTCGTCGATCCATTCGGACTACCTTATTCGTTTCTCGAGACGCTCAAGGCACTGAAAATTCGTACGGTGGAGATCTCTCCTGCCGACGACAAATGGATCATCAACTCGCTTGCCGTCGCGCCCGGCGAACTGATCATGCCAGAGGGTGCGACCAACCGGACGCTCGATACCCTCGCTCGTCACGGAGTGAGGTGGGCCGTCCTGCCATACTCGAAAATGCAATTGAACGGTGGCGGCATCCATTGTTCGACGACACCATTGATCCGCGATTCCGTCTGACTGCGCCGTCAGTGAGGCCTTAGCTCGCGGGAACTGCCTTTGCTGCCGCAACGATCGCATGAGCGGCCACCATTTCGCGTTGCTGGTCTGCCGAAGGGGTTGTCGTGCCGGTGACCTGGACGGATGGCGATGCGAACTTGATTCCGTTTGCTTCGAATTCCCGCTTGATCAAAACCATGGCGCGGCGACGAACCTGGAATTGCTGGCCTGGCTTGGTCTTCAATTTCAATGTGAGGACGACGCCATAGTCGCCGAAGTCTTCGACACCCTGCATCTTGAGCGGTTCGATAGTTACGGATTTCAGATCCGGATCCTCGGCGAGTTCGAGCCCGATCCGTTTGATAATCTTGCGCGCCTTCTCGACATCGGAGTCGTAGGTGATCGTCAGTCTCAGTTTCTCGATGACCCAGTCCCTGCTCATGTTCTGAACGGCGCCCAGGACACCGAAGGGCACGGTGAAGATCGGGCCGCGATTGTGCCGAAGCCGAACGGAACGCAGGCTGAAGGATTCGACCGTGCCTTTGTAGCTTCCGCTTTCTATGTACTCGCCGACACGGAAAGCGTCATCGACGAGATAGAAGATGCCGCTGATGATATCCTTGACCAGGGTTTGCGCGCCAAAGCCGATTGCGACACCGGCGACACCGGCGCCCGCGATGAGCGGGGCGACTTCGACGCCAAGCTCCGAAAGCGCCATCAGGACCGCGAAGGCGGCGATCGCCGCCCAGAGGAAGTTGCGCAGCACCGGCAACAGGGTCGCAAAGCGGTTCGCTTGTTGCGGATCGACAGTGCCCGCGCGCACGCGGGCGATCTGCTGATCGATGAGAGTGCGCAACATGCTCCAGGAGAAGTTCGCGGCGAGCAGGATGATGCCGGCGAGTATCAACCCGTGAACCAAGCGCCCGATCCGGGAGTCGACGGAATTGAGCGCCACGAAATCGACGTCCCACGCCCACACGGTCAGACCGAGGGCCAGCAGTATTAATCCGAACCGTATCGTGCGTTCGATCAGCACCGCCGTGAGCTTGGGATTTCCCATAACGACCAGCGAGTCATCGGCATCGCCGAAGCAATGATCCACACACTGACTCATGAGTTTGATGGCATAGACCGTTCCGAGAAGTATGAGGCCCATCAAGAAGACCGGTGTCGCGCCGAGTGCCCAAAGGCACCAGAGGACGATGAGGCTCAGCGATAGAAAAAGCGAGCCCGAGCGGCGTACGGTTTCGCGGCGTTCGCCATCCGGGACGCGAATTCCAGCGTGGAAGGTGTAGAGCGCAAGCGTAAGGATCAAGAGACCGAGCGCATAGGCTATAACTTCACAAGCCTCGTCGGAGAAACCGAGAAGACAGATCGAGAGTACTGTGGCCGAGCCGAAGGTCAAAAGGCCGGCGAGAATATTGATCTGCTTCGCCCAGAAATTGGCTGCTTGCTCATCGAGCGGAACTATCCGGAAGCCACTCTCGGCTCGCAGGAGATAGCGACTTGTGGCGCGAATAGTGAGCCAGCCGATATAGGCCAAGAGGAAAGCAAGAATGATCCGCTCGATGATGTCCGGCCAATAGTCCAAAGCCAAAAAGGCCGCCGTTCCAGCCAAACCGGTCGCGGCGACCTCGCCAAGCTCGACGAAGTAGCGTCTTGTCCTGAGCGCAAGCTTCTCCCGGGTGGTGGCTTGGCTCGCGTCCCTAAATTGCTGCACGAACTTGACCGTGGCCTTGCGGTAGACGAGCTTGGCTGCAAAGCAAGCGCCGACGAGTATCATGAGCAGGGCGAGCAGGCCGAGCGCCCCGCTTTCTTCGATATCTTCGACGACCATCTGCCCGGCGCGCTCGAATTGCGCCGGCAGGTCCTTCATGGCCGCGCCGAGGCCGTAGAAGTGATTGCGAATCGACGCAATGTAATCGGCAAAGCGGTGAGAGGGCGGCGCCGAATGTTCCGTCTTCGGCTCGGAAGCGGCATGCTTAGGTTCCGAGGCGATCGCATGAGCTCGCAGCCAGGCCTGAACGTCGGGTTCCGCCAAAAGCTTTTGAAGCGTTTCGACATTCGGCGGCACGGTCTCGGATGGTTCTGCTTCATCAAGGGTCTGTGCCCGGACCGAAATCGCCGGCATGGCGAGCGCCATGAGTAACAAAAACAGCGAGAGAGCCGACAGGGCTCTGGCTAATGGGCGGCCACGATCAACCCAAAACACTGACCTAGGAGGCTTTCCCCCTCCTTCAACATGCAACATTTACAAACGCCGTCCCATGGGGCTGCGAACCTTTTTGCCGCAGCTGCCTATTCCCTATACGGCATTTGCAGGCTCAGCAGTAGTAGACACCTACCGCACAGCGGCGCACCGTCCGCCGGGCAACACCTGCATAACTCATTGGCGTAAGCGGACGTCCGATGATAGCCTCGGCCTTGTCGACGAGCCCGATTTTGCCCGGTGCGACCAGCTGGCCGCCGATCTCGAAGAGAATGAGGATCGCTATCGCCGCCGTAAGGCCCGAAACAAGGCGCATGATACCAGACATGTTATGGGTCGCTCCTATTTGGGATTGAAAACGGCCGGTATGTCGCCGAGTTCGGTTACTTTCTCGACGGTCAGCTGTGTGGCGCCAGCCGGGGCGGTGAAGGCGAAATTGTCTGATCCTGCCTCCGCACCCGTTCGCCAGGATCTCACATCGATTGTATATTGCGGCGCCGCGCTCACTGTCTTGCTGGTAATGGTGTACCGGCAGGGATAGGGCTGTTCGCCTTGCGCGATCCATATCTGCCAGTCGACTTCCGGCGCCCTAAATGCGAAGTGGTCGCATTCCTTGCCGCCGATATACCCGCTGCCCAGATCCTTGATATTCGTAACGCCATCCATCAGCGATTTTTCAGGATCGGTGGAGAGAAGATCGGCCGCGGGCAGGGGAATCTGATACTTGTCGCGAAGTTCATCGATAAGATTATCGACGGTGCCCGGTATTTCCTTCTGCAGAAAGACGTTAGCGTTCTTGCCAAGGACAGAAAGGGTCTTTCCGTCGAAAACAAGTTCGACATCGGTGAAGCCATTGGCCCGGGTGGCGCGGATCTTGTCGGGGCGGCTCAAGGCAATGCTTCCGGAACTCGCCAGCCCGACCTTCTGCTCGTCCGCCGTCACCAGTTCCAAAGTCGCGTCATAGTCGAGGGAGACTGCCTTCTGCTGTGACAAGTAGTCCGACATCGCCTTCAGCCGTTGCTTGGCGAAGGCCTCGTCGGCTGCAGCCGGGCCGTGGCCCATGGTGAGCAAGACTGCGGCTATTGCAGGCAAACACGCAAACCTAATCCGATCCGGTTTCTGCATGGCATGACATCCCTAAAAGGCGTCATTTCCTTTAGCACCCCATCTTGGCGGCTTCTTGTCATTTGGCGCCAGAAACCAGCTTGCCACGCAATTTTAACTTTCACTTATCGGCATAGGCATTGGGCTATCGCTTCCACTTTCTGTTAAGCGCCGACCACTAGAGTGCGCGGCCGCGGGACGCGGGTTTGCTCGGTTTATGAACATGGCGGTCGTCAATGCATTGCTCCTGATCCTGGAGGCGCTGGTCTATTTCAGCGTCATGGCGATGCTGTTCCGGGCGCGGCATCGCTATGGCATCGGCTTGTTTATGTGCGCGCTCGGGGTCATGCATTTCCTCGAGACCTATCTCGCTGCCGTTTTTTATATCCCCTTGCCATTCGGGGTCATTTCGCCGGGCTCGACGGTGCTGTTCTCGGGCAAGCTCATCATGCTGCTGCTTCTTTACATCCGCGAGGATGCAAGCACGGTGCGCCAACCGATCTATGGATTGTTCGTCGGCAATCTGCTGCTTGTCAGTCTCGTCGTCATCCTGCGCCAGCACGAGATGCTGTCGCCGGGGGGCCGGCCAGCCGATCTCGCCTTCCTGGACGAGATGGGCCTCCTGATGATCTGGGGCACCACGCTGCTGCTCATCGACGGCATTGCCATCATCCTGCTTTACGAGCGTCTTGGGCAGTTCCTCAGGAAATGGGCGTTCCTGCGGATCTTCGCGAGCGCCGCACTGGTGCTCGCCTTTGACCAGGTCGGCTTCTTCCTGGCGCTGCGCTATCTTTATGACGCACCCATGCAGGTGTTTATGGGCGGCCTGGTGGCCAAGATCGGCGCGGCGCTGTTCTTCAGTTTCCTGGTCACTTTCTATCTCAAGTGGTTCGAACGCCGGCCGGAAAGGAGCCAAGTACGCATCGCCGATGTGTTCGATACCCTCACCTATCGCGAGAAATACGAGGCCTTGCTCAAGCGTTCGGCGATCGATCCTCTGACCGGGCTTCTCAATCGAGAACAGTTCGAGCGGCTGGCGCCGGAGGCCCTGGCGGCGGCGCGGGGCGGCAACACCCCGCTCAGTCTTCTCATTATCGATGCCGACCGGTTCAAGTCGATCAATGACCGCTTTGGTCATCCGGCCGGCGACCAGGCGCTTGCCATTATCGGAGGCGAACTCGCATCGGGCATTCGGCAGGGCGATCTCGCATTTCGCTATGGCGGGGAGGAGTTCCTCGTCTTGTGCAAGGACACGCGCCATGTCGCGGCGAGTCTTCTGGCCGAGCGGTTGCGCCTTGCGGTTAAGACCCGCAGCGCGCAGGCCGCCGCGGGCATGGTGACAATCAGCGCCGGTGTCGCCACATACCCCGATCATGCCCATACCCTCGATGAACTGATCGCCAGCGCCGACCGGCGGCTCTTTGCGGCCAAGCATCGCGGGCGCGACCAGGTCGTCTGCGATGATGCCGAGCAAACTCCCGAAGCCCCAGACCAGCACAGCGCCAGCGCCTGATTGGCCGGGAACCAACCCGCCTCATGGGCGTTTTCCTAATGCTTCAGATCAAAGTCGCGGGCGGCTTGCTCTCCCCCAGGGCGCCCGCAAATTGGCCCCGCCAGTCGCGAAATGCACGGCGGGGCCTATTTCTTAGCGCCGCCCCGGCAGCTGGACGCCCGCAATGGTCGCGAAATGCAGCAAGGAAAGAAGGATCATGACGACGCCTATGAACATCAGAGGGGTCGTGGGAATCAACCTTGGATTGAGACTCGTGCGCGGGCGCCGCTCGGCGATTGCGGCATAGGCGACAAGGGCAAGACCCAAGACAAAGGCGATGGCGGTGACGATCGTTTCGGTGCTGAAATTCATGGCGGCGCCTTAGTCAGCCGAGTTTGGTTGACAGTCAAGCGCTGCGTCACTATAGCAGCCGCATTCCGGAAATCGGCGGGACGAATGCGCCCATGCGCAGGCGCAGCCGACCTTTGTGGTGATTGATATGAAAGTTCGTAACTCGCTGAAATCGCTGGCTAAGCGTCACCGTGACAACCGTCTCGTCCGGCGCAAGGGCCGCGTCTACATCATCAACAAGACCAATCCGCGGTTCAAGGCCCGCCAGGGCTGAAGACACCGCGCGTCCATTTGCGCGCCGCATTTGGGGCGTGTAATCTGTTTCCATGAATCAGATTACGCGCCTTTTTGCTTGTGTAATCGCAACTGCAGTGATGACTGGCGGCGCTCTCGCCCAGGAAAACCGCGAGCCTGGCGGTCCACGGGTTTCGAGCGTCGAGCGCAAATCTCCATCTGAAATCCGCTCCGACCTGCTCGATAGTCTGTTTGCCAGGCTTCACAAGGTGGATTCGCCAGCCGAGGCGCAAATCGTCGAGCAGGCGATCTGGGAATTGTGGATGAAGTCCGACAGCCCGACGGCGGAACTGCTGTTGACCCAGGCGGTCAAGGCTCTCGGTGCCGGCGAGGAGCAGGCGAGCCTCTCCATCCTCGACAAGCTGATTGCGGTTCACCCGGAATTCGCCGAAGCCTGGAATAAGCGGGCGACCGTCTATTTCATGATCGGGCGCTATAATGAATCGCTATCCGACATCAATCATGTGCTTGAGCTTGAACCGCGGCATTTCGGGGCGCTGTCGGGACTGGGGATGATCAAAGAGCAGCAAGGCGACAAGAAAGCAGCGCTTGCCGCGTTCCGCGACGCTTTGGCCGTCAATCCACAACTTGAGGGCGCAAAGCAGGCGGTCGAAGCGCTTGCGGCCGACCAGGAAGACATCTGAGCGGGCGGATTGATTCGGTGGCTGCCTCAAATTTGCCGCATCCATCGCCGGATATGCCGGTCAAGCGCCGGATCGGGAAAAGGCGAGCGGGGATATGCCCTTAAGTGCGCGTTAAACTTACTAGTTCAACTTGTAAGGATGCCCGGTAGCTGATCTACCGCCGCATTCTTGTCTGAAGCATGTAAACGGTGTAATCCGGATTCAAACGAGCCGGGAACACCGGAAGCAGGGGAAGTTTATGAGGGGAATCGGGGATCTACCCGGTCAGTGTGTGGGATGAGTTCAGTCGGGATCAACTCCGGACACAAACCGACTTTGCCTCAACGCTTCCGCAGAATCATCGCTGCCACCACACTTGCAGCCGCCCTGGTTGCCAGCCCGCTGTTCATGCCCGCCTCGCCGAGCCAAGCCGGCGGCGAAACCCGCACAATCTCGCTCTATCACGTCCATACGAAGGAAAGCCTGACCGTCACCTACAAGGTGAATGGGCGCTACATTCCCTCGGCAATGGCCAAGATCAATCACCTGATGCGCGACTGGCGACGCAATGAAACCATCAAGATCGACCCGGAAACGGTCGACCTGATGTGGGAATTGCACGCCGATCTCGGATCGAGAGCGCCCGTTCACGTCATTTGCGGCTATCGCAGCCCGAAGACCAACGCCTTCCTGAAGCGGATCGGGCGGAATGTGGCGCGTAAGAGCCAGCACATGGCCGGCAAGGCCATCGACCTCTATTTCCCGGACGTGCCGACGATCAAGATCCGCAACAGCGCCCTGGTTCGCCAGATCGGCGGTGTCGGTTATTATCGCAGCTCCGGCGGCCCCACGGGCTTTGTCCATATCGATTCAGGAAACGTCCGCCACTGGGGACCGGCGATCAGTTCATCGCAAATGGCCCAGATCATGCGCGACTATAAGCGGACGGTTGGTGCCCGGCTGAACAGCAAGGACATGATCGCCGTCTCGACGCCGCAAGAGAAAGTCGACGAGCCGGCAGATGATGTTTCGAGCGCCTATGAAGGTGTCGACGAGGATTCGGATGAGGCGGCGGAAGCGCCAGCCCGGCCGACCCTGAAGCCGGCCCTGCCGAAGGAGAAGCCTGCTGTTGCCGGTCAGCTCGATCTGGTTGCTGAGGCGGATGGCGATATCGTCCAAGGTTATCCGGTTCCCAAGCCGCGGCCGAAGCCGATTGAAGTTCTGATGATGGCGGCCGCCAATATGACGATCGAGCCTGCTTCGGCACCGGCGCCGCGCGTCAATTTCGCCGAGCGCAGTAAGCCAGCCGTCGATGGCCTTGGGGTCGTTGCGGGTGCAGAATCGCTAATCGAAGAACCGCCAGCCCAGCAGACGAATGTTGCGGCCAAGGGAAGCTTCGCCGACGAAGTGCGTGACGGTACTGCCAAAAACCTGCCTCTGATCAAGCCCTTGGCGGCATCCGCTAGCGGCGAGGATCTGTTCTGGTGGCCTAAGCAATTGATGTTCAGCCCGGACCAGGCAGTGCGTCGCGACGGTGCGCCGCAGGAATTCGCGGTATCGGCCGAGCCGGTTGAGAATGGGAAAGCTTCAGCCCAGCCTGCAAAAGTGGCCGAGCAATCCGAGGGCCTGAGCATTGCCTCTCTGCTGGAGCCGGTTTCGACCTCGACAGGCAAGGCCGACCGATTGGTGGTCAACCGCACGGCCAAGGGCAGCCTCCTGATGGACAGCCCGGTGGTTCTGCAGAAGCGGCAGAAGCTCGGACAAGTCGAGCCGCTGCAATAAACCGCGGCAGGCGGCCTCAGGCCGCCTCCGATGCCCCCGGCAACATCCCCAGCGCACTCATATAGAGATCGAGGATTGCATCCTCTTCCTCGCGCTCGTTGCGGTCCTTCTTGCGGATCGAGATCAGCTTGCGCAGGATCTTGGTGTCGAAGCCATTGGCCTTGGCCTCGGCATAGACTTCCTTTATATCGCCGGCGATCGTCTTCTTCTCCTCCTCGAGCCGCTCGATGCGCTCGACAAGGCTCTTGAGCTGGCCCTGGGCGAAGCTGGTTTTCTTATCCGGCATGGCAAACCTCAATGCTTGTGTTGGGTGTCGTGCGGCTTGGTCGGCCCGGCCTGGTATTTGGCTTTCCAGTCCTCATAGGACATGCCGTAGACCATGCGGCGCGCCTCATCGCGCGAGACAGGCGCACCGCGTGCCGCCGCGGCTTCCTCGAACCAGTTGGAGAGGCAATTGCGGCAAAAGCCGGCAAGATTCATGAGGTCGATGTTCTGCACATCGGTGCGCTGGCGCAGATGCTCGAGCAACCGCCGAAAGGCGGCGGCTTCGAGCTCGGTTCTGGTTTTTTCGTCCATATCCATGATCAGCTTGCGATGCCGGCCTCACGCCTCAGTCCAGGCTCTTTCATAACCGGTTCCAGGATCAGTGCGAGCCTGTCGACCCACTCATCCACACCTGATTGATCGGCGATAAGATCCTGGCGGATTTCAATCAAGGCATGGGCGAGGCCGCGTTTGGTCCCATGGGTGTTGAGCGTGTCGCCTTCGAGGGCGCCGTGATAGGGCTCGTTGTCGCCCACGACCAGTGACGCGTCGCTGCGCAAGCCGTCGAGAAGCAGGCGGGGAAGCCTGCCGTCCCGGTCCCACAGGATGCCCGCATGCCAGGGCCGAGGCACGTTCTTCCAGGCCGGCGTAAAACTGTGGATCGAAACCAGGATCGGCCGGATGCGGGCGCTGATGAGACTGTCGATCTCGCATGTAATGGCCGCGTGATAGGGCAGATAAAAACGCTCGATCCGCCTCTGTCTCTCGGCGGCATCGATGTCGCGATTTCCGGGTACCACGGCGCCGTCGGAGAGCTTCATGATCAAGGTCGGATCATCGAGGCCGCGATTGGGATCGATGAGGATCCGCGAATAGCCGGTGAGGAGGGCGGTCGCCTCGAGGCGCCGGGCTAGGCCACGCGTGACGCCCTCGGCGCCAATGTCATAGGCGATGTGGCGCTTGAATTCGGCGGGCGGCAGTCCCAAAGCGCCATATTCCGGCGGCAACGTGTTTCGTGCGTGGTCGCAGAGCAAGACCACGCCGGCTGCTTGATTTCCATCGACTCGTGTGAAACTTTCGAAGCGGGAGGGGACCCCGACGGCTGGCTCGGGCAAAATTTAATCCTTCATCGGTAATCTAGAGCGAATTTCGGCATGCTATAGGCCGCCCGTGCGGGCGCGTCATCATCTTGCCAAACTTGGCCTTCGGAGTTGTTCAGTCTATAGCAAACAGGAATGTTATGATCGATTCGAGTGTTGGGGTGGAGATCCGCGGACCGATGAAACGCTTGCTGGCGTTGGGATTTCTCGCGGCATTGGGGTTTGGCCTGTCGTCGACGGGCGCGCTCGCCGACCTGAAGCTTTGCAACAAGACCGATAGTCGCGTGGGTGTGGCGCTCGGCTATAAGGACAAGGAAGGCTGGGCATCGGAAGGCTGGTGGAACGTCGGCCCGAATAATTGCGAGACCCTGCTGAAAGGTCCATTGATTGCGCGCTATTACTACATTTTCGCGGTCGACTATGACAAGGGCGGCTCGTGGGGCGGCAAGTCCATGATGTGCACCCGCGACAAGATTTTCACCATCCGGGGCATCACCGACTGCGACAGCCGCGGCTATCAGAAGACCGGGTTCTTCGAAGTCGACACGGGCGAGGAAACGGACTGGACGATTTCGCTCTCCGGCGAGAAGACGACGTCCGGAACGCCGCCGCAGTGAGGCGCAAAAGAAGCGTCAAAATCGTTGCCACTCTGGGTCCGGCTTCTTCCCAGCCGGACGAGATCGCGCGCTTGTTCGTCGCCGGCGCGGATGTCTTTCGCATCAACATGAGTCACACGCCGCAGCGCGAACTCGAAGCGCTGCACGCGGCAATCCGCCAGATCGAGACAGAGCAGGGGCGCCCGATCGGTATTCTCGCCGACCTGCAGGGACCCAAGCTGCGCATTGGTACTTTCGCCGGCAAGGAGGCTCAGCTCGCAGCCGGAGCGCAATTCATTTTCGATACTGACCCCGCGCCTGGCAATGCCAATCGTGTCCACCTGCCTCATCCTGAGATCTTTGCAGCCGCACAGGTCGGCGACAGCCTGCTGCTCAATGACGGACGCCTGCGCGTCGAAGCTGTCGAAGTATCGCCGCAGCGCATTGTGACGAAAGTAATTTTCGGCGGCACATTGTCCGATCGCAAAGGGCTCAATCTTCCCGATACGGTTGTGCCGATTCCTGCGCTTACCGAAAAAGACCGCTCCGATCTTGATTTCGCAGCCAATCTGGGGGTCGACTGGATCGCGCTCTCCTTCGTGCAGCGACCCGAAGATGTCGCCGAAGCGCGGAAACTCATTCGCGGTCGCGCCGGCGTGATGGCAAAAATCGAAAAGCCTTCGGCGCTGCAGACACTTGGGGAAATTCTCGAGATCTCCGACGCAATCATGGTGGCGCGCGGCGATCTCGGCGTTGAACTGCCGCTCGAAACCGTACCGGCGCGGCAAAAGCAGATCACCCGCGCGGCGCGCAAGGCGGGCCGGCCGGTCGTAGTTGCAACGCAGATGCTGGAATCGATGGTGGTCGAGCCGGTGCCGACGCGCGCCGAAGTTTCCGACGTGGCGACGGCCGTCTATGAAGGTGCCGACGCCATCATGCTCTCGGCGGAGAGTGCCACCGGCAAATGGCCCGACAAAGCGGTTGCGACGATGGATCGGATTGCACAGTCAGTGGAGAAAGACGCTTACTACCGCTCGATCATCACTGCGCAGCGCAACGAGCCGGAAGCAACGAGCGCGGATGCGATTTCTGCAGCGGTCAGGCAGATTTCCGAGACGCTCAAACTGGCGGCGATTGTCTGTTTCACCGGCTCGGGTTCGACGGGTCTGCGCATGTCGCGCGAACGCCCGGATGTGCCGATCATCGCGCTCACGCCCAATCCTTCCACGGGCAGGCGCTTGGCCGTTGCCTGGGGGTTGCATTGCGTGCTCACCGAGGATGCCAGGGATCTCAATGACATGGTGGAACGGGCCTGCCGCATTGCGCGCAGCGAAGGCTTCGCGGAACCTGGGCAGCGGGTGATCATTACGGCCGGCCTGCCGCTCGGTACGCCGGGCGCCACGAATATGCTCCGCATCGCTTATGTCGGGAGCGAAGGTTAGTATTGAATCGATAAGCGAATAGACCCACTGCGGTATTAACGCTAGGATGGCTTAACGTAGAGGAGGCCCCCGATGCGCTCACTCCGTGCTTTATTCGCCATTTGCGCCGCTTTGCTGTTTTCCAGCGTTGTGCATGCGCAAGAATTCATCGTCGTGACAAAGCCAAGCTTCGATGCCATCCAGGCTCGCGAAGTTTATGGGAGCGTTGTCTACGACTTCAGCTTTGCTGGCGACGGGCCCAAATCGCGCGGTCAGTCGGCGATGGATTTTCTCAAATCGCAAATGGAGTCAAAGTTCCAGAATAAAGAGGGCAATTATATCGTCACGCTCGAGCTGTTTTTAAATGGAAATCGGATCGCTTCCGAGCCGGTCATGTCCGCGAATTGGAAGACAAATAAGTTCCTCTTTGTGACTACTTCGGAAAAATCAAATATTGTTGTGAATCGTAATGGCGTTCTCCTTGAAAATCTCGTGATCGACGGATCTACAAACAAGGTGCAACTTTCGCTCAAGATCTTGAGGAGCGATAGCACTGCCGTAGACATGTCGTTGTTCAAGGAGGTCGCAGATCTGTCGAAAACCGCAGCGATTTCTGCTTTCGTGCCGGGGCTCGCCGGCATTGCCGAAGCCTATGCGCCGTTCACCAGCCTGCTGACCAATCTGCTTTCGCGCTACACCAGTGCATCGATCGTCGACAATACTATCGCCGCTTTCACGCTGCTCGACACCGGCTTTGCCAATCAGCTTCAGTACAAAACCAACAAGTTTGTCGCGAACATCTACCTGCAGACAATTCCATCGCAGTTGTCGACGAGTTTCGTGAACGGCAAATTCAAGACAATGAGTCCCGGACTCCCATTGATCGAAGTGAAGAGCGGGGTCGGCGCGGCGCGGGCACCGGTTTTGGACATCATCCAGGCGCGGCCTGGTGACGACCTCGCTGATTTCACGGGCAAAATCAGGACGTTCCATCCCTATGGAAGTCAACCGCAAGCGCAGACCGATATTCGCAGCAAATGCGCCTTGCTGAAGAACGAGATTTCCGAACTTGCCTCCACCCGCGATACGGCGCTGCTGTACTGGGCCTTTCTGACGAATTACCGCAGCGAGCTTCAACGGTACCACGATGGCAAGCAGTGCGGAACGGACTCCAGCCTCGTGGGCGAATTTGCCGATCTAGGCCTCGTGCTCAATCCGGCCGATTGGCAATAGGGGGCGTCTACTTCTCGGCGACCGCCACTTCGCTATAGGCCTTCTCCATGCGCGCATCGCGGCCATAGACATCGTCGTAATAGACGATGCGGCCGTTTTCGTCCGGCCACGCGGTGAAATAGACGAGATGCACGGGAAGCTTGTGCTGGAGCTTGACCGTCGTGCTTTCACCCGAATCGATCCGTGCATCGATTTCGCTGCGATCCAATTCCATGACTTTGCTGGCGAATTCGCGCGGGTTTTCGACGCGCACGCAGCCATGGCTGAAGGCCCGCACGGACTTGGCAAAGAGCGCCTTGGTCGGCGTGTCGTGCATGTAGATGTTGTGCGAATTGGGAAACAAGAACTTGATTTCACCGAGCGCGTTGTCATCGCTCGGCGGCTGCTGCACGGACAGTGGGATCTTATTGCCGTAGACGCGCCAGTTGATCGAGCGTGACTTGACGATCCGGCCGTTGGGCAGGATCACGCGATAGCCGTTGCGGTCCAGATAGGAGGGGTCTTTCCGCAAAATCGGCAGCATTTCCTTGGCGATGATGGATTGCGGCACGCCCCAGGAAGGGTTGAAAACCACCATTTCCATTTCATCGTGGAAGGCAACCGTCTGGTTTTGCGGCTTGCCGACGATGACATTGGTGCGCCAGACGAGCTTGCCCTTGTCGATGAGCTTCAATTCGAAAGCCGGCTGGTTCATCATCACGTAGCGCTCGCCCAGATTTTTCGGGAGCCAGCGCATGCGGTCCATGTTGAGGGCGAGGCGGTCGAGAGTTTCGCGCGGGCTGTGCTGGTTGAGGGCGGTGACGGTGCCGGGGTCGAGATTGCCGGTCGGCTTCAAATTCACCTTTGTCTGGAACGCCTTGATCGCCCCTGCGAGCGAGGCGTCGAGAACGGTTTCACGGGCGAGCGCGGCATGGCGCGCTGCGGGCGGCAGGCCGGTTACGTCGGGGTGGAACTTCGCATCTGAAAAGCCCAATCCAACCAAGGCTTTACGCACAGCCGGAAGGCGCCGGTCGGTCTGGCCGCGCTTGACGCGATTGCCGGCGGGGATCGGGCTGGCCTCAAGATCGGCCTCATCGCGCAAGGCAAGATAGGCCTCTTTCAGCTTGCCATAGGCCGGAAGCTGCGGCTGTTGCTGCTTCAACCAGTTCGCGGCGTAGGGGCTGAAAGCCAATAATTTCATGGCCTTGGCGGCATCAATCCGCTGCGGCTGCATGTCGTTGTAGTGGGTCAGCCGATCCGGAATGAGCCGGCCGCCCGATGCGTCGCGGGCATATTTGAGCGCCATGGCGGTGAGGCCAAGATCGAGGCGTGCGAGGCGGGCGGGGTCGCTTGCCAAGCTCGATGTGTCTTCGCCAAAGGTGCCGAGCGCATTCGGCAAATAGTCGGCCGGCTGCATCGCGTCTTCGCCGGATTTGGCAAGGACATCAAGCACTTCGCGGCCGCGCGCAGTGAGCCCCTTGGCATCCGTCCACAAAGGCTTGAAGCCGCGGGCCTGGTAGTCAGCGAGGATCGCCTTGCGTTCGGCAAGGGTGACGCGAATGGCAGCCGAAGGATCGAGCAATTCCGCCTGGATCGCCGCGGCGAGCGGTTCGGTTGGCGAAGATCCTTCTGATTTCAAGAGTTTGAGGGAAACGAGTTCTTCGGGCTGATAGACCATCAGCTCGTCGTTGACATCGACTTCATCGTCGCCCAGCATTTCCTCGGGCTGCGCCTTGGGTTGGCGCGTGCCGGTGCGCTTATAGGCCTGCTTCTGGCGCTTGGAGGAAAAATCCATGAAGGACGGGCCGTTGCCCGTGTGCATAAGCCGCGTATATCCCTCGCCTTTTTGCTCTGCATGAGCAGCGCCGAGGGGCAGGGCGAACGCAACGACTGACAGGCCGGCAAGCAGCCGGGACACGAGGTTCATTGACGCCTCCGGATCGAGACAAGGTAGTGGCAGTCCGGCATGGGTTCAACGCAGGAGGGCACGCGCGGTTCGAATATCGCGCCCCTGTTACATTTTCGCCTCTTTGGGCTCATCCAGGCCGAGATCGCGCATCTTGCGGTAAAGCGTTGACCGCCCGATGCCCAATTTGCGTGCAACTTCAGACATTTGGCCGCGATAGCGATGGAGCGCCAGGCGGATCATATCGGCCTCGACTTCCTCCAATTTTCGGATATGGCCGCCATCGGTGACGACCGGGATGCCGAGCGCCATGCCGTCGGAAACGGCACCACCGGTTGAGCGGCCAACGCCGGGCGCACCGATCATGGCGGAGGCGCCGAGCGGGACCGCCGGCTTCGATTGTGTGACGGGGGCGGGCGGGATCTTCACCTCATAGCCCTCGACCAGAGAAGCGATCTGCGGGAAATCCTCCACCGCCAAAATATCCCCTTCGCACAAGACGATAGCCCGGAAGACGGTGTTTTCGAGCTGGCGCACATTGCCGGGCCAGGCATAGGCCTGGAGCATGGAGAGGGCGGCGGGATCGATGCCGCGCACCTTGCGGCCCTCTTCGGCGGCAAAGCGCGTCACGAAGTGGTCGACCAGGGCCGGGATATCGTCCTTGCGATCGCGCAAGGGCGGAACCATCACCGGGAAGACATTGAGTCTGTAGTATAAATCCTCGCGGAAGCGGCCGGCCTTGACCATCTCGATCATGTTGCGATTGGTTGCCGAAATGAGCCTGATGTTCACTTTTACCGGCTTCCGGGAGCCGACCGCGTCGATCTCGCCTTCTTGAATGGCGCGCAGCAATTTTACCTGAATATCGAGCGGCAATTCGGCGACTTCATCGAGGAACAATGTGCCGCCATCGGCCTCCTGGAACTTGCCGATATGCTTTGAGGTGGCGCCGGTGAAGGAGCCTTTCTCATGGCCGAAAAGGATTGATTCAACAAGATTTTCCGGAATGGCGCCGCAGTTCACCGCAACGAAGGGACGGCCGCGGCGCTCCGATTCACCCTGGATGGCACGGGCAATCATCTCCTTGCCAACGCCCGATTCGCCTTCGATGAGGATCGGGATATTGGATTGGGCACCGCGCCTTCCCAGCCGCAAGACATTGGCCATGGCGGGGGAGGAGGCGATCAGGTCATCGAAGGTCAAGGCGCCGCCGACCTTCTTGTTGAGGCGCTTCACCTCTTCGGTTAACGCATTGACTTTCAAGAGGTTTTGGATCGAGATCCGCAATCGCTCGGGGCTGATCGGCTTGACCACGAAATCATCGGCGCCTGCACGCATCGCCTTGATGACGGTTTCGATCGAGCCTTGCGCGGTCTCGACGATGACCGGCAGATCGCCCCTTATGGCGGTCATCCGCTCCAGGAATTCGAGCCCGTCCATGCCCGGCATGACCAGGTCGAGGATCACCAGTTCGATCTGGCCGCCCGACTGATTTCCCAGTATTTCCAAGCCTTTGGGGCCTGAATCCGCGCTCACGGGATCAAGCCCGAAGCGCTTCGTCATCTCTTCCAGGATGCGCCGTTGGGCGGGGTCGTCTTCAACGATCAATACGCGCGGGGTCATGCTTGCTTGGGCTGCTCTCGGCTGCATTTTCGATCCCCGGGCTGGTGTTTTGTTAACCTTACGGGGCCGCGTTTCGGGCGGCCACCATCCCGGCTGTCTTATGAGCAGTCTAGGGCGGGAAGGGTAAAGGCGGCCTTAAGGGGGTGTGCCAGGCGGTGCGCAATTGGCACGCACACTTAAGCGCCGGTGGAGGCGTTTTGGCGCATTTTAGAGGGCGTTTTTCGCGTTCTTAGCGACACGATTTGGTTCCACTCGCGCGCGCGGAAAATATTGAACGGGCGTTCATTTCGTCGTTCTGCAGAACGACAGAACGTCGCTATTTATGCGTGCAATGAGACCGAAGCGCCCGCCTGGCGCGAATCCGAACCGGTTGCCGAAACTATCAAGCTATGAAACCCTGACGTTATGGAAAGGGATGGCGCCATAACGGGGCTCGCAGCGCTCGCCGACGGCTTGCGTCTCTCGCTGCTCGGCGCCTTGCGCGGGAGGGCGAGGCGGGCCTCACGGCGGGCGAACTTGCGCTGATGCTCGACATTGCGCCTTCGACGCTCTCCGGACCGTTGCGCGTCTTGCGGGAGGCGGGACTGATCGGGCGGAAGAAGCGCGGGAGGCTTGCCGTCTATCGGATGGAGCGGGCCGCATTCAGTGAGCTGGCTGGGTTTGTTGCCGAACTCGCCGCACCGGCGAAGGAGGCGAGCGGCTTCACTTTGCAGCCGGTGCTTGCGGAAAGCGCCGGGTTCATCGGAATGCGCGGGACGCTCGAAAAGAACAAATTGCCGGTCGACGATCTTGGCGGCGAAGGGCAGCGCTATTTCTCTTTGATGGATGGAAGCGGCGCGGCCTTCGGCTATGGCGGCCTCGAAGGGCAGGGCGCCGACCAGCTCATCCGCTCACTGATCATCTATCCGACGGCGCGTGCTAGGGGGATGGGGCGGGTCCTGGTGCGATTGATCGAGGCCCGGGCGCGGCAGGACGGCGCGCAGCGGGTGTGGCTACTGACGAGCGATGCGGAGAAGTACTTCAAGCGATTGGGATACAAGACCGTCGATCGTGCCGAAGCGCCGAAAGCGATCACAAGGACGAAGCAGTTCGCGAGCCTCTGTCCGGCGAGCGCGAGGTTGATGGTGGGAAACATCAAGAGCGAGCGGGAGTGACATGCCGTCTGTGGGCTTCGTCAAGCTCCTGACCTATCCCAAGCCCGATCTGAGCATCGCGGCGATCAACAAGGCATTTCCGGAGAGGATCACGCGAAGGCGGGTGCCGCTTCAATATGGTGCAGCTTTGGCCGGTACCGCTTTCGCGATGCTCATGCTGCCGGTCATCTATCTTGCCATTGTCGGACTGGCGATGGCCGGCGTGTTCGCCTACGCGACCCACAATACCGGCCTCCTCCGGCTGGGAACGCTCGGCTACCTCCTCTATTTCCCACCGCTCGTCGCGGCGCTGCCGGTTCTGCTGATTCTGGTTCGGCCTTTGATGGCCAGGACGGCGAAAGCTCCCGAACTTCTGATTCTTAAGGCGGAGGAGGAACCCCGGCTTTTCGCGCTGGTCGCGAAAGTCTGCGAGACGGTCGGCGCACCCATGCCGAGCCAGATCGATGTCGATTGCGAGCCCAACGCCGGCGCGGCCTTGAAGCGTCTATTCTTTGGCAAGGAGCTTGCTCTCACCATCGGGCTACCGCTCGCAACATGCCTTGATGCGCGCCAGTTCAGTGGAATCCTCGCACACGAATTTGCTCATTTCGCGCAAGGCACGGGGATGCGGTTCACGGGCATCATCCGCCACGTCTCTGCGCGGCTCGATGTCGCTACAGCGCGCGACGCCGATATCGATGCACGGCTCGAAAGAAACGCCAACAAACGGGGGCTGACCGGGGTCGTGTTCAAGGCGATCAATGCCTGCATCTGGCTGGTCCGGTCGCTCCTCGATCGGCTCGCTTACGCGGGACGTGAAGTGAGCTGCCTCATGCTGCGGCAAATGGAGTTCGACGCAGACAGCTACGAGATCAAGCTCATTGGCAGCGAGGCGTTCGAGGAGACGACGAAACGGCTCTTTCTCATCAAGGCTGCCGCCCACGACGTGTCGCTCGAAGTCGCGCGAAGCTGGGGCTACAAGAGACTACCGGACAACCTGCCAGCACTCGTGCAACGCCGATCTGCAAGAACCTTGGCGCCGGAAGGCATAGCGTTGCTCGCCCGCGCGTTTGAAACCGACACGACAGAACGGCTCGACACGCATCCTTCGGACGCGGCGCGACTGTTCGCGGCGCGGGCCCTGAACGAACCAGGACTTCTCACGCTGGAAGGGCCTGCGGCGGCACTCTTCTCCGACCTTGAATCCTTGTGCAAGAAGGCCACGCGGCATGAGTACAAGCACAAGCATGGCTATGAGTTCGGCGAAGGGAATATGGTACCCATCGGGGTCTTTGCGGAAAAAAGCCGCTATTATGAGGAGAGGGCCGAGGCCATGGGTAGTTTCCTCGGCGATGTCGGGATCTGGTTTGCGCCGCTCTTCGCCGACGCGGTCACCGGTCCATGGAGCAGGAGCGCATCATCGCCGTTTCCGCAATGGCGACATGCGAGAGAAATGGCCCGGCGCCGCAGGGAAGAGGCAGAGGCAATTTCCGAGGAGTGCCGCGAAAACGAGGCGCGCATCATTGAATTGACTAAGGCGATTGTACTTCTCAATGCTCGGATCTCCGTCGATACCGAGGTCTTCGGCCTGCAATACGGCAAATCGAGAAAGGCGAATGCGCGGTTTGCCGCAGACGAACGCGACAAATGCCGCGCCTCGCGCGCCCGGCTGTTCGCCGGCCTCGAGCCCTTTCTGGATATGATGCGCGAACGGGTGTTGCGCGCCGTCGACATTCTTGCGGCCGGCGAGGTGGAATCGATCGATGATCGGCGCGTGGTCGTGACCGAACTACGACGACTCATCGCGTTGAGCGCGAGACTTGAGCTGCATTGGCGCACGATCCAGGAAATGGTTCCCGATATCTCTGCCGCGGAGATACTGAGGAATTTTCAATCGCGCGCACCCGACCCCGACGAGGTCGACGGCCAATTGGCAGACATTGCGACGAGGCTGACCGTCGCGATGAAAGCGTTGCGGGATGCGCTTGCGGACATCTCCGATCTCGACCTTGGCGCCCCACCCGCGGCCGCGGACCGCGATGCGGCCATCGCATCTTCCGCATCCGCAGTGGAGGCCTTTACCGAATTCCATGTCGACACCGTGGGTCGACTGTTCGTGATTATTAACCGGATCGAGGCGCGCCTTGACGCTGACATACGTGCTGCAGCGATGATGCGCGCGCAGGGTTAGGCGAGGAGGCTGCGGCCCCACCCGTTACGCTTCGCGTGACACCCTCCCCGGAGTCGGGGAGGGAGGTTGAACGCCGCTTGCGGTGCGGCGGGCTTTGGCCGAGGCTGGAGGCCGTCTAGTAGCGGGGGAAAATGAAGCATGGCGCACCGTCCTCTTTTGCCCAAGAGCTATCCTGTTCCACTCGTGCTCGAGACGGCGGAGTTCCGTTTGCGGCCATTGACGATCCACGATCTCGTCAAGGATTACGAGGCGGTGATGGAGAGCGTCGATCATCTCAAGGGCTTGCTGTCGCCAGACTCGCCATGGCCCGTGGGGCTGACGCTCGAAGACGACCTGATCGATCTCGGCTGGCATCAGAAGGAATTCAGGCGCCGCACGTCGTTCGCCTATACGATGATGTCGCTCGACGAAACCCGGTGCCTTGGATGCTGCTATCTGTTTCCGAGCGCGGATCGCAGCTTCGACGTGGAGGCCTATTACTGGACGCGGCAAAGCACGCTTGCGAGCGGCCTCGAAGAGCGGTTGGGCGAAGCATTTCGCGCCTGGCTGGCGCGAGACTGGCCGTTCCGGCGTGTCGCCTTTCCGGGCCGCAGCGAACCCTTCGCGGAATAGCGGAAGATGGACGCCAGCTTGCGCTGACATGACGGAGAGAGTGGAAATCGCGAACCCCACCCGGCGCTGCGCGCCACCCTCCCCGGAGTCGGGGAGGGAGAAGAAATCGGCAATTTGCGGGCTGCGCCGTCGCAGCTCACCCGCGAAGCAGGGGAGCGAGAAGCGTTTCCGCCAGGAGGCGCGTTGCGCTAGGGTTCGGCCCGCAGTTTCGGAGATCGACATGACCGAGCAGACGATCCGCTTCGACGACGGCGCCGCCTATGAGCAGATGATGGGCGTGTGGAGCGCCAAGGCGGGCGCGGAGTTTCTCGACTGGCTGAGACCTTCGCCGGGATTGCGCTGGATCGATGTCGGCTGCGGCAATGGCGCCTTCACCGCGCTGCTTGCCGAACGGGTGGCGCCAACGGAGCTGCAGGGGATCGATCCTTCGGATGGCCAGATCGCCTTCGCGCGCGCAAGGCCAGGCCTTGCTAACGCCCAATTCCGCGTGGGCGATGCCATGGCGCTGCCTTTTCCCGACGCGCAGTTCGATGCCGCGGTGATGGCCTTGGTGCTCGTTTTTCTCCCCGATCCCGCCAAGGGGGTCGGCGAAATGGCGCGCGTCGTAAAGCCAGGCGGGCTCGTCGCGGCCTATATGTGGGACATGCTGGGCGGCGGCTTTCCGTTCAACCAGATGCTCGTCGCGATGCGCGCGATGGAGATTTCGGGTCTCAAGCCGCCGGCGATCGAATCATCACGGCTCGAGGCGATGACGGCGTTGTGGCGGGGCGCCGGGCTCGCGGCGATCGCAACACACGAAATCGCGGTGGAGCGGACATTCGCCGATTTCGAGGACTACTGGACGACCGCCATGAAGGCGTCGACGCTTGGACCCATTATCAAGGGCCTTGCGCCCGACATCGGCGCGACGTTCAAAGAGCGCGTGCGTGCCGGCCTTGCGGCGGAAGCGGACGGGCGCATCATCTGCCACGCGCGCGCGCATGCGATCAGCGGGCGACGCTTCTAAAGGCCGGCGTCGGCCGCTTCGCCCCTCGAGGAGAGAGGGAAGATCAGGACGGCGCCGCGGTTGCGGTGTTCGCGCGGAGAAGCCAGCCGAAAAGCGCAAGCGCGATCAAGGCGCCGATGAATTCGGCGATGATGAAGCCCGGCAGGTCGAGCGGGCGGATGCCAGCGAATGTGTTGGTGAGGCTTCTGGCAATGGCGACGGCCGGATTGGCGAAGGATGTCGAGGCGGTGAACCAATAGGCGGCCGTGATGTAAAGTCCGACAAGCCAGGGAATCGCCTTGCGGTCGAAGCGCAGCATGGCGAGGATTGTCGCGATGAGGCCGAAAGCGGCGACGGCTTCGGCGAGCCATTGCGAAAGACCGGTGCGGGCTTTGAGCGAGAGGCTGAGCAAGGGCAGATCGAACATCGCATGGGCGAGGACTGTGCCCAGAATGCCGCCGGATATTTGCGCGGCGATGTAAGGCAGCGCTTCGGCGCGCGAAAAGTCGCGTCGCAATGCCAAGACGCAAGTGACCAGCGGATTGAAATGCGCCCCCGAGAACGGTCCCAAGACCGAGATCAGGACGACAAGTGCCGCGCCGGTGGCGATCGTATTGGCGAGGAGCGCCAAGGCGACATCGCGCGTCAGGGTCTCGGCCATGATGCCCGAGCCGACGACGGCCGTGACCAACAGGCCCGTGCCCAAGGCTTCGGCAACGAGCCGGCGCTTGAGATCGAAGCGTTCCGGCATCAGCCCGCCTTGCCGCGGCGCGCGGTCGAACCTTCCATGGCGCCGATGTCGCGCAATCGGGCGCCGAGCGTCATGCGGTCGATGCTCGCGAGCGGAAGGGCGAGGAAGACACGCAAACGACTTTGCAGCTGGCGAAAGGCCGTTGCGAAGGCGGCAGCCTTCTCCCACGTCTCGCCTTCAACAGCGGCCGGATCCTCGATCCCCCAATGCGCGGTCATCGGCTGGCCCGGCCAAATAGGACAGGTTTCGCCCGCCGCATTGTCGCAGACGGTGAAGACGAAATCCAAATGCGGCGCGTCGGCTGTGGCGAATTCATCCCAGCTTTTCGAACGCAGGCCATCCGTCGGGTAGCCGCGCGCTTCGAGCTCCTTCAGCGCCAAGGGATTAACTTCCCCCTTGGGCTGGCTGCCCGCGGAAAAGCTGCGGAAATGCGCCGCACCTTCCTTGCGCAGGATGCTCTCGGCGATGATCGAGCGCGCCGAATTGCCGGTGCAGAGAAAGAGGACGTTGTACATCGTCATGCGTCCACCGCGCGGCCGGAGTATATGAAGGTGAGACGCTTGCCGTCATGATGGCGAAGCTCATCGAGAAACGCGCCGGTCGTGAAACCGGCGGCAACAGGAGGGGTGGCCATGACATTCATGATGCGCTATCTTCATTTCAACATTTCAAGGATTATTGAAACGTGAAGAAAAGTCAAGCGGTGGATGCATTCGGGGCGCTCGCCCAGGAAAACCGGCTGGATGTGCTGCGCATGCTGGTGAAGGCAGGGCCGAAGGGGGTTGCCGCCATGGCGATCGGTGCGAAGCTCGGCATGCAACCGTCGAAGACGTCCTTCCATCTTGCGCATCTCGAACGTGCGGGCCTGATCGAATCGCGGAAAGAATCGCGTTCGGTCATCTATTCGGCGAATTACGACAAGATCGCCGACCTCGTCCGCTTCCTGATGGAGGATTGCTGCGCAGGCGACAGGCGCGTCGTGGCGGCATGTTCCGAGATCGTCGCCTCGTGCAAATGCTAACAGCGTCGTGTGAAGAGGGAGATAAGATGAAGGGCTATTGGCTCATTCTCGGCACGAAGATCGCCGATCCGGAGGCGCAAGCCGTCTATGCGAAGTTGTGGGCGCCGATCGCCGGAAAATATGGGGCGGTCATCAACCCGAGCAAAGCGCCGCCTGTGTTGCGCGAGGCAAGAGACGCAGAGCGGCTGGTGGTCGTCGAGTTTCCGAGCCTGGCGGCAGCGAAGGCCTGCTATGATGATCCGGCCTATCAAGAAGCGCTGCGATTTGCGCTCAAGGCATCGAAGCGGGACCTCGTCATTCTCGAGGGTTCGCTCGCCTAGGCGATTGTCCTCGACGCTAGCGGCCGTGCGATTGTGCTTCCAAGCTGCGCACAATTCTCATGAACGACTGGGCGACCGGCGAAAGGCTGCGGCCGCGCCGCCAGATGAAGCCGTAGCTGAGGGTCAGCGCCGGAATGTCAGCGGAAAGTGCTGCCAGGCCCTGCTCTGCGATGTCGGCCTTCAGCATGTGCGATGGCGCGACTGAGAGCGCGTCGCTCGCCATCACAATGCGACGGGCGGCACCGTAGGTCTCGACCTGAATGCGCGGGACGATTGTGCCGAGATCTGAATCCATCAAGCCGAACGGAAAGGATTCGACAGGCAGCGCGTCGCGCAGACTCTCGGGGATGCTCGGGCCGACAAAGGGATATTGCAGCAGGTCGGCGAGCGCCGGCGCTCTCAGCCTGGTGAGCGGATGTTCGGCGCGGCAGTATAATTGGCTGGCGATACTGCCAATGGGCTCGGTGGAAAGTTCCGCGTGTCCGGCCGCATGCTGAATATCGGCAAGGCCCACGTCGCTGCGCGCATTGGCGACATGATCGATGACCCACGGATCGCCGGCGATCACCAGTGCGGAACGGATCAAGGGCGCCTGGCGCGACAGTTCGGCAATGGCCTCGGGCATGATCATCTCGGCAGGATAGACGCCGCTGGCGATGCGCAAGGTCGTCACCTCGAAGCCCTTGGCCAATTCGATTTCGCGCAACAGTTCCTCGAATGCCGCAACGAGGGTGTTGCTGCGCTGGAGGATGATCTCGCCGAAGGGCGTCGGGACGATCGGCGCGACCCGCGCAAACAGCTTCACGCCGAGGGATGATTCCAGATGGTTCAAGCCCTTGGACAGAGCCGGCTGGGAAATCCCCAGTTCATCGGCGGCGCGGCCGAAATGCCGGTACTTGGCCAGGGCGTTGACGAGTTCGAGATGATGAAGCGAATGCATGAATGGCGGGCTCTTGTTCTGCCGCGCCAGCTAGCACGGAGCGGAAGGCCGCGCTTGTCATTTGGCGTCAGCGGGCGCCCGGTCAAGATGGCATGAGCCGCTCGTGGAAAAACTGGCGAAACCTCCAATCGGCGCCGGCGCGGTCGAAGACCCAGATCAGGTCGTAGCGGTTTTCCGGCCAATGCTGTGGGACGGTGGTACCATTGCCGGTAATCAGATTGCCGATGGCTGGAATGTCTTCGTGTTGCCAGCAGATCAGCACGGTTCCGCTTCGCGCCAGCACGTCATTGACGAGCAGCGTCTCCTCGCCCTTGGTGAAGCTGGTGACGGGCTTCAGCCCCAATCGTTCGGCCATCGGCGTTATGGTTTCGACAGGACGCCGGCTGTGGCTGCCGACCTTGACCTTCTTGCCGTTGATTGTCGCTTCCTTCTTGCCTTCGCCGGCCGCGAAGATGTGGTGGGGCTGCGTAAATCGGGCATCGGGCGGCGCATTGCCGGGCACAGAGAAAATCGAGGCCAGCGCACCGGCATGCTGCCAGCCACGAACGATCAGCGATTCGGGATCGCGCGTCCCGTCCTCCCTGATGCCGTCATGCTTGGGATCCTTGGTCGGCTTCTGCGCATGGCGGATGATGATGATCTGATCGGGCGGCATCGGCCTTGTCTCTGATGGGGCGGATGCGGCAAAGAGCGGGCGTTCAACTCAACTTGTCAAGTTTACGCCGGCCGGGCGGGTGTTCAGGCGCGGTTCATCAACGAGCCGTCAAAGGGATGCCTCCCAAAAAGGATGAACAGATGAGTGTTACTTCGCAGAGCCTGAAAATTGCATCGGCAGCCGCATTGGCGTGTTTGCTCTCATTCGGAATTGCTGACGCGGCGCAAAAACCGAAGAGCGGATGGCCTCAGGATAGTGCGACGCAACAGGACTGCGACGACGACCAGGATTGCGCGCCAGAAAATGGGAACACGCCGCCGCCCAAGAAATCCCAGTACGATAATAAGAATAACAAGAAAAAGCCTCAGGACAACACTTGGGACAATGGCGATGGCTCCAACAACGCGAGTCAGGCAAACAACGCGTGGCGTTATGACCCCAACAAGCACAAGCGGAACAAGTACAAGGACCAGCGCTATAAATACTATTATGGCGGCTACTGGTACTTGGAGCCCTATTGGACCTTGCCAGGTTTTGGGTACCGGCTGAGCTGCGGCGAAGGGCGCGAGATCGTCCGCGACAGCGGTTTCTATCGTGTGCGAATGATGGACTGCGAGGGCCGCTACTATGCCTATGCGGGTGTCCGCCGCGGTATTCCATTTCGCATCGTTGTCAGTTCGCGAAGCGGCGAGATCGTCAGCGCGCGCCCGATGTAATTCATCCGGGCGGCATAGCGACACAAAGCTCCCGGTCAATCACCGGCCAAGGCTCATCGGCGCAAGCCGGTGAGCCTTTACCATTGCTGCCTCGAGGTGCCCGCTTCGCCTGATTGGCCGTCCTTCCGGGAAAGGCCCTGGTGGTCTAGGCAGGATTGCCCATAGGCAGCCGAAATCAGGTTAGTATGAGCTTTGCAGTATGGGAGGCTTGGCCATCAGGATTCCGGCGATTCGCATCTCGCGGCTCACGCCCGTCGTGGTCGCCTATCTCCTCGCCTTCCTGGCGCTCCACTGGGTAAGCTACGTGTTTGTCTATCCCGATTTTGGGGTGACCCCATGGGATCCGAAGACGGGTCTTAGCTTCCTCCTGGCGGCTGTGCTGGGGCCGATCTCCTTTCCCATCCTCTTTGCGACCACATCGCTTGGGCAGTACTTCGCAACACCCTACGCCGATCCGGCGCTCATCCTGTCGCGCGGCTTTCTCTTCGCGGTCGTCTACACGTCCGGCGGCGTCATCTTTGCCAAGATAACGGCCGCTGATCGTCCGGGCTCGATTGCACAGACGCTCAAGCTCCTGGCGACTGGAACTGTGGCGGCCGTGCTCTACGGCGTGCTGGTCGTCGCCACCACCGCGTGGCTCAGCAGCATGCCATCGCCGTGGCTGCTCTCGGCGATCGTGACCTCGGCGACCGGCGACCTTATCGGGACGATCACCATCTTGCCGCTTTACGTCGTCTGGAGATCGCTCAGCCCCATGCGATTGTCGGAGCCGGAGCCCGTACTCCATCTCATCGCCGGCGCATTGATAATCTTCGTCGCGAGCTTCATCGTCTTTGGGCTCGACAGCATCGATCAGTTCAAGTTCTTCTATCTCCTGCTCCTGCCGATCGTTGCGGCCGCCCTGCGCTACGGCTTTCCCGGCGCGGCACTCAGCATCGTCGCAACTGACGTGTGCATGATGGCGATCATTACTGTCCGCGATATCGAGCCGGGAACAGCGACGGAACTACAGATCCTGATGATCACGCTATCGGCTACCGGCCTGCTGCTGGGCAGCGTCGTCACCGAGCGCGAGTGGCTTGCGGCCGAGCTTGTCGAGAGCCACCAGAAATTGAGCGAGGCTCAGAACCGGCTGCTGCATGCTTCGCGGGTGCTGCTGGTGAACGAAATGGCGAGTGCCGTTGCACACGAAATGAATCAGCCGCTCTCGGCGGTGCGCAATTTCATCCGCACCGTTCAACGTCTCTTGCCCGAGCGCAATCTCGATCGGCGCAAGATCGGCGGGCTCATTGATGCCGCGGTAACACAGGTCGATGCAGCGAGTGCGATCATCAACGATACCCGCCGGCTGGTCAAGCGCGACGCCTCCGACATGCCGACCGCCGCGATCGCTGAATGTGCCGATCTGTGCCTAAGATTGCTGCAGGGCGAATTGCGCAAATCGCGCGCGGCGGTGACCATCCAGATTCCACCCGGGCTGCGGGTTCATATCCCGCCGGTGAAACTGCAGCAGGTGCTGCTCAATCTGCTGCGCAATGCAATCGAAGCCCTGGACGGCCACACATCGGCGACGATCGCGATTGTGGCGCGCAAGGTGGGCGAAGACAAGGTCGAGATCGCGGTCAGCGATACCGGCCCGGGATTTACCGACGCGATACGCGGCGAACTCTTCAAGCCTTTCGCGACATCGAAGGAATCGGGGCTAGGTCTCGGCCTGAATCTGAGTCGCAGTATCATCGAAGATCACGGCGGGGAATTGTGGATCGCGGATGATCGGCCCAACCATACGTGCATAGCTCTCACTCTTCGCGTGGCGACAAAAGAATGAAGCATCGTGTTGCTATCATCGACGACGACGCGCCGGCGAGGACTTCGCTGGCAGAGGTCCTGAAGACTTATGGCTATGCGGTTGCGGAATTCGCCTCGGGGCCTGAATTCATGGCAATCCCCGATCCCGGCGCGTTCCAGTGCATACTTCTCGACATGAGGATGCCGGAGATTGACGGAACTGAAGTACAAAAGCGATTGCGCGCCAAAGGATCGCGCACGCCGATCATCTTCATCACGGGACATGGCGATGTGCCACTGGCGGTGCGGGCGATGCGCGGGGGCGCATTCGACTTCGTTGAAAAGCCGGTGCATGACGAGGAATTGAATGCGACGATTGAAGCAGCAATTGCCAGCGTGAAGCGCGAAGCCATCGAGCCCGATTCCGAGAGCCTTCATGCCGAGCGCCTGGCGCGACTAACGCCGCGCGAGCGCGAAGTCATGGACCTTGTGGTCGAGGGACGCTCAAGCGCGGCGATCGGCGTCATTCTCGGGGTCAGCCACCGCACCGTCGATCACCACCGCGCGCGCATTCTCGAAAAGATGGATGTGGCGAGCATCGCGGGCTTGATCCGCGCGGTGCTTAAGAACCCCAAGTAACAAACGATTTGGGTTGGTCGAAGCGTGGCCCGGGGAGAGAGGGTTCGTCTTGGTCCCCAAGCCACGCTTCTAGGAGGTCATAACCTCCGAAGCGCCAATCTGCCGGGAGGCCCTTGCTTCGCCTATAGGCAAGCTCGCCTATATCGGCGCCGAGCGGTGCACGGTATCTTCAAGCCTCTCAAGGGAAAGGGAGCAGTTGATGAGCGAACGCGAAAAAGCTTCAACGCCAAAAGAAAAAGATATGACGGACGACGAGGAAAAGGCGGTTCCCGCCTTTCTTCCGTCAGCCCGCCAGGGAGGCGATGAGGACGTATTGCGTCTGATGCGGGCGCTGTAGCGCCCAGATTAGGTACGGTTGCCTATTTCGAGGAGGAACATACGACGGTAAGGTGAAAATGACGGATGCAGACCCGCTTGCTGTCCAGCGTGTACATCCGTCACTCCTCGATCCCGCCGCAACAGCCCCCGGGTCCCCGAAACCCGGGGGTTTTGTTACGGTGGGGCCAGATTCTTTGTCGAAAACTTCGCGTCTTACGAGAACTCGGCGGTGATGCGACCGATACCGATGTGGCGGAGCATATTGTCTTCAAAGCGGCGCGGTATTTGCGGGCGGACGCTGGTTCGGTTGCCGATTGCTCGTAACGCTCGCGGCTTCTGACGCGGGGTGCGGAGAAGTACTTCGCGGCCAAGGCAAGAGAGATCGTTCGAGCAGAAGCGCCAAATGTGAGGCCGCTCTGAGTGCGCTCAATTCGTCAAGCCGGATCAAAAACCAGGGTTTCTTATGCGAAGCCGCATGTCCTTTGCCACGGACATCACCGCAAGCCGCAGCTTGGCTGTCGACGTTGTGGGCCAGTCGCATTCCAGCTTATGAACAATCGTGTCAACATCGACCGGTCTCTTGGTCAGGAATGCTGGAGAGAGCAGGGTAACGATCCGATCATGAAAATTGCTGGTCACCATTTGGCCTGTCCTGGTCGACGGTTCACGGTGCGAACCGAGCATCGTTATTCGCGTTCCGCAGCAAGCCGGCGAGCTGCGTTCGCAGGCTCTTGCCGTGCAAATGCGCAGCTATCTCCTTCTCGGGATAGCCTTCCAGTTTCAGCTGCCTGCGAAGAAGACTTGTCGAGGCGCATTCTCCACCGTGGGCAAGCTCAAAAGCGCGGACCAACAGCGGCTTTCCTGCGTGCAGCACGTCACGCATCCTTCGTTTCAAGGCCGATGCCGGCAGCGATGCGGCGTCCGACTGAATCTTGCGGTGTCGACATATGCACCTCCCGTGGCGGAGCCGATGAGCGGGAGTGCAATTACTGTCTCTCAGTCGCCGGTGCTCGATGATGCAAAAACCAACGATGGCGCGACGATGCGCCCAGCCGCCCGAATAAGCAATGCAATTAGACGCCGCCTGTGAGAATATGCCCTCAGGATCGGCGGTCAACGTCGCGGATCGCCAAAATGCTCCGGAACCGATGAATGGTTGCCAATCGGTCCATAATGGACTAAGGGGTTGCTACTTTCGAGTTTCGGCCGATGAAATGGCCTGTGACGCGCCTGGCGTCTCACTGATCACCTTCTTGGAAAAACCTCGATCGATGTTGATGTCTGTCGCAGCGGCGACGGGCAAATCCAATTGAAGGATGTGTCAGATGGCGCAAGGTACCGTTAAATGGTATAATGAACAAAAAGGCTACGGCTTTATTCAGCCCGAAGATGGCAGCAAGGATGTGTTCGTTCACATCAGCGCCGTCGAAAAGGCGGGAATGCGCAGCCTGAGCGACGGCCAGAAAGTAAGCTTCGATCTCGTCTCCGATCGCAAGACCGGCAAGGCATCGGCGGATAATCTGCGCGCCGTCTAAAGGCTCGACCACTAGAATACGCTCGTCCTGACCGCGGATGTACCGGCAGGAGGATAGCGCGCGTCCGGCGTATCCGGGCGCGCGAATATCAATTTATGGTGTGCTTAGCCGTCTCTCGCATGAAGGAGAGTTCATGGCCGATATTTTCAAGTCGCTTAACGCGTCGACCGGGCGAATGCCGCGCAATCAGCGCGATGATTTGTTGACCACTACCGTTCGCGGCATCGTCCGACAGGAGCGTGCTGTTCGCGACGCCAAGACGGAAAAGTTGCGCGCACTACGTCTGGCAAACGAAGCGGAGACCCCGCCGGTGATTGAGCCAGTACCGAAGCGCGCGAGAAGGAAGGTGACGACCGACCCCGGTTCCTGAGCCTATTCGATAGTTCGTCAGCAACGGAACAGAGGGCACTTCATGCAGGTCATGGTTCGCGACAACAATGTCGAGCAGGCACTTCGTGTGCTGAAGAAGAAGATGCAGCGCGAGGGCATCTTCCGCGAGATGAGAAACAGGCGAGCCTATGAAAAGCCCTCCGAGAAACGCGTTCGAGAACGCGCGGAGGCCATCCGCCGGGCGAAGAAACTGGCGCGGAAGAAAGCCCAAAGAGAAGGCCTGATTCCAATGCCCAAGCCCAAGGTGCCGGCGGCCGGCGGCGGGCGCTCACGGTGGGGGACGCCAGTGCCGCAAGTGCAGGCCAGTAATGGCGATGCCGCCAAACCGGCGACCGTCAGGCCATCCTGAGGCGGTCTTTACCGCTAAAGCGAATGTGGCCCTGCCTTTGGCCAAAGCCTAAGCTCACGCATCAAGGAGCGCTGTTCGGCGACCGTCGCCGTCAGTTCGGCGATGCTGTATTGCGGATGAAGCTTCTGAGCCAACAGAGCGACCTCGGCTGTGTCCACGGCCTGGTTTCGCTCAAGCGCGTCGCCGATTATCGTGCGAATATCGTCAATCGGCATCATGCGGGAGCGTCCCTCTTGCGAAAGCCAGACCCAATTTGTGTTTTCCATCGCTACATTACGAGCGGAGGCTAACTCACTCGTAGGCCTGTCCAGCCCGAATAGATATTGGCATTTTGGGCTGTCACAAAATTGTGCGCAAACGCGTTGGAACCTGTGAGTGCGCGGAATGTTTGTCTCTGCTTCCACCATTGCGCAGTAGGTTCGGCGGGGTCCTGAGCATTCCGCTCGCGGCTTGGGCGAGGCAAGCTTACCTCGATAGTAACGATGCTAAGCTGATTAGCCCCCTAGGCAGGCGGGGTTCGCATTTAAGCGCAGTATCGCATCGGGATCTTCTGGCGCCTTCGGGCGAAAAATTTCCCGCGTCTTACTTGGCGGCATCGTTCAAGACAGCGCCGCTTCAGGGAACGGCAGGCGGGCAGCAGGACATCGAAGCCGCCAGCGCCGACCCGGGGGGAAGCGCAACGATCGGCATCCGGCTCTGCTTACGGGAACTCGGCGGTGATGCGGCCGATGCCGATGTCGCGGAGCATGTCATCCTGTAGCCGGCAGGGCTCCGGGCGGCGGGCGAAGTATGATTTGAAGAAGCCGACCAAACCAAACATTGACAATCCCTCCTCTTAAGCGTCCCGAAGCCAATGTGACTCGCGGCTTGCGAACCGACCGTGAATGGCGGGTTCATCTCGCGTTTAGAAACGGGGCCAGGAGCCGGCGCCACGCGGCCTGTGTCAGGTATTGGGTGGGAGGATCACCACCCGGGTGCCGATATCGACCTGGTCATAGAGGTGGATGATATCGACATTGAGCAGGCTGATGCAGCCCGCCGTGCTGCGTTTGCCGATCATGCTCGGCAGGATCGCGCCGTGAATGCGGATCACCGTGTCGACGCCGCCCTGGTAGAGATAGAGGGCGCGCGCACCCATGGGATTGCCCTTGCCGCCGGGCATGCCGCCGCGCGTGTATTTGACGTGCTGCGGGAACTCGGCGATGTGCTCCGGCGTCGGCACCCACACGGGCCATTTCTCCTTGCGCCCGACCTCGGCCTCGCCATACCAGGTGCGGCCGGCGCGGCCGACGCCGATGCCGTAGCGCGTCGCTTGGCCGGCAGGCTCAACGTGATAGAGAAAGCGCTGGTCAGTATCGACGACAATGGCTCCAGGCTTTTCGGTCGTCTGATAGGCGATGGTGGTGCGGCGAAATTCTGGCGCGATCGCTTCCGGATCGGATTCGCGCACCGGGAAGGGCTCGCCGGCAAGCTGATCCGACGCGCTGCAGCCGGGGAGAAGCCCCGCTGCAGTGAGTGCCATCACAAAGGTGCGGCGTGAAACCGCCATCGGCATTACCCCTGATACAGCCGATTACTAACGCGGCGCAGCCGCCGGATCAATAATGGCGGCGGGTCAGCCGGCCGCATGTGCGTCGCGCCAGGCGGCGGGGGGAATGCCGACTTCGCGCTTGAAGGCGCGGTTGAAGGCGGCCTCCGCCTCATAGCCGACATCGACGGCGATCTGGGGGATGGAGCGGCGGCGCTGGCGCAATAGTTCCTTGGCGAGCTGCATGCGCGACTGGGTGAGATAGCGCATGGGTGGCGCACCGATCGTGTCGTTGAAGCGTTCGGAGAGGACGCTGCGCGATACGCCGACTTCGCGCGCAAGCTCGTCCGTCGTCCAGGGATGATCGAGACGGTCGTGCATGACGGCGAGCGCACGCCCGACATGAGGATCCTGAAGCCCGTGCAGCCAGTCGCGATCCTGGCGCTCGCGGGTTTCGGCGTAGGCGCGCACCGCCTCGACGAAGAGCAGCTCGGACAATCTCGCCATGACGCCCGATGAAGCGAGCAAGCCCTGCATCAATTGCTGGGCGCCGTAGCGTACCGAGGATTCGACCCAGTCGCGCGAGGCGCCCTCGGCAATGTTCACCTTCAGCATGCGAGGTAAGGTCGAGATCAAAGGATTGCGCCGCTCTTCATTGCCGAGATAGCCGCAAACAATGTGAGTTGCGGTGCCGCCACCGCCATAGTGAATGCGGTTGAGGCCGCCCTGCGCACCTGGAAGTATCAGGTCGGTCACGTCGCGCGCCTGCTGGCCGGGCCGGTCGGAGAGGACATGCGTGTCATTGCGCGGCAAGAGCAATAATTCGCCGGCCCTCACCACAAGCGGCGGTTCGCCTTCGACTTCGCAATAAAGCGTGCCCTCGATCACGTAATGCAATCCGAAAATCTCTTCGGGCGCCGGCATGAAGGCGCGCATCTCTTCCACGGTAAGACTCGATTCGACACTCCAAGGTGCCGTGAAGCGTCCATCGAGAAAGACGCCGCCCTGGAGACGGACGGAACGCAGTATCTCAGACAATGTATCCATAGCTTCCCTATTCCACCCGATGGACATGAACCGAGGATGAACCTGGCGGTCGTACGGCAGAGCCTCGTCAATCAATCCGGCATTGCAACCATCGAAAGCCGGCGTGCCGCTCATCGCCGTAAGAGATAGAACGCCCGAGGATGACGATTCATTCCATGACTAACTGAAACAGATGCAGAGAAGTATTTCAGCGAATGTTTCAATTGTTTCTGCCGCGTCGCGCATATGAACCGAGTGTGAATGAGAAAATCGCACTGCGGAGTTTCGGCCAATCTTTCCGGCATCTCAGTCATTCTGCAGTCAGCCTTGGCGTTCTATTTCGATCATCCATGAAACGGGCGATCGAGTCCCACCGACACGACGACCCCAACAACGCTCAGGAGTATCAAATGTCATTCCTCTCAACTTCCCACGGAGCGAGCGGTGCGCACGAAAGCAGCGCATCGATGTCGCTCTCGTCGCTGCTGATAGCGGCCGGCCGGATGACCTTCGGACGGGTTATTCGGCGGCGGCAGTTCAAGCTGGACGCATTGCATGTGCGCGACCTGCCCGATCACCTCTTGAAGGATATCGGCATCCAGCGCGGCAATATCGTGGCCGCGGTGTATGGCGGCCGGGGGAGGGCGTGACATGCAAATGTCCTCCAACCACCCGGTCGTGCTGCTGCACGGCACGGCCGGCAAGCCCAGCCAGTGGGCGGGTGTTGCCGCCGGGCTTTCCGGCTTCGAGGTACGCATGCCGTCGCTTCCCGGTCATTGCGTGCTCTGCCACGAGGCAGCCGGTGGATTGATCGCCGACGAGGCCTACAGAATCGCCAAGAGCGCGGTGGGCCCCGGCCAACGCGTGCATCTCGTCGGCCATTCCTATGGCGGTGCGGTGGCGCTCAAGCTCGCCATGGCGTTTCCCGAACGCATCAAGAGCCTGACATTGATTGAGCCTGCGGTGTTTCACTTGCTGCGTGACGGCGGCCATCTCGAACGGCAGATGTATGCCGACATTGCGGAGGTCGAAGTGCGCTTGCGCAAGGCACATGCCGCGGGCGATGCGAGGCCGGGTGTACGGGGCTTCGTCGATTTCTGGTGCGGGGAGGGCAGTTTCGCCCGGTTTCACCCGGATAAGCAGGCGAGCCTCGTTGCTGCGGCGGAGACAATCATCGGTAATTTCACATCTGTCGCGCGAGAAAATTGGCCGGTCGAGTCGTGCGCGATGGTGAAGGCTCCGATGCTCATGATCATTGGCAGCCAGTCGCCGGTGCTGGTCCAGCATCTTGGGCGAATGATTGCTGGTGCCATCGATGACGCCAAGGCGATCCAGCTGAGCGAGGCTGGCCACATGCTGCCGCTCACCCATGCGGGCGCGGTAGCGCAAATCCTCAAGCATCATTTCCAGCGGGCGCAAGCAACACAGATGCGCTTTCCCCGTGCCGCCTAAGCTTCAATCAACAGGAGACTTCCCATGACGACTTCGCAAAACGCAGCTACCATCGCCATTCATGCCGGCCCGCGGATGGATGCAACCAATGGCGCCGTGGCGGTGCCGATCTATCAGACGACCTCCTACCAATTCCGCGACAGCGAACACGCGGCCAATCTCTTCGCGCTGAAAGAGCTGGGGCAGATCTACAGCCGCATCATGAATCCGACCACCGATGCGCTCGAAGCGCGCATGGCGGCTTTGGAAGGCGGTGCCGCGGCGCTGGCGGTGAGTTCCGGCCAGGCGGCGAGCGCGATGGCGATCCAGAATATCGCGCAGGCCGGTGACAATATTGTGAGTTCGACCGATCTCTATGGCGGTTCGTGGAACCTCTTCGCCCACACCTTCAAGACCATGGGCATCGAGGTGCGCTTCGTCGATCCGGCGGATCCACAAGCCTTTGCTGCGGCGACCGACAAGCGCACCAAGGCTTATTATGCCGAGACGCTTCCCAATCCGAAGCTTGCCGTTTTTCCGATCGCGGAAGTCGCAGAGATCGGCCGCAAGCTCGGCGTGCCGCTGATCATGGACAATACGGCGGCACCGGTTTTGTGCCGGCCCTTCGAGCACGGCGCGGCGATCGTCGTCTATTCAACGACCAAATATATCGGCGGCCATGGCACCTCGATCGGCGGGATGATCATCGATGGCGGCAATTTCGACTGGGAGGCCAATGCTGCGCGCTTTCCGATGCTGACCCGGCCCGATCCTTCCTATCATGGCGCGATCTGGACGGAAGCGGCGAAGCCCTTGGGGCCGGTTGCCTATATCTTGAAAGCGCGGACGACATTGCAACGCGATCTCGGCATGTCGATGAGCCCGTTCAATGCGTTCCAGTTCATTCAAGGACTCGAGACATTGCCGCTCAGGATGCGCGAGCATTGCCGCAATGGCGCGATCATCGCGGAGTATCTGAAGAAGCAGCGCTCGGTAATCCGGGTGATCTATCCGGGCATGGACCAGCCGATGGACATCGCGGCGAGGGCCGACCGCTATCTGAAAGGCGGACGCGGCGGGCTCGTCGGGTTCGAATTGAAGGGCGGCGTCGAGGCGGGCAAGCGCTTCATCGATGCGCTGAAGCTCGTCTACCACGTCGCCAATATCGGCGACGTCCGGACGCTCGCCATCCATCCGGCCTCCACTACGCATTCGCAATTGTCGGAAGCCGAACAGCGTGCGACTGGCGTGACACCCGGCTATGTGCGGCTTTCGGTCGGCATCGAGCATGCCGATGACATCATCGCCGATCTCGACCAGGCCTTGATGGCGAGCGAAGGCAGAATGGCGAAGGCGGCATAGGGATAGCAATGTGGCCTCTTCCTTCTCCCCGCATGCGGGGAGAAGGTGCCCGTACGGCGGATGAGAGGCGTGTTTGATGCTTAGAGTTGCCCCTCACCCGGCGCTTTCGCGGCACCCTCTCCCCGCCAAAGCGGGGCGAGGGGATAGCGTCACGCCGCGACGTGGGACGCGCAGCAGGATGATTTGGCCTTGTCATATTCGTCGTGGAGCTTGAGCCAGCTCATCGTGTCGGATTCATTGCGGCCCTTGGGCGCGAGATCGAGCCAATTCATGGCACCGATAAGCTGTTCGCAGCCGCGCGTATAGGCCGAATAGGTGTGGAAGAGATTGGTGGCCTTGTCGCGCGAGAAGATGCTGGTGCCGGGCAAGTCCTGGTGATTATAGGGCGTGGTGCCGTAATTATAGCCACAGGTCCTGTCTTTCACCTGCTCGTCGGTGAACGAGACACCGTAATCATAATTGAAGCTGTTGGCATTCGACGACACCCAGGTGAAGTGCCAGCCCATACGCTTCCTGACCTGCTCGATGCGCGTGATGGGCGCACGCGAGATCGCCGCGAAGGCGAGATCGGCATGCTCGAAATGCTGGCGCGCGGCGTCGATGTGATCGGCCAGAAACGAACAGCCCTCGCAGAGATGATCGGAGTCGGGTGCCAGCATGAAATGATAGACGGCAAGCTGGCTTCTCAGTCCGAAGAGATCGATGAGCCTCACTTTGCCTGAGGGGCTATCGAAGATATAATCCTTCGCGACCTTGACCCAGGGCAGGGCACGGCGTTCTTCCGCAATCTTGTCGTGCAGATGCGTGAGTTCGCGCTCGCGGGCAAGCAGCACCTTGCGGGCCTTAAGCCATTCCTTCTCGGAGACGACTTGATGGGCGGTCATGCGAACCTCCTTGTCAACTCTGTTGAATGTGGGCGGGATCCATCCATGCGAACTCCCAGACATGGCCGTCGAGATCCTCGAAGCTCCGCATGAACATGAAGCCGTAATCCTGGGCCGGGCGTTTCTCCTCGCCACCGGCCGACACCGCGGCATCGACAAGGCGGTTCACTTCATCGCGATTGTCGGCGGAAAGGCAGGTCATCACCTCGAGCACCTTGGGGCCGGCAATTTCGCGATCGGTGAACTGGCGCCATTTGTCGTGCGTCAGCAGCATCGCGTAAATGTCCTCGCTGATCACCATGCAGGCCGCAGTTTCGTCGGTGAATTGCGTGTTGAAGGTAAAGCCCAGCTTTCCGAAGAAGGCCTTGGATTTTTCCAGGTTATTGACCGGGAGGTTGACGAATATCTTGCGGCTCATGGCGGTTTCCATTGATTGCATTGTAATTTCGTATTATCGAGTCCTATATTCGTACTATAGTGGTGTCAAGACGAATCGTGCAAGACTGCTGACAGGCGATGACAGGCAAGCGGGACTATGACGACGGATGCGGGGTGGCTCATGCGCTGGAGCTGGTGGGCGAGCGCTGGGCATTGCTGGTTATCCGCGAGTTGATGCTGGGGCCTAAGCGCTTTACCGATCTGCGCAACGACCTTCCCGGTATCAGCCCTAATGTGCTTTCGCAAAGGCTGTCCGAACTCGAAGCCTCCTCCATCGTTGTGAAACGGCGATTGCTGCCGCCAGCCGCGGTGACGGCCTATGAGCTATCGGCCTGGGGCCGCGAACTCGAGCCGTTCATCCGCGATTTCGGGCGCTGGGCGTCGCGGTCGCCCAGCATGCCGCAGGGGCGACCGATGAGCGTCAATTCCATCGTGCTGTCCTTACGCACGATGTTCAATCCGCAAGCCGCGAAGGGGTTCCGCGGCAAGATCGGACTCAGTTTCGGCGAACATGAATTCACGGCGCGGGTTTCGGGAGACCGGATGACAGTTCTGCCGGGGCGCGATGAGGCTTGCGATGTGTATCTGCGGACGACGCCTGATGCGCTGGCGGCGGTCATCTATGGCGGGCAACCCCTCGATGAGGCGGCCAAGGCGGGCACTGTCGCACTCGAAGGCGACAAGCGCGTGGCACAGCGTTTCGTCAAGTGCTTTCCGTTGCCGGAGCGCGCACCGGATTTGCGGCGGATGGGGTAGGGGTATCAGGTTGCGGGGCGGCAAGGGCTTCGTGTAGGGAGCGCCGATGATGACATTGCGCGCCACACTCTTACTTGCATTTACGCTGGTCTGGGCCGGATTTGCGCTTGCCGCTGATTACGGAGCGAAGCGCGAAGAGATCGCCGGGTTCGGCCGTGAAATCAATTCGATCGAGCGCGCCGTCCCGGAAGCCGCGGAGGACGATGCCAAGCTCGTCGCCCTGCGCGTCAGGCTGGACAATCTGTCGAAATCGCTGATCGGCTTCGGTGTGTCGCTCCGGCCGCGGCTCATCGAGATCAACAACCGGCTCGCCGAACTTGGCGCGCCGCCCAAGGAAGGCGAACCGGCCGAGCCGCAAATCATCACCGATGAGCGCCGGACACTCACCGAAGAGAAGTCGATCAATAATGGGCTTCTCGGCGAGGCCGAGGCGCTATCCATCCGTGCCGCCAAGGCGGGCGACCAGATCACGGGCCTGCGCCGCGAACTGTTCAGCAACACACTGTTCCGGCGCACCGAGATCGGCGGAGTATTCGGCGCCCAAGTTCTGAGCGATCTCGCCCATGAGGTCGACACCGTGGTGCGGCAGGTCTCGGCGCGGCTTGCCTTCATGGCGTCGTTCCGGCGCGGCTCGCTTATCGGCGCGGTCGGGCTTTCGCTCTTGCTCGGATTCACGACCTATTGGGGCATCAGGCGCCTGTTCGGCAGTGTCGGCGAGCACGAGGCGGAAGAGGACGAGGACTCCTATATCAGTCGGTTGTCGCTCGCCTTCTGGTCGACGGTCATTCCGTCACTGACGGTGGCGGCGGCGCTGGCCGTCACCTATGGCCTGTTCTTCTATTTCGGCGTGTTCACCGGGCAGACGCTGGCGCTGTTCGAGGCTTTCCTTATCGCCTGTGCCGCAATCTTCTTCGTGCAGCGATTGGCCAATGCGCTGTTCGCACCGGGCCGGCCTGATCGCCGGTTGATTCTCGTCTCCGACGGCGCGGCGCGGGTGCTCGTCATTCTCACGGTGGCGATGTCGGTGGTGCAGGTCATCGATTATTTTCTCGGCCGGGTCAGTGCCATCTATGCCTCGCCCCTGTCGCTGACGGTTGCCAAGAGTTTCGTATCATCGCTCGTCATCAGCGGATTGCTGATCGCTGCGGCATTGGTAAAGCCTTTCACAGATCGCCAGACGGCTGCACGCAAGGGCTGGCCCGGCTATGTGCGCTATCCGATCATCATCGCGGCCGTGGCGATCATCATTGCCGCACTCTTCGGCTATATCGGGCTTGCACGCTTCATGGCGGCGCAGATCGTGGTGACCGGCGCCATTCTCGCCACCATGTATATCGGGGTTCAGAGCGGGCATGTGCTCGCCGCCGAGGGCGCCTTCCCGCGCTCGCGCTTCGGGCGCCAGGCGCGCGCATGGTTTTCGCTCGACGATACCGCGCTTGACCAGCTCGGCCTGCTCGCAAGCTTCCTTATCTATGCCGTCGTGTTCCTGATCGGCCTGCCCCTGATCCTGCTGCAATGGGGCTTCAACTGGGTCGATATCCAGGCGTGGCTGACGACATTCCTCACCGACATCACCATCGGCTCGATCACCATATCGCTGCTCGGAATCGTGTTGGGCGTGGTGATCTTCGTCATCGGGTTCCTGTCGACGCGGCGCTTCCAAAACTGGCTCGACGGACGCGTCATGGCGCGCAGCCGGGTCGATGCCGGGGTGCGCAACTCGATCCGCACGATCGTCGGCTATGCGGGCGTGATCATCGCGGCAATCATCGGGCTCTCGGCGGCGGGCTTCAATCTCTCCAATCTCGCATTGGTGGCCGGTGCGCTGTCGGTCGGCATCGGCTTCGGTCTGCAAAGCATCGTCAATAATTTCGTCTCTGGGCTGATCCTCCTTGCCGAGCGGCCGTTCAAGGTTGGCGACTGGATCGTCGCGGGCGGCACCCAAGGAACAGTGCGCAAGATCAGCGTGCGGGTAACGGAAATCGAGACCGGACAAAGACAGACGGTGATCCTGCCCAATTCCGAACTGATCAATAGTGCGGTCGGCAACTGGACGCATCGCAATACTTCTGGCCGCGTCGATATCAAGATGAGCGTGGCGCATTGGGAGAATCCCCGCCGCGTGAGCGCGCTTTTACTCGAGGTCGCCAAGCATCACCAGGGGGTGCTCAAATCGCCGGCGCCCAGTGTTGCGTTTCTCGGGATTGCGCAGAACGCACTCGATTTCGAGATCAATGTCTATGTGAGCGACATCACGCGTGGCGGAGGTGTGGCGAGCGAGATCCGGCTCGATGCCGTCGATGCCTTCCGTGAGGAGGGGATTTCGCTACCGTTCACGTTAGCGGAACCGGTGCCAGAGGCTGTCCCGAAGGCATAAGGCCGTTCATGTCGCGTTCAGGCGTGCGCGGGCAAAAGGGCGCCCAAAGACCCAAGAAGGTCATGGAGGCGGTGGCGACACCGTGAGGATCGATGAAACGTTTACTGGTCGTGATGTTGGTTTCAACAGGCTTGGGCGGCGCGGCCGCTGCGGCAACCGTGACCAATGGCGACGGCGAGGCCGTGCTGCTCAAGGTGACCGAAGGCAGCCAGCAGAGCGAATTGGCGGTCGGGCCGGGCGAGACTGTCGAGTTCTGCGCTTCCGGCTGCTTCGTGACCATGCCCAATGGCGATCGTGAGGCGCTCAGCGGATCGGAAAAAGTGACGATCAGCGGCGGCAAGGCTACGGTCAATTAATAGCCTGCGCGTGATTTTCTTCAAACTGGCAATGGCCGTCACGCTCGTCGTGACAGTCGGAGCGATAGCGCCTTCGGCGTTCGCAAAGCCATCATTGATCGAGCCGCGGCTCACCTTTGCGCGCGGCCAGAGTGCCTCACCGGAAGTGGCGCTAACGCTCGATGCCTGCGGCGGCAAGGCGGATTCGCGCATCCTTGCGGGGCTCGTCGAAAATCATATTCCGGCGACGATCTTCGTTACCGCGAAATGGCTTTCGCGCAATCCCGAGGCGGTCGCCATTTTGAAGGCGCATCCCGAATTGTTCGAGATCGAAAATCATGGCGCGCGGCACCTGGCCGCGATCGACCGACCGATGCGCGTCTATGGCGTCAAGGCTGCGGGGTCGGCCGCGTCGGTCACCAGCGAAGTCGAAGGTGGGAGCAAGGCGATCATCGCCGCGACCGGACATGTGCCGCACTGGTTTCGCGGCGCCACCGCGAAGTACACGCCGTCAAGCGTTGCACTGATCGGAACGCTGCATGAGCGGATCGCCGGCTATAGTATTGCCGCGGATGCCGGCGCCTTGCTCGGCGAGAAGGCGACGGCGCGGCGGATCGCCAATGCGCGCGACGGCGATGTGATCCTCGCGCATGTGAACCAGCCGAAACGACCAGCGGGCGCCGGTGTCGTCGAAGGCATGCTGGAATTGAAGGCGAAGGGATTTCGGTTCGTGACGTTGAGCGAGGCGATGCCGGCGCGACATCATGGGCGTTGAGCGGCTGACTACTTCAGCTGAACGCAACGCCCTTCTTTGACGATCAATATGTGGTTGCGATACTGTTGGTGCGGCTGAGTAATCAGGAGCCGATTTTGGACCTGGACAGTATCGACGATTTCTCCCGGACGTTCGTTGACCTCCTCTTCGCGGAGTATCCGGAATGGCGCGTGCTTGCAGCCAATGAGAGAAGGGAGGGAAAGCAAGATTGTGCGCTGATAGTCGTGCACCCCGCAGCCGAGGCGGACCTAATTGGCACCCTATGGATTTCGACCGATGATTCCGAAGTTACCGTCGGTCTGGACAACTACCATGAACATTTCAATCCATGGAACATTGATCCCCCGCCTGACGGCTCGTGCGAATGGAACGAGTGTCTTGCCGCACTCGACTTCATTCGCAGAATAATCACCGAAGAGGTCGCGATTGTCTCCGTCGTTAGCCGCGGCATGTGCGCGGGTGCTTGGTGTGAGACACGGACAGACGCAGCAGCGATGACAGTCGAGACGCTTACCGCCCGTATAGGAAAGAGTGTCTGGGCGCCACTCCCAGATGGTCGGTCGACGGATACAGTCCGGGTTCGATCCTGGCGAGGAACTCTCAACCGCGATCTTAGCCTCGTGGCGCAGTAGCTTGCGGCGTCGCAATCCGGCGGCAGCAATTTTTCGCCGCCGCCTAAGGTCACTAGGCGGAAACCGCGAAGCCCTGGTTGATCGACGAGAACATCTGGTAGAAGCCGGTGACCACCACGAGCTCGACATAGGCCTTGATGCCGAAGCGGGCGATCGCTGCATCCTGCGCCGCTTGCGGAACATCCTGCCATTTGAAGGCGGCTTCAATCACCGGCAACGCGGTGGCGTAAGGTTCGTCGGTGATCGCGGCGCGCGCGTGGATAGCTTCTATCACCTTTTCCGGGATGCCCGCGGCGCGGGCGTGTTCCACATGGTCGTGCCATTCGAAATCGGCACCGCAGTCGACCGCCACGGTAAGCACGGTGAACTGGTAGACATCGCGCGGCAGCGCGCCTTCAAACTTCAAGTAATAGCCGAGCGCTTCGATCTTCTCGGTCAATTCGGGATTGTTCATCAGCGCAAGATAAGGTCCGCTGAAGGGTGCGCCTTGCGCGGCGCGGCGCGCCTTTAACCGCTCATAGATGGCGCGACCATTGGCATCGAGTTTCGCGGCATCGAAAGAGAGCGGGGCCATGACTATTCGTGATAAGACCAGCGCTGCACTTCGGCCGAGAAATCATAGACCGGTGTGACGCAGTTCTTTTCGGTCTTGAAGTCAATCAGGAATGGTCCGTCCTCCTGCATGGCGCGCGTGAGTGCAGGCTCGATCTCCTCGGGCTTGCGCACCGTAGCCGCGGCGAGACCGAGGCCCTTGGCGAAGCTTGCCCAGTCGTGATCGGGAATGCTGGTGAGCTCGGCAGGGACGGGGCCGAGCTTGTGGGCGCGGAGCCAGACATTGCCAAGGGCTGCATTGTTGAGCAGCACGAAGGTGACCGGCAGGCGATAGCGCGCGGCGACCGCGATTTCGATGCCGTGCATCTGCATGCAGCCGTCGCCGGTGACAAGCGCCACGCGCGTGCCGGGCCGCGCACAGGCGGCGCCGATTGAAGCCGGAATGCCCCAGCCCATCGGCCCGAGATTGGTCGCCGAGATATACGTGCGCGGCATGTATGAATCGAAGTAATGGCCGGCAAAGGCGCGATGCGCGCCCGAGTCGACGAGCACGATACCGTCGCGCGGCAGCGCCTTGCGCAAAGCGCCGACAATGCGGGTCGGGTGAATCGGGATGGCCGTGCTGTCTAGATTCTCGGTGTCGTAAAGCCTTGCGCCTGAGCGGATCTTTGAAAGCCATGCGGCGCGCTCCGCCTTGCCCACTTCAAGGCTTGCGACGATTTGCGGCTCAAAGAGGAGTTCGATGAAGGCGCCGGCATCGCCGACCACGGCGTGATCCGCGCCCGTCTCCTGGGCCAGGACCTTGGGCGAGAGATTGACGCTGATAAGGCCGTGCTTCGGCTTGAGCCGCGTCGACCAATGCATGGTGTCGCGCTCGTTGAGGCCGGAGCCCAAGACGATCAGCAGATCGAGATCGGGATCGAACAGCGCCTGCGTCGCATGGCGCGTGCCGGCATAGCCGAAGACGCCAAGCGACATCGGATGATCCTCGGGGATCACGCCCTTGGCGCGCAGTGTCGTGGCGACCGGAATGGAGAAGCGCTCGGCAAGAGTAATTAGCCGCTTGTTGGCGCCCGCGTGCTCAACGCCGGCGCCGGCAAGAACGGCAATGCGAGCCGGCTTCTCGTTGGCGAGCGGCAGGAGGGCGCGCATGGCCATTGCGCGGTCAATGGCATGGGCGTGCCAGAGCGCCTGGTCGATCGGCTCATGCGCGACATTGACTTCGCCGACGAGGGCTTCATGCGGCAATGACAAATGCACCGGCCCCGAAGGCGGGCCGGCCATTTCCATCAAGGCGCGGCGGAAGATGTGATTGAGATTGGTGACGGAATCGACCGAGGTCGAGAAGCGGGTGACGGGCGCGGCGAGCACCGGATCGTTGAAGGTCTCGGCGCTCGCATCCTGGAACTGGCCGAGGCCTTCCATGGCAAGCGCCACTTCGCCGCTGAGCACCATCATCCGCGAGGAGTCGGTGAGCGCGGTCGCCATGGCGGTGATCATATTGCCGAGCCCGGGACCGCCAATGCCGAGTGCGACACCGAACTTGCCAGAGGCGCGGGCATAGCCGTCGGCCATGTAAGCGGCACCCCCTTCCTGGGTGGCGACGATCGGCTTGATCGCCGGGAAGCGGCCGAGCGCCGGCAAGAACGGATCGATGAGGCCGCCGGGAACCATAAAAATATGGTCGATGCCCTCGCGAATGAGGCCATCAAGAATGTAGTCGGTACCAACTGCCATGGTTCACTCCGGGAACAGGCAACGTCCCTGTTCGATCGGGCGCCGAGATTGGCGCGGCGCTGTTAAGATTTCGCAAAGGTCTCCGCTCAAATCGCACGCCGTCCGGCGAGTGACGCGAGAGCCCTGATCGGCTAGGTTGTGCCTGCAGCTTGCGGGGGCAGCAATGAGCGAAGCTGAAGACTGGAAAGACGCAGGCGCCGAGACCGATCTCGCGGCCAAGGGTTTGAGCCGCGTGGAGATTGGGCGGCTTCAGATTGCCGTCTCCTGCGCCGGCGGCCAGTTCGGCGCCGTCAATAATCATTGCAATCACGCCGGCGGCCCTTTGGGCGAGGGCCATCTCGACGGCGATTACATCGTCTGCCCGTGGCATCAATGGAAGTTCCATCGTGTGACGGGGCTTGGCGAGCCGGGCTTCGAGGCGGACCGGGTGCCGGCCTTTCCCGTGAAGGTCGAAAACGGGCGCGTGCTCATCAACATCAAGGGCGCAACGAAGCGGCAGCGGGCGCCGCATGAGCCCCATCCCTTGGCGCGACCGGTGAGCCGCGGCGGAGGGCCGGTGCGGGTGGCCGGGATTTCGACAACCGCGATGGCCAAGAGTGCGCCGCGTTATTCCGGCTCGGACGATCTCTTGAGCTCGGCACTCAAGGCGGCGGCGGACAAGGGCTGCGAGACGCAGCATATCCGGCTCAATGATCTCAAGTTTCAATCCTGCCAGGGTTATTACTCGAAGGCGGCGCGTGCCTGTACCTGGCCGTGTTCGATCACCCAGATGAATGCGAAAGACGAGTTGACCGTCGTCTATGAAGCCCTGGTGCATTGGGCGGATGTTGTACTGGTCGCGACGCCGATCCGCTGGGGCCAGGCAAGCTCGCTCTATTTCCGCATGGCCGAGCGGCTCAATTGCGTTCAGAACCAGGTGACGACGCATAATCGCGTGCTGATCCAGAACAAGGTCGCTGGCTTCATCATCGTCGGCGGCCAGGACAATGTGCAGGGCGTCGCCGGGCAGATGCTCGGCTTCTTCGCCGAACTTGGCTTTCACTTTCCGCAGTTTCCTTACATCGCGCATAGCCGTGGCTGGAGCGCCGAAGACATGGAAAACAATGTCCGCCAGGTGCGCGATTCCAAGGACCTGCATGATGGGGCAGCGGCGCTGGCGCAGCGCGCCATCGAGCTCGCGGAGCGCCTGATCGCCACCGCGCCGCCCGAGACGCTCGAGCGCGGTGGGCGCAAGGCGCATGGGGCGGGTTGAGGAGTGACATGAGCACCGCAGCCCCCAATCGCCGGCTTGCCGCGATCATGGTGGCCGATGTGGTCGGCTATTCGCGGATGATGGAGGCCGATGAAGCGGGGACGCTCGCTGTCTTGAAGGAGCGGCGGAAGGGCATATTGGAGCCGATCGTCAAGGCGCATGGCGGGCGGGTCGTAAAGGTGATGGGTGACGGTGTGCTGGTCGAGTTCGCGAGCGCGGTTAATGCCGTGCAGGGCGCGATCGAGTTGCAAAAGCAGATGACGGCGGCGAATGATGGCGCCGAGGATGCCAAGCGGATCGTGCTGCGCATCGGCATCAATCTGGGCGATGTGATCGGCGAGGGCAGCGACATTTATGGCGAGGGCGTCAACATCGCGGCCCGGCTAGAGGCACTGGCGGAGCCAGGCGGAATTTGCCTCTCTGCCAAAGTATATGATGAAGTCAGGACCAAGATCGACCGAACCGCGGAGGATATGGGAGAGCAGCAGCTCAAAAACATCTCCGGTCCGGTTAAGGCCTTTCGGATCCAATCCGCCACCATCCCTTTCGCCTCGGTGGGCGGTGCAGATACGCCGAGCAAGCCGTCAATTGCCGTGTTGCCATTCCTCAACATGTCCGGCGACCCGGAACAGCGGTATTTCAGCGATGGCATTACCGAGGATATCATCACCGAATTGTCGCGACTGCAGTCGTTGTTCGTTATTGCACGGAACTCATCATTTCAGTACCGCGACAAGGCGCTCGACATGCGCCAGATCGGCAAGGAGCTGGGTGCCCAGTACATCGTCGAAGGAAGTATCCGAAAGCTCGGCACTCGACTTCGCATTACGGCGCAGCTGATCGAGGCCCGTACAGGCAATCACCTTTGGAGCGAACGCTACGATCGCAATGTCGACGACCTTTTCGAGCTTCAGGACGAGGTTACGCGAACTGTTGTCGCGACCCTGATAGGGAGAGTCGAAGATGCCGAGATCAAGGGCACCCTTCGCAAACACCCGGCAAGTCTCGCAGCCTATGACAACCTCCTGCGCGGCATCGAACATCTGCGCGCCTATGGCGAGGGAGAGAATAGACGCGCGCGGGAACTATTCGAGCGCGCAATCGCGCTCGACCCGCGTTTCGCCCTCGCCCATGCCTATTTCTCCCTGGCGCTGCTGCTCGAGCATGGCTTCGCTCTTGCGCCGGACGCAATCAAGGATCGCTCCGTGGAGAGTGCGCGGGTCGCGGTCAGCCTGGATCCGCGCGAGAGCAGAGGACATCAGTTTCTTGGTCAAGCCTATCTGCTGCGCGGCGAGTATGATTTAGCACTCTCCCATTTCGAGCGTACCGCGGCGCTCAACCCCAATGACGCAAATGCCGCCGCGCACAGGGGATATGCCCTCGCCATTGTCGGCCGCGCGGAAGAGGGCGTCGAAGTGATCCGCCAGGCGATGCGCCTCAATCCGCTTCATCCGGATTGGTATTGGGACAATCTGGCGATCGCGCAGTACACAGCGCACCACTACGAAGAGGCATTGGCTTCGTATCGACTGAGCGGAGGACGGACGGCGTTTTGGTGTATCGCGCGTATGGCAGCATGCTATGCACAGCTGGGACAACGCGAAGCGGCCCGTGAACGGGCGGCTGAAGTGCTCCGGCTAAAGCCGGATTTCCACATCATGTCCCTATCGCTGCATCACAAGAATCCCGTCGATGCCGAACATTGGATCGATGGAATGCGCAAGGCGGGATTGCCGGAATGAGTACAAACCGCCGGCTCGCCGCGATCATGGTGGCCGATGTGGTCGGCTATTCGCGGATGATGGAGCTGGACGAGGCGGGGACGCTCGCGGCGCTCAAGGAGCGGCGGAAGGGGATTCTGGAGCCGGTCGTCAAGGCGCATGGCGGGCGGATCGTGAAACTGATGGGCGACGGCGTATTGGTCGAGTTCGCGTCGGCGGTCAATGCCGTGCAGGGCGCCATCGAACTGCAAAAGCAGATGGCGGCGGCGAATGAGGGCGTGGAAGAGACAAAGCGGATCGTGCTGCGCATCGGCATCAATCTGGGCGATGTGATCGGCGAGGGCAGCGACATTTATGGCGAGGGCGTCAACATCGCAGCCCGGCTGGAGTCTCTTGCCGAACCCGGCGGAACTGTCATCTCAAATCAGATTCTTGAAGCGGTTCGCGGGAGGATCGAAACGCCGTTCCAGGACATGGGCGAGCAACAGCTGAAAAACATCGACAAACCGGTGCGGGCCTATCGCATCGGGACCCGTATGACGACAGCGACGATCTTGGTGACAGGGGCTACCAATAAGCCGTCAATCGCGGTGCTGCCATTTCAGAACATGAGCGGCGATCCCGAACAAGCCTATTTCGCCGACGGCATAACCGAGGACATCATCACCGAGCTCGCGCGCTTCTCCTCGCTCCTGGTGATCGCGCGCAATTCGTCCTTCCAGTATCGCGATCATTCTTTCGATATGAGAAGGATCGGCAAGGAACTGGGGGCGCGCTATCTGGTCGAGGGCAGCGTGAGGCGACTTGGCACGCAGGTTCGCATCACCGCCCAGCTCATCGACGCGGCGAATGGCAACCATCTATGGGCTGAGCGCTATGACCGGAAAATAAACGATCTTTTTGCCGTGCAGGACGAGGTCGTGCGTGCCGTCGTCACCGCGACCGAGCATCGCGTGACCGATACCGAAGCCGAGCTGGCTGTGCGCAAGCCGCCGAGCAGCTGGGCAGCGCATGACTGCTATCTGCAAGCCCGCAGATACCTAAACGACTATATCGGCTACGAGCGGGCGGAACAGCCGCTTCACCGGGCGATCGAACTCGATCCATTGATGGGGGAGGCCCACGCAAAGCTTGCGCATGTGTGGATCGGCAAATACTGGGATACACTCGACGATGCCTGTGTCCAGACAGCTGCGGCCTTTGCAAGGAAGGCATTGTCGATCAATGGCGGGCTGGCCGATGCTCACAATGCAATGTCAATCACACAGGCATTTCAGAACCGGATGGACCTGGCGATCGTGCACGCCGAACGCGCGATCGCTTTGAATCCCAATGACGTCCTGGCCGCCACGAATCTTGCGCAGTGGCTGATTTTTTCCGGCAGCCCCACCGTTGCTCTGGAAAGGCTCGATGACGTCATCAAACGTGACCCGATACCACCGAGTTGGTATTGGGACACCAGGGGTGCGGCGCTGTTTCAGCTAAAGCGGTATCAGGAAGTGCTGGACGGCTTAGCCATGGTCCACAAGCACCAGCCTTGGGAACTGGCCTACATCGCTGCCTCGCTTGCCTTCCTCGGCCGCAACGAAGAGGCGCGCCGGAAAGTCGAACAATTGCTTGCCGACCGCCCCGACATGACAATTGAGCGCATGCTGAAGCTCGAACGCTACCAGGCAGCCGAGGAGAAAGCGCATTTTTGCGAAGGGCTGCGCAAGGCGGGCCTGCCGGAATGATCACAATCAACATAACGCTACCGCAATATCCAATCCTCACCTGCCTGGTGATCCTGTCATTTGCGGCGATCCACCTGCTCGGATCGCGGATCGAAGTCGCGCAGACGGCGCCGCGACGGATCTGGCTGTCGGCGGCAGGCGGAATCTCGATTGCCTATGTGTTCGTCCATATCCTGCCCGAACTGGCGCACCATCAGAAAGTCTTCGACCAGGGTGGTCCCTTCGGCCTTCTCGACGGCAGCGAGCGGCATGTCTATTTTATGGCGCTGCTCGGCCTCGTGTGCTTCTACGGACTGGAACTCGCGGTTCGCGCCTCGGAAAACCGCCAGGAGATCAAGAGCGGGATCAGGCGCGTCTCGCCCCCCATCTTCTGGCTGCAGCTCGCCACCTATGCCTTGTACAATTTGATCATCGGCTATCTCCTGCTCGATCGCGAAGAGACTGGCTTGGTCAATCTTGCGACCTATGCGATTGCGATGGGATTGCACTTCGTCGTCAACGACCAAGGCCTGCGGGCGCAGTCCTATCCCGGTTACGACAAGGTTGGGCGCTGGGTATTGGCTTTTGCGGCGGTCGCCGGCTGGACGATCGCCATCCTCATCGACCTGCCGCCGCTCGCGGTTGCCGGGCTTTTCGCCTTCCTGGCGGGTGGCATCATCCTCAATGTGCTCAAATATGAACTGCCGGCCGACCGGCACAGCGATTTTAGGGCCTTCTTTCTAGGCGCGGGGGCCTATGCCGCGATTTTGCTCGCGGCACACTAGCGTAAGGGTGTGGCAATTTCGCAATTTTTCGCGAGCAAGTGCCGGAAAAGGCTCCGAATTCCCATGGCTTGCGCGGGACCCTATAGACGGATGCCCAACATCGGGCGATTATGAGGCCAGCGGCGGGGAAGGGGATTCGTCCATGCGCCTGAGACTTATTGCGACATTCGTCTTCATCCTGTCTTTGACCGGGGCCGCATTTGCGACCACGACCGACAGTTCGGACGCGACGGTGCCCATTATCAAGCCGCCGGCGAAGCCCGCCGCCTCGTCGACGACGACACCCGCGAAACCGGCCGCCAAACCCGCCGCGACAAGCAAGACAACGCCAGTCAAGCCCGCAGCGAAGGCTACAACGGCAACGACGAAAAAGGCCACCACGACCAAGACGACAACGGCTAAGGCAGCCAAGCCAACCAAGAAGACCACGATTTCAAACGTCAACAAGCCGGTCAAGAAGAAGGTCGCTGCCAAGCCGAAAGAGCCCTATGTCGTCGTTACCATCAACAAGGCCTCGCAGAAGATGACGGTCACGGTTGGCGGCCAGCGGATGTATACGTGGCTCGTTTCGACCGGCGCGCAGGGCCACACGACGCCAAGCGGCTCGTTCAAGCCGTTCCGCATGGAAGCGGAGCATTTCTCCAAGGAATGGGACGATGCGCCCATGCCGCATTCGATCTTCTTTACCCCCGAGGGCCATGCCATCCACGGCAGCCCCTATACGAAGCGCCTCGGCACGCGGGCGTCGCATGGCTGCGTGCGGCTTTCGCCCGACAACGCGGCGACCTTGTACGCACTCGTTCAGAAGGTTGGCATGAGCAATACGCGGGTGATCATACGCGGCGGCGGCTTCGACTGGTGGACATCGAGCATCGACACGTCCGATATCCAGCCGACCCGCTGGATTCGCAAGATCGATCCCTTGGACGAACTCGACCGGATGTTCAACGACTAAGACCGTTCCGCACAGCGCTCACTCCGTGCGCGGCAGCCGTTCCCCGAGGCGATCAAGATTTATACCGGTGGTCTCGATCCGATAGCGCCAGGTTACGAAGGCGCCGAGTAGGGATGTGGCAACCAATATATAAAGCAGGCGCTGCGTACCAATATCGGCCAGCAGAATGGGAAACAGGAAGGCTGTCGTCACCGCGCCGATCTTGGCAAAGGCGGCCGCCAGTCCGGCGCCCTTGGCGCGCATGCGGGTCGGAAAGACCTCACCAGCGATCAGATAGGTCTGTGCGTTGGGGCCGATATTGGTCATGAAGTTGAACAGCATGAAGCCCGAATAGATCATCGCTGTCTGGGCCATGCCGACATGGTTGAGTGCGAGCGCCGAGATCAAGAGTCCTGCCGCGCAGCCGATGAAGCCGATGATCTGCAAGGGGATGCGGCCGACACGATCGGCCAGCAAGGTTGCCGCTCCGATCCCGAGGATTAGGAGAATGTCGACAAAGCCGGCGCCCTTGGCGGCAAACAGATCCTTGTCGATCACCGACGCCAGGCTGTGATGCACCTGGGCCGCGTGACCGAAGGTTGCGGCGAGGATGGTAGGGGTGAACAGGCCGATGCCGTAGGTACCAAGGTCCTGCAGGAACCAGGGAACCGAGGCAAGGATCGTGGCACGGCGATTGGCGGGCGCCAGTACTGCGCGGAAACCGTCTTCGCGCGCGGAATCCTCCGACGGCGGCTTGGCAAGCGTAATTTCCTTGGGGTAGGGCGGATCGCGCCTGAGAAGACGCATGGCGGCCCGCGTTGCCTCGTCGACACGACCGCGCGCGAAGAGCCAAGGTGCGCTTTCGGTGATGAAGAAGCGGCCGACCAGCACCACGAAAGCCGGCACCAGCGCGATCGCGAACATGTAGCGCCATGCGGTCACTTGCTCGAAATTGTGGAGAATGACATAGCCGGAAATCGTGCCGGCGAGGGCGCCGACCGCCTGGAAGCCGAAGGCGGCGAGCACCAATTTGCCGCGGGCGCGGCTCGGTATGCTTTCGGAGATGATGAGATGGGCCGTCGGATAGTCGCAGCCGAGCGCCAGTCCAACGCCGACCATGCACAGGATCATCCACAGGAAGCCCTGGCTGACCGAAAGCAGCGCGAGGAAGACCATGAAGATGACCATCTCGGAGATGAAGACGAGCTTGCGTCCGAAAATGTCGGAAAGGCCGCCAAGTGCGATGGCGCCGATCAGGATGCCCAAGAGGCTCGCCGCGCCGGTCATGCCGTGCTGAACCGGCGACATTGCGAATTCCTTACCGATCAAGGGGAGCGCAACGCCGGTCGTGAAGATGACCAGGCCCTCGAAGAACTTTCCCGCTGCGGCCAGCATCCAGACGCGCCACTGCATGGGGGTGAGGGGGGCGCCGCTCGCCGGCGTGCCGTCCGCCCAGACCGGCGTTTCGTCGATATAATCCTGGACGGATTTTGCCGGCCGTGAAGCCGCCTGTTCTGCCATCGCCGTCGTCATGCCGTCTGCCCCCGAATCCCTCGCCATGATGACGGATCGCATGGGTTCGTTACAGAGCCGTAATGGCGGCAATGCAAAGCTGGGCCGCGGGTTGCCGAAGCCCGGCGGGTGGGCCATATGAGGGCTCAAATCTTTCATCCCATGGAGCCCGCATGACCGCCACGGCCAATGCCCTCGGAAAATTGCCCGAATGGAACCTCGCCGATCTCTATGACTCGCCGGACTCACCGCAATTCAAGGCCGATCTAGAGCGCGGCGAGAAGGAAGCGCGAGCCTTTGCCGAATTGTACAAGGGTACACTCGGCGCCTTGTCGGGCGAGGGGCTTGCCAAGGCGATCAAGGAATATGAAGGGCTATCGGATCTCCTGGGGCGGGTCGGTTCCTATTCGCAGCTCTATTATGTCGGCGACACGACCGATCCCAAGCGCGCCAAGTTCTATGGCGATACCAATGCCAAATTGACCGACATTTCTTCGCTTCTTTTGTTCTTCGAACTCGAGCTCAACCGCATCGAGGACGCGCCGCTTGAAGCGCATATGAAAGTGAAGGCGCTCGCGCATTACCGGCCGTGGCTCGAGAATCTCCGTATGGAGAAGCCCTATCAGCTCGACGACAAGCTTGAAGAATTGTTCTTGGAGAAGTCACAGACCGGCTTCTCGGCCTGGAACCGGCTGTTCGACGAGACGATGGCGGAACTGCGCTTCGAGGTTCAAGGCGAGAAGCTTACCCTCGAGCCGACATTGAATTTGTTGCAGGATGCCGATCGCGACAAGCGCCAGGCGGCGGGCGAAGCATTGGCGAAGACCTTCAAGGAAAATCTCCGTCTCTTCACGCTCATCACCAATACGCTCGCCAAGGATAAGGAAATCTCCGATCGCTGGCGCGGCTTCAAGGACATAGCCGATGCCCGGCATTTGTCGAACCGCGTCGAGCCGGAAGTCGTTGCAGCACTCGTCAAGGCGGTGGGCGCGGCATACCCCAAGCTTTCGCACCGCTATTACAAGATGAAGGCGAAGTGGCTCGGCCTCGACAAGCTCAAATTCTGGGACCGCAATGCACCCTTGCCGCAGGAAGACAACCGCAATGTGCCGTGGGACGAGGCGCGCGCGACGGTGCTCGATGCCTATGACGCCTTCGCGCCCGAGATGGCGAAGATTGCCGGCAAGTTTTTCGACAAGCGCTGGATCGATGCGCCGGTGAGGCCCGGCAAGGCGCCGGGCGCCTTTGCGCATCCAACCGTTCCCTCGGCGCATCCTTATGTACTGCTCAACTATATGGGCCGCACGCGCGATGTGATGACGCTTGCCCATGAGCTTGGCCATGGCGTCCATCAAGTGCTTGCCGCACGACAAGGTGCGCTGATGGCGTCAACGCCGTTGACGCTGGCCGAGACGGCATCCGTCTTTGGCGAGATGCTGACCTTCCAGGCTGTGCTGCAGAAGACCAAGGAGACGAAGAAGCGCAAGGCGCTGCTCGCCTCCAAAGTCGAGGATATGCTCAATACGGTGGTGCGCCAGATCGCCTTCTATAATTTCGAGCGGAAGGTTCATACCGCGCGCAAAGATGGCGAATTGACGCCAGACCAGCTCTCGGAGATCTGGCTCGAGGTGCAGCGCGAGAGCCTGGGCGAGGGTATCGATCTGGGGCCGGGCTATGAGACCTTCTGGGCCTATATCCCGCATTTCATCCATTCGCCCTTCTATGTCTATGCCTATGCCTTCGGCGATTGCCTGGTGAATTCGCTTTATGCGCGCTATCGCGAGAGCGAGGCGGGCTTCCAGGAGAAGTATTTCGAGATGCTGAAGGCCGGCGGCACCAAGCATCACAGCGAGCTGCTCAAACCCTTCGGCCTCAACGCCGCCGATCCCGATTTCTGGCAGAAGGGATTGTCGATCATTTCCGGCATGATCGATGAGCTGGAGGCGATGGAGGCGAAGTGAGAGCACTCGTGCTATTTCGCCCCCTTGTCCGGCCGTCACTAAGCGGTGCATCGACGTCCTCGCCCGCGCGCGGGAGAGGACAGGGACCCATTGCGACAGCAGTGGGAAAGGTGAGGGCGAAGCATAAGCTCGGCCCCCTCATCTCCCCATGTCGCTCGCGCGACATGGGTCCCTTCTTCTCCCGCAGACGGGAGAAGACGAAGGCCAAGGAACGGACCGGGGCGTGACCGATCGCGATTCCGAATCCGATCGGTTGACGGGCCGCCTTGCGCGCTATGCGAGTGTTGGAGCAGGCGTCGGCACAGCCGCGGCGCGGATCGCAGCCGGCCGGTTGATGGGCGGCGAAAAAGGATCGAGCGCGGAGGCAAAGCTACTCGCCGCGACATTGGGCGGGCTGAAAGGCCCGCTCATGAAAGTAGCGCAGCTCGCCTCGACCATCCCCGATCTCCTGCCGGCGGCCTATGCGGCGGAACTTGCGCAATTGCAGTCGCAAGCACCGCCCATGGGCTGGGCCTTCGTCAGGCGGCGCATGGCGGCGGAACTCGGCCGCGATTGGCAAACGAAGTATGGTTCGTTTAGCCACGAGGCTGCGCATGCGGCATCGCTCGGCCAGGTGCATCGTGCGACGGGCCTCGATGGAAAGGTGCTTGCGGCAAAGCTGCAATATCCCGACATGGATTCAGCCGTCGAGGCGGATCTCAGGCAATTGCAACTCGTCTTCGCCATTCACAAGCGCATGGATCCGGTGATCGACACCAGCGAGATCGCCGAGGAGATCGGGGCACGGCTTCGCGAAGAGCTCGATTACGAGCGCGAAGCCAGGCACATGCGGCTCTATCGCGACATTCTCGACGGTATCGATGGCATTCGCGTTCCAGATGTTGTGGCAGCGCTCTCGACGCGGCGGCTCATCACCATGAGCTGGCTCGAGGGACAAAGGCTTCTCGACTTCAAGGAGGCTTCGCTTGAGACGCGCAATCTGCTCGCCTCGCTTTTGTTCAAGGCGTGGTGGCATCCCTTTTGCGGCCATGCGGTGATCCATGGCGACCCGCATCTAGGCAATTACAGTGCGTCGGTTGCCGACGACGGCGTGCCCACGGGACTTAACCTCCTCGATTATGGCTGTATCCGTATTTTTCCGGCGTCATTCGTCGGCGGCGTGGTCGATCTCTACGAAGGCCTGCGTGGCAGTGATCGTGCGCGCATCGTCCATGCCTATGAGACCTGGGGGTTCAAGAACCTCTCGAATGAGCTGATCGACATTCTCAATATCTGGGCGCGCTTCATCTATGGGCCGTTGATGGAAGATCGCGTGCGGGCGATCGCCGATGGCGTGAAGCCTGCCGAATATGGGCGCCGGCAGGCCTTCGAGGTCCATAAGGCGCTGAAACAGAAGGGGCCGGTGCGCGTGCCGCGCGAATTTGTGTTCATGGATCGTGCGGCGATCGGATTGGGCGGTGTCTTCATCCATTTGCGCGCCGAGTTGAACTTCTACCAACTTTTCAACGAGGCGTTGCGGGGGTTTGCGGTCGAAAGCGTGGCAAGCCGGCAGTCGCGGGCCTTAACCAAGGCCGGGCTTGGCATTGTCGTGTTATAATTCTCGCGTTAGCTTCGCCGCCTTCGCAACAAGGAGGGACCCGCCATGCGAATGATGACGACGCTCATTTCCAGTGCCGTGCTGTGTATCGGATTGGCCGGAACGGCATTGGCGCAAGACAAGGAAGTTCCTAACCTGATTGGCACCTGGAAGGGAAAGGCACTCGCCGTTCATATCGGCGCCACGCCCTATCGGTCCGCAGAGGGAGACAACGTGCAATTCCCCTCGAACGAGATCGAGTATACGTATGACATAACCGAGCAGCATGACACGCGCTTTGCAGGGAAGATGTCCGGCGGCAAGTTCCAGGAAACGATCATCGGCATGCTGTCGCCTGACGGCCACACAGCCGTCATGCTCGATGATGACGGTCATTATTCGATGACGCTGGTCGATCCGAACACGATCGACATGTGCTATGACCACCTCTATCCGACCAGCAAGGTGGTCGCCTGCTTCAGGGCTACGCGCTCTCCGTGAAGCGATTCACTGGTAACTCGTTTCCGTGCTAGTTTACTTCTCGTTTGAAACACGGGAGGAGTATCATGGCTACTTACATCGTGCTGATGAACTGGACCGAGCAAGGTATCAAGAACGTCAAGGATTCGCCCAAGCGGCTGGATGCCGCGCGAGAAGCGGCCAAGAAGATCGGCTGCGAATTGGGGTCATTCTTCATGACGATCGGACCCTATGATGCTGTAGCCGTTCTGGAAGCGCCAAATGACGAGGCGCTGGCCAAATTCGCGCTCGCGACGGGTGCCGCGGGAAGCGTCAGGACAACGACGCTCAAGGCCTACAAGGAAGACGCCTATCGCAAGATCATGGCGTCGCTCTGAAAATAATGAGCATCATTGCCGGATAATTCTTCGCCGATGATGCTCAGCTTCTTGCGCGCGTTTGTGATGTTGGCCGGGATGCTGGCCGGCAGCGCGTTTGTATTTGCGCAGGAAGGGCCGGATCGCGCCCCGCTTTTGCGGATCGAAGCGGGAATGCACACGGAAGCAATCCTCAAGCTTGCGATGAGCGCCGATGGACGTTTGCTGGCGACCGGCTCTGCCGACAAGACGGTTCGATTGTGGTCATTGCCCGATGCGCAATTGGTGCGGGTGTTCCGCATGCCGATCGGTGCGGGCTTCAACGGGCGCATTTATGCATTGGCGATGAGCCCGGATGGACGGACTCTCGCCGTCTATGCGGCGGCCTATGAGCCGGTCGCCTATGTGCATCTCTACGACACGGTCACGGGCGAACTCGTGAAGAAAGTTGGTCCGCTGCCGGATGTCATTGGCGCGCTCGCATTTTCGCATGACGGGAAGCGACTGGCCGCGGGACTCAATGGCGGGCATGGCATCCGCGTATGGCAAGCGCCGTTTGATGACACACCGCGCGAGGACACGCGATATGGCGGCGATGTGAACAGCGTCGCTTTCGATCGCGCCGGGCGATTGGGAAGTGTCTCCGCGGACGGGATGATCCGCATTTATGATGCGCAGTTGAAATTGCAGGCGCGTCGCTTGGGCTCCTCCGATGGCGTGCCGTTCGATCTTGCCTTTTCGCCGAAGCAGGATGTGCTGGCGGTTGCGTCTTACGGCACGCCGCGCGTCGAACTCGTTTCGGCAAAAAGCCTCAAGCACATCGCCTGGACGGATTCGGCGGCACTTCCCGGCATGATCGGCGCGGTGTCGTGGTCGTTGGATGGGAAGCAGCTCTATGGTGGCGGCACGGTCGATGGCGGTGGTGCGGTCCAAGTCGTTGCTTGGCCCAATGCCGGGCGTGGCAAACCGCAAGCGCTTCCAGCCTTGATCGACAGCATCACCGATGTCGAAGCCCGGCCCGAAGGTGGCGTCGCGTTCACGAGTTCCGATCCGGGCTTCGGCCTTCTCGGCGCGCCGGAGCTGTCGCGCAGCGTGCATGGTCCGGTCACCGCTGATATGCGGTTCAAGATCGCCGATCTCTTCCAGATTCTACCCGATGCAACGGGTGTGCGCTTCGGTCTCAAGGAAGGGGCAGAAGATCCGTGGCGCTTCGATCTTGCGATGCTCGATTTCAAACCGTCGCCGCAAGTGCCGGCCGGCTATGTCGCACCTGACACACGCTCGTTGCCCATATCAGGCTGGCCCGATGGGGGACCGGCGCGGCTCGGCGAGAAAATTCTGGCGCTCGAGGAGGGGGAGCAGGCGCGCAGCTTGGCAATCGCGGCGGATGGGCAAAGCTTCGTGCTCGGTGCCGACTGGTCGATTTCACGCTTTGATGCCCAAGGCAATCGCATCTGGCGGATGACGGTGCCCGATACCGCCTGGGGCGTTGCTCTCTCCGCCGATGGGCAAATCCTGGTCGCGGCGATGGGCGATGGCACGATCCGCTGGTTTAGGGTCAGCGATGGGCAGTTGCTGCTTTCCTTCTTCGTGCATGTGCCGGACAAGCGCTGGATTGCCTGGACGACGACCGGTTACTATGCCGCCTCACCGGGTGGCGAAGATCTGATCGGCTGGCATGTGAACCGGTCCTGGCACGAGACGCCGGATTTCTTCCCAGCCGCACGCTTCCATGATCGGTATTATAGACCCGACATCGTCGGCCTGGTCCTGGGGATGCTCGATGAGGGCAAGGCCCTTGAAGAAGCCAATCGCATTGCCAAGCGCAAGGACACCGATGCGCCGGTGGCCGATCTGTTGCCGCCGATTATCGAGATTACAGATCCGGCCGGAGGTGCCGAGATCAGCGATCCCAAGCTCGCGGTCCATTACCGTTTACGTTCGCCATCCGGGCAGGCGGTGACACGCATCGATGTGCTTATCGACGGGCGGCCTCTGGCCGGGCGCGCGGCCATGGTCATCACGCCGGATGAGGAAAATGTCATCGATGTCGCCGTCCCACGTCGCGACTGCGAAATCTCGCTGATCGCGGTTGGCGAGAAGACGACGGGTCTTCCTGCAAGTATCAAGATTAGCTGGTCAGGCGCCGCCGCGCCGCCTCCGCGTGCCAAGCTCTATGCGGTGCTCGTCGGGGTCAGCGACTATGCCGATCCGGCGCTCAAGCTCACCTATGCCGATGATGATGCGCGCGATCTCGACACGCTCTTGCGCGCGCAGATGGGCCGGCAATACGGCCTCGTCGAAACGCGGCTCCTGGTCGACGGCAAGGCGACGGCCGCCAATATTCTCGACGCGCTGACATGGCTCGAGCAGACGGCAGGTCCCGACGATACGGCGATCCTGTTCTTTGCGGGGCATGGGCTGACGGACGAGCGGCAGCGCTTTTACTTCCTTCCCGTCGAGGCGACACCGGATGCGGCGCGCCTCAGATCGAGCGCCATATCGGAGGCGCAATTGCGCGACGCGATCGGTGCGATTGCCGGGAAAGTCCTATTCTTCATCGATGCTTGCCATTCGGGGCAGGCGATCGACGGCGCCCTGTCGACGCTCGATGCAACGGCCGTGGTCAATAGCCTGTCGCGGGCCGAGACCGGCGTCGTCATGTTCTCCTCCTCGACGGGGCGGGAAGTGTCGATCGAACGGCCGGAATGGAAGAATGGCGCTTTCACGGAGTCGCTGATTGCCGGGCTTGGAGGCAAAGCGGATTATGTGGCGGATGGCGAGATCACCACGGATGAGATCAACCTCTATCTCTCGGCCGAGGTGACATCGCTCACCGAAGGGGCGCAGAATGCGGTCATGGTGCGGCCGCGGACGATCAAGGATTTCGCGTTCATAAGGGTCAATTGAATGGCGCAGGATTATGCTTCGGGCGGCAGGGTGGTCGGACGGGTACGCGATATCAGGCGCTATCCTGTGAGCTCGATGGGCGGCGAATTGCTGCAAGCGGTCGAAATTGAGAGTGGCGGGCTGGCCGGTGACCGGAAGATCGGTCTTTATGCGAAAGAGACGGGCGAGGTTGCAGCACCGGGCCGGCATAAGCATTGGCGGCCCTTGCCGAATGTACTGGCGCGGCTTGGCTCCGATGGCGTCGAAATCAGCATCGACCAGGCCTCATGGATCGGAGCAGAGCAGGGGGCGCTCGCGCTTTCGGCCTATCTCGGCTTCGTCGTCGAGTTCAGGCCCTATGACGGAACGGCGAATGCCCAGCCGCTTTATGCGCTTTCGCCCATTCACCTGCTGACGACGAGCTCGATGTCGGCATTGCAGGAGATCCTTCCCGACGCGACGATCGATGCGCGGCGCTTCCGCTGCAACCTGGTGATCGAAACCCATGCCGGCGCGGCGACGATCGAGCAAGAGTGGCTCGGCCGGCGACTGTCGATCGGCAATGTAAGTCTCGAAGGCAACGAGCCTTGCGTGCGCTGCGCCTTCACCTCGATCGCGCAGGAACCGGATGTGCCCTTCGACAAGCGCGTCCACACCGCAATTTCGCAGAAGCTCGACGGCCATCTTGGGATTTATTGCAGGGTGCTGGAGGCGGGGCGGATACGGGTGGGCGACGATGTCTGTCTAAGCGAAGTTGTCGTATCGGGATCGTGAATTTGGTCTTCCGCCGCCGGCCGAGGAGAAGCCAGCAAATCGCCGGATTTTGGCCCGGCTGAGACTCAACGCCGCGTCGTTTGCTTCGGCTTGCGGCGCGGCTTCAAGGTGGGCTAGGTATGGCCCCGCAGAAAATCGACAGGGGATTTGCGACCATGGCGGATCATTCGGCTCACGGCAACGCTTCCGCGGGCAATATTTCGGCGCATCAGGCGACCTATGATGCCTTCATCAAGGGGTCGATCGCGCTGTCGATCCTGGTTTTCTACACCCTGGTTTCGCTGGTTGCCTTCCGATTTGCGGCAGGCTGGGGCGTGTTCCTTGGCTTTGCCGGATTGATCGTCGGCGTGGTGACTGTGCTGGTCGACCTCAAGTCCGGCGGGGAGAAGTGGTTCCTGTCGGGCGGCGCGCTCGTCCTCTTCGGCCTGCTGACCGCCATGAGCGTCGGCTGATCCGCCACCCCTCATGAAAATCGTCATCCCGGCCGAAAGCCATCCCGGCGAAAGCCGTGTCGCCGCATCCCCCGACACGGTCAAGGCCTATGCCAAGAAGGGTCTCAAGGTCGCGGTCGAATCCGGAGCCGGCGCCAAGGCCTTTATCGGTGACGATGCCTATGCGGCGGCCGGCGCCGAAATCGTCAAGGGTTCGGAAGGCTTCGGCGACGCCGATATCGTCCTGACCATCCGGCGCCCGAGCGAGGCATTGGTGCGCTCGCTCAAGAAGGGCGCGATCATTGCCGGGGGGCTCGAGCCCTATGGCGAGCGTGGCGGGCTCGACACTCTCGCCAAATCGGGAGCGATGCTTTTTGCCATGGAGCTCATGCCGCGCATCACCCGCGCGCAAGCCATGGATATCCTTTCAAGCCAGGCCAATCTCGCCGGCTACAAGGCGGTGGTCGATGCCGCGGCTTATTTTGGGCGCGCCTTTCCCATGATGATGACGGCGGCCGGTACCGTGCCCGCCGCCAAGGTCTTCATCATGGGTGTCGGCGTTGCCGGCTTGCAGGCGATCGCCACGGCGCGCCGTCTCGGCGCCATCGTCTCGGCGACGGATGTGCGCAAGGCGACCGAAGAACAGGTGAAGAGCCTGGGCGCCAAGTTCGTCTTCGCCGATGTCGCGGATGCGGCGACCGCTGGCGGCTATGCCAAGGAATTGTCGGCGGAAGACAAGCAGAAGCAGGCAGCCCTCGTTGCCCAGCATGTGAAGACGCAGGATGTTGTGATCACCACCGCATTGATCCCCGGCCGCCCGGCGCCGGTGCTCGTCACGCAGGAAATGGTCGAGAGCATGAAGCCCGGTTCGGTGATCGTCGATCTCGCGGTCGAGAGGGGCGGCAACTGCCCCTTGTCGCGGCCCGACGATATCGTCGTCCATAATGGTGTCAGCATCATCGGCACGGTGAATCTGGCGGGCAAGCTCGCCGGCAATGCCTCGCCGCTCTTTGCCAAGAACCTCGCCAATTTCCTCGATCTGCTGGTCGCCAAGGATGGCACGCTCAAGGTCGATCTCGACGACGAGATCATCAAGGGGACCTTGATCGCCAAGGACGGCGCACTGGTTCATCCCATCTTCAAAGCCTGAGGCTCCCATGGAACAGATGGCGCATTCGGTCGATCCCTTCATCTCGCTGCTCGCCATTTTCGTGTTGGCGGTGTTCGTGGGTTACTACGTGGTGTGGAACGTGACGCCGGCATTGCACACGCCCTTGATGTCGGTCACCAACGCCATCTCTTCGGTGATCGTGGTCGGCGCACTTCTCGCGGTTGGCGCCGGGGCTATTGCCTCAGGCTCGGTGGTTGCGATGATCTTCGGCTTCTTCGCGTTGATCCTCGCCTCGGTGAACATCTTCGGCGGGTTCCTGGTCACCCAGCGCATGCTCGCGATGTATAAGAAGAAGGGGAAGTAGTGGGATGTCGGCCAATCTCGCTGCACTTCTCTATCTGATCGCCGGCGGCCTGTTCATCATGGCGCTGCGCGGGCTCTCAAGCCCGGTCACGTCGCGCCAGGGCAATCTCTACGGCATGGTCGGCATGGCGATCGCCATCGTCACGACATTGGCGCTCGCCGCGCCGCAGGGCGTTCTGCCGTGGATCCTCATCATTGCCGGTCTCGGCATCGGCGGCGCGATCGGTGCGGTGACGGCGCGGCGCATCGCCATGACGGCAATGCCGCAGCTCGTCGCTGCCTTCCACTCGCTGGTCGGTCTTGCGGCCGTTTTCGTGGCGGCGGCCGCCTTCTATGCGCCGGATGCCTTCGGCATCGCGACGGGCGGCGAAATCCATGCACAGAGCCGCATCGAAATGGCGCTCGGCGCGGCGATCGGCGCGCTCACTTTTACCGGCTCGATCATCGCCTTCCTCAAGCTCGACGGTCGGATGAGCGGCAAGCCGATCATCCTGCCGTTCCGCCATGTCATCAATATCGTGCTGGCATTGGCGCTCGTCTTCTTCATCTACGGCTTCTATGCGAGCCAGAGTGCCATCGATTTCTGGCTGATCGTCATCATCGCCTTGGCACTTGGCCTGTTGCTCATCGTCCCGATCGGCGGCGCCGATATGCCGGTCGTCATCTCGATGCTCAATTCCTATTCGGGCTGGGCGGCGGCGGGCATCGGCTTCACGCTCGCCAATACCGCGCTCATCATCACCGGCGCCTTGGTCGGCTCGTCGGGTGCCATCCTCTCCTACATCATGTGCAAGGGGATGAACCGTTCCTTCATCAGCGTGATCCTCGGCGGCTTCGGCGGCGAGACTTCGGCGGTCGGCGGCCCCGAGACGCGCACCGTCAAGCAGGGATCGGCGGATGATGCGGCCTTCGTCATGAAGAATGCGGGCTCCGTCATCATCGTGCCGGGCTATGGCATGGCGGTCGCCCAGGCCCAGCATGCCTTGCGCGAAATGGCCGATCATCTGAAAGCCGCCGGCGTCACCGTCAAATATGCGATCCATCCGGTGGCGGGCCGCATGCCCGGCCACATGAACGTGCTCTTGGCCGAAGCGAACGTTCCCTATGACGAGGTCTTCGAGCTTGAGGACATCAATTCCGAATTTGCTCAGGCCGATGTCGCCTTCGTGATCGGCGCCAATGACGTGACGAACCCCGCAGCCAAGGAAGATCCGCAATCGCCGATCTTCGGCATGCCGGTGCTCGAAGTGTGGAAGGCAAAGACGGTGATGTTCGTGAAGCGCGGCATGTCGTCAGGCTATGCCGGCATCGACAACACGCTCTTCTACCGAGACAACACGATGATGCTGTTCGGCGACGCCAAGAAGATGACGGACGAGATCGTCAAGGCGATGTGAGCCTCGCGGCGCCAACAAATCTATCCGTATACGGACTACCTTCCCCGCTCTCCTCGCGGGAGAGGATGGCATGCGCAACATGCCGGGTGAGGGGTAGAACCACCAACCAACGTCATCCCGGCGAAAGCCGGGACCCAACCATCAGCGCAAGCGACACCCCCAACTCGCTTCCCGTCACCCCAGCGCAAGCTGGGGTCCCCTGAATCATCTCCTCTGGTGGCACCGCGTCAGGGGATGCCAGCTTTCGCTGGCATGACGATCGGCTCTCATTTTTATATTGACTAAGTTCCGTATGTGTTCTATGTGGCCGCATGGACTGGGATTTGGCCGTCGAACACAACAGGGTGCCGCTGCTGGGGCAGGTCAAGGACCTGCTCGCCGAGTTCGGGCTCAGCGAGGGTGAGACCGTCGCGCGGGTGTCGAAGTCTCTCTACCTCCTGGTGGCTGGCAAACTGCGCAAGGCGGAATCAGCCGTGCGGCGGCTGATCTTCGTTGCGGCCCGCAATATCGTGCTGGAGGCTCCGACCAAACGCCCGGTGCAGGCGAAGCCTGAAATCCCGAGCGAACACAAAGCCCGGACCCAGGATGAAGTCAAACCCGAACCCACACTCATAAAACTCCGCAGACTACGCCGCCCGTCCTTCAGCCTGTTCGACCCGCCCAATCGGTACGAACCGGGCTATCGCAGACCCATCACGCGCCGGCGGCCAGAACCACGCCTCCAGATCGTCGACATTGGCGGCAATCCGCACCTTCCCCTCTATCTCGTCTACCACCAGGCACCGTCACCGGCACCTGTTGCCGAGGACAATGCCGCCGACGACGGCATGGTCGATGCGACGAAACTGATCCGCCGGATCCTGGCCGCCATCGATGCATTGCAAGACATTCCCCGCCAGGCGATGCGGCTCGCACGCTGGCAGGCCAAGCCCATCGAGGAGCGCCGCCCGGAGCGCTGGAGCCCGTTGCGCCCCGGAAAGCCGCCAGGCTTCCGAGAGCGGCCGAAGCACGAGATCGACGCGATCCTCAAAGAATGCGACTGGCTCGCCCGCAATGTCATGCCGCCCCTCAACGATACGTCGTGAGGCCGAGGACCATCCGAAGTGAACTCAGACATGGTTGCCCTCACCGGCCAAGCGAACCCGCTTGCTCGCCGGCGACGGCTGTTTTTCATGTGCGCAATAAGACTGAGTGGCCTTCAACAGCGTTTGCCTGTGGCCAGGACGAGCCTTCGCAGCCTAATCTGAACGCGATTTTCGCTATTGAGGGTGGTCATCGATGGGTGAACTGAGCGGCAAGAGGATCGTCGTGACCGGCGGCGTGACGGGAATTGGCGGCGCTGCCTCTCGCGCCCTCGCAGAGGCTGGCGGCAATGTTCTGGCGCAATATTGGGGCGGCGGTCCTGAGCTTGCGGATTTCGACGAAGCCGGAATTGCGACCTTCAAGCTCGATCTCACGTCGCCGAACGCGGCCGAACAGTTGATGCAGCACGCCGCAGCGCGTTTGGGCGGCCTCGATGTCCTCATCAATAATGCTGGCGGCATGGTCGAACGCCGCAACCTCGTCGATTTCGACGATGCGCTTTACGACCAGGTGCTCGACCTCAATATCCGGCAGCTCTTCGCCTGCTGCCGCGCCGCCGCGCGCCTCATGCAGAAACAGGGGCATGGCAACATCATCAACGTGACGTCGATCGCTGCGAAGGGTGGCGGCAGTGCCGGCTCATCGGTCTATGCCGGCACCAAGGGATTTGTCTCCGCCTTCACCAAGACCATGGCGCGGGAACTGGCCGCCGATGGCATCAGGGTGAACGGCGTATCGCCCGGCACGATCCACACCGCGTTCCACGATCGCCATTCGACGCTGGACAAGCTCGAAGCCACGCGGCGCACCATACCGATGCAAAGGCTCGGCGTCGCCGAGGATTGCGCCGGCACATTCGTTTATCTCGCCAGCGACAAGGCGTCCGGCTACGTGACCGGCCAGGTGATCGAGGTCAATGGCGGGCAGTTGATGGCGTAAGCGGTGTTACCAGCTTCCGGTGTTCGGCATTGAAAGCCACGGCTCTTGGGGCGGAAGCGCGCGGTCCTTGTTCAGAAGCTCGATCGAAATTCCATCGGGCGTCTTGATGAAGGCCATGCGCCCGTCGCGGGGTGGCCGGTTGATCACGATCCCGGCTTTCTGAAGCTTCGCGCAATAGTCGTAGATATTGTCGACCTCGATGGCGAGATGCCCGAAATTGCGTCCGCCGGTATAGACTTCGGGGTCCCAATTATAAGTGAGCTCCACTGGCGCATCCGGGCTCTCAGGCGCCGCGACGAACACCAGCGTATAGCGTCCCTTGTCGTTGACATGCCGCCGCTGCTCCACGAAGCCGAGCTTATTGACGAAGAAATCCAAAGACTTGTCGAGGTCGCTGACGCGGATCATGGTATGCAGATATTTCATCGAAGGTCTCCCAGGGAGCGGCAATTAGCGTGTCCGAGGTCTTAGACGAGCTGGTCGGACTGGTCCAGTCCGCGCGCCGCTGCGTACTGTTTTCCGGTGCCGGAATCTCGACCGACTGCGGTGTTCCGGATTTCCGCTCGCCCAATGGCTTGTGGACCCAGTTCCGGCCGATCCCCTTTGCCGATTTCCTCAAATCTCCCGAGACACGCCTTGAAGCCTGGCGGCGCTATTTCATCATCCACGCAGCCTTCAGCGACGCCGTTCCAGGTCCGGCGCATCGTGCTGTCGCCGATCTGGTCGCCAAGGGGCGTGTCCATACGATCATAACCCAGAATATCGACGACCTTCATCGCCGCGCCGGCGTCGAGGCCGATCGCATCATCGAGGTTCATGGCAATGGCACCTTCGCCAAGTGTCTGAGCTGCGGCAGACGCCACGAGCTTGACTGGGTGCGCGAGGAAATTGCGCAAACCAACCAAGTGCCCGCCTGCCTCGAATGCGGAGGGCTCGTGAAGTCGGCGACGATATCCTTCGGCCAGCCGATGCCGGACGCCGAGATGGCGGCGGCTCGCGCGGCTACTTTGGATTCCGACTTGTTCCTCGCGGTCGGATCTTCATTGCAGGTCTATCCTGCGTCGGGGTTGCCGATCATCGCCAAGCACAATCGCGCCAAACTGGTGATCATCAACCGCGAACCGACGCCGCTCGATAGTTTTTCAGACCTCGCGATCCATGCCGAACTCGGCGAGACGCTCAATCATGTGGTGCAGCGGCTCGTGTGATTCGATTGGGCGAAATGGAGTTCGAGAAATTTTTTGATTGTCCAGCGCTATTTCGCGCAGCGGAAATAAATTTTCGCATTGACACGAGATTCCAGACTCCGCGCGTGACATGAGTCTGCGTCGATTCCGCAGAGATTAGAAACCTTTGCGATGAAGGGCTGTGGTACTCCTTCCACACAGCGTGCGAAATTGATCACAGCTTGGCGTTATCCACATCCCATCGCCGACCGAGCACTGTACAAACCGAGGAGAGTTCATCAGATTGAATCATGGGCGGTAGGGTGAGGCAGTGCCGCTCCATGTGCAGACGGGTAGTAAGTCATGGCGGGGAGCGAAACCCACGGAGCGAATGCGGCCGGTGGGCTAGGACAGCAGAGTCCTGATACCCAAATCAAGATCATAGAAGTTACCGGCTTCGTGAAATGGTTCGACATAGCGCGCGGCTATGGATTCATCATTCCGGACAGTGGGATGGCGGATGTGCTCTTGCACCTCAGCTGTCTCAAGCGCGATGGATTCGATGCGCCACTTGAAGGCACGCGCATCACGTGCGAAGCCGTCGAGCGGCAGAAGGGATATCAATGCCTGCGTGTGCTGGCCGTCGATACCTCAACCGCGATTCATCCGGTTGAGCGTCCGGTACGCACTCATGTTACAGTTTCCCCGTCAAGCAATTGGGTCCCGGTGAAGGTCAAGTGGTTTAACCGGGCTCGCGGATTCGGATTTCTGAGCCAGGGTGAGGGCTATCCCGATATCTTCATCCACATGGAGACCCTGCGCAAAACGGCGATCGCTGAACTCGTGCCGGATCAAACCGTCTATGTCCGTTTCGGCAGTGGGCCGAAGGGATCGATGGCCGCCGAAGTCCGCCTGTCTCTCGATCGTGGCCCACCGCATACAAACTAGACCGGCACATCACGCCCGCGCTGCGCTATGGCTCGCGTGTTTGGCCTTTGCGTTCCTCTCGCTGCTTGTCGGCTCGGCCTCGGCGCAGGACGTTGTAAAGCTGCGCATCGAGCCGGTGACGGTCGAGTCCCAGACCGCGAAGGAAATTTTCAAGGCTGAGATCGCCGACACCCCAGAAGCTCGCCAGAAGGGGCTCATGTTCCGCAAGGAGCTGGCGGCCGATGAAGGCATGCTGTTCGATTTCGGCGCGCCGCGCCCCGTCCATATGTGGATGAAGAACACCTACATTTCCTTGGACATGATTTTCATCCGCGAGGACGGGACGGTGATCGCGATTGGCGCCAATACCGAACCGCTTTCCGAAGCGGTGATTGGCGTCGAGGAGCCGGTCAAGAGCGTTCTTGAAGTCGGGGCGGGCACCGCGGCCCGGCTTGGCCTCAAGCCCGGCGACCACGTCTATCATCCCATCTTTGGCAATGCGCCAAGCTGAACCCTTGCCCGCACGAGGCATTTGCGTCTATGCACAGCCTCACGAAAGAGCCTCCGGGCGCAGGCGGTCGCGGGGTGTAGCGCAGTCTGGTAGCGCACCTGCCTTGGGCGCAGGGGGTCGTCAGTTCGAATCTGGCCACCCCGACCACCTTCCCTGTGAGGCTTTGGCGGGCGATCGAAGGAGAAATTGCCGTGGTGGCACGCATTTATAGGCCGGCCCGCAGCGCCATGCAGTCGGGCAAGGGCAAGGTCGACAACTGGATCCTCGAGCTTGCGCCGGATGTCCGCCGCAGCGCCGACCCGTTGATGGGCTGGACGTCATCCAGCAATACCGACCAGCAGGTGCGCTTGGTCTTCGACAACCGCGCTGAGGCCGAGACCTACGCCCAGCGCAACGGCATTCCCTATGAAGTGGTTGCCGACCCGCCGATCCGGATGCAGCGCAAATCCTATTCGGATAATTTCAGATGGGGCCGGCCCGACAACTGGACTCACTGAAGAGTTTGCGGCCCCGTAGCTCAGTTGGACTAGAGCAGCAGCCTTCTAAGCTGTAGGTCAGTGGTTCGAATCCACTCGGGGTCGCGCCTTACTTTCAAAGACTTGGCTGACATCGGGATCGGGAAATTCGGACCGGTAAGGATCGGTCACGAGACGGGAAGGCAAATGGAAGCGTCGAGCAATGCTGTCCGGCCAGAATTGTCGCCGGCGTACTGGCTTTCCCAGCTGGCACGAAGCCGATCGAGGCTTCCTTCGAAAGGCGTCGTCCATACTTGAGGACGCCCGATGGCCGACCTCCATTGGAGAAGATGCGCGCACCATGCTGCTCCAACGCCAGGCAAAGGCCTATGGCGCCGCTAGCCTGGCGGATGGCGGACAGATCGCCAAGGGCAGGAACATGAAGAATGTCGCGCCACGTATACTTTCGCCGGCCGCCGTTCTTCAGAGTGACTTCGTATGTCGGCTCGAGGCTGTCGTCAGTCTCGACAGAGACTGCAGTAGGTTGGAGTCGGATCAGTTCGACAATGCGATCTCCGCTGCGATTGGCGAGGGCGTAGGCGCCGCCGTAGAGGATCGAGTCCATCTCCAGCTGCATGATGAGATCAGCGGCCGACGTCCAGCCATTCGGGCGATCGTGAAGCACTCGGTAGAGCGCATGGTCGTCTGCACGTTCCTTCCCGCCATCTTTTTGGCGACGGTAGAGGTGAAGGGGAAGGCTGCCGAGCGTTTCGCACCGAACGCGGACGCCAGCCAGCACGAGCACGCAACGCAGAGCAGAGGTCGGGCTGACGCTGATGCCCGCGGCAGTCTGCGCAGACGCGTCGATGAGGGCCGCCCAAGGATCGAAGGACGCCTCTTTCTTCTTGAGGAGAGATTTGAACCAAGTAATCATTTCAGATCATCCGCGCCCGCACTGTGGCGAGGTGATCAGGTTGTTCGCAATCCTAATTGGACCGACTACAGACGAAACTGAGTACAACTGAGGACAGGCAAGAGACCGTCTACAGTAAGACGCGCGCGACCAAAGTCGATTCGCCAAGACTGACTTGGTGTGGTTTATTTGTTGCTTCGGCAGGGGACGGCAAATGATTATCTCGCGCGAAAAAACGATCGCCGGCGTCGTGGTGATCGATTCAGACTTTCTCCAGAAGCTATCTCAAGTAGCGAGAGACGCTATAGGGGAAGAGAAACGTAGACGCCGGTTGGAATCAGAGCAGGAACGGTCGCGCAGTAAGTACGAGAAGGAGGTGCGAAGAGACCATCCGGGGATTGACGATGCTGAAGTGCGAGACAGGATTGACAGGCGGATCAAGTACATGATCACCTACCTGGACTCAGAAGATAACATTGATTGGGATTTCGTGTTGTCGGACGGTTCGTTTGCCCGTGACACAACGGAGGAAGATCTTCTAACCTTTACGAATTCCAAGCTGCGGTCGATAACGTCAATCATTCTCACTGTGAAAGCAGGTGACCTTCGTGCAAGTTTTAGCATGAGGGAACACGGCCGAGGCAATGCAAGAATTACCTATCAAACAAAAGGCGATGATGTAATTGCCGGGAAGCTTATGGAGAAGTTTGACGAACTCGTACACGAGATACTGAGGCCGTCTCTCTATCGCAAAATCATGAACCCGGCGGTTGTATGGGTCATGGCCATGGCAGTGACACTTTTGCTCGCGCGCTTTGTCATTAAGACCTTCGATCTCCAATTATCCCCGCTTTTGGCTTCTCTGGTGGGGCTTCTAGTTTGGGTGCCACCATTTGTGGTTGCGTACATCCATAGCAAGGCCGTCGGTTGGTTGCGCCCCGGATGGAATTGCCTAGTCGGACAAGGGAAGATTCGGTACGATGATCGCGAGAGAAGACGAAGCAACTTTCAGATGTTTGTCCTAGGACCAGCAATTGTCGGCCTCTTACTAACAATGTTGGGGATCTATCTTGCTAAGGTCCTTTAGCGGGCACCGACGCCAAGGCTGCCTTACCCAATGAAATCAATGAGGTTGTCGAAAAGGGGCAATCGAAGGGCAAACGGATTTGCATTGCGATCGCTATGCAACCGCAATGCGCCCGCATCTTTACGGCCGTTCTGACCGCTCCTGTTTCGGCAGCATTTTCAATAGGGCCGAAAAGGGGGGTAATGTCAGAAGGGTGTTGAACTTGCTCAGCCTGCCGTTGACTTCTAAGCTGTAGGTCAGTGGTTCGAATCCACTCGGGGTCGCGCCTTACTTTCAAAGACTTGGCTGAGATCGGGATCGGGAAACTCGGACCGGTAAGGATCGGTCACGAGACGGGAGGTAGGCAGATGGAAGCGACTTCGATTGAAGCATTGTTGGCGCAGTGGATCGCCGCCTTCAACAGCCATGACCTCGATGCACATATGGCTCTCTATACCGAGGACGCCACGCTGTTCGGCTCGATCGATGAGCTTCAGATCGGCCGTTCAGCAATCCGGACCTACTTTGGCAACCGCGGTCCCAATGTACGCGTGAAGTCCTATCCGCACCCACGCGTGGCAATGCTTGGCCCAGACATTGCGGTCACGGCTGGTCACGTCGATTTTCAGGATGGAGCCGAGCCATTTCCCTATCGGATGACATGGGTGCTGGTGCGACGAGATGGGAATTGGCGTATCTTTCAACACCATGGTTCTCGCCGCCTAGCCACTGGCTAACCGTATAAGCTCCGAATGACGCGATCGAGCGCCGCTCGGTGCTGGGCTCGCTTCATCCGCCGCTCGACTACGAACCTCAAATTGTCGGTCATCCCCGGCTCCGTGATGCTGCCAGTGCCTGCAGAACATATTGTGAATTCGTAAAGGCAAACAAAAGCCGCTTTGCTGATGTCTGACAGCGTGGGACGCGAGAACCGGAGGGGCCATGGCTACCAAGGAACCACCTCGCCAGCCGAGAGGCGGTGCATCGGTCTTACTCGCCGTTGGATTGATGGTCGTGCTTGCGGTCACTGTGGGAATTTCGAAGATGACGCGTGAGCCCGCCGAAAAGGGTTCATACTTTCAAACGGCGAAGGAGATGTTGGGCCTGACGGTGGATTAATGGCCGCGCGCCTAGCGACTGGCTAACCGTATAAGCTCCGATGGACGCGATCGAGTGCCGCTCGGTGCTGGGCTCGCTTCATCTGAACATTCACGCTAGGTTGGATGCCGTTTAGGCGGATTGGTCGCTGGGAGGCGCTGATGAGGCCCGCGCGATACTGCTGCAGAACGCCCATTGTGCTATTCGCGGCTGGGTAGTGTCTCAGTTTGAAATTTAGCCCCGCTTGACGCCCTGTCGCGGATCGGGCCGGTTTCCTATATGCTTGACGGTAGGCAGAGGGGAAGGTCAACCTAGCAATAGGCACCAGAGGGTAATGCTGACCGCGCCCAGGGTCGTGGGCACCGCGTGAAAAGAGGACAGTTCACGCCTTGCCTCTGCCGCCAACAATGAGCTTAAGACTGTTGAATGCCTAAAGGCCCCAAAGGCGAGAAGCGCAAAGCCGACGTGATCGGCAACGCTGTCCTGGTGATGCAGATAGCCACAGGCGAGGTTGCTTGGAGCCTTGCTTCTCGTCCAGCGAGAAATCATAAACCTGCGAGGCCTTTCCGCGGACGGAACCTTCCCGTTAATTCGGGATGCGGCCACGCGTGGCAAGAGCGCGGCCCAGATTGCAAGCGCCGCCGCTCCTCACTCCTGACGTCATTGGGGTGGGTGCGGGTCGAGAACCAGGATTCTGAGGTCGGCATTCGGCACGAAATCGGTCTTGCGCACCTCGAACTGCGTCGGACCGATCTTCTTGACGCCATCCATGCAAAAGCTGACGACCGAGTCCGGCTTGAGCTTGTCAACCACGAGGCGGAAATCGCCGATCGGCGTCGCCCAATTGGCGCCGGTCTTGAGGATGTAGTCGACCCGGTGCTCGACCAGCAACCCGTTACCGACCTCCTTGAATTTCTTGGCGATCACGTTCGCCGTGCCACTGTCGACGCAATAGCGGTCGCGATAGCCGCCCTCATCGAGAGCGCCTGGATAGTAGAAGCCCGATCCCGTACCGGGCGTATAGCTGTGCGAGACATGGACCGGCGTGTCGGGCGGGAAACTCTGCATCCAGTAATAGCTCGATTTCAGCGTCCATGATGGAACTGCGCCGCTGCCATCATCGAAGATGATCCCCTTCGCGGCCAGTTGATCGCGTGCTTCCGCGGGAAGCGCCTTGACCGCGTCGCGCGTTGCCTCCGCCAGGGGATTGAGCGGCAGGCCTGCCGCCTTGACCGTATCGGTGACATCGACGCCGTAGCTCAGGGCGCGCATGTCGATCTTGGGCTCGATCGCCGCGCCATCGACCGTCACGGTGAAGCCGAGGAGATTGTCGCTGTTATAATTGGGGATGCCGATGTCGCTTTCGATATAGGCGTCTGGCTCGAGGTCGGGCATCGGGAAGGCGACCAGAAACTCCTTCGGCACTTTCGCCATATTGCGGAAGATGTAATCGACCGTCACCTTTTCGGGCGAGATGTAGAGGTCTTCCTTTTCCATGCGCACGTCCCAGTTGCGCACCATGGTGAGGCCGCCGGCGCCCATTTCCGCAGTTGAGTCATTGGCGGCGGCGGGCACGGCGGCGAGGACGAGAATGGCGATCGCGCCACTAAGCCATGATGCCATAAGTCGCGCGTGCCGCATTGCTCAACTCCAATCCGTCATTTCTCAAGGAAGTCGCTGCATTTGGGTGCCGGTATCGTGCCCCATGGCATGAGCGGCACGGTTGAGGTGGAGTTCTGCGGGCTGCCTTCGATCAGCTTGTCGGTATAGCTCAGATAGACAAGCACATTCCGCTTGGCATCGCAGCCGCGCACGATCTGCATCTTCTTGAAGAACAGCGAGCGGCGCTGCTGATAGACTTCCTCGCCTTGTTCGAATTTGCCCTTGAAGGCGATCGGCCCGATCTGCCGGCAGGCAAGCGAGGTTTCCGAACGTTCCTCGGCAAAGCCGGCCCAACCCGCCCAGCCGCCGATCTCCGGCACCGTGAAATGGCAGGCCACGCCTTCGACCAGCGGGTCGTCGATCGCATAGGTCGCAAGCTTGGCGTCGGGGGAGAGCATGCGCCACACTGTCGTCTTCTTGAAAATCAGTTCCGGATCGTCCGCCTCCTGGGCAACCGCTGTCAATGACGCGGTAAGCCCCAGGAAAATCGCAAGCAGGCTGGCTGAAATGCGCATGGATCGATCCTCACAAATGTCGCGCCACAGATGGCCCGTCATGCCGGAATTTCAAGCCGGCCGCAGCCGCCCGAACCCGGCTTCGAGGTCGGCGAGGAGATCGGCCGGATCTTCAAGGCCGATGTGGAACCGCAGATAGGGCGCACCTTCCGGCCATTCGCTGGCGACGCGATGCGGTTTGAACGGCACCACCAGGCTTTCATACCCGCCCCAGGAATAGCCCATGCCGAACAGTTCGAGGCCATCCAGCATTTCTGCAAGCGATGCCTCCGATGTCGGCTTCAGGCGGACCGAGAAGAGGCCGCTGGCCCCGGTAAAATCGCGCTTCCACAGTTCGTGACCGCGCGCACCGGGAAGGGCAGGGTAGAGGACTTCTTCGACTTCATCGCGCGCCTTCAGCCATTCCGCGACGATGAGCGCATTCTTCATATGGCGTTCGAGCCTCACATCCAGAGTCCTCAGGCCGCGCAGGGCGAGGAACACATCATCAGGTCCGGCATGCTGGCCGAGCGTTTCGTAGCCCTCCTTGATCAACGGCCAGGCTGCTTCGGTCGCGGTGATCGTGCCCATCATCGCATCGGAGTGCCCGACGATATATTTGGTCGCCGCCTGAATGGAGACGTCGCAGCCATGCGCAAAGGCGTTGAAATAACGCCCGCCCGACCAGGTATTGTCGAGCACGACGAGGCATCCCACCTCATGCGCGGCTTTCACAATCGCTGGAACGTCCTGGACATCCATCGTCTGCGAGCCTGGCGTCTCGCAATAGACCACGCGTGTTTCGGGACGAATGAGATCGGCGATGCCCGCGCCGACTAATGGGTTGTAGTAAGTCGTTTCGATCCCGAGCCGCTTGAGCATCGTATCGCAGAAGAGTCGCGTCGGCCCGTAGACGGCATCGGTCACCAGCAGGTGATCTCCGGTTCGCAACAACGACAAGAGCGTCGTCGTGACCGTTGCGAGGCCCGAGGGACAAAGCTTGGCGGCATGGCCGCCTTCGAGCGTTGCGACCGCACTCTCGAGCGAGCGCAGCGTGGGTGTCCCGCGCCGTCCATAGGTATATTCCTGCGCCCGGTCGATCAGCGTCTGATATGTCGGAAAGAGGATCGTGGAGGCGTGATAGACGGCTGGGTTGACGATGCCGTGTTCGCTATACTCGCGCCCGGCCACCACGAGACGGGTTGCGGGGCTCAAATTGTCGAGATCGGATTTCGAATGCGCCATGGGACCGGGATGATTGATTGGTCAAAGGAAACTCGCCCGTGGTTAGCACGGGGCAGCGGAGAGGGGAAACCTCGTGGCTGAGCAGACTGCGGCGGCATTGTTCCTGCGCGTGCTGCGGGCCGCAGCCATCGTGTTTGCCGTGGTCGTCGTGTTGATTATGGCCATCGAGGTGTGGAAGCGCTGGCTGGTGGGCGTTGGGGAGCCTGTTGCGGCCGACTATGTTTTCCTCGCGGTGCTGGTCGGGTTGTTCTTGGGTCTGGTTCTCCTGGCCCGCGCGATCAGCCGGGAGTTGCGCCGTTCCCAGGGCTCTTGAAGCGCTCAACACAAAAGATTAGGACGACGCCTTAAGCAACGGAAAGACAAGATGAATTCAGCAGCGCGAGTGGCCGACCAGAAGGACTGGATCAAGGGCGCAACCGGCGATTGGGAAATCGTCATCGGCATGGAGGTTCATGCCCAGGTGCTCTCCAAGTCGAAGCTCTTTTCGGGTGCTTCCGCCGAATTCGGCGGCGAGCCGAATGATCATGTGTCGTTCGTCGATGCGGCGATGCCCGGCATGCTTCCGGTGATCAATGAATTCTGTGTCTCGCAGGCGGTTCGCACCGGCCTCGGGCTTAAGGCGAAGATCAACCCGCGCTCGGTCTTCGACCGGAAGAACTATTTCTATCCCGACCTTCCGCAGGGTTATCAGATTTCCCAGTACAAGCAGCCCATTGTCGGCGAGGGCACGGTGACGATCGACCTCGAGGGCGGCCGCCAGGTCGAAGTCGGCATTGAACGGCTTCACCTTGAGCAGGATGCCGGCAAGTCGCTGCACGACCAGCACCCCGACATGAGTTTCGTCGATCTCAACCGCTCGGGCGTTGCGCTCATGGAGATCGTCTCCAAGCCGGACCTGCGATCGGCCGACGAGGCCAAGGCCTATGTCTCGAAGCTGCGCCAGATCATGCGCTATCTCGGCACCTGCGACGGCAATATGGAGCAGGGCAGCCTTCGCGCCGACATCAACGTCTCGGTGCGCCGCCCGGGCGCCGAATTCGGCACCCGCTGCGAGATCAAGAACGTCAATTCGATCCGCTTCATGGGCCAGGCCATCGAATATGAGGCACGCCGCCAGGTCGATCTCCTGGAGGATGGCGGGCGCATCGACCAGGAAACGCGGCTTTTCGATGCCCGCAAGGGTGAAACCCGCTCCATGCGCTCCAAGGAAGAGGCGCATGACTATCGCTATTTCCCCGATCCTGACCTCTTGCCGCTCGAACTTGATGAAGCCTGGATTGCGGGGATCGAGAGGGACATTCCCGAACTGCCGGACGAAAAGAAAGCCCGTCTGATGCAGGCCTACGGCCTCTCAGCCTATGATTCAGGTGTGCTGGTGGCCGAGCGGGCGAGTGCGGATTTCTATGAATCCGTGGCCAAGGGCAGGGACGGCAAGCTTGCCGCCAACTGGCTCATCAACGAACTCTTTGGCCGCCTCAACAAGGAGGGCCAGTCGATCGAAGCGTCCCCGGTTTCCGCTGCCCAGCTTGGTGAAATCATCGACCTTATCCAGGCAGGCACGATTTCGGGCAAAATGGGCAAGGACGTCTTTGAGATTGTCTGGGCCGAGGGCGGCAGCCCGGCCGCGATCGTCGAAAGCCGCGGCATGAGGCAGGTGACCGACACCGGCGCCATCGAGGCGGCGGTGGACGCGATCATTGCCGGAAATCCGGACAAGGTCGCCCAGGTCAAAGCCAAGCCGACCATGCTCGGCTGGTTTGTAGGGCAGGTCATGAAATCGACCGGCGGCAAGGCCAATCCGCAGTCTGTGAATGATATCCTTAAGGCGAAATTGGGGCTTTAGGCCGCTTATTGGCGAATCGTCCAGTTGTTTACGCTCAATTTTAACTACATTTAACAATGGCTTAGGCGACATTTCCGTTTCTCACTTGTCCACGCTATACTCCGTGCTCGGATTTATTCCGGATGCTGAAAATGGGACGAGGAACCAAGCAAATGGCCAAGCCCGCCAGGAAAGCCGCCAAACGGCCGGCGGCGAAACCGGTGGCGAAGAGAACTGCCCGCGTTTCCGCGCGGCCAAAGCCCGTGGCGCGCCCAAAACCGCCAAGCAATGGCGGCGCCGCGATCGACAAGCAACGCTTCACGCTTCACGGTTTCGCGCTTTCCGGGCCGACTTACACCGTCGCGTTGATGCTGGCGCTGTGCAAACACCCTTTTTCCTACATCCATATCAACCTGCGCGAGGGTGCGCACAAACAGCCTGACTATCTCGTCAAGAACCGGTTTGGGCAGGTGCCGTGCTTACGCGATGGTCAAATCTTTCTCTGTCAGTCGGCGGCGATCCTCGAGCATCTGGCAACCGTGCTTGGGAAATTCGACGCGAAGACGCCGATCGAGCGCCAGCGTGTCCGGGAATGGTTGTTCTGGACATGGGACAAGCTGGCGGGACCGGTGTTCAGATTGCGCGGGCGGGCGCGCGGCCTTCGCCAGTTCGGCGACGAGACTCGCGTCATGTATGACAGCGAGGCGAGAGCGGCGCTGAACGTGCTCGAGCACGAATTCGCGAAATCCGAGTGGCTCGTCGGGAAGAAGCCGACGATTGCCGACATCGATGTTTACGCCGTGTTGCGTTACGCCGGTGAAGCAGGCCTGGATATTTCGGCCTGGCCGAAAGTCGCGGAGTGGAAGAAGCGCTTTGAGGCGCTGCCCGGCTTTGGTACACCGGAACAGATTCTGCCGCTCGAAAGCCGGCTCATCTAGTTCGTTCCGAGGCCACGTTTGACCGAAATGCGCTCACGCGCCGAAGCCGGTGCGCCAGCTCCCGATTCGGCTGCGTTAAAAGCCGCCAAAGCCAGGCGAAGGGGCCGTGCGGCCTGCGCTTGGGTTGTCGTGTTTGGCCTTGTCGGATTGGCCGCTGGACGTCTTGGCGTCTTATGGATTGATTTCGACGTCTTCGCTCAGTTCACCCTTCAATTCGGAATCATCGCGCTCGCCGGCCTGATCGGCTTCGTCCTCCGCCGCGGGCGCACTTTGACGACTCTGGTCCTTATCATCCTCGGATACATTGGTGTTGGCCTGTGGCCGCACATCATCAGTTACAATGTCGTGTCCGAACCATCGGGACTGACGGAGCAGGGCCGCGTCCTCAAAATCCTGTCCTTCAATGCAAGCCTTCAGAATTTGGATGGGGAGGCGGTCGCCAAGGAAGTCGAACGCCACTCTCCGGATATCGTGGTCCTCATCGAAAGTGGCAGCGAGAAGCGCCAGGTTTTCGAGCGCTTGCGCACGAGCTTTCCCTATCAGGTGAACTGTCTTGAGATCGCCTTCTGCGACATGGCTGTTCTGGCGAAATTCCCGATCGCAGAGTCCGAAGGCCACGTCTTATGGCGCGGTCCACCCGTTATCCGGGCGATATTTGGACCCGAACTCAAAGGTCTGAGCGTCTTCGGCGTGCATTCCACGCGCTTTCCGCACCAGCGCTCGCAACTCATCCAGATGGTCGAACTTGCGAAGTATGTCGATCGCTCTTCGGGCGACCACATCGTCATGGGCGATTTCAACGCGACTCCCTATTCTCGCCAGCTTCAGACTTTCCAGCGCAATAGCGGGTTGAATCGCCTGACGTTTCTTCCAACTTGGTCCTCCAAGCTGTTGCAATTGCCGCAAATCGACATCGACCATATTTTCGTTAGCGAAATGCTCGAGCCGTTGGGCAGGGCTTACATCGGCGGGCCGGCCGGTTCTGACCATTATCCTGTGATCGCAACCGTCAGGATGCGTCAGCCCTAGCGGCCCAATTCGTCATCCCACCGTCATCCAGGCTCAATAGAGCCGCAATGAAAGCGGCGTTCGGCGAGTCGAGGGAAGACAAGGGATGAATACCGGAACCATAACCATCGAGGGCAAGTCCCAGACGCGGCAATTGCTTCGCCAGGCGGTGCACCGATCGCGCGCCATATCCCGTGAGGGCTTGCTTGAGCGCATCTTCACGCTCGCCTTTCGCGGTCTCGTATATCCCCAGATCTGGGAAGACCCGGTCGTCGATCTTGAAGCGCTCGCCATCGAGCCGCACCATCACATCGTCACGATTGCCTCCGGCGGTTGCAACGTCTTGAGCTATCTGACCGCCAACCCGAGCAAGATTACCGCTGTCGACCTCAACCGCGCCCATGTCGCACTCACCCGGCTGAAGCTGTGCGGGGCACGGCACTTGCCGGGCTGGGAGGAATTCTATTTGTTTTTTGGAGAGGCGGATGACCGCCGCAATCTGCGCTCCTATGCGCGCCACCTGCGTCCGCAACTGGATCGCGAGAGCCGGCGCTATTGGGAAGGCCGCATGTGGACGGGACGCCGGCGTCTTTTGATGTTCCGGCGCAACATCTTTCGCTATGGCTTGCTCGGCCGTTCGATCGGTCTCTTTCATACCGTCGCGCGCCTTTATGGTACCGATCTCAGCCGGCTTCTCGAGGCGCGCTCGCTTGCCGAGCAGCGTCGCTTCTTCGAGCGTGGTCTCGCCGCTCTTCGAGGAAGAAGTTTGTGCGCTGGGCCACGCGCAGCCGGATATCGCGCTGGCCTGGGCATCCCCGGCGCAGTATGCAGCACTGGCCGCCTCGGGTGGCGGAATTGCCGATATTCTCCATCAGCGTCTTGAAAAGCTCGCCTGTGATTTTCCGCTGCGCGAAAACTATTTCGCCTGGCAGGCCTTTGGCCATTCTTATGCGCCTGGCGCCTCGGGTCCGCTGCCGCCCTATCTCGATGCCGATAATTTCGCCCGCATCCGCGAACGCGCCGGCAGCGTGTCGGTCGAACAGGTCTCAGTGACAGAGCTTTTGCGCAAGACGCCGGACTCGAGTGTCGATCGCTATGTATTGCTCGATGCGCAGGACTGGATGGACGATGCCAAGCTCAATGATCTCTGGCAGGAGATAACCCGCACCGCACTTCCTGGTGCGCGGGTCATCTTCAGGACCGCTGGTCCAGAAAGCATTCTGCCTGGCCGGCTCGATGACCGTATCCTCGGCCGCTGGCGCTATGAGGAGAAGCGTTCGGAACAGCTCAATCGCCGCGATCGCTCATCCATCTATGGCGGCTTCCACCTCTATATTCTCGGGGACGAGACTGCTTGACCGCGACTTCCGGCTTCCACGGCACGTTGATGGACAATGTCTATCGCTATCAACGTCATATCTACGATGCGACCCGTCGAAACTATCTCCTCGGGCGCGACCGTCTGATCTCGGAACTCTCGCCGCCCATTGGTGGAACCGTCCTTGAGGTCGGCTGCGGAACCGGCCGCAATCTCATTGCGCTCGCCAAGCGATATCCGTCCGCTCGGTTCTGTGGGATCGATATTTCCTCGGAGATGTTGAAGACCGCGCGATCGGCGATTGCGCGCCATGGCGTCTATGACCGGATCACCCTTGCCGAGGCCGATGCGCTCGCGCTCGACCCGCGGGAACTCTTCGGCAGGAACGGATTCGACCGGATCTTCTTCTCCTACACGCTGTCGATGATTCCGGACTGGGCCGGGGCGCTAAGGCACGCGGCGAGCCTTCTCAATCCGGGTGGGCGCTTGCAAATCGTGGATTTCGGTGCCTGCGAGGCCATGCCGGCGCAATTCAGGGGGCTTCTCTATTGGTGGCTCAGCCGTTTTCACGTGGAACCGCGCCTTGACCTCGAGCCAGCGCTCAAGAGCCTGGCAACCTCGCCGGAAAAGGTGAAAATCGACACGCTCTATCGCGGCTATGCTTTGGCGGGTGTCCTAACCGCCTGAATTCGACCGATCGCGTTCATAACTATGGTCCAATTGCAGCGGTCACCTGGTTGCGTGGTTAGCGCCGCCTTACCGGAAAATCACGTACCGTATCAGTCGCTCAAGCTAAGCAGCTGAAAAATAATAGAAAAAAGAATCATTAGGTTTTGCGCGAAGCCGTTTGCTCATTCTCAATTAAGCTTTTCGGTTAACCCGGTTTTGGTTTGGCGCCGCCATGATCGCAGCCGCAATCCGATGGCCGCCCATAAAGAGCGGCGTGGGTGCAGGGCGACAGGCAAACACGGGGAATTCACATGGCACGCATGGAAGTAGGCGATCTTGGTTCGGCGGCGGCGCCGGCCAACAGCGCGGATTTGTTTTTCGAATTGGGCCTCAAATACTGCCTGGGGCAGGGTGTCGAACGTGATTATGTCGCGGCGCACAAGTGGTTCAATCTCGCGGCCCTCAAGGGTAACTCCGCTGCTCGCGATTATCGCGGCGAGATCTCGCGGGAAATGAACACAGCCGAAATTGCAGAAGCCCAGCGGCAGGCCAGGGACTGGCTAACCCTTCACTGACGCTAATACTGGATTTCGTCGGACGGAATGCCGGGGTTCGCCCCGTCGAAGAAACGTTGAATCTGGCTGTCCAGAATCTTTCGCTGCCGCTCTTTGACGTAAATCTCAGCCTCGTAAATATCCGTTTGCTGTGTAAAATCAGCTTGATGGCTGTCGATCGGCGGCAAGGGGATGTTCTGCGGCGTGTAGGAATGACCGCTGGTGATATAATTCTCGTATGCTGTCGCGGCGCCAGGCGCCAGCCCAATTGCCGCAACGATAGCTAACAAACCCCAGCGCATCATAAAAAACCTCCACCCAGCCCAAGGGTATAATAACGCACAAAGTTCCTACACACACCTGAATTTTGTGCGCGATGCGTTTCGGGTCAGCGCCTCAGTCGTTGAATTGCACCTCGTCGACAAGGCGCGAGGCTTGGGCCTGATATTTGGCAAGGTCGGAAACATGCAGGTTGTCGGGGGTGAAGCTGCCCCAGGACCTGACGATCTCGGCTGCCGGCACCTGCGGGTTCACCGGATACTCGAAATTGCCCTCAGCGTAGAGCTTCTGAGCCTCATCTCCTGCAAGGAATTCCATAAGTTTCAGCGCATTGTCCTTGTTTGGCGCGTTCTTGGCGAGGAGCATGCCTGATATATTCACCTGCGTTCCGCCATCGCTAAAGGTTGGAAAAATGATGCGAGCCGACTTCGCCCAATCCTTTTGCTCGGGTTCTTTCTCGTTGGTGAGCATCAAGCCCATGTAATAGGTATTGGCGATTGCGATATCGCATTCGCCGGCAAAGACGCTTTTGGCCTGCTGGCGGTCATTGCCGGCGGGTTTGATTGCCAGATTGGCCTTCAGCCCTTCGAGCCACTTCTTGGCTTCCGCTTCGCCCTTGTGCGCGATCATGGCGGCGATAAGCCCTAAATTATATGGATGATTGCCTGGGCGCGTGCAGATCTTGCCTTTCCATTTCGGATCGGCGAGCTCTTCATAGGTGAAGCTGTCCTGCTTCACGCGGTCGTTCGAGGCGTAGACGACGCGGCCGCGCATGGTGAGACCGAACCATTGATTGTTTTCATCGCGGAGGTTCGCGGGGACTTTCGAATTGATGGTTTCCGAATGGACCGGCTGCGCCACGCCACGATCGGCGGCTTCGACCAGGCGCCCAACATCGGCGGTCAGCAATAGATCGACGGGACTGTTCGCACCTTCCTGGACCATGCGTTCGATAAGCCCGTTCTCGGCGAAGACGACGCGAGTTTCGATGCCTGTTTCGGCCGTGAAGCGTGCGAGCAGGGGATCGATCAAGGGCGGCTGGCGATAGGAGTAGATATTGACGACCTCCGCCGCCGATGCGGGTCCGGCAAACAGCGCAGTCATGGCGAGGGCCAGTGTCATACGGCGGGAAAAATTCATGGCTGCACTCCGGTATTTCGCTGAGACGCCGCTTCTCCCACACGCTCCGGCTGCGCGTCAATAAAAACCGAGTAAAAGAGTCGGCATCTTAGAGCGACTCAAAACTGTCGACTTTTTGGCGATTAACTGAGTGTTAACCATGCCGGGTCAATGCTCGGGCCAAGCCGGGTTAGCGCCCAGGAGAAAGCCCCGACCGCGGATGTACCGGCGGGGCTTTTGCTTTTTTCGCGGCGGGACTGGCAGCGTCATCATTTTGCCCGATAGCCGGAATGCTATTGCGCTAGGCCGGCATGCGTAAGGGGTGAGTTATGGGGCTATCGCTTCGCGATGCGGCTGAACACACTGGCACCAGGCCGTCTACAATTCTCCGTGCGGTTCTTTCCGGTCGGCTCTCTTTCGAGCGGGATGATGAGGGTTCCTACATATTCGATCCCGACGAACTCGAAAGAGTCTTCGCGCCGGGACGCCGGGTCGAGCCAGTTCCATTGGCGCAAGTAAGGGTCGTGCCCGCTTCACCTGCACCTGCAGCTGTCTAAGGGGGTGGATCCAAGCTGCTTCGGCGTCGGCGATGTGTTGGCGGTCAGTCGCCACGTGAGGCAATGAAGCCTCGCTATCACTCTTAACGCGCGTGGCCGAGAGGCTGTAGGCGGCGGTTTGCTAATCCCAAGTTCGGTATGCAGTCTAACGCTGGCGCGTATCGTTTCGTAGATTTGCAAGAGCTGTTTCATCTCATTTCGAAGTCTCAGAGCAACTGCAAAGATAGCCTCGGATGTATGCTTGTGACCCAAATCAGGCATGGATTGTTTCGCTTGGGATTGCGTTCGAGAGACCGAGTAAAGCACCCCTCATCCGGAGCGAAAATTGTCTCGGCGAACATTGCTCCTAGACCACTCATTTCAGCCCGGCCAATATCGCTCCGAACTGCAACCGATCTCCGAAAGTTGAACTGATTATGCCCCTAAACAATAAATCACCGTCTTCCGCGCTTGGACCATCCCTGATCTGGCGCAACTGGGTCAGTAACCAGGTGTCCCGCGTCGGCCATTTCGCCATGCCTAGCAATGACGAAGAAGCCTGTGCGGTTGTGGCGATCGCAGCGCGTAACGGCCTCACTGTGCGTGTTGTCGGGACGGGGCACTCCTACACGCCCATTGTCGCAACCGACGGTGTTCTGGTTTCTGCCGAACGGCTGACCGGCATCGAAGCGATCGACCCGCAACGCGGGCATGTGACATTGCGCGGCGGTACGAGGATCTGCGATGTCGGCCCGGCGCTGCGTGCCGCCGGCTGGGCGCTTCCCAATCAAGGCGACATCGATCTGCAGACCATATCGGGCGCAATCTCAACCGGCACGCATGGCAGCGGGGACAATATCCAATGTCTTGCGGGACCGATTGTAGGCCTGCGGCTGGCGGGATCGGACGGGACGATTGTCGAACTTTCCGAGGAGAAAGATCCCGAAACGCTCCGCGCCGCAAAGGTTTCACTCGGCATGTTCGGCATCGTTCTGTCGATCACCATGAACCTCGTTCCGGCTTTCGACCTTCACGACAAGATTTGGCGCGCCGATTTCGACGAGTGCCTGGATGAGCTGGATAGTTTGTGCCGGCACAACCGCAGTGTCCGCGTCTTCTGGTGTCCCGCGGAGCACTCGGCGTCGCTGTTTAGCCTGCCCGACACTCTGGGGCTCGGCCGAACGCGCAGGGTCGCGGACGTATGCGAGATGCGTACCCTAAACGTCACGACCGCGTCTCCCGATAGTGTCGCCGGCAAACGCGGTGAATTGATAGGTCCGAGCTATCGCATCTTCCCTGGTTCGATACCCATGCCGAATCACAATGAGTGCGAATATTCGGTGCCCTATGAAGACGGACCGGACGTCTTTCGCGCCATCCGAAAGCTCGTCCAGACCAAGCATCCCGATCAGATATTTCCGGTCGAGTATCGCACAGTCGCCGCAGACGATATTTGGATGAGCCCTTACTACCAGCGCAAGACTGCCATGGTCTCGGTCGCTGGCGGTGCCGGCGAAGACTATTGGAATTTCATTCACGACTGTGAAGCAATCTTTGCCGAAGTCGGGGGCCGGCCTCACTGGGGCAAGCTCCATAGCCTCGGGAGAGAACGTATCGCTGAAGTCTACCCGCGCTACCAAGATTTCGTCGGCCGCCGCCGGGAGCTTGATCCAGAGGGGCGTTTCTTGAACGGCTATCTCCGAGAGCGGTTTTCGTAGGCGTTCAACGACCTCGAAGACGAGAGTCGTTGAATTTCGTCTTGATGCGCCGGCCGCCCTCCGCATCGAAAAACATGAGCTGGAACGGATCGATGGAAAAATGCGCGGTCTCCCCCGGCGTTAGCCGGACGATACCATTCAGCCGGGCGATAATCGCACCACCATCCCAGCCGAGCTTGACGAGCGTCGATGGCCCGACCGGCTGGACGTCACTGATAGTTGCCGTTATCCCTTGACTTCCGAGCACCACGTGTTCTGGACGGATTGTGACTAAGACTTCGGCTTTTGAGCCAAGTGCAATTGCGTGTTCGGGCCCTATTGGGAAGCTTGCCGTTCCGCAACGCAACACCGCATCGCCGCCGTCCCCCCGATCAATAGCGCATTTGAGAATCTCGACCTGGGGTGTCCCGATAAATCGCGCGACCTCGATTGTTTCAGGACTTGCATAGACATCCTCGGGGGTTCCAAACTGTTCTACGGAACCGTTCCTCATGATGGCGACGCGGTCGGAAATCGAGAGCGCCTCTTCCTGATCGTGGGTAACAAAGATTGAAGTCACCCCGAGCCGCGCATGGAGTTCCTTCACCTCGGCTCGCATGCGGTTTCGCAGCGCTGCATCCAGGTTGGAGAATGGCTCGTCGAACAGGAATACCTTGGGTCGTCGCACGATCGCCCGGCCGATGGCCACGCGCTGCTGCTGACCACCCGACAACTGGTTGGGGTAGCGATCCAGCACATGGTTGAGATCGAGGGCGGACGCCGCCGCGATCACGCGCTCATGAATCTCAGCGGACGGGATGCCCCGCAGCTTCAGATTGAAGCCCATGTTGCCAGCAACCGTCATGTGCGGATAGAGCGCATAGTTCTGAAACACCATGGCCACATCACGGTCGACAGGCTCGAGGCCATTGACACGCCGGCCATCCATAAGGATGTCGCCTGACGTTGGATCGTCGAGGCCTGCGATCATATTGAGCGTGGTCGTCTTGCCGCACCCCGACGACCCGAGCAGCGTGACAAACTCACGATCGCTGATGGCGAGGTTGATATCTCTGCAGACATCCACCGAACCAAATGACTTGTTGATGTTGACCAGATCGATACTCGGCACTGATCAACCTTTCAGCATGCCGTCGGCAAAGCCACGCAAAATGGTATTTCGGAGCAAGATCGTCAGCAAAATGATAGGCGCCACGGAGATCGCCGCGGCGGCCATCATCTGCCCGAACACGGTCTGATACTGACCAGCGAAGGCGGATATGGCCAACGGCACTGTCTGGGCGGTTTGGCGCGTCATGATCAATGCAAAGAAGAATTCGTTCCAAGCTTCGATAAACGCAAAGATTGCAGCGGCAAAAAGTGAAGGCAGAGATATCGGCAGGACAATGCGCAAGAATGTCTGCAGCGGCGATGCGCCGTCGACGCGCGCAGCCCGCTCCAGTCCGAGAGGAAGCCCGAGGAAGAACCCGCGTAGCACCCAAATGACAATCGGCAGGTTGAAGGAGAGATAGACCAGGATAAGATTGAACTTCGTGTCGATGAGTCCCAACTTGGAGGCCGTGATAAAGAGTGGAATCACGATCACGATGGCCGGAAACATCTGCGTTGCTAGAACCATCAGAAGAATGGCGTCTGCATGTTTGATCTCAAGTCGCGCGAGCGCATATGCGGCCGGTGCCCCCAGGATAATGGCGAGCGCCGTCGTGAATGTCGCGACGATGAGCGAATTGACGATCGCCCGGCCCAATTGTGCCGCTGAGCCGAAAACCTCCAGATAATTGGCAAATGTGAAGGATGAAGGCGAGAGATCGGGAGGGGTGGACGTCAATGCCTGCTGCTGGAGAACACTTGAGAGCAGAAGCCAGACGATCGGGCCTGTGGCCACGAACACGAAAATGGCGAGCGCAAGAACGATCCCGACTCTTCCGAGGATTGATTGGCTAGCGGCCATGGACTGTTCCAGGCCTCATGAGACGGACGTAGATGATCGATAACAACAGGCTAGCGACAAAGATCACATTCGCGAGTGCGGCGCCATAGCCAAACTTCAGGAAATTGAACGTGACCCGGTAGGCCAGGAAATTCATGACCACGGTTCCATCGGCAGGACCGCCTTTGGTCAATACAAAGATCAGATCGAAAACCCTCAAAGACCAGATCGTTTGCAGAATAACCGCGATGGCAATGGCCGTCTTTAGAGAGGGCAGGGTGATGAAGCGGAAGGCCTCGAAGGTCGATGCGCCATCGACACGTGCCGCGCGATAAAGGGTCTTGGGGATGTTCTGGAGCGCGGCAAGGAGCAGAATCGCGATAAACGGAGTGGATTTCCAGATATCGACCAGCAAAACCATGTTGAGCGCTCGAAAGGGATCGCCCAGCCAAGTGACGTTTTGGTCAATCAGTCCGATTTGGAGCAGGAGGGTGTTCAAAATTCCATAGTTGGAATGATAGATCCATTTCCACAATACGGCATTGGCGACGGGCGCGATCGCCCAGGGAAGGAGCAGAAGCACGCGAAAGCCACTCCAGCGCGCCATCGGATGATTGAGGAGGAGCGCCGTCAACAGACCCAGCACGACGACACCTGCGACCTCGACCACGGTGAAATAGAGTGTATTGAGAAGTGCGGCCCTGACCGACTTGTCACCGATCAGACGTTGATAATTTTCAAGGCCGCTGAACGGCATATCGAGCTGCCCTGCCGAGAGGCTTGCATCGGTCAGCGACAGCCAGAGCGAGTATGCGACAGGATAGGCAAGTAGAAGTGCCAGAACGATTAGCGCCGGAGCGAGGAAAAGTGGCGCCACACGCGCATGACGAGGTCGATGCCCCGTGCCCAGAGGCAATGCGCGTGTGGCTTCGACCACCTTGCTCAGCCGCGCTTCTTGACGATCGCAGCCACGAGATTTGCGGCCTCGGCAATTGCATCTTTTGCTGACGATGTCCCTGCCAGAGCCTTGTTGATCTCAGTCCCCAGAGCGACCGTGACCTCGTTGTAGTCGGGGGTCACGTAGCTGTCATAGGGATGATTTGCTTGTTCAAGAACGACCGCGGCATTAGGGAGCGCCTTCTGCACCTCCGGATCGCCCAGCACCGAAAGCCGGATGGGCAGCCAGCCCGTATCGATGGCCTGTCGCTTCTGGACGTCCCTGTCGAGATAAAACTCGATGAGTTTGGTGGCGAGTTCAGGGCTCTTCGAGGTCTTAGTGATCGTCCATGCATCGGTGCCATCGATCGATGCTGTCCCGGCAGGGCCGGCAGGCAGCAGCGCTCCGGCAAGCTTGCCGACGATTTTGGACGTCGCGGGATCATTGGCTGGCTTCCACATGAAGGGCCAATTCATCATCATGGCGGCCTTGCCGGCGGTCATGACATTGGTCGCGTCGTTGATTCCGACATAGGAGATCGAGCCCGGATCGGTATAGGGCATCAAATCCATCATCGTCTGAAGAGCAAGAATCCCTGCATCGTTGTTGAAAGCTGGCGACCCATCTTCATTGTAGAGCTTGCCGCCCGCCTGTTGCAGGAAGCACATCCAATAGGAAGCCGTGCCACCAATGCCCGAGGGTTCGCCGTAATTCAGCACCCAGCCATAATTGCCGTCGCGCGTACATTCCTTCGCGGCGGCCTTGAGTTCATCCCACGTCTTGGGTGGGCTCGCGAAGCCGGCTTTCTGGAGCAACTCGGTGTTGTAGAACAGTGTCAGAAGGGACAACGTAAAGACGACGCCGCTCGTTTGGCCATCCCAAGTCACCGTCGAAAAGCTCGACTTGGGAAGGTCATCAACAAGTTCCTTCGGCAAATTCTTCGAGAACGGTACCAGGAATTTGGCGAATTCCGGTACCCAGCCAGACATATAGACCACGTCCCACACATGCTCGCCGGAGGCGAACGTCGTGGCCATCTTGTCGTGAAGCTGCGGCCACGCGACCATGTCATAGGTCACCTTGGCCGAATTTGCCTTCTGCCAGGCAGAGAAGGCCTCTTCCGAAAACTTTGCCGCCCCTGGAGGTGCCGGATCCGGAGGCAAGGGCGAGAAGACGCTGAGTGCCGTTTCGTCGGCCCAAAGTGGCCGCGAAAGGCTCGGCAAGACAAGGGCTGCTGCGGCGCCGGACGCCGCTGACTTCATCAACGACCGGCGATCAAGCATGGGCACGCGATTCATTGGTTTCCTCCACTAGGTTTGGTTTTATGCGGCGCTCAGCTACGGATAAGAGATTGGGAAATGCTTGGCGTCAACTCTTAGGCTGTTAAATTCCTGCATGGCCTGCTGCCGTTGTCATCCGAAAATCTAAGCCTGAACAGGCGTCAGCAGATGAAATTTAGGGGTGCTCCCAACGTAATGATCCACGCTCTCCGACACGGTCATGCCTCTGCTCTCATAGCAAGCGGTTAAGACGTGTTGACAGTCAGCCGGCGCCTAGGGCATGGAACCGTGGTGGTCACCCTCAGCACCTATGCCCACCTATTCCAGAAGTCGGACGCGGCCGCAGCCAAGGCTTTAGAGGCTGCTCTCAGCACGAAGCCGGATCGGTGATATTAGGGGTCGGGTGCCATCCGGGCACCAAGTCGCCGTCTGTTTCATTGGTGCCCAACGCTAGGTCCTTGATTTAGCTATGCGGAGACGTGGCCGAGAGGCTGAAGGCGGCGGTTTGCTAAACCGTTATACGGCCTTAAAGCCGTATCGAGGGTTCGAATCCCTCCGTCTCCGCCATTGCTACAGTACCTGTTTTGCCCTTCTGTGCCGTCGAAGAGCCAAAGCCGGAACTGACTAGTCGGAGCGCGGCATGAATTACATCGTTTTTCCGATTGTGAATGTCGCACTTGCAGGCGCTGCCGTCTTGCTAGCAACGGTGACAGCGGTTGCCGAACAGCCCGATCAGGCCAGCCGCACGATGATCGAGAGCCAGCTAAAGACTCAGCTTTCGGTGCCGGGCTCACTGTCCATCATGTATGTCGATGCCACCAAGCCTAATGACAAAGGACTTCAAACGGCTTGCGGCTGGTTTATTGCGAGAGGAATCGGAGGTGAGATGCAAGCCCCCAAGGCATTCGCAATGAGCTACTTTACATCAGCGCAGCTCGCGAAAATTCACAGCATCGGTGAAAATACGGTCCAAGTGCAAACCATCAAGGCCTTTTGCAATGAATTGGGCATCGATTTTTAGCCTATGAGAAAGTGCGGCGCGGGTGCCTGCCACTCCTCCACACCCCCGCGGTAACTATTTGTTAACCATCAAGGCGCGACGCTCGGGAAAACGCGTGATTCCAGGGGGTATCCAGCATGATGGCACTTTCGCTCCGCGCCGCCGCCGAACACACCGGCACAAAGCCGTCGACGATCCTGCGGGCAATCCTGTCGGGCCGGCTTTCCTTTTCCCGTGATGGGGAGGGAGCCTACGAGTTCAACCACGACGAACTGGAGCGTGTTTTCGCGCCGGATCGCCGCGTCGATCCGGTTCCGCTGGCGCAGCTCAGGGTCGTTACCAGCGGCGCGGGTGAAGACTATCCCGGGTAGTTTGTTCGAAGTCTTCGTCAGCGATTTGTCAGCAAAAAAGCCCTAGCCATGGCTGGCCGATTGTCCAATCGGCGACACCATATCTGGTGGCTAAATCCCCAGCTGCCGGTCGAGCCGCGCCAGAACGAGAACGCCTGGCGCGGCTCAGAGCCGTACCGGCGAATCCTTCGGCCGCATGCGTCCCGCCCGCGCCGGCGAGGGGCGCAAGCCTACCGTTGGAGCAGCGAGAAGCCTCAGCTCAAGATTTCCACCAGGATTTGGACCTGTTGTATTTGAGCTGCGCGCTTTGCCCCGCGACTACAGCTTCCGCTTCAGTCGCTTCAACCCCCGATTTCACGATGGTGTCGCCATCCTGCAATCGCCAAGTGAATCCATCCTTCATGGATCCACGCACCATCACAACTGTCTGCACGATCGCCGTCCCTTAGTCGATCGCGGAAACTGATCCGCCGCGCCCCGCTAGGCGTTCGGCGGCAGGATCACTACCCGCGTTCCTATACCCACCTGATTATAGAGATGGATAATCTCGATATTCAGCAGGCTGATACAGCCCGCCGTCGTTTTTTTGCCAATCATGTCCGACTTGATCGCACCGTGAATACGGATCACCGTGTCGACATCGCCCTGGTAGAGATAGAGGGCGCGGGCACCCATCGGATTGTTCTTGCCGCCCGGCATTCCATGGATCCACTTGGCGACCTCCGGATGCTCCGCCAGATGCTCCGGCGTCGGCACCCAGACCGGCCATTTCTCCATCCGTCCGATCGTCGCCTCGCCGTACCAGGTCCGGCCGTCTTTGCCGACGCCGACGCCGTAGCGTACCGCCTTGCCACCTTCTTGAACGTGAAACAGGAACCGCCGCTTGGTATCGACGATGATCGTTCCCGGCGCCTCATTCGTTTCGTAATCGACGGTCCAGCGCCGATATTTACTGGGCACTTCCTGTGCATCGGACTCGAAAACGGGGAATGGCTCGCCCACTAGCGCCAAGGCCTCGCGAGCCGGCATGAAGCCAGCCGCAAGCGCGGATGTTACGAACGCACGGCGTGAAATTGGCATCGGCACCGCCCCCTGTAGGTTGGATTCCTAACGCCCCGCGGTGGTTCGATCAATATTTGAGAATTTTAGGCTCCGATAGGCACCAAAGCCGCTCCCCTGAACCGCACATGACATGCGATTTGGAAGCGATAAATCGTTCCTGGAACCAGGTCGATAGCGATATCCGACCTCTCCCCACGTCGCGACGGCCTGCAGCCGAATCCGGCTACTCAAGTCCTGGAGCTTGGCGTAATCTGAAACCTTCGATTCGAATGTTTCGCGAGGAGGGCTCCGATGCGCGTACGGTTGGCACTTGTCTTGGCGATCGCGACCTTAGGCGGGGCGGCGACCCAGGCAGCAGATATCGACTACGCGGCTCCCGGTTATAGTTACGATTATTGCCTGGAACTTGCCCGCGACGAGGCGCGCGCCAATATCAGCACGATCTATCTCCATCCGCGGTTGATCGAGCCTGACCAGGAAGCCTGGAACGAGAAGCAGGTATTCAAGCAACGCAAGCACGAGGCGCAGCGCGAACAACGTAAGGAAAAGTGCATCTAGGAAACTGGAAGTAGTCTCGCTTTATTTGCTTCGCGCTTTGCAGGCTTGGTAATTCGGAAATTTGACGACCGCGAGGTATGAGGCGTTCTTGTAGCATCGCTGCGGGCTTGGATAACACTGCCACTGGCCCGCGATGCTGCAGCCATAGACAGTTGCCTGCGAGGGGCTCGGAGACACGGCGAAAATGAAGCCGCCAAGGAGCACGGCCAGAACGGGTTTCCATGACGGATATGAAAAGGGTCGCGCTGTCATGGATGACCTTCTTGTCTGATTTGCTGCGGGCAGTGTTACCTCTTGCTGTCTCTTCTGCAAGCCCCGGTTGCTAAAATCCGATGCGTGTTTTCATCTGCAAGACATGCGGAACGGAATACCCACCGTCGGATGCGCCTCCACCAAGCTGTCCGATCTGTCTCGATGAGCGTCAGTACCTTCCGGTCGGCGGTCAGCAGTGGACGGATTCCGAAACCCTGGCGCAGTCGCATCGCTTAGTAGCGAAGGAACAGGAACCGGACCTGATCGGAATCGGCGTGGATCCCAGTTTCGCGATTGGCCAGCGCGCGCTTCTCGTCCGCACGCCTGCCGGCAATGTTCTCTGGGACTGCATCTCGCTGATAGATGACGCCATGCGCGATCGCATCATGGCGTGGGGCGGCCTCAAGGCGATCGCGATCTCACATCCCCATTACTATTCCGGCATGATCTCGTGGAGCAGTGCCTTTGGCGATGTTCCGATCCTGCTTCATGAGGCCGATCGCCAATGGGCCATGCGAACCGATGGCAATGTCGTGTTCTGGGAAGGTGATGCTCGCACGATCCTTCCTGGTGTCACGCTCATCAGGTGCGGCGGCCATTTCGCGGGCGGGACGGTGCTCCATTGGACCGCCGGTGCGAAGGGCACCGGCGTGCTGCTCTCAGGAGACATATTGCAGGTCGCCGCTGACAATCGTCATGTCAGTTTCATGCGCAGCTATCCGAACTACATGCCGCTCTCGCCCGCCGTCGTCGCGCGAATCGTCGATCGGCTCAGGCCCTTCGCGTTTGACCGCATTTACGGCGCTTTCTGGGATCGCGTAATCGCGAGCGACGGCAAGGCGAGCGTTGCGCGTTCGGCGCAGCGCTACATCGAAGCAGTGACCGGACATGGACCTGCCGACTCCGAAACCTGAATCCCATTGCTGACGCTTCCTGTCATTGGCATGTCTTAGGCGGTCCCCGACGAGGTTTTGCAATGAAGAGCCCGCCCTTTGCCGATCCAGCCGTCAAGGCCGTGTTTGATGCCTATGCTCCGCCATTGCGCACTGCGCTGCTTGATTTGCGCAAGTTGATCTATTCGACTGCCGCGCGAACAGAAGGAGTGGGAGATCTTTCAGAATGCCTGAAGTGGCAGCAACCAGCCTATCTGACCAACAAGTCCAGATCGGGCAGCACGATTCGGATTGATGCGGTCCGTGCGCAGGAGAATTCATACGCCGCCTATTTCCACTGCCAGACGGACTTGGTTTCGCGATTCCGGGAACTCTATCCAAGGACCTTCAATTTCGAAGGCAATCGCGCCCTTCACTTCAAGCTTGGCAGACCCATTCCGGAACCAGAATTGCGACACTGCATCGCGCTTGCTCTGACCTATCACCTTGCGAAGTGATTGCCGCTTGAAATAGCGTGTTTCTTGGCCGAAAACTCCCATCCGAGATTCGCGCGTTACTGAAAATTTTATGTGAAGGGAGTTGATCGATGAAGAAACTGGCGATCGCGATGGCCGGTGCGATTACTGCACTGGGGATTATGATGAATGCGGCTTCTGCCAATACCACGGTGCGGGCCGGCACGCTTGAGTGTGATGTGTCTGGCGGCGTTGGGCTTATCTTCGTCGAAAAGCAGACGATGACCTGCACGTTCAAGAGTGACAAGGTTGGGCCGCCCGACATCTATACTGGCAAGATCGAAGAGGTCGGCATCACGCTTGGAGCCACCGCTGGTGGTGTCATGGTCTGGGCGGTGCTGGCGGCCCAGCATAGCGTTCCGCAAGGCGCCTTGGCGGGAACCTATGCCGGCCTCACTGCCAATGCCTCGATCGGCGTCGGTGGCGGAGCCAATGTATTGATCGGCGGGACCGGCCGCTCCTTCGTCCTCCAGCCGATTTCCATTGAAGGCCAGGTCGGCATTAATGTTGCCGGCGGCGTCACGACAATAACCCTGAAGCCGGCCAACTAATACGCATATCATGCGCGAGTCCGCTCACAAAAGCGGGCTCGCAAGCCTGAGCGTATTATCCATGAAGCGCTGGCCGAAGGATCGCGCCCGCCACGCTTCGGGGTCAAGTCGCTCTGATTGTGCAATGTAGCTCTGCTGCAGAGCGAGGAGCGCATTGGCGAATTCTGCGTCATAGACAAAGAGGGCAACCTCGTAATTGAGCCAAAGGCTACGCATGTCGAGATTGACGGTGCCGAACATCGATAGTGCACGATCGGTGGTGATCGATTTCGTGTGCAACAGTCCACCGCGATAGAGATAGATCATCACGCCGATATCGAGCAGTTCATCGTAATAGGAACGGCTCGCATAGCGTGTCAGCAAGGAGTCGACTTTTTCCGGCAGGATGATCGAGACCCTCACCCCGCGTGCCGCGGCGCCTCGCAGGGCGAGGATCAATGAATCGTCGGGCACGAGGTAGGGCGTGGTGATGACGATCTCGCTTTCTGCCGCGTTGATGATCCCAAGCAGCATCTGCAGCAAACCGTCATCGGTGAGGCCTGGCCCCGAAGGAATGACCTGAATATCGGCTTCGCCCTCCGGCCGCGCGAGGTGTAATCCTGCGCTGAGGATCGCATCATGCATCGCTTCCCCGGTTTCGAGTACCCAATCGCCGAGCATCACGATCCCAAGTGGAACAACCGCCGCGCCCTCGAGCCGGACCATCGCGTCGACCCATTCGCCGACACCCGCATCCTGTTTGAAGTAGCGCGGATCGACGAGATTCATACTGCCGGTCCAAGCGATCTTGCCATCGACGACAATAATCTTCCGGTGCAGCCGAACATCGGCACGCCCGATCACGCTCCTTAGGACCCCTACGCGCAACGCTTCGACTAACTGTACTCCGGCATCGCGCAGGCGCTGCGGCTGATCGCATTTCCACCAGGGGCGTGAACCTAGGGCGTCGACGAGAACGCGGCATTGAACGCCCCGCGCGGCGGCGCGGATCAAGGCCTCAACGATCTCATCGGCGGTGCCACCCTCATTCCAGATATAGAATTCCATCATGATGCTGTTTTGGGCACCATCGATGTCGCGGCTGATAGCTTTGAGAATATCCTGCGTATCGGACAGGAGCGTGAAACGTGTGCCATGAACAGTCGGGCTGCCGACGAGATGGCGGCCCACGCGATCCAACCCCTTCGCTGCCGGGAGATGCCGTGACCAGTCGATTTCCATCAGGCGGGCGGGGATTTCGGAATTGGAGATGCGGCGATAGTCGATCCGCAACTGATCAATTTCCCTTATCCTGCGCGGGCTGATCCGCCTTTCTCCGATAAGCATGTAGATCACGGCGCCGCCGATCGGGAACACCGAGACAAGCAGCAACCAGGCCAGCGCGACTCCACGCGCCGGCCTGCGCATGATCACACGGATCGCAATGGCCAGCATTATCGCGAGATGGATGACGGCGATGATTGTCGAGGTCTGGAGGACAATATTCATCGGCGCCACATTTCAAGTACACATTCCACGCGATTGATCTGGATCAAGGTTCAGTTGTCCCGCGTAGCGCTACGAGAAATTCCGATCCAAGGGAAGCCGTCATGCCCACTGAGAGTCTCCTCGTTGTCGCCATCGTTTGTATTGCCTTTATCAGCTTTGCGCTGGTCTTGGCTTGGGCCGAGCGCAAAACGCGCAAGAGCTAGCATTCCCTCCATATCGCGCCGCGGGCCCTCACAGGTGCAAGCAGGCCTTCGTCAAAGGGCGGTAGTGCGTGGCCAGCGGGCTGCGGGGGGCGTGCTGGCCAGTTGAGCGCCGCGAGCACCTGCGGGTGGGTGTAGTAATGCGCCTGCGTGACGGTCACCAGGCTGGCAAACTGGTCTGGTCGATCGCGTTGGACTGTTTCGAGATTGTCAGCGCGGACTGACGCCTTGCTACCGACGAAAGCCTCTGCGCTGCCGGCACGCTCCGCGATGACCTCGACGATCGCCCGCAGATTTGAACTACCGCTCATCGCCGCGGCGAGCGCGAGATCACACCCCACCAGGCTGGCGGGAGGCAGTGTCACCGCCTCGGTCGCCACCCCGCCCGGTGCGATACTGTCCACCAGGGTGGCGAGAAATTTGCTGGAACTCACGCGATCTCCTCCGCCAGTTCGCTTGCCATTTTCAGCGCCATGGCGCCGATCGTCGATCCCGGATTGACCGCGCCGACTGTCGGCATGACGCTGCCATCAGCGACGATCAGTCCTGCGACCTCATGACATCGACCGCTGGCATCGACGAAGGACCTCCTCGGGTCGTCGCCCATGCGCGCCGTGCCGAGCAAATGCCATCCCGTCATCGGCGGCAACGGAGCGCGGATTTCGCGCTTTGCACCGGCAGCTTTGAGGATGTCGCTGGTGCGGCCATATCCCCAATCGATCATCGCCTTGGTGTTGTCTGAAACGGCGTAGCGCATCTTCACGCCGGGCAGGCCATCCGTCTCGATCTTGTCCAATAGTGTGACGCGATTGTCGGGGTCGGGCAGATCCTCGGTTACGATCATCAAGACCATCGAGTGATGAAACTCTTCCGCTAAATCGCGCTGCGCTCTCGCGCCCCAGGCGGGTGATAACCTCAGCGCTTGCGCCAGGGGTGAGTTTTCGCGCGTGACCTGGATCTGAAATCCGCGCGCAAACCCGCGTGAAACGTCTGTCTCATAGAACTCATGGCTGTAGAGCGCCGCGCCGACGGGTCCCGCCGGGCCATCGAGCACATCGTCGAAAAGCCCTCTCGCATAGGCCACAGGATGCATCATCAGGTACCGTCCCAACACACTAGCCGGATCGCGGCCAAGGCCGGAGGCAAGCAGCAACCGTGTCGTACCGATTCCATTTGCCGCGACGACGATGAACGTGGCGGGTTGCTCGTGCAGAAGCCCTGCGGCGTCGGCGTAGATGACACCCGTCGCGCGGCCATTTTCGACGACTACCCGCTGGACGAGGCATTCGCTGCGAACCTCAACTCCGTTTGCCATGGCAGCCGGAAGGTAGGTTAGGTCGCAGGAGGATTTGGCTCCGCGCATGCAACCAAGCAGGCAGGGACCGCAATTATTGCACGCGCCCCGGCCGCCATAAGGAGCGGTGTTGATGGCCGCATCGACGGGCCACCAATGCCAGCCGAGTTTATTGAAGGCTTGACCTGCCCGCTCACCGGCTTTCCCGATCGGCAGGGGTGGCGTGGACCGCTTGCTCTTGGGAGGATAGGCGGGATCACCGTCTAAACCGCAGACCCCCGTCATGACATCATTGAGATCGTAGAACGGCTCGAGGTCGGCGTAGGAATAGGGCCAGTCGATACCGACGCCGTCGAGGCTATGCGTCTTGAAATCGGACGGTTTCATCCGCGGAAAATGCGCCGCCCAATTGACGCTCGAACCACCGACGCCATTCCACATGAGCGGCTTCAATGGCGACTCGCCGTCGTCAATCGCATAATCTGCCGACCAAGGATTGCCGCCCGCTGCCAATCGCGCATTGGGAGAGGTCGCCCAAGCACCGAGAGCGGCACTTTGCCAATCGGGGGAGGCCGCCCGCATTGCGTCGGGCTTGAGCCATTTGCCGCGCTCAAGGCATAAAATTTTGAGCTTTGGGGCAAGCCGCGACATTTGCCAGGCAAAGGCCGCGCCTCCCATGCCCGTTCCCACGATCACAATATCGACAGGGCGTTCCTTCGCCACTCGACTCCTCCCCGTGCCCGTGGCAAGCACCCTCCAGCAGCCGGACCAGCCACCGCCACATTTTATGCATACTGGCGCTTACTGTGTGGCGAAAGCCGACTCGTCAGGTGCTTGTAACTTGACCTTACCGGCACCCTCGTGGGCAAATTAGAGATAAAGATCAAGGATTTCCGGAGAATGGGCATGAAGTTCTCGCTGTGGTCGGTCGTCTGTGCCTGGGCCTTCGCTTTCATGTTCATGATGGGCGCCCCGCACGCCGTGGCGGCCGACAATGACAAGGTCGCCGCCGAGCTAAAAACCATCATCGATAGCGGCGAGCCTTCGATCGGCAACGAGGACAATGATGAGCGCATCATCGAAGTCTATGTCTTCTACGCTGCCGACCGCGACTATAAGCCGATCTGGGTGCGCGACAACGGTCCCAAGGCAAAGGCCAAGGAAGCTCTTGCGGTCTTTAAGGCCGCTAATGAGATGGGCCTCAATCCAGCCAATTATCGCGTCGCCGAAATCGAGAAGCGCATGGGCGCAACCAGCCCGCGCGAACTTGCCGAACTCGAACTACTCCTCAGCCGCGCCTTCATCGATTTCGGCCGCGATATCAACCGCGGTCGCGTGGTTCCAAAAACGGCGAGCGCCGAAAACGCCATCATGGCCAAGGAACTCGGGCCTCTGACGCTCATCGACGGCGCCGAGGTCACGGAGAGCATTTCCGAATATGTGAGCACGCTCGAGCCCCAGACCCGCGAATATTATCGCTTGAAGCTGGCCCTTGCCCAGTACCGCGAGATTGAAAAGAAGGGCGGCTGGCCAACGATCCCCAAGGGGCCGACGCTCAAGCCGGATATGACCGATAAGCGCATCCCAATCCTGCGCCAGCGATTGATGGTGACCGGCGATCTTCCTGCCGATGCCAAGGGGGATGGAGATTTTTACGGTGCTGATCTGGTCGAAGCCGTGAAACGCTTCCAAGCACGCCACGGGCTCACCGATGACGGCGTCATCGCCGACAACACGCTTGAAGCAATGAATATCCCGATCGCCGATCGCATCCGTCAGATGGAGCTCAACCTTGAGCGCCGCCGCTGGATGGATGATGATCTCGGCGACTACTATATCTTCGTCAATGTCGCCGACCAGGAATTGAAGGTGGTCAAGAACGACAAGACGATACACACGGCAAAGCTCGTGGTCGGCAAGCCCTACAGCCGCACGCCGGTCTTCTCCGAGAAGATGAAATACATCGTCATCAACCCCTATTGGAACGTGCCCTCATCCATTGCGAATAAGGAATACCTGCCGAAGCTCAAGCAGGACCCGGGCTATCTCAAGCGCCAGAACATTCGTATCTTCGCCGGCGCGGGAGACGATGCTGCCGAGGTCAATCCCTATAGCGTGAACTGGAAGTCGCTGAACCGCATGCCTTATTCGCTGCGTCAGGACGCGGGCGGCAAGAATGCGCTGGGCCGGGTGAAGTTCATGTTCCCGAACCGCTTCAACGTCTATCTGCATGATACGCCAGCGAAGAGCCTGTTCGATAAGGATCTGCGCGTCTTCAGCCATGGCTGCATGCGCGTCCAGGACCCGCTCGATCTGGCCGCCCTCCTGCTTGCGGGTCAGGGCTGGGATCGTTCGCGTATCGATGTCGCGGTCGCGACCGGTAAACAACGGGTCGTGAATTTGGAAAAGCCGATTCCCGTCCACGTCACCTATCTCACCGCCTGGGTGAATAAGGACGGCGCGGTCAATTTCCGCCGCGATGTGTATAACCGTGATCGCCAGCTCGCTGCGGCACTTTCGGGCAGCCTCCCGGCTGACCAAGCCGACGTTGCCGCGAACGCGCCGATCGAAGAATAATCGATCGGCTGCGGGGAGGGCGGAATGTTTGAAAGGCTGGGACGCTGGTTCGATAGCCTGAAGCGTTGGACACGTCAGCTCTTCGCCTTCAGGACACCGGCCGACGCCGAAGCCATTGCCCCGGCAAGCCGGACGAAGCGCGCCTGGCGGGTTACCTGGCGCGCCTGCGTGATCGTGTTTCTTCTGTTGTTCATCGTCTGGAACGTCAGCTTCCTGTGGAACGTGCTGTGGACGCGCGGCTACTCGCTCGCCTATCCGAAGCCGATCCTCGCCAAGGAAACGGCGCAGACCGGTGATCCGAACAACTGCCGCCGCTCGGCCATTGTCGATATCCAGACTTATCTCATCAATTTCGTTGTCAATGAGAACGCCTGGATTTCGTCGACGCCGCAGTACAAGCTCGGTTTCCTCGGAGTTGTGTCGTGGGAATCGACGCCCTTCTTCGACAACAAGGCCGCAATTCAGCGCGGTGTCCTGAACGCGTTGCGGCGAACCGGCGTCGAGCTGACCGATATTCTCGGACGCGTGCGCGGCACCTCGCAGGCTGATCCCGATCTCCAGGCGGCCCGCGGCCTGCTGCAATATGACGAGCGCACCTGGTGGTTCAATCCTTTCGACCCCACGCGACCTTTCGGGCCAGTGCAGCCTTCATCCTCGATCTATCGAAGCTCCATCCCGCTCTATGAGAGGTTTAACGACCGGCTGGCGACATGCCAGGCGAGTTTCGATGCCCGCGCCGACAATCTTCTGCAGTTCCTTGAGCGCATCACCCAGGATACTGGCTCGACGGTCGATGCACTCGCCAAGCGCTCCCAGGGAATGCGATACGACCCGCAGACAGATACTTTCGTCCCGGGCGAGGGCAATGATCGCGGCTGGTTCGATTTCCACGCCGACGATCTTTTCATGTTCGCGCTCGGGCAGATGTATGCCTATCACGGACTCCTTCAGGCGGCGCGGCTCGACTTTGCCGACGTGATCTCCAAGCGCGACCTCGGGCCTGTCTGGGATCTACTGGAGCGACACGTCGCCGAGGCCGCGGCGCTCTCGCCCACAATCGTTTCGAACGGCAGGGAAGATGGTATGTTGATGCCGGACCATTTGGCCGTCATGGCGCAAAATGTCCTCCGTGCTCGCGCCAACATGACCGAACTGCGCGACGTGCTGAAGCGTTAGCGGGCTGAAGAATCCTGCGCCTGGCTCATTTCGAGGAGCGCGAGCAGGCCTTTCAGCAGTTCCGTCGGTGAAGGCGGACAACCGCGAATGTGGAGATCGACCGGGATGACCTTGTTGACACCGCCGACGACCGCATAGCTCTCCGAGAACAAGCCACCATCGATGGCGCAGTTCCCGACTGCCACGACCCATTTGGGAGCGGGCGTGGCCGTATAGGTCCGCTCCAGTGCTTCGCGCATGTTTTTGGTCACGGGTCCCGTGACCAGAAGCACATCCGCGTGCCGCGGCGAGGCGACGAAGCGGATGCCAAATCTCTCAATGTCGTAAAAGGCATTGTTGAGGGCGTGGATTTCGAGTTCGCAGCCATTGCACGAGCCGGCATCGACCTGCCGGATGGAGAGACTGCGCCCGAGGCGGCGCCGGACGCTCCGTTGGAGCGCGGCGCCAATTTCGGCAAGTGCTGCATCCTCAACCTTGGGCGGCGCTTCCGTGACTGGTCCGCGAATGAGACTCTGGAACAGAATCTTGCGCATGGTTCAGAGATCCTGCCCGGAATAGGAGCAGTTGAACGATTTGTTGCAGAGCGGGAAGTCGGCCACGATATTGCCCTCGATCGCGGCTTCGAGCAGCGGCCACTGGAACCAAGAGGGGTCGCGCAAATGGCAGCGCTCGACCCGCCCATCGGGACCGATCCGCACCCAGGCCAGAATGTCGCCGCGAAACCCTTCCACCAAAGCTGCGCCTTCCGCCGCTTCGCCTCCTGCAGGCATATCAGCCGCAACTTCGCCCGACGGCAGGCTACGGCAAATCTGTTCTATGATTGAGATGCTTTGCTCGACCTCGTGGATTCGAAGCCAGACACGGGCATTGACATCGCCTTCTTCAAGTATCGGGACAGTAAAGCGCAGTTGGTCATAGGGCGGGTAGGCGTGGTCGCGGCGCGCGTCAAAATTGCGCGCCGCGCTCCGCCCGACATAGCCGCCGGCCGCATATTGCTTGACGAGTGTGGGGTTCACTCTGCCGGTCGTTACGGTACGATCTTGTAGCGATGCGGTGTCGTCATAGAGCCTTACGATGGCGGGGAAACTGCGCCTGATCTCGGCGAGGAGACGGAGAATCGTCTGGACGCCGTCTTGATTGAGATCGCGCGCCACGCCGCCGGGTATAACGACATCGCGCATCAGGCGATGGCCGAAACAGACTTCTGCCGCGCGCAGCACGCGCTCGCGCAAAATCCCGCAATGGGCGTGCAGGATCGCAAAGGATGCATCATTGCAGATGGCACCGATGTCGCCGAAGTGGTTGGCGAGCCTTTCAAGTTCCGCCGTCAGGCCCCTGAGCCAATGCGCACGCCCTGGTACGCTCACGCCGGATGCTGCTTCCGTGGCGCGGCTGAAGGCGATGGCGTAGGCGACCGTGCTGTCACCGGAAATGCGTCCCGCGAGCTTCGCGCCGGTCGCCAAATCCGCGCCGGTCATCAGCCCCTCCGTGCCCTTGTGCGTGTAGCCGAGACGCTCCTCTAGACGCACGACCGTTTCGCCATTCGCGGTGAAGCGAAAATGCCCGGGCTCGATGATGCCCGCATGGACGGGGCCAACCGGAATCTGGTGCAGGCTCTCTCCCTCGACCGGGAGAAAACTGTAGCGGGCGCCATCCGCTGGGACGGGTAAGCTTGCGCCGAGTGGGGCCTTCACTCCCCAGCGGTCGTGATCGAGCCAGGGCCGTTCGTCCTGCAAACCAACAGGCTCGATGCCCCAAAGGTCGCGCAAGCTACGTTCAAGCCGAAGCACCGGCGGATGATGCGGCGACACCGCGGGATAGCGGGCGTCGGAGCAGGCGAAAGAAAGGACGGCGATCTTTGGCGGCGCTTCTTCGCGCACGGCCATATGCACCACGCCATGGTCGCCCCATAACCCGAGCAACGATAATTCTCCTGCTGCAAGCGCGATGGCGGCAGCCTGCCAGCCGGCATCGTCCGTCTCCACGCGCGGCCACGGCGCGTGTCGTGCGACCGCTCGTCCTTGCGCCGCGAGTTTGTCGAGCATCGTCATCCCAATTGCTCCGCGACGTGCTGGAACCAGGCTGCGAGCGCCGGCGGCAGATAAAGCCCCGCAACCAGAACAAGTGCCAAATGCGCGAACATCGGCAGAAACGAGGCGTCCGTCGGATGATTGCTGCCGCGTGGCGGCCCGAAGGCAATTGTGTTGAGATGCATGAAGAGTGCACCAAGCGCGAGAAGCAAGCCCAGCACAAGAATCAGCGCCAGCAAGGGTTCCCGTGAAAAGGCCGAGCTGACAAGCAGGAACTCGCTCGTGAAAATGCCGAGCGGAGGCAGCCCTGCGATCGCCACGACCCCCAGGACAAGTCCCCAACCGAGTAGCGGATGCGTGACGGTCAATCCGCCCATTTCATTGATCCGCTGCGTGCCCTTGGCTTGCGCGATATGACCCACGGCGAAGAATATTGCCGACTTGGTGAGAGAATGCATGGTCATGTGGAGAAGCCCGGCAAAATTGGCGAGCGGACCGCCGATGCCGAAGGCGAAGACGATGATCCCCATATGCTCGATCGAGGAATAGGCAAACATGCGTTTGATGTCGCGCCGCCGGTAGAGCATGAAGCCAGCGAAGATGAGTGACAGCAGCCCGAGCGCGATCATCAATGCTCCGGCGGGCAGGGCGCCCGGATGTGCGGCAAGTATCATCTTGAATCGCAGGAGCGCATAAAGCGCGACGTTCAGTAGAAGCCCGGAGAGGACGGCGGAAATCGGCGTCGGGCCTTCGGCATGCGCGTCCGGCAGCCAGGCATGGAGTGGCGCCAGGCCAACCTTCGTTCCATAGCCCAGCAGGAGGAAGACAAAGGCGATGTTGATGAGCGCCGTATCGAAGGAGCCGGCATGTGCAAAGAGTTCGGTCCATACCATCGCGTCGGTCCCTTCGCCGAGCACGGGACGCGCCGCCATATAGACCAGGATTGTGCCGAACAGCGCCAAAGCTATGCCGACGCTGCCAAGGATGAAGTATTTCCACGCCGCTTCGATCGCTTCCGGGGTCCGGTAGATGCCGACCATCAGGACGGTGGTCAGCGTCGCCATTTCGACGGCAACCCACATTAGTCCGATATTGTTGGCCGTGAGCCCAAGATTCATTGCAAACATCAGCACTTGATACATCGCGTGGTAGAAACGCAGATGTCCCGGAGTCAGCTTGCCGCGCTCGAGTTCGTGTCCGATATAGCTTGCGCTGAAAACGCTGGTGGTGAAGCCGACGAAGGCCGTCAGCACGATGAAAATATTGTTGAGATCGTCGATGAAAAGGTAGTTGCCGGGGGGCGGCCGAACGCCGAGCAGCATGACGGCTGAAACGAGCGTCGCAAAAGCCGCAAGGATGTTGAAGCGCGCTGCCAACCAATAGCTCGGCATGGCGACAAGGATGATCGCCGACACGGCGGGTATCGCGAGTACCGCAACGAGCGGATCAAACGCCATAAAGGGCCAGAATGCGCTCACGGACGCTCCCCGCGCGAGGCATCGAGCGCTTCGAGTTCGACCGTATCGAAACGCTCCCGGATGCGGAACAGGAAGATGCCGATCACGATGAAGGCAACGAGCACCGAGAAAGCGATGCTGATCTCGATCACGAGCGGCATGCCCTTGGCACCCGTCGCCGCCAGAATAAGTCCGTTTTCGAGCGACATGAAGCCGACGATCTGGCTCACTGCATTGCGTCGGGTCACCATCATGAGGAGGCCGAGCAGCAGCACGGACAAGGCGAAGGCGAGATCCTCGCGCGCCAGCGGGTCGGCCATGGCAGTGGCCTTGAGCATGATCACCATCGAGAGAGCAACGAGTCCGATGCCCAGAAGCATTGTCGGGCCGATGCCGACGACCGTTTCGATCTCGCGGTGAATTCCAAGCTTGATGACGACCCGCCTTAGCGCAAGCGGAATGACGATCCCCTTGAGGACGAGGGCGATCAGAGCCGGGACATAGAGATGCGGCGCGTCCTGGATATAGGCCTGCCAGGCGATCGACGCCGATAACACGATGGCCTGCAGAGCGAAGACGTTGAGAAGCGCAAACATCCTGTCCTGGTAGAGCAGCAGGAAGCTGACCAGCACCATCATGCCCGCCAACATGTGCGCGATATCAAATGTCAGTCCGTCCATCAGAAGCTCCGCGACACGAAGAGGAGCAGCACGCCGAGAAGTCCCAGCATGAGTGCGATGCCGATGAAATCTGGAACACGGAACACGCGCATCTTGGCGATCGTCGTTTCGAACAGCGCCAGAAGCGCGCCGCCGACCGCAAGCTTGCAGACATAGCTGGCTGCCCCGACCAGATAGGCCGAGGCGCCATGGCCCGAGAGGGCGATGCCCCACGGCGCGAATAGGCAGGCGATCAGCGAAATATAGAGGAGGAGCTTGAGCGCGGCGGCGAATTCGATGACGGCGAGATGTCGCCCGGAATACTCAAGCACCATGGCCTCATGCACCATGGTGAGTTCGAGATGGGTGGCCGGATTGTCCACCGGGATGCGCGAGTTTTCGGCGAGCGCCACGATGATGAGTGCGGCCAGAGCGAGGCCGAGCGAGACGCGCAGGCTCACATGGCTGACCATGAAGTCGGCGATTGCGGAAAGCTGGGTCGAGCCTGCAATCAGCGCGAGCGTGAAGACGATGAGCAGCATGGCGGGCTCCGCGATGCTCGCGAACATGATCTCGCGGCTGCTGCCGATGCCACCAAAGCTCGTGCCGATGTCCATCCCGGCCAGCGCCAGCGTGAATCGGGCTGACCCGAGGAGCGCTGTGATGACGATGAGGTCCGCCGTCCAGCTGAATTGGAGGTTGGTCGCAAATGTCGGGATCAAAGCCGCCGCCACCCAAGTCGCCGCGAAAATGAGGTAGGGACTGACCCGGAACAGCCATGAGGCGTTCGTCGCGATCACCGCCTCCTTGCGCGTGAGCCTCAAGAGATCGCGATAAGGCTGGATGATCGAGGGCCCGCGCCGGCTGAGCAAGCGCGCCTTCACCTTGCGCGTGAAGCCCAGGAGCAAAGGTGCCAACGCCAGCACCAACAGCATCTGCAACCCTTGCGTTGTGAAGGAAGCAATCAGAGCCATAGCGTGAGCCCCAAGAGCAGGATCACCAGTGCTGCAAAGACCAGGCTCAGATACTGTCGGATGGTGAGAAACTGGAAACGATCGAGCCTTATGGCGCTTGCCTCGATTGCGCGGGGGATCGGCGCGTAAAGCGTATTCCAAATCACGTCCTTCATCACGAGCGTGAAGCGAGCCGGCTGCACTGAGCCCGGCGGTGGCATCTCGACGATGTCATGCGCCTGAAGCAGGCTTGAGCCGAAGACCCGCCGGATAGGCTGAGAGACGCTACCTGCCGAATATTGCGTGAGCGGACTTGGGTCGGGGTAGCCGCAATCCCAGGCCGGCGCACGCCGGATGGCGCGAGAGGCAAAACGGTGCAGCACTTCGATCGCGAGAAGCGTCGATATCGTAATAAACACGAAGACAAGCAGGCCGTTATAGGAGCTGCGGCTCTCGGCGATCGGAATGATCGTGGTCCACGGCAATGCCGACTGCACCGGCATTTGCGCGCCGATGACGCTCTTAACCGTTGGTCCGATGGCATCGATGATGAAGCCCGGGAATAGTCCGGCCAGCAGGCAGAAGACGGCCAAGATCGCCATCGCAGCGATCGAGAAGCGGTCGACCTCTATCGCCTCGGCAGCCGGCAGGCTGCGCGGCCGGCCGAGGAAGGCAACGCCATAGGCTCTGACAAAGCATGCCGCGGCAAGTGCCGCCGCCAGCGCCAGCATGCCGCCGACGGCGGGGATCAATACTTTGAGGCTCCACAGCGAAATGCTGGGACTGAGGAGCACGGCCTGGAAGGTCAGCCATTCCGACACGAAGCCATTGAGCGGCGGGAGTGCCGAGATGGCGAGCGAGCCGACAAGGAAGAGGAAGGCCGTCGCCGGCATCCGGTGAATGAGACCTCCGAGCTTGTCGAGGTCGCGTGAATGCGTGGCACCGAGGACCGCGCCCGCGCCGAAAAACAGGAGGCTCTTGAAGAAGGAATGATTGAGGGCATGAAAAAGCGCGGCCGTGAAGGCGAGGGCCGCAGCGGCCGGCATGGCGTTCTCCTGGAACGCTAGCGCGAGGCCGAGCCCGATGAAGATGACGCCGATATTCTCGATCGTGCTGTAGGCGAGCAGCCGCTTGAGGTCGCGCTCCATGAGCGCCTGGAGCACGCCAAGGACTGCGGTTCCGCTGCCGACGACGAGCACGAGCAGGCTCGCCCACCATGGTGGAGTACCGAGCAGGTCGAAAACGATGCGAATGAAGCCATAGATGGCGACTTTCGTCATGACGCCGCTCATCAGAGCCGAGACGTGGCTCGGCGCTGCGGGGTGCGCCAGGGGAAGCCACACATGCAGGGGAACGAGACCGGCTTTCGAGCCGGTCCCGATCAGCGCCAGGACGAGCACCAACCCGGAAGTCACGGCATCGTGTTCGCCGGCCCGCATCGTGATGAAGGCATAATGCCCGGGCGGACCGGCAAGCAGACCGAAAGTGAGCAGCAAGGCAAGGCTGCCAAAGCCTGCCATCAGCAGGTAGATATATCCGGCGCGCCGCGTCTCGGCTTCCTGGTGATGCGCCATGACGAGCGCCCAGGACGCGAGTGACATGAACTCCCACGATATCAAGAAGCTGAAGGCATCATCGGCGAGGAGCACCAGATTCATCCCTGCCAGGAAGACGGGGAAGAAGGGCAATACGCGGCCTGGCGATTCCTCGTGTTCGCCATAGCCAAGCCCATAGATGCTTGCAGCGATGCCGCCGAGGTTGATGAGGACCAGAAAGAAGGCGGACAGCGCATCGATCCGCAAATGGACGCCGAGCCAGGGCAGGCCGATCGGCAGCGTCATCACCGCATCGACACGCTCACCGCCTCCCAGGAGTTGCGTAAGCGCGATCGCAAGCAAGGAAAGGCAGGCGACCGCGGTCGCGCCATAGACCATCCGGTTTCGCGCCTGCAGCCTGCCGGTGACGACCGCGAGCACGCCGATGCCAAAGAGGCCGGCAATGGCAACGAGGGCGGTCGGAAGGCTCGTCATGGGATTGGCTACGACCCTGGAGTGCTCGCTTGCGGCTTGAGGCGCACGCCGCGGCCGCCGCTCAGGCTGGTGGCAGCCTCACCAATCAGTTCGATCCCTGCCTGATCGAGCGCAGCCACGAGTTTCATCAGTGAATCGACATTGCCGCGCACAACCCCGTCGCTTGCCTCCATGCGCTGAATGGTTGGCACGGACAGACCGGAAAGCTCGGCAAGTTGCTTTTGGTCGATCCCGAGAAGGGCGCGCGCTGCCCGCATTTGCCCGGCACTGATCAAAGAGTCGCCCATTTGTCGTATGGATATCTTTATTGATGCATAGCACAGTCATTATGATATGCAAGATATCAATTATGGGACCCTAGACCTCGTCTGGCTTATGGCGCCTGCTCACCTTCTGGCCTTAAGAAAACAGGCCTATGATCGATCCCGGGATTGGTTCGTCGAGAGTGAATGCGCCTTGAATTAGTGCCACACTGTGCCCAATTGGCAACAAACTTGAATGTTGCATCGCCTCGCGTTGAAAGGCCTCGCATGGCGGGCTAAGACGAAACCAAGACTCGGGGAAGAAGGGGAGCCGCGAGCGGTTTGAAGCACAAGAAAGATCAACATATGGCTGCCGCGGCCCAGCACTCGAAGAAGAAATCGGAAGACGGCATCTGGGAAACAGTAAAGGTCATCGTTCAGGCCTTACTGATCGCATTTTTCGTGCGTACCTTCCTGTATCAGCCGTTCAACATCCCCTCCGGCTCGATGTATCCGACATTGATGGTTGGCGACTACCTATTCGTTTCTAAGCTTTCCTACGGCTACGGCAAATACTCTTTCAATTTTTCCTTCGGCATACCTGGCGTCGAATCATTCAAGGTTGGGCCTATGCCCTTTAACGGCAGGGTGTTTTTTGCGGAGGAGCCCAAGCGCGGCGACGTGGCGGTGTTCAAGCTGCCTCGCGACAATGACACGGACTACATAAAGCGCGTGATCGGCCTTCCCGGCGATCGCATCCAGATGCGGGACGGCGTCCTCTACATCAATGGCGAGGCAGTCAAGAAAGAATATATCGGCGAATACTCGAACGCGGACGGCAAGGCCTATTATGGCCATCCCACCATCCCCATGTATCGCGAAACCCTGCCGAACGGCGTGAGCTATGAGGTTCTCGATGTGAACCCCAAGGGCGAAGCCGACAACACGGACGAGTATCTCGTGCCCGATGGCAAGTATTTCATGATGGGGGATAATCGCGACAATTCCCAGGACAGCCGCTACAGCGACGTGGTCGGCTTCGTTCCCTACGAGAATTTCGTCGGGCGTGCCGATCTGATCTTTTTCTCGATCGAACCCGACGTCTCGCTTTGGGAAGTCTGGAAGTGGCCGTTCGCGATCCGGTGGGGGCGCTTCTTCAACATCGTCAATTGACGCCGTGGTCCGCTTCACGGAAGCGAAATACCAGGATCTCGCCGAGCGCATCGGCTACGAATTCAAGGATCGTGCCCTGCTGCGCCTGGCGCTCACGCATGCGAGCGTCGGCAGGGCCAATCGCGACTATGAAAGGCTCGAATTCCTTGGCGATCGGGTTTTGGGCCTGATCATCGCCGAAAAGCTCTACGTGGAGCATCCCGGCCAGCATGAAGGCCATATGGCCTCCTGGCACTCCGCCCTGGTGCGCGGCGAATTATGCGCCGAGATTGCAAGATTGATTGGCCTTCAGGACTTTGTCCAGCTTGGCCGCAAGGAAACCGAATTGGGCGTGCATTTGAGTTCGAGCGTCTTGGGGGACGCCATGGAAGCAATGATTGCCGCAATCTATCTCGACGGAGGCCTCGAGGCCGCTCGTAGCTTCGTGCTGCGCTTCTGGGCCGATTCCTTGGCTAACAAAAAAGCACTGCGCAAGGACGCAAAGACGTTCCTTCAGGAATGGGCGCTCGCCCAAGGCCACTCCATTCCGGCCTACCGCATCAAGGGCCGCGAAGGGCCCGATCATGCGCCGGTCTTCGTTGTGGAAGTTGCCGTTGGCGATCGCCAGCCCGCAGAAGGCGAGGGCCTCAACAAGCGCCTTGCCGAGCAGGCCGCGGCCAAGGCTTTTCTGTTGCGTGAGAACCTGCGAACATGATTGACGGACCAACCCGTTGCGGCTTCTGCGCGATCATCGGCGCGCCCAATGCCGGCAAGTCGACGCTGGTCAATCAACTGGCCGGCAGCAAGGTCTCGATTGTCTCAAGGAAGGCCCAGACGACGCGGGCGCGCATCCGCGCCATTGCGGTTGACGGAAACGCCCAGATCGTTTTCGTCGACACGCCTGGCATCTTCGCTCCCCGCCGCAAGCTCGATACCGCGATGGTCGCCAATGCCTGGAGCGGAGCAGGGGAAGCCGACGCCGTTCTCCTCATCGTCGATGCACGCAAGGGGATCGATGATGAGGTCCGCGCGATCATTGCCGGGCTCAGCGAAGGCAATTTGAAGCCGGCATTAGTACTAAATAAGGTCGATACCATCTCCCGCGACAAGCTGCTTCCGCTCGCCGAGGAATTGACGACCCTCTATGCCTTTCCCAAAGTCTTTATGGTGAGCGCGATCAACGGCGATGGTGTCGCCGATCTGAAGCACTATATCGCCGCACAGATGCCGGAGGGGCCGTGGCTCTATCCGGGCGACCAGACGGCCGACATTCAACTGCGTTTCCTTGCCTCCGAAATCACCCGCGAAAAGCTGTATGAGCGTCTCCACGACGAACTGCCCTATGCCTCGACGGTCGAGACCGAAACCTGGGAAGAGCGCAAGGATGGCTCCGTTCGTATCGGCCAGATCATTTTCGTCGAGCGCGACAGCCAGAAGATGATCGTGCTCGGCAAGGGCGGTCAGACCATCAAGCAGATCGGCCAGCTGGCGCGCACCGAGCTTGAAGCCCTGTTTGAGCGCAAGGTGCACCTGTTCCTGTTCGTAAAAGTGCGCGAGAACTGGGCCGAGGATCCCGAGCGGTTGCGCAATATGGGTCTTGATCTCTGATGGAATGGCGGGAGGAGGGCATCGTCCTCGGTGTTCGCCGCCATGGCGAAACGGGTGCCATTGTCGACCTTCTGACCGGCGGCCGCGGTCGCTGGTCGGGCCTGGTACGTGGCGGTCGATCGCGCACCCAGCGCCCCGTCCTCCAGGAAGGTAACCTTGTGCTCGCAACCTGGAGGGCGCGGCTGGAAGAGCATTTGGGCAACTTCGCGATCGAGCCCTTGTCGCTGCGGTCGGGCTGGCTGATCGATGATCCCGGCAAGCTCGCGGCGCTCACCACACTCACGTGCCTCTGCCAGCTATTGCCTGAGCGCGAGCCGCATTCGCGCCTCTACGAAGCGGCACGCCTGGTGCTGGACGCGCTGGATGACCACACGATCTGGCCCGCGCTCTTCGTGCGCTGGGAACTGGGGCTGCTTGACGAACTTGGTTTCGGCCTCGATCTCGGCCAATGCGCCGCGACGGGCTCGCGCGACGACCTCGTGTATGTTTCACCGCGCACCGGCCGTGCCGTCTCGCGCGAGGCCGGCGAAGCCTCCCGCGATCGCCTGCTCAAGCTGCCGGAATTTCTCAAAGGCAGCCAGGCCGGAACGCCCGACGCAGCCGACATTACTGATGGTTTCCGCCTGACCGGTCACTTCCTGGTCCGGCACATCTTCGAACCACGTAACGTCGATCCGCCCGATTGCCGCGAACGCATGATCGCGCGCATTTTCCAGCCGGCAATGCATCTCTGAGATGCGATTTACGTGCCGCTCGCCCGCTGGCGGCAGGCGACCCAACCAGCTATACACCCGCGCGGCAACCAGCTTCAGCAGTGCGGAGAGTTTCATGGAATTCAGGCAACTTGGCGCATCCGGGTTCACGGTCCCGGCCTTGAGCCTCGGGACGGGGACTTTCGGCGGTGGAACCGCTTTCTTCAAGGCCTGGGGCGACACCGACGCCAAGGGCGCAACGCGACTGGTCGACATCTGCCTCGATGCCGGTCTCAACATGTTCGATACGGCCGATGTCTATTCCAAGGGCCTTGCCGAGGAGGTGCTGGGTGCGGCGATCAAGGGCCGCCGCGACAAGGTGATCGTTTCGACCAAGGCGACCTTCCGCTTTAGTCCGGAGCCCAATGATGTCGGCTCGTCCCGTCATCATTTGACCGAAGCGATCAACGGCTCTTTGAAGCGGCTGGGCACAGATTACGTCGACCTCTTCCAGCTTCATGGCTTCGATGCAACGACACCGATCGAGGAAACGCTCTTCACGCTCGATGAAATGGTTCAGGCCGGCAAGATCCGCTATATCGGCTGCTCGAACTTCTCCGGCTGGCACCTGATGAAGTCGCTGGCGATCTCCAAACAATATGGTCTCGCGCGCCATGTCGCGCACCAGGCCTATTACTCATTGATCGGTCGCGATTATGAGTGGGAGCTTATGCCGCTCGGGCTCGACCAGGGTGTTAGTGCTGTGGTCTGGAGCCCGCTTGGTTGGGGGCGCCTCACCGGCAAGATCAGGCGTGGCCAGCCGCTGCCCAAGACCAGCCGCCTCCACACCACTGCGGAGAATGGCCCGCCGGTATCCGATGACTATGTCTATCGGGTGGTCGACGCCATCGACGAAGTCGCCAAGGAGACTGGCAAGACCGTGCCGCAGATCGCGCTTAACTGGCTTCTGCAGCGCCCCACGGTTGCCAATGTCATTGTCGGCGCGCGTGACGAGGCGCAATTGCGCGAAAATCTTGGCGCAGTCGGCTGGAACCTGACGAAAGACCAGGTGGCACGCCTCGACAAGGCGAGCGAGAAGACCAAGATCTATCCCTATTGGCACCAGGCCGAGTTCGTCGAACGCAATCCACTGCCTGTGTAGGCACAAATGCTGGGCCGATTGAACCACGTCGCCATTGCGGTTCCGGACCTTGCCGCCGGAACCGCAATCTATCGCGATACGCTCGGCGCACGCGTCTCTCAGCCCCAGGCGGAGCCGGCGCACGGTGTGACCGTGGTCTTCGTCGAGCTTCCCAATACCAAGGTCGAATTGCTCGAACCCTTGGGCGATAATTCGCCGATCAAGTCCTTCCTGGAGAAAAACCCGTCCGGCGGCATTCATCACGTCTGCTATGAAGTGGATGACATTCTTGCCGCGCGAGACCGGCTCGTTGCCGCCGGTGCGCGCGTGCTTGGCGACGGCAAGCCGAAGATCGGTGCACATGGCAAGCCGGTCCTCTTTCTTCACCCCAAGGATTTTTGCGGCACGCTTGTGGAATTGGAACAGGCATGAGCATCGGCAGCGCACTCGCCGTCTATTTCATCATCTGGTGGGCGGTCCTCTTCACCGTTCTGCCGATCGGCGTGCGCAATGCCCATGAGGCTGGAGAAGACGTCGAGCCCGGAAACGAGCCCGGCGCGCCGGTCAATCCGAACCTCCTTAAAAAGGCAATTTGGACGACCTTCATCTCCGGCCTCGTGTTCGTTTTTGTCTATTTCGCCTTTACGCAGGACTGGTTCGCGCTCGGCCGTCTGACGTCCCCGTAACCTATTGTTTTTGTTAGACTGTTTCTAGCGTGCGAACGTCTCAAAACATTGCTCCGTTCAGCCCTTTGGGCTATGCTTATCTATTGTTCGAATCTCCTCTCCCGCGCGGCGTAGTCGGGAGATTTTCCACCCCGGCAAAGGCATTCCGTGACCGATAAGGACGAAAACTCGGCGGGCGATATCTCGCCGATCACCATCGAAGAAGAGATGAAGAAGAGCTACCTCGATTACGCGATGAGCGTGATCGTGAGCCGCGCTCTTCCCGACGTGCGCGACGGCTTGAAGCCGGTACACCGGCGCATTCTCTACACGATGTATGAAAACGGCTTCACGCCGGACAAGGCCTACAAGAAATCGGCCCGCGTCGTCGGCGACGTCATGGGCAAGTATCATCCGCACGGTAACCTCGCGATTTATGATGCGCTGGTGCGCCTCGCACAGGAGTTCTCGCTGCGCCTACCCTTGATCGACGGGCAGGGGAACTTCGGCTCCGTCGATGGCGATCCGCCGGCGGCCGATCGTTATACCGAGTGCAGGCTTGCCAAGGCGGCGATGCCGATGCTCGACGATCTCGAAAAGAATACCGTCGATTTCTCGCTCAACTATTCCGGCGAATTCCGCGAGCCGGTGGTGCTGCCGGCGAAGTTCCCGAACCTTCTCGTCAACGGCTCGGGCGGTATCGCGGTCGGCATGGCGACCAACATGGCGCCGCACAATTTGAGCGAAGTGGTGGATGCGACCATCGCCGTCATCGACAATCCGGCAACCTCGATCGAAGATCTGATAGGCATCATTCCGGGCCCGGACTTTCCGACCGGCGGCATCATTCTTGGCCGCGCCGGTATAAAATCGGCCTTCCACACCGGGCGCGGTTCGATCGTCATGCGGTCGCGCGTGCATGTCGAGGAAATCCGCAAGGAGCGCGAAGCGCTCATCGTCACCGAGATTCCCTACCAGGTGAACAAGGTCACGATGATCGAAAAGATCGCGGAAATGGTCCGCGAGAAGAAGATCGAGGGCATCTCCGACATCCGCGACGAGAGCGACCGACATGGCATGCGCGTCGTCATCGAACTCAAGCGCGATGCCGTTGCCGACGTCGTTTTGAACCAGCTCTGGCGCTTCTCGCAGCTCCAGCAGTCCTTCGGCGTCAACAATGTTGCACTGACCGGCGGCCGCCCAGAAATCCTCAACCTCAAGGACCTGATCCAGGCCTTCATCACCTTCCGCGAGGAAGTGGTCACCCGGCGCATCAAGCATCTGCTCAACAAGGCGCGCGACCGAGCCCATATTTTGGTGGGCCTGGCGATCGCCGTTGCGAATATCGATGAAGTCATCGCGCTGATCCGACGCTCGAAAGACGCAGCCGAAGCCCGCGAGGCCTTGATGGCGCGCGCTTGGCCGGCAAAGGACATGGCGCCCTTGATCGCGCTCATCGCCGATCCGCGCCATCGCCTCGCCGAGGATGGCACCTATCGCCTGTCGGACGAACAGGCCCGCGCCATTCTCGATTTGCGCCTGCAGCGCCTGACAGCCCTCGGTCGCGACGAGATCGGTGGTGAACTTGAGAAGCTCGCCAAGGAAATCACCGACTATCTCGAAATCCTGCGGTCGCGCGCTCGCGTGCAGACGATCATCAAGGACGAGTTGATCGCCGTCAAAACGGAATTCGGCACGCCACGGCGCACCGAAATCGTCGACAATGAGGGCGAGGTCGAGGACGAAGACCTCATCCAGCGCGAAGACATGGTCGTCACCGTCAGCCATGCCGGCTATGTGAAGCGCGTTCCGCTCGCTGCCTATCGCGCCCAGCGCCGCGGCGGCAGGGGCCGCTCCGGAATGGATACGCGCGAGGAAGATTTCGTCACCAAGCTCTTCGTTGCAAGTACGCACGCGCCGATCCTGTTCTTCTCCTCGAGCGGCATGGTCTACCGTTTGAAGGTCTGGCGCTTGCCGCAAGGCAGTCCGCAATCGCGCGGCAAGGCATTGATCAATCTGCTGCCGCTCGACAAGGACGAGCGGATCACCACCATCATGCCGGCGCCGGAGGATGAGACGACCTGGGGTTCGCTGCACATCATGTTTGCGACCAAATCGGGCGATGTGCGCCGCAATGATCTTTCCGATTTTGGCAATATCAACAGGGCCGGAAAGCGGGCGATGGACCTAAGCGCCGGCGATCAATTGGCCGGCGTTGAAATCTGCACCGAGTCCGACGACGTATTGCTGACCACCGCTCAGGGACAGGCAATACGCTTCGCCGCGCCGGACGTGCGCCTTTACCAGAGCCGGAACTCGACCGGGGTGCGCGGTATCAGACTGGCTGAGGGTGATGAAGTGATCTCCATGTCGATACTCCGCCATGTCGAGGCTTCGGTCGAAGAGCGAGCCACGTATCTCAAGATGGCGCGCGCTGTGGCGGGTGAGGAGCTCGAATCGGCCGGTGATGAGGAGTCTGTCGCCGATACTAGCCTGAGCCAGGAGCGATACGCCGAAATGGGTGCTGCCGAACAATTCATCCTTACGGTTTCCGCAAGGGGTTATGGCAAACGCACTTCCTCTTACGAGTACAGAATCGCCAATCGTGGTGGTAAGGGCATCACGGCCATGACGGTCAACGATCGCAACGGGGTTCTGATCGCATCATTCCCGGTGGAAGAATCGGATCAGATCATGCTCGTCACAGACAACGGTCAGCTTATCCGCTGTCCGGTACATGACATCCGCAAGGCCGGCCGCAATGCCCAGGGCGTCACGATCTTCAAGACTGCCGGAGGCGAGCAGGTGGTGGCCGTCGAGCGCATCAGCGAGGAGGCTGAAGAGGAGGGGGGCGACTAAGCCTTTCCCTTCAATGCCTTAGGAGAAAAGAAGAGAATCAGCAGAAAAATCCTTGACTTCCCCCGCTTGCCTTCCTATGTTCATCGTATGTTCGATGAAGCCGGAGGCGGAGATGGCGAAGGCAAGAGGGGACGGAAGGGGTGGGTGGCGATGCAACCCCACCCTTGCGCAAAACAAGATTTCCATGGCTAGCTCGCCCGCCCCGAGGGAAAACTGCCCATGCTGACCATCCAAGCTTACATCGCCTACTGCCTGGCCTGCATCCTGATCGTGATTGTCCCCGGGCCGACCGTCACTGTGATCATCGCCAACAGCCTGCGCCACGGCGCCCGCGCCGGGTTGCTCAATGTGGCCGGAACCCAGGCCGGACTCCTGGTGTGGCTTACAATCGCGGTCCTGGGCCTCGCCTCGGCTGTCGAGTTCATGGGCGTGTGGTTCGATGTGCTGCGCGTCGCCGGCGCCGCCTATCTCATCTGGCTCGGCATCAAGCTCATCCGTTCCAAGGGCGAATTGCTCGCAGCCGAGCGCTCGCGCCCGCATGGCAGCTTTTTCCTCCAGGGCTTCATGGTTATCCTGTCCAATCCCAAGGTGCTGCTCGTCTTCGGCGCGCTCATTCCGCAATTCATCGTGCCGGAGGGGGATTACGTCCGCCAGCTCCTCTTTCTAGGGGTGACCTTCATGGTCATCGCGACGATCTTCGACAGTGTCTATGCCTTTGCGGCCGGCGGCGCAGGTTCATGGCTCTCGCGAAAGCGCATCCGAGCGATCGAAACAGTCAGCGGCCTGTGCCTGATCGGCGGCGGGGTGTGGCTCGCACTGAGGGGGAGGTAGGGGCATCACATTCTCTTGTTAACGGGCCATCGCTCAATACTATTGGACGGCACAACCAGCCTGCCCGTGCAAGCAAACTCTGGCGCGCTTGAATCAACCGATCGAGATCGTCGACGTCATTCCGGGAACCCGGCCTTGCGCAATCCCTCGATGAGTGCATCGAGGCACTCTGTCTTATGGATTGAGCGGGTCAGATGGACTCGCAAGGTTCTGAGACGCGTGTCGGGATTAACTTCGACTATGCGACTAACCCATTTGCGTCCTTCCTCCGCTTGTCCGAGAACGCCGCAGAGCGCCGCCCTTAGACGCATGCCCGGCATGTAGTTCGGCGCCGCGCGGAGGGAACGGTCTACCCAACCCGTGGCTTCGGAATATCGGCTGGCTGCAAAGTGCGCGAAGGCGGTTCCATACCAGAAGAGGTATGCCAACGGGTCGAGCGGACTGAGCTGCGCGGCATGATCGAGGTGGTCGATTGCGATCGTGCTTTCACCCCTGTAGGCATGAGCCATACCGCTGGCCATCCACGCGCCAGCAGAGTTCGGATTTAGTATCATCGACCGTTCGATCAACCCCAGCCCGCCCTCGGACTCACCGGCCAGCATCGCGAGGACCAGGCCGGCCATCCAAAGCGCCTCGGGATCGTCCTGTCCCAGTTCAGCGGCCAATCTTGCCGACCGGATACCCTTTTCGATTCCCGGCACCGCGGAAGCACCCCAACCGCGTTGCAACTGTCGCAAGTGGCAATACGCCGCCAAACCATAGGCCGAGGCATACTCCGGGTCGATAACGACAGCGCGATCGAGCAGACGCAATGCTTCCTCGTAGGCCTCTACGGTCAGAGTATTGTGCAGCGCCAGCGCCCTCAGGAAGAGATCATAGGCACCGATATTCTCGGTCGGTTTGGCGCGGGCGCGCTCTATTTCGACTTTGCGCAGCTTGGGTCCGATAGCACCAACGACACTTGCGGTCACGCGATCCTGCAGGACAAAGATGTCACTAAGCGCACCGTCGAAGCGGTCGGTCCAGATATGAGCGCCGGTTCCTGCGTCGATAAGCTGGCTCGTTATGCGGACGCGTTCACCGGCCTTTCGGACGCTGCCCTCGAGCACATATCGGACACCTAGTTGCTGGCCGACCCGCTTAACGTCGACCGCGTTACCCTTAAACGTGAATGAGGAGTTGCGGGCAATGACAAACAGCCAGTGCAGCCGGGCGAGGCCCGAGATGATATCCTCTGTAATGCCATCAGAAAAATACTCTTGCTCCGGATCGCCGGACATATTGGTGAAGGGCAAGACGGCAATTGAGGGCTTGTCAGCGACAAGATTGGACGCCGCAGTTGCAGGCGTGCCCGTGACGCGGAAGGCGCGAACTGGTTCGGCAATGTTCTTAAGACTTTGGAGCCCTAGATCATCGAAACCTGAATGGATGTTGTTTTTGATGTGGGCGTGAGCGGTGCCAGAAACCAGTATACCGCCAGGTTCTGCCAGGGCTTCAAGTCGAGCGGCGATGTTGACGCCGTCGCCGTAGAGATCGCTGCCTTCCACCATGACATCGCCGAGGTTGATACCGATACGGAGCACGATCCTCCGATCTTCGGATATGCCGCTGTTGGCGTCCGCCATGCCACGCTGGAGATCGACGGCGCACCGCACCGCATTGACTGCGCTACCGAACTCGATCAGCACGCCATCGCCAGTCACTTTGAAGATTCGCCCTTGATACTTGCCGACCAGCGGTTCCAGCACCTCGCGACGCCGAGCGATTAGTGCCGCCAGGGTACCGGCCTCGTCGATCTCCATCATCCGGCTGTAGCCGACTACATCGGCCGCGAGGATCGCGGCGAGACGGCGTCGGACTCGTTCTTCGGCCATACCGTGCCTTGCCTCTAGAGACCGCAGGACGCACGACTGTAATGGCGGCCCTCAGGTGAGTCCACGAACTGAATATTCGGCGGGGTTATTTTTGAGTCAGAGTTTTGCGCTTTGGTACCTTCTTGATGTCCCGGTTGTATCGGAAACAGGCAGCGTCCCTTGGGTAGGAAAAAGACATCGTCGTACGCGACTACGCTTAGGAATGTCCGGAAGTATCGCCATAAGCGATTGAATTAATTGGTAAATTTCTAAATTGGCCGCATCGGTGAGGGGCATTGTGATCAGTCCACACCAAACTCAGCGCATGCTGGCCAGCCTCTATGGTAGAGTGGGGCCGCTCTATCAGTCGGACGATTGCATGTTGGAAACTGACAAGGGTTTTACGGGCTCGATCCCTGAAAACTACGACCGCTATATGGTGCCGTTGATCTTCGAGCCCTTTGCTGCCGATCTAGCGCGCCGCGCAGCCGCGTTGTCGCCAAACGCCGTTCTGGAAACTGCCGCCGGAACCGGGGTTGTGACCCGCGCCTTGGCCCCGAAACTTTCTCCTGGCGCACGCTATACCGTTACCGATCTCAATCAGCCGATGCTGGACTATGCAGCATCGCGACAGGCCCCCGACAATCGTATCACCTGGCGCCAGGCGGACGCTCTGGCGCTGCCTTTCGAGGCTTCAAATTTCGACGTTGCCTGTTGTCAGTTCGGCGCGATGTTTTTCCCCAATCGCGTGTCCGGCTACCGCGAAGCACGGCGAGTTCTGAAGCCCGGCGGACACTTTCTCTTTAACGTCTGGGACCGCATTGAGGAAAACGAATTCGCCCATGAAGTGACGAATGCGCTCGCGAAGATTTTTCCGGGCGATCCACCGCGCTTCCTGGCCTGCACGCCGCACGGTTACCACGATACGGGGCAGATCCGGCGAGACCTCGAAGAAGCCGGATTTTCCCACGTGGAGATCGAGACGCGAGCCGAGCAAAGCCGTGCATCTTCCCCGCGCATTCCCGCCCTTGCCTATTGCCAGGGGACCGTCCTGCGCAGCGAAATCGAGGCGAGGGATCCGAGCGGTCTGGAAGCCGCGACCGACGCCGCGGCATCGGCGATTGCGGAGAGACACGGTAGCGGCGAAGTTGCCGGAAAAATCCAGGCGCACATCATCACCGCAGTGGCCTAAGCGCCGCGACTCCGCAGTTTGCGCCGACGCGCCGAGAGTCAAGAAGTAACGACGGACTTCCACACTGGAGTATTGTCGGCCTGGTGAAGCACCATCTTCCAGGCGCCAATTTCCTTGCGAAGGACATGCGTCTGGCGGATTCGATACTCACCGCTCCTGTCATCCGGTTCGATGATCGTGGCGCGCGCGACAAGACCTACCGCAGCCATGTCACCGGATGCTAAAATTCGAACGTCTTCGGCCACCGATTTGCCGCCGCGGCTTTTCGCTGCCTGCGCCTTCCAATCGGCGAATGCGGTGTCGAAACCGACCCGAAATGTGCCCTCGCCACCCATGTAGATGACGTCGTCGCCGTGGCTGCAGATGTCGGCGAACGGATCGGGATTGCCGGCGATCATGGCATTGAGGGCGTCGAACCAATCGTCGACAGCCCGGCGCACGTCAGTTTCAACCGATGTCATTTCAGGAGCACCCTTCAACCAGGGACATGGTTCAGGCTAACATTGTCCGCTTCCGATCGCCAGCCGAGGCTCGATCACAAGGCTCTCTGATTGCTGCTATTGGCTGTAGCGGACTAATCCGCTTGTTCGCTCAGTCGTCGCCGAACCATTTCTGATAGATTTTTTGATATGTGCCGTCTTCGTGAATGGCGATGATCGCAGTGTTCACGTGGCGGCGGAGGGGATCGTTCGACGGGAATAGGAAGCCGATGTCGTTGCGATCGAATTCCGGGCCGACCAAGTCGAATTGACCTGAACCATCCTGAGCGACGAAATAGCGAAGGGCAGGCGCTGTTCCGAGAATAGCATCGACTTTCTTGTCCAGTAGGGCCTGGTACATCTGATCGGGTGTCGAAAACTCGAAAACCTGTGCCCCGATGTTTCGAAGATACGCCGCGGCTGTACTTTCGGCGATAGCCGCCACGTTCTTGCCCGGAAGATCGCCCGGGCCGTTGATCGCGCCCTGAATTCTCTGAACAGTCAGCGATGCCGTCAATTCAGCAGTGTACATGGCAATGAAGACGACTCCCGCAAACATCCAGACTAGCCCCAGAATGCGGGCAAGCCATTGCGTAGGCAGCGTTTGTACCTGTGAGACGAGCGCGGTGATCGCCCAAGTTGCAGAATGGAGAATTCCAGGGAAATATCTCCGATCGGGGCTGGAACCTTCCTCATTTCCACGATCCAGTAACCAAAATATGTGCGCCGGAAGAATTACTATGAGTAGCGCAACGGCCAGCCATACCAGGGCATTGAACGAGAAAAGCAAATCCAGCACATCAGCGAGCGGCGCTGGCCCCAGCTGTCCTCCTCCATCGCGGACCATGACCTGAAGACCCGCTTCCAGTATTGGATATGAGTATTCGAACTCGCGATCTCGCTCCGCTGTATAAAAGAGACCCGTCGCGACAATATCGGCCTGCTTCGTCCGCAGCGCGTTGAGGAGCTCATCTACATCGGATACTTCCTGATAAGTGGTTTTGATAGCTAATCTCGTGGCGATTTCGTTCCACAGATCGACGCTGAATCCCGTGAGTTGATTGTCTTCCTTTACTACAAAGGGAGGCAACACTCCAACAGCCGCTCGCACGATGGGCGGTTCCTGAGCGCGCACCACCGGGATCACAATAAAAATTGCGGCTACGACGGCGAAAGCGGCAGTCGGGCTTAGCCACCGATGTATTCGCCAGGTAGGCATCAGATCTGAAAGTTACTCCCGCTGCAGCCTGCTCGCTTATCTCCGTTACTGGCCCGACAGCGGCCTTGATCTGCGTCAAAAACTGCCGATATCGCACAAGGTGTCTGGCCCAGTGCAAGCCGCCTTAACCATGACCTCTGATGCGTTCTCCGTCGTTCTGACGGGGGACGTCACGCTCAGTCCATGCCGAGCTTTTTTGCCAACGCCTCGTCCCAATAGGTCGCCTCGATCTTGTGGCCATCGAGGTCGCGCACGAAGCAGCCGTAATAGGGCTCGCCATAATCTTCCCGGCTGCCCGGCTCGCCATCGGGCTTGGCGCCATTTGCGAGAGCAGCCGCATAGAAACGGTCGACCTGCTCGCGAGATTCCGCATTGAAGCCGAAATGGCTGCCATTTCCGACAGTCGCCGCCTTGCCGTCGAAGGTCGTTCCAACCCAGAATTCCGGATATGCGCGCCCGAAGGCGACGGCCGCCGGATGCTCCATGACGATCCTACATCCCAATGTAGCCAGTACAGCTTCGTAAAACGTCCTGGCCTTGGCAAAATCGTTCGTTCCGACCGAGACATGCGACAGAATCGAGGGATTGCTCATTATTTACCGAACCTCCTGATCGTTAAGCCGCTATCGTGCCTCGCACGCCCTGACAGGTTGCGGCAGCATGCCGAAGCGGCTATGCCAACGCCATGACCCGCACCGGATTCTATCCCGGCTCATTCGACCCCGTCACCTATGGGCATCTCGATATCATCGCGCGTGCCGCGCGGATCGTCGACAAGCTCGTACTGGGGATCGGTGTCCATCATGGAAAGCAGGCGTTATTGACGGCCGAGCAGCGGATCAAGCTTCTCGATCAGGTGACCCGCCCCATCGTCGAACACACGCGGGTCAAGATTGAGATCGTTACTTTCGACGATCTGGCCGTCAATGCCGCGCGCCGCGCCCATGCCGGCCTCATCATCAGGGGCCTGCGCGATGCGAGCGATTTCGACTACGAGGTCCAGATGGGCCAGATGAACGGCGCCATGGCACCCGACATCGAAACCGTATTTCTTGCGGCAAGCCCGGCTACCCGCATGATCGCCTCCTCGCTGGTCAAGCAGATCGCCAAAATGGGCGGCGATGTCACTTTGTTCATCCCCAAGGAAGCGCTGGCGCTTGTCAATGCAGCGCTCGCCGAAACGCGATGATTGGCCTTTAATTCGGCCAATTCCGCCTCCTACTAGCCATCACACGAGAGTCAACCCAAGGAGTTCACAATGAAATTTAAGCTTGCCGGCACCCTGGCTTTTGCCGGTGCCTTGAGCGCCATGCTGGCGGTCTCGGCCCAGGCCGCCGATCCCGAGAACACCATCATCCTCAAGACCAGCAAGGGCTGCGATGTTACCATCTCGCTCTTTCCCGATGTCGCGCCCAAGCACGTCGCGCAGATCAAGAAGCTGACGCGCCAGGGCTTTTATGACGGCATCATCTTCCACCGCGTGATCGACGGCTTCATGGCGCAGACCGGCGACCCGACCGGGACCGGCATGGGCGGCTCGAACGAGCCCGATCTTCCGGCGGAATTCTCCGACAAGCATTTCGGCCGCGGCACGGTCGGCATGGCCCGCGCGCAGGATCCCAATTCCGGCAACAGCCAGTTCTTCATCATGTTCGCCGATGGCGGCTTCCTCGACGGCCAGTACACGGTCTGGGGCGAGGTGACCGAGGGCATGGATTGCGTCGACAAGATCCAGAAGGGCGAGCCGCCGGCCAATCCCGACAAGATTGTTTCCATGAAAGTATTGAAGGACACGCAATAATGGCCGCCGATCTCGAAAACACCCTTTACATCGACCTTCCCAAGGGCCGCGTCACAATCGAATTGCGTCCCGACCTGGCCCCCGGCCATGTCGCGCGTATTAAGGAGCTGGCACGCGAAGGATTCTATGATGGAACGCCGTTCCATCGCGTGATCGACGGCTTCATGGCGCAGGGCGGCGATCCGACCGGCACCGGCACGGGCGGCTCGAAGAAGTCGAACCTCAAGGCCGAGTTCTCCGCCGAGCCGCATCTGCGCGGCGTGTGCTCGATGGCGCGGGCGAATGATCCCAACTCCGCCAACAGCCAGTTCTTCATCTGCTTCGGCGATGCCCGCTTCCTTGACAATAAATATACTGTCTGGGGCAAGGTCACGTCGGGCATGGAACTGGTCGATGCATTGAAGCGCGGCGAGCCGGTGCGCGATCCCGATCGTATCGTGACCATGCGCGTTGCGACCGATGTGAAGAGCTGATCGGCCATGCGTAGGGCATTCGTAATTACGGCAGCCGTGGCATTCCTCGCCACGGCCAATGCCGCTGTGGCGACCGAGACCACGATTTGCTCGGGCGATGGCGCGTCGATCTCACTGTTGATGGGCGCGACGCCTGTCGTTTCAATCGCCAAGGTAGATATGGAGGCCGGCACGAAGCGCTGGTCGACGCAAAAGGACGATGGCGTAACGCCAGTCTCGGTCGGCCAGGCCTTCGAGACGGCCGAACTCCTCCATGTCGACATCACCGACGACAATGTCAGCGAGATCCTTGCGAAGCTCCGCATCTACAAGGCGTCGGAAGGCGACTTCTATGCCGCCGGTGGAACCTTGTGGATTTCAGGCGTGGGCGCCTGGGCGGTGAGCTGTTCCGGACCTTGAGGCTTGCGCGTCTCTGATTTTGACTTCGATCTCCCCGCCGAACGCATCGCCTTGCGACCGGTGCGTCCACGCGATGCGGCCAGGCTATTAGTCGTCGAGCAGGGGCGATTGAGCGACCGGATGGTGCGCGATCTGCCCGATTTTCTGAAAGCCGGCGACGTCCTCGTTTTCAACGATACGAAAGTGATCCCGGCCGCATTGGCAGGCCGGCGCATAGGGCGCGGTGTCGAACCCGAGATCGATGTCCTTTTGCACCGCCGTCTCGATGCATCGCATTGGCTCGCCTTTGCCAAGCCCGGCAAGCGCTTGAAGGTGGGCGACCGCGTGCGCTTCGGTAGCGAGACCCGCGTATGTCTGGTCGGCACACTCGAGGCAACCGTTGCGGAGAAAGGCGAGGGCGGCGAGATTACGCTGTCCTTCGACTTTGCTGGCCCAGTCCTTGACGAGGCGATCGCGTCCTTGGGGGAGATGCCCTTGCCGCCTTACATCGCCGGCAGGCGTGCAAGCGACGATGAGGATCGGAAGGACTATCAGACGATCTATGGCCGCGAAGAGGGCGCGGTTGCAGCGCCTACCGCGGGGCTGCACTTCACCGACACGCTACTCGCAGCACTCGATAGGCGCGGCGTTGCGCGTGAATTCGTTACTCTCCATGTCGGTGCGGGGACATTCCTGCCTGTGAAGGCCGAGGACACCCGCGATCACAAGATGCATGCCGAATGGGGCGACGTGAGTGCCGAGACTGCCGAACGCATCAACGCGGCGCGCGCCAAGGGCGGCAGGGTCGTGAGTGTCGGTACGACGTCCTTGCGACTGCTCGAGACCGCGGCACGCTCCGGCAAGATCGAGACTTTCTCCGGAGCGACCGACATCTTCATCACGCCGGGATATCAGTTCCGGGCCGTCGATCTCCTCATGACGAATTTTCATCTCCCGCGCTCGACACTCTTCATGCTGGTGTGCGCCTTCGCCGGCATAGAGCGGATGAAGACGGCCTATGCGCATGCCATCGCCTCTGATTATCGCTTCTATTCATATGGCGATGCGTCCCTGCTATTTCCTCAAACCTGATGTCTGACCCACTCTTCTCCTTTACTCTTCACGCCACCGACGGCAGCGCTCGCCACGGCACGGTCAGGACCCTGCACGGCGATATCCGCACCCCCGCCTTCATGCCGGTGGGGACGGCCGGCACCGTCAAGGGCCTCTATCTTGATCAAGTGAAAGAGACCGGCTCCGACATCATCCTCGGCAACGTCTATCACCTGATGCTGAGGCCGGGCGCCGAAGAGGTTGCAGCACTCGGCGGCCTGCATAAATTCATCGGCTGGGACGGCCCGATCCTGACAGACTCCGGCGGCTTCCAGATCATGTCGCTCGCCAAGCTTCGCAAGGTGAAAGAGCAGGGGGCGAGCTTCCAGTCGCATCTCGACGGTCGTCGCTATGAATTGACGCCCGAGCGTTCCATGGAAATCCAGCGCCTGCTCGGTTCCGACATCCAGATGCAGCTCGATGAGTGCCTGCTCTATCCGCATACGGAGAAGGATGCCGAGCGCGCCATGGAACTCTCACTGCGCTGGGCCGAGCGTTCACGCCGCGCCTTCGGCAATCAGCCCGGCCGCGGCAATTTCGGCATCGTGCAGGGCGGTGTCACTCCGCATTTGCGCCGCCGCTCGGCGGAGGGCCTCGTCGCTATCGGCTTCGAAGGCTATGCGATCGGCGGCCTTGCGGTTGGCGAGGGCCAGACTCTGATGCTGAGCACCATCGCCGAGACGATCCCGCATCTCCCAGCCGATCGTCCGCGCTACCTCATGGGGGTCGGCACACCCGAAGACATACTCGAATCCGTGGCGCGCGGCATCGACATGTTCGACTGCGTGATGCCGACGCGCTCGGGGCGTCATGGCCAGGCCTTCACCCGCTTCGGGAAAGTCAATCTTCGCAACGCCAAGCATGCCGCCGACCCGCGCCCGCTCGATCCGCAATCACCCTGTCCGGCGTTGTCGTACTATTCGCGCGCTTATCTGCATCATCTGGTCAAATCCGGCGAGCTGCTCGGCATGATGCTGCTGTCCTGGGCCAATATCGCCTATTATCAGGAGCTCATGCAGGGTATCCGCGCGGCGATCGATGCCGGCCGTTTCAGCGATTTCGCCGCCGCGACGAAGGAACAATGGCGGCATGGCGAGGATAGGCTAAGCTAGGTTTCCGCCCTTGGAGTGAGTGACCATGAAAATGACCGGCGAAGAGATCATCCCCGCCCCGCGCGAAGCTGTGTGGAAGGCGCTCAACGATCCTGAGATCCTCCGTCAGGCCATTCCCGGTTGCGAAGAGATTTCAAAGAATTCCGACACCGACTTCACCGCCCGCGTCACTGCCAAGGTTGGTCCGGTCAAGGCGCATTTCACCGGCGAAGTGCAATTGACCGATCTCGACCCGCCCAATGGCTACACGATCTCGGGCGAGGGCAAGGGCGGCCTGGCTGGCTTCGCCAAGGGTGGTGCGGTGGTGAAGCTCGAAGAAATACCCGAAGGCACGAAGCTCACCTATGACGTCGAGGCCCATGTCGGCGGCAAGCTCGCGAGCTTGGGTTCGCGTCTGATCGATTCTACCGCCAAATCCATGGCGACGCAGTTTTTCGACAAGTTCGCGATTCTCGCTGCCGGCGGCGATCCCAATGCGCCGCAGGAGGAAAAAGTGGCCGAAGAGGGAGTGGAGAAGCCCGAGCGCAAGGGCTTCTTCGGGATGTTCAAGAAGAAGTAGCCCTTACTTCCCGGCGCCTGCCGTGTGCTCGCCCTCGCGGGTGAAGTAATAGGCGGCAAGGATCGGGATGAAGGTAACCGCGATGACGAAGATCGCGACGACATTGGTCACCGGGCGCTGTCGCGGCCGAATGAGTTCGTTCAACATCCAGATCGGCAAGGTCGATTGTTGGCCGGAGGTGAAAGTCGTGACGATGATTTCGTCGAAGGACAGCGCGAAGGCGAGCATGCCGCCGGCAAGCAGCGCGGTGGCAATCTGCGGCAGCACCACATACCGGAACGTCTGAAAGCCGTCGGCGCCCAAATCCATCGACGCCTCGACCATGCTCTTCGAGGTCCGCCGGAAGCGGGCGAGAACGTTGTTGTAGACCACGACGATGCAGAACGTCGCGTGGCCAAGAACAATCGTCCAGGTCGAGAACGGGATGTTCATGATATCGAAGGCGGAGCGCAGCGAGATGCCGGTGATGATGCCGGGGAGCGCGATCGGCAAGATGAAGAGCAACGAGATCGAATCCTTGCCGAAGAAGCGCGCGCGCGAAAGAGCGGCGGCGGCAAGCGTTCCAAATATAATCGCCAGGATCGTGGCGATTACTGCCACTTTGAGCGACAGCCAAAGCGGCGGCCAAATATCCGGCCTGTCGAACCAGGCGGTCGAAAACCAGTGGGTGGTGAAGCCGGGCGGTGGAAACTGAAAGCTCTTTTCCTCGGTCGTGAACGCATAGAGGATGATCAGCGCCAAAGGCAGATGCAGATAGAGCAGGCCGGCGATCGCGCTGATCTTCAAGGGCCATGGTGGGCCGATCGTGCCGTCAGAGCGCATCGAAGGCTCCGAGCCGCTTGGCCACGAGGAGATAGATGCCCATGATGATCATCGGCACGACTGTGAAGGCGGCGGCGAGCGGAATGTCGCCGGCGGTGCCTTGCAGGCTGTAGACCGTCATGCCGATGAAGGGGCGCGAATTGCCGACGATCTGCGGGATGATGTAGTCGCCGAGCGTCAATGAGAAGGTAAAGATCGAGCCGGCAATGATGCCCGGCATCGCGAGTGGCAGGATCACGGTCCGGAAGGTCTGCTTCGGATTGGCACCGAGATCGGCGGCGGCCTCGACAAAATTCCTTGGAACCCGCTCGAGAGCCGCCTGGGTCGGCAGGATCATATAGGGAAGCCAAATATAGACGAAGACGAGGAAGGTTCCGATATAGCTGAAGGACAGCGATGGGCCGCCGACCGTCGGCAGCGCGAGTATCCAGTCCAGCAGCCAGGAGAGATGGAGCCATTCGGCAACCCAGGTGATGATCCCCTCCTTGGCGAGGATCAGCTTCCAGGAATAGACCTTGACCAGGTAGCTCGACCACAAGGGCATCATCACCGCGAGATAGAATAATGCCTTGGTCGTGCCGCGAGCGTAGCGCGCTGCATAATAGGCAATCGGGAAGGAAATGATTGCGGAGGCGATCGTGACGAGCGCCGCCATCGTCACGGTACGGACGATAATGCCGATATTGGAGGGCTCAAGCAGTTGCGCGTAGGTGCGCAGCGTGAATTCGTGGACAACAAGCCCGGAAAACTCATCCAGAGAATAAAAGCTTTGGGCCAGCAGTGCCAGCAGCGATCCGACATAGACAACGCCGATCCATAACAGCGGTGGCGCAAGTAAGAGAAGCGTAAGAAGGCCTGGCCGGCGAAACAGGGTATCTGAGAGCCGAGTGAGGCCGGAGTCGGCTCTGGTGCTCGCCGCGGTCACCCCGCATCCTCCATGGCGACAAGGTTTGCAGTGTTCCACACGAAACGCAAGGGATCACCCTCGGCAAAGGCACCGGCGCCGACAGGGAGCGCAGCCACAAGGCGCGTGCCTTCGGACTCAATGACAACACGCGTTATGGCGCCTTGGTAGTGAACCGCGACGACCCGGCCTTCGGCACTGCTTTCACCTGACGCAAGTGGTTCGCTGACGCGGACTGCCTTGATCTTTTCCGGCCTGAGGCTTGCCCAGTTTGCAGGCCCGCCATGGCGCGCTGAAAACTCAGGGCTGAGAATATTGGAAGAGCCGACGAAATCGGCAACAAAGCGCGAGCGCGGCCGTTCATAAACCTCGCCAGGTGTGCCTTCCTGGACAATCTTGCCGTCATTAAAGATCGCCACCCGATCGGCCATCGACAGGGCCTCGCCCTGGTCGTGCGTGACAAATACGAACGTGATGCCAAGCTGCTTCTGAAGGGCGCGCAACTCCTCCTGCATCTGCTCGCGTAATTTGAGATCAAGCGCGCCCAATGGCTCGTCGAGGAGCAGCACCTTTGGTTCGTTGACGAGTGCGCGTGCCAGCGCGACGCGCTGCCTCTGGCCGCCCGAAAGCTGGCTTGGCCTGCGCACGTCGAATCCCGACAGCTTCACCATGGCTAGTGCGGCCTTGGCGCGGGTCTCACGCGTGGCGCGGTCGACGCCCTTAATCATCAGGCCATAAGCCACGTTCTCGCCGACTGTCATGTGCGGGAAGAGCGCGTAATCCTGGAAGACCGTGTTGACATTACGCTTATAGGGCGGGAGGCCTTCCGCCGTTTCGCCGAAAATCTGGATATGCCCGGCGGTCGGTTGCTCGAATCCCGCGATGAGCCGCAGGCATGTCGTCTTGCCCGAACCCGAAGGCCCGAGCATCGCAAAGAATTCGCCAGGCGCGATATCGAGATTTACATCGTCGACAGCGCGAACGGCGCCGAAATGGCGGGAGACATTCTGGAATCTGACGGCCGCTGTCATGATAAGGAGAAGTATAAATGGATCCCGGCCGAACGGACCGGGATCCCCGTTGGCATCGGGCTACTGGCCCATGACCGCGATATAGTCCTTCACCCATTGCGAGTAGGGCACGCAATTGCCTTCTTGCTCGCACTTCGCCGTCGGTGTGCGCCAGAACCAGATCTTGTCGAAATTGCCGAAGCCGTTGAGCTCGCACCCAGCATCCGTCAGCAGTGCATTGCCGGTGCAGGCGGCGGGAACCGCCGGAACTGAGCCGAACCACGCCGCGACATCGCCCTGGACCTTGGGCTCGAGCGAATGGTTCATCCACAGGTAAGCGCAATTGGGGTGCGCTGCCTCCGAATGCATCATCGTGGTATCTGCCCACCCGGTTGCGCCTTCATCGGGCACCGTCGAAGCGATATCCTTCTTGTCGGCTTGCAGCAGGTTCACCTGGAACGGCCAGGACGAAGAAGCTACGACGCCCTCATTCTTGAAATCGTCGACCTGCACCATGGCGTCATGCCAGTAGCGTCCGACAAGCGCGCGCTGGCCCTTCAGAAGTTCGATCGCCGCGGCATACTGATCCTTGTTCAGCTCATAGGGGTTCTTGATGCCGAGTTCGGGCTTCTTCTTCATCAAATAGAGCGCCGCGTCGGCCACATAGATCGCGCCGTCATAGGCTTGAACCCGGCCCTTGTTGCTCTTGCCGTCCGGCAGGTTCTGTTCCTCGAAGACCACCGACCAGCTTGCCGGCTTCTCCGGAAACACCTTGGTGTTGTAGGCGAGCACGTTCGGCCCCCACTGATAGGGCGTCCCGTAATGGGTGCCATCGACGGTGTGCCACGGCGCATCCTTGAGCCGGTCGTCTACGGTCTTCCAATTGGCAATGATGTCGACATTGACCGGCTGCACTTTCTTGCCGGCGATGAGGCGGAGCGATGCGTCACCCGAGGCGGTCACCAGATCGAACCCGCCCTGGTTCATCAGCGTCACCATTTCGTCCGACGTGGCGGCGGTCTTGATATTGACCTTGCAGCCCGTCGCTTTCTCGAAATCCGTGACCCAGTCGTAGTTCTTGTCGGTCTCGCCGCGTTCGATGTAACCCGGCCAGGCCACGATATCGACCTGGCCTTCACCCGGTCCAATCTCGGTCTTCATGTCGGCAAGCGCCGTGCCCCCGAGAGATGTCGCAGCCAGTAGCGAGACGACAGCGCGTTTGATTGATGTCATGATCGTAAACCTCCCTTTGAGCCGGACTGTAAATCCCCGTCCGCGATGGCATGCCGACCGGCTCATCGGATGATGAACATGCCTTGGAATGGCGGACCTGGGCCAAGGTTTAGCGGGTCTGTCGAGCGAAGGAAAGTCACAGCATGAGTGCGACGCCCGGGAGAGGGTCGGGAAGATCCGGCGCTGCCCAGCCCCTCTCTCGGCCGACGAGCGCCGCCCAATGATGGCGTTGGCTAAAGATCGCAAAAGCGAGTAGTCTGTCGGACCTGCGAAGATTGCCCCGCCCCAAGCGCGGGTGGGGCGTTGAAAGCTACCACCGGGCCCAAGTTCAACGAGAATCGACTCGCCGGCTTAGGGTATGACTGGAGGAGTTCGTTCCATGGCTTGGCGCCATAGGAGCTTAGCTGCATTTGGCGCTGTTCTTATGCTGGCGGCTTTACCTGCAGTGCCGGTTTCTGCCGATGAGCTTTACGACGCTGTTAGAACGGGCAATGTGAGTCGCGCTTTGACGCTTCTCGAGTCCGGTGCCGATCCGAACATTCGTTCACCTTATGATGGTCCGCTACATGTTGCGGCCCGGCTGGGTCAGTCAGAATTGGTAATTGCCCTCCTTAAAGCGGGCTCTGACATCGAGCTTTCGGGCTATGGGGGCGCGCATCCTCTGCACGCGGCGGCCCTTGCTGGGCAAAAGGAGATTGTATCTATCCTGCTCGAGCGCGGTGCTCAGGTCGATGCGCTCGATAATGTTGGTCGAACAGCGCTAATGACTTTTGTATCCGGTGAGGCGGTTGACACCGGGACTCTCAGAATATTGCTGACTGCCGGCGCTGATCCCAATCGCGCAGACGCGGGAAGTCATCTTTACGCATTGGACTATGCTGTCATTCAAGGTCGCGCCGACGAATCCGCAATCTTGGTGGCAGCAGGCGCGGACGTAAATTCCAAGGACAGCCTCTTTGGCAAGTCGCCGCTGCACTATGCAACCGGATACGATGCCGTACATGGAACCCAGGAGGTGGTTCAGTTCCTCATCGAACATGGCGCGGACGTCAACGCCCGGGACTTTGCTGGCATCACACCACTGGATTATGCCAAGATTTACTCTCCCAACAACGGCTTGCTACATCAAATCCTGAAAGCAGCGGGCGCGCAGTGAAAGCTGGTCTTATTTGCTTTCCGATCCTTCGCATTTGACCAGCCGCCCTCAAATGTTACAGTAAAAGAAAAATGGCCCTGGGGAGCGAAAATCGCGTGGCAAAGGCGAACGGCAACGGCCAAGCGGCCGTTATTGTCGAGAATTTGCATAAGAGCTTTGGCGAGCTTGAAGTTCTGCGCGGCGTCTCGCTCACGGCGCATGAGGGCGATGTGGTGTCGATCATCGGCGCCTCGGGGTCCGGCAAGAGCACCTTGCTCCGCTGCATCAATTTCCTCGAAGCGCCGACGCGCGGCCGCATCACCGTTACCGGCGAAGAAGTGTCGGTCAAGAGCGGCCATGATGGTAATCTCCACCCCACCGACCGCCGCCAGCTTGAGCGCATCCGCACGCGCCTCGGCATGGTCTTCCAGTCCTTTAATCTCTGGCCGCATATGACCGTCCTCGGCAATGTCATCGAGGTTCCGGTTCATGTGCTCAAGGTGCCCAAGGCCGAAGCGGTGGAGCGGGCCGAGAAGCTCCTCCACAAGGTGGGGCTTCACGAGAAGAAAGATCAGTATCCGGCCTTTTTATCCGGCGGCCAGCAGCAGCGCGCCGCCATAGCCCGCGCCCTTGCCATGGAGCCGAAAGTGATGCTCTTCGACGAGCCGACCTCGGCGCTCGATCCGGAACTCGTAGGCGAGGTTCTGAAGGTTATTCGCGACCTTGCCGATGAGGGCCGCACCATGATCCTGGTCACCCACGAAATGGCCTTCGCTCGCGAAGTCTCGAGCCATGTCATGTTTCTCTACAAGGGGCTGGTTGAGGAGGAGGGCCCGCCGGCGCAGGTCTTCGGCTCGCCCAAGAGCGAGCGTTTCAGGCAGTTCGTGAAGGGTATCAAATAGGCCCTTTGAACTGGGGGTTATGCCCGGCTAGGATACCGGGCATGACGCCTCACGCTAACGAGGACGTCGAATAAGGCCGCCCGGCGACAGGCCGGCGGCCAGTTAGGGAGTAAACAAGGGAGACGATGATGAAATTAACCCGCCGTTTTGCACTGGCCGCCGCTGCCACTGTGATGCTCGGTTTTGCGGCCCATGCGCAGGCCGAAGGTATCAAATTCGGTGTTGCCGCCGAACCCTATCCGCCCTTCACATCCAAGGATGCGTCCGGCACTTGGGTTGGCTGGGAAGTCGATCTCATGAACGCGCTATGCAAGCAGATGAACGAGAAATGCGAACTCGTCGAAGTCGCCTGGGATGGCATCATCCCGGCGCTAACCTCCAAGCAGATCGATGTAATCTGGTCCTCGATGTCGATTACCGACGAGCGCAAGAAGACGATCGATTTCTCCGATATGTACTACGATACTGCCGCCGCCATCATCGGACCCAAGAATGGCGATGTTGATATCAGCCCGGAGCACCTTAAGGGCAAGACAATCGGCGTTCAGGTGTCGACCACCCACGCAAATTACGTAGACAAATACTTTGGCGCGGGTTCAACGGTGAAGACCTATCAGACACAGGATGAAGCCAACCAGGATCTCGCCGCCGGCCGCCTCGACTATACCCAGGCCGACGCGCTGGCGCTCGCCGCCTTCCTAAAGACAGAGCAGGGCATGGCTTGCTGCGAACTGAAGGGGATTGTCCCCCATGATGCTGCGATTTTGGGCTTCGGTGTCGGCGCTGGTCTGCGCAAGGAAGACACCGCACTCACGGCTAAGATCAACGCTGCGATCAAGGCACTGGCTGCCGCCGGCGAGTTCGACAAAATCACCGCCAAATATCCCGAACTGACCGGCCTTGTGGTTCCCAAGGTCAACTGACGGGCTTGGCTGCGCCGGCTTGACCGGCGCAGCCTCTATATGCAGGTAGGGGGCGGGGGCAGATGCCCACCAAAGCTGGAAGCGTGGAACTCCTGCATGAGTGGGGCGGAAACCTTCTCATCGGTGCGCTGAGCACCATCCAGATATCGCTTTGGGCCTATGCGCTGGGGCTCTGCCTCGGGCTCATGGGCGCCATGGGCAAGCTCAATGGCGGCCGCGCTCTCCGCGGCGTCCTCGACGGTTACACCACGCTCGTTCGCTCGGTCCCGGAACTGGTGCTGATCGTCATTCTCTACTACGCCGGCACCGATACGCTGAACCGGGTGCTCGTTCAGTTTGGCTTCGATGCTGTCCGCATCAGCGGCTTCATGGCCGCGGTCTTCGTGCTCGGCTTCGTCCAAGGCGCCTATTCGACGGAAGTTCTGCGCGGCGCGATTCTGGCCATTCCAATCGGTCAGATCGAAGCGGCGCGCGCCTTCGGCATGTCGCCGGCCTTGCGCTTCCGGCGCATCATCCTCCCCGCCATGCTGCCCTATGCCATTCCGGGGCTGTCCAATCTCTGGCTCAATGTGACCAAGGACTCCGCACTGGTTGCGGTTGTTGGTTATAGCGAGCTGGCGTTGGCGACGCGCCAGGCGGCCGGTGGAACCAAGGCCTATTTCCTCTTCTATATCGTCGCCGCCGGCATCTATCTTGCCATCTCGATCGTCTCCCTCTTCCTCTTCGGCCGGCTGGAACGCCATTACCGCCGCGGCCAGCATCGGACGAGGTAGCGATGAACTGGGATTGGCTGCCGCATTATGCCCCCCTCATTCTGAGCGGAATTTGGCTCACCATTTATCTTCTTCTGACCTCCTGCATATTGGGCATGCTGTTGGCGATCCCGATCGGCCTCGTCCAGGTCACGGGGCCAAGGCCGTTGGCCTTGCTCGCCAGGGGTTTCTGCACGACGATCCGTGGAACACCGCTCCTCATTCAAATTTGGCTTATGTACTACGGGCTTGGCTCGCTTTTTCCCTCGATCCCCTGGATACGCGAAAGCTTCATGTGGCCGGTCCTGCGAGAGGGAATTTTCTACGGCGTTCTGGCACTCACCTTGAGTTTTGCGGGCTATGAAGGCGAGATCATGCGCGGCGGCTTCATGAGCGTGCCGCGCGGCGAACTCGAAGCCGCGCGCGCCTTCGGTATGAGTCCGTTTACCATGCTGCACCGTATTTGGCTTCCGCGCGCCTTCCGCCTTGTTCTGCCCACGCTGGGCGGCGAAGTGATTGGTCAACTAAAAGCAACGCCTTTGGTTGCAACAATCACCATCATGGAGGTATTTGGGGTGGGGAGTAAGATCAGGCAGGATACCTATCACGTCTACGAACCTTTGCTTCTCGTGGCCGCGATCTATTTCTGCATGACTTTCGTCATTACCCGGATCTTCGGCTGGATCGAGCGGCAGGTACCTCAGAAACGATGAAGTCTGATATTATTGACGGGTTTGCAGCGGATTTGGTGGCGATCCGCCGCGATCTTCACATGCATCCGGAACTTCAGTTCGAGGAGGTTCGCACGGCCGGCGTTATCGCGCGCGAATTGCAGCGGATCGGCTTCAAGGTCACCGAGGGTATCGCCAGCACGGGCGTGATCGGAACATTAAGCAACGGCACCTCACGGCGTTCGATCGGATTGCGCGCCGACATGGATGCCTTGCCGATGACTGAGACGACAGGGCTTCCATATGCGAGCCGCACACCCGGCAAGATGCATGCTTGCGGCCATGACGGCCACACGACCACATTGCTCGGTGCCGCGCGCTACTTGGCCGAAACGCGCAATTTCGACGGCACGGTCCATTTGATCTTCCAGCCCGCCGAGGAGGACATCAGCGGTGCCCGCCGCATGGTCGATGAGGGCTTGTTCCGTCGCTTTCCCTGCGACGCGATCTATGCCTTTCACAATCTCCCGGGCCACCCGGCGGGGCAGGTGCTCTACAAGACCGGGCCCGTCACCGCTGCCGTCGACATCGCCCGCATCACTGTGCGCGGCATTGGTGGACATGGCGCCATGCCGCACAAGGCGGCCGATCCGATCGTCGCTGCGGCCGGCATCGTGCTCGCCCTCCAGACGACCGTGTCGCGCAACGCCGATCCGCATGAGCCCGCCATCGTCACCGTGGGGACACTCCACGCCGGAACCATCTCTACCGTAATTCCGGAGACCGCGACGCTCGAAGTTAGTATCAGAAGCTGCAGCCCCTCGATCCGCAAGCTCATGGCGGCGCGCATTCCGGCGATCGTCAAGGCGCAGGCCGAAAGCTTCGGTTGCAGTACGGAGATCGATTACGAATTGAGCTATCCCGCGTCGGTGAACACGGCGGCCGAGACCGAGCTTCTGGGCGCCGTCGCCGCCGAAGTCGACACCGGCCATCCCGCACTCCGGATCGAGCACCCCTTCATGTTCAGCGAGGATTTCTCCTACATGCTCGAACATGTGCCGGGCAGCTACTTCGCCATCGGCAACGGCGATGGGCCTAATCGCAAGATGCTCCACGATCCGGGCTATGACTTCAATGATGAAGTCCTGCTCAAGGGCACTGCAATCTGGGGGCGCCTCGTCGAGCGCTTTTTGCCGGCTGCCTGATGCGCTGGCTGCAGCGCTTCGTTCCGCTTATCTCTCATTTTAGTTTTTCTACTGCCTGCCGCGACTTGATCCTGGCGCCCCATATGCCATGCTTCTGCCGCAACCCTCCCGCTTACGGGGGCATTCCCATGCCGCATAAGCCCGCTATCCCAGACGAGATCGTCGCCAAATGGCAGCGCATCGTCGATCTCCTGGCCGGTGTGCTGGATGTTCCGGCGGGGCTCGTCATGCGCGCCGCGCCGCCTGACCATCTCGTTCTCGTTTCGAGCGCGACCGCCCATAATCCTTACACGCCGGGCATGGCGTTCACGCTTCACACCGGCCTTTATTGCGACGCCGTCATGGACAATCGCCAGCGTCTCCTGGTGCGCGATGCAACGCGTGAGCCGGAATGGCAGTCAAACCCCGATCTCGTTCACGGCATGACGTTCTACCTGGGTTATCCGTTGACATGGCCCGACGGCACTATCTTCGGAACCATCTGCGTGCTCGATGGGCGCGAGAATTCACAAGCCATTCGCTATGGACAGTTGCTCGGCGAGTTCAGCCACGTCATCGATGGCGACTTGGCGCTTCTCGTTGAGATGGCCGAGCGCAAACGCCTCTTTGGCGAACTGGAACAGGCACGCGGTGAACTCGAGGCCCGTGTCGCAGCCCGCACGCTCGAACTGACCGCTGCCAACCGCAGCCTTATGGAGCGCGAGCATCAATTGGAGGAGGTGAACATCGCGCTCCGGGTTCTCCTCAACCAGGTGGAAAAGTCCAAGGTCGAAGTAGAAGAGCGGCTTGTGCGCAATATGAACGATCTTGTGATGCCGCATCTCGACAAGCTGAAACGCAAGGCTCGCGACGCTGAAGCGAGAACCTATGCAGACCTGATCGAGCAGAATATCCGTGCCATCACGACCCCCTTGGCGAGCCGGCTCACCGCCAAGTTCGTTTCGCTGACCCCGACGGAGATCGAAATAGCCCAGCTCGTCATGCAGGGCAAGAGCACCAAGGAGATTGCCCAGTCATTGTCGCGTGCGCCCTCCACGATCGATTTCCACCGCAACAATATCCGCAAGAAACTCGGCATCGACAGCCGCAATCTCAATCTGCGGGAGTATCTGAGTTCGCTCCATTGATATGGGGTTTTCCCCCATAGACTGACCTGAGAGACCTCATATCTGTCGCGGGCTTTCCCTTTGTTACCGTTGGTTGGCGCCCGCCAGGACGCAGCAACTGAGGGAACTCACATGGACAACAAAGATCTAACCCCGATCGCCTATGATGGCCGCCAGGCGCCTGAATCATCGCCCTTGTCGCGGCGCAGCTTCTTCGTGGCGGCCGGCGCGGCCGGGATTGCCGCAACCGCCGGCACTCTCATGCCGCGCGAAGCCAAGGCGCAATCGACCGACTGGACGCAGCCAGGCAACAACAATCACGTCATCGAACTGCAGGAGGCCAAAAGCTTCCCGGATGCCGGCCTGCGCATCGATTACTACGGTCATTGCGCGCTGAAACTGACCTCGCCGGGCGGGGCGACCCTTCTCTTCGATCCCTGGCGTGACGACCCGTCGGGCGCCTGGGGGCTGTGGTTCAAGCAGAAATTTCCCGAGACGCTCGTCGACATCACGCTCTCGACGCATACCCACTTCGATCACGACGCCGTCGACCGGCCCGCCTCGACCATGGTTCTCGACCGTATGGCCGGCAACTTTGGTTTTGCTGATTTCAAGATTACCGGCTTTGCCGACAAGCACGCCTGCATGGCGCCGGGCTGGTACAAATGGACGAACGCGCTGGCCGAGTTCGGCGTACAGGCCTGCCCGCCGAACAATCCCGGTCACATGGACATGGTCTCCTACCTCATCGAGGCGGGCGGCATTCGCACGCTGATCTGGGGCGATAACCGTCACAATCCGGCTGCGGGCTTTTGGGACTCGGTCGGCCAAGTCGACGTATTGACACTCCCGGTCGACGGTTCGCAGCACATCCTGTCATACGACCAGGGCAACATGGTCGTCGAAAAGCTCAAGCCCAAGATCGTCATTCCGACCCACTACTTGAACGAGACGACAACCTACACCCTGTCAACGCTCCAGTCGGCAGATGAATGGGTCAAACAGCAAAAGAGCTTCAAGCTGCTGGATGGACCGACGCTCAATCTCTCGCCGGCCGATGTATCGAAAATGGATCGCGAGTTCCTGTACTTCGGCAGTCACGCCCAAACCGCGTGACCAGGGCAGGGCGCCCCGGCGAACATGTTGGGGCGCCGCTCACACCGGATAGTCTCTCGCAGGCTCGACGCCGGCCGCCTCGATGAACTTGCGCAGTTTGACGACCTCGTCCTTGCTCAGGCCGTGATCGGCGCCATGCAGGGTAACCGCCTGCCCATTGAATCTGGCGCTCAGGCGCCCATGCGCGTTATGATCGACCTCGGCGCCCATCTCCCGTAGGACCGTCTCCGCGTCGTGGAGATGGACATTGCTCGGCAATGGGTGCGAAAATAGGCTGTGCAGGATCTTGCGATGGCGATGATTCATTCAATTCTCCTACTGATGTTGGAAAACTGGGCCAACCGGACTGCTTCCACATTGACCGAGGTCAAATGCTTCCAAAGCTGATCGCGCATTAAAGAATCGTCCCTGCGGGCAGGACACTCCTGAGGGCGTTGATGAAGGTCTGCATCGCGAGCGCGGTCAGGATTAGTCCCATGATGCGGCCGACGACATTGGTGCCCGTCTCGCCGATCAGTCTCTGGATCGGTGATGCGAGCAATAGCGTCAGATAACTGAGCACGATCACCAACATCAGGGTGGCGGCCGTCGCTGTCTGGTGAAATACCGAATATTGATGATTGTCGGTCAACACCACGATTGCGGTGATGGCGCCGCCTCCGGCGAGCATTGGCGTCGCCAGCGGGAAGACGATGATGTCTTTCGCTGCGCGAGGCTTTATCGGGACCTCTGCATTCTTGTCGTTCTCGCCCGTCCCGTAGATCATCCTGAGCCCAAGCGTCAGCAGCACAAGTCCGCCGGCGAGGCGGAAGGCCGGCAGCGATATGCCGATGGCTTCCAGCAGGATTTGACCAAGGACGAGAAAGAACAGGAGGATGATCGCCGCAACCACACAGGACATGAGCGCGACCCAGCGTCGATCGCTTGCGCTCATCCCGCCGGTCAGCGCGAGGAAGACCGGGATCACCGCGAACGGCTCGATGGTGACGATGAGCGTCATGAAATCGGTGATGAACGTATCATAGTGCATCGATGGACCCCCGTTCTCGGCACAACCGCATGGAGAATGGAGTGGAGTCAAGCAGTGGCTAAACGTGGCCCCTTCTATTGCCGCAAAATTCCGGTTACGATTCTAAATGCTTTGGTGCCGGGCTTTCCCAACCAGGAGTCCGGCCGAAAAGGGAATGCGGTAAGGGCGACCCAAATCGGGGCCGAATCCGCAGCTGCCCCCGCAACTGTATGCGGAGAGGCGTCCGGACACGCCACTGGCCTGATGCGGCTGGGAAGGCCCGGATCGCCATCGACCCGCGAGCCAGGAGACCTGCCGGAGCATGAAACCTGCAACCGCCGTCGGGTGAGACGGCAAGGAGAGAAACATGCATATCGAACCCGGCCTGGTGGCCGACAATAAGATTTGGCTGAGCTATGTAACGGCCGCCGGCGCGGTCTCATATTCTGCAAAACTCGCTTGGAGAGATGTGGGAACCCGAGGCCTGGCTTCGCTCGCCTGTCGCAGTGTTGTAACTACGGCCCTCGTCTTCACGTTCTTCGAGATTCTGCCGCACTATCCTGTTGGCGTTTCGGAGGTTCACCTCATTCTGGGGTCAACCCTATTTCTCTTGTTCGGTGCCGCACCGGCAGCCATCGGCCTGGTACTTGGGCTCCTTGTGCAGGGCCTCTTCTTTGCGCCCTTCGACATCCCGCAATACGGCATGAATGTCACGACGTTGCTTGTGCCTCTCTTTGCGGTCCAGGCACTCGCCAGGCGCATCATCGCGCCGAGCACGCCCTATGTTGAGTTGAAGTATCGCCAGGCGCTTGCGTTATCGACCGCTTATCAGGCTGGGATTGTCGCCTGGGTCGCATTCTGGGCGCTCTACGGCCAGGGTTTCTCGATGGCAAACTTCGCGGCGATTACGAGCTTCGGTGGCGCGTACCTGCTGGTCATCGTCGTTGAACCGCTGGTCGATGTTGGCGTGCTGGCGATCGCCAAGATGCTCCATGCGCTGCGGGGTAGCCGGTTCCTGGAAACGCGGCTTTTCAAGCCAGCCTGAGCAGCAAACGGGCGGAGCAGGGGCCTTTCGACTTCTTTTGCTGCGACCTTTGGACCTTGGACAGGCCGATCCTTCGCGGGCGATAGTGCCGCCATGAAGTCGGGGCTTGTCATGACAATGCGCAGCCGCCGTGCCTGGGCACGGTGGCTTATCGCGCTATTGCTTCTGCCAATCGTCCTTGGCGTCATTCCGGCCGTCCCGCTTTCGGCCGAGCAGGCCTTGGCGCGCGATCTCGGGCTGTCGATCTGCACGCCCAATGGCGCGCAGGATCAGGGCAGGGCGCCCGCCTCGCATGACCAGCAATGCGTGCTCTGCACGGTTGGATGCGCGACCTGCGCGCCTGGCGTCCCCGGCAATGCAGGAGCGACTCTCCTCCCCAATCAGCCGGCGAGCGCGGTTGTCTTTGTAGCAACCGCCATCTCGCCGCCCGATCTACTGCTGTGGCGTTTCGGCTCGCCGCCGCGCGGACCCCCAACCTCCCTCATCGTCTGATTGATCTTCGCCGCCGCGCGCACTCCGCGTGGCGAATAATGGCGTTTGATGACGAGGGGAATCCCATGTCTTCCATTTCCGTTGAACAGCAGCGCGATCCCGCTGCCAGTTCGAGACTTTATCGCGCGATCTGGCGTTGGCACTTCTATGCCGGCCTCTATGTTGCGCCCTTCCTCCTGATGCTGGCCACCACCGGCCTCATCATGGTCTATGGCAATTCGATCGAGACCTTTCTCGGCAAGAAATACTACGTGACCCCGGGTGGCGAGCGTGCCAGCCTCGTCGACCAGGCGAAGGCGGCACAGGCGGCGATACCCGACGGGGCGACGACCATGCTTGTCGTCCCACAATCGCCCGATCGCGCCAATGTGTTCGTGGTCACAGCCAATGACTTGGCCCATGTCGTTGCTGTCGATCCGCATGGCCCGAAGGTGCTCGGCACGATTGTGAAAGATGACACCTGGTTTTACTGGGCCGACAAGATCCACGGCAGCTTCTTCATGGGCACGCTTGGCGACCGGCTGATCGAGATCGCCGCCGGCCTCGGCATCGTCATGGTGCTGACAGGTCTCTATCTGTGGTGGCCGCGCAATGGCGGTTTCTTTGCCGCCTTGGTGCCCAATATCACGCTACAGGGCAGGGCTCTATGGAAGGAGCTTCATTCGACCCTGGGCGCATGGATCTCGATCATCCTGCTCTTCTTCTTCGTTTCTGGACTCACTTGGGCTGGCGTGTGGGGCGAGAAGATGACCCAGGCCTGGAGCACGTTTCCGGCCGAGAAGTGGGACAATGTCCCGCTCTCCGACGAGACCCATGCCAGCATGAATCACGGCGCCCTGAAGGAAGTGCCTTGGGCGCTCGAACAGACGAAAATGCCCGAATCGGGTTCGAATGCCGGCGCGAGCGGATTGCCCGAAGGCATGCCCGTCAACCTCGATAGCGTTGCCGCCTTCGCCCGCGCGATCGGGTTTGACGAGCAGTTCCGCATCAATCTGCCGGCCGGGGAGAAGGGCGTCTACACGATCTCCGCCGATTCCATGGATGCCGATACGACCGATCCAATGGGCGATCGCACTGTCCACATCGATCAGTACACCGGCAAGATCCTCGCCGATGTCCGCTTTGCCGATTACAGCTTGCCTGGCAAGGCCATGGCGGTCGGCATCGCGCTCCATGAGGCGACCATGGGCTGGTGGAACACCGTTCTCAACACGCTCTACTGCCTGTCGGTGATTTTTGTCACCATATCGGGCCTCGTCATGTGGTGGAAACGCCGTCCGGTCGGCTCGCTCGGTGCGCCGCGCTATCCGCGCGACTATCGCGTCCCGCGCTTCGTCCTCGGTGCTGGAATCGTGGTCGCGGTCCTCTTCCCCTTGACCGGCCTCGCCATCATAGCCTTCGCCATCATCGATTTCCTGCTGCCCAAGCGGCTCAAGGAAGTCGGATTCCAGAATGCTTGAACAAGGAAAAACTATCATGCGTCTCATCAGAGAATTTGCCTTCGCAGTATCTCTCACAGTTGCCGCCGGCTTTTCCATCGCCACGGGCCATGCCCATGAAGCGAAGATCGGCGATCTCGAAATCGAACACCCTTGGACTCGCCAGCCCTTGCCGGCTGCAAGTTCCGGTGCCGGCTTCTTCACGATTACCAATCACGGCAAGACCGACGACCGCCTCATCAAGGCCACGGCTGCGATCAGCGACAACGTCCAGATCCATGAGATGTCGATGGACAATGGCGTCATGAAGATGAACGAATTGAAGGACGGCCTTGTCATTCCGGCCGGCGGTTCGGTCGTGCTGAAGCCCGGTTCCTTCCACATCATGTTTATGGACTTGAAGGAGCGCCCGGTCGAAGGCACGGCCTTCGAGGGCACGCTCACCTTCGAGAAAGCCGGCACCGTCGACGTCGACTATGAAGTCGAAGCGCCCGACGCCGGCATGAATTGAGGACGCAAGCATGCGCAAGTCGCGTCTGATCTTCGGATCGGTCGTCCTGGGGGTGGCGGCGGTGCTCGCCGCCATCCTCCTCTATGGCCAGTTCATGCGCGGTCCCACCGGCGGCGCGCTGGCCGTGGGCGGCCCCTTCAAACTCGCCTCCGCCAATGGCGGCATTGTCGACAGCGAGAAACTGCACGGTCATCCCTACGGCGTCTTCTTCGGCTTCACCCATTGTCCGGAAGTGTGCCCCACGACGCTCTATGAAATGACCCAGACGTTGGGCGAACTGGGCGAAGAGGGCAAAGACTTCCGCATGTTCTTCATTACCGTCGATCCCGAACGCGACACCGCTGCCCTGCTCAAGGAGTATGTCGGCAATTTCGATCCGCGCATGGAGGGTTTGGTGCCGACGCCCGAGGAACTCAAGGCTGTCGCCAAATCCTTCCGCGCCTATTACGACAAGCAGCCGACCAGCGACGGCTCCTACACCATGAGCCACACCGCCATGATCTACCTCATGGACCGCGACGGCCAGTTCGTCACCGTCATCCCCTATGGCGACACGCCGGAGGGCCGCCTCGACAAGATGCGCAAGTTGCTGAAACAGGCGGGCTAGAGCCTTGCTTTGCCGGCGTCGCTCGCGCCAGTATTGGACGATTCTTCAACCTCGCGACGGAGCGCGCCCATGCCCAATTCCCCCAATTCCGGCAGCCTCATCTCCGCCGGCACGATCCGCGGCACGCCCGTCTACAATACTGGCGGCGAGGCGCTTGGCAGTATCGATGATATCATGGTCGATACCGAAACCGGCCGCATCGCCTATGCGCTCATGTCCTTCGGCGGCTTTCTAGGGATCGGTGAGCGCCATCATCCCGTGCCCTGGGCGGTTCTCAAATATGATCGCGATCGCAAGGGCTATGTCGTGCCCTTGACCAAGGCGATGCTGGTCGATGCCCCGACCTATGGTCCGGAAGAGGCCCCGCGCTGGGGCGAGCGCGCCTATGAGGAGCGCATCCACGACTACTACAAGACGGACCGCTACTGGATAAACCCGATGCCCTAGCGCTGGCGCACTTTCCCGCTCGCGCACCTTGGAGGCTGCTCATGCTCGCCTTCTATCGTCACATCTGGACGACTACCGGCCGGCAGCAGATACTGCTCGTCGCCCTCGCCGTGGTGATCTCTCTCCTCGCCATGGCGCCGCTTGAATTCCAGCGCCACATTATCAACGGCCTCGCGGCCAAGGACACGCTCGCCAATCTCGCACTTCTCTGCGGCGGTTACCTTCTCGTCTCCGTCCTCGTGACCATCCTCAAATGGGTCCTCAATCTGCGCAGCAGCACATTGGGCGAAAATACCGTTCGCACGCTGCGCGAGGATCTCTTCGACAATCGCGCGCCTATCGCCGGCGCTCCGGCCGAGGCGCCTCGGAAAGACGACAAGACAGGCACGCTTCTCACCATGATCTCGGCGGAAGCCGAAAAAGTCGGCCGCTTCACCGGCGAGGCTTTTTCCGCACCGCTCGTCGAGGCGGGGACGCTGTTGAGCGTGCTCGGCTACATGCTTTTCACCGAGCCGGCACTCGGCCTTGTTGTTGTCGCGCTCGCCATTCCCCAGACATTCCTCGTCCCTTGGGTGCAGAAGAAGATCAATCTCCTCGTCACCGAGCGGGTGCGCACGCTGAGGCAGGCGAACGACCTCGTGGTCGCATCTTTGCGCACCGACAACACCGCCGATGCCGATGCCGTCAAGCCGGTCTTTGCCCGCGTGATGGAACTCCAGCTCGGCAGTTATCGGCTCAAATTCGGCTCGCGCGCCATCATCAACGGCATCAACTCGGCAGCCGTCGCCATCATTCTGCTTGCCGGCGGCTGGATGGTTCTCGACGGCCGCACCGAGATCGGCATCGTCGTCGCCTTTCTTTCAGGCTTCGACAAGATCACCGACCCGTCGCGCCAGCTCATCGCCTTCTTCAGGAGCGTCAGCTCAGTTTGCGTCCAGCATGAACTCATCGCCGAGGCGCTGGGCTCAAGAGCCCGTTAGTCCATGATATTGTAGCCGCCGTCGACATAGAGCGTCTGGCCGGTGATGAGCTTGGCGGCGTCATGGGCCAGGAAGGCGGTGGCGACGCCGACATCGTCGATGCTGACCAGCGCGCGGGCCGGCGCCTTCGACTTCGCCTTTTCAAGCAGCGCGTCGAATTCGGGAATGCCCGAGGCCGCACGTGTGGCCAATGGTCCCGGCGATACCGCATGCACGCGAATGCCTTTGGGCCCGAGTTCGGCCGCCATGTAGCGCACTGCGCATTCGAGCGCCGCCTTCGCCACGCCCATGATGTTGTAGTTCTCGACGACGCGCTGCGACCCGTAATAGGTCATGGTGAAAAGCGTTCCGCCCTTCTTCATCAAGGGTTCGGCCAGTTGCGCCATGCGGATGAACGACCAGCACGAGACATCCATTGTCTTGAGGAAACCCTCGCGCGGCACATCCGTGACGCGCCCGGCGAGTGTGTCGCGCGGTGAAAAGGCGATCGAATGCACGACAAAATCGAGTTCGCCCCATTGCTCGGTGATGCGCGCGAAGACCGCTTCAAGCTGGCCTTCCGCCATCACATCCAGCGGCATGAGGATCTGCGCCTCGACCTCACGGGCCAGCGGCTCGACATGCGGCTTCGCCTTGTCGTTCAGATAGGTGATGGCGAGATCAGCGCCGAAGGCGCGGAACGCCCTAGCACAGCCCCAGGCGATGGAGCGGTCATTGGCAATGCCGACGATCAGGCCCCTGCGGCCCTCGAGAAGCTTGGCTTTGACGATGGGGAGCGGCATCGGTGCCTCCGTATTGGCGATCATTTAGTCGTTGATCAGCGCCAGCGTATGCCGCGCGATCATCAGTTCCTCGTCGGTCGGGACGACATAGGCTTTGACGCGCGACTGCGGCGTGGAAATCTCCAATGCGCTGCTTTCATTGGCGCTTGCATCGAAATCAAGCCCGATCCATTTGAGTTTCTCCGCAATCATGGCGCGGATGTCAGGTGAGTTCTCGCCGATCCCGGCCGTGAACACCAAGGCATCGAGGCCTTCGAGCGCCCCCGCAAGCAGGCCTGCCTGAAGGGCCGCGCGATAAACGAAATGTTCGACTGCAAACCGTGCCTTGGGGTCGTCGCTCGCGAGCAGGTCGCGCATGTCATTGCCGATCCCCGAAAGCCCTTTGAGCCCGCTGTCGCGATAGAGCAGGTCGCTCACCGCCGCGGCACTCATACCCTTCTGGCCGATGAGATAGAGGATCACGCCCGGATCGATCTGGCCCGGGCGAGTTCCCATCACCAGCCCGTCCAGCGCCGTGAAACCCATCGTGCTTTCGATGCTCTGGCCGTTCCTGGTGGCGCACATCGATACGCCACTGCCCAGATGCGCGATGATGACCCGGCCGTTGGCGATCGACGGCGCGATCTCGCTAAGCCGCTGCGAGACATATTCATAGGAGAGCCCGTGAAAGCCGTAGCGCCGCACCCCTTCCTCGTAATACTTCAACGGCAGCGCATAGACATCGGCCTGGCGCGGATGCGTTCTGTGGAAAGCGGTATCGAAGCACGCAACCTGCGGCAGGCCAGGATCATGCTCCATCACGAGCCGGATCGGCGCCAGGTTGTTGGGCTGGTGCAGGGGGGCGAGATCCTCGTAGCGCGACAGCCGGTCGAGAACGTCCCGATTGAGAAGCACCGGTTTCGAAAAGTCGGGCCCGCCATGCACGACGCGATGCCCCACTGCGACCAGGCTGAAGCCGGAGAGCGACTGCAGCCAGGTCCTCACCGTTCTGATCGCCGTCGGCAGATCGGCAATCTCGGCGGCGGTGTAGTTCTTGTCGACCGGCGCCTCGCCTTCGACAGTGGCTTTCAGGCGTGGCCGGGTGCCAATGCCGTCGAGTTGCCCGCGCACGCAACGTGAGAGCATGCCCTTGTCGATACCGAAGATCTGGAACTTGAGACTCGACGAGCCGGCATTGATGACGAGTATCGTGTCCATGACGTCAGACGGCAACCGGGGCGCTCTGCCGCAATGCAGCGGCATAGAGCGAGGCAACCGCGCAAGAGGCCATCCGAGAGCGCACGGAATCGGCGCGCGACGTCAGCACGATTGGAACGCGCGCCCCCAGCACCACGCCCGCCGCATCGGCATGCGCCAGGAATGTTAGGTTCTTGGCGAGCATGTTGCCGGCTTCAAGATCGGGAACCACGAGGATTTGCGCGTGCCCCGCGACGGGGGAATTGATCCCCTTGATGCGCGCCGCTTCCGGGTCAATGGCATTGTCGAAGGCAAGCGGTCCTTCGAGGAGGCCTCCGGTGATCTGACCCCGATCCGCCATCTTGCACAAGGCGGCAGCCTCTATCGTCGAGGGAAGTTTCGTCGTCACCGTCTCGACCGCCGAAAGTATAGCGACCCGCGGCACGCCGAGCCCGATCGCTACCCACAGGTCGATCGCGTTCTGGACGATGTCGCGCTTGGCATCGAGATCGGGGAAGAGGTTGATCGCCGCATCGGTGATGAACAGCGTATCTGCGTGCCCCGGCACATCCATCACGAAGACATGGCTGATGCGTCGCGCCGTGCGCAAGCCGGTCGCCGACGATGCGACCTCATGCATCAATTCATCGGTGTGAAGGCTTCCCTTCATGAGGAGCTCGCCCTTGCCCTCGCGGATAAGTTCAACGGCACGCGCCGCGGCGGCGTGGCTGTGAGGGACATCGACGATCGGCAATCGGCTGATATCGAGTTCGCATTTGCCTGCAGTGGCGCGAATTTTGGCCTCCGGCCCCACCAGTATTGGCTTGATGAGTTCTGCCTCTGCTGCTTCCAGCGCGCCGCGCAGGGAGGTCTCGTCGCAAGGATGCGCGACGATCGTCTGTACCGGTGGGTGCTGCTGGGTTAGAGCGATCAGCCGGTCGTATTTCGAGGTTCCGGTCTTGGCTTGGGCAGTCTCGGTCACGGCTTCCGCGTCCTTTCAACTTTCAATCTTTCAGGCATCCTAGCGAGGGCGTTTCAATACCTCATGGTTAGAGGGCGGCTGCGCCGCCGCCTCACCATGAGGCGCTAAGCTAACCCTCGTGCTGAGGTGCATCGCCGAAGGCGATGCCTCGAAGCACGGCGAGTTGTCTGCGCTAGTCACCCTCTACGAAGCCTTGCGCCGCACCGTTTCGTTCTTGCCGTCGACCGCCCGCGGTTCGCCAAGCCGGAAAAGCCCGGCCACGCGGTCGAGGCGCGTCTGCACGTCTTCGGGCAAGGCACCGCGCGCCCCGACGATTTCTTTCAACGCCTCAAAAACCTTGCGTCGCTCCTCGATGGACTCCGGCAGCATCTGCGGGATCGCGGCAAGCGACTTTTCCTCGTCAATCACCAGCATGAAATATTGCTCGCGGATCAGCGCTTTAAATTCGCCGAGCGACGTTCGCTCGCCGGCGGGTTGCGCCTTTCGCAGGCGCTGCACGGCCTCAAAATTGCGCTCGTCGACGGCACCGCGCGCCATGCCGACATAGAGGAGCGCGCGGGCCAGTGCGGTGCGCATATCGCCTTGCGGGATTTTGCTTTCGAGTTCCTTGCGGCGCGCCGCGATCAATTGCCCGTGCAGAAGATCCTTGGCCGCCTTGCGCGGCGGCTGGCTCGAATTGGCATCCATTCCAAGCATCGCCTGTAGCCATGGCAGGCCGTACCAGGTGCGGAATGCCTCTTCGGCGCTGCGTTCCGCCGATTTGCGCCAGGCTTCGAACCCGTCGACGATCTGCCTGGAAACCTGTTCCTGTAGGGCGAGGAACGGATTGTCCTTGGTGGCGGGCTGGCGCTCGTCGCGTATCTCTTCGGCAGTCTCCGCGATCCAGGCGCTGAACGGATTTGACGGATCGAGCATTTCATACTGCAATCTCAGCGGATGCAGTTTCCGCATGGCCTCGGCCACCGGTGGCGTCACCATCGCCTTCACCCATGGCTGCAGGAAGGCGCGATAAAGCGCAAGATTGATATCGGAGAGGCGGGCCGCCGCCTCGAAGCGGCGCTCGTCCTCGAGGTCATTGCCGCCAAGCGCCCGGATATCGTCGAGGGTGCGAGCCTCGCAGCGCATGATCCAGTTGCCGGTGACAAGATCGGGATTGACCGCCGCCTCGTCCTTTGGCGTCAGCACCGCCTCGTAAAGGCCCGGCGGCAGCACGTCGATCATGTCGATGTTGGATGCGAACTCATCATGCTCTTTGCGTGCTACACCCGCCGAAACGAAAATTCCGAGATGCCCGATCTTCCCATGGATCGTGTAGACGATGGTCTGTCCGTGCGCGCGGATTTCATCCACGCTGTCATAGAGATCGAGGATCCAGTCGAGTGCCTGTTGCGGCGGAGTAACGTTGTCGCCCTTTGAGCAGAAAACCACGATCGGCGAGCGGACGTTACGCAGGTCGACCGTCGTGCCGTCGCTCGTGCGGATGAGGCCGGCGGCGAGCTTGTTGCCGACGAACAGTTCATCGACGATGAACTGCATCTCCTCTGCATTGAGCGTTACATGGCCGCCCCACCAGCGCTCGAAGCCGAGATAGCGCTCCGCTTCCGTATCGATCTTGGAATAGAGATTGTACTGCTTGGTCCACAGCGTGTTGGCCGGGTTCTGGTTCTCGAAGTTTTGGACAAGCCAAGCGCCGTCGAATTTTCCTTGGCCGAGATCGCCGGCGAGCGCGGTGAGCCAGCTTCCGCCGAGCAGGCCGCCCGAATAGCGCATTGGATAGTGGCCTTTGACGCCGGCCCAGTAGGAAAGCGGCGTACCCGCGATGATGATGGGACCGAAGAGCTCAGGGCGGAGTGCCGCGAGGATCATGATCGCCCAGCCGGCCTGGCAATTGCCGATCACGCAGGGCTTGCCTTCGGCTTGTGGATGGCGCGCGATGACAGTTTCGAGGAAGGTCCCCTCGGCGCGGGCGATGTCTTCGATGGTTTGGCCTTCGACCGGTTCGGGCGTGAAGCCGATGAAATAGCATTCATGTCCGGCCTTGAGCGCGACGCCGACTTCGCTGTCGGCCTTGAAGCCGCCGATGCCCGGGCCATGACCGGCGCGCGGGTCGACAACCACGAAGGGCCGCTTCAGGGGATCGATGGTGAAGCCTGCGGGCGGCACGATCCGCACCAGGCAGTAATTGACCGGCCGTGGCAACTTGCGGCCGTCGCTGATGAGTTCCGCCTCGTAGTCGAGCACATGCGGCACCGTTTGCGCCGCGTGCTCGCGATACTGCTGGGCGCGCTGCCGCATGACATCGAGAAAGAGAATTGAGCGCTGCCAAGCATCGATCGAATAGGCCAGCGCCTGTGCCGGCATTTGGCTCAGACCTGCTGTCTCAGACATGGTGATCTCCTGACCGGGCCGTCGTCACGGCACGCCTATCACGGCAATGCCGGCAGTTACATGACATTGTGCACTGCAGCAAGGGCGTCCCGATGATCCTTTTGGCGGATTCGGCCGGCGATTCATTGACCCAGCTCAAAGCGCGCGTTTAAAGCGAAGTCATGAGAGAGCGCAACGCAAAATAGCAACATTCTTTTATTCGGCATAACGACGTAATGAATACCCATTCAGTAGAAAGGGTGCTGCCGAAATCTCCGATTCCGTGTTCGTAAGAAACGCGATTCTGGATGCTAAGAACGCGATTTTTGATGCTCTTTGGCGCGTTGGCAGAGGCCATTTTGCGCGCTAGCCTGTATCGCTCACACCCGGGAAATCGCCATGAACATCCATTCCAAGCGCGACGCCGCCCTCTCCGAAGCGGTTGATCGCTACATTTCCAAGCGTCCAAAAACTCAAGCATTACATGCACGTGCGAAGGCGGTCATGCCCGGCGGCAATACCCGCACCGTGCTTTATCATCCGCCGTTTCCGATCCGCGTCGAGACTGCTGAAGGCGCCCGGATCACCGACGTCGATGGCAACCAATATATTGATTTTCTTGGCGAATATTCAGCCGGGATCTATGGCCACTCGCATCCGCGTATCAAACAGGCGATGGCCGAAGCGCTCGAAACCGGTCTCAATATTGGCGCCCATCATCACCGCGAAGTCGCCTTTGCGGAGACCGTTTCCAAGCGCTTCAACCTCGATCTCGTCCGCTTCTGCAACTCCGGCACCGAGGCCAACATGATGGCACTCGCGGCCGCGCGCTGTTTCACAAAACGTAAGAAAATCATGGCCTTCCACGGCGGCTATCACGGCGGCACGCTCTATTTCACCCATGGCGCGAGCCAGGTAAACGCCCCTTATGACGTTGTCCTCGCCCCCTTCAATGACTGGGACGGAACCCGCCAAATCATTGAAAAGGAAACCGATTTGGCCGCCATCATCATCGAGCCAATGCAGGGTGGGGGCGGCTGCATTCCAGCCGATCGCGAATTCCTCGCCACGCTTCGCGAGGAGACAAAAAAGCGCGGAATTGTCCTGATTTTTGATGAGGTTATGACCTCTCGCCTTGGCCCTAACGGCCTGTCCGCGATCCTCGGCATCGAGCCGGATCTGAAAACCCTCGGCAAATATATCGGCGGCGGCATGTCCTTCGGCGCTTTTGGCGGCCGCCGGGATATCATGAGCCAGTTTGATCCCTCGCGTCCCGATTCCCTGCCGCACGCCGGCACCTTCAACAACAACACGCTCACCATGACGGTCGGCCAGGCTGCCATGACGGAGGTCTTCACGCCTGAAGCCTGCATCGCGCTCAATGCGTGCGGCGATAAATTGCGCAATGATCTCAACGACCTCTTTATGCGCTATCAGGCTCCGATGCGGGCGACCGGGCTAGGGTCGATGATCGCCCTCCATCCCGTTTCGCGCGAAATCAGGAACGTCGAGGATGCTGACCACGGTGATGCGCGATTGCGCCAGCTCCTTTATCTCGATCTCCTGGAGCAGGGAATCTACATGGCTGATCGCGGATTTATCGCGCTATCTCTGATGGTTAGCGATGAAGACTGCGGTAAGTTCGTAAGTGCAATGGAGCGTTTCGTGGAAGCGCGTAAGGAAGCATTGAAATAACAGATATTGACATTTGTCAGTTGTAAGTTACGCTCTGTCTGCTATTGCAGGAGAGCTTTATGAAAACACAGAAATTAGGCCGCACAGGCCCCGAAACTTCCGTACTCGGCCTCGGCTGCATGGGCATGTCGGATTTCTACGGTCCGGCCGATCGCAGCGAGAGCATCGCCACGATCCACGCGGCGCTTGACGCAGGCATAAGTCTATTGGATACCGGCGATTTCTACGGCATGGGCCACAACGAGATGCTCATCGCCGAAGCGCTGAAGGGCAAGCCGCGCGACAAGGTCCAGCTTTCGGTGAAGTTCGGCGCCTTGCGTGATCCGGCCAATGGCTGGTTGGGAAATGATCTTCGGCCGTCGGCGATCAAGAACTTCCTCGCCTACAGCCTCAAGCGGCTAAACACCGATTATATCGACATTTACCGGCCCGCACGCCTCGATCCCGCGGTGCCCATCGAGGATGTCGTGGGCACGATCGCCGAGATGATTAAGGCCGGTTATGTCCGCCATATCGGGCTATCGGAAATGGGCAGCGAGACGCTCCGCCGGGCGAGCAAGGTTCACCCGATCGTTGATCTCCAGATCGAATATTCCCTCATAAGCCGCGGAATCGAAACGGATATTCTGAAGACTTGCCGCGAACTGGGAATTGCGATTACGGCCTATGGCGTGCTCTCTCGCGGCCTCATCAGCGGGCACTGGTCCGCCGATCGCGGCTTACAAAAAGGCGATTTTCGCGGCTTCAGCCCTCGTTTTTCGCAAGAAAATCTCGCGCAAAACCTCGCCCTGGTCGAGCTTTTGCGCGAGATCGCCAAAACCAAGGGCGTGACCGTCGCGCAATTGGCGATTGCCTGGGTCCTGGCACAAGGCGCTGATATTGTTCCGCTTATCGGCGCGCGGCGGCGTGATCGCCTGACCGAAGCCCTTGGAGCGCTCGATGTTTCCTTGAGTGCGGAAGACTTGCGGCGAATCGAGCAAGCTGTTCCTAAGGATGCAGCGGCAGGCGAGCGTTACCACCCGACACAGATGGCGCATCTCGACAGCGAGAGGAAATGAACGACCAGGCCCTGACGGCCGAGCAAATCCTCGACGCCGCGGAAGACGTTCTGCGTCGTTACGGACCCGCCAAGGCCAATGTTGTCGATGTCGCGCGCGCCTTGGGTGTCAGCCATGGCAGCGTTTACCGCCATTTTGCGAGCAAGGCGGCGCTCAGGAATGCCGTGATCGAGCGATGGCTTGCACGCGTCTCGCAACCCCTTGAAAGCATTGTGAAAGAGCAGGGGCCGGCGAGCGCTCGATTGATCCGGTGGTTCGAGGCATTGCGGGCCGTCAAGCTCAAGAAGGTCAGCGAAGATCCCGCAATCTTCGCCGCCTATCACGTGCTGGCGCTCGAGGCCGGCGACAGTGTTGCCGATCACGTCCGCCATCTGACTGCACAAATCGCCGCGATTATTGCCGACGGGATCCAAACTGGCGAATTTACCGTTGCGAATGCAACGGAAAGTGCAGCCGCCGTGCTCGACGCAACCATGCGCTTCCATAACCCGGCGCATGCAGCCGAATGGCGCTCGCCCGACAATCAGGCGGCATTTGATCGCCTTTTGACGCTATTGCTGCGCGGACTTAGCGCTCCCTAAATTGGCTTTGCGTGCGACCTTCGGCTAGGCTTCCCCGGAAATGGGGGAAATCATGCTTCAGAAGACGTCTAATCGCTTCAACGCGCAGGATCTTTGGCAGAAGGATCACGATCACTTTCTCCACCCCTATACGCATTTCGACAGCTTCAAGAAGGAGGGCTCGCTCGTCCTCGCTGAAGGCGAGGGGTGCTACGTCACGGATGTGAACGGCAAGCGCTATTTCGACGGCATCGCCGGCATGTGGTGCGTCAATGTCGGCTACGGTCGCAAGGAAATTGCCGAGGTCATGGCCGAGCAGGCACTAACGCTCTGCTATACGACTACCTTCGTCGATGTCAGCAATGCACCGGCCGCCGAACTTGCCGCGAAGCTCGCGCAATTGGCCCCCGGCTCGCTCAGCCATGTCGCCTTTGCAACGTCAGGCTCCTGTGCGGTTGATACCGCCATCAGACTGGCGCACTACTACCAGTCGCGCCGCGGCGAACCCGATCGCCGTTACATCATCTCGCGCAAGAACTCATATCACGGCTCGACCTATCTCGGCATGAGCGTTGGCCGCCGCGACGGCGATCAATCGCCGCATTTCAGATACGTGCCCGATCTCGTGCATCACCTCTCGGCACCCTATCCCTATCGCCGGCCGGAAGGCATGTCGCTCAAGGCTTTCAGCGATTTTCTGATCGATGAGTTCTCTGCCAAGATCGAGGAGCTTGGAGCCGAGAACATTGCCGCTTTCATCGCCGAACCAGCGCAAGCCTCGGGCGGCGTGACGATTCCACCACCGCGCTATCTCGAACGCATGCGCGAACTGTGCACGGCGAACGGCATCCTCTTCATCGCGGACGAGATCGTCACCGCATTCGGCCGGCTCGGGCACTTCTTCGCGTCGGAAGATGAGTTTGGCGTCATCCCTGACATCATCGTGTCCGCCAAGGGCCTGACATCGGGCTACATTCCTCTATCCGCAACCATCTATTCTGACGAAATTCATGAGGTGATTTCGGCGCCTGATCCGGATGCCTGGTTCACCCATGGCTACACCTATTCCGGCCACCCGGTTGCCTGCGCGGTCGGCATCAAGAATATCGAGATCATCGAGCGCGAAGACCTCTGCGCCAATGCGGCCAAGGTCGGCGACTATCTCGAAAAGCGCCTCGCGACGCTGGCCGATCTGCCAATCGTCGGCGATGTGCGTGGCCGGCGTCTCATGATGTGTCTTGAATATGTGAAGGACAAGAAGACGCGCGAAAAGCTGCCCGACGAAGTCAACATCTCCAAGCGGATTTCCAATGAATGCGAAGCGAACGGCTTGCTCGTGCGGCCGCTCGGCCATCTCGACATTCTGTCGCCACCGCTCACCATGACGATGCCGGAGGTCGACTTTATCGTTGAAACGCTGGGCAAGGCGATCCGCCGGGCGACCGACGAACTTGTTCGCGAAGGCGTCTTGTGAGTTAGAAGCTTAGAAGGAACACATCTTCGGGACCGTCGATCTCGTCTATCTGCGTCCCGATCTTCACGAAGCCAAACCGGCTGGCGAGACGAAGTGACGGAAAATTGTCCGGCGCGATGGAAAGGACCGCTTGGTCGGCGCCGTTCTCTGACGCGAACCGTAACATTGCGGCCAGCGCCTCGCTTGCGATCCCGCGCCGGCGCCAAGGCTCAAAGATGGTGTAGCCGACCTCAGCCATTTTGGTGGCTTGTGGAAAGGCGCCATGCGCCGCAGGCTGAGCGTGGAAGTTCACATAGCCTACGGCTTCGTTTGTCTCTCGCAGAATGACAGCGCGGATCGACCACGGCAGATACGCGATGTCACCATCGAGTTGTTCCAACCGCAAACCGGCCAGCCGCTGCACCTCGGCCCAATCGTCGGGCATGGTGCAACCGAGCAGCTGGGCGATCTTGCCGAGATCGCCATCGCATGTGGCGGCAATCGCCTCTAGCGGCAGTAGCCTCAAGATAAGGCGCTCGGTAGCGATGTCGGCGAGAGAAGTCATGTCCTGGCGAGTGCGCGGCGCAATTCCGCGGCGAGATTGCCGCGACGATCCGTCTCGACCTGGTCGAGTTTGAGCCAACGCGACATGTGGCGAAGCTCTGTCGCCAGCGCCTCGGCCGTCTCGCCGAGATCGGCACCATCCTCAAAATGAGCTGCATTCGCCCGCAGGATTGAAGCCTGCCGATCCGCCTTGAGACAGATGCGCGCCGCAATGCGGTCTCCGAGCACAAAGGGCAGCACGTAGTAGCCGTAAATCCGTTTCGGTTTAGGCGTATAAATCTCGATCCTGTAGTGGAAATCGAACAAGCGCTCGGTGCGGTCGCGATCCCACACAATCGGATCAAAAGGCGTCACCAAGGCTTGCGCGTTTGCCTTGCGCGGGATCAGCGCGTCCTTGTGCAAATAAGCAGGCTGGTCCCAGCCTTCGACCTTGACCTGCGAGAGCGATCCGTCCGCCACCATGTCGGCAATGGCCGGCGACACTTGCGCGATCAGCAGGCGGAAATAGTCGGCGATGTCTGCCTTGGTGGCGATGCCAAGCGCCTGAGTGGAGAGCGCAACAAGGCCTCGTATGGCCTCGGGCTCGGAAAGAAGAGGGCGGTTGAGAATGTCAGACGGGATCACACGCTCGGGGATATCGTAGATCCGTTCAAAGCCTTGCCGCGTTGCCGCCGTGACATCGCCGGTGTCGAACAGATACTCGAGCGCGGTCTTTCCCTTCGCCCAACCCCACCAGTTTCCCGTCCGCTCGCCGGGATCGGGAAGATCGGCGACGGTGACGGGACCGTGATTTCGCACATGCGCGAGGACTCCATCGACATAGGCCCTCTGTTCGGTCGCGAAGCGTGCGAGCGCACCATAGGTACCGTTTCCCGCCCGCGCGCGTTCCATGCGCCAGCGCAATAAGGGATAGTGATCGAGCGGCACGAAACTCGCCTGGTGCGCCCAGTATTCGAAGAACTGGCGCTTTCTGTTGCCGAAGGTACGCAAGTCGAGCGTGTCGTGCTCGTAATGGCCGACCCGCGAAAAGACGGGCAGGTAATGCGACCGCACCAGCACATTGACGCTGTCGATCTGCAGCACATTCATGCGTGCCACCGCGCCGTTGATGCGTGTCCAGTTTGCGGTGCCATCGCGGGTTGGCGCGATCAAGCCCTGTGCGGCGAGCGCGACCTTGCGTGCCTGGCCTATCGAGAGGCTCTCCGCACGTCGCGCGCTCACGGCGAAAGCTTCTTGCGCATGCTGACGTGATGATCCTCAAAACCGGCTCTCCAATAGACCTCATGGGCATGGCTATTCCGAGCTAGAACACTGATCCGGATTTCGTCGCGCCCGGCTATGCGAGCGAGTCTCTCGCATTCCTCCAATAGCTTGCGGGCGATGCCACGGCCACGCGCAGTCTCGGTGACGACCAGGTCGCCGACCTTGGCGAGTGAATGAGGCAGTTCTTCCCGACTGCCGTCCTCGACGACATTCGTGAAAATCGTGGCATATCCAATCGCCCGATCGGACTCCCAGGCCACAAGAATAGTGCCATCGTCCTTTTCGCAATATTGTTTCAGGAGATCGAGATACCAAGGGCCGATATCCGAGGCAGGCTTCATGCGCTCATAGAGCACCGCTTCGAACCCCTGCAATTCGCGGGCAAGGCAAATAAGGGCTTCAGAATCAGCCTCGGAAAAGGGTTTGATCTCAATCATGGGCACTCAAACTGGCGAGCTGCGGGGTTTAAATCAAGCGCTGGACAATCAGCCGGACGGATGCCAGTTTGCCTCAAATGACACTGCTTCGGCTCGCATCGCTCCTGCTTTGCCTCGCCATTCTTGGCGGCTGCGCCTGCGCGCCTGGGACCGCCACGGCGCGCAAGACGCCGACCGTCGAGCAGACCTTCGGCGCCGGCGTCTAGCTCAGCGCGTCGCCTCGCCCTTCGGGGCATCGAATAAGCCGAAAAGCACGCCAGACACGCAGCTCGGATCATGCGGCGCATATTTGTCCGTCGCGCCGAGCGCCTTGCTGAACGGGTAGGATGCATAACGGGCCGCATCGCGCGAGGTTGCCATGCCGCGCAGCAAATTCCCGACAGGATCGGCGTCGAGCGAAGCCTTTTTTGGAAGCTTGTCGTCGCTGAGGCGATAGACCGACTGGCCCTCCTTGATCGTTTCGACCACCTTGATGCGGTAGAGCGATTCGGGGTCGATGGCCGTCGGATCCTCCGACAGGATCACCAGATCGGCCAGTTTGCCGACCTCGATCGAACCCTTCGTGTTCTCCTCGAAATATTGATAGGCCGGCCAGATCGTCATCGCCTTCAGCGCAGTCAGCGGATCGACACGCTGGTCGGGACCGATGATGTCGCCCGAGCGCGACCGCCGCGTCACGGTGGCCGAGAGAATGCGGATCGAATCGGGCAGCGCCACCGGGGCGTCATGATGGCTGGAGAATTTCATGCCGCGCTTGAGTGCCCAGCCTGTCGGCGAAATATTGTCGGCTAGCACCGGTCCGACGGTGCGGTCGCGATGCCAATCGCCCCAGTAGAAGGTGTGCATCGGGAACAACGACGGGAAGACATCGAGCGCCTTGATGCGGTCGACTTGGTCTTCCCTCAAGAATTGACCATGGACGAGCACCGGCCGGCGGTCGGCCTTGCCGTACTTCTGCTCTGCAGTAGCAATCGCCGCCAGCAAGAGATCGCTCGACGCCTCACCATTGGAGTGCGTGAGGATCTGATACCCTTTGGCAAAGGCGCGATCGATAGCCGCGAAGACCTGGTCATTCGTTGCGGCGGCATAGCCGACGTAATCGGCGCGGTAATTCGGTGTCGGCTTGTAATAGGGTCGGTCGCGCCAGGCGGTGAAGCCTTGCGGCGAGCCGTCGATGGTGAGCTTGGCGCCGCCGATGCGGAAGCGGTTCTTGTAGGTTCGGCTGCTCTCCTGCTCGATCAGATCACGGAAGCCGAGCACGTCCGGAAATGAGATAAGGTCGACATGCAGGTCGCCGTCATTGGCGACCGCCTTCATGACCGCCACTTGCGATGCCGTTGAACGGCCGTCGGTCTGCGTCGTGTAGCCGAAGCTCGCCTCCATCGCGATGCCGGCCTTGAGCAGTTCCTTGGCACCATTGGGGTCGAGATGCGCGAAAAGCTTCGGCAGGGCGCCGAAATTGGCATTCTCCTGAAGTACACCATTGGGTTCTTGCGAACCCGGCCGCCGCTCGATCACACCGCCTGGCGGATTGGGCGTGTCGGCGGTGATGCCGAGGATTTCCAGCGCCTTGGAATTGGCAACCCCGATATGCCCCGATTGATGCACGACATAGACGGGAATGTCAGTCGAGACCGCGTCGAGCTCGTCGCGATTGGGCGGCCGCAATTCGGCAAGCTGTGCTTCGTCATAGCCGAAGCCGAAGATGAGGTTGACCTTCTTCACCGCATCGGCGTTGGTGGCTGCCCATTCCTTCAGGATGCGCTGCAGTTCCGCAATGCTGTTGTCCTCGCCGTCGGGTGGCGGCAGCAGATTGGCCGACAGGGCCTGCAAGCCCACCGCCATGACATGGCCGTGAGCATCAAAGAAGCCGGGGATCAGCGTGCGACCCTGGAGGTCGATCACCTGCGTCGCCGCGCCTTTGAGCTTCATCACATCATCGGCCTTGCCCACCGCAATGATCCTGCCGTCCTTGACGCCAACCGCCTCGGCACGCATCGCCGCATCATTCATGGTCAGGATAGGTCCGCCGGAATAGATCTTGTCGGCGATCTCCTGCGCGCTTGCCTGGAAAGTGATGAGGCAGAGTGCCGAGATGCCGAACAGGGCTCGTCGTGTGACGCGCGATGCAATGATCATGGGTGACTCCGGGCTGCGAAGAGGCAAGCCGCCCACCGACTCGCCAGAAGCGAGCTTACGTAAATCCCGCTTCAGCGGCAGCCGGAATTATCAGGCGGCCTGGTTATGCCAGACGGCTTCGGCCGGACGCGCTTCGCCCGAGCCGAGCTTCGGATTGTGCTTGTAGAGCGTCGAGCAGTAGGGGCAGATGATTTCCTCTTCATGCCCCATGTCGAGATAGACATGCGGATGATCGAAAGGCGGCTTGGCCCCGATGCACATGATCTCATGCGCGCCGGTTTCGATCGTGGCGACACCCATGTCGTTCTGCAAATGGGGAACCGTGCCAGCCATGCGCAAACCCTCGAAAACTGCTTGTGACGCTGGGCCGATAGCATATCTTCCCCGCCACGCAAAGCTGACGGAACGCCCATGCCGACCTTCCTCTCAGACGGTGACGAGATCGCCTATCGCGAGGCAGGTGAGGGGCCGCCGGTGCTCCTCATCCACGGCTTCGGCTCCAATATCGACGTCAATTGGGGCGATACGGGGTGGATTTCCACGTTAGCCAGTGCCGGCCATCGCGTCATCGCCCTCGACAATCGCGGTCACGGAGCGAGCGCCAAGCTCTATGACAAGGAGGCTTATGCCGCGCCCACAATGGCGGAAGATGCAAGACGCCTTCTCGATCACCTGGAGATCGCTGAAGCCGATGTCATGGGCTATTCCATGGGTGCGCGCATATCGGCATTCCTGGCGATCGAGCATCCCTCGCGCGTACGCAGACTCGTGCTTGCCGGTCTTGCCGCCAACATGATCGAGGGCGTCCAAGGTGGCGAGGCGATCGCCAGGGCGCTTGAGGCCGAGTCCCTTGCCGACGTTACAGGTGCCGAACCGCGCGCCTTTCGCAAATTCGCCGAGCAGACGCGCAGCGACATGAAGGCGCTTGCCGCCTGCATGCGCTCTTCCCGCGAGAAAATCGACCGCGAGGCACTGGCGCGCATTCGCTGTCCGGTGCTGGTTGTTGCGGGCGAACTCGACGACATTGCCGGGCCGGTGGCGCCATTGGTCGATGCGATCCCGAATGCGAAGGGCGTGGTGCTGCCGCGCCGCAATCACATGAATGCGGTTGGCGATCGGGAGTACAAGGCTGCGGTAGTCGCGTTTCTTGGTTAAATTCCACGGAAATTCGGTTTGCTCTTTTCGAGAAAGGCCTGACGGCCTTCCGCATAATCGGCACTGCTGAAACAGGCATCGCCCAATCGAACCAGTTCATCGAGTTGATCCGGTGGGATGACCGTGGTGGCGATCGCCGCCACCGCCCGCTTCGCCGCAAGGATCGACAATGGCGCGTTCCCCGCAATTTCGGCGCAGATTGCGTCGGTCGTTGCCGCTAACTCGGCGGTGCTCGTGACTTTGTTCACGAGCCCCATCCTCAGCGCCTCGTCGGCAGCGACGCGCCGGCCGGTAAAAAGCAGATCCTTGGCGGTCGCGGCGCTGACCGCGCCCAAGAGATCTCGAAGCCCCGCGACGGGGTAGGCAAGACCAAGTTTTGCCGGCGGCAGGGCGAAGACCGCGGTCTCTGCCGCAATCCTGAGGTCGCAGGCGAGAGCAATGGCAAGGCCGCCGCCAATACAGAAGCCATGAATCATGGCAATGACCGGCAATCCGGCGTCGCGGATGCTGGCGAGCGCCGCCTCGTTCTGGGTCTCATAGGCACGCGCCTGGCCGGCATCCCCCCGGTTCAGCGCAAATTCTGAAACGTCGGCGCCGGAAGCAAAGGCCTCCTCGCCGGAGCCGGCAATCACAATGACCCGGACGGTGTCTTGTGCCGCCAATCGGTTCATCGTGTCGGGTATTCCAGCCCACATGGCCGTGGTGACGGCATTGCGGCGGTCGGGCCGGTCGAGGACGAGAAACCCCGTATTTCCCGTTACATGGGCACGCAGATACGGGGTAGGGGTTGCGATCTCTTGCATTTCAAAGCCCTAGCCGACTGCCATTAACCCGGCAATCACTTCACTTTTTGCTGTCCCACTCCACATATTCTCAACCCACGCTATAATGCTTCTCAACTAAGGAGAATTCCGATGCGTCAGGCAGCACTTGCGCAGACCGTGCGTCTCGATCCCGTCTGGGACCGCATCCGCCAGGAGGCGGGTGAGATTGCCCACAAGGAACCGGCGCTCGGTGGCTTCATCTTCGGCTCCCTCCTAAATCACGATTCCTTCGAGAAGGCACTTGTTCATCGCCTGGCGCAGCGTCTCGGCAATGCCGATATCGGTGCCGAACTGATCGTACAGGCCTTCGACGATGCGATCGAGGCAGAGCCAGAGATCGGCCATGCCGCGCGCGCCGACATTATGGCGACCTTTGAGCGCGATCCTGCTTGCCACCGCTATGTCGACCCCTTGCTCTACTTCAAGGGCTACCAGGCCATTCAGACCCACCGCATGGCACATCGCCTCTGGCTGCTCGGCCGGAAGGATTTTGCCTATTACCTGCAGAGTCGCTCTTCGATGATTTCCTCGGTCGACATCCACCCCAATGCCAGGATCGGCAAGGGCATCATGGTCGACCACGGCCATGACATCGTGATCGGCGAAACCGCGGTCGTTGAAGACAACGTGTCGATCATGCAGGGCGTGACCCTCGGCGGCACCGGCAAGGAGTCGGGTGATCGCCATCCCAAGATCCGCCACGGTGTGCTCGTCGGAGCCGGAGCCAAGATCCTTGGCAATATCGAGATCGGCCATTGCTCCCGCGTCGCCGCTTGCTCGGTGGTTCTCCATGATGTGCCGCCGAACCGCACGGTAGCAGGCGTGCCGGCCAAGATCGTCGGTTATGCCGGCTGCGCCGAGCCCGCCCGGATCATGGACCATACGATCGCGGCGGGCGAGGAACAGCCGGCCGGCGAATGAGTCTTGTCACGTTGGCAGGCGGGGTCTAGACGGTCGTCGCCACAGGCCGAGGAGCCCGCCTTTGAAACCTGAAGAAATCAAGAAGCTGACGCAGTATCTGCGGACCAAGTTCCAGCTTGACAATATCGAGGTCCGCAAGCGGCCGCAGAAGACGGATTCCGCGGAGGTCTATATTGGTGACGAGTTCATCGGGGTCATCTTCCGCGACGAGGAGGATGGTGAGCTCTCCTACAACTTCTCGATGGCTATCCTCGAATTCGACCTCGAATAGGGCTCCGGCGCGTGACGGCTTACGTCCTCGGTAGCGTCTCGCCAGTCCTTCACCCTGAAGGCTGCTGGATCGCGCCCAGCGCCAGCGTCATCGGCAATGTGAAGCTCGAGCGCAATGCCAGCGTCTGGTTCGCGGCCGTTTTGCGCGGCGACAACGATCCGATCGTCATCGGCGAGGATAGCAATGTCCAGGACGGCTGCATCATGCACACCGATCCGGGTTTTGCGATGCTGGTCGGACGCGGCTGCACCGTCGGCCACCAGGCAATCCTTCACGGCTGCATCATTGGCGACAATTCACTAATCGGCATGGGCGCAACGGTCCTGACCGGCGCCCGTATCGGCAAGAATTGCCTGATCGGCGCCAATGCCCTCGTCACCGAGGGCAAGGAGATTCCGCACGGATCGATGGTCCTGGGCTCACCTGGCAAGATCATCCGGCAGCTCAGCGAAGACGAGATCCGGCGCAACGCCAAGGCAGCCGCGCATTACGTGGCCAATTGGCAGCGGTTTGCCCGCGAGCTACGCCCGCTCGCCTAGGAACGTCCGGGCAAAGGCGGCATCGGCGCGGTGCAGCACGTCGACGAGACCCGCAAGTTCAGTTTCCAGAATTGCAGCAAGCGAGCCGGGGGCCTTTGGATCGGCCGGTGGAAAAGCCGGGCCAAAGGCATCGAGGCGGTACCTGCTTGCGGGCGGATAGAGGCGATCGAGGTCAGCTTCGGCGATCTGAAAGGTACCATCCGGCTGGCGGTCAGCCGAAAGCCTGCCCGCAATTATCGCCCTCAGGATCGTGGACGTGGCATTGCCCGTATGGCGGGCGGCGGCATGGACGGAGAGAGGCATAGGCGGCGCGGAATCTCCACTTCGATATCATGAAGCTGGAGCCCGCATGGTTAACGGTGGGTTAACGCCCGTCTAATCGGTAGCCAATGTGGCTGGCTGCTGTTGGGTGATGCAGTGGATGTTACCTCCCGCATAAAGAAGGGCGCAGGATTCGACCTGAACGACGTCAAGATCGGCGAACACCTCGCGGAAGATTGCGAGCGCGTGAGCATCGGACTTTGCTTCACCGAAAGCGGGAAGGATGACACCGCCATTAGCCAGGTAAAAATTGAGATGTGACAATCCAAGGCGCGTGCCGGTGACTTCGTTATAGGCGGCGGGCGGCTGCGAGATCTTGATTACTTCGAGCGAACGATCGCGGGCATCTCTCGCAGAACGCAAGATCTCGAGATTCGTGCTTATCGCTCCATAATTCGCATCGGCTGGATCATCGCAGTCGAGGGCAAGTACGATTCCTGGTGCGACGAAAGCGGCAAGAAGATCGATATGCCCGTCAGTGATGTCGTCGATGACTCCCTGCTTCAGCCAATGACTCTATCGACGCCCAGAAAATTTTCTAGGCATACTTCGATTTCCCGCCGTGACAATTGCGGGTTCCGGTTTGGGTTGAGGAGGCACTGTTCGGTTGTCATCAGAGTGCCTTCGCCATCAACATGAAATGAACCGCCCTCGAGGACAATAGGCGCGTCGACGCAATCGATGCCTTCCCGTTCTAGAATAAGCCGGCTCACCGCCCGGTCGCGCTCAAAGGGGATGCCGGCTTTGCGTCCCCAACCATTGAAGTCCCAGGTGACTCCGGCCAATTCGCCTCCAGTGTTGACGACGAAGCTAGGTCCATTGTCCCTGAACCAGCCGTCGTCGATGGGCACGGCCTCAACGGCGATAGGTTGGCCGCAAAGCGCTTGCGCCTCCGCGGCATCCGCCTCATTGGCCAGCAATGTCACGGGCTCGAATTCAGCGATCGTCCGGGTAACGCGCGCCGTCGCGCGTCGGGCTTCGGCGAAATGCCCGCAATAACCCGGCTCGTTGCTGGGCCAGGCCATCCAGCATCGTGTATGCGGATGCCACTCGCCGGGCATAAAGAAGCCTTGCTCTTTGAGCGTCGTCATCCCGACCTTCCGTCTGGTTTTTCGGCCAACCAACATAGACGTCAAAGCAACGTTGTCGGCTGAAAAAAGCAGAGCCGGCTCTGGGTGGGACAGAGCCGGCTCCTGGACCCGGTCTGGTGGGGATGGGGAGGGGGACGCCGACCGGATCTTTCTCGGTATTCTCGCTTAGTCTCCGGCGCGGCTCTTGCCGGCAACGAAACCGCTCGCCGTTGTTGCCTGCTTGGTGAGAGCAACCCATTCAAGCGGATTCTGCGCGGATTGACGCTTCAGGAACTGATAGCGGGTGTCGCTCCAGCGGCGGATATCATCGCGCCGGTTGTCGAGCACGTAATCGCCGGTATCGGCGGTAACGGTAAGGACCGCATGGCCCTGCTTGTGTTCATCGAGAACGACGGTGATGCGCAGCGTCGAGGACGGGAAGCCCAGGCGCTCGAGATAGCGCTTCTTGAGCAGGAGATAGTCCTCGCAGTCGCCGGCATCGGTCGGGAAGGTCCAGAATTCCGGCTGGCCGTAAAGGTCCTGATCGCTCATCGGAACGATCCGGCTGTTGACGTACGTGTTGACCTGATAGAGCAGGTTCCAGCGCTCAGGTGTCATCTCGACCCGCTTTGCGCGACTGCCTGTGGGCCGGCACTCTTCCGGTGTGCGTGCGCAGAAATTGACATACCCGACTGGCGCCAAGGTCTTTCCATATTCACGCGCGGCTGCGGGTTGATCGGTTTGTGCTTCAACGGCGGAGGCCGGCATTAGCCAGCACATCCATCCAAGCAGGATTACTCCTGCCAAAATCTTCGTTTTCATTATGACGCCCCATTCCCTTATTGAGGCGCACACTATCCGAGAGACTTTGCGATGGCGTTCAGTCGCGCATGCTAAGTTGAGGAAAAGAAAAGAGAATTTGGTAATATCTTGGCGACGGGGCGTTAACCAAACAGCCGCCATCCGCCGCTAAGACGGTTAAAAAAGATCTCAAAAAAGGTGGGACTGGAAGGTGCTAGGCGACCTGAGCGGTCAATTGCGCCTGGTCAAGCGGGCGCAGGAACTCGATGGCAATGCCAGTGGGCAGATAGCGAACCACACGGCCGCGCATCTTGCCGAGTATGATGTGCGTGCCAAGGCTTGGCACGACATCCACCTTGATGGCAGCTCCGGAAAGCGAAATGTCGAGCACTTCGCAAGGATAGGCGCGCCCGTCGGGTAGTGTGATGGACGATTTCGAGTCCTTGGGCTCGTAGCGGACGTGACGCCGTGAATCGGCGGTCTTGGCATTGCGGCCCGCAAGCCAGGCAAGCCTGGATATGAAGCGGTCCCGTCGCGAGCCGCTGAGCGAAAACAGGACGCGGAAACCGCCGGGGACGCGGTCTGCGATTGTCGCCTCGACCCGCCCGATATCGTCGATATAGGCAACGATCTGATGGCCGCCAACATGCGCCTGGTCAGTCATGAAAATCGCGCCGTCAACGGTAAGATTGGTGACCTGGCAGGGATGTTCGGTCATGTCGGGAAGCATAAAGCGCCCGAACATTATGCCGCGACTCGATCCTGTCGGAGACGGTTTGGTTTCGGGAGAAACGGCATTGGCCGCAGACGCTTTCATGGTGGATGTGTCTCGAGGCGCCGTTCCCGTTCCCAATATATTCTGAAGCCGGCCCTTCGGGTACCGACAAACGCAGAGTAAGGCTTTGCGCTTGAAGATTAGGTTAACCGCGTTGGAGAGGTTTGACTAATCGGCGTTGGTTGAGACGAGCCGGAGCGCAACCTTGGGGCGCGGATGGCTATGCTCGCCAGGCACCGGTTCGGTCCATATCGTGCGTGCCGCGGAGAGTTCGATATTGGCGATCCGTTCGTGGCCAAGGGCATCCACATTACGGAACGGCAAGACGCCGCCAAAGATATGGATTGACCCGTCGCGCGCCTTGAGGGGAAGCGCGATGATCTCAACGTCGTTCAATTGGCCTAGAGATGTCGTGAATCGCAAGCGGAGCGTGCAGGGCTGCAAGTTTTTGCTCACCCCGTCGAGTAGACGTCGGACGGTTTCGAACTCGAATCGGTCCCAACCGGCAAGAACTTCCGAGCCCGTTAACTCTCGGCGCCACAATTCGCACACCTTGGATCCGGCAAGCCGCCAGATATAGCTGCCGGTCCGCTCTGAGCGCTCGATGATAAACAACCAGGAAACAAACTCGCCCAATTGGCGCAAATCCAAGGCGTCGCGGTGAGGCGCGGATTCCTCGCCGCGGATAGTTTCCCAATGCCTGAAAATCGCCCGTGAACCGGGGTGAAGCACATCGCCGGGCGGCTTTGTCATGATATTTGTGTCGCTCGCCAAATCTCGCACGGCGCAAGGCTCCTGTACCAATCCAGAACTCGCTCCAGAGGTTTGCAGAGCCCATGCCAGAGGCTATGGAGTGGCCATGGACATGCGAACAAATCCTGCCGGCGGCGCAGGGCAGAAAATCATTAACTCTCCCCCGATTGTCTTGGCGCTCATCGCGATCCTCCTGGCGATCCATCTAGCGCTCGTGATTGCGGGCGAGGATTGGCAGGTTTGGACTCTGGCCGTCTTCGGTTTTAACCCGCTGCGCTGGCTGCCCAACACCCAGATCGCGATGGTGGCGGGGTCGCAATATTGGAGCTTCCTTACCTACGCACTTCTGCACGGAAACTGGATGCATGTTATCGTCAATTGCCTCTGGCTATTGATATTTGGGACACCCGTCGCGCGGCTTGGGGGGACGTGGCGGTTCCTGGTCATTTGCGCAGCGGGAGCAGCCGGGGGCGCCCTTGCGACGTTGGTCTTGCATTGGGGTCAGGACGTCAATCTTGTCGGCGCTTCCGGGGCCATTTCAGGGCTCTTGGCCGCTTCCGTTCCGATCCTCTACGGTGCCGCGTCTCCGAACCGCTATCTGCTTCCAGGCGAGATGCTCAAAAGTCGAAATGCGCTCGTATTTATGGGCGTATGGCTCGCAATCACCCTGGTCACGGGTTCAGCCAACATGACGGCAGGCGCCTTCGAGGGATTGCAGGTCGCCTGGGAGGCGCACATTGGCGGCTTCCTGTTCGGCCTCATTGCTTTCTACCTGGTAATGCCGCGAGTCCGTTACCATTACTCCTAGCAGTGCCCCGCAGTGTGAAGTGGCCATTTTCTGTGCTATGATTACCCGTGGGCCGGGAGAATGGAGTGTGCAGCATGTCAGTCGCGCAGATCCTCTCGTCGAAGGGCCGGGCGGTTCACACCGCCTTGGCCACGGACAAGCTAGAGGCCATCGCCAAGATCCTTGCCGACAAACGTATTGGATCGGTGGTGATCACCGATGCGAAGGGCGGAATTGCCGGGATCCTGTCGGAACGTGACATCGTGCGTGCCGTTGCGAGAAATGGGGTAGGGGCTTTGGAGCTTCCGGCGAGCACCGTGATGACCAGCGAAGTCCGAACCTGCGGGCCGGGTGACTCGGAAGGCGAATTGATGGCGGTTATGACGGCCCATCGCATCCGCCACCTGCCCGTAGTCGAGGCCGGTCGCCTCACTGGGATGATCTCGATCGGTGACGTGGTCAAATTCCGCATCGAGGCCATCGAGCGCGAAGCCGAAGACATGAAGAGCTACATCGCCACCGCGGGCTGAAATCGTTCGGTCACATCTGTCGCAACAGACGTTCGAAGTCCGTCAGTACCCGATCGACCGCCTCGCGGCCCGCGGCGATCGCCTCTGACGCCTTATCGAAATCGAAGATACCGATCTCGGGCGTGCGCGGCTGGACAAGCAGATCGGGCGGATCGCCCGCAAGGCGTGATCGCGACAACCGATCCTGCGTGATGTTGAAGGCGGCGACCAGCACGGCCTTGAGGGCCGGAGCGTCATGACTCGTCTCTGACTCAGACTGCGGATTTTGGATCACAGTACCGGACGCAGAATCGGGCCCGAGAGTGACCGCGATGACGATCCGTGCGCCGAGCGCCCGGCAGGCCGTAACAGGGATCGGATTGACGACGCCCCCATCGATCAACCACTGGCCGCCGATTTCAATGGGTCGGAATATTCCGGGAAGCGCATAAGAGGCCCTGATTGCCGGCACGAGCCGCCCCTCACGCAGCCACAACTCGTGTCCGGTTGCGTAGTCGGTGGCAATGGAGAGGAAGGGAATAGCAAGGTCGGCGAAACTGCGGTCGCCAATCTGCGCGTCCAGCAATTCGCGCAGTCTCTCGCCTGCGATGAAGCCCGAGCCTTGCCATGAAAGATCGAGCAGCGAGAACATGCGCCGCCTTGTGATGCTCAGCGCGAATTCCTTGAGCGCGCCCAGCCGCCCGGCCGCATAAAGGCCGCCCGCAAGGGCGCCAACCGACGAGCCGGCGATGACCGCCGGCACGACACCAAGTTCTGTCAGTCTTTCGAGGACGCCGATATGCGCCCAGCCGCGCGCCGCGCCTGCGCCGAGCGCCAGACCAATTGGGGGCAGGCGGCCAGCGCGGGCAGCCATGTCACGTCGACTTGTACACGTTGGCGGGGTCGAATAGCTGCGGACTGTCGGCGAACTCCAGCGTGTCGCCGGAAAGCCGACGGTAGAAACAGCTACGACGGCCGGTGTGGCAGGCGGCACCATGACCCTGCGGCTCGACCTTCAGCAGAAGAATGTCCTGATCGCAGTCGACGAGCAGATCGACGACGCGCAATGTTTCGCCCGAAGTTTCGCCCTTCTTCCACAATCGGCCGCGCGACCGGCTCCAAAAATGTGCAAATCCCGTGACGCGGGTAAGCCGCAAGGCCTCCTCATCCATGTAGGCAAACATCAAGACCGCGCCGTCGGATGCGTCGGTGACGATTGCCCCGATCAGCCCATGCTCGTCGAATCTAGGGCGGAACTCGCGGGTTTCCTCGAGCTCCGTCATGGTCAGAGCGAGAAGCCACCGCCTGGCGAGCGCACCAACTCCATGAACCGTGCCTGCAGCATGGGATTGGACTTGAACTCGCCGGTAAATTGCGTGGTGATCGTCGCGACATTGCGCTTGTTGACGCCGCGCAGTGACATGCACTGGTGAACGGCCTCGATGAATACCGCAACGCCGCGCGGCTCGAGCGCTTGGTCGATCGTCTGGGCGATCTGCGCCGTCATCGTTTCCTGCGTTTGCATGCGGCGCGCGAAAATCTCGACGACACGAGCAAGTTTGGAAATGCCGACAACGCTATGGCCGGGCAGGTAGGCGACATGCGCCCGCCCGATGAAGGGGACGATATGATGTTCGCAGTGCGAGTTGAATTCGATGTCGCGCAACATGACGAGATCGTCATAGCCGCCAACTTCCTCGAAGGTGCGTGACAAGGCCTCGATCGGGTTCTCTTCATAGCCGCTGAAGAACTCGCGATAGGCCTTGACCACCCGTTTGGGCGTCTCGCGCAAACCCTCGCGATCGGGATCCTCGCCAGCCCAGGCAATCAGCGTCCTTACGGCAGCCTCGGCTTCTGCCTGGCTGGGGCGCTTGACATCGGACCTGCGACCCGCCGCCGCGATGTCGAGGGGAAGTTTCTTTATGATCGCATCCATCACAAACTCTCTGCCTGGTTCACGTCACTTTCGATCGACTCTCGCCGGCGTCATGCGGGTTTATCACATCCCGCCTAACCACTTGCGCCCAGGTTGCCGGAGCCCCCATATCATGCTCCATGCCGCCCGGCAAACCGATGGCGACGCCTTCGCTGCGGGAACCGACCGGGTCCTGGAATGTGGCTATGATTGATGAAGTCTACAATAAGCGGATACTGGCGCTCGCGGCGGATATTCCGCGGCTGCATAGGCTTGATGCTCCCGACGCAACGGCAGTTGCCCATTCGAGGCTTTGCGGCTCGAAAGTCACCGTCGACATCAAAATGGACGGGGACACGGTCTCCGACTTCGGTCACGAAGTGAAAGCCTGCGCACTCGGTCAGGCATCTTCCTCGATTATGGCCCGCCATGTGGTGGGCTCAACCGCGCAAGAGCTGATCGAACTCCGTGACCAGATGCATAGGATGCTGAAGGAGAATGGGCCGGCGCCCACCGGAAAATGGTCGGAGCTCGAGGTCTTGGCGCCAGTGCGAGACTTCAAGGCGCGCCACGCTTCAACCCTCCTCACCTTCGATGCCGTGAAGGATGCCGTCGAGCAGGTTCAGGCTCGTCAAAAAATCCCAGCATAAACGGTCCCTTAACCTAAACGCGGCATTGTCGCCCACAACAGTATGTCGTGGAGCGTGGGTAATGCGTCCTTTCAATTTGCGTAACCTTCCCAGTTCGCTGAAGGCGGGCTATCTCCTTTCCGCAGGCGCGGCGGTTCTGCTCTCCGCATGCTCAAGCTCGATGGAGCGGTTCGCCGACAATCCGTGGAATTCCGACCCGGTTTATACCGCTTCGGTTCCCAAGGAACCGTCGGAAGAGAAGAACAACAACGACAATGGCATTACCTCGCGGCCGTTGGCGTCGGCAAACAAGCCGTCGGGCGACAACTTTGCGAGCAACGGTTACAATTATCAGCGCCAGCAGCAGGCAACGGCGGACATTAGCCCGACGCCCGGCGGACAGGTCCGCATCGAACCCGGCATGACGCTGTTCTCGGTGGCGCGCGCCAACGGCATGACTGTCGGCGAGCTAGCCGCCGCAAACGGAATTTCCGCGCCTTACGCCGTGCGCACCGGCCAGATGATCAGCATCCCGACGCGCGATCAACTCGCCAAGATCAAGTCGAACGTCGCGCAGGCCGAGCCCGCCTATGCGGCGCCACAGCGCACGTCGAATGCCGGGTCTTCGCACACGGTGCGGGCGGGTGAGACACTCTTCTCCCTCGGCCGGCAGTACAATATCAGCCCCTATGCGATCGCGGATGCGAATGGCTTGTCGCGCTCGGCAACGTTGCGCTCCGGCCAGATCGTGACGATTCCGGGTCAGGCTGGCGGCAACACCGGGGGCGGCTCAACGGTCGCCATGTCGGAGCCAACCACACCGGCAATCGCTGCCCCGACGCCGCCTTCGGCGAAGGACCTCTCGCGCATCGACGAGCCGCAGGTGGCCTCAGCCGAGCCCATTCCGACGACAACGAACTCCGAGCCTCCGACGCAGGCGGCCGATGCCTCGGCTCCACAGCCCGGTCCTGAGCCTGGCCTCCCGGGCATGCGCTGGCCGGTCAAGGGCAAGGTCATCTCCGAATTCGGCTCCAAGCCCAATGGCCTGCGCAACGAAGGCATCAACATCTCCGTACCTGAAGGCACGAGCGTGCGCGCTTCCGATAGCGGCATCGTCGCGTATGCCGGCAATGAGCTGAAGGGATACGGCAACCTCGTCCTGATCCGTCATGACGGCGGCTGGGTGACTGCCTATGCACACAACAAGGAATTGTTTGTGAAGCGTGGTGACGCCGTGAAGCGCGGCGACATCATCGCCAAGGCCGGCCAGACAGGATCGGTCTCGACACCGCAGGTCCACTTCGAAGTCCGCAAAGGTGCGACTGCGATGGATCCTATGAAGTTCCTTGGACCCGTCACCGCCGCGAATTGATCGCAGCACCAATCGACTAGGGAGCCCGGCCATGCGCGCCGGGCTCTTGCTTTTTGCAGGTGATGCTTCGATGCTGCTGCGATGATTGTTTATGGCCGTCGAAGCTCCATCAATGTCCAAAAGGTCCTCTGGACCCTCGGTGAACTTGGCAAAGAGTTCAAGCGCGAATCTGTCGGCGGAACATTCGGCGGCAATGACGCGCCTGCATATCGGGCGATGAACCCCAATGGCTTGATCCCGGTCCTCAGGGATGGCGAAGTCACGATGTTCGAATCGAACGCCATCGTGCGCTATCTTGCCGTGCGCTACGGGAGAGGGAGTCTGCTACCTGACGAGCCGAAGGCGCTGGCCGCGGCAGAACAGTGGATGGAGTGGTCGCAGACGACGCTCGCGCCGCCGGCATCGGTGCTTTTCATGAACCAGGTGCGCGCGCCGGCTGACAAGGCAGATCGCAAAGCCATGGCGGATGCCGAGGCGCGTTTGCAGACGGTGCTTGCCATTGCCGACAAGGCGCTCGCCGGTCGGGCCTTCTTCGCAGGAGACGCATTGACCATCGGAGACATCGTGACGGGCTGCTTCCGGTGGCGACTGGACGGACTCGACTGGAAGCGTCCGCCAATGCCCAACCTGGATCGCTGGTTCGCAGCATTGAAGGCCCGCCCCGCCTACAAGCGCTGGGTGATGGTGCCTGTCGGACGCAGCCCCGCCGAATGGGCCGCCAATGAACGTGCGTTGACCTGAGCCGACCGCACCCGATCGAAATTCTAGCCGCTACTCAGAAAGCCCAGGTGAGCCGTCCCTGAACCGCGTTATCCTGTAGGTCGTTGGCGAATTGCCCGGCATAGGAAGCGCCGAGCGTCATGCCGGGGGAAAGTTCAATCGCAAGGCCGACGTCGATCAAGGCACTGTCGCGAACGATCGGTAGACCTGTCGCGGTGAACCCGATGGCAGGTTCATTGACGAAGGCGAAAGCCGTTTCCGGCGTCAGTTCATCAAAACCATGTTGCCAGGCAAGCGATGCGCGCGGCATCAATGCTGTCTCGCCTATCGCTAATCGACCAGCCCAGCGCACGCCCAAAGTTGAGAAGCCGACATCTTCATCGGCATTCTCTCCGATGAGCGCTGCAATGCCGCCATCCTCGTGGAACCCGTCAGTCTTCACATGCACATAGGCAAGGCCTGCGAAAGGTTCGACCGCCGAGTCTCCCAACAGGATCGGATAGGCGAGTTCACCGAAAATCTGACCCGTATCGCCGTCATAGGATGCCTTTTCGCGCTCGAAGACTCCGGGATAGACAACGCTGCGTGCTGTATCGATGTCATGCCAGCTCCAGGCTGCACCCGCTCTTAAGGCCACTGGACCAAGACTTCCGCCGCCATAGGCCGCCAGCGAGAAACTATCGACATCGGCGGATCCCGCACCGGCATCGAGCGCAATCGATGAGTGGCCGTAGCCTGCCGCCGCTCCGAGGCGCCAGCCGCCGTCGAGGCCAACATCTAGACCCGAAACAAAGCCGCCGAGATCGCGCTTGCCGCCTGCAGTATTGTCATTGCCATCATAGCTGGCCCACGAGCCAAAGGCTTGCGTCCAGAAGCCGACCTGGCTGGCAGCCGGTCCTTCCGGACCCCCAACGCCACCGGCAGGGCTGATCGCGATCTCGCTTCCTAAGTCTTGATACTGCGCCTGAACGGTGCGGCCCAGTACGGCCTGGCGCAGGTAACGGCTGTCCTCGGCGAGAATTCCGAGCGTTGTGGGATGCACCTCTCCGGCGAGTTGCGTGAAGGCTTCCCGTACTGACGCCTCATCAAGGTAGAAGATGGAAGCGGCGAGGGGGCCGAAAGTGCCGGCATCCAGCGCATTCGCCACTGCGCGCTGGTTGTGCGTCTCCGCGAAGGTCTCGTAGGGCACGGCGTCCAGCGTCACCACCGCGTCATTGCCGTTACCGCCGTCATAGACGAGACTTGGCGAAACGAAGATGCTGTTCGACGTGATTTGACTGAAGTCGCCGACGATCGCGCCAGCCGATGTCTTGTCGATGACGAGATAAGAAGTCGACGGGGCATAGTCGCCGCCCTCGGCGAGCACCAGAAGTCGCGCGTTGTCGAGAGTGACGGCATCGTCAATCACCAACTTGTCGGAGGCGCCGGCCGCGTTGGCGTCGACCGCATAAGCGGCACCGGCAAGAACCGCGTCTCCCGCTATTCTCAACGTGCCTATTCCGTGGCCCGGAGCAGTCGTACCGCCGGGCGAAATGATGCCGGCCACATCGATCGATTCGACCTTGCCGGTGCCGGCCAGGGTCGCACCGGGATCGACGGTGACGTTTGATGCAATCGCACCATTGACGATCAGGGCTCCGTTTTCGACACGCGTCGGGCCGGTGTAAGTGTTGAGACCCGACAATGTAAGTACTCCGCCCGCAAGGGTGAGGCTGCCGCCCGTGATGCCGGGAAAAACACCATCATCCGAAATGACGCCCGAGAAAATTCCGGATGCATTCGTGATGATGAGATTCTGTCCGCCCAGGTTCGTTTCACCCGAACCCGCGAGGTCTTTGATACTCACGGCGGACCAGGCACGCGAGATGTCGAATACGCCGTCGTTAAGAACGCCGGAAGAAGCGGCGATGCTGCCGATGCCGGAAATATAAAGGTCTGCACCGTCGCGTATCTGCGTCCGGCCGCCGTAGCTGTTGAGGGCGCTGAGCTGCACCTTGCCGCCGTCCTCGATTGTGATCCCACCTTCACCCGACACGATCCCAGCCAGGCCCAGCCACACATTGTCGCCGTCGACAATCAATGGCCCATCGGCAGTCGTCGCCAGAGCTGCATCGGTGACGAAGAACGGCGTGTAGCCGATCACCTTGTTGGTCAGGTCAAACAACACCGAGTTCTGCGTGAAGAAGGAAATGCCGATGGTGTTCTGGATGTCGACCTTCTTGAGCTGCGCGTCATAGGTTGCGTTAGTATCCTGGGTGATGGTCATCTCCGACGGCGCCAGTCCGACGATCGGATCGCCTGCTGCGCTAACTGCGCCGGAAATCGCAAGTTCGACGCCTGCGTTTACCGCACATCCGTTGGCGACATCCTCAAGGCAGTGAGGATCGGTTGCATATTGGTCCGAAACATCCCCGATCGGTTCCGACGGTTTCACGCCCAGATTCAGAGTCCCCGTGCCGGTATCCAGCAGATTGGCGGCGGTGGTGGTGACTGTTCCCTCAGACGATGTCAGGGTCGTCGTGAACAATGTGCCTCTTTCCGTGGAAGCGTTGTTTCCTATGGCACCCCCATAAGGATTCTGGAATGATTCCGCCGTCTCGGCCCAAGGGATAACGCCGGCATTGCCGTCATCTCCACCAACACTCGGCGTTGCCGCCCAGAACTGCCCAAGGATTTCTGCACTGAGTCCGACCGTTACGCAGGGGCTGCAGGCGGTCACTGGCGTCGTCTCGCCACCGACCGTGACTGTTATTCCATTGACCTGTTGCGGCCCGTTTTCGTCGGACAGTGGGTTCTTCTGGCCATTCGCCGCCACCATGTAACCCTGCGCGAGTGTACCGGACACGATCGTCTGACCCAGGACGCCGCCGGCGTAGTAACCGGATCCTGAACTGCTCCCATCATCGGCTTTGATCTTGACTTCTGGTGCGAAGTTGCCTGCGCCAAAAACGCCCCAGAAATAGCCGTACATCGGCGGCTTATCACTATCGAAGGGAAAGCTGTATGCGACCTTATTGGCGTCAACATAGGTGGCACCTGCATTTATGACATAGCCAGGGTCGGCCGTTAGCGTTGCATAGGCTGTCGGGTCACCCTGCAAATGGAAGCTGAGCGAGTCGACTTGGACGAGATTACCGGTCCACCCGCGGCAAAAATCGGTGATGCCATAGCAGAACTCGGCATTGTTCATCGCCGTCCCGTCGGGCGACAAGACTGTGGACTCCGGCACGCTGTTCGGATCGAAGCCGCCCCACCAGCTTCCATAAGCGGCATTGAAAACGGGCGATCCGGTATCGAAGATGTAAGGTTTGGCCTCTCCGCCCTGAATGCCCACGTCGATGGCAAGTTTCGCCTCAGTGTTGAGAAGCGGATTAGACGGGTCGTAATAGTAATAGAGCGGAATATTGACAGGCGCTGCGGGCTGTTCTGCGCGGCTCTCAGTCGCGTTGCCGAAGAATGTCAGCATGAGCGCCGCAAGGGCTATTCGCGATGCGGGTTTACAACCAAGGTTCCACTTATGCGCTCTGACAAGCTGAAATGCGCAACTCTCGTCTTGGTGCACCCGCAGACCCCCGGCCCAATTCTCTTTATTGTCCAGAAGGATGCCCGTCCTCGGGCGGCGGGGTCAACCGGAAGTTAGCTTGAGAGCCTGATTCCCAATCGGCCGGCCTGATCCTGGATGAATTGCCAGGCAACGCGGCCCGAGCGCGAGCCACGGGTTGCAGCCCATTCGATCGCGCCTTGCCGCAATTCCTCTGGACCGATCGGCAAATTGAAGTGGCGGCTATAGGCCTCGATCATCGCCAGATAGTCGTCCTGTGAACAATGATGGAAGCCGAGCCACAAGCCGAAGCGATCCGAAAGTGAGACCTTCTCCTGCACGGCTTCGGAAGGGTTGATCGCGGTCGAGCGCTCGTTCTCGATCATGTCACGCGGCAAAAGGTGCCGGCGATTCGAAGTGGCATAGAAGATCATGTTCTCCGGGCGACCCTCGATGCCGCCTTCGAGCGCCGCCTTGAGCGACTTGTAGGAGGTATCCTCGGCGTCGAAAGAAAGATCATCGCAGAATACGATGAAGCGGAGCTTCGGCTGGCTGCGGACGAGACTCATCAGACGGGGCAGTCCCTCGATATCCTCGCGATGAATCTCGACCAGCTTGAGCGTTCCACCATGCCGTTCATTGATCAGGTGGTGTGCCGCCTTGACCAGCGAACTCTTGCCCATGCCGCGCGCACCCCACAAAAGCGCGTTGTTGGCGGGAAGGCCTTGCGCGAAGCGCTCCGTATTCTCGATGAGGATATCGCGCGTAAGGTCGATTCCCTTGAGGAGGCCGATATCGACGCGGTTGACCCGGGCCACGGGCTCGAGGCGAGCTTCTGCGGCATGCCATATGAATGCGGCCGCGGAAGCCGGATCGACGACGATCGGAGCCGCCGGGGCAAGGCGGTCCAGCGCGGCAGCAATACGTTCGAGACGGGAAATTAGTTCTGGGTCTGGGGGCATTGACACAGGCGCGGTCCTTAGGGCTTCGCTTCGGGCGAGGCAAGGGTTTGCGGGTTGCAATGGCCCGACCGCCCGCTATATACCCTCCAGCCAAATCGGCGACCCTTCAGGAGATTCCTCATGTTCGTGACCCCAGCCTTTGCCCAGACCGCTGTGCCGGGGTTGGGAGGCGATTTCCTGTCCATGATCCTGCCCCTGGTCATGATCATGGTGATCTTTTATTTCCTGCTAATCCGCCCGCAGCAACGCAAGGTCAAGGAGCACCAGGACATGGTCTCCAAGGTGCAGCGTGGCGACACGGTCGTAACCAATGGCGGCCTGATCGGCCGGGTGACCAAGGTCATCGATGACAAGGAATTGCAAGTCGAGATCGCCGAGAACGTCAAGGTCAGGGTGGTCAGGTCGGCTATCAGCGACGTCAGGGCCAAGGGCGAGCCGGTCAAGGACGAGGCGGGCAAGTAGCCCATGCTCCATTTCTCTCGCTGGAAAATCATCGCGATTCTCGCGACCGTGGTGCTGTCGGCATTGCTGGCGCTGCCCAATATCCTGCCGCCGGAATGGCAGAAGAAGGTCGGCGAATACACCATTGCGCGACCCATGACCCTGGGGCTTGACCTGCAAGGGGGATCCAACGTCCTTCTCGAGGTCGATCGCAAGGACTTCATAAACACGCTACTGACCCAGCAACTCGCCGACATCCGGACTGCGCTGCGTGAAGGGCGCATCGCCTTCCGGCTCAATCGAACCCCTGACGGGGCGGTCGTGCAGATCACAAAGCCTGAAGAGCTCGATAAGGCCGAGGGTATCCTCCGCAACTTGCGTCAGCCAGTCGATACTGGATTCCTTGGCGCTGGCGCCAGCGCCAATCTGTTCGATCTCAATCGCAACGGGCAGCAATTCACCTTCACGATTTCCCAGGTCGGTCTTGATGCCAAGATCGCCCGCGCTATTAAGCAATCGCTCCGGATCATCGAGAACCGGATCAATTCTTCAGGCGTAACCGAGCCGACGATCCAGCAGCAAGGCAAGGACCGCATCGTCGTGCAGATGCCGGGTATCGGCAACCCCGACGAAGTGGTGAAGCTGCTTGGGCAAACCGCCAAGCTCACCTTCCAGCTTGTTTGCGAAACCCAGCCGTCGGGACCCAACCAGCAACCGCCACCGGATTGCGCGGCCTATCCGATGAAGGACGAGCCCAACCAGATCATGTGGGTTCAGACATCGAGTGCCGCGACCGTAGACGGTGCCGACTTATCCGATGCACAACCAAGTTTCGGCCAGAACAACCAGCCGATCGTAAGCTTCAAATTCAACCAGCGCGGTGCGCTGCGCTTCGGCAAGCTGACGGCCGACAATGTCGGCAAGCCGTTCGCGATCCTCCTCGACGGCGTCGTGCAGAGCGCACCGCGCATCAACGAGCCGATTCTCGGCGGGTCGGGTCAGATATCTGGGAATTTCACCGTCGAAGAGACGACCAATCTCGCGATCGTGCTCCGTTCAGGTGCGCTTCCCGCGAAGCTCGTACCGGTCGAGCAGCGGACAGTCGGCCCGTCGCTTGGCGCCGACTCTATTCGCGCCGGTTTCACAGCCTCTCTGATCGGACTCGTCCTCGTCCTTGCCTTCATGGTGTTCGCCTATGGCATATTCGGCATATTCGCAAATATCGCCTTGCTGGCGAACTTGTTGATGCTGATCGCCATCATGTCGGTGGTTGGATTCACGCTGACCTTGCCCGGCATCGCCGGCATCGTCCTGACGATGGGTGTCGCGGTCGACTCGAACGTTTTGATCTATGAGCGCATCCGCGAGGAATGGCGCAATGGCCGGACGGCGCTCAATTCGATCGACTCCGGGTTCAAATTCGCGCTCGCGACCATTCTCGACTCGAACATTACCTCATTCATCGCTGCCGTCGTTCTCTTCGGTGTCGGCTCCGGTCCGGTGCGCGGCTTCGCCGTCACCCACGCGATCGGCATTCTCACCACGATGTTCACGGCTTTTACGCTCACCCGATTGATCGTGGCCTTCTGGGTCCGCCAATCCCGGCCGAAGGAAATCCCGCTCTAGGCGGCACACCACCATGTTCAAACCGATCCGTCTCATACCCGACGACACAAAAATCCGGTTCATGCGGGCGAGCCGCTTTGGCTTCTTTATTTCGGGGATGCTCTGCGCCGTCTCAATCCTCCTCTTTGCGCTGCTTGGCTTGAATTACGGCGTCGACTTCAAGGGGGGCACCAATTTCGTGGTGCGCTTTCCGCAGGCTGTCAATCTTGACGAACTGCGAACCAAGATGAACAGCCTCGGCCTGGGCGATGTAGAAATCCAGGGTTTCGGCGAGCCGACCGACGTTGCAATCAGAATCGAAGCGCAAGAGGGCGACGAGGCGCAGAAGGCCGTTACCGACACGGTGAAGAAAGCGCTCGGCCCTGATGTCAACTATCTGAGCGTAGAGAGCTTGGGTCCGAAGGTTTCGGGCGAATTGACGGAGCAGGGGACGATTGCCGTCGTCACGGCGATCATCGCGATCGTGATCTACATCTGGTTCCGGTTCGAATGGCAGTTCGCCGTGGGCGCCGTCGTGTCCCTGTTGCATGACGTGCTGCTTACGATTGGCCTGTTTGCGCTCTTAGGCCTCGATTTCAACCTGACGATCATCGCGGCAATTCTCACCATCGTCGGCTATTCGCTGAATGACACCGTCGTCGTATTCGACCGAATTCGCGAGTATATGCGCAAGTTCAAGCAGATGCCGCTCGCCGACCTTATCGACTTCTCGATCAACTCGGTGTTACCGCGAACCTTGCTGACGTCCGTTACGGCATTGCTGGCCCTCCTGTCGCTCTACATCTGGGGCGGCGAGGTCTTGCGCGGCTTCAGCTTCTGTATGTTGTGGGGCGTTCTGATCGGCACCTATTCCTCGATCTTCATCGCCTCGCCAATCCTGATCCTGCTCGGTACCAATCGCGATACGCTCGGCGGCGCCAGGGCAAAGGCGGTGGAGAAGGCGCGGCCTTGATCGCCTTCTTCCCGGGCCGCGCACCGATCGACGGCTATGGGAATGGCGGCTTCCTCTTCGCAAACATGTCGCATCGCGGATCCATCCTGGCGACGGCCGAGGGAATTCGCGGCTGGAGCCCGGCAGACGTGCGCATGATCACAGCGGACGATCTGGCGCCGCTTCACGCCAGCAACGAGCCGATCGACATCTTCCTGCTTGGTAGCGGCCTCACGACGAATTTTCCGCCAAGGGAAATACGCGGCATGCTCGCTGACCTTTGCAAGAGCGTCGAGGTGATGAGCACGGGAACCGCGATCAGCACCTATAATATCCTGCTGGCCGAAGAGCGCCGTGTCGCGGCCGGCTTCATTGCCGTCGACCACACCAAATGACCGAGGTTGCACGCACCTACTGCTTCGAGCTGGTGCGGCAAGCGGACAAAGACCGTTTCCTGGCAGCGCTATTCGCGCCGGAGGCCGCGCGCCCGCATCTGATGGCGCTTTACGCCTTCAACATCGAGATTGCGCGGATTCGCGAGGTCGTCAGCGAACCTGGACTGAGCGAGATCAGGCTCGCCTGGTGGCGTGATACGATAACTGCGCTTTTTGAAGGCACGCCCACCGATCACCCCGTTGCGCAGGCATTAGGCCCTGCAATCAAGGCAGGCGAGCTGCCGATGCAGCCCTTCCTCGCAATGATCGAAAGCCGCCAATTCGATCTCTATGATGACCCAATGCCTACAATGGGCGATCTCGAGGGATACCTGGGCGAGACATCGTCGGCACTTGTCCACCTGGCGGCGATGATCATGGCCGGACGCGGAGCGCAACCGCTCGCCGAGGCCGCGGGCTTCGCCGGCGTTGCCTACGGGCTTGCCGGCCTGCTCCGTTCATTGCCGGTTCACCGGGCGAGGGGTCAATGCTACGTGCCGAAGGATGTTCTGGCGAAGCATGCCCTGACGCCGGCGCATTGGCTCTCGGCACGGGACGGAGAGAAGACTGAACGCATTTTGGCGGACCTCTGCGATCAAGCTGCTGAGCGGCTCGCGCAGGCGCGTGCGGCCGCCAGAATCGGTCTCGGCACGGCTCTTCCGGCCTTCCTGCCGGCAAGCCTCACCGACCTTTACATCGCTAAGGTGCGGCGGCTGGGATCGGCGGCTCTCAACAGGCCAGCCGAGGTCTCGCAACTACGGCGGCAGGTCAGACTCTACCTAAGCGCGAAGAAAAATATGTTTTAAAGCCCAAATTAGACCATAATTCACGAATATAGGAGGTTCGTGAAATTGGGAAGACTGAAATGCTGAGCCGCCTGTCTCGTTTGATCCCTGACCTTTCGCAGACGGCAGCCCGATTCCCCGTCCCCGTCCTGATTTCCCTTCTCCTCGTCGTCTATGCCAATCTCGATATCGCCCGGTACGTGGAAGAGGGCTGGAACGCCGACAATCCCGTCTACCTCGCCGGTGCCTCGGCCTTCATGGCCGCCGGTGCGCTCCACTACTTCGCCCTGGGGCGCGGGATTGGAGCGGGCCTGTCCTTCCTGCTCGCCTTGATTGCTGCAGCCCTGGTCGGCACTTCGTCCTATTTCGCCGGGGGCCTGCACGTCTCGTGGATCTTCATGTTCGCCGGCTTGCTGCCGGCCCTGATGATTGCCGGCTTCCTGCGGCCGGGGGCCAAGCAGGGGGCGCTGTGGCTCTTTAACCTCAGGCTTGGCCTCGCCGCCCTGTTGGCCGTCCTCGTCGGGGTCGTCTTCGCTGCCGGCCTATCGGCGATCGTCGAAAGCCTCAACTTCCTCTTCGAGGCTGGGCTCCCGAACGAACTCCACGGCCATATCTGGGCGACGGCCGCGGCGCTCATCGCGCCGATCTATGGACTGTCGCTCGCCCCGCGGGACCTGAGCGAAGAGGTCCATATTGCCGACCAGCGCGACACCTTGCTCGAGCGCGGCATATCGGTGCTGGTCAATTACGTCCTGGTACCGATGGCGCTGGTCTATGCGCTGATCCTGCATGCCTATGCGGTCAAGATCGTGCTCGACGGCAACCTCCCGAAAAACCAGATCGGCCTCATGGTGACGATCTTTGCCCTCGGCGGCACCGGCGCCTGGCTGATCGCCTGGCCGTGGCGCGAAACCGGCAGCCGATTGCTGCGCTGGTTCGTGCAGGGCTGGTTCTGGCTGACCATCGTGCCGGCGATCCTGCTCGTCATCGCGGTGTGGGAACGCATCAGCGCCTATGGCGTGACGCCCGAACGCTATGGGCTTGTCATCGTGGCGATCTGGCTCGCTATGGTCACTCTCTACCTCGCCATTCGCCGCAACCGTGCCGACATGCGCATGCTGCTCGGCAGCTTCGCCGTGCTGGTGCTGATCGGCGCAGGCGGCCCCTGGGGAGCCAACGGGCTGACGATCAGCGATCAGTTTGCGCGGCTGACCAAGTTGCTCACCGAGAACAAGATGGTGGGCGAGGACCAGCGATTGGCCGAGACGCTGCCCGATATCCCGAACGATACGAAAAGCCAGATCCGCTCGCTCCTCGACACGCTGAACAAGGTCGACGGGCTTGATCGGTTGCGACCGCTGTTTGCCGGGAAATCCAATGACCCCTTCGCCAAAGGCGAGACCGGTTGGAACCTCACCAATGCGCTGGCCGATGCGTTGAACCTCAATGAGTATCAGACCGCACCCACCTATGTGAGCTTCAGCGCCAATCGCCCGATTTCGACGGCAATCACTGGCGCGGGCCATCTTCTCGGCCCCATCCGCGCCTATACCGCGGGAAGCGTCACGACGGGCGATGAAGCCTCGGCGACCTATGACAAGACTGACCTAACCATCGTCTGGGGCGCGCGCAATTGGAAGATCGCAATCCCGACGCTTATGCAAAAGGCCGAGTCAGGCGGCATCACGGATGGCAGCCCATTGCGCATTACAGTCGCGCCCGATGCCGACATGGTGTTGACCGAGCTCTATGGCGATAAGGGCGACATTCCCATCCTGCGCGGCGCTACTTTCTGGCTGGTGGTGAGGGAGTGACGCTTCATCCCTCGGCCGCGTGCCAGCGCGGGGAGGGCATCACGCGCCAGCGTGACGGGTGGCGTGTGGCTACTAGTTGGCGCTAGGAGTTTTGGCATAACCCCACTCGGCGCTTCGCGCCACCCTCCCCACCTTCGGTGGTGGAGGGAGGAATCAATCAAATTTGATATGCCGCGGAAACGCGAATTCCGCGCGATGGTCAGAGATTGGCCTGCCGAGATCGGCCGCGAGCGCGAGTGTCCGCCGGCGCAATTCGAGCAAGAGGTCTCGGCGGCTCTCGAAGCCTTCGAGCTCGCAATATGGGATTGGCGCACCAATCGCCACATCGACGCGACTGCCAATCCGCCGCGCCGTCTCGCGGAAGAGGAGTGAAAGCCGCGCCGTATAGTTGAGGTGACTCGCGACTTGGAACAGGCGTGAATTCTGCCCGGCGAAGTAAACCGGCACGACCGTTGCACCCGTATTCACGATGAGCTTGGCAATGAAGGGATGCCACGCCGGGTCAAGGGCTATACCCCGGAAGGGCTTGAGACTTGTCGCGACGCTGCCGCCCGGAAAGACGCCGATGGCATGGCCTTCGCGCAGCCACCGCAGTGCATTGGCCCGTGCCCGCAAGGTGGTCGCGCGCGCTTCCTCGGTCGGGCCGAAGTCGATCGGCAGGAATATCTCGCGCAATTCCGGCGGCTGGCAGAGGAGGCTGTGAACGAGGACTCGCAAGTCGGGACGGCACTGAGCGGCGAGCCAGCAGAGAATGATGCCATCGAGCACGCCATAAGGGTGGTTGGCGACGAAGACGACTGGCCCTGTGGCAGGTACGGTTCGAAGTGCAGCGGTATCGCAGTGGATGTCGAGTTCGAGCAAGCGCACCGCGGCATCGAAGAAGCCTTCATCGGTCTGCGGATTGTTGCGGAACTCGGCGTAGAGGCGTTTGAGGCGGGGTTGGCCGCTCACGAATTCGCTGCCGCGAATGAGTACGCGGCGCAGAATGGAGTGTTCCGGACGCGAATAGGAGAAGTTTATGGGTTCGTTTCCGTCGGTGCGCGTGCGCCGCGGCAGGCTTAGGCTCAAAGTCACGTTTCGCAATCCTCACGGCATCGTTCAGGCCGTCATGCGAAACTATGGCTGTTTGCTGACAGTCTCGTGACCGTCGATCCGGCCTTAGGCGGCTGTTCTTTGCGTGCGTGTGCGCGTGTCAAGAGAGAGCTTATCGGCGAGCGCTGCGCATTGGTTGCGGATATCGGGAATTGCGATGATCTCCCAAAACTGCGGGCGCGTGACGGGGCCGATGCCGAAGATCCGGCGAGACGGCGTGCCATCGGCTGCGACAAGAGCACAGTCATGGCCGAATTCAAGACCGAGACCCAAGGGATCGAGACGTGCCAAAGAGGTGGCAAGGAGGTGTGAAGTGAGGGGATTGCGCGACTTGATCGGATCGGTCGGCAAACCGGTACAGTCTACGACACGCGCGGCATGAAGCTGTTCAAGCCTGGTCTGACCGCGCGGCCGGAATTTGACTCGATAGCCCTGGTCATCCTGCTCGACGGTTGACACTTTTGCAGCGTGAAGGCGTATCTGACCTGCCGAGATGGCGCCATAGATGATCTTGGCGATATCCGGCGCCATGCGATGGCGATGGACGTCCCACCAGGGCCGGGCATGACGGAGGAAACGCGAGCGATTTTCGTTCGAGAGTCTCTGCCAAATCGCCTGCGTATGCGGACGCAATCCATCAATGACACTTCGCCAATCTGAGCCGGCCTGTGTGCGAACCCAGCCCAAAAGTTCCGCGAGTGATTCAGTCGCTGGCAGATCTCTAACGTCATATGAACGTGCGTGGACGGCCTGGTGGACGGATGGCAGAAGCCCGCGCCGCGACAGAACGTGAATTGGGCCTGTGTGACCGTGGGCCAACACTGTCCACACATAGTCGACCATGGTGAGGCCCGAGCCGAGGACAATGATGGGGTCGGTGCGACTGTCCGTCGCCTCGGGATTACTGCGCCATGGATCGGTTAGGTTTGGAGCGCGATCAGGGTCATGACCGGTCGCTATGATGGCCAGGTCACCTTGAACATTGCGCCCGTCGGCGAGCCGTACCCTGACGCCCTCGGGAGACTCCCATAGACCGATGCAGACGCCACGCTTGACCTCGAAACCACCATCGCCGGTGTGGCGCGCGCGTACGTCGTCAATGAGGGAGGCGATATAGCGCCCATAGGCCTGGCGGCTGGCGAAGCCTTCGGGCTCAACAGCATCCTGCGATACGCCGCGGTCGCGGGCGAGCCAGCGGCGGAAGTGGCCAGGATCGTCCGACAATGCGCTCATATTGGCGTTGCGGACGTTGAGCAGGTGGCCCGGATCACGGGTCGAATAAGCCAATCCGAATCCGAGCTGGCTTGCACTCTCTATAATGGTCACACTCGCGTCAGCGCGCTGGGAGCGCAGCAGGTGGTAGGTGATGAGAGTGCCGCTCGCTCCGCCCCCGATTACAATGATCCGCTTCCTGCCCGCCCGCATAACAGGTCTCCTTCGATTCATAGCTATAGTCTATTTTGTTGATCTTATAAGTCAACAAAAGAAGCACGCCATTCCGCCAAAACTCAGTTTGAGAAGCGCTGGGGCGTGGGCTAACAACAGCTCATCAAACCGGGGGATTCCATGATTTTTCTACATAAGATTGGACACGCGGCGCTTGCGCTAGTGCTGCTGGCTTATTTCGGTCTGGCTGCAAAGGCCCAGGATCTGGGACCTTTCATGCCAAACAACGGTGCATTGATCACCACCGCCTGGACCAATGCCTATGGGCCTGACGCCGAATCCTGGATGCAGTTTGCGAAAGTCACGCCGCAGACCTTCGACATCAACTATTCGAGCTCGCGCGGTACGGTCGCGGTGCGCCGCGTGCTGGTTGCCGATCGCGATAACGCGCGAACTTTAGTGCTCGGCTACAGCCCCAAGATGCCGCTGATCATCGAAGGCACAACGGTTCTCGGGACTTCCGGAAGTGTTCTCGAGGAATTACGCTCGACCGGCCGCGCCGCCTCAAACCTCATGTATAACGAGGCCATGGCGACCATGCCCGGCGAATTCACGCTTGCCGAAAAGCGCGTGATGATCCCCGTGGTCGTGGAAGGCGATCTCATCCAGGTGCCGGCGGTCCACGCGGTCGGCAATTTTGGCGCCGGCAACAAGCGCGCCGCCGGCGATTTCTACTTCCTCGACAACAAGAACAACCCGGCGCTGCTGCAATACAGCGTTCAATTCACCGGTGAGAAGACGCCGCGCACCGAGAAGATCGTGCGTGTGCAGGCGGGCGCCTCGGAGCGGGCCAAGATGGAACAGGCGCTGCGGACGCTGCGCACCTACGACCTCTATGGCATCCATTTCGATTTCGACAAGGCAACAATCCGGCGCGATTCGGTGCCCGTGCTCAACGACATCGCGGTGACCTTGAAGAACAACCCATTATGGACGCTGGAGATCACCGGCCACACGGATTCGATCGGTGAGGCTGGCTATAATGTCCAACTCTCGAAGCGCCGTGCCGAATCGGTCAAGGCAGATCTCATTGGCCGCGGTGTCGCAGCCAACCGCCTGTCGACGGACGGTGTCGGAGCGGCCGAACCCAAGGCAAGCAACAAGACCCTGCAGGGCCGTGCGATCAACCGGCGCGTGGAGTTGACCCGCACGGATCGATAGCGAGGATCACTCCGCGGCGATGGCTCGGCCCGCGCCGAGCCACGCGTCGAAATCGGCGAGTGCACGGCGCGTATAGGCTTGCTTGCGCGCAACCGCGCGCTCGGCATGGGAAAGACGCTTGCCGTCGATGCTGCGCGGTGCATCGACCGGCGGGAATAGTCCGAAATTGACGTTCATGGGCTGGAAGGATGAGCCGCGCGCGTCGGTCGTCTCGATATGGCCGCCGGTGATGTGGTTGATAAGCGCGCCATGAGCGGTCGTCGCGGGCGGGATTGAGCCTTGTCCGCCCACAGCCTGCGCCGCCGCCAATCGCCCGGCGATGAGGCCGATCGCGGCGCTTTCGACATAGCCCTCGACACCGGTGATCTGGCCGGCAAAGCGCAACCGCGGCTCGGCCTTGAGCCTCAGAGAGCCGTCGAGGAGACGCGGACTGTTGATGAAGGTGTTGCGGTGCAGGCCGCCGAGGCGCGCGAACTCCGCATTCTCGAGTCCGGGAATGCTGCGGAAAATGCGCACCTGCTCGCCGTGCTTCAGCTTCGTCTGAAAGCCCACCATGTTGTAGAGCGTGCCGAGCCGATTATCCTGGCGCAACTGCACGACCGCATAGGGCTTCTCCGTCGGCTTGTGCGCATTGGTGAGCCCGCGCGGCTTCATCGGTCCGTGGCGAAGCGTCTCGGGTCCGCGCGCGGCCATCACTTCGATCGGCAGGCAGCCGTCGAAATAGGGCGTGCTGGTTTCCCATTCCTTGAAACTCGTCTTGTCGCCGCTGAGAAGCGCCTCCACGAAGGCTGCGTATTGCGTCCGATCCAGCGGGCAGTTGATGTAATCCTTACCCGTGCCGCCGGGCCCCGCCTTGTCGTAGCGCGACTGCATCCAGGCAATGTCGAAATCAATGCTGTCGCTGTGAACGATGGGAGCGATCGCATCGAAGAAGGCCAGATCGGCCTCTCCGGTGAGACCTCTGATTGCATCGGCGAGCGCCGGCGAGGTGAGGGGGCCGGTGGCGATGATGACGTTGTTCCACGCAGGCGACGGCAGACCCGATATTTCGCCCCGCTCGAATTCGATCAACAGATGCTCGCGCAATTGCGTCGTAACGGCAGCGGCGAAACCATCGCGATCGACGGCAAGCGCGCCGCCCGCCGGCAGTTTGTGACGATCCGCCATGCTCATGATGAGTGACCCGGCGCGGCGCATCTCCTCGTGGAGTAATCCGACCGCATTCGTATCGGCATCATCAGACCGGAAGGAGTTCGAGCAAACGAGCTCGGCGCAATCGCCGGTCTTGTGTGCATCCGTGGCTCGGACCGGTCGCATCTCGTGGAGGACAACCTTGGCCCCGGCTTGCGCCGCCTGCCAGGCCGCTTCGGAGCCGGCAAGACCGCCACCGATGATGTGGATCGTCCCGGCCACGCCTCAGGCCTCTGCCAGCGCCGCGCGGTATTTCGCGGCGTGTTCGGCGAGCAGGGCTTGATCGGCCATCTGCCCCGAATGCGGCTTGAGAGGCGTGCCGGCGGGCCGCGGAATGATGTGCACATGGAGATGGTAGACTGTCTGGCCGGCGTCCGCCTCGTTGAACTGCTTGACGAGCACGCCGTCGACCCCGAAGGCTTTCTGCGCGGCGCGCGCCACCTTCTGCACCGTCGCCAAGAGGGGTTCGAAATTCTTCGGGTTGGCGTCGAGAAGATTGCGCGAGCCCGCCTTGGTGATGACCAGCGCATGGCCGTCGGCCTGCGGCATAATATCCATGAAAGCGAAGGTGTGTTCGTCCTCGTAGATCTTGTGGCTCGGGATCTCGCCGCGCAGGATCTTGGCGAAGATATTGTTCGGATCATAGCTCGGCATGGGGGGAGTCCTCGCGGGCGATCGTCAGGATTTGAGAGTGGTCTGGCTTTCCACCAGTCTTTCGGCGACTTGCGGCATGACCGCGGCGTCGACATTGGCGAAGGCAAGCCGGAGATAGTGTTCCTGGCCCGGTCCGAACATGCTGCCGGGAAGGCACAAGAGGTCATGTTCACCGGCAAGACGCTGCGCGACGGCCTTGGCGGATTTGCCCGGGAAGGGATGGCGCACATAGGCGAAGAAGGCGCCGACACTCTCAAGCCGGTAGGAGAGGTCGGCTCGCGCAAAGGCGGCCCGCAAGGCATCGGCGCGCGCGTGGATCATGGCTATCTTTTCGGCCTTCCAGTCGTCGAGATTCTCGAGGCCGAACAAGGCGGCCGACTGCGAAATATGCGGCGCGCAGATCGCCACGCAGTCTAGAATCTTCTCGACTTCCTTCAGGACCGAAGGACCGGCAATCAGCGACCCGACGCGATAGCCGGTCATGCCGAAGACTTTTGAAAAGCTGTAGAGCTGCACGAAGCTGTCGCGCCATGCACCTGAGGCGAAAAGAGCATGCGGAACTCCGGTATCGGTCCGAAAGTCTTTGTAGGTTTCATCCAGCACCAGCACCGTGCCATGACTACGCACAAGTTCGTGGAAGGCGCCAAGAGTCGCCGGCGGATAGATCGCCCCGGTCGGATTGTTCGGCGAGCACAGCACGATCGCCCGCGTCCGCGCATCGATGTGGCTGAGCGCATCTTCCGGGCTCGGAATAAGGCCGGGCGACCGGCAAGGAAGATGGCGCACTTCGACACGCAGCATGTCGAGCCACATCTGGTGATTGAAGTAATAGGGGGCACTCAGGATCACATTGTCGCCCGGTCCGGCCAAAGCCATGATGGCGGCCGCGAAGGCCTGGTTGCAGCCGGCAGTGATCGCTACGTCTTGCGCCGCGACCCTCCCGCCATAGGCCGCACTCATGTGAGCGGCGAGGCTCTCCCGCAATGCCGGCAGGCCCAGGATGTCGGTATAGAGACTGGTCGCGTCTTCCCGGGCAAAGCGTCCGATGGCTTCCTGCATCGCCTCGGCCGGTGGATAGCTCGGCACCGCCTGGCAAAGGTTGATCACGGGCCGGTTGCGCGGTCCGTCCCGCAGCCACGTCATCGCCTCGGCGATCGGCGGCGCCTCCACGGCGGAAATGGCGGGGTTGGTTCGAACGTTCATGGCCGCCCTTGCAGCACGCCTCAGGCGGCTTCGCAAGCATCCCGCTTGGATTTGGCCGGTTTTTGCGGCAAAACACCCCCGATAAGCTGAGGACAGGGCGATGAAGGCAATCATAATCGAGAAGACCGGCGGCCCCGAGGTGATGGAGTTCAAAGATGTCAATCTCGCCGAGCCCGGGCCCGGCGAGGTGCGATTGCGCCACACGGCGATCGGCGTGAACTACATCGATACCTATCATCGTTCCGGGCTTTATCCGGTGCCATTGCCGTCCGGAATCGGGCTTGAGGCGGCCGGCATCGTTGAGGCGGTCGGGGCAGGGGTAACCAACTTGAAGGTTGGAGATCACGTTGCTTACGGCACAGGCCCGATTGGCGCCTATTCCGAGGCGCGGAATATCCCGGCAGCCAAACTCATCAAGATACCCAACAGCAATGTCATTCCGGATGAAGTAGCCGCGGCGATGATGCTGAAAGGCATGACGGTCCGCTATCTGCTCCGCGCGACCTACAAGGTGAAGCCAGGCGAGACCATTCTCTTCCACGCCGCGGCAGGCGGCGTCGGCACGATTTTTGGCCAATGGGCTAAGGCGCTCGGCGCGACAGTGATTGGGACTGTCGGCTCCGACGCCAAGAAGGAGATCGCTAGAGCTCATGGCTATGCGCATGTCATCAACAATCGCACTGAGGACGTGGTGAAACGGGTCAAGGAATTGACCGGTGGCAAAGGCGTTCCGGTCGTTTATGACGGCGTCGGCCAGGCAACCTTTCTGACTTCGCTCGACTGCCTGCAGCCGCGCGGCATGCTGGTGAGCTTTGGCAATGCGTCAGGGCCCGTGAAGAATGTCGATCTCGGCATCCTGTCGGCAAAGGGCTCGCTCTATGTGACGCGCCCAACACTGATGACCTACACGGCGACTCCCGAGGAATTGAAAGAGACTGCCGACGATCTCATCGAGATGGTGGCGTCGGGCAAGGTGAAGATCCCGATCAACCAGCGCTACAAGCTCGCGGACGCGGTACAGGTCCACCGCGACCTTGAAGGCAGCAAGACGACAGGAACGACGATTCTGATTCCGTGAGGCGACCTAGGCCGCCTCGGCGCGATCGCCGAGGGCGTCGATCAACGGGCCGAGGTGCTTCTCGAAACGCTTCCAGCGCTTGACCGACGTCTTGTAGATGGGCTGGCGCACTTGCCACACGCTGAGCGTCATGACAGTGGTCGGGGCGTTGACGTGCGATAGGCAGGCATCGTTCCACGGAAGTCCTGTGGCGGAAACGAGGTCGCGCGCGCCCTGGTCGGGATTGCCGGTGAGCCTCTCATATTCACTTTCGAACAGGCTGACCGGCAGTACCTGCTTCCAGTGGTCCATGAGAGCAGCATATTGCCGATAATGGGAGCCGAGGGTCCTCAAGTCGTTCGCATACTGGTGGCTCTCGTTGAACCTGTTCACATAGATCGACAGGCAAGTATCAATCGCGTCGCGCTTGCAATGGATAGCATGCATTTTAGGGAAGAGCAGCGCGGCAAATCCCAGCATCTCGAAATTATGGGGCAGCTTGTCGACAACACGCGGGCTGCTCTTGGAGTAGAATCGCAGAAGCTGCAGATAGTTCTCGGCCAGAACGCGGATCTGGTCACCCGTAGCCGACTGCATCGCCGCGATGAATGCGGATACATCTTTCTTGTAGCCGAGGGTTCGCGCCATAGCCCGCAGTCTCATCAGCTCGCCTGCACCCACCGCTTCCGGATGGCGGCCGATGATCTGTTCCGTGAGTGTCGTCCCGGAGCGCGGCATCCCGACAACGAAAACCGGAACGTCCGATTCATGGCCCAGGGAACGGCGCTGCTCGAAGAACCGAGGAACGAACAGCCTCATCATGTTTTCGTATCGCGCCTGGCACAGGTCGAGGTTAAACCCTTCAATATCGTTTGCCGCTGCAGCAGAATATGATGCAAAGGCTCGGTCGTAGTCTCCAACATCTTCGAGGACCTTGCCCGCCGCAGAGTGGAGCATCTTCAACTCTTCCGGCCTTAAAGACGGCGCTTGCAAAAGCTGATTGATGCGATCGATCAGCGGCGAAGCGCTCTCCTGTTTCTTCAAATTTGCCTGGCGGTTGAGAGAAAAGGCCTTAAACCCTGGGATGCCTTCAAGGTGGATGTAAATATCTTCGGCCTCGTTCTGACGCCCCAAAGTCTCAAGCGCCTGTGCCTTCATGACAAGCACGTCCGGCGAATTGGGGTTCGTTTCAAGGTACTTGTCCAGGATAGGCAAGCCCTTATCCGCTCTACCCATCTTCTGAAAGAATTCGGCAACGGCCGTGACCGCGCTCGAATATTTGGGATCGAGCTTGATGATCCGCATGTAGACAGGGATCGCGAGCTCGATCCTGTTCAGACGCATGAACAGGCGGCCGAGATTATAGAGATACCCGACATTGTTTGGATCATACGAGACGGCTGTTTGGAAATAATGTACCGCTTCCGACTGACGAGCCTCCGAGACGGCGATGACGCCCAACATGTTAAGGGCCTCCGCATCCTTCGGGTATCTGTTCAGCAGTTTTTGGCAGACAACTTTAGCCTCCGCCAGCCTGCCAGCGGAAAGTAACTTGGTCGCCGTTTCCAGCGCGCGTGCCGCCTCGCCAGCGGCCGCAAGCTCATTTGCAATATTCATGTTTACTGGTTCCTCACAGGCGCGGGCAGCTTTCAGTCGTCCGGTTGGACAAAGCCCGCCATGTCGGTGAGCAAGTCATGCTCGCGCAAAGAAAAGAGGCAAGGCTCGTGCTGGGGAGGGCATGCGCCAGATTGAGCGGCCTCCCATTACCGTCTGACAGTGTACTGACGACCATGCCGCTCAATTCGCCCGACTGGTTGAAGACCGGTCCGCCCGATTCGCCCTTCTGCGTGGACATCCGAAGTACCATCGCATCCGGATAGCCGAACGGGCCGTACTGTACAGCGCGGCCAAAATGCATGGTTTCAACCTGTCCAATTCGCGCCGTGTCACCCTGCGCATGCGGTTTGCCGAGCGTATAGACCGTTTCGCCCTTGCTCAGGCAGGGGTTGCCGGTGGGGTGGGCGGGACTGCCCTCAAAGCCGCTCAGTTTGATAAGCGCCATGTCATTGTCAGGCCGGATCGCGATGACCTTGCCCGAATAGAGCCGGCCATCCGAGCCGCGAGCGCTGACCGTATAGCCCTTCTGCATGGCGACGTGCGCCGCAGTCAGCACGTATCCGGTTTTGTCGACCACAAAGCCGCTGCCCGAAGACACGGCCAAGGCCGGGTCGCTTTCGGCGCTTTTGTTTCGCTTATGAGATTCAGAGACAGTCAACGTAACGTAAGACGGACCGGTCTGCTTCAGGAGGCCGCGCATCGCCGTTACGGATGCAGGAGTTGCCTCTCCAGTCACCATGTAGCTGCGGTCTTCTTCAAAGACCTGATTGCTGGCGCAAGCTCCCAGGAAGCCTGCGGCACAAAGGGCGGAAAGCGTGCGCCATCTCATGCAAATCACATAACAAGGCTTTGAGGCAGCAACAAGAACGGAAGTAGCCTGGCCCTCAAAGAAAGACGGCCTGCATTTCTGCAGGCCGCCCAACTTCCAGAGAGTAGATGGTATTAGAAGCGCAGGGTCGTGCCGACCAGCACCTGCCACGTATTCTGTTCGAAATCGCTAAGCTTCAAAGCGAAGTCAGCGTCATTGCAGCTGCCATCATCCGAGTGGATGCAGGCGCCCTCATAGCTGTTCCAGGCATAGCTGCCTGTCGCAAACACCGTAACCTGGCTGACCGGATCCCAGAACCAGCCGGCAGTTGCCTGCCATGAGTCATCCAGGAAGCCAACGAAAGCGTCTTTGTTCCGGAAATAGGAACCACCGACTTCCAACCGGCTCGCTTCGCCGACATTCGCGATGATACCCAAGCTGGCGCCCCAATACTGGTCATCCGGACCAATGAGGGTATAGACGCGTCCTGATAACCTTCGCCCCAGAAAGCGGCGGCGGTCAATGTTGCAACATCGCCAAGGCCAAAGCGTGCACCCGCACCGACGAACCAGTTGTCGTCAGCCTTCGAGTAGCCATTGGTGAACGAAAACGGCGTGCTGTATTCCAGTAATACTCGCGCTTGTCTTGTTCCCACAAGCCTGTCAACTGAGGAAAACGCCGCCCGAGTCATAGGCTATATAACCAGCAACGGCCGGAATGTCACCGAGATCATTACCGCGGTTCGCGCCGGTGATATAGTAGCCATCAATGCGGAGCGATTGGCGAGGACCAGATGGACAGCGCAGGTCTGAAAGCCCGTCGAGTTGCCTGCGCAGAAATCGTCGCTTTCATTGTCTTCAAGCGCGATCGCGAAGGTAACTGGACCGCCATTGTTGAAGACCAAGCGCATCTGCTCGGTCGAGCCGTCGTCACCCAAAGGCCAGTGTAGCCAGGACCCGTGAAATCCCAGTCAACGCCCGCCTGAGGCGCCGAAGTGGAGTCCCAGAGACCAGCGATCAACTGCCATGAAGGGCGAGAACTTCCACCAAGCATAAGCTTGGTTCATGTCGACGCTGTTGTCATCATCGAACGGGCTGCCCGCCTGAAGCAGGATACGGCCGCCGACTTCGCCAACTGCCGTATCGGCTTTGCCGGTTACGACGAGGCGACCACGGACCTGAACGTCCAACTGGTATCGTCGCTGATCCTTGATCTTGAACTTCTCGGAAACGTCGTAACCATCCTCACCGCAATAGTAATAAGTCATCGGCACCTGCTGAGATTTTGCCATGGCACATCATCTTGACCATTATAGACCAGAATAGTGCGGATTTCGCCGGATACCGTCACTTCGGCGACCGGAGCAACATCCGCTGTCGGCATCACGCCGATGGTGAATCCGTTGTCTACACCCGTCAGGGCCTGCATGTCGGCCTTTTCAGGAACCGCGTCATACACAGCGCCCCCGCTGCGGAATGACATCAGGCTGTAGCCCGACGGCAGAGAGGTCGACGGCTGAGCTTCGAGCTGCGTTACCCGCTGTTGCAGCGTTTCGAGCTGAGCCTTAAGGTCAGAGAGCTCGTCTGCTTTCGCAGCAGTGGCCGTCACGGCGAATGCCGCACCACCGAGGAGCGCCCACTTTAACATTTTCATTCTCGTTTCTCCCACGTTCTCTGGAGTTGAGTAACTTGAGCCCCCCGATCCCCTGCTTGTTCGGCATTGGAGGACGTTGCACGATTCAATCGCACACGCAGTATTACTCGCCTGTCCCCCCTTGAAGGTCAATAAATGCAAGCTCCCTTTTGCCAGAATTTCGCCATATGTGTCTCGTTTGCAACACCGCGTGAAGCCTAGTGTGGGTCCCTGCTAAGATCAAAAATATAGTCTGTATTTCAATAGCTTGCATGAAGCCAGAAATGCCGAACTCCGCGCTTTATCTGGTCAGCCTTGGGGGAATTGTGGCAGCCCCATCATTGTCTCTCCGGAGGCCGAATGCGATAAATCGCGAGGGACTCGAAGGGCGAAATAAGTGGGAATCGATGTCAATTTCCGCACTTTGAGTCCTCTGGGGACGGAGAATCGCCCCGATTTCGGTGTCACGGCAGCGAGATTCGGGTGACGCAGCCCGCAAGAAGGCTGGCAGAGGGGTGTTTATGAGCGCGAATCCGGTTCGGTGGCTGAAATGGTCGCCTTTGGCTCTGGTGCCGTTTCTGGGGGCTTGGTGGTTCGGTAGCCCGAGTCTTGAGCAGCAGCTGCAGGACTCAGCCTTGGCGGCAACAAAATCCGGCGGTCTGGACTGGGCACGAATCGAGATTTCCGGCCGTGACGTTACGCTTTCGGGTGAAGCGCCGGATGAGGCCGCGATTTCGGCAGCCGTACAGACCACCATCGGGACCTACGGGATTCGTCGGGCCGTTTCTGAGGCGACCGTGGCGCCGCCGCCGCCCCCGCCGCCACCGCCGCCGCCCGAGCCCGAGCCTTTGGCAGCACCGACCGTTCTTTCTGTCATCACCAATAAGGCTCAGCCCGAGATTCGCGGTACCTGGCCCGAGAAGGACGCCAAAACTCTTAAAGTCACGATTGCCGAACGCGCGTTCAATCTGGGCGAAAACCAGGAATTGACCTCGGATGGTGCGGGGAACTGGAAGCTGGTTCCCGCCGCACCGATGGCCGACGGCCAGTACGACATCAATATCGAAGTCTCGGACGGGGCAGGGCGAACAGCTGCAAGCGAGTCGCCTGGGAAACTGACCGTAGACACGGTCGCGCCGCCTGAACCCACGGTTAATGCTGTCATAGTCCAAGCCTCGCCCGACAGATTGACCGGAACTTGGCCCGAGGGTGATGCGGTTTCTCTCAAGCTCGCGCTGGGCGGCCAGACATATGAACTGGGTAAAAGCGATCGCCTAACGTCGGACGGCAAGGGCAATTGGACCCTAACCCTTCCGCAACGCCTGCCTGAAGGCCGGCACGACCTGAGCATCGATATTGCGGACGCGGCCGGCAATACAGTGTCAAAAGCATTTACTGCCGCCGTAGACGTTGATGCAAAGGCTCCGGCAAGCCCGACAGTGACGCCGTTTCGCGGTACCAAGATGCCGGAAAAGCTTACCGGGACGTGGGCCGAGGGTGATGCCGTGTCTTTGACGGTGATGTTCGGCGCAGACGCTCACGCGCTCGGCACTTCGAGCGCTCTGAGCTCTGACGGCAAGGGCAATTGGAGCCTGGCGCTTTCGTCGCCCCTTGGTCCTGGAAAATACGATGTCACGGTCGAGACAGCGGACCGGGCGGGCAACATCAGTCGAATCACGAGTCCGGGCGCGGTCGACATTTCGACGCCGCTTGCGGTCCCGACGGTCAATCCGGCCGCCGGAAACGACCCGCAGCCGCTCCTGGACGGCACATTCGATTCGGAGCGGACCAAAAAGCTGGGCGTGACAATCGGTCCAAAGACCTATGAGCTGGGTCGGGACAGTGCCTTGGCGGCGATCGAACTCGGTCATTGGCAGCTGAAGCTCGAGAAGATGCCCGACGGCACATATGATGTCGAAGTCGCCGCTACCGATGAATTTGGCAACACCGTCAAGGATGCGACCTCCGGCGAGCTTGTGATCGATACGACACCACCCGCCGTTCCGACCATCGACAAGAAGCTTAGCAACTCACGCACTCCGCGCATTGGCGGAACTTGGGCCGAAGGCGATGCGACGGACTTGAACGTCACAATCGGCGGCAAGACCCACACGTCTTCCTCAACGCCGGCGCTGACGATTGATAATGGCGGCCGTTGGTCGCTGGCGCCGGAGCCCTTGGCGGATGGTTACTATGATGTCGTTGCGGTATCGGCCGACCGTTTCGGCAATCAATCGCGCGATGCATCCCTCGCGGAAATCGTCATCGACACGACTCCGCCGGCCGCACCAGTCATCGATCCATATGCAGGCAATGATTCGACGCCCGAAATCACCGGCACATGGCCCGCCAGTGACGCATCTTCGCTAACTTTAAGCATCGGCGGACACACCTACATGCAGGGGACCGATCTCGCCCTGACGGCAGCGAAGGACGGGACTTGGAGGCTGGCAATCGCCGAGCCGCTCCGCGACGGCTATTACGATGTGGTCGCGACGACGCAGGACGCAGCCGGCAATCAAAGTCGCGATTCGTCGGTCGCTGAAGTCGTGATCGATTTGACGCCGCCCGCCGCGCCGACCGTCAATGTCGGCACGGCTTTGCCCATTACCGGCACATTCGCGCCAGGCGACACGAAGAACTTCACGGCGACGCTTGCCGGCAAAACCTATGAATTAGGCAAGTCTCCTGAACTCACCGCCAAGGATGGAACATGGTCGCTTGCGCCCGCGATCGAGTTTGGTCCGGGCGTCTATGATGTCGCCGTGACAGCGATAGATGAATTCGGCAATCGCGCCACTGATGCCTCGACGGCCGAATTCTACATTGCGGAAAAGACTGTGCCTACGACCACCACCCCGGAGCCAACGGCGCCACCACCGCCACCATCACCTCCGCCGCCACCGCCCGCTCCGCCTGAACCCACGGTGGAAATGACCGTACCAACCGTCGAGTCGCAGATCGTCACCGTCTCGCGTCCGAAGCTGACAGGGACATGGGCCGAGGGCATAGCGAAAAGCCTGAAGGTCTCGGTCGATAGCAGGGACTACCTTCTAGGCCAGTCAGAAAGCCTCGTTTCTGACGGAGCAGGGCATTGGACGCTTAGCCTCGATCGGCCTTTACGGGATGGCATTTACGACATCGCGGTCGAAACTGTCGATCCAGCGGGCGTCGCCAAGAATGACCGTAGTCAGGACGAGTTGATCGTCGACGCGGCGCCTCCGGCGACACCGACCGTGCGCCTCTCTGCAACCGAGCTCAGCCCAGGGTCGATTTCGGGGACCTGGGCGGAAGGCGACGCCATCTCGCTTAGCGTCGGAATTGAAGGTGCGACTGCCGTGCTCAGCACCGATCGCGCTTTGCGCAGCGACGGAAGCGGCAACTGGACGCTCACTCTTGATCGCACGCTCGACCCTGGCAGCTACGATGTCGTCGTAACGACCAAAGACGGGCGCGGCCGCATCTCATCGGATCAGACGAAATTCGAAATCCTCGTCAAAGGCGTCGACGAAGCAAAGCCAGTCCCGGAAACCGCGCCGATCGACTGCCAGAGCGAATTCAACACGCTTCTGACGGTCGAGGGCATCAGATTCGGGTCGGACGACGCGCGGCTCGATGATGCGAGCCAGGCAACTGTTGCCAAGCTCGCTGCGATCGCCGCGCATTGCCTGGATAAGACAATTGAAATTGGCGGCCACACCGACTCGACCGGATCAGCCGAGTACAACCTCGCGCTAAGTGAACATCGCGCTGTCGCCGTTCGCGACGCGATGATCGCGGCTGGCGTCGATGGAGAGCGGTTGATTGCGAAAGGTTATGGCGAGTCGAGTCCGCTTGCCAATAATGGCACCGAGCAGGGCCGGATGGTGAACCGGCGGATCGAGTTCAAGATCCTCAATTGAGATAGGCACTGGGATGGAAGACTTCTGGAATTTCAAGGATAGCTGGATCATCGTTGAGCACAATTGGCTTTGGATGCTCGTCGCCCTGGCCATTGGAATTTTCGCCGGCTGGCACACCCGCGATCAACCGAATATGTAAGGCAAGGCCGCCATCATGCCGCATCTCGTTCTCGAACTCGTCTTATGGATCCTCCTTACTTTTTTCATAGGCTGCATCATCGGATCCGTGCTCCGCGCGCTTATCGCGGGCAAGCCGATGCCCGTCACTGTCGAGGCTCAAGGCGGGGATCATGACGATCATGATTTGCCGGAGCAGCACCCCACCACGCTAAGCAGGGCCAGCGCAGCCGTGGAGACTGCGGACGATAATCGGATTGCACGCGCCGAGCGGCCCAAAGGCATTGCCCAGGCGCGCGGCGGTAAAGCCGACAATCTCCAGCGGATCAGCGGAATCGGTCCGAAGAACGAGCGCACACTCCACAGTCTCGGTTTCTTCCATTTCGATCAGATTGCCAGCTGGAGCGATGAAGAGGTCGCCTGGGTCGATGATCACCTGAAGTTCAATGGCCGCATCATCCGCGAAGAGTGGATCTTGCAGGCGGGCTTGCTCGCCGAGGGGAAGGACGATGAGTTCGAGCGTCTTTACGGCGGCGGTCGGCGCAGGCAGAGCGCCAGCAGTCCGAACTAATCGCGAAAGTCAGACCGTTAGGTGGCGTTTGATCTCGGTCTCTCCGAGATCGCTGGCATTGCCCGAGACGACGATTTCGCCCCGATCGATGACGCAGATCCTGTCGGCCAGCTCACGGGCAAAATCGTAATACTGCTCGACCAGCAGGATACCCATATCGCCCTTGTGGCGCAGGAATGAGATTGCCCTGCCGATATCCTTGATGATCGACGGCTGGATACCTTCGGTGGGTTCATCGAGCAAAAGCAGCTTAGGCCTCGTAACGAGTGCGCGCGCGATCGCCAGTTGTTGTTGTTGGCCGCCTGATAGATCGCCGCCGCGTCGCCTTAGCATGGTAGACAGGACAGGGAAGAGCTCGAATATCTCAGCCGGCAACTTGCGCTGTGCCACCGGTAACTTCGCATAGCCGGTCTCGAGATTTTCCTTCACCGTCAGAAGCGGAAAGACCTCGCGGCCCTGCGGCACATAGGCAATGCCGAGCCTGGCGCGCTCAAATGGCTTGAGATCCGAAATATCTTTGCCTTCGAGGGCGATGGTTCCATGCGTCTGACGCAGATGGCCGACGATCGTGCGGAGTAGTGTCGATTTTCCGACGCCATTGCGGCCAAGGAGACAGGTGACTTTCCCCGTCTCAGCGCCTAGCGATACCTTCCTGAGGGCGCGCGCGGCGCCATAGGAAACGTCGATCTCGCTGACGGTCAGTGCGTTCATCGGCCGAGATAAACCTCGATCACCCGCTGATCCGCGCTGACATGATCGAGCGTTCCTTCCGAGAGCACCGAACCTTCATGCAAGACCGTGACCTTGACATCGAGCTCGCGCACGAAGGCCATGTCGTGTTCGACCACCACCACCGAATGCTCTCCGGCGATCGATTTGAGCAGTTCCGCGGTCGCCGCCGTTTCGGCATCTGTCATGCCGGCAACGGGCTCGTCGACTAGCAGAAGCTTCGGATCCTGGGCGAGCAGCATGCCGATCTCGAGCCACTGTTTCTGCCCGTGTGAGAGTCGCGCAGCCAGCATATCGCGCTGCGGCGTAAGCCGGGTGATTTCGAGGATCTGTTCTACGCGCGTTTTTTGCGCCGGCGTGATGCGCCAGAAAAGGGAAGCGCGCACGCTTCGGTCGCCGGAGAGTGCAAGTGAAATATTCTCCCGAACAGTCAGCTTCTCATAGACGCTCGGTTTTTGAAACTTGCGACCAATGCCAAGCTGCGCAATCTGCGCCTCGTCAAGCTTGGTCAGGTCGCTATCGCCTTTGAACAGAACATCGCCTGTGTCGGGGCGCGTCTTGCCGGTGATGACATCCATCATCGTCGTCTTGCCGGCTCCATTCGGACCGATGATTGCGCGCATTTCGCCTGGTGCGATAATGAAGGAGAGATCGTTAAGCGCCTTGAAGCCATCGAAGCTCACCGTCACGCCATCGAGATAAAGGATAGAACCGGCCGCAACTTCCATGGTTCTACTCCGCGGCTTCCGGCTGTGCCGCCGGCATGGGGGACGGGCTGGATTTCAGTCGTCGAGGTTTGAATAGGCCTGCGAGGCCTTGCGGCAGGAACAGCGTTACGGCGAGGAAGAGCCCACCCAGCGCAAACAGCCAGATCTCGGGCAGGACTGAGGTAAACCAGCTCTTGCCGAAATTGACGACAATCGCCCCGATAATCGGCCCAAACAATGTTCCGCGGCCACCGACCGCAGCCCAGATGACGGCTTCGATTGAATTAGCGGGGGCAAACTCGCTCGGATTGATGATGCCGACCTGGGGCACATAGAGCGCACCGGCGAGCCCGGCAATGCAGGTCGACAGGGTGAAGGCGAAAAGCTTGAACGCCTCAACGCGATAGCCGAGAAACCGTGTGCGGCTTTCCGCGTCGCGAATTGCGGTCATCACAGTTCCAAGACGCGACCGCGTGATGAAGAGGCAGACGACCAGGCTCAAGGCGAGTGCGAAGCAGGTGGCCGCGAAGAGCGCCGCGCGGGTGCTGCCAGCCTGCAGATTGAACCCGAGAATATCCTTGAAATCGGTGAGTCCATTATTGCCGCCAAACCCCATGTCGTTGCGAAAAAAGGCAAGCATGAGCGCGAAGGTGAGAGCTTGCGTGATGATTGAGAGATAGACGCCGCTGACCCGCGAGCGAAACGCAAGGAGGCCGAACAGATAGGCGAGCAGACCCGGCACCAGGAACACCATGATGGCGGCAAACCAGAAATTGTCGAAGCCATACCAGTACCAAGGCAACTCGCTCCAATTGAGAAAGACCATGAAATCAGGAAGTTCGGCGTTCCCATAAACCCCGCGCGTGCCGATCTGGCGCATGAGATACATGCCCATGGCATAACCGCCGAGAGCGAAAAACGCGCCATGACCGAGGCTGAGGATTCCGCAAAATCCCCAGATGAGGTCGATCGACAGAGCGAGCATGGCAAAACAAAGATATTTGCCGAAAAGCGCCATGACATGCGCCGGGATGTGGAATGCGGAATCCGGCGGTGTAAGCAGGTGCAGGGCAGGGACCAGAACCATGGCGACCAGAACGACAAGCGTCGTAATGGCGACGCCGCGCGCGCTGTTGAGCAGCCCCCAGGTCATCATGCTTCGACCGCACGGCCCTTGAGCGCGAAGAGTCCGCGCGGCCGTTTCTGGATGAAGAGGATGATGAAGACGAGCACCAGAATCTTGCCGAGTACGGCGCCGGCAAAGGGTTCAAGGAACTTATTGGCGATGCCCAGCGTCATCGCAGCGACGAGCGTTCCCCACAGATTGCCGACGCCGCCGAAGACGACGACCATGAAACTGTCGATGATGTAGGACTGCCCCAGATTGGGGCTGACATTATCGATCTGGCTAAGCGCCACGCCCGCGATCCCGGCAATGCCCGAGCCCAGGCCGAAGGTGAGCGCATCGACCCGCGCCGTGTTGATACCCATGGCGCCTGCCATTTCGCGGTTCTGCGTCACTGCGCGCATCTGCAGCCCAAACCGCGTGTAACGCATCGCGAGCAGCAGGCAGAAGAATACGGCCAGGGCGAATAGAATGATGACGATGCGGTTGAGCGTCAGTGAAATCTCGCCGATCTGCAGAGAGCCCGACATCCAGGACGGCGTGCCCACTTCGCGATTGGTCGGCCCGAATATCGAGCGGATCGCCTGTTGCAGGATGAGTGACAGGCCCCAAGTGGCAAGCAGCGTCTCGAGCGGGCGTCCATAGAGAAAACGGATGACGCTCCGTTCGATACCGATGCCGACGATGCCGGTGAGCACGAAGGCCAGAGGCAAAGCAATCAACAACGAATAGTCGAAGAGGCCAGGCGCCGAATTACGGATGATCTCCTGCACGATGAAAGTCACGTAGGCGCCGATCATCACCATCTCGCCATGCGCCATGTTGATGACGCCCATGACGCCGAACGTGATCGCCAATCCGATAGCGGCAAGGAGCAACACCGACCCAAGACTTAATCCGTAGACCGCATTCTGCAGGGCATCCCACCAGGCGCGCCCGCTTTCGAGCGACGCGAGCGCGTCCTTGGCTGCCTTGGCGACGCGGTCCTCGCCATTTGCGATCTCAGCGAGGAGCGCCGTGGCATCCTGTCCGCCCTTCGATTTAACGACCTCGATTGCGGCAATGCGCTCATCTTCCGGTGCTGTCGAGGTTAGGACGAGTGCTGCCATGGCTTGTTCCATGGCGAGTTTCACTATTGGATCAGTCTCCTTGCCCAACGCTTCGCGCAATGGGTCGATCGCTGCCTGGTCGCGGCTGCGGAAAATCTCTTCGGCTGCCTTCAGCCGCGTTCCCGGGTCTGGCGCAAACAGAGTCAGGCTTCCGAGGATCGCCTTGATCTGCCGTCTGATCTTGTTGTTGATCGCAATCTTGTCGAATTCGGTTTCTGCGGCCTGCCCCAAGTCTTCTCCGGTGGCTGCATCGCTGATTTTCATTTGACCGCTGCCCTCGCCGATGACGAACCCCCGATCCGATTTGCGGATCAGCAATTTGCCGTCGCCAAGTGCCGTTAGCACGTCGGGCACGCGCGGATCGCCGGTGGCAACGAGGGCGGCGATCGCTTTTTCTTTTTCAGGAAACTTCGATGTGTCGAGGCTCTTGAGCGCGCCGCCAAGATCCGCCGCATGAACGGCGCCTGCAAAAACGATCAGCCAGAAGAGGGCGGCGATGGCGCGCACGGCGGGAATAAAGTTTCGCATGGGCCTCGGGTTGAATTGGTGGAGGCAGATCCGGAAAGTTAATCCCGGATCTGCCTCCGGATGCGAAGAGGATAAGCGGCCTGGCCTTTAGCTGCCTTGTCCCCCGCACTTGCCCGTTACAACATTGAAGTTTCCGCAAGCGAGCGGCTTGCGCCAATCGGAGATGAGGTCCTTTGAGCCCTCGAGATAATCCGACCATTCATCGCCAACCACTGTTCCAGAAGTCTGCCAGACGGTCTGGAACTGGCCGTCGGCCTGGATCTCGCCGATCAGCACGGGCTTGGTGATGTGATGGTTCGGCATCATCGTCGACGTGCCGCCCGAGAGGTTGGGAACGCTGACGCCGATGATCGCCTCGCCGACCGCATCGGGATCGGTCGTGCCGGCCTTCTTCACCGCTTCGACCCACATGTTGAAGCCGATGAAATGGGCTTCCATCGGGTCATTGGTGACGCGCTTCTCGTTCTTGATGAAAGTCTTCCAGTCCTTGATGAACTGGGTATTGATCGGCGCATCGACGCTCTCGAAGTAGTTCCACGCCGCGAGATGACCGACCAGCGGCGCCGTATCGAGACCGGCGAGTTCCTCTTCGCCGACCGAGAAGGCGACGACGGGAATGTCTTCGGCCTTCACGCCCTGGTTTCCGAGTTCCTTGTAAAAGGGCACGTTGGCATCGCCATTGATCGTCGAGACAACAGCCGTCTTCTTGCCCGCCGAGCCGAACTTCTTGATGTCCGACACGATCGTCTGCCAGTCGGAATGTCCGAATGGCGTGTAGTTGATCATGATGTCTTCGGAAGCGACGCCTTTCGCCTTGAGATAGGCCTCGAGGATCTTGTTGGTCGTCCGCGGATAGACATAGTCGGTTCCGGCAAGAACCCAGCGCTTAACACCACCTCCTTCTTCACTCATCAGATAGTCGACTGCCGGAATAGCCTGCTGGTTGGGTGCTGCACCCGTGTAGAACACGTTCTTGGAGCTTTCCTCGCCCTCATATTGCACTGGATAGAAGAGGAGGCCGTTGAGCTCCTCGAACACCGGCAACACCGATTTGCGCGACACCGAGGTCCAGCAGCCGAACACCGCGGCTACATTGTCCTTGGCGAGCAGGTCGCGCGCCTTCTCCGCAAAGAGCGGCCAGTTGGACGCCGGATCGACGACTACGGCTTCAAGTTTCTTTCCGAGTAATCCGCCTTTCTTGTTTTGCTCGTCGATGAGCATGAGCATGACGTCTTTCAGGGTCGTCTCCGAGATCGCCATCGTGCCCGACAGCGAATGCAGAATGCCGACCTTGATTGTATCTTCCTCGGCTTGGGCTGCTGTGCCGCCGAGCGCCATCGCACCCAGCACGGCCGCAGCCAGAATCCTATTTTTTATTCCTGTTATGAATGCCATTCGTTTCTCCCCGTCAAAATGACGCTGCATTGCAGCGCAAGCCATGTGCCACATCGGGGGAGAGCCGACGCACGCTCTTACTGTGCTGATATAACTGGAGAAATATGACGAAGCTGCAAAAGGCAGCAGTGCCCGAATTTTTTGCAACGCAAAAAACTTGGGCGAATCCAAACGCTGCTTGCCCAAGCTTTCATCGCTCGGACAAGGAGACGGGTACTCAGAAGTAGGTTAGTTGCACTCGCTGCTGCTGCTGAGAAGATCGGCAATCGATGCCGGCTTGACTGAGCAACCGCCGCCATCGCTCGTCTGGTCTTCGCCCGTCGTTGCGACGGTAACGCCGCCGGGCGAGCCGCGACGGAGGTCGGCGGTCATTCCGTGCATTGCACTCGGCGTCAGCCGCGAGCGATAGATGTGGGTGTTCTGCAGCACCTTCTGGACGTATTGGCGAGTCTCCTGGAACGGGATCGACTCGACCCAGTCGATCGGATCGACCTGGCCGCTGCGCAGATCACCGTAATCATTGAGCCATTCGCGCGCCCGGCGCGGGCCGGCATTATAGGCAACCAGGGTCAGAACGTAGGAGCCGTTGTAGTCCGCGATAAGATCGCCGAGATGCGCAGCGCCGAGCTTCACATTGTAAGCCGGGTCGCCTGTCAATTTGCCCTCGGCATAGGGTAGGCGATATTGCTTCGCCACGAGCTTTGCCGTTCCCGGCATGAGCTGCATCAGGCCTTGCGCGCCGGCGTGACTTCCAGCAGTTGAGTCGAATTCGCTTTCCTGGCGCGCCAATCCATAGACGAGCGCCTTCTCGACCGGCGGCCCGACCTGGCTCCAGGAGGGCATCGCCTTGGTCGGATAGGCCCAATAATCGATATCGAGATCCTTGCTCGCCGCAGCCTTGGCGACGCGCAGTGACAGGACCGCACCGCCGGCATCCCAGGCGAGGGCTGCTGCCGCATTCATGTCGTCGACGGTCTTGAACCGGTTAGCGAAAGACGAGACGAACATATTCAGTTCGCGCTTGCGTCCACTCGCTGCGACCATCTTAAAGGCACGCACGGCTTCGTCCTTGCCGACGCGGTTGCGCGCCGCAGCCGACGGTTGTCCGCCAGCCATCTCGACCGGGGCCTTGGACAGACCCAGCTGCTCACGCGCCAACTGACCGTAATAGATGGTCGGGAACTGCGAGGCTTTGCGATAGGCCGCCTTGGCTTCGCCGGGCGAGCCCAGTTCGGCATAGGTGCGGCCAAGCCAGTATTGCGCACGGGCGAGATCGGTGCGCGTCGGCGCGATCTCCTCGATTCGCGTGAAGTGCTTCAGCGCGGTCTTGGGATCCTTGAGGTACCGCAAGGCGATCCAGCCGCATAAGAATTCGCCTTCGACGGCATTCGGGCCGCTGGAGAAGCCATGTGCAAGCGCCAGGCGATAAGCGGCTTTCCAATTATCCGTACTGCCGAGCCCCAGGGAGCGCCTGGCGATCAGCCGCCGCTCGACCCACCACGCTTCCACGTCCTGGATGGCTTTTTGATCGACCGGGATCTTAGCCAGGACCGCTCGCGCATTGGCATTCTGGTTCGTCCAGCGATAATGCCGCGCCAGCGCATATTGCACCGGCAGCCACTGCTTCATGGCGGAGGAGAGGCCGGCATACTTCTTCTCGGCACCGGCGGCATTCTTGATTAAGGCCTGGGCAACTTGCGCGGCTGCCTGATAATCGCGCGGCAGGCGCTTCGCGGCCCGGATCGCGGCGTTGGTCTCCTGCGCGTAGATCAGCGCCGCAACACGCCGCTTTTGGTCATTCGCCGAAATCAGGTTGCCAAATTCGCTCAAAGCCTGCTGTTCGGTTGCCGCATCAAGCTGCGGCCGCTCCCAGGCCTTCGAGAGCCACTGGCGGGCCGCTGCCTCATTGCCCGTCGCGAGATTTGCCCGGGCCAGGGCCAACATGCCTTCCGAGGTCTGCGGCTTGCGTCCCTCGAAATGGGAAAGCACCGTCTCGGTTGGTTCGCGATTCACGTAAAGCGCCTGCTCCGCCCGGCGCATCATCGTGTCGTATAGCGGCCAATCCGGCGCTTCATTGAGAAAGCGCATGATTCTCTGGTAGCCGGCGAGCTTGCCCTTGTCTCGCAGATAGATGAGTTCGACCATCTTGATCGCAGCGGGATCGCCGGAACGCTCGGCGAGGTCCTGGGCATTGCTCAACTGGCCCTTGAATGCGGCATCGACGGCGGAAATGGCTGTGCGGCTGGGTTCATCCGCGTGGGCGGAGAGAATCGGCAACGGGGATACCGGCAGGGGGCTGAGCCCGCTGGCGGCGAGAAAACTTGCAAGAAATAAGGCCCCGAATGCTGATCTACGTCCCATCACGCCCCACTTTTAACCCTGTCACCCACCGCGCCTAGCGGGCAATTGCGACCATGATTGGGCAGGTCTCGCCCAACCCTGCGCGCTTGCCGCTTCATAATCCACAGTCTATTGTCGCACCCTTGCGTCCCCCAAGGGCGGCAAGCCCGCCACACTAGGTGGGCTTGGTTTCTAAAATCTTAGTTTCGGAGCAACCTAACGTGAAGTTTCGCGGCTCAATACCGGCGCTCATCACCCCTTTCAGAAACGGTCGGGTCGATGAAGCTGCGCTGCGCAAATTCATTGCCTGGCAGATTGGGGAAGGCAGTCACGGGATCGTTCCGGTTGGGACCACGGGGGAATCGCCGACGCTCAGCGAGGAAGAACACAAACTCGTGATCGAAATTGCGGTCGACGAGGCAAAAGGACGGGTTCCTGTCATTGCCGGAACCGGCTCCAACAACACCGAGGAAGCACTCGAATATACCCGTCATGCCAAGAGGGCCGGCGCCGACGCCGCGTTGATCGTCGTGCCCTATTACAACAAACCGACGCAGGACGGCCTCTACGCGCACTTCAAGACGATCGCCAAGGCTGTCGATATTCCGATCTTCGTATACAATGTTCCAGGCCGCACCGTCGCCAACATAACCGTCGAAACTCTTGCGCGCTTGGCCAAGGACTGCCCGAACATCATCGGCACCAAGGACGCCTCGGCCGATCTAACGCGCCCATCGCGCCAGCGCATCGCCTCCGGCAATGACTTCATTCAACTCTCGGGTGAGGACGGGACCGCGCTAGCCTTCAACGCGCATGGCGGCAAGGGATGCATTTCGGTCACCGCCAACGTCGCGCCGCGTCTCTGCGCTGAATTCCAGGACGCCACTTTGTCGGGCAACTACGCTAAGGCGCTCACCCTCCAAGATCGTCTCATGCCCCTGCATGTGGCACTGTTCGTCGAAACCTCGCCCGCGCCAGTGAAATATGCCGCGAACCTCTTGGGATTGTGCGAGGCGGATGTCCGACTGCCGCTTGCGCCGACCGGTGAGGCGACCCGCAAGCAGGTGCGCGACGCGCTCGTCCATGCCGGACTTCTGAACTAGGACAGGATCATGTCTTCGAAGAGCGGTGGCGCGAAGGCCTCGCGCAAGGATGACGCGCGCAAAGTTGTTGCCGACAATCGCCGCGCACGCTTCGACTACGAGATTCTGGACACCTACGAGGCCGGCATCGAATTGAAGGGCACCGAGGTCAAGTCGCTGCGCGGCGGCAAGGCCAATCTCGGCGAATCCTATGCCTCGGTGCAAGACGGCGAGCTCTATCTCGTCAACGCCTATATCCCGGAATACCGCGAAGCTAACCGCTTCAATCACGAAACGCGCCGGCCGCGCAAATTGCTCTTGCATAAACGCGAGATCGGCAAGCTTGCCGGCGGCGTCTTGCGCGAGGGCCTCACCATCGTGCCGCTCAAGATCTTTTTCAATCCGCGGGGGCGTGCCAAAGTCGATATCGCCTTGGCCAAGGGCAAGAAACTTCACGACAAGCGCGAGACGATTAAGGAACGCTCCTGGGATCGCGAGCGCGCAAGGTTGATGCGAGAGAAGGGTTGAGGGCGCTGGCTGGGGTCGGCGAAACATTGCCGGATGTGGAACTGCCAGCGACGACCGGCGCCCCAGTTAATCTGCACCGATTGCCCGGCGACACGGTGATCTTCTGCTACCCTTGGACCGGACGTCCTGGCCTACCGAACCCGCCTGACTGGGATAACATCCCTGGCGCGCATGGTTCGACGCCTCAGGCTCAAGCCTACGCCGCGCTCCATGTAGACATTGTGAAGAGCGGCGTCAAAGTATTCGGCCTAAGCCTTCAGTCAACGGATTATCAGAGGGAATTCGCCAAGCGTTTCGCGCTTCCGTTCGCCCTGTTGTCCGACGCGGGCGAGCAGTTCTCGAAGTCATTGGAACTGCCTGTGTTCGAAACTGGCGGCACGACCTATCTATCGCGACTGACGATCTTCGCCAGCCATGGAGTCATTCGCCACTTGCGTTATCCCGTAACGGATCCCGCCGGCGACGCTGCCGCAATGCTGGCCTGGCTCGAGTCGAGATAGGCCCTGACCTCAGCGAATACGCTTTCAAACATGGCGGGCGTCAGCACGCCTGTATTCGTGTTGTAGCGTGAGCAGTGATAACTATCGAACAACGCGACATGAGGTGTTGCGTGTTGCGCGCCGTGGGCAAATGGAAAGGCAGCCCGACGCTGCGCCAGCGCTGAGAGCACAGAATCATGTGCGATACGCCCCAACGCAACAATCGCCACCAACCGGGGCAGGGCGGCGATCCGCTTCTCGAGGAAAGTCCGGCAGGTCTTGATCTCGTGCGGCACCGGTTTGTTTTCGGGCGGCACGCAGCGAACCGCATTGGTGATCAGCGCGCTCGTCAATACCAGCCCATCATCCGGTCGCTCGTCGTAATTGCCTTGCGCAAAACCAAAGCGGCGCAGCGTGGCGTAGAGCAGTTGGCCGGCATAATCGCCGGTGAATGGCCGGCCGGTACGATTGGCGCCTTGCAGACCTGGAGCCAATCCAACGATCAACAGCCGCGCATCCGGATCGCCAAAGGAGGGCACCGGAGCATTGAACCAGTCCGGGTGAGCCACCCGTTGATCGTGGCGAAACGCCACGAGCCTGGGGCAAAGCGGGCAGTTATGCCCGGGCTCTGCTGCCGAACCGTCCGCTTGTATCGGCACGGCTCAGATATTGTCGTCGACGAATTCTTCGAAATTCCGGTCGGGCGACTGCGACGGTGCATAGCCGCGGTCGCGCTGCCTCGTGTCGCGCTCGACAGGGTCACGGCCGATCTCGTCGCGCAGATCGGCGAGATCGATGAACTGGTCTCCCTGGCGTCGCAGATCATCGGCAACCATTGCCGGCCGCGTGGTCAGGGTCGAAACGACGCTCACCCGACGCCCCTTGGCTTGAACCGCCGAGACGAGCGAGCGGAAATCGCCGTCGCCCGAGAACAAGACAATGTGATCGAGATTGTCCGAAAGCTGCATAACGTCGATCGCGAGTTCGATATCCATGTTGCCTTTGATCTTCCGCCGCCCCATCGAGTCGGTGAATTCCTTCGCGGGCTTGGTCACCACCTTATAGCCATTGTAGTCGAGCCAATCGATCAGGGGGCGGATCGGCGAATACTCCGCATCATCCATCAGCGCGGTATAGTATATGGCGCGGATCAACCTGGATCGCTTGCGGAAGAAGCCGAGCAATCGCTTGTAGTCGATATCGAAGCCAAGGGCTTTTGCAGTTGCATAAAGGTTGGCGCCATCGATAAAGAGCGCTACGCGCTCATCTTGATAAAAAATCATGGTTCAAATCTCCACTCTCAAATACGGCATGTTTCATAGGCGCGAGCCAATCGCCGCTCAAGCGCAATCATGATACTTGTAGCGCTGGGAGCGAATATGGCAGGGCCATGGGGGACGCCACGTCAAGCTGTCGAGCGGGCACTTGGTGAACTGGACCGCAACGGGCTCAGACTTGTCTCGGCATCGCAGTTGATTGAAACGGCGCCGTTTGGCCGGCCGAACCAGCCGAATTTCGTCAACGCCGTCGCCGCCATCGAAACTCATCTTCCGCCGCAAGCACTGCTCGCGCGGTTTCATGCGATCGAGCGCGCCGCCGGCCGCAGGCGCACTATCCGTTGGGGTCCGCGAACCCTCGATCTTGATATTCTCGACTACCGCGGACTGATTTTGCGCGGAGCATCGGCTGCAACTGCAAGTGCCGGTCTCGTCTTGCCGCATCCCGGAATTGCGGAACGAAGCTTTGTGTTGAAACCTCTGGCCGAAATCGCGCCCCTCTGGCGCCATCCAATCTCCAGAGCGACCGCTGCAGAACTTCTTATGGGTATTCGATTGCGGAGGCGCAACGCAAGCAAGTCTCAGATGCGAAAAAGGGCAAGGCCCTAAAGCCTTGCCCTCAATATGCAGCGTACTTCTTCTCCATTGGAACAGCGACTTCCTTGCCACTGCCGGCGACAGCCTGCGATTTAAATCGCGGCGCACCTGGAGACACCTCCCCAGACCTGGGTCCTAACAACTGGAACACCACGTCCTTGTCGTTATTAAGCAACACGCTAGCATAATTTTGCCGCCTGTCACGTTAAATGTGAAGAAAGGTTGACAGTCCGGACGCGACCCGCTCCTGCCTCAAAACCGACATCCCTTGAGTTATGTAGGGTTTCGCGTAAACAGGCCACGCTTCCGCTACCCGCGACAGGATTCTCCGTTCATGCGCCTATCTGCCTATTTCTTGCCTATCCTGAGGGATGATCCGAAGGAGGCTGAGATCGTCTCGCATAAGCTGATGTTGCGGGCTGGCATGATCAGGCAGGAAGCGGCCGGCAGCTACTCCTGGTTGCCCTTGGGGTTTCGTGTTCTAAAGAAGATTGAGCAGATCGTGCGCGAAGAGCAGAACCGCGCCGGCGCTCTTGAAGTCCTCATGCCGACCATCCAGTCGGCCGACCTCTGGCGCAAATCCGGCCGTTACGATGCCTACGGCAAGGAAATGCTGCGCATCAAGGACCGCCATGATCGCGACATGCTGTTTGGTCCGACCAATGAGGAAGTGATCACCGATATCTTCCGTCAGGGCGCACAAAGCTATCGCGATCTCCCGCGCAACCTCTACCACATCCAGTGGAAGTTCCGCGACGAGGTCCGCCCCCGCTTCGGCGTCATGCGCGGCCGCGAGTTTTTGATGAAGGATGCCTATTCCTTCGACATCGACGCCGAGGGCGGGCGCCACAGCTACAACAAGATGTTCGTCTCTTACTTGCGCACATTTGCGCGCATGGGCTTGAAGGCCATTCCGATGCGCGCCGAAACCGGGCCGATCGGCGGCACGGACAGCCATGAATTTCTGATCCTCGCCGATACAGGCGAGAGCCAGGTTTTCTTCGATCGCGATTTCTACGACATGGACTGGACGGAGTTCTCAATCAATTACGATGATACTGCCGCGGTTGGCAAATTGGTTGATGAGTTTACCTCGAAATATGCTGCGACTGATGACAAGCATGAGCAAGCCGAATTCGAGAAGCTTCCGACCGACCGCCGGCTGTCGGGTCGCGGCATCGAGGTCGGCCATATCTTCTTCTTCGGATCGAAATATTCCGAGCCGCTGGGTGCAGTTGTGCAGGGGAAGGACGGTCAGCCGGTTACCGTGCTTTCGGGTTCCTACGGCATCGGCGTATCGCGTCTCGTCGGCGCTATCATCGAGGCGAGCCACGATGATGCGGGTATCATCTGGCCCGAACCGGTCGCCCCTTTCAAAGTAGCACTTATCAATCTTAAGGCCGGCGATCCCGACACCGACGCTGCCTGCCAGAGGATTTATGATGAGTTGAGCGCAAAAGGCGTTGAGATACTCTACGACGATACCGATGCGCGTCCCGGTGCGAAATTCGCGACCATGGATTTGATCGGATTGCCCTGGCAGGTGATCATCGGGCCGCGCGGCCTGAAGGATGGGATCGCTGAGGTCAAGAACCGGCGCAGCGGTGAGCGCTCGAATGTTCCGTTGACTGAAATCGTGGGACGCTTCAACGCCTGATGAACCGCGCCGCCGGCGATACGCCCCCCTTTGCCGGCTTTGAACGGCTGCTTGCGCTGCGCTATTTGCGGGCCCGCCGTCGCGAAGGCTTCATATCGGTCATTTCGATCTTCTCCTTCCTGGGCATCATGCTTGGCGTTGCGACGCTAATTGTCGTGATGGCCGTGATGAACGGCTTTCGCACCGAACTGTTGAACAAGATCCTTGGCTTCAGTGGCCACGCTACGATCGTCTCGGAAGACCGCGAACCGATTGCCAACTTCAAGCCGATAGCCGAGCGACTCTCCCTGATTCCGGGCGTCGAGAGCGTGGTTCCCTTTGTCGAAGGCCAGGCGCTTGCGACGTCTTCCGTTACCAGCAGTTTCGTGTTGGTTCACGGCGTCACCGAAGCGGACTTGAAGCAGATGAAGGGCCTTCAGAACGATAAGCTCATCACCGCCTTCAAAGATCCGAACATGATTGATGAGCAGCCCACGCTGGACGGTTTCGACAAGGCGGATGGCATCATTATCGGGCGCGGACTTGCCGACAAGCACTTGCTCGGGCCTGGCAGTACATTGACGATTATCTCGCCTGAAGGACCCGATACCGTGATGGGCAATGCCCCGCGCATTCGCGATTTCACGGTCGTGGGCATCTTCGAAGCGGGCATGTCGCTCTATGACGACGGCATGATCTACATGCCGATGGCCGACGCCCAGGAGTATTTCGTCTCGGAATCGGGTGTCTCGGCGATCGAAATCACGATCGATAGGCCTGAGCAAATCGATTCTTACCTTCCGGCGATCATCGACGCCGTCGGCCCGGGCTACTCGATCTTGACGTGGAAGGGCCGCAATCAGACCTTCTTCACTGCGCTGGCGGTCGAACGCAACGTGATGTTCTTTATCCTGGCGCTGATCATCCTCGTTGCCGCCTTCAATGTGATTTCCGGCATGATCATGCTGGTGAAGGACAAGGCGCATGACATCGCGATCCTGCGCACCATGGGCGCCACGCGCGGCGCCATCCAGCGCGTTTTCTTCATGACCGGTGCCGCAATCGGCGTTGTCGGTACCATTGCCGGCGTGATGCTTGGTGTCCTGTTTGCCGTCAACATCGACCGCATCCAGGGCTGGGTTGAAGCCGTTTTCGGGACGCGGGTCTTTCCGAAGGAGATCTACTTCCTCACCCAATTGCCGGCCGATATTGAGCCATCCCAGACGGCATGGGTGGCGCTCATGGCGCTCGCCTTGTCATTCACGGCGACGCTTTATCCCTCCTGGCGCGCAGCGCGCCTCGACCCTGTTGAAGCCTTGAGATACGAGTGATGGGGCAGGCGCTACATCCCGCGCTCGAACTGCGCAATGTCTGCCGAAGCTACAATCAAGGCCCTGAGCGGCTTGATGTTTTCGTCGATGCGCAATTGTCGGTTGCACCCGGCGAAATCGTGGCGCTCGTTGGCCCATCGGGGGCCGGCAAATCGTCCCTTCTCCACATTGCCGGCCTGCTTGAGGCGCCAACCTCTGGCGAAGTTCTGATTGCCGGACAGAATTGTTCGAAGCTCGACGATTTGGCGCGCACCCGTGTTCGGCGTGTCGGTATCGGCTTTGTTTATCAATTTCATCACCTCTTGCCCGAATTCAACGCGATCGAGAACGTGATCATGCCGCAGCTCATAGCTGGAACGCCGCGCGCGTCGGCAGCCAAGCGTGCAAGCGAACTCCTGGGCCGCTTGGGACTGGGCGAGCGCCTGACCCACCGGCCGGCGGAGCTTTCGGGCGGCGAGCGCCAGCGTGTCGCCGTTGCCCGCGCGCTCGCCAACAAGCCCTTGTTGCTGCTCGCCGACGAGCCGACAGGCAATCTCGATCCACGCACCTCGCAGCAGGTTCATGAGGAATTCGTGCGCCTTATCCGCGAGGAGGGGATTGGTGCCCTGGTTGCCACCCACAATATTGATCTCGCTCGCCGTATGATGCGGATCGTGAGGCTTGCCGACGGCGCATTGGTCGAACACCAGCTTTAGGCCGAGAAATGTGGATGGCGCCTATCGCCGCCTCGAAATTGGCCGGGCTGATCGGCTAGACTCAATCCATGGCAGCAGAATCGCAGGCAACCGGCGTGCCCTTTGTGCATTTGCGCACGCATTCGGCCTATTCCCTGTCGGAAGGCGCTTTGCCAATCAAGCAGATGGCGAAGCTAGCCGCCGATATGGGCATGCCGGCGCTTGCCATCACCGATACCGGCAACCTCTTCGGCGCCCTCGAATTTTCTGAAGCGATGATCGAGAAGGGCATCCAGCCCATCATCGGCATCACCTTGCAAGTCGATTTCCGCGACATTGATCGCGATCATGCGTCGCGCCCTGGTGCCGCGATCGAGCGCTTCCCGGTACTGGCGCTGTTGGCGAAGGACGAGACCGGCTACGGCAATCTCATGCGGCTTTCGAGCAAGGCCTTTCTTGAAACGCCGGATCATGCCGAGCCGCATGTTACGATCGATCTCCTGACCGAAAGCGCGCAAGGCCTGATCTGCCTGACCGGCGGCCCGAATGGCCCGCTCGATGTAGCGCTTCGCCAGCAACACGCGGGCCTGGCGCGTGACCGCTTGTTGCGCCTCAGGCAGTCCTTCGGCGACCGGCTCTATGTCGAATTGCAGCGCCATGGCAGCGACGATGAGCGCATCTGCGAAGATGGCCTGGTGGCACTCGCCTTCGAGCATGACCTGCCGTTGGTTGCCACCAACGAGGCCTACTTCGCTAAGTCCGAAGATTATGCCGCGCACGACGCGCTCCTGTGCATTGCGGACGGCGAAGTGCTCGCAACCGCCGATCGTCGCCGCGTCACGACTGAGCATTACTTCAAGACGCCGCAGGAAATGGCGGCGCTCTTCGCTGACATTCCCGAGGCGATAGCGTCAACCATGGAGATCGCGCGGCGCTGCGCCTTCTTTGTGAAGTCGCGGAAACCCATCCTTCCCAAATTCACCGACGGCGACGAGGCGGCACTGCTGCGCGAGGAGGCGCGCGCCGGGCTTGAGATGCGCTTTGCCGAGCGCCCCTTGGCCGCCGGAAGTTCGCGGGAAGACTACCGAGCCCGGCTCGAGTTTGAACTCGACGTCATCATCGCGATGAAGTTTCCGGGCTACTTCCTCATCGTCGCCGATTTCGTTAAGCACGCCAAATCGAAGGGCATTCCGGTCGGGCCGGGGCGCGGCTCTGGCGCTGGATCGCTGGTCGCCTATTCGCTCACCATCACCGACCTCGATCCCATCCGTTTCAATCTCCTCTTCGAGCGTTTCCTCAATCCCGAGCGCGTTTCGATGCCGGATTTCGACATCGATTTCTGCCAGGACAGGCGTGACGAGGTCATCGACTATGTCCAGGAGCGTCACGGCAAGGAACGTGTTGCGCAGATCATAACGTTCGGAAAATTGCAGGCCCGCGCCGTGTGCCGCGATGTCGGCCGCGTCCTGCAGATGCCCTACGGCCAGGTCGATCGCCTGTGCAAATTGATTCCGATGAACCCGGCCAATCCGGTGTCGCTCGCCCAGGCCATCGAAGGCGAGCCGCGGTTTCAGGAAGAGCGCGACAGGGACCCTGTCGTCAAAACCATGTTGGATATCGGCCTCAAGCTCGAGGGCCTTTATCGTCATGCCTCGACGCATGCCGCCGGCATTGTCATTGGCGATCGTCCGCTTGAGGAACTGGTGCCGCTCTATCGCGACCCGCGCTCTTCGATCCCGGCCACCCAATTCAACATGAAATATGTCGAGAAGGCCGGACTCGTGAAGTTCGACTTCCTCGGTCTGAAAACGCTTACCGTCATCGACAAGGCGCAGCAGCTGATCCGCCGGCGTGAGCCCGGATTTGACATATCCAAGATCCCGCTTGACGACGCCCCGACCTATCACATGCTGGCCCAGGGCGACACGGTCGGGGTCTTCCAGCTCGAAAGTTCGGGCATGCGCGACGCCGTCAAGCATATGCATGCCGACCGCTTCGAGGATCTCATCGCCCTCGTCGCACTCTACCGGCCGGGCCCGATGGCCAACATCCCCGTCTACTGCTCGCGCAAGCTTGGCCGCGAACCGATCGAATACATGCACCCGGGCCTTGAGCCGATCCTCAAGGAAACCTTCGGAGTCATCACCTACCAGGAGCAGGTCCAGCAGATCGCCAAGGACCTGGCGGGGTATAGCCTTGCTAGCGCCGATCTGTTGCGGCGCGCCATGGGCAAGAAGATCAAATCCGAGATGGATGCGCAGCGCGAGCATTTCCTCGCCGGCGCGATTGCCCGCAACATTGATCCGACGATCGCCAGCCAGATATTCGATGCCTGCGCGAAATTCGCCGAATATGGTTTCAACAAATCACACTCAGCCCCCTACGCCTATATCAGCTATCAGACGGCATTCCTCAAAGCCAATTACCCGGTGGAGTTTCTTGCCGCCTCGATGTCGCTCGATGTCGGAAATACCGACAAGCTCATGGTATTCAAGAATGAGGCTCAACGCCTCGGCGTCCGCATTGTACCGCCATGCGTGAACGCCTCGACCGTCGATTTCGAAGTCGCCGACGGCGCCATTGTCTATTCGCTCGCCGCCCTCAAGAATGTCGGGCAGGGGATGGTCAGGCATATTGTGGAGACCCGCGCCAAGGGTGGCCCGTTTACATCGCTTGGCGATTTTGCGCGGCGTATGGATTCGCGTGAGCTGAATCGGCGCGCTGTCGAAAGCCTGGTCAAGGCCGGGGCCTTCGATCTCCTCACCGCCAACCGCGCCCAAGTACTTCACGGCATCGACGCTATCCTCGCCATGGCGAGCCGGACGAGCGCTGAATCGGAGGCCGGCCAGAACGATCTTTTCGGCGCGGTCGCTGGCCCCGCCGAGGACGTCGCCTTGCCGGCACATGATGCCTGGCTACCCATGGAACGCCTGTCCCAGGAATTCGAGGCTGTCGGCTTTTATTTATCCGGCCATCCGCTCGACGACTACGTGAAGCCTCTGCAAAGGCTTGGGGTCGAAACTTGGGCGTCTTTCCTCGACAAAGCGCTGAACAAGGGTGCCTCGGCCGCAAAACTCGCCGGTACCGTCACCCATCGCCAGGAGCGACGCGCGAAGTCGGGAACGAAATTTGCCTTCGTCGGCTTCTCCGATCCGACCGGCCAGTTCGAGGCAATCTGTTTCTCCGATACTCTTGCGGTTACCCGCGACTTGCTCGAGCCGGGGAAGGCCGTGATCGCGCGGGTTGAGGCCGATGTCGAGGGCGAAGAGGTACGCCTGAGGCTCCAGGGCGTCGAGAAGTTGGACGAGACCGCCTCCGCCATCACCTCCGGTGTAACCATTTTTGTCCGCGATGCGGTCCCGGTCGAATCCATCGCCAAGCGCCTCACCAATGGCGGTCGCTCGCCCGTACGGATCATCCTTCAGACGCCGCAGGGTCGCGAGGTCGACATTGCGCTGGGCAGCAAATTCACCGTGACACCCCAGGTCAAGGCAGCGATCAAGGCCATATCCGGGGTGGTCGACGTTCAGGATTTGTGAGACCTTAACCACTCTTCGGCATCCTGCCGGGCCGACATGCGGTGTTGGCGAGTAGGGGTGGCGTTATGCGTAAGCTGTGGGTCATTGTAGGTGCCATGGGCTTGGCCCTGGCTGCGGAACCGGCCTTCGCCGGCAAGCTGCAATTCTCGCCCGACACCTTCGAAATCTATGGCGGCCTTGCCAATTCGCCCACCAAGGGCAGCACCAAGAGAACCCGCAAGATCTCCTATAGCGGTGCCAAGACCGTCGATTTCAAGTCCGATTTAACCCCCGGTTCGATCCTGGTCCGCACCTACGACAAGAAACTGTATTTTATCCTGCCGAACGGCAAGGCCATCGAATATGTGGTCGGCGTTGGCCGCGAAGGCTTTACCTGGTCAGGCCGCAACAAGATCAGCCGCAAGGCCGTCTGGCCGGATTGGCGCCCGCCGGCAATCATGATTGAGCGGGAAGCCGCCAACGGTCATTACATTCCAGATTACATGCCCGGCGGGCCTGACAATCCGCTTGGCGCCAGGGCGCTCTACATCGGCGATACCGAATTCCGCATTCACGGGACTGCCCAGCCATGGACGATCGGCGGTAACGTGTCGTCAGGTTGCATTCGTATGCTGAACGAGGAGGTCATCGACCTCTACGACCGCGCCAAGGTCGGTGCGCTGGTGGTTGTGGAATAATATTGCGAGCCTCTTGCAATCTCCCGGCTTTAAGAATAGAAGGCCGCGTTTCAGCCAAACCCCAGCTTGGAGAAGACGAGCCCCATGGCGCGCGTCACAGTTGAAGATTGCATCGACAAATTGCCCAACCGATTCGAGCTCGTGCTCCTGTCGGCCCATCGCGCCCGCATGATTTCGCAGGGCGCGCCCCTCACCGTCGGCCGCGACAATGACAAGAACCCGGTCGTAGCGCTGCGCGAGATCGCCGATGAAGCGATCGACAAGGACGATCTCAAGGAAGAATACATCCACGCCATGCAGAAGCATGTCGAGGTGGATGAGCCGGAGCCGACCGAAGTCCCGCTGATCCAGCAGTCGGGCGGCGTGTCTGTGGTCGTAGAGGCGCAAGACATGGGCGGGGACGTCGCGGATTTCGAGAAGATGACTGAGGAAGAACTCCTGCGCGGTCTCGAGGGCCTGCCGCCGGCCGAAAGCCCTGGAAGCCAGCGGAACGGTTATTGATCGTTTTCCCTATCGCAATTTTTAAAGGCCGGACCCGACGCGTCCGGCCTTTTTTGTTCTACACTCGCGCCGGAGGTTAGGCGCGATGATGCGGCAGTACGAACTTGTAGAGCGGGTGACGAGCTACGATCCCGATGCCAACGAGGATCTGCTGAATCGCGCCTATGTCTATGCCATGCGGGCGCACGGCAACCAGAAGCGCGCCTCGGGCGAGGCCTATTTTAACCATCCCCTGGAAGTTGCCGCGATCCTCACCGAACTCAAGCTCGACGATGCCACCATCGCCGCTGCCTTGCTTCATGACGTTGTCGAGGACACCGCCGCAACCCAGCAGGAAATCGAGGAAAAATTCGGCCACGAGATCGCCGAGCTGGTCGACGGCCTGACCAAGATCAAGCGCCTCGATCTCGTCACCAAGGAAGCCACGCAGGCGGAAAACCTCCGCAAGCTTCTGGTCGCGATCTCCAAGGATGTCCGCGTTCTGCTGGTCAAGTTGGCCGACCGGCTGCACAATATGCGCACCCTTGGGCATGTCCCGCCCGAGAAGCGCCAGCGCATCGCCCAGGAGACGATGGACATCTATGCGCCGCTCGCCGGCCGCATGGGCATGCAGAATGTCCGCGACGAACTCGAAGACATCGCTTTCAAGGTCCTGAACCCCGACGCCTATGCAACGGTCAAGAAACGGCTCGATCGCCTGCACGAGGAAAGCGGCGGCGCGCTCGTTGAAATCGAAAAGGCCCTGCAGGCGAAATTCGCCGAGAACGGCATCGCCGCCGAGGTTTCGGGCCGCGAAAAGCGGCCCTATTCGATCTGGCGCAAGATGGAGAGAAAGCACCTCTCTCTCGGCCAGCTGTCGGACATATTCGGCTTCCGCGTCATCGTCCCGAAGGTTGAGCATTGCTATCTGGCCTTGGGCGTCGTTCATCGGACCTGGCGCGCCGTACCGGGCCGCTTCAAGGACTACATTTCGACGCCGAAGCAGAACGACTACCGCTCGCTCCACACCACCGTGATCGGTCCCCATCATATGCGTGTCGAAATGCAGATCCGCACCCGCGAGATGCATGAGATCGCCGAGCGCGGCGTCGCCGCTCACGCGCTCTACAAGGATGTCACGGACCCGCGTAAAGCCGTGAACGGCGTGCGCGTGCCGGCCGCGGAGTCGAACGCCTATCGCTGGCTTAGGCATCTCGTCGAAATGCTGTCGGAAGGCGAAAGCCCCAAGGAGTTTCTCGAGCATACCAAGCTCGAACTCTTCCACGACCAGGTCTTCTGCTTCACGCCGAAGGGCCAGCTCATCGCACTGCCGAAGGGCGCAACGCCGATCGATTTCGCCTATGCCGTCCACACCAGCATCGGCGATAGTTGCGTCGGCTGCCGCATCAATGGCCGCCACAAGCCATTGGCGACCGAGCTTGAGAATGGCGATGAGGTCGACATCATCCGCTCCGACGCGCAGGTTCCGCCCGCTGCCTGGGAAGGACTTGCCGTCACCGGCAAGGCCCGCGCCGCGATTAGGCGTGCCACGCGTGCCGCGGTGCGGCGCCAATATGCTGGCCTCGGACGTGAGATTGTCGAGCGCCTTCTGGCCAAGAACGGCAGGTCACTTTCCGACAATGCACTGCAGGCTGCGACGCCCAAGCTCGGCCACCGCAATCTCGAAGATGCACTCGCCGCCATCGGCCGCGGCGAACTGGCGGCGAGCGATATGCTCAAGGCCATGGGCATTGAGGTCAAGGAGTCTGGCCCCAAGAAACGGCGCGGGGCCGCGGCGAAACCCAAGAGCGAGGCTGAGGAGGGTTTTCCCGTGCGTGGCGCGGCGCGTGGGACCGCGCTCAATATATCGCTTGAGACCGGTGCGGTGCCTGGCGAGCGTATCGTCGGCATCCTCACGCCCGGCCATGGCATCACCATCTATCCGATCTTCGCCAAGGCGCTTGAGAAGTTCGATGCCGAACCCGAACGCTGGATCGACCTTGCCTGGGATGCGACCGCCGAAGAGCAGCGCTTTCCGGCACGCATCAAGGTCACCATTCACAACGAGGTCGGGGCACTGGCCCAGGTTGCCCAGACCATCGGCGATTCCGGTGGAAACATCGATGAATTGCAGATGGTCACGCGCGGTGCGGCGCGCGATTTCTTCGATCTGGACATTTTGCTCGAAGTCCACGATCTGAAGCATCTCAACGAGATTATCGGTGGCTTGCGGTCCAAGCCATTGGTCAGTTCGATCGCACGGGTGACGGGATAGACGATGACGGAAGCTGAGGTCCTCAAGGAATTTCGCGATGCCGGCGCTTTGCTCGAGGGCCATTTCATCCTCTCGTCGGGCTTGCACAGTCCGCGCTATCTGCAATGTGCCCGCGTATTGATGGATCCGAAGCGCGCAGATCGCCTTTGCGCCGCGCTCGCCGCCAAGCTTCGCAAAATTTATCCCGGCCCGATCGACCTTGTTGCCTCGCCCGCCATGGGCGGCGTGGTGGTCGGTTATGAAATGGGCCGGCAACTGGGTGTGCCGGCGATCTTCTTCGAGCGCGTCGACGGCAAGCTTACCTTGCGCCGCGGCTTCACCCTCGAAAAGGGCGCCCGCTGCGTGATGGTCGAGGATATCGTGACCACCGGACTGTCATCGCGCGAATGCATTGCCGGTATCGAGGAGGAGGGTGGCATTACCGTTGCCGCCACCTGCCTGATCGATCGCTCCGGCGGCAAGGCCGATCTTGGTGTTCCATTGGCGAGCCTCGCGCAACTCGACATCCCGACCTATCCGGCAGATGCGCTGCCGCTCGATCTTGCAAAAATCCCGGCGATCAAGCCCGGTTCGCGGGGCCTCAAGTGATTGTCGGCCTCGGCAATGACATTGTCGATATCCGGCGCCTCGAAAAGACGCTCGAAAAATATGGCGAGCGCTTCATCGCGCGCATCTTCACCGATATCGAGCGCAAGAAATCGGATCGCCGCGCCCAGCGCGCTGCGACCTATGCCAAGCGCTTTGCCGCCAAGGAGGCTTGTTCAAAGGCGCTCGGGACAGGCTTCCGGCGCGGCGTATTCTGGAAGGATATGGGCGTCGTCAACGAACCGTCGGGCCGGCCGACCATGGAACTGACGGGCGGCGCCAAGGCCCAGCTCGATCGTATCACGCCGGCGGGGCACATCGCGCGCATACACGTCACATTGACCGACGATTTTCCCTATGCCCAGGCCATTGTGATGATCGAGGCCGTTCCGGTCGCCTAGCGAGGCGTTGCGGGGTCCGTCATCCCGGCGCAAGCCGGGACCCAACTATCCGCGTAAAGATTGTCCACG
>JAXMCQ010000002.1:0-462493 GCA_046349315.1 Hyphomicrobiales bacterium | reverse complement strand
GTATCGTCGCCGGAAGCGGTGGAATTAAGAACAGCACTGCCGCCATAGATTGTGTCATTGTCGTTGCCGCCGTCGATCGTGTCCGAGCCTGCTCCTCCAACAAGCAAATCATTGCCGGCTTGGCCATTGATGACATCATTGCCGCCGCCGCCATCGACTTCGTCATTATCACCACCCGCATTGACTGTGTCGCTCGATGATGTTGTTCCGGCAGAACTCACCAGGACCCACGTAACTCCGTTCCAAGAATATCTCCCGGCCGGGGTAATCTTGTCGCGTTGCGCTGTGCCACTGATATTGGCCATGGGTGATCTCCGCGATCAGTCTGTGATGTTGACCTCCCAGGCGCGCGGGATGCTGAAGCGACGCGCGCGTCTGGCACGATCGGCTTTAAGCACTCTCAGAAATCCAAAGTACGGAAAGGGTAAGTTCGTAAGGGACCGCGCTGCTACACTACACCTGTGCGCAGTGCACATGCGCTGGACGCCGCGATTAGGCAGCCAAGTAGAGATTGTCGCCATCCCTGGGCTCGAAGGCCCTTTTTTTGTCTCGATCTTCTGGGGTCGCTTCGGATCCCGATAGACCCTCTTTTTCTTAGTTAGGTATTGTTTATCTAAAATTGACCAAAGTGCAATCTCCAATTTGGGAGGGGGTTAATTACGATAACTTCTAGTAGTTGACCCAGCTGACTCACGAATGGCGCGCGGGGTAATCGCTCAAAAACTCTTGTCCTTTCAACCCTCTCGAAACGTGTGCGCAATCTGGTCGGTCAGTGGCTGGAGAAGATAGCTCAGTGGCGTGCGCTCTTTCGTGCGGATGAAGGCTTCTGCCGGCATGCCGGGCTTAAGTTTGTTGGTTCCCAATAGCTTCAGCTGTTCAGGCCCGATACGAACGCGCACGGCGAAGTAAGGTGGCTGCTGTTCGTTCGATTGGGTCAAATCGGCCGCAACCTGTATCACCTCGCCTGAGACTTCCGGGGTGGTACGCTGATCGAAAGCCGGGAACCGCAGTTGTGCCATCTGGCCGACACCAACCTGATCGATGTCCTCAGGCCTCACATGTACATCGACCACGAGTTGGTCGAGGTCTGGAACAATCGACATTATCTCAGTACCAGGCCCGATTATCCCGCCAATCGTATGCACCGCCAACTGGTGCACATAGCCTGGGCGCGGTGCGCGGATAATGGTGCGGTCGAGCTTGGCTCGTGCTGCAATCTGTCTCTGTGCAAACTCGGCTAGTCCAGCCTCGGCTTCGCGCAGATCGGAAAGCGTCTTGGTGCGGGCATCGTCCTCGAGCTGGATAATTTGCAGCCTCGTCTCGCTGATTTGGCCCTTTGTGCTGGCAATGCGGGCGAACAACTCACCTTCTTCGCCTTCGAGCCGTGCCCTCTCGCGATCAAGCGCAAAGACGCGGTTTGCTTGGACGAGACCCTTCTTGAGGAGCGATTTGAGATCGGCAAGTTCTTCACGCACCAGCCGGGTCTGCTCCTTTTTCGAAGCATATTGCGCCGAAATCCCTTCAATCTCCTGCTCAAGCTGGCCGATGCGCTCGCTCAATTGTTCGATGCGCCCGGTGAGTGCAGCCTTCTGGGTCACAAAGAGCTTGCGCTGGCCGGTCAGAATGTCGGCGATGCGCGTGTTGTCGGCGCGGCTGAGGAGGTCATCCGGAAAACCGATCTCGGCTTGTTCATCACGCTCGGCGATAAGCCGGGCACGCTTGGCGGCAAACTCATCGAGCGTTGCCTCGATGATCGCAAGTTCTGCTTTGGAGTCCGTACCATCGAGCTTGACCAGAACATCGCCTTCCTCAACTCGGTCGCCTTCCTTGACCGCGATCTCAGCGACAATCCCACCATCGCGGTGCTGAATGCGCTTGAGATAGGTCTCGACAACCGTCACTCCAGGAGCGATCACCGCCCCCTGGATCGAGGCGAGCGCTGTCCAGGCGCCAAGTCCCAAGACCAGCAGTAAGACGACGACGAAGCCTGCCAGTTGATGGTGCCGCAAGCTTCTGACGGTATCGGCCTGCATCGCCATGGTTCAGGGGCTCCGATTGTCGGTTATGACGGTCAGCCCGCCAGGACGACCTGAGCCATCGACGGGGCGCGCCAGGACCTTGCTCAGGATCTCATCTTTTGGCCCAAACGCAGCAACCTTGCCGTCCTTGAGCACCATCAGCTTGTCGAGGGACGCAATAGCGCTCGGCCGATGAGCGATAACCAAAACCGTACCGCCGCGCTGTCTGACTTGGGCAATGGCTCTTACCAACGCCACTTCGCCCCCGGCATCAAGATTGGCATTGGGTTCATCGAGTACAACCAGGGTTGGCTCACCATAGAGCGCGCGGGCAAGGCCGATCCGTTGCCGCTGGCCGGCTGAGACGCGTCGACCACCGTGACCGATCACGGTGTTATAGCCATCGGGCATCTCGAGCAGGAGTTCGTGAATGTCGGCGAGTTGAGCAGCGCGGACGATGGCTTGAGGATCAGGGTCGGCGGCAAAGCGCGAGATGTTCTCGGCAACCGTACCATCGAAGAGTTCGCTTTCCTGTGAGAGATAGCCAATTGATTGGCCTAGTATGTCCGGATCCCACTGATCAGGCGTTGCACCATCGAACCTCACTGTGCCGCGGGTTAAAGGCCATACGCCAACCAGAGCGCGGGCCAGGGTCGACTTGCCGGCGCCGGTTGGGCCGATGATGCCAAGACCTTCGCCTGCCGCCAGTGCGAAGGAGACATTGCCGATGATTGGCTTCTCCACCCCCTGAACGAAGGCCGAAAGGTTCTCGACGGCAATCCTTCCAGAGGGCCGTGGCAATTGCATTCTGGGTTGGCGCGGCGGGGTTGCGGCAAGAAATTCCTTCAGTCGTTTCCAACTTCTGACGAAGCCCTGGAACTGCGGCCATTGCCCGACGGCCTGTTCGACAGGGGCAAGGGCTCGCGACATGAGGATGCTGGCGGCAATCATTGCTCCCGGTGAAATCTCCCGCTTAACAGCAAGATAGGCGCCAAGGCCCAGGATCGCTGATTGGAAGACAAGCCGGAGCGTGCGAGAAAGGCCCGAAAGAAGGCCGCCACGGTCGCTGGCGCGGGTTTGACTGTCGAGCGCCTTGGCCTGCATTGCCGCCCATCGCCGCCTAAGCTGGCCGACCATACCAAGCACGGTTGCCGCCTCGATATTGGTGCGAGCCTGATCCGACAGCGCGTTGGCCTGCAATGTCGCCTTGTGGCTCTCGAGCGCGTCCTTCCGGGTGACATGTTCATTGAGTGCGGCGATGATCGCGAGAAGGACAGCAGCGACGAGCGAGGCGTAGCCCAAGAGACTGTGCATCGCGAAAATCAAAGCCAGATAGACAGGTGCCCATGGCATATCCAGGAACGCCAAAGGGCCGCTGCTTTGCAGAAACTGCCGGATCGTCTGCAGGTCGCTCAGCGGCTCGCTGCGGACACCAGCGCCGCGCATTGCTTGAACGGCCACAGCATCGAACACCCGTTCGCGAAGTCCGTCATTGACGATGCGGCCAACCCGCACCAGGAGCCGCGAGCGGATGAACTCGAGAATGCCATAGACGGCGTATAGGACCGCAACCAGCGCCGCCAGCGCCAGTAAGGTCGGGATGCTGCCGCTGGTCAGTACCCGGTCATAGACCTGCAGCATGAAGAGCGGGCCGGTCAGCATCAGCAGATTGGAGAAACAACTGAAGACCGCAAGTGACAGTAAGCCCGACCGGCATGAGGTTAGAGCGGAGGATAGCTCCGTTGAAGTCCGATTGTGTTCAACCTTTGCCACGGCAGCCCTATCCGATCACGAGCAGCAAGCCAGTGCAACCTACCATTTGGGAGGTTGGGCGCGATACACTCTAAGTAGTTAATCCGTCTCACTTTATGGAGGTCGCACTTTCGACCTGGTGACTCTTACGCCAGCGGGCGGCACGCTATCAGATGGAGTACGCTATCGGTCCACTCGTCGACGCAACCTTTCGAAAAGTGTGCGCAATCTGGTCGGTCAGTGGCTGGAGCAGAGAACTCAAGGGGTGCGCTCTCTCGTGCGGAGGAACGCTTCTGCTGGCAAGTCGTCACCTAAGCCGCAGTTCGAGCTTCAGCTCTCATAAGAAGCCCGCCAACGTGTTCGGCCCAGATAAGCAAAGCCTGCTTTCGCTCGACCAGGAACTCATGGCGCTGGTAGACGGCCGCCACGCCCGAAATCGTTCCGGACTGGTGATTGAGGATCTTGTCTGCAATATGGGGCATCACAACGAGTCTGGCCATGCCGCTGACCATGGTGCGCCGCAGATCATGCAGGACCCAATCTTTGACCTGGGAGAGTCTATCCAGTTCGCGCTTAAAGCGTGAGAAGTCGTTGAACGGCCTGCCGGCGCTGTTGCCAAACACAAGCTCACTCGTGCGCGGGATTGCCAGGAGCAGATCGATGACGCGCGGCGCCAAATGAATGATGTGCGCCTTATCGTTCTTGGTACGCTCGCGAGGAAGGGTCCAAATGGCCCTGACAAGGTCGAGTTCGCTCCATCTGAGGTCTGCAACCTCGCTGCGCCGCTGGCCGGTCAGGAGCAGGATCTCGACGATCGTTCCATGGGGATAACCGATCTGCCGGGCGGCGGTCAGGATGCAAGCAATCTCTTCATCGCTCAATACGCGGTCGCGCGATTGTTCGGCAGACGGCTTGGAAAGTCCCACACAGGGCGACGTCTCAAGAATGCCGCGCCCGACGCACCAGTTGAACAGGGCCCTTACGACTGAGAAGACCTGATTGGCCGTCGCCGGCGCTCCCCGATCAGAAATCTCGTCCAACATCTTCACCACATCCTGCCTGCCAATCTCATGGATCGACCGGCCTGACCAGCGGCCTAGAACTTCGCGTTGCAAGTTACGACGAATGCCAGCGCGTGTCCGGGTGTGATCGACGTGCCTTTCAGTGTACTCGGCTACCACATCATCCATCTTATCCTTGATGAACTTATGCCTGTCCCGGCGCTTCTCGGCGGCCGGATCGCGGCCGTCAAGCGTCGCGGCAAGCACCTTGCGTGCTGCAAGCCTGGCGCTGGCGAGCGTGACCTTGCCATAGGGCCCGATGGTGTATTTGCGCAGTCGCCTCTTCCCATCCCGTGTGCGGTAGAGAACGATGAACACCTTGCGACCCTTGGGCGTCACCTTGACGCCGAAACCGGAATGCGAGGCGTCCCAATAGACCGTCTCCTTGAGACCAGGAGTGATCCGGTCAAGCGTCTCCTTGGTGAGGTGTATCCTGGGCATGGCGTAGCATCCAGTTTGCTACCTCAACTCACAATAGGTAGCATGGCAGTGAAAACAACCGCTCACATGGAGACACGACAGAATACACAGATCAAGCTATATCAATCACTTGTCCTACACAAAACTATCTGGTCAAACATCGAACTATCATTCCCTCGTTTCACGAGGGGAGAGGGATAGCCTTCAGCGAAAACTACTCCGCGATGATCCGCTCCGGGACTGCCTGGTAGGGATCGGAATGGGCTATTTCGGTCAGTGCTTTCGTGCCGGGCATGATCTCGAAGCGCGGATCAAAATCAACCATCGTCACCGCAAGCTTGCCGAGGATCGTCGCATCACCATCGACCTTGGCCGTACCCTCGGCAATCTGGCTTTCCAGCGTCTTCACGCCCATCATCGTCAGTTCCAAATCCGACCTATTGATCGTCAAGGTCAAATCCGGAGACTTCGCCTGGAAGCCGGCAATATTGGTGAGCGTTGCATTCTCGAGTTCGACGATGAACTTTTCGCCATTGTCGGGCGTAACGAGATTGAGGGTGAAGCGCAGCCCTTCCGCCTTGCGGCTGTCCATCTTGATGGCAAGGAAATTCAGAAACAGCTCGGTCGACATGGCACGGATGACATCCGGGCTGCTCGAATCCGCCGTCTGGCCCTGCGGGATGCCCGAACGCAATTCAAAGGCGCCGGCAAGGAAGCTGTTGCGCAAACCCGGATTTTCCTGCTGATAACCGATCTGCTCAAAGATGTCGGCAAGCAGATCTTTGGCGTCCCCATTATTGGGTTCGGCCAGCACCAACTTGTTCACGATCTCGCTTGCGAGCAGATATTCACCCTTGTCATGAAGTTCGCGGCCGCGCGCGATGATCTTCGCCGACCCACCCATCATCTCGACATAAAGCGGAGCGGAATCTTCAGGCGAGAGCGGAATGAGCGTTGTCGGGTTGCAATCCCAATAGCCGAGGTAACGCTGAATCACGCCGCGCGCATTGTTCTCGGCCGAGCCGTGATAGCCGCGGCAATGCCATTTCTGCAGGATGCTCGGCGGCAGGGAATAGACATTGTGGATCTGGTTGATCGTCACGCCCTGATTGGCGAAGTGTAGCACCTGATTGTTCATATGGGCATAAAGATCGCGCTGATCTCGCAGGATTTCCTGAATGCGCTCATTGCCCCAGCGCGGCCAGTGATGCGAGGCGAACATGACTTCGGCTTCCAAACCGAAACGGTAGAGCGCGTCCGATATGTACTTCGACCAGCGCAACGGATCGCGCACCGGAGCACCGCGCAACGTGTAGATGTTGTGCAAGGAGGCGATGACATTTTCAGCCATCCAGAGCGCCTTCATGTCGGGAATGTAGGTGTTCATTTCCCGCGGCGCCTCGGTGTTGGGCGTGTTCTGGAAGATCATCCGCACGCCGTCGACCTCGAACTCCTCGATCGCTTCGGACACAAGACGGGTGGGAGCGATCAGGCCGGTCGCACCCGCCGACACGCCCTGGCCCAGGCCTTGTCCGACATAGCCATAGGGGCTCGCCGGCAGCAGCAGGCCATATTGATAGAAGAGCCTCCGGTTCATGGCGTTGCCGGCATAGACGTTCTCGGAAATCGTAAAGTCCATGAAATCGACCGGCGCGATGACCGAAATCTTGCCGGAGCGCACATCGGCTTCATCGATGAGGCCGCGCACGCCACCCCAATGATCGCCGTGGGTGTGGGAATAGACCACAGCAGTGATCGGCAAGCCCTCGCCTACATGCTGTTGAAAAAGTTTCCAGGCGGCGCGCGCCGGTTCGGCGCTGACGATCGGATCGAAAACAATCCAGCCGGTCTTGCCGCGCACGATCGTGAGATCGGAAAGATCGATACCGCGCACCTGATAGATGCCGGGCATGACTTCGTAGAGACCGTAATTGTTGTTGAGGCGCGACTGTCGCAGCAGTGAGGGATGGATCGAATCGAAGTCGCGATCCTCATTCAGGAACTGAAAACGCTCCATGTCCCAGGCGACGTGACCGGCATCGGCCATAATTTTCAGATCCGGCATCGGCGCGATGAAGCCGCGCTTCAATTCGTCGAAATCTCGCGTGTCAGAAAAAGGCAGATTGCTGCTAGCCTGCTTCAGGACATCGAGTGTGAAACTGGATGGCGCCTTGCCTTTGGGATGAAAGTGCGTCGCGAGGGGGGCCGGCGCGTCCTGCGCAACAGCGGTGCCTTCATTCAGCAGCAGATTGCCGCCGACGGCAAATGCTGCACTCGCAGCCGGCACATAGCCAAGCATTTCACGGCGTGTCGTCATCCTTGCTTCTCTCCCAAAACCATTAAGGTCGATGGCACACAGCAATCGGCCATAACCTCAATCTATGCCAACGAAATATGACTCTTGGCGTGGACTACGTGAACAACACATTGATCCATGTCAATCACCATGCCGGGCAAGGGGAACCGGCCGCCACGACGCGCCCGCATGACGAACTCCAATCTGTCATCGCCGGATTCATTCCGGCGATCCATTGTGCCGATCCTCTACAGCGAGAGCGGGTTGATCGATGGATTGCCGGAACGAGTCCGGCAATGACAAGAACAAGGAGATTGGACTCCTTGTCATTGCTTCGCTGGCTTAACGATCGGTGTACGGTCTACTCTGCACTTGCGGTACAGGACGACGGGGCCAAAAGCCCAGCCGGGTAAGGGGTATCGTGTAACGTGGCAGGCGCTGACGCGCTTCAGACGCCCCTCACCCGGGTTTCGCTGCGCTCAACCCGCCCTCTCCCACGTGGGGAGAGGGGAAGAGCACTACTTCCTCGTGAGGCCGCCGAGGATGCCACGGACCAGAGCATTGCCAAGTTGACGGGCAACGGATGAGCCGAGCGTGCGTCCGACACTGCCAGCCATATTCTTGATCAAGCGATCGGTCGCCGTTTCGCGCTGATAGCCCGAGGTCGAGGCGCGAACCGTCTTGGCTTCGGCCTTTTCCGCAGTTGCCTGTTCCTTGGCCTCGGCGGCTTTCTTCGCTTTCTCCTGCAAAATCTCGAAAGCGGATTCGCGGTCGACCTGCTTTTCATATTCGCCATAAACCGGGGAATTGCTGATCAGGACTTTCCGCTCTTCCGGAGTGATCGGACCCATGCGGCCCGATGGCGGCCTTATCCAGGTCCGTTCCACCATGGTCGGCACGCCCTTGGGATCGAGAACCGAAACAAGCGCCTCGCCCTTTCCAAGCTCGGTGATCGCCGTCTGCGTATCGAATTTGGGATTTGGCCTGAAGGTTTCGGCTGCGGTCTTCACCGCCTTCTGCTCGCGCGGCGTATAGGCGCGCAAGGCATGCTGCAGCCGATTGCCCATCTGGGCGAGCACGCTTTCAGGAACATCGAGCGGGTTCTGGGTCACGAAATAGACGCCGACGCCTTTCGAACGGATGAGCTTCACCGTCTGCTCGATCTTCTGCAACAGGCCGGGCGGCGCATCGGCAAAGAGGAGATGCGCCTCGTCGAAGAAGAAGACGAGCTTTGGCTTATCGACATCGCCGACTTCAGGCATCCTCTCGAACAGTTCCGAGAGCAGCCACAGCAGGAACGTGGCATAAAGCTGGGGCGAGGAGATGAGCTTGTCGGCGGCAAGAATGTTCATATAGCCGCGGCCGTCGCGGGTGGTGCGCATCAGATCTTTGATATCGAGAGCCGGCTCGCCGAAGAACTTGTCACCGCCCTGCTCCTCGATCACCACGAGGCGACGCTGGATCGAGCCGATAGTCGCGGCATTCACATTGCCATATTCGGTGCGGATGTCCTTGCCGCGATCGGCAAGATCGGTGAGGAGCGCGCGGAGATCCTTGAGATCAAGGATCGCAAGTCCTTCCTGATCGGCGATCTTGAAGCCGATATTGAGGGCGCCTTCCTGCGCGTCTGAAAGACCCATGAGGCGCGACAGGAGCAATGGCCCCATTTCGGTGACTGTGGTGCGGATCGGATGACCTTCGGTGCCGAAGAGATCCCAAAAGATGGTGGGCGTTGCTTCGAAGCCGTAATCCTCGAGGCCCACCTGCTTGGCGCGTTCGAGCAGAAAGTCCTTGGGCTCGCCCGGCTCCGATATGCCGGAGAGATCGCCCTTGACGTCGGCAGCAAAGACCGGAACGCCCGCCTTCGAAAAGGCTTCGGCCATGATCTGCAATGTGACCGTCTTGCCGGTGCCGGTTGCGCCGGTGACGAGACCGTGGCGGTTGGCCATGGCCAAATAGAGGTCCTCGGGCTTGCCGCTCGAGCCCAGAAAAATCTTATCATCCGACATGAACAATGCCTCCAGGCTCAGCCGCGTGGCTCATTTTGCGCATAGCCTTATCGCCGAAGCGCGCACACTTTGGCGGGCCATGCGTCCGCACTGTGCTATAAAACGTGCAGTTGTTCAAACGCGATGGAGTTGCCAATGGAAGAGCTCGTCACATTGATCACGCAGAAGACGGGGCTCGACAAGGCGCGCGCCGAAAGGGCCCTGGGTATTATGCTGACGCTCGTCAAAAACCAGGGCGACAAGCAGAAGGTCGCGGAGCTTTTCGCGAAACTGCCGGGCGCGGCGGAGCTTGCGGCCAAGCATGGCGGCGACGGCGCGGCCAAGGGCGGGTTGCTGGGCATGCTGGGCGGCGGATTGATGGGTGGGCCGTTGGCGGCGATCGGCAAATTGCAGGCGGCCGGGCTCAACATGGATCAGATCAAGACGCTGGGGACGACGACGCTCGATTATGCCAAGCAGAAGGCTGGCGCCGATCTGGTGCGTCAGGTGGCCGGATCGATCCCAGGCTTAAGCGGGTATGTGTGACGCTGCGCCCTCAGGCCGGCGTGTCACGATAGGCCTTAACGGCGCGGGCGACGGCATCCGGATCAAGTTCGAAGCCTAATCCCGGCGCGTCAACGATAGCCAGAGCGCCATCCTTCGGAACGAGATTGGGACTCTTGACAATATCCTCGGCCAAGAGCTGCCACATGATCTGGTTGCCGTCGTCCATGTTGGGAATCGTGGCCGCGACCTGATTTGACGCACAAGTGGTGATGCCGGTCTCGAAGACACCATGGAGACAAATATTGACGGCAGCGGCCTCGGCCACCGCGGCAGCCTTGCGGAAACGGACGACGCCGCAAGTCTCGTGCAAGCCAAGCACGATCACATCGGCGGCCCGATTGCGGCAAATATCGAAGGCATCATCGGCCGAATAGACGGTCTGGTCGGCAGCGATCGGAATATTCGTCACGGCGCGAAGCCGAGCCAGGCCTTCCGAGCCGGTGCGGCCGGGGATCGGCTGCTCGATGAATTCGATGTCGAAGGTCTCTAGTTTTTCGAACATGCGGCGTGCCATGAGCTGGTCCCAGACTTCATTGGCATCGAGCCGCAAACGCGCCTTGGGTCCGACTTTCTTGCGGATGGATGAGACGATGGCGACATCGAGCTCGGCGCCGCGGCCCACCTTGATGTAGAGGACCTTGAAGCCTGCGTCGTATAGTTCCTTGGCGTGCGATGCGAGTTCGTCCGGCGTATCGCCCTGGACGAAGCCAAAATACTCGACCTTGTCGCGCACCGCCCCGCCCAACAGTTTATGCAAGGGCAGTTTCGCCGCCTTGCCGATCGCATCCCACAGCGCGAGTTCGATGCCGGCCAGGGCTTGCGAGAAATAGCGCGGCGCGCTGCCGGTGCCGCGCGCATTGAAGCCCGCCTGGTAATAGTTCCAAATGATGCGGTTGCCGTCATAGACCGACTGGCCGATGAAGCGCGGGATCGCGTCCTCCAAGATCGCCAGGACCGGTGCTATGACCGGGCTCGCGGTCGCCTCGCCGATCCCGACAATGCCTGTGTCGGTCTCGACCTCGATGAGGATGACGGGTGCGCCGTAATTGATGCCCTGCGACCAGTGATAGGGCTGCTTGAACTTGCAGAGCAATGGCGTCGTCTTGATGGCGGTGATTTTCATTGTCTCGATCCCTATTGCGCCATGCTTGCGACTTTGCCCGCATAGGTCGGGAAGTCGCCGAGCTTCCGGTAGGCTTCGTGATAACGGGCAACCTTGTCCTCATCGACGGTGACACCGAGGCCCGGCTTATCGATGCGTCCCCAGTTCGGCCCGTCGACAATGGGAATCCGATCGACCAGGATATCGTCTTCCATCATCTGCGCGGTCTGCTGGCTGCCGAGCGCGGCATTGGGTGCGGCCAGCATGACGTGTTGACCGGCCGCGGCGGTAAGTCCCAATTCGCCATGGGTGTGCTTCAGCATCTGCCAGCCTTCGAGATGGCTCATCTGGTTGAGCATATGCCAGCGGCCCAAGGAACCAACCCAATACTGGCTGAAGCAGAGATAATCGCCGCAGCGGCTCTTGATGATGCGATAAGCATCGGCCTCGCGCCACAAGCCCTCATTCACGCACAAGGCGACATCGATGCGGGTGCGCAGGTCGAGCATGTTCTCAACCGGATCAATCCGGACCGGCGCCTCGACGAAATCGAGATCGTATTTCTTGTTCCAGCGCGTCAGTAGCCGTGCCGCTTGCGGGATGGACCAGGCCTGGTTGACGTCGATCCTGATCTTGCCTTCCGGGCCTATGGCGCCGCGCAGGGCTTCGAGCATTTCCTCTTCCTTGCGCTCGTCGACGCCGGCCTTGATGTAATAGGCGCGATAGCCGCGCTTGGCGCCATCGCGTCCCTGGCGATCGATCTCGGCAGGCGTTCCCCATTCCATGTAGTAGAAGTAATCGACCTCCTCGCGCATGGCGCCGCCCAGCATGCGGTAAAGCGGCTGGCCGCATTCCTTGCCGCAGAGATCCCACAGCGCCATGTCGATGCCTGCAAAGGCGAAGTTTCCGGTCATAGGCTGGAAGGCCCAGACGGCATAGATGCCAAGGTCGCGATGGATCGCTTCCTTGTCCCAGGGATCGCGACCGATCACCAGCGGGGCCATATTCCTCACTGCGGTCTCGATCCCGGCGGTGTCGGCGGCGCGCGTACATTCCCCCCAGCCGACGAGACCATTATCGGCGGTGAGCTTCACCAGAACATCGGTGATACCGCCGCGATTGATGAGCGAACTCGCCTCGACATGCTTATAGGCGACGCGCACCGGAAATGTTTCGAGCTTCACGACTTTCATGACGGGACCTTGAATTAGCGGGATATGGCGAGGCGCGTTTCCATGAAGCGGACAGCCATGGATAACGGAAAACTCATGACAAAATAAATGGCGGCGACGAGCACAAAGACCGCCATCGGCTGATAGTCGGCAAAAGCGATGCTTTTAGCACCGTTCATCAGTTCATTGACGCCGATGAGCGAACAGAGCGAGGTGTCCTTAAGCAGGCCGATTGCATAATTGGCGACAGGCGGCAGGATGATGCGGGTTGCCTGCGGCAGGATGATATAGGTCATCGACTGCGCCGGCGTCATGCCCAGTGAGATCGCCGCCTCGCGCTGGCCCTTGTGCAATGCCTCAATCCCGGATCGAAACACTTCAGCGAGGATGGCACCACCGTGGAGGCCGAGCCCGACCACGGCGCCGGTGAAGTCGGTAAACCAGCTCCAGCTCAAGCCGGGGAAGAGCTGCGGCGGCACAAAATAAACGATGTAGAGGACGACGACGATGGGCAGTCCACGCGCCACTTCAATGAAGGTGACCGCAAAGCCGCGGACAAAGCGGTTGTGCGAGATACGCAGAAGGGCGAAAAGCAATCCGACGGCCACCGCAATGACGAACGCGACGGCGGCAATCTTTAAGGTGGTGATCGCGTAATAGAGAAGTTCGGGCAGCCACCGGCCAATGTATTCGGCGTAGATTTCGGGAAGCTGGAGCATGCCGTCCCCTCCCTACTGCCAGGCCTGGCGCTGTCGCTCGAGCCGAGCGGCAAGACGCGACATCGGAATCGTCACGCAAAGATAGAGTGCACCAGCGATCAGATAGACCGCGGCACTCTGCAAGGTCTCGGTGACGAGGTTGCGGGCAAGCGCCATGATCTCGACGACGCCGACCGCGAAGACGATGGATGTATCCTTGAGCAGCACGATCGCAAAATTGGTAATCGGCGGCAGCATGGTGCGCATCGCCTGCGGCAGGATGATGTGCTGCATGGCGCGGGCCGGCGTCATGCCAAGGGACAGTGCCGCCTCCATCTGGCCACGATGAATCGACTCGATACCGGCACGGTAGATCTCCGCCATGTAAGCCGCGCCGTTAAGTCCGAGGCCAACGATCGCCGCCTGGAAAGGCGAAGGCTGGAAGCCGATGTCGGGAAAGCCGAAATAAATGACGAAGAGTTGGACCAGGGCCGGCGTGCCGCGGAAAAACTCGATATAGGCAACCGCAAGCCAGCGAGGGATCCGCCAGCGCGAAAGGCGCATGAGAGCGATAATGAGTCCGAAAATCATCGCGAAGATGAAAGAACAGAACGCTACGGAAATCGTCTCCGGCCAGCCACCCATCAAAGTGGTGAAGAAGTACCAACCCTTCTGCTCCATTACCTGGAAGAAGCCCATGTCGCGCTAACGCTCCTGCAGGTGCTTGAGGAATTCGCGGGTACGTGGCTGCTGCGGATTGAAGAGCACCGATTTGGGCGGGCCCTGCTCTACAATCTTCCCCTGGTCCATGAAGACGACGCGATCCGAGACCTCGCCGGCGAACTGGATCTCATGAGTTACAATCACCATGGTTCGGCCTTCATCGGCGAGCTGCCGCATGACTCGCAGCACTTCGCCGATGAGTTCTGGATCGAGCGCTGACGTCGCCTCGTCGAAGAGCATCAGCTTGGGCTGCATGGCAAGAACGCGGGCAATGGCGACGCGCTGTTGCTGACCGCCGGAAAGTCGCTCGGGATACTCGGTGATCTTGTGACCGAGGCCGACTTTCTCAAGCATCTGGCGGCCGCGCCCTTCCGCCTCTTCGCGCGATAACCCTAAGACCTTGATTGGCGCGATGGTGACATTCCCAAGCGCGGTCAGATGCGGGAACAGGTTGAAGCGTTGGAAAACGAAACCGATTTCCTGGCGTTCCTTGGCGAGTTCCCGGTCGCTCAGGTGGACATAACGGTCGCCCACTTGCTTCTCGCCGATCAGCGTGCCGTCGATGTAGATGTGGCCGCCCGTAGGCTTCTCCAGATAATTGATGCAGCGGAGCAGTGTTGTCTTGCCTGAGCCGCTCGGTCCGACGATCGAGACTTTCTCACCCCGCTTTACGTCGATACTTACGCCGGACAAAACCTCCAGTTCGCCAAACTTCTTGTGCAAATCCACAATACGAAGAAGCGGATCCATCTGCCCCCATCACGCCCCGACAGAAAGGGACGGGGGTCTCACCCCGTCCCATCTATTCTTTGCTGCTTGCGATCGCTTCTCAGAAGCAATGATCGGCGTTCGGCGACTTGAAATCGGCCGGACGGTCGACGCCAACGCGGGGATCCGGGCTCGGAGGAATGAACCACGCCTTGTCGCCCATGCCGTAATTCGCCATGGTCTTGACGTTAATGCAGTTCTTCCAGATGTCGTCCGAAATGACCTTGCTCATTGCGTCGGCCAAGGCTTTCTCGTCCTTGTTGACGCCGAAGATCACGCTGTATTTGGTCGACATGATTGGATATTTGTCGGCCTCGGGCGCGAGCGGAACCTGCTTGAGCTTCCATTCCGGATGCTGGACGATCGCCCATTGCACGAGTGGCGGATCGAGGATCGCCATGTCGAGACGGCCAGCGACGAGGTCCTGCATGACGCCGTCCGAGGTGTCGTAAAGCTTCACTTCGCCGATGCCTTCCACGCCCTTGAGTTCGGGCACGAGCGTGAAGCCGGTGACGGTGCCGACCGACTTGCCCTTCATGTCGGCAAAGGTCGAATAGTTGTTCTCTTCCTTCTGCGCCAGCAAGGTACCGAAGTAATAGATCGGATCAGTCAGATTCATGATCTTGGTGCGCGGCTCGATCCAGCCCATGGCACCATGCATCACGTCGACCTTGCCTTGCTTCGTCGCTTCAATCAGCGCGGCCCAGTCCATCTGGACGACCTTCGGTTCAAGGCCGAGCTTTTTGGCGACATAGATCATCAATTCGCCGTCGGTACCGCTCAGGACACCGTCCTTGACCTGAGTCATCGGCATGTCGCCGTTCATTCCGATAGTGAGCTTGCCTGGCTCGATGGTCTTGATGTCATCGGCAGAAGCGTTGGTCACAGTAAACAACATGCCGGCGGCCATAGCCAAACCAGCAAACCATGCGGATTTCCTGCTTCCGCCAGCACTTCCCTTGAGCGCGGTTGTCATCAACCTCTCCCTGATTGCTACTCTCGTTTCTTTTCGTACCCGCGAGCAGATCCGCGCGAAGAGCGCTTGCCCGCCAAACAATTATCAGCCTATCATCCTATGAATCAAATTTTCAAGAGAGGAATCGCGCCTTCTCCAAAATTAGCCGAGCAAGCCGCGATCTTCCGGATGCAACCTGTCGTTCAAATCCTGATAAGGCATGTTTACGAGCAGGCGCGAATAAATCTCGGCGCGCTTGGGATCGCGCTTCTCGATTGCCTCAGTGACCTTGCGATGAAGCGGAAGTCCTTTTTCGAAGGAACCAGGCTCGTCCGTGGTGATGACAACTTGCGTCTTCATTACTGGCGCAAAGAGCGATCCGAGATAATGCAGCACGATGTTATGCGAGGCCGTATACACGCTACGATGGAAAATGATGTCCGCGGCCGGGACCTTTTCGGGCTGACCGATGCAGGCGTAGAGCGCTTCATAGGCCGCGCGAATATCAGTGATCTCCTTCTCGGTTGCGCGCAAGGCCGCCAAGTATGAGGCCTTCGGCTCGATGATGCGGCGAAACTCCACAAAATCATGGGCGTTGCGCAATTCATTGCCGTCGTTCGAGAACCACGCCAGGACGTCCGGATCGAGCACGTTCCAATCTTCGGGCGTGCGGACCTTGGTTCCGATCTTGGGCCTTACTTCAAGCATGCCCTTGGAGGCGAGAACCTTGATCGCCTCGCGAAGCACATTGCGGCTGATGCCAAGCTCAGCACTCAGTTCCGGTTCGGTCGGCAAGCCGCCCCGGTGTGCGAAGTCGCCGCGGACGATCCGCTGGCCGAGCGTTTCCACAACTTGTTCGGGCAGGGTCCGGCGCCTGATGCGGCGTCCATCGCCCGGCTGCACTTTGAGTTTCAACATCGATCCGTCTTTCGCCGTCTATCCAGAGGTTGTGAACTACACCTAAATCAACGAGGGAGCAAAGATGAAACGACCAGTGAAAACGGGGTTGCCAACCCCTAGCGCGCCGATCGAATGGGCCACGATGGCAGACGGCGTGTTCTATACTGCGCAAATACCGATCAAGGCAGATGGCAAAATTGAGACCGGCGATATCGGCGTACAGACAAGCCTGACCCTCGATAATCTCAAGCGCAGCCTGAAGGCTGCCGGCGGTAGCCTCGCCGATGTCGCACAAGTATTGATCTACCTGCCGGATCCGGCCGATTTTCCCGGCATGAATGCTGTCTATGCGGAGTATTTCAAGGCACCCTACCCAAATCGCGCAACCATCGTGGCGCAATTGATGGTACCGGGCGCCAAAATCGAGATCGTCGCCTATGCGCATGTAAGCAAATCGGCAAAGGCGCGGACGGCGGCGCGCAAGACGCCCGCCAAGAAGGCAGCGAAGAAGAAAGCTGGACGGCGGTAGTTTCAACCTCGTCCTGAGGTGGCCGCGAAGCGGTCCTCGAAGGACGTGACAAGCATCGCGCGCATGGCACATGGTTCGAGGCATCGCCTGCGGCGATGCTCCTCACCATAAGGTGTTTTTACGCGCGCAGCTACGCGTCACGATCGAGCCAGCGGCCGAGCGATACAACATCGTTCGGCTCGTAACCGAGCGCCTGATAGAAGCCGAGCACTTTCGCATTCTCGCGGCGTATGAGGAGATTGATCTTCCAGACTCCGCGTTCCTTGAGCCAAGACTCGGCAGCGGCGACCGCAAGGCGACCCATGCCATTGCCCTGCTGAGCCGGATCGACCGCCAAGTAATAGATCGTGCCGCGATGACCGTCATGGCCAGCCATCACGGTCGCAATTACGCGATCGCCCTTCATAGCGACCAGGATTTCGGAATTACCCTTGCCGCGCGCGAAATCGAGATCGCGCATCGGCTCATTCCACGGGCGCGTCAGGCCGCAAGCTTCCCACAGGCCGATGACGGCCTCCTTCTCGCCGTCACGCATCGGACGGAAATCCGTCACTCCGGGAGCACCCGGCCAGGATTGAGGATTCCCTTCGGATCGAAGAGCGCCTTCAATTGCCGCATCATCTCGAGTTCGACCGGCGATTTGATGCGGCTCATCATCTCGGCCTTGAGGATGCCGATGCCATGTTCGGCACTGACCGAGCCACCCAGGCGCAGAACGACATCATAGATGCAATCGGCGATCTCGTGCCAGCGATCGAGGAAGGCCTGCTTGTCCATGCCGACCGGCTGGCTGACATTAAAGTGGATATTGCCGTCGCCCAAATGACCGAAGGGCAACGGACGGATGTCCGGCATGTAGCGCAAGAGCGCCGCCGTTCCTGCCTCGATCAGTTCCGGCACATGCGAGAGCGGCACAGCCACGTCATGCTTGAGCGATCCACCTTCGAGGCGCTGGCATTCGACGATCGCCTCGCGGATATACCAGATCTCCTGGCGCTGCGCTTCCGACTGGGCGATGGTCGCGTCGAATACGATGCCCTTCTCGGCTGCTTCGACCAGCGTCTCGGTCATCGTCTCGTCAAGCGTCGGCGCGCCGGACAGCTCGGCGATGACGTACCAGGGTGCTGCTTCTGAGAAGAACTCGCGCACCTGGAAGTGCTTCATCGTGAACTCGATGCCACGGCGCGGCATGAGTTCGAAAGCGGTCACGCGATTGTCGCTGCGCGCCTGCATCATCGCGAGAAGATCGATCGCGGCTTGCGGCGATGGCAGGGCGATGAAGGCGGTTGCATGATGAGCGGGCTTGGGGAAGAGCTTGAGGACAGCTGCCGTGATGACTCCGAGCGTTCCTTCCGAGCCGATGAAGAGATTGCGCATGTCATAGCCGGTGTTGTCCTTGCGCAGGCGTTTGAGCCCATTCCAGACGCGTCCGCCCGGCAATACGACTTCGATGCCGAGGCAGAGATCGCGGGCATTGCCATAGGCCAAGACGTTGATGCCGCCGGCATTGGTCGCAAGATTGCCGCCGATCCGGCACGAGCCTTCCGACGCGATGCGCAAAGGAAAGAGCCGGTCGACCTTTTCGGCCTCGTCCTGGACAGTCTTGAGGACCACGCCGGCCTCCACCGTCATGGTATTGTCGGCGGTGTCGACATTGCGGATCGCCGTCATGCGGTCGAGCACCATCAGGATTTCTTCGTGACCGGGAATCGGAATCTGGCCGCCGACAAGCCCGGTATTGCCGCTCTGCGTGATGATCGCGGTTCCCGTTTCATCGGCGATGGCAAGGATGCGTGAGATTTCCTCGGTCGTGCCGGGACGCAACACGAGCGGTGTCACGCCGTCCCACAGGCCACGCCATTCGTGGAGATAAGGCTGCATTGCCGCGGGATCGCGCAGCGCATAGCGCTCGCCCACCACGCTCGCCAAATGCTGCAAGGTCTCGGGAGACGGTTTTCGATTCATCACTAGCTCCGCGGCGCGGCGGCGCGCCGCAAACGGTCGTTGATCGCTTCGCCCAATCCTTGATGCGGGATCGGCGCCACGGCAATAGACTTGGCACCGGTTTCGTCAAGTTCATGCAGCATGCGGAAGAGATTGGCGGCCGCTTCGACAAGATCGCCGGAGGCCGAGAGATTGCGATCGCCGTCGCGCGCACCAAAGCCGAGATAGATCTCGCCCGGGCGGCAGGTCTCCGCATCGAGGCGCAACTGCGCATGCGGGGCATAGTGGCTTTCGAGCTGGCCGGGTGCCACCGGCGCATCCGTCGCAGGCGGCTTCGCAAGCCTGTGACCCATGACGCGCTCGATCTCCTCGCGGGCGATGCCGCCGGGGCGCAGCAGTTCCGGTGCATTCCCAAGGAATCCGACGATTGTCGACTCCACGCCGACGGCACAGCGTCCGCCATCGAGGATGAAATCGACCTTGCTCCCCAGCCGCGCACGTACATGATCGGCGGTCGTCGGGCTCATGCGGCCGGAAGGATTGGCACTCGGTGCCACGATCGGACGCTCTACTTCCTTCAAGAGCGCCTGCGCGACCGGGTGCGCCGGCACGCGCAAGGCAAGGCTCGGCAGGCCGGCGGATGCCAGCGTCGAGACCGGGCAATCCTTCTGGCGCGGCACGACGATGGTGAGCGGCCCCGGCCAGAAAGCCGCAGCGAGGCGACGCGCGACTTCAGAAAATTCGCCGAGCTTTTCCGCCGCGACGAAGTCAGGCACATGCACGATTAGCGGATTGAAAAACGGGCGGCCCTTGACCTCATAGACCTGTGCCACGGCGCGATCCGATGTCGCGTCGGCGCCGAGCCCGTAGACCGTCTCGGTCGGGAAAGCGACGAGCCCTCCACCACGCAAAATGCGGGCGGCTTTGGCTATTTCAGGAGCGTTGACGGCAGGGCTCATGCGGGCTCTATAGCAGCATGGAAAGGCCGCCGTCACTCAAGGGCAAGACCCTATTCATCACCGGTGCGTCGCGCGGCATTGGCTTGGCGATCGCGCTTCGAGCGGCACGCGATGGCGCCAATATCGCCATTGCTGCGAAGACGATCGAGCCACACCCCAAGCTCGAAGGCACGATCCATACTGCCGCCGCTGAAATCGAGGCGGCCGGCGGAAAGGCGCTGGCCTTGGCTTGCGATATTCGCGACGAGACGCAAATCGCTGCCGCGGTTGAGAAAACCGTCGCTGCCTTCGGCGGCATCGACATTTGCGTGAACAATGCCTCGGCCATCGCGCTGACGCCAACGCTGGAAACGCTCCCTAAGCGCTACGACCTGATGCAGGCCGTGAACGGGCGCGGCACCTTCCTCGTCTCGCAAGCCTGCCTGCCCTATCTGCTCAATGCGCCAAACGGCCATATCCTGACGCTCGCGCCGCCGCTCGATCTCGATCCCAAATGGTTCGCGCCGCATGTCGCCTATACCACCGCCAAATATGCCATGAGTCTCATCTCGCTTGGCCTGGCGGCAGAGTTTGCCGGGCGCGTCGCGGTCAATTGTCTGTGGCCGCGCACGCTTATCGCGACCGCGGCGGTGCGCAATGTGGTCGGCGGCGAGGATGCGATGCGCCGTGCACGCAAGCCGGAAATCATGGCAGATGCGGCCTATGCGATCCTCACCAAGGACAAGAGCTTCACCGGAAATTTCCTGATCGATGACAGTTTCCTTGCGAGCGAAGGCGTCAGCGATTTCGACCGCTACCGAGTCGATCCCGCTTGCGACCTGAAGCCGGATTTCTTCGTTCCCGCTTCGCCGCCTGCTCCCGCCTGTCTGAAGGCTTCACGATGACAACGCTTCTCTATCACCACCCCGCCGCTATCGCGCATGAGACGCCGCCCGGGCATCCGGAGCGCTCCGATCGCATTCGTGCCGTGATGAAGGCCTTGTCGGCGCCGGACTTCGCGGACCTCGTCCGCCGCGAGGCGCCGTTAGGCGGCGAGGCCGACATTCTTCACGCCCATAGCGCCGAACATCTGACGCGCGTCAAATCGGCCGCGCCCAAAGAAGGCTGGTCGCAGCTCGACCCCGATACTTACATGTCGCCGGCGACACTCGAGGCGGCGTTGCGTTGCGTCGGTGCAGCGATTGCCGCAACCGACGCCGTCTTTGCGAAGGAGGCCGACAATGCCTTCGTCGCCATGCGCCCACCCGGGCATCATGCCGAGCGTCGGCGCGCCATGGGCTTCTGCTTCTTCAATGCGGTGGCAATCGCCGCCTATCGGGCACGTCTCAAGCATGGCGCCGAGAGGGTCGCGGTTGTCGATTTCGACGTGCATCACGGCAATGGCACGCAGGATATTTTCTGGGACGATGCCTCGCTGTTCTACGGTTCGACGCATCAGTTTCCCTTCTATCCCGGCACCGGTGCGCGCTCCGAAACCGGCGTCGGCAATATCGTCAATGCGCCGCTTCCTGCGGGCGCCGGTTCGAAGGAATTCCGCCAGGCTATGGAAGGACTCATCCTGCCGGCGATCAAGCGCTTCTCGCCGGATTTCCTCATCATTTCGGCCGGTTTCGATGCGCATCGCAACGACTTGCTCGGGGGCCTGGCGTTGACGGAGCCGGATTTCGCCTGGGCGACGCGCAAGCTCCTGGAACAGGCGGATGCCACCTCAGGCGGCCGCGTTGTCTCGGTGCTCGAAGGCGGCTATGACTTGGCCGCACTTGCCTCCTCAACCGCCGTGCATGTCCAGGCGCTGATGCGCGGCAATGATACGAGCCAGCGAGAGATAGGATGAGCGACGATATTTCCAAGATGAGTTTCGAAAAGGCGCTGGCGGAATTGGAGGCCATCGTCGAGAAGCTCGATTCCGGCAAGGTCGACCTCGACGCCTCGATCGCGATCTACGAGCGCGGAGAAGCCTTGAAGAAGCATTGCGAAAAATTGCTCAAGGACGCCGAAGCGCGGATCGAAAAAATCACGCTCAAGTCAGACGGAACGCCCTCGGGAACCGAGCCTTTGGACGTGGAGTGACGCGCCGCCGGCTCGATGACGAACTGGTTGCGCGCGGCCTCTATCCCTCGCGCGCGCGGGCCAGCGACGCCGTCCGCCGCGGCGCGGTTCATGTCTCGGGAAAAGTCGCCAGCAAGGCGGGCCAGCCGGTTGCGCCCGACGCAGCGATCACTCTTGACGATGCCGCTCAAGCCTATGTTTCGCGCGCGGCGCTCAAGCTCATCCACGCCCTCGATCATTTCGGATTGTCGCCGCGAGGCGGTGAATGTCTCGATATCGGCGCATCGACCGGCGGCTTTACCCAGGTGCTTCTCGAACGTGGCGCCCTACATGTCACGGCTGTCGATGTCGGCCATGACCAGATGGCGCATAGTCTGCGAGACGATTCCCGCGTCACATTGATCGAGGGGCTCAATGCGCGTGCGCTGACGCAAGCGCACCTGCACGCCAAACCTGATTTCATCGTTGCCGATGTCAGCTTCATCTCGCTCAAGCTGGCGCTGCCAGCGGCGCTGGCCCTCGCCGAGCCAGGGGCGAAGCTCGTGGCATTGATCAAGCCGCAATTCGAGGCCGGTCGCGATCGCATCGGCAAGGGCGGTCTCGTTGTCGGCGATGACATTCATGCCATAATCTGTGCCGATATAGCTGCGTCGATCACAAGCCAGGAATGGCGCGTCATTGGCGTGACGCCATCGCCCATCGAGGGCGGCGACGGCAATCGCGAATTCCTGATCGCTGCGGAGAAGCCATGATGAGACCGATCGATCGCGTTGACTATACGGTGCGCCAGATGGCCCGCGTCGGCTGGTATCTCGGGCATTATTTCGCATCGCAGCGCTTTCGCGAGCAGCCCGCGCCAGAGACGCAGCAGACGTCCCGCCGCTCAGGTCCTGGTCTTGCGCGGATTCTCGAAGCGATGGGTGCTCTCTTCGCCCGTGATCTCGCCAATGCCGATCGCGGGCTCTATCCGCCTCCGCGCGATCATGACGGTTCGCTCGTAGCGCTCATCCGGCGCAGCCGGCGCTATTTCGCAGATCTTCCTGTCGCCGCCGAGCGAAAGGCGGAAGGGCGCGGAACCGAAGTCTATTCGCCTGAACTCGCCGAAGAGCTTCCCGCCTATTTCCTGCAGAATTTCCACTTCCAGACCGGCGGCTATCTCACCGAGGAATCGGCCGAGCTCTATGACATGCAGGTCGAGGTACTGTTCTCAGGGACCGCCAACGCCATGCGGCGCCAATGCCTGGTGCCGATCGCCGATTACATGCGCGGCAAGGACCAGCGTAGGCTATCGCAGCTTGATGTCGCCTGCGGCACCGGCCGTTTCCTTCGCTTTGTGAAGCAGGCATTCCCACGCCTTTCGGTAACGGCATCCGATCTATCGGCGGCCTATCTCGATGAAGCGCGCGCCCATCTCAAGCCCTATCGCAATGTCGAGTTCAAGGTCGCAAAGGCCGAGGCCCTGCCTTTCGCTGAAGCAAGCTTCGACATTGTGACTTCAATCTATCTTTTTCACGAGGTTCCGCCGTCGATCCGTCGCGACATCGCGCGCGAATTTGCCCGCGTGCTGAAGCCGGGCGGCCTGCTCGTCTTCATGGATTCACTCCAGACCGGCGACACGCCGGAATTCGACGCGATGCTCGAGTCCTTCCCCGCCAATTTCCACGAGCCCTTCTACAAGGGCTATCTGCGCGAGGATTTGCGCGCAATCTTCACCGATGCCGGGCTTCAGGTCGTCGACACCGAACCGGTCTTCTTGTCGAAGCGCGTGGTGGCAATCAAAGCTTAAGTTCTCCCTCCCCTTGTGGGGAGGGCTGGCGTGGGGGTTGCGATAACCTCGCCGGGTTTTTGCCGTTTCAACGGTAGAGGTCTTCACGGCACCCACCCTTGATCCCTCCCCACAAGGGGGAGGGAAATTTAGAGAGCGCTAACAAATATAGAGCCAGGTGCAACTGGTCGCGTAGGTGTCGCAGCTGTAGTACCAGTAGCAGCTTGCAGAGGCGTGAGACGGCATCGACATTGCCGCCTTTTCGGCAGGCCCCGTGTCGGCGCCCGCAGCCTTAGCCTGATCGAGCAGACCTTTAAGGCTATAGGCAGTGGGCTTGCCATCCTTCAGAGGTTCGCCCGGGATCGCCACTGGCGCGCCTGCCTTGGCGAGAAGCTTGGCGGCAACCATCAGCATGTCGCCGTCATTCTCGGCCTTGCCGATCGCCGCAAGCGTCGCGGCCGCTGAGACTCGCGCCCGCGCATCGGCCATTTGCTCGGGCGACATATCGCCAGCCCGCGCCAGATTGGCCGGAATAATGGAAGCAACGAAAGCAAGAGCAAGCACTGTTTTCAATGTCTTAGACATTCCGTCCACTCCGTGTTGATCGCACCCTCAGCGGCGGAACAATCCCGCAATGCAAGATGCGTTCAAGGCGCAAACGGGTAGTGACAGACGCTATCCAATCTGCCCGCGGTGCAGGAGGAAATGATCGGCCAGCACGATGGCGAGCATTGCCTCGCCGACCGGAACGGCGCGGATGCCGACACACGGATCGTGGCGGCCCTTGGTCGAGATGTCGGTGTCTTCGCCCTGCGCGGTCACCGTCTGGCGGCTCGACAAGATGGACGATGTCGGCTTCACCGCAAATCGAACGACGATTTCCTGGCCCGTCGAAATGCCGCCGAGGATTCCGCCGGCATGATTGCTCAGAAATTCCGGCTTGCCGTGGCGCATGCGGATCTGGTCGGCATTCTCCTCGCCGGACACCGCCGCCGCGGCGAAACCCAAGCCGATTTCGACGCCTTTGACGGCATTGATGCTCATCATGGCCGCGGCGATATCCTGATCGAGCTTGGCATAGATCGGCGCGCCCCAGCCGGCGGGAACCCCCGAGGCGACCACCTCGATGACCGCGCCACAGCTCGACCCGCTCTTGCGGACACCGTCGAGATAGACTTCCCACTCGGCCGCCGCGCGGGCATCCGGCGTGAAGAAGGGATTGCGGTCGACTTCGGCCCAGTCCCAATTGGTGCGGTCGATCACATGCGGCCCGAGTTGCACGAGCGCGCCGCGAATTGAAACGCCGGGGATCACTTTGCGGGCGATCGCGCCCGCCGCGACGCGCGCCGCCGTCTCGCGCGCCGACGAGCGCCCGCCACCGCGATAATCGCGCAAGCCGTATTTTGCCTGGTAGGTGTAGTCCGCATGGCCGGGACGAAACTTGTCGCGGATTTCAGCATAGTCCTTGGAGCGTTGGTCGACATTCTCGATGAGGAGCGCGATCGGTGTCCCGGTCGTCACCTGGCCATTGGTGCGCTCGTCTTCGAACACGCCGGATAATATCTTTACCTCGTCGGGCTCGCGCCGCTGCGTGGTAAAGCGCGACTGCCCCGGACGCCGCTTGTCGAGAAAGGCTTGAATTTCTTCGGCTTTCAGCGGAATGCCGGGCGGGCATCCGTCGACAACGCAACCGATCGCCACCCCATGGCTCTCGCCGAAGGTGGTCATGCGGAACATATGGCCGAAGCTGTTGTAGGACATTTGCCTAGATGATTATGCGGCGATGACTCGCACGTCAAATGTTCGAACTATGTTCGTCCCGTAAAGGCCGAACAGTCTAGGCCGGAAACATGACGACGCGATTGCGGCTTTCGCGTTTTGCCCCGTAAAGCGCCTTGTCGGCCCGCGAAATTGCAGCATCGATCGCCCCTCCGGCGGCGCAGCAGGTGCCTCCGATGCTCGTATTTACGGACAGTCTCACCCCGCCTATCCGAAATGGATGGTTCGAAACAGCCACTCGCAGCCCTTCCGCGATGGCGGCCGCGGCTTCGAGCCCGGTTGCCGGGAGAAGCACGGCAAACTCTTCTCCGCCCAAACGGGCCAATCGATCGTTTTGCCGCAGAGTATGCCTCACACAGTGCGTGAACTCCTGGAGCACCGCGTCACCTTCACCGTGCCCGTAAACATCGTTGATCTCCTTGAAGCGATCGAGATCCAGCATGAGCACCCCGACAGGCGATGCCGATTCGATGGCCAGGAGGGTGTTCGCTTCTTCAAAGAATCGCCGCCGGTTCATTGCGCCCGTCAAGGAGTCCGTTTCCGCGAGCGCACGCAGTTCGCGCTCATAGGCACGCTCGCGGGTGACGTCCAAGAATAGATTAAGGTTGAAACTGCCGATCGTGCGGTGGCGAAACTGGATTGTCCGGACTTCGCCTGAGGCGGTCACGACATCGAGATCGAAAGGCGTCATTTCCCGATTCTCGGCGCGCGCTGCTTGAATCTCGGCCGTCCATTTCTGCTTTGCGTATTCCCGGTATTCCGGCTCGGGATAGGCGAGACGCCACCAGTCGTCAGGGCTGCCAAGGTCGTCCTGCCCGTAGCCGAAGAGTTTCAGGGTCTCCGCATTGGCGAATTGAACTTCATCTCGGTTGTCGGCAATTTCGATTGCGCAGGGAAGCCCGTCGAGAACGTCTATCACGCTCTGCTGCCAGTCAGGACGCGGGACGGGTTGCTCGGCCGGGGCGTCGACGAAAGTGAAGAGGCGCAGCATATCTCCGTCGGCAGGCACTTTAGTGGCGCGCACGATCAGCAGGCGAGGTTGACCGGCGATGACGCCACGCACAAGAAATGGGTGTCCGGCTGTTCCTGCCGCGGCGTTGTTCCACACCTGCGCGAGCATGAGTTCGGCGTCGCCGCCGACGATTTCGCCGATGCTCGCACCGTTGAAGCTGTCCTGATCGTGAAGAAAGAAGGCCGCCGCGCATTCATTGGCGTGACGGATCGCGAGCGTGTTCTTGTCGACCACCAGCACCGGCGCGCCAATGCAGTTGATCCAGAAGAGCAGCTCCTCGATCGATCTTGCTTCCGGCTGAAATTTGCGGGGCGCGACACCGTCGGAAAAGCCGACGACAGCCGCACCCTGCGGTTGGTTCGATGCCTTTCCACTCACGTGACTGCAAAGCCCTAAGGTTGCGCTAGGCGCTCAACGATAGGTTTAAGTCTTAAAGATTCTGGCCCGGCCCAATAGCGGCATATGAATCAAATTGTTTGAATCGCGATGGCGCAGCCGGCAAATCGCTCTGATCTTCCTCCCTCCCCGGCTCTGGGAGGGCGTCACGCCAACCGTGACGGGGGCTTTGGTGTCTATGCACCGACCTTGGAATGCCGAGAGTAGAATAGGTAACCTGCAAATTGAACTCAAATCTTGCCATCTGATGGCACCCGCGGCCGGCGTCAATCACCCCCCGGCCATTACGGCATCAAAGACCTCAAATCGCTGTTCGCCAATCTTCACGGTGAAAATGCCGTTGCTCTCGTCGACTGTCATCTTGGCGCCGCCATCGGCTTCCGACTCGTCACATGAAGACGGCGTGTTCATCTCAAAGAAGATTACCCGATTGCCACCGTCGGGCCAAAACACGGTGATCGACCCGCTTCCGTTTCCCTCACGCTTGACGCCGAAGTCACATTGGCCCATCGGCTGCCCGGCGCTGCGCGCACAGGGAATCTGCCCCGTTGCATTGAAATCCGTGCCCGGCACCAGCGCGTCTTCCGTGCCGCCCTGGCTGGCACCAGTCTTGGCACCGATCTCGATCTTCAGGTCAAACTTCGATGTCTCACCCTTTCGGGCCGCATTGCGATAGAGATACACTTGGATCAGGTAGTCGCCGTCCTGTGGCAGATTGCCGTTGAAATGATCACCTCCTGTGTCACCGATGAACATTGCCTCATCCGTCCCTGGCATCTTGCCTGGCGCAAAGATGTTGAAGTAGGTGCTGGTGTTCTTAGTCGACAGCTTGACGTCCATGACTTGTCCGGCCTTTGCGCCGACCAGATAATGGATGGTGTCATGTCCCTTGATCTTACCCGCGATGTTTGCGCCGGCCGTGCCGCGCTCGAAGCTTACGCGCTCTGTCTTGATGTTATCCGCCAGCGCCACCGGGGCGGCGATGAGAAGAGCCAACAGTGTGATGAAGGATGCGAGTTTCATCGCGTGAACCTTTCGATAGTTTTGCCGCTCCGGGCGAATATTCTGAAATCTCAGCAGCATCGAATTTGGTCCGATGCCGTTGATTTCGTATAATCGATCTTGAGCCGACTATCGCTCAATTGCAGGCTGGATACTTGTAGCGATCTGCTTCGGACACGTCGGCCGGACATTCTTCGACAGCTGGCTTCTTCTTCGCAAGCTTATCTTCAGCGGCGCGGCATCCCTTTTTGTAGGATGAGCCATGCTGATTTTGGTCATATCGACCGGCCATGCAGTCATTGTAGCCCCGCTTGTACTCGCGCTGAGATGCGGTCGAGGCCGAAGCGGACTGCACACTAGCGAGAAGAAATAAGCCCGCGAGGGCAATGATGGTACGTTTCACGGTGTCGTCCTTTCTCAATCGCTCGCAATTAACTTCAGAGACCGCGGCGTCGTGCCTGTTGCTGGCAGCGACATGTGCCACGTTGTGATTCCGCGTCCGCTGTCCAGCGGTTGTTGTGCTCTTTCAGTAGAGGCCATCGATGACCACAAAATCGCCGGACGTTCGATAGGCAGTGGTCGACGACTCATTGGTGGTGACGACTGTCATGCCGTGATGCATCCGCTTGCGTACCTCTTCGCGAACCTTTGGTTCTGCCTCTATGCGGCGCAGTTCGGTCGCTAAGTCCTCGCGGTCGTGCTTGCCGTAACCGACCGAGGACCACTGCAACTCCTTTGTATCTGGATCGGCCCCGTGCAGTATGTAGGCGCGGTCGGAGACCGGCTTGTCATGGTCCGTGATCTTGACCTTTCCACTGGCAACAAGTTCATCATCCTCGAAGACCGAAATTGCCTTGTCTTTCGCGCTGACGACGACGCTGGTGGATTTTGGATTTGGGACCCGACCCGCGCTGTACTGACTTTTCTTCAAGGAGGTATCGACCCCCACGAACTCCGTCCGGGCATATTGGCCAAGAACCATTCCTGGATGGACAACCTCTGCAGGGAACGACTTGTTGTCTGCGATGACGACAGTCAGGCCTTTCGTGGTGATGCCGAAAAGCATGTCCGAGAACTGCAGTGGCAGCCGGATGCAGCCGTGCGATGCGGGGTAACCAGGAAGCTGACCGGCATGCAGTGCGATGCCCGACCAGGTCAGCCGGTTCATGTTGGGCATTGGCGCATTGCTATAAGTCGAAGAGTGGTGGTGCTTGTCCTTCTCCAGAATCTTGAACACGCCCGTCGGGGTCGCGTGTCCTGGTTTGCCCGTCGAACATGTAGACGCCGCGACCCGAATGCCATTCCGGTAGACGTGCAGCTTCTGATCCGGGATCGAGACGATGATCAGCATCGGACCCGATTGCGAGCGTTCTGGAAACCAGTTGAATTCGCCGTTTCTCAGGTCCTCGGCGTACTTCCGTACAAGTTGAGCCGACGCCGCTCCAGTCTGGAGTCCCAAGCCAAGCCCTGAAATTAACCCAAGCGAAGCCAGGTGAAAGTCGCGGCGGTTCATGAATTTGCCCGATTGCAAGCTGTCCTGATCCCCAGTGTCCGCGAAGCCCCAGCGGGCCGCTATTTCTTCAACTTCGCAGCTGCCTTGTTCAGCTTTTCCCGATCATTGCCGATGCGGTCGATCAGCTTGATCGCCCGTTCGCGCGTGATGCCGTGCTTCCTGGCGAAGTAGGCAACCTCGTAACCCTCGCTCTTCGAGACCTTCTTCCGATCTGCCTTGCCGCGTTTCGTCTTGTTGTCTGCCATCTTGTCCTCCTCCGGCGGAGCAAAAATTGACTAACTGTCATCTATATGCAAGATATTTTGTTGAAAAACGCCATGCCGCCGCAGCCGGCGGCAAAACCCCGAGGAAAATCAATAGGCGGCAGGAGAGCTATATCCGGAAGGATGGAGCGCCTCTCGGTCGCGGCTGGATTGGCGGCGTCCTGTCCACAGCCATTTGGCGCCGGTGGCATCTTCATTCTTGAGATCGTACAACTCGTCACGCGGGCGTAAGCGGGTCATTCTTCAAACGTCCGAACGGGAGTTCAAATTGCGGAAAAAGGACCCGAATATACTTCGCAGCCTGCAGTATTTTGAGTCTGTGGCCCGGCATCGCTCGCTGAAACTGGCCGCAGCCGACCTGGGCGTCACGCAGAGCGCTGTCAGTCACCAGTTGCGTCGCTTTTCGGAGACAATCGGCCGACAGTTGCTGGTCAAGTCGGGCCGAGGCATTGCGCTTACAGCTGCGGGCGAGAAGCTCGGGACGCGCCTCGTCAGCGCCTTCTCGAACCTCGACGATCTTGTCAATGACATCGCTGGCGACGGGAGACAGACGCTGCAGATCGCAATCTGCAGCACATTTGGGCCGGGCTGGTTGATCGAGCGGCTCCACGACTTCTACACAACGCACCCCGACATCAACCTCGAACTTCGCCTCTACGCCCTGAATCCGCTCCTCACTCAGGAGATCGCCGATGCCTACGTGATTGCCGACGACGTGAAGCCAGGCTTCACGGCCATCCCCCTCCTGGAGGAGTCGCTTCTCGCCGTTGAGGCCCCCTCCGGCAGACGGTCGGAAGGCAGGCGCCGGCTCATCACGACCGACGTAGAGCCGGGGCATGTCGGGCGCGACTGGATCGACTACTGCCGAACGGGAGGCATCAGGCTCTCAACGCTGAAGGAAGGAGAATTCCGTCTCTGCACGCATTACTTTATTGCCCTCGAACTTGCCCGGCGCGGTTATGGCGTCGCACTGGTTCCGGACTTTCTTGCTTCGCGTGACATTCGTGCAGGCACGCTCGTGACCTATAGCGACAGGCTTTTCCCATCAGGCCGTACCTACAATCTCTGCATCAAGACTACGCGTACGACGGAGTCTTCTCTTGTCACGCTTGCCAACTGGATGACGGGGCAGGCTGCTGCCACGGCATAGGGAGCATACCTGCGAGTGCACCGAGGAGCGTGTCGATTCTCTGGGGCGGTCACAATTTCACAGAATGGCGTCGGGATAAGACCTTTTCGGACAAGAGGTGAAGAGGTACCCTTGTCTTCTTTAGATTCCCGCGCTTGCCGGCTTTCATAGCTTAGGGCGCTTCTGCTTCTTGGCCAATAACGGACCCCGTAGCGGCATTCGATAGATGTCTGCCTATGGACGAAAAGCGGGCGCGCCAGTGTGCATTGGCTGGCGCCGTCGACCCCAATTCGTTGTGGACCTTGCGCCCACCTACCCTTTCACCTCTCTGACCATCAGCTTCGCGCTCGCCGGACAGAGCTTCGGCACCGGAGTGTTCACTGCAGTATCGGCTTTCAAGCGGACAGCGGACTTGCAGTGACCGTTACAATGAGAACCGCAGTTGACCCAAGACGGAAGTTAGGCCGCATAGACTCCCGGCTAGAGCACCCATACAATCACTCGTGCTGGGTTTTCTAAGAGCACCAACATCCCATGGCCGAAATTCGCGCCCAACGCCGCCTTGCTGCAATCCTGGCAGCAGATGTTGTTGGGTACTCGCGCCTGATGGAGCAGGACGAGGTTGGCACATTGGCCGCACTCAAGGCGCGTCGAAACGAGGTGCTGGTTCCCACGGTCGCCCAGCACTACGGCCGGATCGTAAAGGTAATGGGTGATGGCGTGCTGGTGGAATTTGGTAGTGCTGTCGATGCCGTCGAATGTGCGGTCGAGATGCAGAAGCGCTTCGCAGAAGCTAACCAAAATCTGACGGAAAACCGGGTCATTGTTCTACGCATCGGAATCAACCTCGGCGATGTCATTATCGAGGGCAGTGACCTCTATGGCGACGGCGTCAATATCGCGGCAAGGCTGGAGAGTTTGGCGGAGCCAGGCGGTATCTGCGTGTCGAGCAGTGTCCACGATCACGTCAGGCGCAAGCTTCGATGCGAATTTGATGATCTTGGTCCACAGGCGGTCAAGAATATTGCCGAGCCGGTGCATGTCTTTCGCATCCGTCAGAAGCGACAGGAACCAGCTCGAGACCCATTGTCGCTGCCGGCCAAGCCCTCGATCGCAGTCCTGCCGTTTGTCAACATGGGCGGCGATGTCGAGCATGAGTTCTTCACAGACGGCTTAACCGAAGACATCATCACCGACATCTCCAACGTGCCAGGTTTCTTCGTCATCGCCCGCAACTCGACGTTCGCTTACAAAGGCAAGCCAACCGATGTCCGCCAGATCGCACGAGATCTGGGGGTAAGGTACATTCTTGAGGGAAGTGCTCGACGAGCCGGCCAGCGCCTTCGTGTCAATGTGCAGTTGATTGACGCCGCTGGTGGTGGAGCACACATCTTCGCAGACCGCTTCGATCGCGAAATCGTTGAGATTTTCACCGTACAGGACGAAATTACCCGCCGCGTGGTGGAGGCGATCACGGGGAGGCTAATCTCCGGTCCAATCGTGGAGCGCCGCCGCCCCACCAACCTGGAAGCATACCACCTTTGCGTATCTGCTCGATCGCTCCACTTGCAATCCAAATCAGGTAGCTTGGAGGGTCGGGCGCTTCTCGAGCGTGCGATAGCCCTAGCACCCGACTACTGCGAAGCACATTGGCGATTGGCAGAAATCCTATGTGCGAGTTGGCTAATCTATAACGAACCGCAGGCCCCCAATCGTTGCAACGCCCTCACGCACGCCAAACGCGCTGTCAGCCTCGACCCAAAGGATGCCAGTGCGCACGCGATCCTGGGTGCTGTTTTGCAATATGAGGCTCGCTGGGATGAAGCTGAGGATTGTTTTGACGCTGCTATGCGCCTCAATCCCAATGACGCCGAGACTCTGGCAAAACTCTCTGATTTCAAATGTATGAGCGGGAAGCCATATGAGGCTATCGAGTGCGCAACCAAGGCATTGCGTCTCAATCCCCATCCTCCCGGATTTTACTACTGGTTCTTGGGCCAAGCACAGATTGCTGCTGGTAAGTATGAAGGAGCAGTGTCCACCTTAAAGCGGGACGAGACCTATCGCACAACATCCCGTCGGGATCTCTGTGTTGCACTTGTCAAACTCGGCCGCATCTCGGAAGCGCGCGAGGAAGCAAAGTTGTTTATGCTAAGCAACCCAGAATGGCGAATAAGTACCACTTTTGAGGGCGAGGCTGTTTTTAAGAACCCAGATGACAAGCAATTCTGGGTTGACGCCTATCGCCTCGCCGGATTGGCCGATTGAGCGTTCGTGACAGGGGGAGCAATGAATTTCATCAATAAACGGATTCTCGTTACGGGGGGAACGCGCGGCATTGGGCGTGGGATTGTCGAGGCATTTCTTGGAGCCCAAGCTCGCGTCGCCGTAAACGGCAGTACTGCTGAAACCACGGCTAAAGCTATCAGCGACCTAGGAGGTGGCGATCGGCTTATTGCGGCGCCCGGTTCCGTGGCCACCGTTGCCGGCTGTTGTGCTATCGTAGAAGCTGCGGTAGCTGGTCTGGGCGGCCTCGATGTTCTCGTCAATAACGCAGGCATCGTGACATTCCCTCAGACCCTTGATCAAGTGAAGGAAGCGGACTGGGACGCTATCATTGATACCAATGTAAAGGGTGTCTTCTTCACGACGAAATTTGCAGTCCCACACCTGCGCGCTTCAAAGGGTAATATTGTCAATGTCGCTTCGATTTCGGGGATCATCGCAGACCCGATTCTTTCAATCTACGGCGCGTCCAAGGCGGCGGTCATCCATCTCACGCGCTTTCACGCGCTTGAACTCGGACCAGACATCCGCGTCAATTCCGTATGCCCTGGTCCAATAGAAACTGACATGCTGCGGCGGGCGATAGTTGAAACAGACGGCGACCTTGTGGAAGGACGCAAAAACTGGGCGGCGGAAGTGGCCGGCTCGAAGCGCATCGGAAGAGTCGATGAAGTTGCTGGGCCGGTCCTTTTCCTCGCCTCAGACTTGGCAAGCTATATGACGGGCACATCCCAAGTCATTGATGGCGGCCACACAGTGGATTGAGGCAAATGCGACCATTATGCGCCGAATACAGGCGCAATCGTCGATCCCGCTGACGCCCGAGATTTTCGTGCGCGCCAAGACCTGTTCCCGAGCCGTAACCGGTGAAATTGACGAGGTCTGCTTCTTGGCCCACAAGGGATCCCGTAGCGGCATTCGATAGATGTCTGCCTATGGACGAACAGCGCGCGCCATTGAGCCCTAGTCCCAAGCGCGCCGTCGACCCCATTTCGTTTTGGATCTTGCGCCCACCTACCCTTTCACTACCCTCACCATCAGCTTCGCGCTCGCCGGGCATAGTTTGGCGAACTGCTTCGTCCGCATGATCGCTTTCGGCGCATCGGCGCGATCGGCCACCTTGTAGCGCAATCGCGCGAAGAACTTTTCCGCATCATTCGTCAGGAGCCAAATCCGCTCCGCGCCATCCTGCTTCGCCTGGGCTTCGAGCAGACGGACCAATGCCCGCCCCGCCCCCTTGCCGCGCATCGGCGTGTAGATGATCAGTGAGCGGATGAGTTGATCGGCGCCTGCGCCCTCAAGCCCGCCAAACCCGAATGCCGTGCCGCCATCATCGACGAGCGCAAAATAGCGCTGCCCCTCGCCGCCCACATCGTCCGCCGGCAGATTATACTTCGTCAGTGCCGTCGAGAGGCCTAAGAACGCGGGCGAGCCTTGCAGGATCGGCGTGAGCGACAGGGCGCTTGCCGTCTGCTTCTGCTTCTCAAGCTCGGCGATGAAGCGCGCAAGCTCGCCCAGCACGCCCTTTGCCGCCCAGTAGACCGTGAGCTTCCCGCGCTTCTTCCGCTCGATGAGCCGCGCAAGCCGCAAATGCCGCAATGGACCGGAGAGGCTCGAGGGCGGCTTGTCGAGGGCTTCCGCAATATCGCCCGCCGCAAGCCCCTCCTCGCCGGCGCGCATCAGGGCGCTCAGAACCGATAGGCGCGTCCCATCGGCAAGGGCCGCGAGACCGGCGATCGCTTGAGTTCTCTCCATGGCGGAAGCTTCCACGAGGTTAAGCGTCTCGGCAAGATCACGGAGAAGTGGTGGATCGCCCCGTACTCAACCACAGGCTGCTACATTCTTTCATCTGGCATAATGACGAAATGAACGGCCGTTCAAAATCTCAAGCGCGTGCGATTCCGCCTGAATCGCGCATGCTAAGAATGCGAAAAACGCCCCCGAAGCGCGTGTCTAGCTGCGATTGGGCTTCACTTTTCGCGGCCGCGGAACGACTTCAGCGCCGTCGTCATCGGCATAGGCTTCGATCCAGTCGATCTGCCCGTTCTCCAGCCGGCAAAAACAGCCTTGCGGTGTCTTGGCGGAGACCAAGTCCACCGGGCTTAAATCCGAGACAAGCCCAATCAGGCAGCGGCCGATCGCGCCATGCGCGACGATCACCGTCGGGCCGGTGATCCTGCCGATCCATTGGCGCACGCGTTCGAGACCATCCTCATAGCTTTCGCCATCGCGGGGGCGCCAGTGATAGCGCTCGAGCGGCGTCTTGGGGCATGCGGGATCGGCATGGAACTCGCCGAAGGTGCGCCCCTCCCAGACGCCAAAGGCGAGCTCCTGCATCGCCGGTTCGACCTCGACGCGATGCTCGGGAAGATCGAATTCGCGTGCCAGATAGGTCATGGTCTGGCGGGCGCGGGTCAGAGGGCTCACAACGAAGCGGTCGATCGGCGTGTTGCTCAAATGCTGGCGCAGCGCGCGCGCGACGCGTTCAGATTGCAGATGACCGGTGCTGTTTAGCGGGATGTCGATCTGGCCCTGGATGCGGAATTCGCGGTTCCAGTCGGTTTCGCCATGGCGAACGAAATAGATCGGCGGGTTAGGTTCAATCACCGTTGGACGCGACGGTGAGATCGGGGGCGTCCGGGTTCTTCATGCCGACAATGTGGTAGCCGGCATCGACATGGAGGATTTCGCCGGTAACCGCGCGGCCGAGATCGCTCAGGAGATACAAGCCTGAATCGCCGACCTCATCGATGGTGACGGTGCGGCGCAAGGGTGAGTTGTATTCGTTCCACTTGAGGATGTAGCGGAAGTCGCCGATCCCGGATGCCGCGAGCGTCTTGATCGGACCTGCGGAAATCGCATTCACGCGGATGTTTTTAGGGCCCAAATCGGCCGCCATATAGCGCACAGAGGCTTCCAAAGCGGCCTTGGCAACGCCCATCACATTGTAATGCGGCATCCATTTTTCGGCGCCGTAATAGGTCAAAGTGAGAAGCGAACCGCCATTATCCATCAGTTTCTCGGCGCGCTGGGCGACGGCCGTAAAGCTGTAGCAGGAGATGAACATGGTGCGCGTGAAGTTGTCGGCACTGGTGTCGACATAGCGCCCGGTCAGTTCGTCCTTGTCGGAAAAGGCGATGGCGTGGACGAGAAAATCGAGACTACCCCAGGCCTTGCCAATCTCGGTAAAAACACTATCGAGCGAGGCCATGTCGGTGACATCGCACGGCAGAACCAGTTTGGAACCGATCTCGGCGGCGAGCGGTTCGGCGCGCTTCTTGATCGCGTCACCCTGATAGGTCAGCGCGATTTCGGCGCCCTGGCGGCTGCAGGCCTTGGCAATTCCCCAGGCAATCGAGCGATTATTCGCAACCCCCATGATGAGGCCGCGTTTGCCCGCCATTAAAGCCTTGTTTTCGCTCATGAAATCCACATGCGGACGCGTTCGACACGGCGACCTTGGCGGGCTTTCTGGCACAGTTAAGGGGTAAAGAAAAGGGTCCAGGGCGGCTTAAACACCGCCATTTACCCCACAATACGCCAGGTTCCGTCGCGCATTTCGCAGGCCGTGCCTTCGATCAATTCCGGTTCGCCGCGGACCCAGATCGTGTGTTCGAAATCGCGGCACATGCCATAGCCGTTGCGGGCATAGGCGCGGCGCGGCACGAACTCGCCGCGATGGCCGGTATTGGGGTTATCCCAATATTGACGGCGGCCGGTCTCAAACGAGCGCTGGGCGGCATAATAGGCGCGCTGGCGGTCGACATCGTCGAGGTTGCGGCCGACCGCGCCGCCCACAACCGCGCCGAGTGCCGCGCCGAGCAATGTTGCCGCCGCCCTTCCCTTGCCATGACCCACCGTATTGCCGAGCAAACCGCCGGCGACGCCGCCGATGACAGCGCCCGATGTCTCCTTCGGGCCGGCATATTCCGAGCAACCGCCCACCAATGCGGCGATACACGCCACTGCCGCAAGAGCCTTCCAATTCATGCGAAAATCCCCTGATCCCCATCAGTTTCGCGCGTCCCGGCTTGCTCACTAACCCCCCGCAGTGGCAGGATCGCGGACCAATTGTGGATAGACTGCGGCACTCGCAGACAGGGTTAACCATATGTCAATGCAGGATTTTTCGACGCTGACGGCGGTCTTGGGATTCGCCGACGCGGACGACCCCTTCGGGCTCTTCAAGGAATGGCTGGCGCATGCCGAGAAGTCCGAACCAAACGATCCCAATGGGATGGCGCTCGCAACCGTCGATGAGGAAGGCCTGCCGGACGTCCGGATGGTGCTTTTGAAAGGTTTCGACGACCGCGGTTTCGTTTTTTACACGAATTTTGAGAGCCAGAAGGGCCAGGAATTGCTGGCGACGCATAAGGCGGCGTTGTGCTTCCACTGGAAGTCGTTGCGCCGGCAAGTCAGGGTGCGCGGCCTGGTAGAAGTCGTCACGGACGCCGAGGCCGATGCCTATTTCGCGTCCCGACCGCGCGACAGCCGGATCGGCGCTTGGGCCTCGAAACAATCGCGCCCGCTTGAAAGCCGGTATGCGCTTGAGACGTCAGTCGCGATGTATGCGGCGCGCTATGCGATCGGCGAGGTGCCGCGGCCGGCCTATTGGTCGGGCTTTAGGGTCAAGCCGCTCAGCATCGAATTCTGGCATGACCGGCCGTTCCGCCTGCATGAACGCGTGGTGTTCCGCCGCGCGACCCCGGATGGCAAATGGAGCAAGACGAGGCTTTATCCATGACTCACCCGGGCGAAAGAACTGCGAGATAGAGATCGCGGTTCACGGTGAGTATCCTTCTGACTTGAATGCCAAACCAGTTAGCAGGAGAGGTGAGCCCTTGGATGTCCTTCCGCCTGACAAGTACTTTCCATTAATCCCAGCAAGCCAGCTCAAATGCTGATCGATTGTGTCGGTGATTTCTACATCGGTAATTTGTAGTGTTGAATTAGCGATCCGCACTCCCGGGCCGAATGCAGTATCGAGTTGGTCCGGTTCAACAAGTTTCACGCTCAATGGATCGGCTGGATCGCGGAATGTCACCAGCGTCGGCAACATCTCCGGCGGGACATCTCTGCTGCCATCCAGAAGCGTGATCTTCCATAACTGCGATCGAGCAGAATCGATTTCAAAAAGTGAGAATGGAAGTTCGGCCGGACTTCGCGCGGTGTTGCGCCCGCTTTCCGATCGCGTGAGCGTGACCACCAGATTGCCGCGGCCGCCGAGATCGACATAGACGGCCTCGCCCCAGATTCGCGACTGGAAGCCGCTAACATCGCCGATTCCTGGTCCCCAGCTGTAGCGCACCTCAATCACGCTCGACCCCGTCTTGATACCTTCGGGGGTTTCGACCTCGACCGTAAGCCGATAGCGCAGCGATTGGGCGGGGAAGGCTCGTTCCCAAAGCACGTAGCCAATCAGCGTCGCGATGAGGACGGCGAGCGACCAATAGCGATAGGCTTTTGGCAAGTAGCAAACCCTCAGCACCAGGCGCAGAACAGCACGCAGTCTGGACTACACTAGCTCTCAAGTTCCCCCAGTTCGTGGGAGACAGCGCGATAGAAATCTGCCGCGAGTGCTGCCTGGCCCGTCTGAAACCCAGCGCCACCCGTCCAGTCGTCAAGGTCGCTGGGAGTCGAGTCGTAAGACGTATTGTCGGTGCCGCGGTAGGAGATAACTGTCTCGGCCGAACTGAATCCCGTCGCGCCTGTCATGTCATAAGCGGTGGCACTAAAGGATTCCGCCTCAGAGCCTTCAGGTAGATCGAATGCTCCAGTAGTCGCGTTGCCAATCTCGGTCCATGAGCCCATTGCGACTCCGGCATCATAGCCTCGATTGTAAGAATCGAGGGCAAGAATTGCCAGGTACAGATCACGATTCATGTTTTCCTCCTGATGAAATCTCCGAAGTGGATCAGTTTTGCAAGGGACGCATCATATGGATCTCCGCCTTGATCCAGGCTTGGTTCAGGATGGTCGGACAACCACGGGAGATGGCGCTCAATTGTTGCCTCAGCATTGTCCTTGGTTATTTCGATTGTCGCGTTGGCGATCCGCACTTCCGGGCCGAACGCGGATTCGAGTTGATCGGGCTCCACGAGTTTCACGCTTATCGGATCGGCGGGATCGCGGAATGTCACGAGCGTGGGCAGCATTTCCGGGGCAACATCCCTGCTGCCTTGCGCCGGAGGGTTTCCCCAAGACCCCAGCGGGTTCGTGTCGAGCTTGAACAGGATGAGCGGCAGTTCGGACGGGCTGCGAGCCGTCTTGCGGCCGCTTTCCGATCGCGTGAGCGTGACCACAAGATTACGCCCTGCGCCGAGATCGACATAGACCGCCTCGCCCCAAATTCGCGACTGAAGGCCGCTGACATCGCCGAGCGCCATGCCCTGGCTGTAGCGCACCTCAATCACGCTCGACCCCGTCTTGATGCCTTCGGGTGTCTCGACCTCGACGGTGAGCCGGTAGCGCAGCGATTGGGTTGGAAAGGCTCGTTCCCAAAGCACGCACCCAATCAGCGTCGCGATGAGGACGGCGAGCGACCAATACCGGTATCTCCACAGCTTGGAGGGAGGGGAAGCAGGGTTCAAAGTGGATTTCACGGGCAAATCTATGAATATAACGTTACGTTATACTGACGTGATGGCAACTTTGTTGAACGATCCGAGTGACCATGTTGTTAACGAAACTTTTGCGATTTGAGGGAGATTGCCTGCAAGACATGACCGGCCATTCCGCCTGCATGAACGCGTGGTGTTCCGCCGCGCGACGCCGGATGGCAAATGGAGCAAGACGCGTCTATATCCCTGACGCATGACACAAACCCCTGACAGCGAGCGCAAGACGCTGATCCTGACCGGCGCCTCGCGCGGCATCGGCCATGCGACGGTCAAGCGGTTCTCGACCGCCGGCTGGCGCGTGATCTCGTGCTCGCGCCATCCTTTCCCGGAAGATTGCCCGTGGGACGCGGGGCCTGAGGACCATATCCAGGTCGATCTTGCCAATATTGCCGATCTCGAAGTGGCGATCGGCGAAATGAAGGAAAAGCTGAAAGAACAGGGCTCTAAGCTTCACGCCCTCGTCAACAATGCGGCGATCAGTCCGAAAAAACCCGGTGGGGCGAGGCTCAATACGATCGAGACGAGCGCCCAAGATTGGCTGACCGTTTTCCAGGTCAATTTTTTCGCCTCGATCATGCTGGCGCGTGGATTGATCGACGAACTCGCAGCGGCAAGGGGTGCGGTCGTCAATGTTACCTCGATCGCCGGATCGCGCGTGCATCCCTTTGCAGGGGCCGCCTATTCGACATCCAAGGCAGCGCTTGCCGCGCTGACGCGCGAGATGGCGGCCGATTTCGGACCGCTCGGCGTGCGCGTCAATTCAATCTCGCCGGGCGAAATCGAAACCGCGATTCTATCGCCTGGCACCGAGAATCTCATTCCACAGATTCCCCTGCATCGGCTGGGCCAGCCGGAGGAAGTGGCGAAGGCCATCTACTTCCTGTGCACCGATGCCTCAAGTTATGTGACTGGCGCGGAATTGCACATCAATGGCGGCCAGCATGTCTAACTCGCGGCTGCGGCCCGAGACAATCGCCGCGCATGCGCTGAAATCGACGGACGAAGCCACAGGTGCGGTGGCGCCGCCGATCTACCCCTCCTCCACCTATGCGCGCGATGAGAATTACAAGCCGAAATTGCGCGAGAATTACATCCGCAACGGCAATCCGACCTTGTGGCATGCCGAAGATGCGATCGCCGCGCTTGAGAACGGCAAGGGCTGTCTCCTGTTCGCCTCGGGCATGGCGGCGATCACGACATTGCTTGAGACCGTGCCGCAAGGTGCACATGTCGTGGCGCCGGATGTCATGTATTACGGCACGCGCGACTGGCTGAAGATTCTTGAGCAACGCGGACGAATTGCTCTGACATTGTTCGACGCCACCAAGCCAGGCGCGCTCGAATCCAGCATCCAAAACGGCAAGACCGATCTCGTCTGGATCGAGACGCCGCTCAATCCCACCTGGGATGTGATCGATATCGCGGCGGCGGCGAAAGCCGCGCATGACGCGGGTGCGATCCTCGCCGTCGATGCGACAGCGACAGGTGCGGTCACCACGCGGCCGCTGGAGCTTGGCGCCGATATCGTCTTCCATTCGGCAACCAAATATTTGAATGGTCACTCCGACGTGCTGGCCGGCGCGCTTATCACCGGCGAGCTCACGCCGCGCTGGGCCGCGATCGGCACGTTGCGGACCAAGATCGGAACGCCGCTTGCGCCCTTCGAGACCTGGCTTCTCACGCGCGGGCTTCGAACCGTGTATCTGCGTTACCGGCAGGCCTCGGCCAATGCTCTGGCAATCGCCAAACATTTCGAGCGTCATCCCGGGATCGAGCGGGTGCTCTATCCGGGGCTTGCCAGCCATCGCGGGCATGCGATCGCGGCGAAGCAGATGACCGATGGTTTCGGCGGCATGCTGTCGCTGCTCATCAAGGGCAGTCTCGAAGACGCGCGGCGTTTTTGTACGCTGCTCAAGGTGATCGTGCCGGCGACATCGCTTGGCGGCGTCGAGACATTGGCCGAGCATCGCAAGACTGTCGAAGGGCCGCAAAGCCCGGTGCCCGATAATCTGGTGCGTATCTCGACAGGGATCGAACATGCAGATGATCTCATTGCCGATATCGAGCAGGCATTGGCGAAGCTATGAGCAGAAGTCCCCGACCTCATGGTGAGGCGGCGCGGCCGCCCTTGAACCATTGCCACGTCATAGATCGCGCCGCTTGCCGACCCTTCGAGGCTCGGCTTCACCGAGCACCTCAGGGTGAGGGTCGTACTTTCGATCTTCATGGTGAGGGTTAAGCTTCATGAGTCTCGATTACTTCCTCGCCTACACCGTGACTGTGTTCATCGTCGTTCTCATCCCGGGGCCGGTGGTGATGATGATCGTCTCCTACGGCCTGTCGCGCGGGCGAGAGGCGGCGCTTCGCACCGTCGCCGGAGTCACGCTGGGCGATTTCACGGCGATGACACTCTCGCTGTCGGGGCTTGGCGCGGTGCTGGCCGCTTCGGCCAGCCTATTCACGATCCTGAAGGTGGGTGGGGCGCTCTACCTGATCTGGCTCGGGATCGGGCTTCTTCGCAGCAAACCGACGATTGATCCTGAGCAGCTCAAGTCATCGTCGCGGAGCATTTTCTGGACGGCCTATTGGGTGACGGCGCTCAATCCCAAGAGCATCACCTTCTTCGTCGCCTTCCTGCCGCAGTTCATCGACCCGACGCGCCCCGTTCTGCCGCAGCTCATCATCATGGAAGTGGTGTTCCTGACGCTCGGCACGCTCAATGCCCTCGCCTATGCCCTGGTCGCAAGCCAGGCCCGCAAGGCGGTGACACGGCCGTCGATCCTTTCCTGGGTGAACCGGACGGGCGGCGCCATTCTAGTCATGGCCGGCCTCGCGACATTGGCGCTCCGGGCCAAGTAAGCCCTGCCCGCGCCGGGATTGCTACGGCTTTCCCGATCTTGCCTTCCAGGGGCGACGCCCCCTTGGCGGAAAGCCAGGCCAATTCCCATATCTGTCGCAACCGACGGGGGGCCGGAGGACAGAATGCTGGATTTCGAAACGGCCAATGTTCCAGAGGCCGAAAACATCACCCAGACGACAGTCAACGACGGCGAATTGCTCGATGCCTATTCGCGCGCGGTGATCGGAGCGGTCGAGAAAGCCGGGCCGGGTGTCGTCCATATCGCCATTCGTAACCTGGGCGGGCGCGGCGGGACCGGTTCCGGTTTCGTGGTCGCCTCGGACGGCCTGATCTTCACCAACAGCCACGTCGTCAACGGCGCCAAGGCGATCGAGGTGTCATTGCCGGACGGGCAGCGGGCGGCGGCGCGCATCGTCGGTGAAGACCCGGATACCGATATCGCGGTGATCCGCACCGACGGGCATTTGTCGGCGCCGTCATTGGAGCTGCATGATTCAAAGACCATCAGGCCCGGGCAGTTGGCAATCGCCATCGGCAATCCGCTCGGCTTCGAGCAGACTGTGACGGCTGGCGTGGTCAGCGCCACGGGGCGGTCGCTTCGCTCGCGCAGCGGACGGCTGATCGACGACGTGGTCCAGACCGACGCGGCGCTCAATCCCGGCAATTCGGGGGGCCCCTTGGTCGATTCCAAGGGCCGGGTGATCGGCGTCAATACCGCGGTCATTCTCGGCGCCCAGGGCATCTGCTTTTCGGTCGCCAGCAACACGGCGCTTTATGTTCTGACGCAGATCCTGCAGCACGGGCGCGTGCGACGCGCGGCGATCGGGGTCGAAGGCCAGCAGACGCGCATTCCGCGGCACCTAGCCCGGCATAGCGGGATCGAACAGGCCTCGGGCGTGCGCGTAATGCGGGTGATCGAAGGAAGCCCCGCCGAAACGGCGGGTATAAGGTCGGGCGATCTCATCGTGTCGATCGACGGCGAGGCGGTCGGCGGCGTCGATGATCTTCTGCGATTGCTCAACCACTCTCGCGTCAATCGCGACGTCAAGGTAACGGTGGTGCGCAAGGGCGAAGTGCGCGAGCGCTTCGTCGTGCCGGTCGAGAGGCATTGAATGACTTGTCTTCTCCCGCCTGCGGGAGAAGAGGGGGACCCAAGACGCGAAGCGGGTTGGGGGAGACGAGGGGCTTTCCCCTCACCTTTCCCATTGCTGCGCAATGGGCCCCTTTCCTCTCCCGCAAGCGGGAGAGGACGTGCTATGCTTCGCTCATGAAATACAGTGTGCTTGCAATTGCGATCCTGGCTTGGGCATGGGCCGCCACACCCGCCTCGGCGGCCGCGCGGTGCCCGAGCTATCTTCTCAAGAGCTCAATCAAGGAGCTTTGCTGGGAAGGCGCATGGCGGCCCTATGAGCGCGATAACTGGCGCTACGACAAGAACGACAAGGACAAGTACAAGCCCGCAAATCCCAACCGGAACAAGCCCAAATGGCGCTTCAAAAGCGGCCAAGGCGGCGGGATGAGCAACGACCCCTAGTACAAATTAGTCCGGTAGGCTTCCTGGATTTCCTCTTCGACCTTATCTGCTTCGTCTTCCTCGACCTCACAGGCGCGGGCCTGCTCCATCACGATGCGAGCGAGGCTTGGAAGGATGGCGCGATCCTGCTGTGCGGCGGGATCCCATAGTTTCGAGCGCCTGAAGGCCTTGGCGCAGTGAAAGAAAACTTCATCGACCGTCACCTTGATGCCAAGCTTTGGCGGCTTGCCGTTAACCGCGGCCGGCGCCAGCGCTTCAGCGTCGTCGATGATCTCGGCCTTGCCGTTCAGGCGCAAGGTGTCCTCGATGCCGGGTATCAGAAACAGGATGCCGACTTTGGGGTTGGCGATGATGTTCTGCATCGTGTCGGCGCGGTTGTTGCCGGGGCGATCGGGAATGATGATCGTCCTGTCGTCGACGACGCATACGAAGCCCATCGGATCGCCGCGCGGCGAGACATCGGCATTGCCCTCGGCATCCGCCGTGCCGATGCACAGGAACGGCGAATGTTCGATAAAGATGCGAGCATACTTATCGATCTTGCGGATGGTCTTGCCGGCGGCAAGCGGGCCGACCTCGCCAAGTTTGTCGCGCAGTTGCTGGCGTTCGTCGATCCTGCTCATGCGGCCCTCAGATCTTCCTTGCGGACGCGCTCTTCCATGCGGTCGAGGCCCTTCTCGACAATGTCGAACATCTCGTTGATCTGGTCCGCTGTGATGATGAGCGGCGGACAGAAGGCGACACTGTCGCCCATGGAGCGCAGGATTACGCCCATCTCCTGGAGGAGATCGGCGGTGGCGGCGCCGACAGCCTTCTTGGGATCGAAGGCGCGCTTGGTCTTCTTATCCGCGACAAGTTCCAGCGCGCCGATGAGACCGACCGCGCGGGGATTGCCAACGAGCGGATGATCGCCGAGCTTTCTGATGCGGCCTTCGAAAACCGGCGCCACCTTCTTCACGTGATCGACGATGCGCTCGCGCTCGTAGATCTCGATCGTCTTCAGCGCCACCGCGCAGGCGACGGGATGCGCCGTATAGGTGAAGCCGTGGCCGAATGTGCCGAGCTTGCGGCTTTCATCGAGCATCGCCTGATAGAGGTCTTCCTCGATGGTGATCGCGCCCATCGGGAAGTAGGCCGAGGTGATCGCCTTTGCCATCGAGATCGATTGCGGCTTCATGCCCATGGTTTCGGTGCCGAACCAGTTGCCGGTGCGCCCAAAGCCGCAGATCACTTCATCGGAAATGAAGCGGATGTCGTATTTCTGGAGCACCTTGTTGATATGGCCGAAATAGCCCTTGGGCGGGACGATGACGCCCCCGGCGCCCATGATCGGCTCGGCGATGAAAGCGCCGATTGTATCGGGGCCGTGCTCGAGGATCATGGCTTCGAGTTCCTCGGCGCAGCGGGCGGAGAACTGTTCTTCGGTCTCGCCATCCTGGCCGAAGCGATAGTAATGCGGGCAGGAGGTGTGGAGGATGCCGGCGATCGGCAGGTCGAAGTCGTTGTGAACCCAGGGCAGGCCGGTCAGCGAAGCGGTGGCAATGGTTACGCCGTGATAAGCGCGCACGCGCGAGATGATCTTCTTCTTCTTCGTCCGCCCCTTGGCGTTGTTGTAATACCAAGTGAGCTTGATCTGCATGTCATTGGCTTCGGAGCCGCCGGAGCCGAAGAGGATCTTCGAAGCGGGACATGGTGCGATCTCTTTGAGCTTCTCGGATAGCTCGATGGCGGCATCATGCGACTTGCCTGAAAAGATACTCGTATAAGGGAGCTTGCGCATCGCCGCGGCAGCGGCCTCGACCAACTCCTCGTTGTTAAAGCCGAGCGCCGTGCACCACAAGCCAGCCAGGCCTTCGATGTAACGCCTGCCCTTGTCATCATAGAGATAGATGCCGCGGCCTTCATTGAGGATGAGCGGGCCCACTTCGCGATGCTTGGCGAGATTCGTGTAGGGGTGGATGACCGTTTCGATATCGCGAACGGCCATGTTGGACAGTGGTTTGTTCATTCAGCGCTCCGGCAATAGCCCATTGTCATCCCCGGGCTTGTCCCGGGGATCCATCAGGACGCAACTCCGACTTCTGGGTATGCGGCACTATGGATTGCCGGGCCAAGCCCGGCAATGACATTTTTGCAGTACTGCTACTCAGTTCCCGACGATCGCCGCTTCCAGAATGTCGAGGCCCTCTTTGAGGATCTCCTTCGACGCGGTGAGCGGGGTCAAGAGGCGGATCGTGTCGCTATAGACACCGCAGGTGAGGATCAGGAGACCGCGCTCGAGGCATTTGGCGGCGAGTGCCTTGGCGCCCGCTGCATCGGGCTTCGAGCCGCCATGTTCGGTGACGACTTCGAAGGCGACCATGGCGCCGAGCCCGCGAATGTCGCCGATCGGCATGCCGCGGCCCTTGGCCTTGATGGATTTGAGGCGCTCCATCATGATCTTGCCCTGGGCTTCGGCCTGATCGAGGAGCTTGTCCTGTTCGAAGGCGTCGAAGACACCGAGTGCCGCTGCGCAGGCGACCGGATTGCCGGCATAGGTGCCACCAAGGCCGCCCGGATCGGGCGCGTCCATCATCTTCTGGCGGCCGACAACGCCGGCGAGCGGGAAACCACCGGCCAGCGACTTCGCAACCGTCACCAGATCGGGCTCGACGCCCATATGCTCCATGGCGAACCACTTGCCGGTGCGCCCGAAGCCGGACTGGATTTCATCCGCAATGAAGACGATGCCGTGTTCGTCGCAGAGCTTGCGCAGACGCTGCATGAGTTCCTTCGGCGCGACATAGAAGCCGCCCTCACCCTGCACCGGCTCGATGACGATCGCGGCAACGCGTGAGGCCTCGACATCGGATTTGAACAGCCATTCGATGGCATGCATCGTGTCGTCGACGGAAATGCCATGATGGGCGACCGGGAACGGCACGTGCCACACGCCGCCCGGAAAGGGTCCGAACTTGTTCTTGTAGGGCGTGACCTTGCCGGTCATTGCCATGGTCAAGAGCGTGCGGCCGTGGAAGGCGCCCTGAAAGCAGATGATGTCGGAGCGGCCGGTATAGGCGCGGGCGATCTTGATGGCGTTCTCGACGGCTTCGGCACCTGTCGTGACGAAAAGGCTCTTCTTGTCGCCGGATATCGGGGCGACGGCATTGAGCTTTTCGGCAAGCTCGATGAAGGGCGCGTAGGGCGCCACCATGAAGCAGGTGTGGGTGAAGGCGTTGAGTTGCTCCTGGACGCGCTTCATCACCAAGGGATGGCGGTGGCCGGTATTGACCACGGCGATGCCGCCGCCGAAATCGATGAAGCGGCGGCCTTCGATATCCCACATTTCCGAATCTTCGGCGCGCGCGGCAATGATCGGCGCAGCCATGCCCACGCCCCGCGAGACCGCCTTGGCACGCCGTTCGACCCAGGCTTCATTGAGGCCCTTAGGCGATGTCTGGACGTTCATGATCCTTCTCCTTTAGAGAATACGTGCTTGAAATTTGGGCATCTTCTAGCGCTCCTGCCCCCTGCCCCGCAAATGGATTCAACCCCCGATGAACGAGCTTCTCCGCCAGCATGCAACTACAGTCGTTTCGCGCCTGAAAGTGGGGGAAATCACGCCCTTCGACTGTCTAGACGCGCTCGAGAAACGCATCGCCGAGGTCGATCCGAAGGTGAATGCATTGCCAACGCTCTGCTTTGATCGGGCGCGGGCCGAAGCAACGCTCCTCATGAAGAAGCCGGCGGCGGAGCGCGGGACGCTGTGCGGATTGCCGTTGCCGATCAAGGACCTCAATGACGTCAAGGGCGTGCGCTCGACGCAAGGTTCGCCGATCTATGCCGATCGCATCGCGGAAGAATCCGACATACTGGTCGAGCATATCGAGCGCGAAGGCGGCATCGTCTACGCGATGTCGAACACGCCCGAATTCGGCGCCGGCGCCAATACATTCAACGAAGTCTTCGGGCGCACGCTCAATCCGTGGAACCGGACGCGCTCGGCGGCGGGGTCGTCGGGCGGCGCGGCAGTGGCGCTCGCCACCGGCATGGCGTGGGTCGCGCATGGCTCTGACATGGGCGGATCATTGCGAAACCCGGCGAGCTTCTGCGGCGTGGTCGGGATGCGGCCATCTCCGGGGCGCGTCGCGGTTTCCGTCTTCAGCAAGATCGACGGCACGCTCGGTCTTGACGGGCCGATGGCACGCAATGTCGAGGATCTGGCGTTGCTCTTCGATGCGATGGTCGGCACCGAGCCCGGCGATCCCTTGTCGCTGCCAAAGGAAGACATCTCCTATCTCGCTGCGGCGCGCGACAAGCGGAAGCCGAAACGCGTGGCGGTCAGCCGCGATCTCGGCATCACGCCCGTCGATCCCGAAGTCGCCGCGCTTGTGATGAAAGCGGCGCAAAAACTCGAAGGCGAAGGCGTCATCGTCGAGGAAGCGCATCCCGATTTCAGCGAGGCGCATGAGTGTTTCCAGGTTTTGCGCGCGCTCTCCTTCGCGACCGGCATGAAGTCGCTGCTCGAGAATTATCGCGACAAACTCAAGCCGGAAGTCATCTGGAACATCGAGAAGGGCCTGAATCTCACCGGTGCGGAGATTGCGACGGCGGAAGCGCAACGGGGCGCCATGTTCAAGCGCACGCTCGACTTCTTCAAGACCTATGATTTGCTACTTTGCCCGGCGACGATCGTTGCCGCCTATCCGGTCGAGCAGCGCTATCTCGCTGAATGCAACGGCCACAAATTCTCGACCTATATCGATTGGCTCGCCATCGTCTATGCGATCACCAATGTCGCTTGCCCGGCGATTTCGATCCCCATGGGCTTTACCAGCGAGAAACTTCCCGTCGGCCTGCAGATTGTCGCCCCGCCGCGCGGCGAGGCGGCGCTGTTGGGCGGTGCGGGCTTCATCGAAAGCTTGCTCGGTTACCGCGACATCACACCCATCGATCCGCGTTGAAAAAGGTCGCAGCCGGCCTTTTTGCACTTGCACAAGACAGGCGCTTGCACTAATCCCGAGTTGTTTAGTCGGCTACTCGGGGAATGCTAATTATGATGCAATCACAAGTATTTAGAATGACTCTAGTTGCAACGGTCGGACTCGCCGCGATCGGCGTTGCCCATGCGGAAACCCGCTTTCTCGACCATCGGAACAAGGAGATCGTGTTCGAAAAGCCGCCCGAGAAAATCGTGTCGATGTTCGCCTCGGGACCCATCGTCTACTACGCGGTCGAGGGCAAGGCGGACCACATCGCAGGCGTCTATGAGAAGGGCCTGAAGATGTACCAGACCAGCATTTACGGCGAACTGATTCCGGAATTCCTCAAGCTCAAATCCAATGTCGGCGGCGAGGGCTTCGTGCCCAATGTCGAGGCGATCCTCGAGATCAATCCGGATGCCGTGCTGCAATGGACCTTCGACCCCAAGATCATCGAACCGCTCGAGCGCGTCGGATTGAAAGTCGTGGGCTGGGATTGCTGCACCAACCAGCATCGCCGCGATTACCTCACCCTCAGCGGCTACATGTCTAACCGCAATGACCGGGCACAGCTCATCCTGCAAAAGCAGGATGCCTCCAACAAGGCCCTGCGTGACACATTCGCGAAAGTCGCCGCTGCCGATTATAAGACCATTCTTCCCATCGACCAGATCGGCGACAGCATCCGGGTGATTGCCAACAGCTCGCAGGACTATTCTTTAAGTGCCGCGCGCGATGTCGCGGCCGACGGCACAGACGAATGGTGGCGGACCATCGATGCCGAACAGCTACTGGTGTGGAACCCCGAGATTATCGTCATCCCGGCCTATGCCACGGATCTGAAACCTGCGGATTTCTATTCCAACCCGACTTTCGCCAATCTCGATGCGGTGAAGAACAAGCGAGTCTACAAGTTTCCGCAGTTCAACCGCTCGCCGGATGCCGCGGAAATCTATCTCAGCGACGACTGGCTGGCGCGCATCGCCAATCCCGATTACTTCAAGAACCCGAAGGAATTCGGCGAGACTGTGAAGGCCGGCTACAAGCTCATCTATCAGAAGGATCTGACGGACGAGCAGCTCCGCGCCATCATGGAGTTTGAGCAGAACAAGGATTCAGCAGGCTATAGCGACATCTTCGGCTGAGCCGCCGGATGATCGCTGCAACACTCACGCAAGGGGGAGCGCGCATCCGCACGCTCTCCGTCATTGCGGTCCTGACGCTGCTCCTCGTCTTCTGCGTGATCTATTCGATCACGCTCGGGCGCTATGACGTCGGCATGGTCAAGGCGTGGCTGATCCTATGGGACAATATCGTTCCGACCGGCCATCCAAGCTGGACGCTCGTCGAAGCCGATGTCGTCGAAGCGATCCGCCTGCCGCGCATACTGGCGGCGATCGTCATCGGCGCCGGCCTCGCGATCTCCGGAGCGGCCTTGCAAGGCATGTTCCGCAATCCCCTGCTCGATCCCGGCATCATCGGCGTCACAGCCGGTGCGGGCTTCGGCGGCACATTGGCGATCCTACTGGTTGGCGGCGGCACGATCGTCCTTGGTGCTGCCTTCGCCGTCGGCATGGGCAGCATGATCATTGTCAGATTCCTCGCCAGTGTGAAGGGACGAACCTCGACATTGACGCTCGTGCTTGCCGGCGTCGTCGTCACCGCTTTCTTCGAGTCCGCCATCTCTATCGTCAAGCTGTTGGCCGATCCGCACCAAAAACTCCCCGCCATTACCTATTGGCTGATGGGCAGCATTGCCGGCACGAATTACGAATCGCTCGCATTGATGACCCTGGCGATCCTGCCGCCGTCGATCATCATCTATCTCCTGCAGTACCAGATCAACATCCTGTCGCTCGGCGAGGACAAGGCGCGGGCGCTGGGCGCTCCGATCGAGCTTGTACAGTGGATCATTCTTGGCGCGGTTTCGATCATATCGGCTGGCGTGGTTGCGACATCGGGCATCGTCGCCTGGGTCGGCCTCATCATCCCGCATATGGCGCGCGCCTTGGTTGGCCCGGATCACGGGAAGCTGCTACCGGTCTCGGCATTGATCGGGGCGATCTACGTCCTGCTTGTCGACGATTTGGCGCGAACGCTAACGGTTGCAGAAATCCCGCTCGGTATCATCACGACTTTGGTCGCCGTGCCTTTCTTCGCGGTGATCATGCGGCGCGTCCAGTCAAAGAGCGGATGGGCCGATGATTGAGATCGCCAATCTCAGCGTGAGGCTCGGCGACAAGCCGATCCTCGAAAATTACTCGCTCGCGGTGGAACGCGGCGCGGTGTTGGCCATCCTCGGCGCCAATGGTGTAGGCAAGACGACGCTTCTCAACTGCATGGTCGGCTTACGGCGGCCCGACACCGGGCATTCGGCAAGACACGGTCCCATCGGCTTCGTGCCGCAGCTTTTCCATTCGACCTTCGCCTTCTCGGTCATGGACATCGTCTTGATGGGGCGCGCCCGGCACATCGGCCTGTTCGGCGCGCCGCGTGCCAAGGACTACGAGGTTGCGCACAAATACCTCGATCTCATGAGTGTCGGCCATCTTGCGGAACGGCCTTTCAACGAATTGAGCGGCGGCCAGCGGCAATTGGTGATGATCGCGCAGGCGCTCTCGTCCGAATGCGAGATCATGATCCTCGACGAGCCCTGCTCGGCGCTCGACTATAAGAACCAATCAATCGTCATTTCCACGCTGCGTCGGCTCAATGGCAGCATGGGCCTCACCATCATCTTCACCACGCATGCGCCGCAGCACGGGCTTGAAGTCGCAAGCCACGTCCTTCTGATGAAGGATCGCCCCAGCTATCTGCACGGCTCAGTGGCCGATGTGCTGACCGCCGAAAATCTGTCGCGCCTTTATGAAGTGCCGATCGCCAAGGCGGCCTTTGCCGACGCCGGCCGCTACACCTTTGCTCCCTATTTCGAACGCTAGGCCAGAGCCAATGACGAATAAGACAATTGCCTATGTGACGGCGGGTTGCGCCAGCCAGATCACGACGTTTCAGGATTTCGCGTATCAGCTCGACGACATGCTCTATCTGCGCGAACTCGGCCGGCACGATCTCAGCAAATATGCCGCGGTTGTCGTACCTGACGGGACGGATCGAGTCGAACTCGCGCGCCATTCCGCTCAGCTCAACGCCTATGTGCGTAAGGGCGGCTTTCTGATCATCTTCGGCGCCAAAGGCGTGCATGAATGGATCGACGTCGTAAAGCTCGGCTTTCGCGAGATCGATGCCAAGGACTGGTTGTGGTGGCAGAAGCCCAATCCATATCTCGAAATCAGGCAGCCGGAGCCGAAACATCCGATTTGCGAAACTATTTCGCTCAAGGACATGAGCTGGCACTGGTTCGGCGTGTTCGATCTTCATCCACAAGGCCGGAGCGCGCTTAATCTCGATGACGACAGCGGCAGCTTGCTGATCGATTTCCAGAGGCTCGAAGGCGGCGGGCGCCTAATGCTCTCGACGCTTGATCCCCATGTCCACAATGGCGAACGCTTCATGCCGGCGACGACGCGGTTTCTACGCCAGTTCTATCCCTGGCTGAACCGCGAACTCGGCATCGACCGGAAGCGCAAGTCGTTCACGGTTACTTATCTTCAGTGCTATCCGAAATCGGGCGAGTGGACGGCCGAGGGTCTGCCTGAGACATTCGATGGCACCGGCGGAACGCTCAAACTGCAGCCCCAATACGAGCTTTCCGCCGAGAGCCTTGCCGAAACCGACATCCTCTACATCCCGCATATCCACGACCAGTTCTTCTTGCGCAGCAATCAGGAACTGTTGCTCGTACATCTGAAGCGCGGCGGCCATTTGGTCGTTTCCTCCGAACCGGCAATCCCGTGGCTTCCCTTTCTCCATGCCTTCCAGGCGGTGCCGGCGCGACCTTTCAGCAATCTGAAGGTCCGCATGCGCAACGATCCATTTGGCTTCTTCCGCAACATGCCGGAGGATTTCGACGGATGGAGCGGAGTCTTCGGACAATATGCGCGCGGCTGGTCCGACATGCCCAAGGGCGCCATCTGGCTCACCGATGTCGGGAGCGCGGAGGATCCCAAACCCGCCGACTGGCTGTGGCAATATCCGACCGACGACGGCAAGGGCGGGTTTCTGTTCATGCACAATGGCGACAACATGATCCGCTATCCGCAGAACGGCCCGCACAAGCAGGGCCTGGTGCGCGATATCTGCCTCGGCCTCATCGCGCATGAGGGCGTGCCGATCAATCGGTTCTGAGTGCCCCTCACCCGGCGCATGCGCGCCACCCTCTCCCCGCTCTCGCGGGGCGAGGGATGACCTCCCTTCTCCCCGTGCCAACGGGGAGAAGGTGCCCCTGGACTTGATCCAGGGGCGATGAGGGGCGTTCCCTTCAACCGATTGAGCCCTCATCCCGCAAAGGCTAGTCTCTAAGAAAAAGCCTCGGGAGGAACCTCACATGCTCGGTCTGATGCAGGACTGGCCATTGCTCGTCACCCGCATCCTCGATCATGCGGCGGAATGGCATGGCGACCGCGAAATCGTTTCTCGATCGGTCGAGGGACCGATCCAGCGCACGACCTATGCCGATCTCGACAGACGTTCGCGCGCCATTGCGAGCGCGGTTGGGCGCGAGCTCAAAATCAAGCGCGGCGACGTCATCGCCACCATGGCCTGGAATAGCTGGCGGCACCTTGAGACCTGGTACGGCCTGATGGGCATCGGCGCCGTCGTCCACACGCTCAATCCGCGCCTCTTCGCGGACCAGCTCGACTATATCGTCAACCACGCCGAGGATCAGTGGATCTTCACCGACCTCACCTTCGTGCCCATTTTCGAAAAGCTGCAGGAGCGGCTGCCGCGCATTAAGGGCTTTGTCGTGATGACGGATGCGGCACACATGCCGGCTCACACTACTTTGCGCAATCCGATCTGCTACGAGACATTGATTTCTTCAGGTGACGACGGCTTTGCCTGGCCGCAGCTCGATGAGAACGAAGCCTGCGGCATGTGCTATACTTCGGGCACGACGGGCAATCCCAAGGGTGTCGTCTATTCACAACGCTCGAACGTCTTGCATGCGATGATGGCGGTGGCGCCCGATGCATTGGCGCTCTCGAGCCGCGATACGGTGATGCCGGTGGTGCCGATGTTTCATGCCAATTCCTGGTCGCTCGCCTTCTCCGCCCCCATGGTGGGCGCAAAACTGGTGATGCCGGGGCCTAAGCTCGACGGCCAATCGCTTTATGAACTTCTCGATACCGAGCAGGTGACGATGAGCGCCGCCGTGCCAACGATCTGGCTCATGCTCCTCACTCATCTCGAGCAGAATCCGCAATTGAAATTGCCGCACCTTGAGCGCGTGGCGATCGGCGGCTCATCCTGCCCGGAGGCGCTTATGCGCGTCTTCATCGAGCGCTACGACACCGATGTGCTGCACGCCTGGGGCATGACGGAATCGAGCCCGCTTGGTACTTTCGGGGCGCGTAAGGGCACGCTCAAACATCTCGCCCATGAGGAGTGGTGGCGGTTCAAGATCAAGCAGGGCCGGCCGCCCTTCGGTGTCGAGATGAAGATCACCGATGATGAAGGCCGCGCCCTGCCGCATGACGGCAAGGCCTTCGGCCGGCTCAAAATCCGGGGGCCCGCCATTGCCAAGTCCTACTTCAAAGGCGACGGTGCAACGAGCTTCGATGCGGAAGGCTGGTTCGACACGGGCGACGTTTCGACGGTTGACGAGCACGGCTATATGGCGATCACCGACCGTTCGAAGGATGTTATCAAATCAGGCGGGGAATGGATTTCATCGATCGAGCTCGAGAATGCGGCCATCGGCTGTCCGGGCGTCGCAGAGGCGGCGGCCATCGGCATCGCGCATCCCAAATGGAGCGAGCGGCCCTTGCTCGTCGTCGTGAAGAAGCCCGATGCCGAAGTATCGCGCGATGACGTGCTCGCTCACCTCACCGGCAAGGTCGCCAAATGGTGGCTACCAGACGATGTCGTCTTCATCGATGAGATCCCGCACACAGCCGCGGGCAAGATCTCGAAGCTGACGCTTCGCCATGCGTTCAAGGACTATGTATTTCCCTCGCAGTGATGGGATGCTCCAAGTGATAGTCGAGCAATTCTCCAAATCGCGAATTGCCTAAGGGCTCGCCATAGGGGCGCTGGATAAGATCGACATCGGGCGCCGCATTGCCCTCGACCAGCACCGGCCCGTCATCGGTGATCGCTATATCCCAGCCGATTAACACGCGACCGGGAAACGCGGCATGCCCCTTTTCCGCCGCCTCAACGGTTTCGCGCCAGAACGGCAGGCAGCGTCCCACTATCTGCCCGCCCGTATCGGGATGCCGGTCGCACCAGCCCCGCTCGGCCCTGAGCCCGATATCCGTTGCGCGTCCCAGCACTCCGGTTTTCATGTCAATTTTGGCGGCGATACCGCCGGCGTGGAAATTGTCGACGACGAGATTATCGCCCACCGCCATGCGGAATACGGCGTGGGTAGCGACGGGTTTTTCATACTCATCGAGAATGGTGAGCATACGGACTGTGGCAAGGGTTCCGATGCTGAGGTCAAGGATCGCGGCATGGTTGGTGAGTCGCGGCTGGACGATGTAAGTCTCGTTCTTGCCGCGCAATCTTTCCTGAAGTTCCGATTCCGAGGCGATTTCGCCGTTCGTCCGGCAATAGCTTCCATCACCGCGATAGCGCCAGACTTCGGCGCCGGTGCCGCCCCTCCCGCGCGCCGGCTTGAAGAAGAGGTCGCGTTCAGGGAGATGGCCGCTTGAACCTTCAGGCCAATGCAGTTCGCCTTCACCGGCGATCAGATAGGCCGGCACCGCCGGAAGACCGTGCTTCGCGCAATGCGCTGCAAATTCGACCTTGTCTTGAAGCGGATAGCGCTGTTCAGTGCGATGTCCAGCTTTTGCCAGACGATACAAGCCGCCTTTGGTTTCGTATCGGCAAAGATATTCGCCCGCGTGCTCGCGCTTGCTGTCGTCGTACAATTCAAAGATGTAATACCAGGGCGGAAGTATCCCGTGGCGTGCGGCAACCGACAATTCCTCGCCAAGTTGCCGCGGAATAGACTTACCGGTTCGTGCAGCAATGATGCGGCCATTGTTATTAGTTGCCCAGAGCATGGCGAGCGGCACGGCGAAAGGCCACGCCAGGTACATGAGCAGCATGGAACAACGTTCCCATGCATTGCGATCGTTCCACAATTCCTGACAATAGGCGCGGTGAAGCCGCTCGGCGGGGGTCTTTCCCTGCCCTCGCAGACTCCAAAACAGATGCAGTGGCGGCAGATAGACGATGCGGGCGATGTGGTCGCGAGTCTTCTTTTCGCTCAAGGTCTTTTCTGCGAGGCGATAGGCCTGACTTTTCCGTACCTTATCGTCCTGGGTGAGCTTGTAGATACTGCCGATGTCGGTTCTGAATGCAGCGCGCAGCAACTTTCCCAAGCCAGGAAGGAAACCTAGCACGGAAATTGTCGTGATGGCATGCACGTGATACATGAAGCCATCCTCCTGAGTCCGAGGATTACCTGACAGTATATGACAATTCGCCGACGCCATTGCGGCGATATGGACTGCCGTAATGTCGCAGTCAGCCGGCTCGTATTAATCCGCTGTTACTTGCTTCGCCAGCGCGGCACGTACGAAACTCTCGATGGCTGTCATCGTCTTTTGCGTCAAATGATACTCTCGATCACTATCTGGAAAATCGGCCCGATCTGCGGCGGCGCAGGCATCAGCGATCGACGGCAGCATATTGGGCCTCGAGAGTGGCCTCTCCGGATGTCGAGACGCGGCCCTGCTCGATCAGGTGCTGCATATGCGCGAGCGTCGACAAGGCAGCCGCCGGATGCAGCCGGGGGTCGGTATCGGCGTAATTGGCCTTCACAATTTCGGCAATCGTGCGGTCGCCGCGGCGCAGGCGCGTGACAATCGATTCCTCGCGCTGCCGGCGATGGACGAGATAGGCGCGCACCAGTGGCAGGGGATCGGGCCGCGCCGGGCCATGCGCGGGGTAGTAGATTGCGTCGTCACGCTCGAGCAGCAGGCGCAAGGAACTGAAATACTGCCCCATATTGCCGTCCGGAGGCGCGATCACACTGGTCGCCCAGGCCATGACGTGATCGCCGCAAAACAGCGCGCGCTCCTCCTTCAGGGCATAGCTCATGTGGTTCGACATGTGGCCGGGGGTGAAGACGGATTCGAGCGTCCACTTCCCGCCCGCCACGACATCGCCATGTCGCAGGGGTATGTCTACTAAGAAATCGGGGTCTATGCTGGCGTCGAGCCTAAATCCCTGCCCGGCTTCGGCCGGCTGTTCGGGGGGCCCATAGGCGAGGATGGGAGCCCCGGTCGCGGTCTTGAGGCGCCTGGCGAGGGGCGAGTGGTCGAGATGGGTATGGGTGACGAGGATATGGCTGACTTTTTCGCCCTTAACCGCCTCCAGGAGCGCCTCCAAATGCGCGTCGCTGTCGGGGCCCGGATCGATGATTGCAACCTCGCCCTCGCCCACGATGAAGCTCGCCGTGCCGCGAAAGGTGAAGGGGCCGGGATTGTCGCAAAGGACCCGCCGGATAAGCGGGGAGATTTTCTCTGGAACGCCGATCGGCGGGTCGAATTCACGGTCGAAAGTGAGGCTCATGGCCAGGCATTATACGCCATAGGCTCCCGGCAATGAAAACCCGGTTCGGCATTGCTGCGATGCTGGCCGCGCTGGTGGCAGGCGCGGTGTGGGTCGGCGTCAAGGTCGCGCCCTCGGCGCCGCTGCCTCAAAACGTGATCGCCGATCGCATCCTTGTCGAGAAATCGCAGCAGCGCATGACGCTCTTTAGCGCCGGAAAGCCGCTCAAAACCTATGTCGTGGCGCTCGGCAAGGGCGAGCCAGGCAAGAAGGCGCAGCGCGGCGATCTGCTGACGCCGGTCGGGCGGTATTTCATTCGCGGCCGCAATCCCAACAGCGCGGCGCATCTCTCCTTGTGGATCTCCTACCCAAACGAGGCGGACACGGCGCGCGCGGCGGAACGGAGCGTGAGCCCCGGCAGTTTCATCATGATCCACGGCATCATGAATGGCTATGGCTGGGTCGGCGGCTTTCACCGCTTCATGAATTGGACGGCGGGCTGCGTCGCGGTAACGGATGCGGAGATGGATGAAATCTGGCGCGCGGTCCCCGACGGTACGCCAATCGAGATCGTGCCGTGAGTAAGTCGAGCGGGATGACCGCTGTCAGGTGTCAGTTCGACGCTTCGCGGACATGGGTGGCCAGACTCGGTTGCCCAGTGCGGAAATAGGCCCGAATAGACTCCCGGCACGGGTTCCAATACCATTCCTTCCCGCTTCCGGAAAACTCCGCCATCGCATGACAGAGACCCGCATCCAACGCCGCCTTGCAGCGATCCTGGCCGCCGATGTTGTCGGATACTCCCACCTCATGGAGCAAGACGAGGCTGGTACACTAAACTCCCTCAAGGCCCGGCGGCAAAATGTGCTGGCGCCGGTGGTTGCCGAACACCACGGCCGCGTCGTCAAAGTGATGGGCGATGGTGTCCTGGTGGAGTTTGGCAGTGCTGTCGACGCGGTGCAATGCGCCGTCGAATTGCAGAAAGGTTTTGCCGATGCCAATCAGAACCTGCCTGATAAGCAGCGTATCGTGCTGCGTATCGGCATCAATCTCGGCGACGTCATCGTGGAAGGCCAGGATATTTATGGCGACGGCGTGAATGTCGCGGCGAGGCTTGAAGGATTGGCCGACCCGGGAGGCGTCCTGATTTCGGGAACCGCATTCGATCAAGTGGAGAAGAAGCTCGATTATGGGTTCGAGTTCTTGGGCGAACGGCGAGTCAAGAATATCGAAAAACCTGTTCGCCTCTATCGCGTGGGTCCGGTCGCGGCCAAGACGATTTCGGCCAGAGGCAGCCATCATGCCGCGCGGCGGTGGCTGGTGGTCGCCGCTGCGGTATTGATCCTAATAGTTGGAGGGGCGGCGCTTTGGATGAACTTTGGCAGCGGTTTCGGCGAACGAGCCGAACTGGCCTCGCCGGCAAAAATGGCGCTCCCCCTACCTGACAAGCCTTCTATCGCGGTGTTGCCGTTCACCAATATGTCCAATGATGCGGGACAGGAGAACTTTACGGACGGCATGACGGATGACTTGATTACCGACCTCTCAAAGGTCTCCGGACTCTTCGTCATCTCTCGGAACTCGACCTTCATTTACAAAGGCAAGGCGGTGAGAATCGGTCAGGTCGCGGAGGAACTGGGTGTCCGCTACGTCCTGGAAGGAAGCGTGCAACGCGCCGGGAATCGTCTCCGTGTTAACGCGCAACTCATCGATGCACTTACGGGCGGACATGTATGGGCCGACAGATTTGACGGCAATGTTGCAGATCTCTTCGACGCGCAGGATGCTTTTCTGTCCAAGATCGTCGAGGCACTGAAAGTCAATCTCACCAAGACCGAAAAGCATGAGATCGCCAGCGCCAAAACGGAAAACATCGAAGCCAAAGAGGCCTTTGATAAGGGATGGAGCCTCTATTTGCGCTTCAATGCAAACGATACCATCGCTGCCATAAAATACTTGAAGAGCGCCGTCGAACTCGATCCCGAATATGGGCGCGCTTACGCCGCCTTGGCGTTGGCCTATTTTCGCGCCTATGACTCACTCTGGTTTAAGGAATTTGCCAAGGATACGGCGACTCCCTGGTATAAAGGCCAGGGCTACCTAGAACTGGCAAAGCGATACCCGACTCCACTTTCTTACACTGCCGAGGCGTTGCAAGACGTCTATCAAGGACTTGCCACGGCTGCACGCCGGGACGCCGGTCGAGCAATTGCTTTGGATCCCAATGATCCGGAAGCGCATATCGCCATGGCTTGGGCCCTGACGATCTCGGGCGAGCCGGCCGAAGCGCTGAATTTCGTCGCGACGGCCATGAGGCTCAATCCGAATTATCCCAGTCACTACGTTCTTGCCCGTGGCACGGCGCTTTTCACGATGGGCGATCTCAAACAAGCGGCCGATATCTTCGAAGAAGGTGTCAGGCAAAACCCGGAAGCGGGGATGTTGCTTGTACCTCTCAGCTCCGTGCTAGCGCAGTTAGGCCGGCGAGAGGAAGCAAGGCAGATGCTGCAGAAGTTCAGACCTGGCATAGACCAGAAAGGCCTCGAAAATTTTCCGGACTCCTATACTTTCCCCTTCCATTGGGACAACGAATACGCAAGCGTGCGAGAGCGCCTATATGATGGCCTTCGAGTCGCGGCACTCCCGCTTACCATCACGGTTGCCAGCTTGAAAATGGAGCTCAACACTGGCAACCCGTTCGCGCGGCTGATCGCAGCCAAGCGTCTGGGGTGGTTCGGACCGGCTGCGGCTGATGCCGTGCCTTCGCTCATTGAGGCCCTCAAGAATGAAAATATTCGTAGCGAGGCCGTGCAGGCCCTCGGAAAGATTGGACCTGAAGCGAAGGCAGCGATTCCTGCTTTAATCGCGCTCGGGGACGAAGGGATAGTGGGCATTTACGCTAAAGACGCTCTGAGCAAGATCAGAGGCAATTGATCGCTGGCTGGCATCTGACACCGACTTCCCGAGTTGGGCCGAGATTGAACTCGACGGGTCGGGTCGCTCCGTCCCAATCATTTCAACGGGGTAATTGGTCGGAGTGAGAGGATTCGAACCTCCGACCCCCTGCTCCCGAAGCAGGTGCGCTACCAGACTGCGCTACACTCCGATCTTGGAAATTGGCCGGGGTTTTGCCGCCTCGGGGGCCTCGCGTCAAGCTCCATTCGGCGCGGCCCAAAAGTACATCCGTGGAGCAAGATGCTAATTCGCGGCGGGATTGGGATTATTTGCGGTCGCAATTGGCGCGGGAGTCACATCAGCCCCGTCATGCTGGAGGGATTTGTTCAGCATTCGCACGAAAAAGAAACCGGTGAACGCGGTGACAGCAAGGAGCGGCAATGCAGTGATGGCCAAAAGGACATGCGTGCCACCCCAACCGATCAGGAAAACGGAGCCAACTGCTTCGATCAGGAGCGAAATACCAATTGTCAGCCGCATCTCAATGGCACCGCCTGGCAGGCGGCGCTGCCTTGCATAGGCGAGCGGCAAAAACACTGCGAACACGAGTAAGTGCATGAAGAGCGAAAAGGCCGGAACGAACAGGAAAAACCCGATAGAGAGGTAGTTAAGCTGGTTGGTTGTGAAGTCTGGCCGAACCGGGAGGTGCCTGAACCAATAGCCGAACAACGCGATCTGCATAGCCGCAGTTGCAATGGTCGCGCAGACGCCGATGAGAAATCCAATTCCGGCGCGTGACCATGCCGACGGCCTGCTTTGAATGTCCGGTTGCTCGGGCATCAATCGTCCTCGCCTAGCTTACAACCTTAAGTAATGTCACAAAGGAGAGCCGTTCCTTGATCTGGGTCAAGCGGCTTCGAGCTTGATTGGCATCAAGGCGGGTTTGCCGAACCATCGTCAGGGAATTGCCGTGAAAGCTGGCTAGAACGAGCCCGAACAGGAGAAGATCACCGAAATGGCAAATAAGAACGCTTCCGGCCCGCTGAGCGACACGGAACTCGACCTCATCAATCGCTGGTGGCGGGCGGCGAATTATCTCTCCGTCGGGCAGATCTATCTCCTCGATAATCCTCTGTTGAAGGAGCCCTTGGAGCTCAAGCACATCAAGCCGCGATTGCTTGGCCATTGGGGGACGACGCCGGGGCTCAATTTCCTCTATGCGCATTTGAACCGCATCATCAAAGCCCATGACCTGTCGATGATCTATATGGCGGGTCCGGGCCATGGCGGGCCGGGACTGGTCGCCAATTGCTGGCTCGAGGGCACTTACAGCGAGACCTATTCGCGCATCTCGCAAAGCGAACAGGGCATGGCGCGCCTCTTCAAACAGTTCAGCTTTCCGGGCGGAATTCCAAGCCATGTGGCACCGGAAACTCCTGGCTCGATCCATGAAGGCGGCGAGCTTGGCTATGCCCTCTCGCATGCTTTCGGCGCGGTGTTCGACAATCCCGATCTCATCGTGGCCTGCGTGGTCGGCGACGGCGAGGCGGAAACGGGCCCGCTCGCCACCTCCTGGCATTCGAACAAGTTCCTCAACCCCGCGACCGACGGCGCGGTGCTGCCGATCCTCCATCTCAATGGCTACAAGATCGCCAATCCGACGATCCTCGCGCGCATCCCGCGCGAGGAACTCGAAAGCCTGATGGTGGGCTACGGATACAAGCCTTACTGGGTCGAGGGCGATGATCCCGCCACCATGCATCAGCTCATGGCGAGCACGCTCGATAGGGTGATCGGTGAAATCCAGGCGATCCAGACTGCGGCACGCGAGGGCGGTAAGACTGAACGCCCGGCCTGGCCGATGATCGTGCTCAAATCGCCCAAGGGCTGGACGGGGCCGAAGGAAGTCGACGGCAAGAAGGCCGAAGGCTATTGGCGCTCGCACCAGGTGCCTTTCGCCGAAATGGCGACCAAGCCCGGCCATGTGAAATTGCTCGAAGACTGGATGAAGAGCTACGTGCCGGAAGAACTCTTCGACGCAGATGGCGCGTTGAAGCCGGAGATCGCTGCATTGGCGCCAAAGGGCGAACGCCGCATGAGTGCTAACCCGCATGCCAATGGCGGCTTGCTGTTGCGCCAGCTCGAACTGCCGGCGATCGCACCCTATGCAGTGAAGGTCGACAAGCCGGGCGCGCGCAACGCCGAATCAACCGGCGTGATGGCCGAATATCTGCGCGATGTCATGAAGGCGAGCGCCAAGGACCGCAATTTCCGCGTCTTCGGGCCGGATGAGACCGCCTCGAACCGCCTGTCACATGTCTTCGAAGTAACAGACCGGGCCTGGGTCGCCGAGACGCTTTCCTATGACGACCACCTCGCGCCGGACGGGCGTGTCGTGGAAATTCTTTCTGAGCACACCTGCCAGGGCTGGCTCGAGGGCTATCTCCTCACCGGCCGGCACGGCTTCTTCTCATGCTACGAAGCCTTCATCCACATCATCGACTCCATGTTCAACCAGCATGCGAAGTGGCTGAAGACCTGCAATGAGATTCCGTGGCGGCGACCGATCGCATCGCTCAACTATCTCCTCACGAGCCATGTCTGGCGGCAGGACCACAATGGATTCAGCCACCAGGATCCGGGCTTCATCGACTACGTCTGCAACAAGAAATCCGACGTCGTGCGCGTCTATCTGCCGCCCGATGCCAATTGCCTGCTCTACGTGACAGATCACTGCCTGAAGAGCTGGAACCGCATCAATGTGATCGTGGCCGGCAAGCAACCGGCGCCGCAATGGCTCACCATGGACCAGGCGGTGAAACACTGCAGCGCCGGCATCGGCATCTGGGACTGGGCGAGCAACGACCAGGGCGGCGAGCCCGACGTGGTCATGGCCTGCGCCGGCGACGTGCCGACGCTCGAGACATTGGCGGCCGTCGATCTGCTGCGCCTTCACCTGCCCGACCTCAAGGTGCGGGTCATCAACGTTGTCGACCTGATGACGCTCCAGCCGCATACCGAGCATCCGCATGGATTGACGGACGCCGATTTCGATACGCTGTTCACGCGCGACAAGCCGGTGATCTTCGCCCAGCATGGCTATCCCTGGCTGATCCATCGCCTCACCTACCGGCGCAACAATCACGACAATATCCATGTGCGCGGCTACAAGGAGGAAGGAACGACGACGACGCCCTTCGACATGGTGGTGCTCAACGATCTCGACCGCTTCCATCTGGTCGAGGATGTCATCGACCGGGTGCCGCATCTTTCCGGCAAGGCGGCTTACGTAAAGCAGGCGATGCGCGACAAGCTCACCGAGCACAAGGCCTATATCCGCGAGCATGGCGACGACATGCCGTTCGTCAAGGATTGGCGCTGGGGCGATCTTGCGGCCAGTGAGCGAAAGTAATCTCTCCCTCCCCTTGCGGGGAGGGATTAAGGGTGGGGGTTTTGAAACTCTCGCCAGATTTCCTCGATACGAGAATGAGCCGTCGGCGCGACCCCCACCCCTACCCTCCCCACAAGGGGGAGGGCGCGCCTCATTTTCGTGAGAAAGCTCTTCTTGCGCTCAGCCTGCTCGCGCTTTTCGGCAGCGGGTATTTCGGCATTGGGTACCTCACCGATCCTGGGCGGGTGCATGATCTGGCACTTCCGCTTGATCTTGCACTTCCCTTCGAGGCGACGTGGGTGTGGATCTATATCTGGGTGATCCCGGCAGCCGTCGCACCGCTCTTTCTCGTCAAATCGCAAGGCCTCTATCGCCGCGCCATCCTCGCCTATGCGCTCACCATCGCGATCGCGTGCCTTGTCTTTCTCATCTATCCGGTAAGCGCGATGGGTCTGAGAGCACAGGCGACGCTCGTCATCGCGCAATTCTCGGATCGCATGGTGGCCGTGCTCTATCAGGTCGATCCTTCGGCCAATGCCTTTCCATCATTGCATCTCGCGCTCGTCACGCTTGCCGCGCTTGCGGCATGGAAGGCCTCGCGCCTGATGGGGCTGATACTTGGATTAAGCGTGCCGATGGTGGCGATCGCGGTTCTCCTGGTGAAGCAGCATTTCATACTCGATGTCGTATCCGGCATCGTGCTTGCCCTGCTTATCGGCGCGCCCTTGATCAGTGGATACAGGCCGGAGCGCAAAGAAGCCGTCGGCTATTCCTGGCGTGGACCGGCGGCGTTCTTCGCCTTCGCAGGCTTCAACTATGCCGTGATCGCTCTGATCGGCGTGCTGTGGCCGCTTTGATACTGACATTGGGTGAGCTAGGATCGCGGTGCCGTCTCATACCGACGGATTATAGGAGGATGTAATGTCTGGACTTCGCCTCGCCCTCACCGCTTTCCTCGCTCTGACGATCGTGCCCGTCGCTGCAAGCGCGGCACAGAACCTGACGCTCGTCGAGCGCGCCACAACAGATGCCGTTACCGATCTCGGTGCTTCCGGCGACAGTCCGGGCGATCTCCTCACTTTCCAGAATGAAATCTACGATGCCCAAAACACCAAGTTATTGGGTAGCGACAATGGCTGGTGCATCCGCACGGTCGCCGGCAAGGCCTGGGAGTGCTTCTGGACCTTGTCACTCGATGACGGCCAGATCACGGTCGAAGGCCCGTTCCTTGATGGTAAGGATTCGATGCTGGCGGTGACCGGCGGAACTGGTGCCTATGCCGGCAAGACCGGCGAGATGAAGCTCCATTCCCGCGACGAGAAGGGCACGGAGTATGATTTCATCTATACGTTGGTGCCTTGATCGCAATGAAAAGGGCGGCCTGGCAGCCGCCCTTCTCTCTCAGTTCAGGTTGAAGTGGCTGACCAGGAGCTCGATGATTTTTTCGAGCACGGCCTTGCGATCGGTTCCCGGCGGATCGGTGCAAACGGGGTCGTCATTCTCTTCGGCCAGTAGTGCCGCGCCCATAGGCTTGCACAGTCCCAAGGCCGTGAAGTGGTTGGCGGGTGCGATGACCTCCACCCTAGCCGCCGGAAGCAACGCCTCGAAATTGTTGCCCGTCTTGCTTGTATCGGTGGCCTCCAGCCGGTCCTTGCCCTGGCCAAGACCAATCAGAAGAACCGGCACATCGAGATCCGTTACATCGCTTGGTGTCAGGTCCCAGGTCAGACCCGGCTCGATGGCGGCCACAGCGGCAATGCGATTATCTTTGTATGAAGCCTCATATTTGGCCCCATCAATCGCCGCGATTTCCACCCCTTGCTTCTTCAACATACGGCAGAAGTCAGAACCATCACCGGCCGCCTTGCAATAGGCCTCAAAACCCGCACGCCGCCCCCGCACTCCGGCCATGGAGAGCGCCGTCCAGCCACCATAGGAGAAGCCGGCCGCGTAAATGCGGGCGGGGTCAATCATTGGCCCCAATGCCGCATCCTTCAGCACATAGTCGAGCGCCACCGATAAATCCTCCGCCCGTGTCCAATGGTTGAGGGCGCTCTGATACTGAATATCTCCGGTGGTGCTGTTGGGATGGTTGACCGCCACGACGATAGCGCCCCTTGCCGCGAGCCCTGCTTCCAGCCAGGCCATCCTGACCGCGTTGCCGCCCCAGCCATGCGACATGAGGATCACCGGGTATTTGCCCGGCAGGCCTTCTGCATGCTCGCGCAGGGTGGTGCCGAAGAAGACCGGGTTATCGCCAATCACGGTTTCCGTGCCGCCCTCGGCGGGAAAGAAGACCAGGGTTTTCACGGGCCGGTCGTGGTGGGCCGCGGGGATATTGATGGCGGTCATGCCGACGCGGTCCGCGGCGAGGGCGGCGGACACGGACATCATGACCGCCAGGGCGGCGAGCAGGTGTTTCATGGGAAGTCTCCTTTCAGCGGGTTACCTCGCCTTTTTCAGCCATGGATTTCGGCGGAGGGCGCCCTCAAACCGGATTGAGGTCATGCAAAACCGGTTCTAGGAGGTAGAAATGCCTGTCCTGCCGATACCCCTGATCATCGCGCTGGTGTTGTTCGCGTTCCTGGCGCATCGCATGGCGACGCGGGAAACCCACGCAACGCTTTTGGCGCTGATCGCTATTTGCGCCTTGCAAGGCGTCATAGTTTCGCTGGTCCAGTATTACGGCGTCGCGGAACTGCGGCTCTTGCAGCCCCTACTGGCGAGCGTCATTCCGGCGGTCGCGTGGCTGGCCTTTCGTCAAGCAGCGGGCGGCGCTACAGGGGAATACGACATCGTCATCCATTCGGCCGGTTTCGTGCTGGCGCTCTTGTGTCTTCTGCTCCAGCCGCTTCTGCTCGACATTTTAATTCCGGCGCTATTCGCAGGTTACGGCGTCGCCATGTTGCTGCGGCTGGGACGCGGCGAAGACAGCCTGCCGCATAGCCGCCTCGAAAGCGGTAGCCGGCCGCTCCTCGCGTGGCGGATCGTCGCCCTCTCCCTGATTGTCTCGGCCGCCTCCGACGTTCTGATCGCCTATTACCTGGCCCGCGGGGAAACGGGTGTGCTGCTGTGGGTGCCGAGCCTCGTCTCGTCGCTCACATTGCTCGCCCTTGGCGCGCTTAGTCTTTCCCCGGCCACCGAAGGCAAACGCGACGACCCGGCGGACGACGCCAGCCCATCGCCCGAGGACAGCGAAAGGCAGCAGTCGATGGTCGTGAGACTCGATGACTACGTCGCGGCGCAAAAGCCGTTTCTCGACCCCGATCTCACGCTTGCCCGCCTCGCCCGGAAATTGACCGTGCCGGCGAAGCAGCTTTCAAGCGCCATCAACCGGGTCAAGGGCGAGAATGTCTCGCGCTACATCAATCGCCATCGTATCGAGCATGCCTGCGGGCTGATCAGCGAGGGCAAATCGGTCACGGAGGCGATGCTGGCGAGCGGCTTCAACACGAAATCCAATTTCAACCGCGAATTCCTCAGGGTTAAGGGGGAAAGCCCCAGCAAATGGCTGGAAACCCTGTCCTGACCGGCCGGCTTCAGGCGATTGCAGGGGGGCAATCAAGCCGCTATACCCAGCCCGCCGAAGCGATGGGGCGTAGCCAAGCGGTAAGGCAGCGGATTTTGATTCCGCCATTCGGAGGTTCGATCCCTCCCGCCCCAGCCAACCGAAATGAAGGGCAAAATCTTGTCCCAGAAGCGGAAAACCCGTCGCGAAATCTACGACGAGCTTCTGTTTGACGCCATGAGATACCTCGCGCAGCCCCCTCCTGTGCTGGATGACATTCTTCCCGAGATGGAAGCCGCATTTGGTGAGTTGAAAGAACTTGAAGCTCTGAAAAGAGATACACCAGCCAATGAGCGAACCCCAGAATTTGAGTCCGAATACAAAAAGCGGATGAAGGCTTGTTCGAAGAAGCTGGATGTCCTTACAAAGAGGTTAGACCGGTCACTTAACCCTCCTCTCGAAGCAGAGCCCACCACCCGACACTGACGCCCCCTGTTATTGAGGCACCAGCGCGACGCGGATGATCTTGCCAGACTCATTACGTCAGGCAAGAGTGCTTGTAGCGAGAGGGAAGGAGGTCCCAATGGCGAGAAAACCGAAGAAATCGAAGAAACCGAAGATAACGAACCCCCCGAAGAGAGCTAAGCCACCGAAGAACCACGGCGCGTCGTGGGCCCCTGAGGAATTGGAAGTCATCAGGCAGATGGTGAAAGCGAACATTTCCGGGCCCGCCATCGGAGAGAAGCTCGGTCGTACCGAAGATGCGATTTACGCCAAAGCGGCTCAAATGAACCTCTCGCTGAGGCGGACCAGGCGACGGCGGTCGGCTCCAATAGTTGTCATGCCGGACTAATCGATCCGGCTTTGAAAGCGCGATTCGCGCCCGCCTTCCACATTGTCGAGTATCACCCCCCGGGATCTTCGCCAGCATGATCCGTTCATGTGATCGTGGCCCCAGGCAGCGGTCTGTGATAAAGTAAAGTCGTTCGCGGACTGAAGCCGAGTTCGGCAGGCTCCGGGAACGGTTCCCGGAGCTTGATTTCTCTTTCGGCCTAGGAGGTTGATCATGAGAATGAGAAGCGGAACATTTGGCTACATTTGCAAGGCATTGGCACTGACTGCCGCAGGTGCTCTGGCGGGGGCAAGTCCGAGTTTCTCCGCCGGGACCGTCGTCGCAGTGTCGGGAGACAGCAAGCCTTCCGACTGCGGCGCTGCCAAGAAGGCCAGTTACTCGATGGAAATGAAGGGCAGTCTGAGCGGCTGCTGGTCGGCCTTCGTCAGCCATTTCAACTGTCAGGAGATGAATGGCTTTGCGCTCTATACCGAAATCGGCCGCGAGGAGTTCTCGGGCACGCTCGACGGTAAGGACGCCAAGTTCGACACGCAATATACTTTCAACGGCGTCTTTCCTTCGGGATCTTGCCCAGCGCCGGCCGCCGAAAAAGAAATCGCCGGCGGCTGCATCCACTATATCTCTGGCGACGGGCTTGTCGGCGTGATGCGCTTCTACGACGTGATGTACGGAGAGGGAGCGCCGCACTATCTCTACGAAGGCACGCTCGCCAAATCCTAAGCATCCTGCAGAGAACGACCGGGATGGGCCTGCGGCGCAAGACTGTGCCGCCCCCTCCCGGGACGATTGCGCTCCCTTGGGCTGCCTCACCGGCCTCACCGCAACTCAATCCTCGGGCTTTAAGGGCCAAGGCGCAACAAGCGAAGATGTAACAGCCGAGGGCACTCGCGCGAATCGCCCAGAAACCATCCGTTAAGTACGACATCAAGCGTCACAATTGAGACTCGGAACAGCCACAGCCGGCCGACACTCCTTATCGCGGGACGCAAGGGGAGACTGCGTTATGCGGGATGAAGTACTGCCGTTCTGGCTGGCCTTGGGGTTCTGCCTGGTTCTGTTTTGGAGCGGGATAGCGCGGGCACTTTTTCGATTGCTCAGTTGAGCAAACTTTTAAGCTCCTGCTTCTCGCAAACATATTATAGGTTTATAGGTGCAAACGCGCTTCTCAGGCGCTTCGGCTGCGTCCCAGCCCGGATTCGCGACCGTTATAATGCTGTAATATTACTCTTGTTATACTTACCCCTTTGACAATGAAGTGGTGAGTTCAGTGATGTCAATATTCCTTGCGCGGGTTCGGAATGTACGGGCCGACCTGTTGATCGTGGGCGCGGCCCTTGGCTTGGCGCTTGTTGGCCTGATCTATTTCAATTGGCTGGTCGCCGTAAGCCGCTCGGTATCGCCCTACTAGAATCCCGGCCGTCTCCGACCGGGATTCAAGGCGCGGTTGCGCCTATTTCTTGGGATCGTCCCGCACCACGACCGTCGTTGCAATGGGGCTGATGTCATCGCCCGGCATGCCGACACGCCGCGCGTGTTCACGGAGCGATTCCGCGTCCTTCGCCTCATAGATGCAAATGGTACCCAGCTTGCCGTCGTCTTCCTTGACAACATAGCTGCGGATCCATTTGACCCTGTCCGGCATATCTTCATTGCCGATCTTGCTGGATTTGGCGGCAGCGGCTTCCAAAGCCTTCGAGTCTGCCCAGGCACTGCGTCGACGAATGGCGAAGAGTTCCATCCAACTACCTCCAAGTCATGCCCCGGCTCAAACTAGCACCCTTGGCCGCCGCAAACAAACCTGCCGAGAGGCCGAAGCCCGATTGACGCCAATTCTTTCGCTGCGGCGACAAGATGATACAACCCAGTTATCCGAACTCATGTCATCCGTGCCTTTGCAATGAGACCTTTGATCCCGAATCCCGCATCCACCGTGCGAACCTCGATTTCGGATTGCAGGAATCCCGCCGATGCCAGCATGCCGCCGATGGCGTGCTCGTCAAAGAGGCGATGAGTATGGGGACCGGCAAAACGCCAACTGCGCATCGAGAGGGTGTGCGTAACGTAGACGACGATCCGTCCTCCCGGACGCAATATGCGCCGCGCTTCGGCAAGAGCCTGAGCGCCCTGCATGAAATAGGCGACATTGACCGCCAGCACCGCATCGACCGTTTGACTGGCAAAAGGGAGGTCCGTGAAGTCCCCGCTCAGCAGCGTCAGGCGCCCCTCACGCAACGCCTTGGCGTTAAGCGCCGCCGCCTGCCCGATCATCACCGCGGAGTGATCGATACCCGTCACGGTCGCATCCGGCGATGACGCCAACAATAGCTTCAATGCGTGGCCCGGACCGCAGCCTATTTCAACCACGTGCTCCCCCGCACTCAGGCGAAGAGCTTCAACGGCAACAGCATTGACGCGCGCGTTGACAAACCGCATCGCCCGACCGGCAAGCGAGCCCCAATAGCCTCGGGGCGTCTTAAGCTGTGCGCCGACACCATCCCAGAACCGTTGCACCATGAGGCCGGGCGTCAGTGCGACTCGGCCTTTGCAATCAGCTCCTTGATTACCCCGCGCCGGTTCGCATCCCACAGCGGGCGTTTTGAATCCACCGGGAGTTCCAAGGCATGTTTCAGCACTTTGTCAGCCTTGGCATATTCCTTCTGAGACATCAGAAAGTCGGCGTAGAAGTAATTGGCGTCCATGCCGTCGGGAGCACGCCGCACGGCTTCTTCGAGCAATGCGCGCGCTTTCTTGTTGTCGCCAAAGCCGAGAGGGAAGCCCGGCACGCGGTAATAAAGAACGCCAAGGCTGGTGGGCGCGCCGGCATCCAGCGCCGAGGGGTCTTCGGCGTATGCCTTTTCCAGAATCGACCTTGCAGATTTGGCATAGCTCATGGCGTGTAGCATGCTCGCCATGCCCGCTTCTTCACTGGTGGTGATGCCTTGCCAGATCAGCGGCTCAACCCGGCCTGGATATTTTGCGACGAGCCGGCCGGCTTCCTTGGCCAGAGCGTCAATATGATCGAACTGGTCCGACGACCCGTCCTCCTCGAACTTGATCTGCTCCCACTTCAGCGCAATGCCGAGAACGTCGCGGTCCATTGCAGGATCGTCGGAAGCATGTGCGATTCCGCCGCCCCAGGCGATCACAGCGGAAGCCAGTAGATACCTTACGAACTTGCTCATGGCGGATTACTCTCTCACTGCAGCGCTCTTGGAAGAGAACAGGGCGCGCGCCTTGGCGTTCGTTCCATGAACGCCCATCGAAACAAGCGACGGCGAAAGCCCGTGAATGCGCATGAACAGGGCTTCGGGAAAGCCCGGTCCCAGCCTGCCGCCGCCCTTGCGAATGATGTGCCGGAGACGATTTGCCACCGACACGGGCTCGTCGAACTTGAATTTTGCAAGCTTGGCGAATTGGCGAATCTTCTCTGTCGCCATGCCGGTGCGAATGGCCCGCGGCACGACGCAGGTGAATGCAATGCCGCTTCCGCGATTTTCGCGCTCGAGCGCCAGCGACAGCGCTGCTAGACCGGCTTTAGCGCTGGAATAGGCGGCAAAGTGGGCGAAGGGTATGGCGCCGAACACCGATCCAGCGAAGATCACCTGCCCCCGGCCCTTAAACTTCATGGCGGGAAGCACCGCGCGGGTCAGAATGGCGGGCGCCACCAGGTTGATGTGATAGGCCCTGATGATGTCGTCCAGCGCCTGGCTATCGAACGGACCGAAATATTGCTGGCCGGCGAGATGTACGAGAACATCGGGACCAATGCCGGCAAGGATGGCCGTGGCCTCCTGCAAGCCCCGATCCGTGCAAAAATCCGCGGCTATGCAGGAAAGCCTTGGGCGGTCCGGCAGCGCTGTCCGGCCGAGTACGGTGACCAAGGCGCCATCGGCGAGCAGTCCCTCGACCAAGGGCCTGCCTACTCCACCGGAGCCGCCGGTCACCGCCACATGCCTGCCGGCGAGCGGCATGATCACACAGCCTTGTGCGGGATCGACCGGAACATGTTCGAGAACAAAATGAACATCCGGCGTGCCATGTGAAGGACGGCGTCCTGGTCGTCCCGGTTTTCGACCTTGGCCATGAGGCTCTCGAAGAATCGCATATGCGCGATATCGAGCGAGCCATGCGACTTCAGATAGTGAAAGCACTCGTCGCCAAGCTTCAGCGACTTCTGGATTGCATCCGCGCCATGCGTGGCAATTTGCGTGCTGGTGCCTTCAAGTACAAAGACCATGCCGAAGAAACCGGCAGGGTTGAGGCGATTGATGAAGTCATAGGCGTAGGACACCATCACCTCGGTGGCAAAGCGCGGCGTCGATGCCTTGGCTTTCGCGGCATCGCCTCCCGCTGCGCCAATGTCTTCGAGAATCCAGAGCTCATGGCCCGTTTCCTCGTCGATATATTCATCGAGTGCGGGTACGAGCCATTTTTGCCGCTCGCTGAGCCGCGCCCTGCAGGCGTTCATCAAAGGCACCGTGTGCTTCACATGGTGATAGGCTTCCTGCAGATAATCGAGATAGGTAGGAAGCGTGATATCGCCCTTGAGACCGTCGACGATCTGCGGCGTGGACATGAGGTACTGGCGTTCGGGAGCGGTTTCCTCGGCCAGGCGATGAAAGAAAGTCATGCCATGGTCTCCTCGGTCATGTCGCGGGAAGCGTGAGAAATGCCATAGGCCGCGTGAATGGCTCGACGGCAGGGGCGACCATTGGCCGTCAGCTGACCATTCTGCGGCGTGAAGGGTGAAGCCAGACGCCATGACTTGACCGCGGCGTATTCCGGCAGATTGACATTCGCCGAGGCGATGGCGGCGTTGATATGTGCTTCGGTCGTTTCCGGCGTCATCGGCACGACAAGGGCCGAAAGAGATGACGAACCGTCGCCATAGACGATGGCCTGGCGGATGGCAGGTTGGGCCAGCATTTCCCGCTCCACCCATTCGGGCGAAACGTTGCGGCCAAAACCGGTGACGATCAGATTGGACTTGCGGCCGCGGATAGCCACATGGCCATGCGGATCGACCTTTACGGTATCGCCTGTGGCGAGCAAGGCGGGCGCAGCACTGCCTCCGGCATAGCCGAGGAAAACCGGATGGCTGATGATGAGTTCGCCGTCGGCCGCAACATGGGCTGAAACATGAGGCAGGAACGGCCCTGCCGTTCCCGGCTTCGCCTTCCCCGGCCGGTTGAGGGTGACGACCGAACCTGCTTCGCTCAAGCCATAGCCCTCATGGACCGGTAGTCCCAGCGCGGAGGCTTGCGTCAAGAGGTGCGGCGAAACCGAAGCGCCACCAACGGCCAGGAATTCGAGTTCCGGCAGTGTCTGGCGGGTGGCTGCCAAGGTCGCCACCAGCCCGCGCAAGAGTTCCGGCACCAGAATGGCGCTGCTCGCCTTCCACTGGCGCAATGCCCCAGCCAGTTGCGTGAAATCCGGCGCAAAGGGCTTGGCAAAACCGAGAGCCGTGAGGCCCGGGCAGGCATAGGTGCCGCCGGCCAGCATCACGGCGTATAGCCCGGCGACATTTTCGAGAAGAACCGCAAGCGGTAACAGAGCTACATGCAGGCGCGCATGTTCTGCGCCAACCACCTCGCATATGGCGCCGGCGGTTTCTTCCAACATCGCCTGCGACAGGCAAACCCCCTTGGGCGTACCGGTCGATCCAGAAGTATAGGTGACCTTTGCCGTGCCCGCAGGAAGCGGAGCGACGGCAATCGGGAGAGATTTTATGGCGAGGGCCGATCCCGCGAGGTGAGCCGTCACTGGCTCCGGTACGGCCGAGAAAACGAGATGGCCTGCACCAGCCGTCGCCAGGGCATGCTGCAATTGAGCCTGGCTGAAGAATGGTGGCAAAGGGACATGCGTTCGGCCGAGCTGGATCAGCGCCAGATCCACAACCACCCATGCCAGGGAATTGTCCATGAGCGATCCAACCGGCTGCGTGCCGGCGCACTGGCTTTGCAGGGTCCGCGCAGCATCCGCGATCGCAAGCATGAGTGCGCCATAGGTGAGACTGTGCTCACCGTCGGTGAGCGCTACGGTATCAGGCTGCGACTTTGCGAAGCGGGCAATGGCGTCCAGGACAGCCGACATCAAATCCGCTCTCCGACCTGCGCGACAATCTCATCAAGCACGGCGCGGCGGGCCGGTGTGCTCAGCGACTCTGCCCGGAGAATCGCCGCCTCGAAGCACTGGCGCACCGTTCCCGCCAGGACCCACGGGTCGTCGTTATAGTAGCTGCCCCAATCGGTCCGCTGATCAGCAAGCCTTTCCTGTCGCGCCGCGGCGAGGGTTTTGATTTTGAAATCGAACAAGCTGAACAGGCGGCGCAGACGCCGTGTTCCAGTTACCGTGGCCACCCTGTAGCGCCGTGCCTCCATATAGGCCGCCATCGCCGCAACCAGATAGAGCGAAGCGCTGTTACTGACTGATGCAAGACTTCCCAGTTCCACGATCTTTTCACGCCGGTGCGTACCAAGGCCATGGCGTGCAAGTTCAAGTTCGATCGGGCGGTCGAGATATTGTTCCAGAAAGAGTGGACCATCGGCGGCACAACGCAGGCCGACGGCCGCAAGCACTTCGCCGGATCTTTTCGCGAGCGTCAGAAGCAGCGGGTAGTCCACTTCGATGCCGATGCCGAACTGCGCCTGATAGCGCCTGTTGATCAGCGCTTCCGCCGCACGGCGCTTGTCGTCATCCTTGGCCAGGGCTGAGACAACGATCTGGTGCGGGAGAATTATGGCGCTCTTTCCGAGTTGGCAGGCCGAAGCCGCATCACCCCGGCAAACGGAAAGGGTTTCCCCCGTAGGAAGACTATTTGTATGCGAAAGAAACATTGTGCACCACGCAAGGCCAGGTCCTCACCAATGAGGAGGTCTGAACGATTTTCGCCAGCTAGCAACGTCTTGGCTGACGGCAAGCTGACAGCCCGCGTTAGTTCCGAGAGGGCCGGCCAAGGCGGATGAAGCCGCGCCAGGGCCATTGCCTGGCGCGGCTCAGCCAATCCACATGTCCCGCGAGGGCACGATGGCCTGACGCTGTCACGTCAAAGGGCTAGTTTATGACGTGGCTAATCGAGACTGTGTATGTCGGATTGTTTCGTTCTGATTGGACGCAGCCTACTTGCAGGCCTTGCCCATCTCCGGAGTGAGTTCCACGGCGCGTTTCTTGATCGCGACGCTCTTCATGGTGCAGAAAACACCTTCGTCCGGAGCGGAAATCCGAAGATCGAAGGTCCCGTCCTTCAGGCCCGCAATGACCACCTGCTTGCCCGAATCGAGCGCGCCTTCGGGGATGCCCTTCATCAGATTGGGACTCCACTTGGTCGTTCCCGGGGGAGCGATCGACAATTCATCAATCGGCAGGCCGCTGTTGTTGATGACTTTTGTGCCTGTAGCGGCAAAGGCCGGCACTGCTACTGCGCAGCAGGCCGCAATCACGTAAGCAAGTCTCTTCATACTTCATACCTTTCGGAATCAATGTTGCAATCACTGCCTAGCCATCGCTGCCTGACAGAACGCTGACCGAAACATGAAGGAAAAGTGAATGGCGCGAAGTACTATTCGAGCGCCTTGTTAGGACTCGTCGTGAAGGCGACGAAGCGCGCGATCGACCAGCGACCATCGGGCTGGCGGCGGAAAATGTCGATGCCCTCTTCGGTGGTCGTGTCCTTCTTACCGTTGGCTTCGGCGGTAAGCGTCCATTTCAACCGCACAACGGCGACATCGCCCATGACAATCATCTCGTAAACATCGGGAAGATCGTAGTGGAGCTTTAAATCCGTGCGCGTGAAGAGCTGGGCGAGATTGCCGCAGAGCTTCGCTTGATTGCCGTTGACCACTTCCGGCAGCGAATAGATGAGATCGGGCGCGAAGAGATCACAGACCCCAGCAGGGTCTTTGGCATTGAAGGCATCAGTCCATTTCGCGAAGCGATCGCGAATCGCCGCCTCGTCGGCAGCAGGGTCGGCATGGGCCGGTAATACGGCGACCAACGCGAGGGTCGCCGCTGTCAAGGTTCCAAGCCATTTATTCAGCATGTCCGCTCCCTCGTTTCGCCGGGGAAGCTAGCGTGATGGCGCCGGGCGATCAATCTTGCTAGAGCGGGGCGCCATCAAGTGTGCCTTGCAACCCGCCATCTCATGCCCCCTTCCCTCTCCCTCCGCCTCGTCCTGACCGCGCTCTTCCCGTTTGCGCTCGGCTATCTCCTCTCTTACCTGCTGCGCGCAGTGAACGCGGTGGTGGCGCCGGATCTCGTCGCCGATGTCGGGCTTTCGGCCGGCGAACTCGGGCTTCTGACTGCCGCCTATCTCGGCGCTTTCGCCTTCTTCCAACTGCCGCTTGGCGTCTTGCTCGATCGCTACGGCCCGCGGCGCGTGCAGGCGGGCCTTCTCACCATCGCGTGCCTCGGCTGCATCGGCTTTGCATTGGCGCCGACCTTCGTCGGGCTCTTCGCGGCGCGCGCCGTCATCGGGCTTGGTTTCGCGGGCGGTTTGATGGCGGGCTACAAGGCGTCATCACTATGGGTGCCGGCGGAGCGACGTTCGCTCGTCAACGCATCGATCATGGCAACGGGGGCGATCGGCATCGTCTTTGCAACGGAGCCCACGGAATATCTTGTGAGCCTGATCGGCTGGCGACACGCCTTTTTCGTCTTTGCCGCACTGACCCTTGCCTGCGCGCTCTTCATCTTCGTCGCGGTGCCGAAGCGCGAGAGCGAATCGACGCCAGTGCCGCTCTCGACGCAACTGCGTCAATTGCTGCGCATCCTGGCACTGCCGCTGTTCTGGCGGATCGTGCCGTTGCTGGCACTTACCGCCGGCGTGCAGATCGCCTTGCATGGGCTTTGGGCAGGCCCATGGTTTCGCGACGTGATGGGGCTTTCGCGCCATGAAGTGGCACGGCATCTTTTGTGGATGGCGATCGCCTTCATGATCGGCATTCTCTCAGCCGGCATCATCGCTGACCGCGCACAGCGACGCGGCATCTCCCCGGTCAGCGTCATGCTTGGCTGCCATGCGGTCTATTTCGTCGCGCAGGCGATCATCGTCTTCGAGATCCTGCCGCTCGCCGTCCCGGCGTGGCTTGCCACCGCCGCGACGGGACAAGTCGCGATCCTCGCCTATCCCTGGCTTTCGCAGCATGTCGGTAACGAGCTTGCCGGGCGCTCCAATGCGGCGATCAATTTCTCGGTCTTCCTCGTCGCTTTCGCCACGCAATATGGCGTCGGCCTCATCATCGGCCTCTTCCCGGCGACGGCGACGGGCTATGAGCCTTCCGCCTATCGCTGGGCCTTCGGTATTTTTCTCATCCTTCAGCTTGCGGCGCTCGCGTGGTACGTGCTCGGTCGCAGGAAGGAGCACGCATGACCCATCCAGTAATCGTCGAAGTCACCCGCGGCGGGATCGTCGAGAGCCTGCATCGCGGCAGCTATGCCGTCGTCGACGGCAAGGGGCGGGTCGTTGCGGCGACCGGCGACATCGACACACCGGTCTTCCCGCGTTCGGCAATCAAGGCCTTGCAATGCCTGCCGGTGATCGAGAGCGGTGCGGCCGACGCCTTTGGCTTCAGCGATGATGAGATCGCACTCATCTGCTCATCGCATAATGGCGAGCCGCGCCATGTCGCGGCGGCGCGCAGCATGCTGGCGAAGGCCGGCCTTGGCGAAGACGCCTATGAGTGCGGCGCGCATTGGCCGGGCGAAATGGAAGCGCTGCACGCGATGATCCGCGCCGATGAGAAGCCGGGACAGGTGCACAATAATTGTTCCGGCAAGCATGCCGGGATGCTGGCGGTGGCGCAGCGGATCGGCACCGATCATCATGGCTATGTCGAGCGCGGCCATGAAGTACAGCGCAAGATTGCCAAGGTCTTGAGCGAGATGTGCAACGTCGATGCCGATAAATTGCCCTGCGGAATCGATGGCTGTTCGGTGCCGACCTGGGCGATCCCGTTGCGCAATCTGGCACTGGGTTTTGCGCGGCTTGGATCGGGCGAAGGCTTGAGCCCTGAGCGCAAGGCGGCGGCGGCGCGGATCATCGCAGCGGTGAAAGCCAATCCCTTCATGGTGGCGGGGACGGATCGGTTTTGTACGCGATTGATGACGAAAGTGCCGCGCGCGTTCGTGAAGACAGGTGCAGAAGGCGTGTTCTGCGGGGCCATTCCGCATGCGGGCCTCGGCATAGCCGTCAAATGCGATGACGGGAGAGACCGCGCATCGGAGGCGGCCTTTGCAGCGGTCCTGGCGGCGCTCGATGTGTGGACGCCGGAGGAGAAGGAAGCGCTCTCCTCCTTCACCCATGCGACGCTGAAAAACTGGCGCAAGATCGAGGTCGGGGAAGTGAAGGCGGTGGTTTAGCGAGTTTCTCATCCTTCGAGGCTCCACCGGCATTCGCCGGTGTCGCACCTCAGGATGAGGTTAACTAACTCCTCGCCCTGAGGTGGCCGCGTAGCGGCCCTCGAAGGGCGCGCCTTCTCAAATGTGACGAGAACCCATAGGCTCTTGCGATGGCAGCATGGGTCTACATCCTGCGATGCGCGGACGGAAGCTATTATACTGGCTCAAGTCGAGCGCGGGAAGTCGACACGCGTCTTTCCGAGCATGAACTGGCCTCCTTTGCGATGGCCTATACAGCCTCTCGGAGGCCGGTGACGTTGGTATACACAGAACGATTTGACCTGATCGTCGATGCCGTCGCAGCGGAGCGCCGTATCAAAGGTTGGTCTCGTGCGAAGAAGGAAGCGTTGATCAATGGTGACTGGTCCACGCTTCAGGCGCGATCTAAACGGAGAGGCGGTAAATCGTGAACTCATCCTTCGAGGCTCCCCCGGCTTTCGCCGGGGTTCGCACCTCAGGATGAGGATGATTACTCAGGCCTCATGGTGAGGCGCTTCGCCGGAGGCGAAGCCTCGAACCATGTGCAACAAGCTTGGTCGACGCCACTCATCCTTCGAGGCTCCCCCGGCTTTCGCCGGGGTTCGCACCTCAGGATGAGGTCGATTATTCTGCCCTCATGGTGAGGCGCTTCGCCGAAGGCGAAGCCTCGAACCATGTGCAACAAGCGTGGTCGACGCCACTCATCCTTCGAGGCTCCCCCGGCATCCGCCGGGGTTCGCACCTCAGGATGAGGAGACGGTTACTCCGTCAGCTGATTAAATTGTTCCGCAAGACGAGATGCGGCGGGATTTCATCGGGTTTCAGCGCCAAGTCGCCGGTGGCGGGCTCGGCGTGGTTCATGCCGAAGATCGCACCTTGCGTCGCGCCGGAAATCAGATTGTTGGCGATGAGTGCGGATTGCGCGCCCTGAACGGCCGAGACCGCGATGCCGATCGGGCAATTGCGGATGATGTTGCCGCCGGCATTGATGTTCCTCAGATAATGGCCCCAGCCGATGGCCAAGCCGATCTCGGCGGAATTCTCGATGACATTGCCATTGACGACCGTGTCGGCCTCGACACCAATTCCGATAGCGCGGCCATTGGGGTTGGGGCCGCCGCCCTTGACATCGCGCACGACATTGTTGGCGCAAACGGCGAGCCTGCCGCCCTCGTTGTAATTGGTGATCGAGATTCCGGCGGAGACATTCTCCAGCATGTTGCCGGTGACCACGGCACCCGAGAAGGCAAACTCGACGAAGATCGCGGTCTCGGTGATGCGCGCGCAATTGTTGTTGGCGATGGTGATGTTGTCGCCGGAATTGTCGCGGATCGCGCTGAAGGCGCAGTCGGTGATGCGGTTGTTGGCGACGGTAACGCCGCTGCCACGAAAAATGTTGATGCCATTGCCGTTCTGGCCGTCGCCCCCGTCATTGGCGGCGACACGCTCGATGCGATTGCCGATTATGAGCGTCCCGTCCTCGCGACGATCCGACGTCCAGACTTGAATGGCATTGTTGCCGATATCGCGGAGATGATTACCGGCGATCTCGAGGCCTTTGGAATCAAGCGCAAACAATCCGACCTTGCCGAAATCACTCAAGTGCGAGTCGATAATGCGGCCGGCGCATTCGATCAAGGTCACGCCGCTCGCCTTGCTGCCGGAGAAACTGCAAGATGAAATCACCAGGCCCTGGCAGCCGGCGGCAGCAAGGAGCGCACTGCGCGAGGTGCCATCGCCATCGAGGCCGGCGCCGTCGAAGCTCAATCCCGACAGGGTGACTTGCGGCGCATTGGAGAGTGCGAGGACCGGGCCGGGCTTTGCGGCAACGAGAATTGTCGCGCCCGGTACGCCGCTCAAATGCAGCGGTTGTTCGAGACGCAGACCGCTGGCGCGGTAGCGCCCGGCGGGCAGGAACAGAGCACCGCCCCGGGCAGCGGCCTTATCAAGCGCCGCCTGCAATTCTTCCGACTGGTCGCGGTCGCTTTGCGGGTCGAGGCCAAGCTTGGCAGCTTCGGCCTTCGACGCAAGCGCAAGGCCGGCGGCGAGCGCCGGCCCCGAAGCAAGCAGGTATCGTCTCGACAGGTCCATTTTGACACGGCCTCCGCGCCATGCCTGCAAACGGCAAGCCGCTAAGCCGCGGAGATATTTACAGAATTAAATTCCTTGACATCCGGTCGTGTGTGTTCTATATACGTTTCCATGAACATGGTACGAACGATATGGACTCTTCTACACCTGCTACTCCGCAGCCTTCTGGGCATAGCCCAGGCGCTCATTGAGACGGTCGAGCAGGGTACGGGCCGAATCAGGGATCGGGGTGCCGGGCGGGAAGACGGCCAGCACGCCCATCGCCTTCAAGGCCTCGACATCCTCGGGGGGCACGATACCGCCCACGACGATCGCGATATCGGGCCGATCGCCGGCGGCGAGCGCCTCCTTCAGAGCCGGAACCAGCGTCATATGACCGGCGGTGAGCGACGAGATGCCGACGACATGGACATCGGCCCCGATCGCCGCAGCGGCGACCTCTTCCGGGGTGGCGAAGAGCTGGCCGATCCGGACGTCGAAGCCCATGTCGGCAAAGGCCGAGGCGATGACCTTCTGGCCCCGGTCGTGGCCATCCTGGCCCACCTTGGCGACAAGGATGCGCGGCGGGCGGCCATCGCTCTCGGCAAAGGCACGGACCATGCCGCGCGCCGCCTCGAAGGCTTCCGCACCATGGGCGGCCTCGGCGTAGACATCGGAGATCACGCGGACCTCCGGCACATGCCGCTTCCAGGCGCGCTCCAAGGCGAGCGACATTTCACCGACGGTGGCGCCGGCGCGGGCGGCATCGACGGCGGCCTCAAGAAGATTGCCGCCGCCATCGCGGGCAATCGCAGTCAAGGCAGCGAGCGCGGATTCGCAGGCTTGCGCGTTACGGCTCGCCTTGAGGCGGGCAAGCTTGTCGAGCTGGCGGGCGCGCACCGCGCTGTTGTCGACCTTCAAGAGATCGATGGCGGGTTCGCTCGTGACGCGGTGGATGTTGACGCCGATGATCTGCTGCTCGCCCGTGTCGATGCGCGCCTGGGTGCGCGCTGCGGCTTCCTCGATGCGCAATTTGGGAATGCCGGCGGCGATGGCATTGGCCATGCCGCCCATCGCCTCGATCTCGGCAATGTGGGTTTCGGCGCGGGCGGCGAGATCGGCGGTCAGGCGCTCGACGAAGTAACTGCCGCCCCAGGGATCGATGACGCGGCAGGTGCCGGCTTCCTGCTGCAGGAAGAGCTGGGTGTTGCGGGCGATGCGGGCGGAAAAATCGGTCGGCAGCGCCAACGCCTCGTCGAGCGAATTGGTGTGGAGCGACTGGGTTCCGCCTTGCGTCGCCGCCATCGCCTCGATCGCGGTGCGCGTCACATTGTTGAAGACATCTTGGGCGGCAAGGCTCCAGCCGGAAGTCTGGCAATGTGTGCGCAAGATGAGCGAGCGCGCATCGCGTGGCGCGAATTGGCGCATGAGCTTCGCCCAGAGCGCACGCGCGGCACGCATCTTGGCGACTTCCATGAAGAAGTTCATGCCGATCGCCCAGAAGAAGGACAGGCGCGGGGCAAAGCGATCGATGTCGAGACCGGCAGCGAGACCGGCGCGAACATATTCAACACCATCGGCGAGCGTATAGGCGAGTTCGAGGTCGGCGGTCGCTCCGGCCTCCTGCATGTGATAGCCCGAGATCGAGATCGAATTGAACTTCGGCATCTTCTCGCTGGTGTAAGCGAAGATGTCGGAGACGATACGCATCGATTCCTTCGGCGGATAGATGAAGGTGTTGCGCACCATGAATTCCTTGAGGATGTCGTTCTGGATGGTGCCGGAGAGTTTCTCAGGCGCAACGCCCTGCTCTTCGCCCGCGACGATATAGAGCGCCATGATCGGCAAGACCGCGCCATTCATGGTCATCGACACGCTCATCTTGTCGAGCGGGATGCCGTCGAACAACGTGCGCATATCGAGGATCGAATCGATGGCGACACCGGCCATGCCGACATCGCCGGCAACGCGCGGATGATCCGAGTCATAGCCGCGATGGGTCGGCAGATCGAAGGCGACCGACAAGCCCATCTGGCCTTGCGCCAGATTGCGCCGGTAGAAGGCATTGGAATCCTCCGCCGTCGAGAAGCCGGCATATTGGCGGATGGTCCAGGGCTGCGTGACATACATGGTCGCGTAAGGGCCGCGCGTGTAGGGCGGCAGGCCCGGATAGCCGGCAGAGTCCGCATGGCCAGCGGCATCCTCGGCGCGATAGGCGGATTTGATGGCGATGCCTTCAGGTGCGTCCCAGGACGCGCTCTCGGGCAGCGCAGCATCGCGTCCGGCGAAGGCAAGCGTCGTGAAATCGGGAATGCGGCTCATGCAGAGGCCCTCACTGCGGAATCCATCTCGAAGGCTTCGGCACGGCGCATAGCCGGTATGGGTTCGATCAGGATCGCCGCCGCCATACGCGGGCGCGGCGTCAGGGGCGTCGCCGTTTCGATTTCAGTGGCAGGCTCGGCCGGATTGCCAAAAGCCGTGATGCCGAGGATCGGGTGCTTGCCGGCCACGACCCGTTGCGATGCTTTCTCTCGCGCATCGGCGAGGCGTGCCTGAATGGCGCCGGAGCGCAAAGCCTCGACGATGCCGCCCAAGTTTTCGATTGCCTGGAATTCCTTCCAGGCGCGTTCGCATAATTCTTGCGTGAGACTCTCGACGTAGCCTGAACCAGCCGCCGGGTCGGCGACCCGCCATAAATGCGATTCGGCAATCAAGATGTTCTGAGAGTTGCGGGCGACGCGACGCGCAAAGGCGTTTGGAAGTCCCTGCGCCGCCGAGAACGGCAGGACCGCAATCGAATCAGCGCCGCCAAGACCAGCGCCAAAGACGGCGGCGGCGGTGCGCAGGATGTTGGTATGTGGATCCTTCGCGGTCATCATGCGCCAGGATGTTTCACCATGAAGCCTGAGCGGCGTATCAGGGAGCCCGGATGCCTCGAGGATGCGCGCCCACAGCAATCGCATGGCGCGAAACTTGGCCAGGCTCACGAACATGTCTTCATCGGCGGCAAGCGTCACGCCGATGGCACGGGCCAATTCCGGGCCGCTCAGCGTTTCCGATGCGCGCAGATATGCGACAGAAGTTGCCAGCGTGAAGCCCAGTTCCTCGGCGACGGTCGCACCGCCCTCGTGCCAGATGCGGCCATCGGCGCGCATAAAGGGGCCAACGAAGTTTTGTACGCGAAGCCCCGTGACCGTCGACAGCACGCGCCCCGCGACTTCCGGCCAAGCCGCGGCGAGGTCGCCGCGCGCGGCCATTGCGCCGATCGGGTCCATACCAAAGTCGAGATCGAGGCGTTCCGGATCGATGGGCTGCTTTGCGACGAGAGCCGACAGCGCCCTCGCCGCGCGCCGGCCATGCGGGCCTGGCTCCATACGCAAAGCGATGCAGTCAAGTCTGATGTCGGCGAGCGCGCGAGCGATCGTCGCTTCGTCATGCTCATGAAGTCCGAATCCGTGGCCCGAGGCGGCACCGTGGAAAATGAGCGACAGGCCGGTCGCGCCGTTTTCCAGATCCTCGAGCGCCTGGGCATTGGCGGCGGCGGCATCGGGATGCTCGATGCGCTGCGAGACGATCCAGGGCTTGGCCTCGCCACGCCAGGCGCGCGGGCCCTGCATCTCGCCGTAAAGCGGTTCAATGGCGATACCGTCGGCGGTTACCGATACCAGGCTTTCCGCAAAAGCCGCGCCCTTCAGCACCGCATCGACGCGTTGCAGCCAGTCCTCGCGCGTGACCTTGGGAAATCCGCCTGACGGGGGTGTATCGCTCATTCGAAACCAAATTTCTCGCCGCGCCGAGCTTCTACTGCGAAGCGCTGCAGGCGGCAAATTTATGGCTGCGATCGTGGGCAGGCATGGCTTCCGCAAGCGGCGCGAATATGGGATGGATGCCGGACATGTCGACGGCCGCCACCTTTCCAAAGCTCGGTGCCAGCGCCTGCGTGTGGCGGGATGGGCGGGTGCTCATCGTGCAGCGCGGCAAGCCGCCACTCGTCGGGATCTGGAGCCTGCCGGGCGGTACGGTCGAGCCGGGGGAGACGGCAATCGCCGCAGCGGCACGCGAGCTCGGCGAAGAAACGGGCGTTACCGCGCAGCTCACCCATCTCGTCGACCTCGTCGACATCATCCGCCACGGCAGCGATGGCAGTCTTGCCTTTCACTATGCGGTTGCCTGCTACACCGGCCATTGGATCGCAGGCGAGCCTATCCCTGCCAGCGATGCGCAGGATGCCCGCTTTATCGCTGTTTCCGAGCTCGACACGGTTAAGATGACCGACGGCACATCGGCGATTATCCGGCGGGCGCGCGCGCTACTCGGCTGTTAAGACAAATCCAACCAATTCCATTAACCCTTTCGCAAGGAATAGGTCGAGGCTGGCGGCGACTCGGCTAAATTCGCGCTTCGAAACGCTGGTGGGACGGCGTTATGCCGTGGACGGGCAGGAATGGAAAAATTTGTCGAAGCGCCGGCATCCCTCGAGGATGCGAACGAGGCCAAGCGCGCCGCATTGCGCTACATTATCGATGCCTGGGAAGAGGCCGTGCATGAGGGGCTCGATCCCGATTGCATCGCGACCGCGGCGATTTTTGCAGCCTTTTCCGACATGATCGCCAGCTATGGCGAGGAGCCGGTGGCAAAACTCGCCGAGCGCCTGCCGGAGCGGATCAGGGCCGGCGAATTCACGGTCGGACAGACAAGGCAGTAGGCATATCCCCTCCTCCGCCACCGAAGGTGGGGAGCGTGGGCACTATCCCCAGAGCGGCACGAAGGCGTCGAGCAGGAAGACGAAGCCGAGTGCGATGATCAAGATGCCGGCCCAGTGATTGATGCGGTCGAGCCACACGCCGTTGATGCGGGTGCGCAGGAAGCCGACGAGGCCTGAAATAAAGCTCCACCAGGCGAGGCTGCCGAGCATGACGCCGGCGACCGTCAGGCCGGCACGGGCGGGATCCGTGGTGAGCTTCAGCGCCGCCCCCATCGTGCCGAAGATCGCCAGCATGCCCATCATGGTGGCTGGGTTGGTGATGGTGAGGATGAATGTCTGGAAAATCTTGCGGCCCGCCGCCTGGCCGGTGATCGGGCCTGCCGTCTGAACCAGCGCATCGGGATCAACATGGGCGCGGCTGGTCCTGATGCCGACGACCACCAGGATGATGCCGCCAATGGCGCCGAGCGCGGTGGCGTGGCCCATGACGAATTCCTCGATCTGGCGGACGCCGAAGGCCGCAACCGCGGCGAATGACCCATCGCCCAGCACCGAGCCAAGCCCGGCAAAGAGACCACCGGCAAAGCCCCGCGACAAGGCGGTGCGCAAGACGATCAGATTGATCGGTCCGATGGGCGCGGCAATCGCGATGCCAATGAACAGGCCGATGAACAGCGTATCGAGCGGCATCTCGTCAGAGATCGACAATCACGCGGCCGCGGATTTTACCAGCGACGATCTCGGCTGCGACGTGCGGGACGTCGTCGAGCTTCACATGGCGCGACAGCCCGCGCAATTTGCCGAGATCGAGATCGGAAGCGAGCCGCCGCCAGGCTTCGATGCGGCGCGCCTTGGGACAAGTCACCGAATTGACGCCGATAAGCTTGACGCCGCGCAGGATGAAGGGCGCAACTGACGTCGGAAGATCCATGCCTTGCGCGAGCCCGCAGGCCGCGACTGTTCCCTCCGGGTTGGTCTGCGACAAGACATTGGCAAGCGTCGTCGAGCCGACGGAATCGACGGCCGCCGCCCAGCGTGCCTTGGCGAGCGGCTTTACGGGCGTGTTGAATTCATTGCGATCGATGACCGAGGCGGCGCCCAGGCCCTTCAGATAATCGGTTTCCTCTAGTCTTCCGGTCGAGGCGACAACGGTGAAGCCCAGCTTGGCGAGCACCGCAATGGCGATCGAGCCGACACCGCCCGCCGCACCGGTGACCAGCACTTCGCCGTCCTTCGGCACAACGCCGTCATGCTCGAGCGCCATGACGCAAAGCATCGCCGTATAGCCCGCCGTGCCAATCGCCATGGCATCGGCCGTCGTCATATTCTCGGGCACGCGCACCAGCCACTCGCCTGGCACGCGGGCAAGGCCGGCATAGCCGCCATGATGGGTTTCACCAACGCCCCAGCCATTGAGCACGACGCGATCGCCGGGCTTCCATTCAGGATTGCTCGAGGCCGTAACGCGGCCGGCGAAATCGATACCGGGAATGAGCGGGAATTTGCGGATAATCGGAATCTTGCCGGTGAGCGCAAGGCCGTCCTTGTAATTCACCGTCGAATGCTCGACGGCAACCGTCACATCGCCATCCATGAGGTCGGCTTCGGTCAGATCGACAGAGGCGGCCTCCTGGCCGGAATCGGTTTTCTTCACCTGAATGGCGCGAAATTTGGTCATCGTCCCCTATCCTTGTTTATTCATTGTGGCGGGATTGCTTCGCTGAATTCAATGGGGCGACCGCGCGCAGGGCCGGTGATCGCGCCATCCCACATGACCTTCGTGCCGCGCAGGATCGTGCCTTGCGGGAAGCCCACGACCTCCATGCGGTCATAGGGCGTCCAGCCGCAGCGGCTGGCAATCCAGCTGTCGGTTATGCGCCAGCGCCGCTTGAGATCGACGATGGTGAAGTCGGCATCGAAGCCTTCGGCGATGCGGCCCTTGCGGGCGATGCCGAAGATGCGGGCGGGACCATGGCTCGACAGATCGACAAAGCGCTCGAGCGTGAGCCTGCCCTTGTTCACATGATCGAGCATGACGGGAACGAGCGTCTGGACGCCCGGCATGCCCGACGGCGAATCGGGATAGGGCTTTGCCTTCTCGTCCAGCGTGTGCGGCGCGTGATCGGAGCCGAGAATATCGACGAGGCCGTTGGCGAGCGCCCTCCAGAGTGCGTCGCGGTGATGGGCATCGCGCACCGGCGGGTTCATCTGCAATTTGGTGCCGAGGCGGGCATAATCGTCGGATGAGAAGGTCAGATGATGCGGGGTGACTTCGACGGTCGCGAGATCCTTGTTGGCGGCGAGCAAGGGCAGTTCATCGGCGGTCGAGACATGGAGGACATGGATGCGTTTTCCCGCGGCGCGCGCGAGACGCAACAGCCGCTCGGTGCACAGCCGTGCAGCTTCCGCATCGCGCCAGACGGGATGGCTCGCGGCATCGCCGGAGCGGCGATGCGACAGGCGATCGCGCAGACGGAATTCGTCCTCGCTGTGGAAGGCAGCGCGGCGGGAGATTTTTGCAAGAATGCGGGCGAGGCCCTCATCGTCATCGACCAGCAGATCGCCGGTCGACGAGCCGATGAAGACCTTGATGCCGGCGCAACCTTCGAGCCTCTCAAGACGCGGCAGATCCTCGACATTGTCGCGGGTGCCGCCGACGAAAAAGGCGAAGTCGCATTGCATACGGTTGGTGGCGCGGCTGATCTTGTCGGCAAGAGCCTCGGCCGTGACGGTGGTGGGCTTGGTATTGGGCATCTCGAAGACGCCGATGACGCCACCCAGGACCGCTGCGCGGCCGCCGGTCTCGAGGTCTTCCTTGTGCTCGGCGCCAGGCTCGCGCAGATGGACCTGGGTGTCGATAACGCCGGGCAGAACATGAAGGCCCGCGCAGTCGATGATTTCGGCGGCCTTGTCGAAGCGCCCCAGGCCGGCAATCCGGCCGTCCTTGACTGCCACGTCGCGAATCAGGGCACCATCGTGGTTGACGACGGTTCCGCCTTTCAAAATCAGGTCATAGGCCTCGGCCATGTGCTATCCTTGAACGCCCGGCGGGGCATACGTAAATGGAGTGGCACGGCCACGCAACAATGAGCAGCAATCCCCCCCAATCGGCGATCGAAATCCTGCCCGGACGCAGCGTCCTTGCGGTCGCGGGGGCGGACGCGGGTGGCTTCCTGCAGGGCCTCGTCACCAGCGATGTCGAAGGCCTCGCGCCCGGCATGGCGGGTTATGCCGCCCTCCTCACACCGCAAGGCAAGATCCTGTTCGATTTCCCGTTGCAGCGGCAGGACGACGGTTTCCTCATCGATTGCGCGACATCGCAGCGCGAGGCCCTGGTCAAACGGCTCGGCTTCTACAAATTGCGCGCCAAGGTCGCGATCACACCGCGCGAAGACTTGAAGGTCGTAGTCGCGGAGGCACCGGCACCGGGCTTGTTTGCCGATCCGCGTTTGGTGGCGCTTGGGTATCGTGGCTACTCGACGGGCGATTTCGCCGAGGCGGCTACATACGAGGCACGGCGCATCGCGCTTGGCATTGCCGATAGCGAGGCCGATATCGGCTCAAGCGAGCTCTTTCCGCATGAGGCCAATCTCGACCAACTGAACGGGTTAAGCTTCAGCAAGGGCTGCTATGTCGGCCAGGAAGTCGTCTCGCGCATGGAGCATCGCGGCACGGCGCGCACGCGCATCCTGCCATTGAAGCTCGACGGCGCCGCACCGGCCAAGGGCACGCCGATCCTAGCCGGTGTAAAACAAATCGGAACGCTGCTGTCATCGGCGGGTGATCGCGCGCTTGGACTTTTGCGGCTGGATCGTTTGGCGGATGCGGCCGCGGCGGGTGACAGGCTGCTGACAGATTCGGTTCCGGTTCATGTTATCAAGCCCGCCTTCGCACGTTTCGATATCGTTATTCCACAAGCGGCTTGAGTATGGCGAGCAGACCTTCCCTCATCGAACATGACGGTATCAGCCGCTGTAGCTGGTGCGGCACGGATACGATCTATTGCTCCTATCACGACGAAGAATGGGGCGTGCCCGAATGGGATTCGCGCGCACTCTTCGAGAAATTGATGCTCGACGGTTTCCAGGCCGGGCTTTCGTGGATCACTATCCTGCGCAAGCGCGAGGCCTTCCGCAAAGCCTTCGACGGCTTCGATCCGGAGAAGATGGCGCGCTATACGCCGAAGAAACTCGAAAAACTGATGCTCAATGAAGGCATCGTGCGCAACCGTGCGAAGATCGTAAGCTCGGTCAGCAATGCCAAGGCCTATCTGGCGATACCGGATTTCTCCAATTACCTGTGGAACTTCGTCGACGGTGCACCGATCCAGACCCGGTTCAAGACCATCGGTCATGTGCCGGCGGCAACACCTATCGCCGAGGCCATGTCGAAAGACCTGCGCAAGCGCGGCTTCAATTTCTGCGGCCCAACCATCGTCTACGCCTTCATGCAGGCTTGCGGATTGGTGAACGACCATCTCATCGGCTGCCATCGCCATGATCAAGTGGCGGCCCTCGCCAAGCGGCGCTGATGGCGCGCGACAAGGCCCCGGCGCGCGCCTGGCAGCGCATGCTGTCGGGACGCCGGCTCGACCTCCTCGATCCTTCGCCACTCGACATCGAAATCGAAGACATCGCGCATGGCCTCGCACGCGTTGCGCGCTGGAACGGCCAGACCAAAGGGTCGCACGCCTATTCGGTGGCGCAGCATTCGCTCCTGGTCGAGAACCTGACTGTCATGCTCGAGCCCACGCTTGAGCGCGGCGCACGGCTCGCCGCAATCCTTCATGATGCGCCGGAATATGTGATCGGCGACATGATCTCGCCCTTCAAGGCAGCGCTCGGCCTCGACTACAAGGCCTTCGAAAACCGCCTGCTCGGCGCCATCCATGTTCGCTTCGGATTACCGGCGAAGACATCGGATAAGCTCGGCATTCTGATCAAGAAGGCGGACCGGATCGCTGCCTATCTCGAAGCCACCGAACTTGCGGGATTTTCCATCGATGAGGCGGCGCGCATCTTCGGCAGGCCGTCATTTACGAAGGATCAGAGGGCGCCGATACGGCTCTTAAAACCGCTTGCTCCGGATGATGCCGAGGCGGCATATCTCAAGAAGTTCAAGCAGCTCGCGTGAGGCAAGGCCGGCAATGATCATCGTGTGCCCGCTCTCGGCAGTGCAGCGCCTGGTCGACGATCATGGCGTCGGCCAGGTCGTGAGCCTGTTGGGGCCCGAGACGCCACACCGGACCTTTACCGGCATCGCCGCCGATCAGCATCTGCAATTGACCTTTCACGACATCGTCGAGCCAATCGACGGCTTTACGGCGCCGCGGCATGAGGATGCGGAAACGCTGGTTGATTTCCTGCGGCGCTGGGACCGCGCCAATCCCCTCCTCATCCATTGCTGGGCGGGAATCAGCCGGTCGACGGCAGCGGCCTTCACCGCACTCTGCATGCTGAGGCCGGAAATGGCGGAAGAGCGCATCGCCAAGGAATTGCGCCGCGCCTCGCCCTCGGCCACGCCCAATCGATTGATCGTCTCGCATGTCGACAAGATATTGGGCCGCGAGGGGCGGATGGTTTCGGCGATCGACAGGATCGGGCGGGGTGCGGATGCGTTTGAAGGCGTGCCGTTCACGCTGAAGCCTTAGAACGGCACCATCCAGATCGCGACAGCGGCGAGTATGATTCCGAAGCCAAGATTCATCTTGCGAGAACTTGCAGCATCCCTGAAGCGTGCGAGAATTTGATCGCCAATCAGCGCCCAAGCGGTGAAGGCGATGAGATTGTTGACGGTGAAGACAACCGATATCCAGAGCACCGCAGCCGCGTCGCCGATCCTTGTTCCGCTTAAGAACTGCGTGAACATCAACGCGATGATCATGTAGGCTTTGGGATTGAGAATGAGGAGCAGACCGCCGTCCAGAAATCCTGCAGGACGCGCTTCGCCGCCGGCGCCCATTATCCCGGCATGCAAGAACTTCCACGCAAGATAAAGCACATAGACCGAGCCCGCCCATTTCACGATGATGAAGAGCTGGGGAAAGGTGTCGATCGCCGCGGCAAAGCCCAAGCCGATCGCCACCGTCACCAGCAAGGTTGCGACATGATACCCGGCCATTGCAGGCAGGGTCGCGCCCCATCCGAAACGGGCTCCATTGGCGGCGAAGAACAGGTTGCCCGGGCCCGGGCTATAGGCGAGCGGGAAGAGGAATATGACGAGAGCAGTTGTCAGTTCGAGCATGATCTGAACCCATTTGAGAGTTCAGCAAGGCCATGCTCGACTGGTCAAAGCCACCCGATTTGGGATGAACGGTCAGACTGCCATTCGCCTGTGCTTCGAGGGCGGCTCCGCGGCCACCTTTGGACAAGGGTGTTCAGCTTTTTCCGCCGTGCGCGTATTCCCAATAGAGTTCGCGCGCCTTCTGGGCGATCGGACCGGGCTGGAGATTGCGGTTTTCAATGCGGGTTATCGGTGCCGTCTTGGCGTAATTGCCGGTTGCGAAGACTTCATCGGCTTCGACAAAGTCACGCCAGGGGATGGCGCGCTCGTGAACCTTGATCCCGGCCTTGCGCAGGAGCTTGATGATGCGCTGGCGCGTGATGCCATTGAGGAAAGTACCATTGGGGATCGGCGTATGGGCTTCGCCATCCTTGGCGTACCAAATATTGGCGGTGGCGAGTTCCGAAACCGAGCCCACGGCATCCAGCATGACGGCATTGTCGAAGCCGCGCGCGCGGGCCTCGCGCATGACGCGAGCGGAATTCGGATAGTGGCAGGCCGCCTTGGCATCGGTCGGCGCGAATTCATAGGAGGGCCGGCGGAAGGGCGAGAGCGTGACCGAGAAGCCTTTGGGCTCGGGCAAGGGCGCGTCATAGACGGAAACGGAGAATTTGGTCGATTCCGGATCGACATCGACGAAGCCCTCCTCGGCCCAGAACATCGGCCTCAGATAGAGCGGCGTTCCTTTCGGAAATTTGGCAATGCCCTCGCGGATCAGTTCCTCGATCTCACCGGCATCTTTAAGAATCTTCAAACCGAAGGATTGCGCGGAGCGCACAATGCGCTGGCAGTGGAGGTCGAGGTCAGGGGCGACGCCTTCGAAAGCACGGGCGCCGTCAAAGACACAGGAACCGAGCCATGGCGCATGCGTCATCGGCCCCATGATCATCGGATTGCCTTCATGCCAAGTCCCGTCGAAAAAGGTCACGGACCTTGACTGTGCTTCCTTGTACGCCATCGTCGATCTCTCCAATTCGCCCGCGACACTAGCCGGGCAGTCCCAAAAACACAAAGAGCGCCGGAGAGGCGCTCTAGCATTGCGGAGAGGGGTTACGGCTAGGAGTCGCTATAGAAGACGTGCCGGCCTATTTTGATGAGGCGCTTCATGCTGCGCGCCCATTTCGGCTGCACGTAATCAGCATGATAGTTGGTTGCTGCAGCGATAGCCTTGATCGATTGGTCGCCGGACATGGCCTTTTGGGCGACGCGCTTCGAGTGGTCCCAGGCTTCCTTATTCTTGATCTCGTCAGGAAGTCCGTCACAAGCGAAGGAGAACTGGCAGGAATTGCGGCGATCGGAGCCTTGATAGACGACACCGCAGATCGTCTTGGGATAGTTCGGATCCTTGGTCCGGTTCAGGATGACCTTGGCGACGGCGAGCTGGCCAAGTTCGGATTCGGAGCGGGCTTCAAAATAGATGGCGCGGGCGAGACAGTTTTCCTCGGCCAGTTTGAGCCGTTTCTGGGCGATTGTCTTTTTCTTCTCCTGCCGCTTCATCTTGTAGGTTGATTCGAGCTTCCAGACGGGCGGCGTCAGCACTCGCTCAGGAGTGGCTTCGGCGAGGCTTGGATCGGGCTCGACCAGGGATACCATCTGGAGCATCCCCTGCTTGCTGCCCGATTCTACGACAGCGGACTGGGCGCCCACGAAGTCGCCTTTCGACCCCACAACTGCCTGTTCGCGGCTGGTGGGCAGAGAGACGAGATCAAGCTTAGCCTCGCCGGGCAATAGCGAACCCTTGGCGATGATGACGGAGGATGAAGACATTTCGGCCGGCCAAGCCGTTTCTTCCTGCGGGATGACGCGAGCGACCGCATTTTGACCCATATAGTGGCCAGCAAAGGCAAAGGCTGCAACGAGCAGCACACCGCCAACTATGTAAGGCAAGGACCCCGAACTGCGACCGCGGTTTGGTGCGCGGTCGTCATATTGTTCCCGCCGGTCACGACGGATGGGCTTCCTCGGCCTGCTATGGGCGCGGTTAGACCTCTGCACTTCCCCTCATTCCTACCGTTGCTATGACTAGCAAACCCCGAATACGCGGTAGAATAACCCCTCGGCGTTTAGCACAGGTTAACCATGCCTTCAACCGAGCCTATATTTAAGTCGTATCAGGCCCGGGAAACATTATCAACCCGTTAATGAACTGGCCGTAATTGATTCATTTCCCTGCAGAAATCGCCGCCTGGGCGGCGGCCAAACGGGCAATCGGAACGCGGTAGGGAGAGCAGGAAACATAGTCCAAACCGGCCTCTTCGCAGAAGAAAATGGAGGCCGGATCGCCGCCATGTTCGCCGCAAATTCCGAGCTTGAGGCCGGCCCGCGTGGCCCGGCCGCGCTCGGCGGCGATCCGCACCAATTCCCCGACCCCCTCGGTATCGAGTGAGACGAAGGGATCGGTCTTGAAAATGCCTTTGGCGGTGTATTCGCCCAGGAACCTGGCGCTATCGTCGCGGCTGATGCCGAAGGTCGTCTGGGTCAGGTCATTGGTGCCAAAAGAGAAGAATTCGGCTGATCCGGCGATGTCGCCCGCCCGCAGGGCGGCGCGGGGCAATTCGATCATTGTTCCAATGAGATAGTCGATTTTGGTGCCGGTTTCCCTGGCCACCTGCTCGGCGACTGCAACAATGCGCTGGCGGACGATGTCGAGCTCGGCCCGGGCGGCGACCAGAGGCACCATGACTTCGGGGACCGGCGGCGAGCCAGTGCGGCGGCCAACTTCGGTTGCCGCCTCGAAAATGGCGCGGGCCTGCATTTCGGCGATTTCCGGATAGGAGACCGCAAGCCTGACGCCACGATGGCCGAGCATCGGGTTGAACTCATGAAGCTCTGCGACGCGATTGCGCAGGGTCTTTGGGTCGGCCTTGAGGGAGGCAGCCACTTCGGCGATCTCGGCGTCGCTCTGTGGCAGGAATTCGTGCAAGGGCGGATCGAGCAGGCGGATGGTGACCGGCAGGCCGGCCATGATCTCAAACAGGCTGACGAAATCCTGGCGCTGCATCGGGAGAATCTTGGCGAGCGCGGCACGGCGGCCGGCTTCGTTCTCCGCCAGGATCATCTCACGCACCGCGATGATGCGGTCGGCATCGAAGAACATGTGCTCGGTGCGGCAAAGACCTATCCCTTCGGCACCAAAGTCGCGGGCGGCGCGCGCATCGAGCGGGGTTTCAGCATTGGCGCGCACTTTCATGCGCCGGACGCTGTCAGCCCACTCCATGATGGTGGCGAAGTCGCCGGAAAGCTCGGGCTTGATGGTCGGGACCTCGCCCTTCATGACCTGGCCGGTCGAGCCGTCGATGGTTATGGTTTCGCCCCTCTTCATCGTGACGCCGGCGGCGTGGAGCGTGGCCGTGGCGTAGTCGACCCTGATGCCACCAACACCGGACACACAGGGCTTGCCCATGCCGCGGGCAACAACCGCCGCGTGCGAGGTCATACCACCACGGGTGGTGAGGATACCTTCGGCGGCGTGCATGCCGTGGATGTCTTCCGGGCTCGTTTCGATGCGCACCAGGATGACACGCTGGCCCGCCGCTTTCAGCCGCTCGGCTTCGTCCGAATCAAAGACGATCGTACCGGAGGCGGCACCCGGCGAAGCGGGCAAGCCCTGGCCGATCACCTCGCGTTTTGCCTTGGGATCAAGCGTCGGGTGAAGGAGCTGGTCGAGCGAAGCCGGGTCGATACGGCGGATCGCATCTTCCTTGCCGATCAAGCCTTCGGCGACCATGTCGGCGGCGATCTTGAGCGCGGCCTTGGCGGTGCGCTTGCCGGAGCGGGTCTGGAGCATCCACAGCCGGCCGTCCTGGATCGTGAATTCCAGATCCTGCATGTCGCGATAATGCTTCTCGAGCTGCGTAAAAGTATCGGCCAACTGCTTGAAGGTTGAAGGCATCAAAGCTTCGAGGGAGGCTTCATCCGAGCCCGCCTCGATGCGCGCGGCTTCGGTGATATTCTGGGGCGTGCGGATGCCGGCGACGACATCCTCGCCTTGCGCGTTGACGAGAAACTCGCCGTATAGCGCCTTGGCACCGGTCGAAGGATTGCGTGTGAAGGCAACACCGGTTGCGGAGGTTTCACCGAGATTGCCGAAAACCATGGCCTGGACCGTGACGGCCGTGCCCCAATCGCCGGATATGCCGTGCAATTTGCGATAGGTGACGGCGCGGGCCGACATCCAGGATTCGAAAACGGCGCCAATCGCGCCCCATAATTGCTCCGAGACATCCTGGGGAAATGGCTTGCCGGTTTCGGATTGGACGCAGGCCTTGTAGCGCTTGAGAACGACGAGCCAGTCATCGGCGGTGAGTTCAGTGTCGCCGGAAAAGCCCCGCTCATCCTTGATCTCGCCCAAGATGTCTTCGAAGCGGTGATGCTCGACGCCCAGCACGACATCGGAATACATCTGGATGAAGCGGCGATAGCTATCATAGGCGAAGCGGCGATCGCCGGCGCGGCTGGCGAGGCCTTCGACGGTTGTGTCGTTGAGGCCGAGGTTCAGAACGGTGTCCATCATGCCCGGCATCGAGACGCGGGCACCCGAGCGCACCGAGACGAGGAGCGGGCGTTCGGCATCACCGAATTTTGCCCCAACCGCCTCGCCCACTTCGGCAATGGCGGCGTCAACCTGGCCTGACAGCCCTTGTGGATACTTGCCACCGTCGCGGTAGAAGGCGGTGCAGACTTCGGTGGTGATGGTAAATCCCGGCGGAACGGGCAAATCCATCTTCGCCATTTCGGCGAGATTGGCACCTTTGCCGCCAAGCAGGTTCTTCATGCCCGCTTCGCCCTCGGCTTTGCCTGCGCCGAAGCGATAGACGTATTTTTCAACACCCGACATCTGACAGTCCTCAGTTGCTTCCCTGCTCTAGCCGCAGCGTCCCGCGGCGATCAAGCGACGGCCGATGCGGCAGAAAGTTCCGCAAAATCGCCGAAACCGGCGCGAATTCCGGCTGCCGTGGCGCCAAAATCCTCCGGTCTATAGCGATGAACGCCGTGGCTGTGCTGCCGATTGGCGGCAGCAAAATCGCCGAAACGGCGCTCCGTTTCCTTGTCTAAGGCGATGCCGGCGCGTTCATAAAGGCTTGCGGCCGCGCGCGGTGCATCGGCGCGGATTTCGGCATAAGGGATTTCGACGATGCGCGAGGCGAGCCTGTTGCGCATCGCCATGTAGCGTCGGGCATCTGTGGCGAGTGCCAGAAGATTGACGTCGCTCATGCGGCGCGGGTCAAGGTTGCGGGCGGTGACTGCGTGCACCGTCAGCAACAGGCTATCGAGGCTTGGCACGGTCGAAGCGGGATCACGCAGGCAGACCGCAATGGTCGCATCGGGCACTGCGGCGAGAAGATCGGCGAGCGCACCGAGATGATCCGGCGCCTTAAGCAGGAGGCGGCGGCCGGGCGCTTGTTCCTGGAGCAGCCGCAGCGCCTCGGCCCATTCCACATATTTCTGACGGCGGTCGCAGGTGGCGTACCATTCGAGATAGGAGGTGACCGGTGTCAGCGACCAGAAGATGGGACTTCTGAAGCTCGGGGCGGTGAGGAAGATACATTCCTCCGGCTCATCGGCACGGGTCACATGTTTGGCGTCGAGGCTTGGCGCGAGGCGATTGAAGACTGCCAACTCGGCCTTGAGCCGCATGCGATGGAGCCGCGGACCCGCAGTGCCCTTCGGCAGGACCGGCGCCAGCATGTGCCAGAGCGGCGGTGCGTAGAGGCGCGGGTCTTCGGCCAGCAAGCGATGGAAGTATGTCGTGCCGGAGCGCGGCAGGCCGGTGACGATGAGCGGCGGCAATATGGAGGCGCGCAGGCGCTCGGGTTCGCGCTTTTCCAGATCGACGAGGCGCAGGCGCTGATCGAGGGCGGTGAGGATCGCGCGGCGCAGCATCATGCGGCCGATAAAAGTGAAGATTACATCGCTGGCAAGTGAGTTAAGAAGTACGTCAAGCCCTTCGCGGAAATAGGGCTCGCCGAAATCGCCGAGCTTCACCTGGCGCGTTGCAATGGCTTCAAATTCGGCGCCGGAAGGAAGTGCGCGCTTTGTAGTTTCGACGGTGGTCAACCCTCGATCCTTGAGAAGTCCGCAACCTCGAGCATCGTCGAGCGAATGCGGTTCAAGAGCCTCAGCCGGTTTTCGCGGAACGTTGGATCGCGATCATTGACGGTGACCTTTTCGAAGAATTCATCGACGGGAGCGCGCAACCGAGCGATGGCGCGCATGGCACCTTCAAAATCCTCATGCTCCAGGGCCATGCGGGCCTGCCCCATGGCGACGGTGATCGCCGAATGTAGCGCCTTTTCTTCACCCTTGATGAGCTTGTGCGTATCGACGTCGATCCCATAGGTAACGCCGTCCTTCTTCTCCTCGATCTTCAGGATATTGTTGGCCCGCTTGATGCCGGCGAGCAGATTCTTGCCGTCATCGGTATCAAGGAATTTCGACAAGGCATCGACGCGTTTGACGATCAGGAGCAGGTCGTCCTGACCGGGCAAGGCGAAGACAGCGTCGATCAGATCGTAGCGGGCGCCCTGCTCGCGCAGATAGACCTTGAGGCGCTCGGCGAAGAAAGAGAGCAGTTCCTGAACGGCTTCGGTAATTCCGGCTTGCAGCTCCTCGATCGTCAGGGGCGTTGCCGGGCCGGTCAATGAGCGTGGATCGATGCGAACTCCATCGACGCCAAAATCGATGTATTGGGCCACTTCATCGAGCTTGTGAACGACACCCGAAATCTCGCGATTGCCACGATCGAGCCAGACATTCAAGTTTGCCAATGCGATCAGGCGAGAGAGACCGACCCGCAATCCGGATTGCAGAATAGCACGAATGATACCCAACGCAGCGCGGCGCAGTGCGTAGGGGTCCTTCGATCCGGTCGGCTTCTCATCGATCGCCCAGAAGCCGACCAATGTGTCGAGTTTGTCTGCGATCGCAACGGCCTGACCGATCCTCGATACGGGTATCGAATCCGACGGGCCTTGTGGCTTGTAGTGATCGCGGACGGCATCGGCGACTTCCTGATCGATACCCTGATCGATCGCGTAGTAGCGCCCCATCAGGCCCTGAAGCTCAGGGAACTCGCCAACCATGCCGCTGACGAGATCTGCCTTCGCCAAGATTGCCGCAAGCTTCGCTTTTTCGGGATCGGCATCGATGGCCTTGGCAACCTCGCCGGCAAGCGCCTCGATACGGCGGACGCGTTCAGCCTGCGAACCGAGCTTGGCATGGAAGGTGATATGCTCGAGCTTCGGCAATTGCGCTTCGAGAGGGATTTTACGGTCCTGGTCCCAAAAGAACTTTGCATCGCTTAAGCGCGCCGCGATCACCTTGTCATTGCCGCGCACAATCTCGGCACCACCGTCGCGGGCGACGATATTCGATACCAGTACATAGCGATTGGCGAGCTTGCCCGACTTCGCATCCTTTATCGCGAAGCACTTTTGGTGATTCTTGATCGAGGTCGCGATCACTTCGGGAGGCAAATCGAGGAATTTCGTATCGAACGTGCCCATCAACACGACCGGCCATTCGACGAGGCCGGCGGTTTCCTTGAGCAGACCTTCATCCTCGATCAATTCGAGGCCTTGCGCGAATGCGAGATTGCGCGCCTCGGCGCGGATGGTCTCGGCACGTGCATCGCTGTCGACGATGACCTTGGCTTCGTAGAGTTTTTGCGCGTAATCGGCAAAGCGCCGCGCCGTGAAGGCCTCGGGTGCCATGAAGCGATGGCCGCGCGTGACATCGCCCGAGGCGATACCGTCGATGACGAAGGGAACCACTTCGCCATCGAAAGTCGCAAGGATCGATTGCAGCGGACGCACCCAGCGCAAGGCGCCTGACCCCCAGCGCATTGATTTGGGCCAGGGAAATTTGCGCAGGATATCGGGGACAATCTCGGCGATGACGTCAGCCGCGAGACGGCCCGGCTTGTCGAAGCACGCGATATAGAAGCGACCCTTCTTCTCCTCCTGCACCACGAGATCTTCGAGCCGCAATCCGGTTGATTTGAGGAAGCCGGCAATGGCGGTATCGGGCGCATCGACACGCGGGCCTTTGCGTTCCTCGCGAATGTCGGCGGTTTTGCCAGGCAATCCTTCGATGGACAGGACGAGCCGGCGCGGCGTCGCGTGGGCCTGTGCGCCCTCATACACGAGGCCAGCCTCAACCAACGCATTGGTGACGAGCGATTTCAGATCCTGGGCGGCACGCACCTGCATGCGCGCCGGGATCTCTTCGGAAAACAGTTCAAGCAGCAATTCGGGCATTTCACGCTATCCAATCACACACCGATCTCCCCGCGGATGGGGAGTGAGCCATTATGCAGCGCCGCCGCCGACCGTACTCGCCCACGCTTCGCAACAGCCTTTGGCAAGCTCGCGGACGCGGAGAATGTAGGCCTGGCGCTCCGTCACAGAAATCACGCCGCGTGCATCGAGAAGATTGAAGGCGTGGCTCGCCTTGATGCACTGGTCGTAGGCCGGAAGTGCCAGTTGATGATGCGGCGTCGCCGCGCCCGCTTCCAACAACGTCCGGCATTCGCGCTCGGCATCGTCAAAATGGCGCAACAGGATGTCAGTATCGGCGAATTCGAAATTATAGCGCGAGTATTCCTGCTCGGCCTGCAGGAAGACGTCCCCGTAAGAGATGCGCCCTGCCCCGCTCAGCCCGTTGAAGTTCAGATCGAAGACGTTGTCGACATTCTGGACATACATGGCGAGGCGTTCGAGGCCATAGGTGATCTCTCCCGAGACCGGATCGCAATCGAGACCGCCAACCTGTTGGAAGTAGGTGAACTGCGAGACTTCCATGCCATCGCACCAGACTTCCCAACCCAAGCCCCACGCGCCCAGCGTAGGACTCTCCCAGTCGTCCTCAACAAAACGGATATCGTGAAGAAGCGGATCGATACCGATCGCCGCCAGAGATCCCAGATAGAGATCCTGAAAATCCGCGGGCGACGGCTTCATGATCACCTGGTACTGGTAATAATGCTGGAGGCGATTGGGATTTTCGCCATAGCGGCCGTCTTTTGGGCGACGGGAAGGCTGCACATAGGCCGCTGCCCAGGGCTTGCGGCCAATGGCGCGCAAGGTGGTCGCGGGATGAAAGGTGCCGGCGCCGACTTCCATGTCATAGGGCTGCAGGATAACGCAGCCCCTCGCGCCCCAGTATTGGTGGAGCGTGAGAATCAAGTCCTGAAACGAGCCCTTGGGGTTCAACGACATGGTTTGCGGCACCTGGAATTTGCGGCGCAAACTATGGGCCAACCCCTACAGGGTCAAGGACAACGTCGGTGCTTGCGTTCTATTGGGTGTTAGTACCGGGCATCGGCTTAACGGTGATTTCTTCATCGCCACCAGTGCCACCGCCTTCGGTCCCGCCTGATTCGTCCGTCTTCTGCTGATCGCAGGTGCACTCGGTTGTCTTATCCTCGTCGGTCGTGGTGGTCTCATCATCCGTCGTCTGCTCGTCGGTCGTCGTCTCCTGCGGCTGCATCCACGAGAGGAGAGCCGTAACATTGGCCTCGTTCAGGCGCACCGCCCAGTGCGATTTATTATCATCGACATTGCCGATATGAACGCCGGTCACCCACCAGTCATTATCGCCCTTGCCCTTGAACCAAACCGGGCCACCGCCCATGGCCGTGACGGTTTGATACTTGCCGGGGCATTGATAGAAGAAATAGCTGTCCTGAACTGTGCTGACCTTGCAGGCCGTTTGCCACATGGTGTTGGTCGGGACGCCCTCATAGGGATAGCTCGTGATGTTGAGCTGCTTGAAAGGAAATTCCGGAAAATTGCTGAATCCCATCCAGCCTGTTTTATCGCCGATATCCTGATCGAGTTCGACAAGAGCGAAATTGTAATCGGAGTTCTTGTCCTTGGTATAGCCGACCGGCGCGTAGATATTCTTCCACTTCGCCGAGCCGTAGGGCGCGTTCTTGCCGTCATAGGCCGGGAAGAAATCGAGATTGTCGTACCATTTGCCGTCCTGCGTGTTGAACACGCAGTAAGCAGCGGTAAGCACGAAGTGCTTTGATACCAGCACGCCCGGGCACGCATTCCCGAAAAGTCCGATGGTCGTATAGGGGTATTCGGTGGTTTTGTTGATTTGAACGAGCTTGCCGGGCTGACCTTGCAGTTTGATCGCGCCGCTCTTCTGGCCTGACAACAGCATGTTCCGGAGCTGAGCCGGCAGCTCCTTGGTCGTCTCCTTGCCGTCGCGGCTGCGCACGGTGGCGGCCATGGAACGGGCCACCTCGGCACCAGACGGAGCCTGGACCGCGCGGTCGCTGCGCTTCGGCCCCTGTAGCTTCACTGATGACTGAATGGGCATCATCGCGGCGGCGCTGGGACTGCTCATCTTCGGCAGCTGCGCGGGAGAGGATGACTGTGCACTCGCCTCGCCACAAAGAATCGTGGAAACCAAAAGAAATGCAAAAAGCCCCAAGCGGGACAGGAAGCTAGATTTGGTCATGTGCCGTCCTTGATGATGAATGGGTATCGGAACTGATGCCCAACGCGATAACGCCACGCGCAAATGTCAAAAACGCGGCGTCACGGAAACCTTTGGTGGGCGATTTCTAGCCTTCGGGGTAATAGACGCCGGTGCGTGGATCCTGGCGAAGACGGGTCACGGCGCGCGGCTGGGTGGGGCGCGCCACCTTGAGCTTGGCGGCCGAAGCAGAGAGCTGCATGATCTTTCGAATTGTCACAACAGTCAGCACACACGCGACCACAATCGTCACAAGCTTGAGCATCACGCACTCCTCCTCAAAACTCGTCCAGGCCTTATAACCCGAAACGCGACCACATTGCACGCTCTTCTATCGCGCCGGCGAAGCCGCCTGCGACTTCCTCAGCGGCGGGGAAGCCCAGCCGGCGCAAACCCCAGCCTTGCGGCTTTTCAATGGGCTTGATTTCGACCTTTTCACCGAAGCGCCGCATTAGAATCTCGTGCATATGACCAATTCCGTCAATCAGCCCCAGTTCCTGGGCCTTGCGGCCGGACCAGAAGGCGCCCGTGAACAACTCGCCCTCCTCGCCCTTGAGCTTGCCGGCCCGGCGGGTGCGCACCAGGGATTTGAATTCGTCATGGACATCGCCCTGGAGGGCCAGAAGGCGTGTGACGTCTTCAGGCTTTTCCGGCTGAAAGGGGTCAAGAATCGACTTGTTCTCGCCGGAGGTGTGGACGCGCCTTTCAATGCCCAGCTTCGCAATGGCTTCCACGAAGCCGAAACCAGCCGCGATGACCCCGATCGAGCCCACAATCGAGCTCGTATCGGCGTAGATTTCATCGCCCGAACAGGCGAGCCAATAGCCGCCGGAAGCGGCCACATCCTCGCAGAAGACAAGGACCGGGGTGTTGTGTTTTGCCGCGAGCCCCCGAATGCGGGCATGGATGAGCGCCGATTGCACGGCCGAGCCGCCCGGCGAATTGATCTGGATTGCAACCGCGGCGAGTCCCTTACGCGCGAAAGCTCGCTTTAAGATTGGCTCGACCGAGCGCAAAGAGAGCCCGGACCGCAAGGGTGAAACGCCGCCAATGACGCCCGCCAAGCGGACGACATGCACAAGGGGGCGTTTGCTCCGGAATTTTTCAGGGATAAGGCGGAGGAGCCAGTCTTTCATCGCGTCAAGAGATAGGCGACGCAGATGGCGGCAACAAGACCGCCGTCAGCAATCAACGCAGCCGCCAGGCCATGCCTGAACGCAGGATCGCCTCGGCTTCGGGCGTGAATTGATTATCCGGCCCATGCAATACGAGACCCGGCAGGAGCTGCATTGGCGCCTTGGAGCCCTTGATGCCCTGAACGATGACACGCGATGCCGCGGTGCCTTCGCGCGCATAGAGCGGGGCCACACGGACATCGCCAAAGCGACTTTCCATGGCATTGAGGAGCCGTCCCAGGGTCTCCGGCCGGTGGATAAAGGTGACCGTACCACGCAGTGTCACCATGGTGTGGAGCACCTTGACCCACAGATCGAGATCGTCCGGCCCAAAAGCGTGTGCCTGAGATTTAAGCAGATTGGGCGACGGCGTCACCTTTTCCTGCTCGAAATAGGGCGGATTGGCGAAACCGTGATTGAATGAGCCATGTGCCGGCATGGTCGAGAGATCGCGGCGCAGCGCTTCTTTCACATCGCTGTGAATCACCCGGACTGAGCGTGCGAAACCGTTCCGTTTGGCGTTTTCCTCGGCCAGCATGGCGTAACGGGAAGCAACTTCCACGCCTGTGATGTGGACCTGCGGCACGCGCGCGGCGATGCAGAGTGCCGCAACGCCTGTCCCTATACCTGCCTCGAAGAGCGTCTCCCCGCTTGCGCAAGGGATGGAGGCAGCCAGAAAGACCGCGTCGATGCCGGCCCTGTAGCCCTTCTCAGGCTGCAGAATGTTGAGCCGGCCATCCAGAAAGCCGTCCTCCGTCAAAGTCGCAGGGACATGGCCCTGCGTCGGCGGCGCGGGCGGCTCTGCGGCGTCTTTCAAGAGATTCGTCTGCATATTGCCTGCAAGGTTAATCGGGGAGGGTTAGCGCCACGTTACCGACGGCCACGCGGGCGGCAGCGAAATCATCGTCGGCGACCATGACGCGCCTTGGGAAGGCTCCGATCGAGCCCTCCACAGCGCTGATATAATTGTCGAAAATCTCGAAATCGATCCCCGCTTCGGAGAGCAGATGCGAAACATATGAAATCAAAACCATGTCATTGGTCTGCAGCAAAAGTCGCATCTCCGTGCTCCTGGCGGCCGTCTCGCGACGGACCGGCCCCGTTCACGAGGTAGGGCCCGTTCCTTCACAAACACTTTCCACGCCCTCTCCAAACGCACTTGCCGCTCGGATTGGGCGCTCCTATGGTCGCCTCAACGTTACCATTTAGGGGCGAATTGTGGGCGTCGTCATCCCGTTTGAAGGAAGCGAAGAGCGTTCAGCCAGTCTGGAGCCACTGGTCCGCCTTGTCGAACCCGACATGGGCAAGGTCAATGAAGCGATCCTGGCGAGAGCACAATCGCATGTCGAGCTCATTCCCGAGCTTGCCGGCCACCTTATCAATTCGGGGGGCAAGCGCATCAGGCCGATGCTGACCGTCGCGGCGGCGCGGCTGTGCGGTTATGGGGGCGAACTCCATGTCAAACTCGCGACATCGGTCGAGTTCATGCACACCGCCACCCTGCTCCATGACGATGTGGTCGATGAAAGCGATCTCAGGCGCGGCAAGCAGGCAGCGCGCAAGATCTGGGGCAACCAGGCAAGCGTGCTGGTGGGCGACTACCTGCTTGGCCAGGCTTTCAAGATGATGGTCGAGACGGGCTCGCTTGAGTCGCTCAGGATCCTCTCGAATGCGGCAGCGGTTATTGCCGAGGGCGAGGTGCTGCAGCTTGCGGCCGCGCATGACACAAAGACCACCGAGGATGCCTATCTCCAAGTCATCGGCGCCAAGACCGCCGCCCTTTTCTCAGCAGCCTCGGAGGTTGGCGCAGTGATCGCGGGCCGGCCTCGCGAGGAGCAGGCGGCGCTTGAATCCTATGGCCGCAATCTCGGCATCGCCTTCCAGCTCGTCGATGATGCACTCGATTATTCCGGCAAGCAGGCATTGATGGGAAAGAGCGTGGGCGACGACTTCAGAGAGGGCAAGATCACGCTTCCGGTCGTGCTCTCATATCGGCGCGGCGCCTCAGAGGAGCGCAATTTCTGGAAGCGCACCCTGGAAGATGGCAACCAGACCGCGGACGACCTTGTTTATGCACAAAAGTTGATGGACCGACACGACGCCATCGCCGATACGATCGAGCGCGCCCGTCATTATGGCGATATCGCGCGCGACGCCTTGGCGATCTTCCCCGACGGCCCATACAAATCGGCTTTGCTCGAAGCTGTCGATTTCTGCGTCGCCCGCGCCTATTGAATTCCCCGCACTGAGGTTATTGCCAAGTGTACGGTGAAGCGATCACCGAACCGACCGGCTTTCAGTCTCCGATCTGCGTCACGCGGCACCACCAATCGGGGTGATCGGTCGCGATCCTCTCTGCTGCTAGTTCGGCGGTCTCTTTCGTATCGAAGAGTCCGAAGCAGGTCGGGCCCGAGCCTGACATGCGCACGAGCCTAGCGCTTGATTGAGCCTCCAAGGCTGTCAACACAGTCTTGACCTGCGGCGCCAAGGCGATCGCGGCGTCTGTCAGGTCGTTACGACACCTGTCCAGATTGAGGGGGAGTTCGATCGGGCTGAAAGCGGTGCCCTGCTTCTCAAGTCCAAGCTGAGCGAATACGCTCTGGGTCACAAGCGCAATGCCGGGATTTACGAGGACAGCATGGTGTTTGCCAAAGCCATCCACTTCTTCGAGGATACCGCCTATGCCGCGCATGCGACAGGTCCTGGACAAGAGGCAAACCGGCACATCGGCACCGATCTTTTGCGCTACCGCTCGCAAGGTCGCGTGCGAGCATGCAAGTCCGTGCAGTTTGACGACACCCCGGAGGGCAGCGGCGGCGTCAGCCGATCCACCACCAATACCTGCAGCGATCGGCAGGTTCTTTTCCAGATCGAAATGCGTCCAGGGAAAGGGTGCGCCGAGCGCGGAGCGTAGTTCGTCCTCCGCGTCGAAAATAATGTTGCGCTCCACTTCCGATAGCGCCTGTCCGAACGGACCCTTATAGGCAACGCCGGAGCCCGCGCCTTGACATACTCCAAGCGTCAGGCGATCGCCGAAATCAGCGAAGGCGACGATGCTGTCGAGTGTATGGTAACCGTCATCTCGACGCCCGAGGACGTGCAGAGCCAGATTGATCTTGGCGCGCGCGAATTCGATCACGCGAGCTTCGGTCATGGGTCCGATCAGCCGTTATTGTCGTGCTCGGCCTTGTTATCGGCTGGTGTTACCGGCGGCTGGTCGGCAAGACCGTCCTTCAGCTTGGCGTCGATCTTGGAGAGGTTCTCGGGCTCGGGCTTGTTGTCCTTGGCATGCTGCCACTGAAAGCGCGCCTCAAGCTTGCGGCCAACCCGCCAATAGGCATCGCCGAGATGATCGGCGATCGTCGGATCGGCAGGCTTCAATTCGACAGCGCGCTCCAGATGGCGCACGGCCTCCTCGTAATCGCCAAGCTGATAGTGAGCCCAGCCGAGGCTGTCGACGATGAAGCCGTCATTTGGCTTTAGGTCAACGGCCTTGCGGACCATGTCCAGCGCTTCATTGAGATTGAGACCCTTCTCGATCATCGAGTAACCGAGATAGTTCAAGACCAGCGGCTGATTGGGCTCAAGGGTCAGCGCCTTGCGGAAGTCGGCTTCAGCCTGTTCCCAGCGCCTGGTGCGCTCGTTGGAAATGCCGCGATAATAGAAAACCGACCAGTTCGAGCGATCGGGCTCCTTCAGCAGTCCAATAGCCTTGCTGTAAGCGTCCGCAGCCGGGGCGAATTGCTCGTTGGCACGGAAGATGTTGCCAAGCGTCACGAGCGCGTCGTAGTTCGAGGGATCCTTGGCGATCAGCTTTGACAGCCTGTCCTGGGCTTCCTGACTGCGGTCGAGGCGCTGTAGGTTGATCGCCGTCTCGATATCTGCGTTTTCGCGAAGTTCCGAATTGGCCGGGATTTTCTCGTAAGCGGCGATCGCCTTATCAAAGCGGTCCATGTTTTCGTAAATATCGCCGAGCAGAGTCTGGGTGATCGGCGAGGCTTTGCCGAGCGAAAGCGCCAGCTGCGCATAGACCAGTGCAACATCCGAACTCTGATCGTCGGAAAGTGCGCTCGCCAGCGAGAACATCGCTTCACCCGCACCTTCGAGGGGCGTTTCGATGAACGGCTTCGGCTTTTCACCGCGATCGAGCCGCGCCTTCGCTGCCAGAATGAGCGGGTTGTTCTCGGAAGAAGCGAGGAACAGATCATAGACCTGGCGCGCCTCGGTGGGGCGGCCGGTCCGCTCCAGGAAATTGCCGTATGCCTGGACCACGCGCAGGGAAGTCCCGGCTTGGCCATAGGCCTCCTTGTAGAACGTCTCGGCCCGTAACGGTGTACCGGCAAAATCGGCAATCAAGGCCGCATGGAACGACTTGAAATTCTCGAACGCATCGTTCGAATCGAGCTTGTCGAGCGCTTTGAGGGCTTCGGCCAAATTGCCTTCGGCAACCTCGGTCCAAGCCGTCAGCAGAGCCGCCGTCAATTCGCCGACCGGCGTGTAGGCCGACTTGCGGAAATGCTCACGCGCCTCGCGATAGCGCTTAAGGCGGAGATCGCGCAAACCCAGAACGATACGGGCCATGCGGTGCTGGCTGTTGAACGTCAGGACGCGGGTGGCGTAATCCTCGGCCTCGTTGATGTTGCCTTCGGATAGCTGGAAAACGAAAACCCGCTCGATCAGCACCGGATTGTTGGGATCGTCATCCAACGCATTCTGGAAATAGCGCGCCGCCACATCCATGTCGTGGAGCTGGCCGGCGAACCGACCGGCAAGATAGCTCCCTGACAGCGACGATTCGTCGAAATTGCTGTCCTCAAGCGCGACAGCTGGCAGCGATGACAATCCAAAAACGAGAACGAGGGGAAAAGCACGCCTGATCAAAAAAGGCATTTTCTGATATCTCACCATCACCGGTGTTGAATTCGGGCCGTGACCGTCTTGGTCGGAAATTGAGGTTTTTTCTTGGTTCCTGCAAGGGCCAGTTGGACCTCCAGATGACCGGATTTCTTCACATATTCGGGTAGTTTGGGCCTTCGCCACCCTGCGGCACCGTCCAAACGATGTTTTGTGACGGGTCCTTTATATCACAGGTTTTGCAGTGGACGCAGTTTTGGTGGTTGATCTGAAATCGAGCTTCCGCTCCTTCCCCAACCACCTCGTAGACTCCGGCCGGGCAATAGCGCTGAGCAGGCTCGGCCCAACGCGGCAGGTTGACGTCGATGGGAGCCGACGGATCCTTCAGCTTCAGGTGTGCCGGCTCGTCTTCCTCATGATTGGTGGCTGAGAAGGCGACATTGGTCAGGCGGTCAAAGGAAATGACACCGTCCGGCTTGGGATAGGCGATCGGCCTGCAGGCTGAGGCCGGCTTCAAAGTCGCGTAGTCCGGCTTGCCGTGGCTCCACGTGCCCAAACCAAATCCGAACAGTTGGTTGAGCCACATATCGAGCCCACCCAGGGTCAGGCCGCCGACTAGACCGAGCTTCGACCACATGGGTTTGACGTTGCGAACGCGGCGCAGGTCTTCATAGACCCATGATTTCTTATAGGCCGCTTCATAATCCTTAAGCTCGTCACCGGCACGGCCGGCTGCAAGGGCCGCCGCCGCAGCCTCAGCCGCCAGCATGCCAGTCTTCATCGCATTATGCGAACCCTTGATGCGCGGAACGTTTACTACACCCGCCGAGCAGCCGATGAGAACGCCGCCGGGGAAGTATAGCTTCGGGAGCGACTGCCAACCGCCTTCGGTGATGGCGCGGGCGCCATAGGCGACGCGCCGTCCGCCGCGCAGCACCGGCTCGATCAATGGATGGTGTTTGAAACGCTGAAATTCGGCATAGGGATAGAGATAGGGATTCTGGTAGTTGAGATGGACGACGAATCCGACCGAAACGAGATTCTTGTCGATATGATACATGAAGGAGCCGCCTCCGGTCTTGGTACCAAGCGGCCAACCCATGGTGTGAGTTACTTGCCCCGGCTTGTGGACCGCGGGATCGACTTCCCATAATTCCTTCATGCCAAGGCCGAATTTCTGCGGTTCGCGGCCCGCCGACAAGTCGAAGCGCGAGATGATTTCCTTGGCGAGCGATCCGCGCACGCCTTCGGCAATGAACACATACTTGCCGTGCAGTTCCATGCCTGGCTGATAGTCGGGCTTGTGCGTGCCGTCCTTGGCAATGCCGAAGACGCCAGCAACGACCCCCTTCACCGAGCCGTCTTCGCGGTAGAGTACTTCCGAGCAGGCGAAGCCCGGATAGATTTCGACGCCCAGGGCTTCTGCCTGTTGGCCCAACCACCGGCAAAGATTTCCGAGCGACCCGGCATAATTGCCATGATTGTTCATGAGCGGCGGCATCATCGCATTGGGAAGCCGCACTGAGCCGGATGGACCCAACACAAAGAACCTGTCATCGGTGACAGGTGTATCGAGGGGCGCACCCTTTTCCTTCCAATCCGGAATGAGTTCGTTCAGCGCGATCGGGTCCATGACCGCGCCTGAGAGAATATGAGCGCCGACTTCCGAGCCTTTTTCCAGCACGCAGACAGTGGCGTCCGGGGCGACCTGCTTGAGGCGGATGGCGGCGGCAAGGCCAGCTGGGCCGGCGCCGACGATCACGACGTCATATTCCATGACGTCGCGCTGAACTTGTTCCACTCTTCTCACTCCCGGACTGTATTCATGATTTGGCCCTGTTATAGTGACGGGCCCCGGAGAGACAAGCTTCGATTGAGACATGCCCCAACCTATCGCCGACATGACCCCTGCTCACGCGGCTCAAGCCTTGCTCTGGCTGGTCGAGATGGGCGCCGACGAAATTATAGGGGAAAGTCCGGTCAATCGCCTGGCGACGGCCGGCGAAGCGCCGCGTGCGCAACCGGCTGCGCGGCTCGAGGTTTCGGAGAACCGCCCGATACGTGCTGCGGCGCCGATCTCGCCAGCCCAGCCAAAGCCATCTGCCTCCGATTCGGTTCAAGACGCGCGTGCAATCGCAGCCGCCTGCTCATCGCTTGCCGAACTTGCAGCGGCCTTGGCGCAGTTCGATGCCTGCCCACTGCGCAAGACCGCAACCAATCTGTGTTTCTCGGACGGCAATCCGGACGCTCATGTGCTTGTCATCGGCGAGGCGCCCGGTAATGAAGAAGATTTGCAGGGGAAGCCGTTTGTCGGGCGTTCCGGACAGCTTCTCGACCGCATGCTGGCGGCAATTGAGCTCGATCGGCGCGCCGATGATCCGGCGCGCGCGGTGCTCATCACCAACACAATCTTTTGGCGACCACCCGGCAATCGCAAGCCGACGGAAGCGGAAACGGCGATGTGCATGCCTTTCGTTTCTCGTCTGGTGGAGCTCATGCGGCCGCGTCTCATCCTTTGCGTCGGAGCGACCCCCACGCAGCGCATGATGAATCTTACGGATGGAATTCTGAAATTGCGCGGCCGTTGGTTCGACGTCGCGCTAGGCAATGGGACAATTCCGCTGCTTGCGACTTTGCATCCGGCCTACCTGCTGCGCCAGCCGGTACAGAAAAAGCTCGCGTGGCGCGATCTGCTGTCGCTGCGCGAACGACTCGACAACCTTTCTTCGCGCTGAACCGACGTGCCAATCGCCCTGCCCGATTTGATGGTATTTCTCTCAGCCGCATTGCTACTCAATCTCACGCCCGGCAATGACATGATGTTCGTGCTTGGTCAGAGTATCAAAGGCGGACACGGCCGCGGAATCGCGGCAAGCCTTGGCATCGCGACCGGTTCAATCATTCATCTCAGCCTCGTCGCGCTTGGAGTGGCTGTGATCCTCAAAGAGAACCCCGTGATTTTCGAAAGCATCCGATGGTTCGGTGTGGCTTATCTTCTCTGGATCGCCTGGAAGACACTTACGGGGTCCGGGCCCATCCAAGCTAACGTTAACGTCAATGGAAACAATTGGCGCGCGTGGCGGGATGGAACCTTAGTAAATCTCCTTAATCCCAAGGTTATCGTTTTCATGTTCGCATTCCTGCCGCCGTTCATCCGGCCCGAAAGCGGAATGCCGCTACTGCAATTATTGATACTCGGAACGCTCTTCAACATCGGCGGCACACTAGTAAATTTACTAGTCGCCCTGCTGTCGGGCGGCATCGGACGAAGACTTGCGACAAGCGCACGCGTCGCCCGCGGGTTCGCCTACGCTTCATCCATCGTTTTTTTTATACTCGCGGTGCGTTTGGCATTCGAACGTAAGTGACGCGGCTTTAATTTTGGCGTATGCTTGACTTATGGCGCGTATCGAGGATCGCTCCTTCATCGCTGTACGAATCGCCGTCCTGACGGTTTCGGATACGCGGACTCTTGGCGATGACAAATCCGGCCAGACCTTATCCGATCGGATTGCGGAGGCTGGTCACCAGCTTTCGGCCCGCAAGATCGTGAAGGATGATATCAGGGCGATTCGCAGCTGCATGCGGGATTGGCTCAATCGCAACGACATCGATGTCATCATCTCTACGGGCGGAACCGGCCTCACCGGGCGCGATGTGACAATCGAGGCGATGCGTCCGCTTTTCGAGAAAGAAATCGAGGGTTTCGCGACGCTCTTCCACATCGTTTCCTTCGGCAAGATCGGCACATCGACCGTTCAGTCGCGCGCCACCGGCGGCGTTGCCAAGGGGAAGTATATTTTCTGCCTGCCGGGTTCGCCGGGTGCCTGCCGGGATGCATGGGACGATATCCTCAAAGCGCAGCTCGACTATCGCCATTCGCCATGCAATTTCGTCGAGATCATGCCCCGTCTCGAAGAGCATCAGAAGCGAAAGAAGGGCTAGCCCACTTCGCCACAGCATTTAAGAAGATTGGTGGCGGCCGGATCCCCCGGCAACAGCGTGAGGCTACGCGTGAACAATTGCCGCGCAACGGTAGTGTCGCCCTTTGCCAGCGCCTCGACACCGGACTGCAGGAGATCGCGTGTGAACTCCTTGGCCTCGCGCTCGGCAACCGGATTGTGATCGTATACTTCGTAGATGGCCACGGCTTCGGTCTTGCCCTTGACGACGACGATGTCGATCGGCCGGATCGAAAAAGCGCGCGACGCCGAAAGTTGATTGTAGGTGTTCTGGGTGATGAGCAGACTGACTTTGTACGTTTTGGTCAGGCTTTCGATGCGCGCCGCAAGATTGACCGCATCCGAAATAACGGTGCCGTCCATGCGATCGCGCTCGCCAATCGTGCCGAGCATCAATGAGCCGCTGTTAAGTCCAATGCCAATGCCGATCGTCGGCAAGCTGGCCTTCTGACGCTCCACATTGAAGGCGTCCAGCGTTTCGAGCATGGCGAGACCGGCGCGCACAGCGTCATCCGCCGCCTCGAACAATGCCATGATTGCATCGCCGATATACTTGTCGATGAAGCCGTTATGGGCGCGGATGACCGGCCCCATGCGCTCGAGATAGGAGTTGATGAAAGCAAAGTTCTCGTCTGGCGTCATGCGCTCCGAGAGGCCGGTGAAGTTGCGGATATCGGAAAAGAGTACAGTCATGTCGCGGCGACGGTTGTCGCCAAGCTGCACCGATACGATGGAGGGCTTGCCCATGATCGTGAGGAAGGGCTTGGGGACGAAGCGCTCGATTGAAGCATTGGTGTCCCGTAAATCAGTAATGGTGCGGCGGACAGCGTCGCGCATGCTGGCGAAACTCGAGGCCAAGTGGCCAATCTCGTCGCGCCGCGCCGTGTCTGCAATCGACTGTTCGAGATCGCCGTCGGCAATGGCGCGGGCCTGGCTGCGCAATTTGAACAACGGATCGAGGAGTTGCCTCTGAAGGAGACGCGAGGCGATGATGTAGACAAGCGGCAGAAGCAGCAAGAGCACCGCGAGCGAGCTGAAGAGGACTTGCTGCACCGCCTGACGGGCAAGGCCGATATCGTAGGACACTTGCCTAATGATCATCTTGTTGGCGACAGGATCCTGCTCGGGATCGTCCTGGTTGACGTGTTTGCTATAGATCGTCAGCACATCGTCATCGGCGCTGGGGATCTCGACCCTGTCTTCCTTCGCCACGCGCTCAACAATGTCGGGCGAGAGCTTCTCGCCGACATCGAGCAGCGACCAGGTCGCGGCCGGCGTGACCAGGAAGATGTCGACATCCTTCAGATATTGATTGTTGGTCACGGCATCGGCGAACATCTGATCGAAGAAATATTCGCCCATCCATGGAAAGTCGCCGCGTTCGATACTGGGACGCAGCTCTGTTGATGTCTCGACGATATAGTCGGTGCCCCGCGGTCCAAAGTAGCTGTAAGTCTGGAGCTTCCCCGTTTGCGACGACATGTCGATTCCAGCGCTCATCACCTCGCCCTTGTCGAAGACGGTGTCGAGGAAGCCGGTGAACTCACTGGTCGGGAATTGCAGGTTCAAATCGGCTGCGAGGTCGGTCTGGAACACCCGGTGATCGCGGTTGATGAAGTAAATGTGCTCTACGCCGTATTTCTTGGTTAGCGCCTCCATCTGCTGCTTGGTCAGCGTCTCCGGTACCGCCTGCATCGCCGTGATGTCGGCGGCGATCTGCGGCAGTACCGTCTCCATGTGCGTTTTGACGAGGTGATGCTGGCTGCGCAGCATGTCTTCGAAGACTTCGAAGCGCTCGCTGAGGCCCATTTCGATTCCGGCGATCTCCTGGGCTTGCCGGGCCGACACCAGGCGATACATGGCAAGCGACACGACCAAGGTGGCGCCGAGCGTCACCAGGAGCATGACGGCAAAAAGGAAAAGCCCGACTTTACGCTTCATAACCGCCTAATTTACGCACGAGGAAGTAACTGCATCATTTAGGCGCGGCGAAGGCGCAGGGGATTGATACCGCTGACGATCGCAAGCCCGAAAAGAATCACCATGCCGCCCACGAGCTGGACAGGAGAGATGCGCTCCCCAAGCACGACGGCCGCGGTCGCAATGCCAATAACCGGCATCAACAGCACGAATGGCGCGACCTCGTCCATCCGATGCCGGCGCAGCAACGAAAACCATACAGCATAGCCAAGATAGAAGCCCACGGCCGTCGAGAAGGCCAGGGCAAGCCAGTGCTCGGGGCCGGCGGTTACCACCGAATTCCACTGCCCCTGTTCAAAAATGAGCGTTGCCAGAATGATTTGCGGCAATCCCGCGAGCGCCATGCCTTTAAGCTGGATGATGCCGGCGTCCCTCCCAAGCTTGCGAGCAAGGACCTGGCCAAAAGCCCAAAAGAGCGAGCCAAGGATGATGTAAATCACTGGCAAAATTGGCGGCGTTTCGTGCGGGAGGCCGACGACCGCGGCAACGCCGGCCAAGGCCACGAATGTTCCGAATATCTTGCGGGCGTTGATCTCTTCACCACCCACCAGCCAGCCCAGAAGCACGGCAAACGGCACTTGGACCTGTAGAACCAAGGTCGCGACCGAGGCCGGCAGATATTTGAGCCCCAGGAATATGAATACGCCCTGGATTGGCACGGCGAATGCCGCAATCGCGAACAGGAACGGCCACGGGGTGCGAATCGGGGCTCGCGCCGTTGGAAGCAGCACTAAGACCAGCGCCAGATAGATCAGCGCCATCATGAAGAGCGGTTGGAACTGCTCGACTGCCGGTTTGGCAAGGGTGAAACCTGCGCCCCACGACAAAGGGGGAACCAGAGCAATAGCGATATCTTTGGGGGACATGGGTCTGCGTGTTGAAACGGGGAGCCAAACTCCCCTTATTCGCCCGCAACTGCAAGTTTGTTCTTGTAATGTTCGCGAATACACGCTATATGGTCGATATGGTAACTCTCATTGATAGGCGACAAAGCACCGGGCTTGATCCCGAAGTCCTTGGCGTTGGCCGCTACACGGCGCTGCGCACTCAGATGCGCGGCCGCGGCGCGCGCAATAATATTTCCGGACGTTTCGAAAAACATTCGCGGGCGTTGTTCGACGACGGCTGGGATACGCTCGAGGACCTTCCGCCGCTCAAGACAGAGGTGTTCGTCGAGACGCCCAAAGCCATCCTCACCCGCAATGAATCACCGGACATCTCTTTCGATCGCTCGATTAATCCCTATCGTGGTTGCGAACATGGCTGCGTCTACTGCTATGCCCGGCCGAGCCACGCCTATATGGGCCTTTCCCCTGGCCTCGATTTCGAAAGCAAGTTGTTCGCGAAGCCTAATGCCGCCGAATTGCTGCGCGCCGAGCTTTCTGAACCCGGCTATGTGCCGCGCACGATCGCGCTCGGCGCCAACACCGATCCCTATCAGCCGATCGAGCGGCGCTATCGGATCACACGGCAGGTTCTCGAAGTCTTAAGCGAGTTTGGTCATCCGGTCGGTATCGTGACCAAGTCGGCGCTCGTCATACGCGATCTCGACATTTTGAAGCCGATGGCCGAGCGCGGATTGGTCAAAGTCGCCATCTCCGTGACCTCGCTTGATCCGAAGCTCGCTAGATCGATGGAGCCACGTGCCTCCACGCCGGCGAAACGCTTGGGTGCGCTCGAGATACTTTCTGCCGCGGGTATTCCAACCGTTGCGATGGTGGCCCCGATTATCCCGGCAGTGAATGACAGCGAGATCGAAGCGATCCTCAAGGCAGTCAGTGCCGCGGGCGTGCGCGAGGCCGGCTATGTGCTGTTGCGCCTGCCGCTCGAAGTGCGCGAACTGTTCAAGGAGTGGCTGCAGACCGACATGCCGGATCGGGCAGCAAAGGTCATGTCGCTCGTCAGGCAGACGCGGCAAGGCAAAGAGAATGATGCCAATTTCGGGTGGCGCATGACAGGATCAGGTCCCTATGCCTGGTCGATCGGCCGGCGCTTCGAAATGGCGTGCCAGCGGCTTGGTCTCAATCGTGACCGGCTCAAGCTGTCAACCGATCACTTCAAGCGACCGGCGCATCCCGGAGAGCAATTGAGTTTGTTGTAATCCATGAAACAGTCGGAAAAAGCACAAGCTTTCAAGCGGCTTCACGAACAACCGGGAACTTTTGTGATCCCCAACCCCTGGGATGCGGGAAGCGCGAAATTTCTCGAACATCTCGGATTCAAAGCACTCGCTACAACGAGTGCCGGCCTCGCCTTCGCACTCGGGCGACCTGATGGTGCCAAGATGGTCAGCCGCGAGGAGACGCTGGCCAATGCTAAGGCAATCGTCGATGCGACAAGTCTTCCTGTCTCCGCCGATCTCGAAAGCGGTTTCGGTAATGAGCCTGAAATGTGTGCCGAGACAGTTCGTCTTGCCGGCCTCGCCGGCCTTGTCGGCGGCTCGATCGAGGATGCGACAGGTCGCGAGGGGGATCCGATCTACGACGTTAAGGCAGCCGCGGGACGCATCGAGGCAGCAGCGGAGACAGCACGGTCTCTCGGCTATCCCTTCATGCTGACGGGGCGCGCCGAGAATTATCTCCATGGGCGGCCCGATCTTGCCGACACGATCGTGCGGCTACAGGCCTATCAGGCTGCGGGAGCCGATGTGCTTTACGCGCCAGGTCTGCGTAACATCGACGATATCGCGACAGTAGTTCGCAATGTCGACAGGCCGGTGAATGTGCTGATGGGCCTAACCGGCGTCCATCTCTCTGTCGATGATCTCGCACGCGTGGGCGTCAAACGGATCAGTGTCGGCGGCGCCTTTGCCAGGGCGGCCTATGGCGGGTTTCTCAAAGCGGCGCGAGAGGTCCGTGACAAGGGGACCTTCGAATTCAACGAGGTCGCGACGCCCTATGCCGAACTCCAGGGCCTGTTTTCAACCAAGAACAAGCGCCGCGATTGACGGCTTTGGGCTAAGGCCGCCAAACTGGCGGCATGGCCAAAGCCGATTCGAAGCGTCCGCATTACCGGTTCGAGCGCGCTGCTTTCAAGCAGGGGGCTCGTTTCGTCGCGGGGATCGATGAGGCTGGACGTGGGCCGCTTGCAGGCCCGGTTGTCGCTGCAGCCGTCATCCTCGATCAACGCCGCCTTCCGCGCGGCATCAATGATTCGAAGGCGATCACGGCCGAACAGCGCGAGACGGTCTACGCGGCCATCGTCAGTTCAGCGCGCGTCGGTGTCGGCATTTGCGATGTCGACTGCATCGACCGTATCAACATATTGAACGCAACACTCCAGGCAATGGCGATGGCGCTGAGCGAAATCGGCGAAGTACCTTGCCTCGCTCTCGTCGATGGCAACCAGCCGCCGCAACTACCCTGCCCGGTTCAATGCATTATCGAGGGTGATGCGCAGTCACTTTCGATCGCGGCAGCGTCTATCGTTGCGAAGGTGCGTCGCGACTGGATTATGATCGAGCTTGATCGCGAGTATCCCGGCTATGGCTTCGCGCAGCACAAGGGCTATGCAACTCCCGAACACCGCGCCGCGCTTTCTCGGCTAGGCCCCTGCAACCAGCATCGCCGCTCATTCGCACCGGTCCGCGAGGTGTCGTTAACCATTTGTTAAGGATTTGATTCACCCGCGAATCCCTTTGATTCATCATGCGGAATCGAAGCTGGTGAGTTGCGTTGCGGGTGCTGCATGGGGTTTGAAACACGGCCGGATCTTAAGCCGTTATACAATACAGTTCTGGTCGGAGATTGCCTCAGCGAGCTTGCCCGCATCCCCTCGGGGAGCGTCGATCTCATATTCGCTGATCCGCCCTACAACCTGCAGCTTGCAGGCGACCTGACACGCCCGGATCAAAGCAAGGTCGATGCGGTCGATGACGATTGGGACAAGTTCGCAAGCTTTGCCGATTATGACCGGTTCTCGCGCGCCTGGCTGGAGCAATGCCGCCGCGTGTTGAAGCCTAACGGCGCCATCTGGGTCATCGGCTCCTATCACAATATTTTCCGGCTGGGCGCGATCCTTCAGGATCTGGATTTCTGGATTCTCAATGACGTGATCTGGCTCAAGACCAATCCGATGCCGAATTTTCGCGGCCGCCGTTTCACCAATGCGCATGAAACGTTGATCTGGGCGTCGCGCGCGCAGGACTCGCGCCCGACCTTCAACTACGACGCGATGAAGATTTTCAACGACGATCTGCAGATGCGATCGGACTGGCTCCTCCCCTTGTGCACGGGGCCTGAACGATTGAAGACATCGAGCGGTGACAAGCTGCATCCAACGCAGAAGCCGGAGGCCTTGATCTATCGCGTGCTGCTCGCTTCATCGAAGCCCGGCGATGTAGTGCTCGATCCGTTTTTCGGTTCAGGCACGACGGGCGCGGTCGCGAAACGTCTCGGCCGCAATTTCATCGGTATCGAACGCGATTCAATCTATGCCGAAGCGGCACGGCGCCGAATTGCGGCAATCGAACCATTATCTGAAGAAGCACTCACCGTCGCCGCCGGGAAACGTGGCGAAGCCCGCATTCCCTTTGGCTCGTTACTCGAACGCGGCCTCATTAGGGCCGGCGACACATTGCACGATCCGACGCAGCGGATCGCGGCCCGCGTGCGCGCCGACGGCTCGATCGCAAGCCGCGACGCGTCCGGTTCGATTCATAAGATCGGCGCGCATGTGCAGGGCGCGGAAGCCTGCAATGGCTGGACCTTCTGGCATATCCGAAAGGGCCAGAACCTGGTTCCCATCGATGTGCTACGCCAGCAATTGCGTGCGGAGCTTGCCGCCGGCCGATGACCGATCGCTTTGTCCGCGAGGCGCGCGCGACGGACGCGGCGCGCATTGCCGAGATCTATAATGAAGGCATCGCCGATCGCATCGCTACCTTCGAGACGGATTTGCGAGACAAAGACCAGATCGCCGCGTGGTTTTCAAACGGCTATCCGGTTTTTGTCGCCGGCGCCCATGATGGCGTCATGGCCTATGCGGTGGCATTCCCCTATCGAACGCGGCCCTGTTATGACGGCGTGCGCGAATTCTCGATCTATGTGGCGCGCGAAGGCCGTGGCAAAGGCTTCGGACGTACGGCGCTATCCGCTCTCATCGAGGATGTGCGCCGGCGCGGCTGGTGGAAACTCGTCTCGCGCATATTCCCTGAGAATGTTGCCAGCCTCGGGCTGTGCGAGGCGCTGGGATTTAGGCGCGTCGGCACCTATGAAAAGCACGGCAAGCTCGATGGCGTCTGGCGCGACGTCGTGATCGTCGAGAAGTTGTTGGTCTGAAGGCTTTCGCTTGAAGGCCGGATGCGATAGAAGGCCCGCGCTTCCCAAATCTGGAGACTTCCCGTGGCCGACCGCCAGCAGACCTCATTTCTCTTCGACCTCGACGGCACATTGGTCGACAGCGTTTATGACCATGTGCTTGCCTGGCACGACGCGCTCCAAGAAGAAGGTATTGAAGTCTCGATCTGGCGCCTGCATCGCCGCATCGGCATGTCCGGCGGTTTGTTCACCAAGGCGCTGGCGCGGGAAACGGGGATCGATCTTGGCGAGGAACGCATCAAGCGTCTGCGCAAGCTTCACGCCGATGCATATTCGAAGCGTTCCAGCCACACCCGCGCCTTACCCGGCGCACGCGAATTGCTCGACTTCCTGACTACAAACAAGATCCCCTGGGCCATTGCTACCTCGGGAAGGATGGAGACGGCCGGCCCGGTGCTGCAGAAGCTTGGGGTCGATCCTGCGACAATACCGGTCGTGACACGCGATCAGGTGCGCTACGCCAAGCCCGACCCCGATCTCTTCCTCGCGGCCGCCAAGAAGCTCGATGTCGACATCGAGCATGCCTGTGTTGTGGGTGACAGTATCTGGGACATGCTGGCGGCGCGACGTGCCCGCGCGCTCGGCATCGGGCTTTTGTCGGGCGGCTATGGCGCCGAAGAGCTCGAGCGCTCCGGCGCCTACCGCGTGTATGAGGACCCCGCCGACCTCCTCGTTCACATCGACGAGGTCGGCGGGCGTCGCTGAAACAATCAAAACGTCTTGTCGACCGGCTCTCCGAGAGCCATGCGGCCGGCATATTCGGCCTGCGGTCCCGTCTGCATCGGGTGATAGCGCGCACCCTGGATGTCGCGGAAGCGACGCTCCAGACCGCGATCGCGGAAGAAGCTCTGGCCACCAGCGGTTTCCATCGCAAGCTCGACAGCGGCAATTGCATGCCGCGCGACGAGCGTTCGGCCTGCCATCACTTCATTGACGCTCTTGGCTGAAGGCGCATTCTCATTGATCGCATCAAGCATGGCACGCTGCGCATAGCGGGCCGCACGCAACTCCGTATCCATCCGTCCAGCGAGCTCAAAGAGATGAGTATCCTTCCGCCGCTTCTTTGCAAGGTCGATCGCAACGTCGCGTGCACCCTCGGCGACACCGAGATAAGCCGAATAGATGAGCGGGAAGGCGATTGTCGCGATCGTCTGGAACAGCGGATGCCATTCGCCGGCCTTGCGCTTGAGCGCCACCGCGGCTTCCGGAACGACGTGCCCGTCGATGATGATGTCATGCGAACCTGTAGCCCGCATGCCCATGGTCTTCCACACAGGGTCGATGCGCACCTGCGGTGAGTTCATCGGGATTCCAAAGTGAAGTACCATCGGCTCCTGCCCCGGCTCCTCGTACATCGCTGTCGTCATCAGCAATGATCCCAAGGGCGAGCCGGAGGAGAAAATCTTGCGGGCCGTGATGCGATACCCGCCTTCGACCTTTTCGGCTTTGCCCGAACCGGCGATCCAGTCGGAGCCGCCGCTCGACAGAAGAATGATCCGCTCGGCGGCGATCCGCTTGAGCAAGGCATCGACAGGTGCTTTCTGATGACGCCAGCGCCAAGCCGGGATTGCGACCTGATGCGTGTGCATCGAGAAAGCGAGCGCGGTCGAGCCGCAATAACGCCCGATGGTACGCAACATGCCGGCGAGTTCGTCAGTGGTCGCTCCGCCACCACCCAATTCACTCGGCACGCCAGCCTCGATGAGGCCCGCCTGCTTAAGATCCACGTAATTGTCTTCGCAGAATGTGTCGGTGTCATCGAAGGCGGGGGCGCGCTCGGCGAAACGGCGGCCGAGTTCGTCGGCGATTTCGGTTAGTGGGCGCCTGTGCAGAATGTGAACCTTCTCAGTGGAACTGGCCATTTGACTCTCCCAAATTCTTAACATGCCGAAGCATCATGAGCCTATTTTCGCTATCGGGGAGATGAGCGTCCAGTTCAGGAACTGTACTGGAAGCGGCGTATAGGGCTCCTGAGCATTGAAAAAGGGCGCTTTGCCACGCCATTTCGCTTCAAAAAATGGAGTGGTCGGCAATTCCCCTATCCGATAGGGTCTGAAGAGCTGAGGAGTTGCGACTATGCCGACGGAAGATCTCGGAACTTACGGGCAGTTCTGTCCAGTCGCGATGGCGGCGGAAGTCGTCTGTTCGCGCTGGACGGCCTTGGTCCTGCGCGAACTCTTGTGCGGAAGTACACGGTTCAATGACATAAGACGGGGCGTGCCGCGCATGTCGCCGACGCTTCTGTCCAAGCGGCTCAAGGAACTCGAGCGGGCTGGTATCATCACAACCCGTGTTTCGCCCTCGGGCACAACCGAGTATCACATGACAGAAGCGGGGGAGGATTTGCGGCCCGTCATCATGAACCTCGGGATCTGGGGCCAGCGCTGGGTCGAATCTCAGGTGACCCTCAAGAATCTCGATCCCTCGCTCCTGATGTGGGATATGCGGCGCTCGCTCGATCCAACGCCGATGCCGCCGCGCCGCTATACGATTAGATTCGAGTATCCCGAACTCCAGGATCCGCGCCGGCAATGGTGGCTGGTTGTCGAAGGGCGCCAAGTCGATCTGTGCAGCGTCGATCCGGGGCACGAAGTTGACCTTTACGTGCGCTGCTCGCTGCGCGCGATGACGGCGATATGGATGGGATTGGCGACAGTTGCCGGTGAAAAGTCCGCCGGCCGACTTGAACTCGATGGCGATCCGGAAATCGTGAAGTCGATGCAGACCTGGCTTGGCCTGAGCCCGTTCGCTAAAGAGAAGAAGCGGGTGGCGAACTAGGTCTTGGTCATCACGGCTACGATCTTGCGCATGACGCTTGGCAGGGCTTCGCCGGCCAAATCCGCCATCGGCACCCAACGATAGTCGCCATCGTCGCGGAATTCGCTGTCGATCGCGGATTTGGCCCGCCAGATTTCCAGCTCTAAGTGGAAATGCGTGAAGGTGTGTTCGATATGGGCAGCCTTTCGCCGCCATTGCGTATCGATCGGGGCCGCCTGCAAGGGCTGCTTGGGACGCTCGACTTCCCACGGCGTCGAAGGGACCTCCATCATCCCACCAAGTAGTCCCCGCTCAGGCCTCCGCCTGAGCAGCAATGCCCCATCGCGCTCGACCCAGAAGGCAATGCCCCGCCTCAGGGGCTGGGCCGCCTTGGCGGCTTTGCGGGGCAACACATCGGTCAGCCCACGCCGGCGCGCCAGGCACGGCTCCGACCATGGGCAAATCAGGCAATTGGCGGCGCGGGGCGTGCAGATTGTGGCGCCGAGGTCCATCATCGCCTGGGCGAAATCTCCGGGACGGTGTTCAGGCACGAGCTTCATCGCGTGTTCGCGGATGATCGGTTTTGCCTCCGGCAAGGGAAGTTCGACAGCCTGCAATCGAGCGATCACGCGTTCGACATTGCCATCGACGGCGACGGCCCTGCGGTTGAAGGCGATCGCGGCTATGGCCCCCGCAGTATAGGCGCCAATCCCCGGCAAATCGCGTAATTCCACCTCGGTCTCGGGAAATCGCCCAGCAAAACGCTCCGCCACGACGCGCGCGCAGGCATGGAGATTACGCGCGCGGGCATAGTAGCCAAGCCCGGCCCAAGCCTTGAGGACGTCATCGAGGGGGGCGGCGGCAAGAGCCTCGACCGTCGGCCATTGGGCAATGAACTTCAGAAAATAGTCTTTGACGGCGGCGACCGTTGTCTGCTGGAGCATGATCTCCGACAACCAGACTTGGTATGGATCGGAGGCCATGCCCGGCAACGCCCGCCAGGGGAGTTTGCGGGCATGCACGTCGTACCAGGCAAGCAGCCGCTCACTCAGCCCTTGTTCCGCCACGGTTGCAGCGAGAATCACTTATAGTAACCCGATAGAGCCATGCAGACCCTCGACAAGCCCTTTCGCGACCTGACCCAAGCGGCCTTTGCGCGCTATGGCTTTGCCTATGGCGAATTGCTCAGCCAATGGGCGGCAATCGTAGGCGGAGCGATCAGCGAGGTTTGCAAGCCTGAGCGGATTAGCTGGCCGCGCCAGTCCGGCGAGACCCGCCAGCGCCAAGGTGGAACCCTGGTGCTGCGAGCAAACCCCGGCCGAGCGCTTGAACTGCAATATGAAACGCCGCGATTGATCGAGCGAATCAATGCGTTTTACGGCTATGGCGCGATAGCTGCGATCAAAATTCGCCAAGCCTCGGCGCCGGGCACCACGCCTTTCTCCAGGCGGGAACCGACTCTTGCGCCCGCTCAGAGCGTTGCTCTGGGAGCCGAGCTTGCGGGTATTGACGATGAGGCCCTGCGGGCGGCACTCCACAGGCTTGGAACCGGCGCCCTGTCGCAGTGCAAAAGTTCTCAACAGGACTAACGAAGCCTTTGTTTTCAGACGCAACATCTAGTAGGTAAATCCCATGGTATCGCTAAATCGACGTATGTTTGCCCTTGGCGCTTCGACGCTTGCCGGCCTCTCATTGTGGCCGGTCGGGGCTTCTGCCGCCAGCCTAAACGACCCCTCGCCGATCGGCGAAATGACGCTTGGGCCGGAAAATGCCAAGGTCACGGTAATCGAGTATGCCTCGGCTTCCTGCCCGCATTGCGCCAACTTCTACAAGACCACCTTCCAGGACCTGAAGAAGGACTATATCGACACGGGCAAGATTCGCTTCATCTTCCGCGAATTCCCGCACAACCAGCCGGCGCTCGCCGCCTTCATGGTGGCGCGGTGCGCGCCGAAGGACAAATTCTTCCCGCTGGTCGACATGTTTTTCGAGCAGCAGGAGAAGTGGCTCGCTGCGCCGCGCGATGAACTGTTCAAAATCGCCCAGCTTGCCGGGTTTACCCAGGAAAGCTTCGATGCCTGTCTGAAGAATGAGGAAGTCGCCAAGGGCATTATCTCGGTACGCGACCAGGCCGAGGGATTCGGCGTCGATTCGATCCCGACCTTCTTCATCAATGGCGAGAAGGTGAAAGGCGAAACGACGATTGAAGAATTCCGCAAGATTATTGACCCGCTGCTGGCTTAAAGGCCCGTAGCGGAAGGGGATTGAGGGGCACATAGCATGAAGTTCTCCCGGCTGAGGCTTTCCGGCTTCAAGTCGTTCGTGGAGCCGACCGAACTTGTCATTGAGTCTGGCCTCACTGGCGTGGTCGGACCCAATGGCTGCGGCAAATCGAATCTTCTCGAAGCGCTGCGCTGGGTGATGGGGGAGAACTCATACAAGAACATGCGCGCCTCCGGCATGGATGATGTCATTTTCTCGGGCACGACCCAGCGTCCGGCCCGGAACATGGCAGAGGTCATGCTGACGCTTACCAATGATGATCGTGACGCCCCGCCGCAATTCAATGATTCGGAAGCTCTCGACGTGTCGCGGCGGATCGAACGTGAAGCCGGCTCGGCCTATCGCATCAACGGACGCGACGTGCGCGCCCGCGATGTACAATTGCTCTTCGCGGATGCCTCTACAGGCGCGCGCTCGCCAGCGCTCGTGCGGCAAGGCCAGATCGCGGAGATCATCAATGCCAAGCCGCAGGCGCGCCGTCTGATCCTCGAAGAAGCAGCAGGGATCACCGGTCTCCATACGCGCCGCCACGAGGCAGAATTGAAGCTCAAGGCGGCCGAGCAGAATGTTGCGCGGCTCGATGACGTGATAGCCCAGCTCGAGTCGCAGGTTTCAAGCCTGCGGCGTCAGGCACGACAGGCACAGAAATATCGCTTGGTGTCCGCCGAAATCCGTAAGCTCGAGGCAGCTGGTCTTTATGTTGCCTGGCGGGATGCGACCGAAATGGCGCGGCGGGAAGCCGAAGCGCTCGATCAGTCGACGCGAGTCCTTGCTGAACTCACGCGGGCTGCTTCGCAGGCCCTGCGCGAGCGCGACGAACTTGGCGACAAATTGCCGGCCCTGCGCGAGCAGGAGACAATCCGTGCCGCAGTATTGCAGCGGCTCAATCTAGAACAGGCTGGCCTCGATGAAGAAGAAAAGCGAGCGCAAGCCCGCACGCAGGAGCTGTCTGCCCGCCTCCGCCAAATCGAAGGCGACCTGACCCGTGAACAGGATGGGCTCGGCGATATTGCGGCGGCCGAGGCCCGGCTCGCCGAAGAACACACGACACTGACGGACGCTGAGACTCAAGATGCGACGATGCGCGCCGAAGCTGCGCGCGCATTGCAGGCGGCCGCCGAAGCGCTGGCGAACGCCCAGGAAAGTGCCGATGCGGCTGCGGAGAAACTTTCTGAGCTGACCGCGCAACGTAACGCGCTGGAGCGTCAGATTGCGGAGCGCCGTCATTTGCTCGCACGCATCTCACGGGAGGGCGAGGAAATCGCCGCGCGGCGCCAGGCGCTGATTGCCGCTCTGGATACCGCCGAAGACGGCGCGATCCTCGCGGCGAGTGTTGAACGCGCGACGCAAGTCGCGACCGAGACGGAAGCGGCAGCCAATACGGCAGAGGGTGCCGTCCGCACGCTTCGGCAGACTGAAGGCGAAAGCCGCCAGACCTATGACGAAGCGCGCCGCAATGCCGAGCGGCTTCAAACCGAAGTGCGGACGCTGACAGGGTTGCTGAAAGTTGCAGCGGGCGATCTGTGGCCGGCCATGGTCGACGCGATCAAGGTCAGGTCGGGCTATGAGACCGCACTCGGCGCCGCTCTCGGGGAAGATATAGATGCTTCGGGCGACGAAGCGGCGCCGGTCCATTGGCGCGGATTGCCGCCCCTTGCCGAAGTGCATGCGTTGCCGGAAGGCGCTACGTCTCTGCTCGAATACGTCGAGGCGCCGTCGGCCTTGACGCGCTGTCTGTCGCAAGTGGGTGTTGTGGCGAGGGGTATCGGCCCTGCGCTTCAGGCGCAATTACGGCCCGGACAGATCCTTGTCAGCATCGAGGGCGATGTGTGGCGCTGGGATGGCTTTACCTCTGCCGCGGATGCACCTTCGGCATCGGCGCGGCGGCTCGCGGAGCGCAATCGCCTGGCCGGTCTTGAAGTCGACATGCAGGCGGCACTGGGCATTGCCGAGGACAGCCGTCGCGGATTCGAGGCCGCCAGGAGCGAGGCAGAAGGCGCGGTCAAGCGCGAGCGCGAAACCAGAGATTCCTGGCGTGCAGCGATCGCTGCGCTCGATGTGGCGCGCCGCGCCTTGGCCCAGCATGAGCGCCAAGTGGCCGAACGTGCAGCTCAAACGAGCGCGCTTGATGAAGCGTCGCGGCGCGTTGCTCAAAACCTCGAGGAAGCGCGCGCCGCAAGCGCCGCGAGCGAGGCGCAGTTTGCTGAATTGCCGGCTCTCGACGGACTGAATGACGCACTGCGCCAGTTGCGCGAGGCGGTCAACCGCGAGCGCGGTTCTTATGGCGAGGCCCGCGCCCATCATGACGGGCTCGAACGTGCCGCCGCGATGCGAAGCGAGCGCATCAGGGCAATCGACGCCGAGCGCAAGCAGTGGCGGGAACGCGAGGCCCGCGCCACGCAACAGGTTTCCGCACTTTCGGCACGCGTGGCGGAAACCCGGACCGCCCTTGAGGACTTAGCCCTTCTTCCGGAGCGCTTTGCCGAAAAGCGCGCGCGTTTGCTGACCCTGCTACAGCAGGCCGAGCGTGAACGGCGTTCCGCCGCCGATGACTTGCAAACGGCGGAGAATGCGGTGCGCGCAGCGGATACGGCATTGCGCGCGGCCCAAGATCGCCAGTCGACCGCGCGCGAGGATCATGCGCGCGCCGAGGCACGGCTCGAATCGGCGCGTCAACGCCATGAGCATTGCGAACGACGCATTGCCGAGACGCTGCAATGCGAGCCGACGACGATCGTCGCCACGCTGGGTCTGGCGGAGGAAGAAATCCCACCGCAGGACGAGATCGAACAGAGACTCACGAAGTTGCGCGAGGACCGCGAGCGACTTGGTGCTGTGAACCTGCGTGCCGAGGAAGAAGCCGAAGAGGTTGCGCAGCAGCTCGATGGATTAAAGCGCGAGCGCGACGATCTCATTCAGGCCATCACCAAATTGCGAGCCGGCATTGCCAGCCTCAATCGCGAGGGACGTCAGCGGCTTCTCGACGCCTTTGAGACCGTCAATATCAAGTTCGGTGAATTGTTCACGCGCCTCTTTGGCGGCGGCAAGGCCGAACTTCAACTCGTCGAATCCGACGATCCGCTCGAAGCGGGCCTCGAAATTCTGGCGCATCCACCGGGCAAGAAGCCGACCGTGCTGTCGCTGCTTTCGGGCGGCGAGCAGACCTTGACGGCGATGTCGCTCATCTTTGCGGTGTTCCTCACCAATCCATCGCCGATCTGCGTGCTCGACGAAGTCGATGCGCCGTTGGACGACCATAACGTCGAGCGTTTCTGCAACCTGCTCGATGCAATGCTGGAGCGCACGGAAACGCGCTTCCTCATCATCACACATCATCCCCTCACCATGGCGCGGATGCACCGTCTCTATGGCGTCACGATGATGGAGCGCGGCGTGTCGCAGCTTGTCTCCGTCGATCTCCAGCAGGCCGAGGCCTTGCGCGAGGCGAGCTAGGCTGCGAGCCCGAGTCGTGATATCTGGTCCTCATGACCAAGCTGGAAAAGATCAAACAGGCCGTGTCCGCGCTAACTCGCGAAGAGCTGGTAGCTTTCCGTAAGTGGTTCGCGGAGTTTGCCGGTGATGAGTGGGATCGGCAGATCGAAGCCGACGTGAGCTCCGGCAAATTGGATAGATTGGCCGAGGAGGCGCTCGCGGATCATCGCGCTGCCCGGACGAAAGCTCTTTGAAGCATTATGCGACACCGCGGTTCTGGAGCGCATATGCCGAGCTTCCACAGGAGCTTAAGGTTCTCGCCGACTAAAGCTACGCGCTGCTAAAACAAGACCCTAGCCATCCATCGCTTCGCTTCAAGAAAGTCGGGCGGTTCAGGTCAGTCCGAATTGGTGGTGCCTATCGCGCTCTGGCCATTGAGTCGGGAGCAGATTTTATTTGGTTTTGGATCGGCCCTCATGATGCTTCTGAACGGTTGATAAGGTAGTGAGCAAGCACGCATCCATGAACGTCGTCTTCGATCTCGGAAATGTCCTGCTGCGGTGGGATCCGCGGTTTCTCTATCGCAAGATCTTTGCCGGCGATGACGCGCGGATGGAGTGGTTCCTCGCCAATATCTGCACGAGCGAATGGAACATCGAGCAGGACAAGGGGCGGACATTCGAAGAGGCGGTTCAAGTCCTCGCCGCCCGGCATCCGGACCATGCCCCGCATATCAATGCCTATCACGAGCGCTGGCATGAAACGCTTCCCGGCACGGTCGAAGGCACGGTCGCCATCCTGGAAGAACTGGACCGGCAAGGCGTGCCGCTCTACGCGATCACCAATTTCAACGGGCCAAAATTCCGCGAAACGCAAAAGCGCTTCGACTTTCTCAACAGATTTCGCGACGTGGTCGTCTCGGGCGAGGTCAGGATGCTGAAGCCCGATCTGGAGATCTTTCACCACTTTCTGGATCGGAATAGCCTCCGGGCGACAGAATGTTTGTTCATCGATGACAATCGTGACAACGTTGCTGGGGCGCAGTCGATCGGCATAGGTGCGATCCACTTCGAATCTCCGCAACAATTGCGCACCGAGTTGGTGCAGCGCGGCCTGCTTGCCTAGGCGAATCGCCGCATTGTCGACCGAGCGATTAAACCGCAATCATTTCAACGGGTTATTTCCGCAATGCGTTGCTTGACACCAAAAAGCCCAAACACTATGGTGCGCGCGATTTTCGGGGGGCGTCGGCGCCGCCACGAGCGTTTTTCTTGAGCGCGATCCATGACTCACCATGGCCATGAGCCTAACCGGGATCGCCTGAAGGATTTCGAACGGCGGCTCGAAACTTCGCTTCAGTCGCAAAGCAAGACCAACGGGCCCGACAAGGCGGAGGGTACCGCCGCGGGTCTTGCCATGCGGGTGATTACCGAGCTCATTGTGGGCATTGCTGTCTGCATGGGCCTTGGCTGGATGGCCGACAAGTTTCTCGGCACCGCGCCGTGGATCATGTTGGCGTTGATGCCTCTCGGATTTGCGGCGGGGATCGTGAACGTCATGCGATTGTCGCGCAGCAAGCAGGCCGATGAGGTACTCGGCGGCAAGGGCCCGGTGGCGCCTTCCGTCAAAGACGACGAAGATGAGGATTGAGCGTGGCGACAAGCACAACTGAGACAGTCGGCGAAGCCGCCGCCGCACACGGCGAAAAAGTCATCGATCCGATTCACCAGTTCCAGATTCACAAGCTGATCGATCTCGGCCCCTTCTCCCTTACCAATTCCGGCCTCTGGGCCATCATCGCGGTCATCTGCATTGTGGCGCTGTTCATGCTGGCGCCGCGCAATTTGATCCCGACCCGTTTGCAATCGGTCGCCGAAAGCATCTACGAACTCGTCGACAACATGACGAAGGAAGTGCTGCACGAGAACGCGAAGACCTATTTCCCCTTCGTGCTGACGCTCTTCACCTTCATCCTCTTCTGCAACGTGCTGGGCCTCGTGCCCTATTCCTTCACGGTCACCAGCCACATCATCGTCACGCTGGCGCTGGCGCTTGTCGTCTTCATCGGCGCGACGATCATCGGTTTCTATCGCAACGGTCTCGGCTATCTGAAGCTCTTTTCGCCCTCCGGCGTCCCGGTCCTGCTACTGCCTCTGGTGGTGGTGATCGAGATCGTCTCCTACTTCATCCGGCCGATGAGCCTCTCGATCCGTCTCTTCGCCAATATGATGGCTGGGCACATGATGCTCAAAGTCATGGCCGGCTTCGTCGTCATGCTTGGCATCGCGGCCGGCTGGCTGCCGCTTGCCGCCATGATCGGTCTCTATGGCCTTGAGCTCTTGGTTGCGGCGCTACAGGCCTATGTCTTTGCCCTTCTCACCTGCATGTATCTGGGCGATGCCATGCATGTGGATCACTAACGACTGAAATTCCAACCCATATAATCGACAGGAGATCTCAAGATGGAACTCGATGCAGCGAAGATGATCGGTGCAGGTATTGCGGCGATCGCGCTGGGCGGCGCCGGTATCGGTATTGGCCATATTTTCGGCAACTACCTCGCGGGCGCTCTGCGCAACCCGGCGGCCGCTGCCGGCCAGCGTGGCACGCTGTTCCTCGGCTTTGCCTTCGCCGAAGCGACGGGCCTCATCGGCTTCGCCGTCGCGATGCTCATTCTCTTCGGCTGAGCGAAGATTACCGCCGGCCGGCCCTCGGCCGGCTGAACGCTAAGGCAAGAGGACGCCGATGCCGCAACTTGACGTGACCGCTTGGCCGCCGCAGCTCTTCTGGCTGGCGATCACATTTTTCACGCTCTATTTCGTGATTTCGCGCTATGTCATTCCGCGTACCGGCGGAGTGATCGAGGCGCGCAAGTCGCAAGTGACGTCGGATCTGGCGGCCGCCCAGAAGCTCAAGGGCGATACGGACTCGGCAATTGCGGCCTATGAAGCCTCGCTCGCCGAGGCGCGTCAGAAGGCCAATGCCATCGGCCAGGAAGTGCGTGAGAAGCTCGGTGCGGAAACCGACAAGGAGCGTTCGCGCCTCGATGCCGAACTTGCCCAGAAGATCGCCGGCGCCGAGAAGTTGATCGGCGATGCCAAGGCGAAGTCCTTGGCGGATGTGCATCAGGTTGCGAGCGATGTCGCAGGCGAAATCGCGGCTAGCCTCACAGGCATCAAGGCTGGTGCAGCTGACATCGCCGCCGCCATCGAGCGTGCAGCGCGCAAATAGGGACTCAAGTCATGGAATTCTTCCACTCCGCGGAGACCTGGGTTCTCGTTGCCTTCATCCTGTTCATCGCCGTTCTCGTCTATTTGAAGGTGCCGGCCAAGGTGACGGCCATGCTGGACGATCGCGCCAGCAAGATTTCGTCCGAGCTCGCCGAAGCCAAGCGATTGCGCGAAGATGCGCAGGCATTGCTCGCCGAATACCAGAAGAAGCGCGTTGATGCCGAGCGCGATGCGGTCAACATCATCGAGCAGGCCAAGCGCGAGGCGGAAGCCTTTGCACATGAGGCGCGCGCCAAGCTTTCCGAAACGCTCGACCGGCGCAGCCGTCAGGCCGAGCAGAAGATTGCTCAGGCCGAGGCCCAGGCGGTCAAGGAAGTGCGCAACATCGCGACCGATCTCGCAGTCGCGGCTGCCGGGCATCTGATCGGCGATTCAGCCAAAGGCCAGACGGGCACACGATTGGTCGAAGACGCGATCTCGCAAGTCAAGTCGAAGCTGAACTGAGCTTCTGAACTCGTCGACTTTATTGCTTCGTGCGAATTGAATCGGGAAGAAAGCGGTCGTCGTTGAAACCGACTTCCTTGGCGATCAAATCGTTCAGCAAACCATTCATGCGCAAGATCAGGGCGCTGTTCTTCTCCGACTCGGCGGCAAGGTTGTGCACTTCTTCGGGATCGCTCTCGAGATCGAAAAGCTGCACATCATTGTGCCTGAATATCTCTTCCAGCGTTTGCGGCGTGTTGAAGTCTGATGGCGCGTAATAGCGGCCGAATTTGTAGCGCCCGTCAAAGACAAAAGAGACAAACCCGCGCTTGCCGAACTTGATTTGGTCTATCGGGGGAGCGGGCCGGCCCAGGTAAGGAGACGCCATGATCGCGCTGAGGTAGTCGCCATCGACCGTCATCACTCCCGCATAGTTGAAGAGAACGGCGCTGCGCGGCGACTGTGCGTGTGAGCTTTCGGGATCAGCGAGAAGTATCGAAATATCATGGCCCGGCAGGTCCCGCATCGCCGGTGGACGAATCGCCGGGGGCAGTCCGGTCAGGCCGACGAAGGTGGGAAGCAGATCGAGGTGGCTGGTGAGAGCAGCCGAAGCGGCCGCTTTCTTACCGGCCGGACTTGCGATCAGCAAAGGCACGTGAGCATTGGCTTCATAGATAAACGGTCCCTTGCCTTTTTGCCCACCATGCGCACCCGCCATCTCGCCATGATCGGATGTGAAGACGAAGACCGTGTCCTGCCACAGATCCATCTCGTTCATGACGTCCACAATCTGCTGGAGACTGCGGTCTTCGTCACGGATGGCATTGAGGTAGTAGTTGTAGAAGATACGCCACATATCCTTGCGATCCGCAGGGATAGCGCCCGACCAGCCATCCCATCCTTTCTTGTATTCTAAAAGCGCGGCGGGCGTTCCGGGGGCGGTCAGTGATTCATCAAGGCTTGGCGGAAGCGAGAAGGACCATGTTTTGTCGTAGATCGAACTCGCCGGCAGCGGCGGCAACGCCTTGGGCGACACTGCCTCCTCGGCCGCAGATTCGCCTGGGACATTGGCATTGCCAAACATGATGTCGTGAGGATTGAGAAAGCTCGCGACCATGAAGAAAGGCTTCCCGCCCCGGCGCGCTTCGGTGGCGCTCGTGCGCAGCCAGTTCGCACTCTCGCGCGCAATGAGCGGGTCGCTGTTGAGGCCGGACTGCGGGGCGCTGCCGATGTCTCCACCGGCGCTGAAGACGTCGAAACCGTAAGACTGGAGGGCACCGGAATAGTCGATCGCCGGGTCGGGCTTGAGGAGCGCCTTGTCCATTTCGAACTTGCCAAAATAGGCGGTCTTGTAGCCGAGACCTTTCAAGACGGATCCAAGATTGGGCACACGCGGGCTTAGGCTCGGCGTGTAAGGAGTCTGCATTTGGTCAATGACGCCATTGACCTGCGGTGGCCGACCCGTGAGCAAGGCGGCCCGGGACGGCGAACACATGGCGGATGCAATATAGTGATTGGTGAAGGTAACACCGTGGCGGGCGATATCTTCGAGCGCCGGAAGCGAATAGCCCTCTTCCGCGAACAGCCGATAGGCTCTCTGGTCGCTTATCACGAAGACGATATTGTAGGGCTTGCCGCTGCCGCCTGTGCCAATAGGCTGGGTTTCTTCCGCCCGTGTAACGGTGATACAGAAGATCACCGTCAGGGTGGCGATAGCCAAGGCTCGTATGCTGTCGAACATCATCTGTTGGAGCAGCCTAGTAGACAGCGCGCCCGCCCGATAGATCGAATGTCGCACCTTTACAGAACGAGCCCTCCTCCGAGCACGTCCAGAGAGCGAGTGCCGAAACTTCCGAACGGCATTTGTAATTTGACTGCGGTTCGAAGCTACCCCTAGGACGTCGAAAGTGTAACCCCCGGGGGAACCGAATGACGCGTTTGCCGATCCTAGCCAGCTGTGCGATCTTCTCATTCATAGTGCTGTTTTTCGGGCCGCCGCAGGCCGGCCACGCTCAGGCCGCAGCCAAGCCCAACATTCTCTACATCATGGCGGATGATCTCGGCTGGAAGGACGTCGGCTTTCATGGTTCGGACATCAAAACGCCAACTCTCGACGCTCTGGCAGCCGAAGGCGTCGCGCTGAACGAATATTATGCCCTCCCCATGTGCACGCCGACACGTGCCGCACTCATGACGGGGCGATATCCGATGCGCTATGGCCTGCAGACGGCGGTGATTCCGCAGGGCCACAGCTATGGCCTCGCGACGGATGAATGGCTGCTGCCGCAAGCGTTGAAAGACGCTGGATATGAAACCGCCATCATTGGAAAATGGCATCTGGGCCATGCCGACCAGAAATACTGGCCGCGCCAGCGCGGCTTCGACTATGCCTATGGTCCGCTGATCGGTGAGATCGACTATTTCACGCACAAGGTCGACGGCAAGACGGACTGGTTTCGCAACAACGAGGTCGTCGAGGAAGAGGGGTACTCGACCACGCTTCTTGGCAATGATGCCGTGAAGCTCATCGAGGAGCATGATCCGGCGAAGCCGCTATTTCTCTACTTGGCCTTCAATGCCGTGCACACGCCCTATCAGGCGCCGCAGGACTATCTCGACAAGTACAAGAATATCGACGACCCAAGCCGCAAAGCCTATGCCGCGAGCGCGACTGCGATGGATGACCAGATCGGACGCGTGATCGCTGCTCTCAAGCAGAAGGGAATGCTAGAGAACACCTTGATCGTTTTCCAGAGCGACAATGGCGGTACGCGCAATGCCATGTTCGCTGGCGCAATCACCGATATGTCGAAGGTCGTTCTTCCCGCTGACAACGGCCCCTATCGTGAAGGTAAGGGCACGCTTTATGAGGGCGGCACACGCGTCGCCGCACTCGCCAGCTGGCAAGGACATATCAAGGGAGGCAGAGTGCTGAACGAGCCCATTCACACTGTCGACCTCTATCCGACGCTGGTCAAACTTGCAGGCGGCACGCTCGATAAGGGCAAACCCCTTGATGGCATCGACGTTTGGGGAACGCTCAGCGAAGGCACGCCCTCGCCGCGCACGGAGGTCGTCTACAATATCGAGCCGTTTCGCGCCGCAGTCCGCCAGGGTGACTGGAAGCTCATATGGCGCACATTGCTGCCGCAGTCGGTTGAACTCTACAACATCGCAAAGGACCCTTCCGAGACGAAGAATGTCGCCGCCGAGAATCCGGAGACGGTGACCGTCTTGGAGAATCGCGCCAACCAACTCGCGGCCGAAGCGCAGAAACCCATCTTGCTTGAGATCGAAATCAAAAACATCCTGGAGCGGATGCATCTTTCTCCCACCCTCCCAGGCGATCTCGAAAGCCTTGATGCGGAGCGATAAGCCAAGTCCGGCATAGGTCCCGGATGATCCTGGCGAGCCCAGCCGGCCAGCTGATTTTTTATATTGACAGTGTTCTTTTTAAGTTCTATAGCCGCTCCCATGGATTGGGATATGGCCGTTGAACGTTGGCGGGTGCCGCTCTTGGGAGTGGTCATGGCGCTCTGCGCCCAGATCGGGCTCATCGAAGGGGCGAATGTCGAGCGCCTGTCGAAGCCTCTCTACAGGTTTATGCTCGGCCAATTGCGGAAGGCTGAATCAGCCGCGCGGCGGCTCATTTTCGTCGCGGCCCGCAACATCGTATTGGAGCCTCCGGCCGAGCGTCCGGCCCGGGTAAAGCCCAAAGTCTCAACCAAAGACAAAGCCGCTGACGAAACCAAAGACAACGACAAAGCCAAGCGCCGCCCGTCATTCGGATTGTTCGATCCGGCCAGGCGTAAGAAGCTCATTGGCCGCCGTAACAAACGCAAGCGCGTGCTACCGCCCCTTCAGATCGTCGATGTTGGCCCCAATCCGCTGGTTTCGATGTTTCTCGTGTTCCGCCCGCAGGAGCCGCCTCCCGCACCAGCTCTTGTGGAGAAAGCCGACGACGGCATGGTCGATGCAAGGCGTCTGATCCGCCGCTTCCTCGCCCTCATGGATGCCTTGCGAGACATTCCGCGCCAGGCCATGCGGCTCGCACGCTGGCAGGCCAAACCCCTCGATCAACGCCGGCCTGAGCGCTGGAGCCCGCTGCGCTCCGGACGGCCGCCGGGATACCGCGAACGGCCAAAGCATGAAGTCGAGGAGATCCTGAAAGAATGCGACTGGCTCGCCCGCAATGTCATGCCGCCGCTCGACGACACGTCGTAAGTCCTTAAGCCGAGTCTCGGTGAAGTCCGACGCCCGTAAGCAACTCCGCTTGCCTGGGCCGGCGAAGCTTGCCATATTTACGCTACGTAATCCAATGAAGGAGCGTAGATGGCGGCTCTCACAAGGTTTCTGGTACTGGCGTCGCTACTGTTCATTGCACTAAGCGCACCGCTACGCGCTCAGACCGACTCGAGCCTACAGGATCGAATTAGAACTGCATGGCAGGACGCGATAAAGGCGGCCGTCCGGGGGCCTGCACCCATCGCTCTTGGCGACCAGGCAACACTCAATCTGACCGATGCCTACATGTTCGTGCCGAAGGCCGAAGCAACCGCAGTGATGCTTGCCATGGGCAATTCGGCCGGCAGCGGATTCCTTGGACTCGTCGTTCCCAAGTCCGAGGACCAATATTGGTTCGTGACCATCGACCACACGGCGGAAGGCTATGTCAGCGACGACGAGGCCCGCGAATGGGATGCCGATGAGATGTTGCACTCATTGATTGACGGTAGTGTCGAACAAAACAAGGAGCGGGCAAAGATTGGCGTGCCGGCGCTCGAAGTCATCGGCTGGATCGAACCTCCGCATTACGATTCCTCGACACACAAGCTCATTTGGTCCTTGCGGGCCAAAGACCACGGCGCGCCGGCGGATGCTGCGGCGACGGTCAATTACAACACCTACGCACTCGGTCGCGATGGATTCTTCGAACTGAACCTCGTAACCAGCGAAGACGTCATCGATAAAGAGAAGGAATATGCCCGCCAGCTTCTCGCCGCACTCGAATATAAGGCCGGCAAGCGTTATGACGATTTCAACGCGAATACCGATCGCATTGCCGAATATGGTATTGCCGCGCTAATCGGCGGAATTGCTGCGAAGAAGCTTGGCCTGCTTGCAGTCATTGGTGTCTTCTTTGCGAAATTCGCCAAGCTGATCCTGGTTGGCTTCGCGATCGCGGGTGGTGCAATCTTCAAATTTTTCCGGCGTGGCAGCGGCGAAGGCTGACCGGGTGCTCAAGGCTCTCCTGCTTCTGTTTGCCTCTCTAAAATTCGGCAGCATTCTTCTCTCGGTCGGGAGCATGCTGCTGACAATATGGGTCTACGCAACAATCTACGGCTTCTCTTTCGCCGTGGGGTTCATTGCGATGATCCTCATCCACGAATTGGGACATTATTTTGCCGCGCGGCAGAAAGGGCTCGACGTCGGATTACCGACATTCATCCCCTTCGTCGGCGCGTGGATCAATCTCAAGGATGTGCCGCTTGATGCGGAGACGGAGGCCTATATCGCCTATGCGGGGCCGTTCGTAGGGACGCTTGCCGCATTCGGCGCCTATTTCCTCGGGCGGCAGGAACACAGCGAGTTGCTGATCGCGATCTCCTATGCTGGATTCATGATCAACCTCTTCAATCTCATCCCGATCTCACCACTTGATGGTGGACGGATCACTCAAATTCTCACGCCACGAATTTGGTTTCTCGGAGCACCTATGCTGGTTGCGCTGTTTTTGTGGCACCCAAGCCCGCTTCTCATTCTGATCGCAGTTATGGCCATACCCAGCCTCATCGCTGCGTGGCGCTATGATCCGGATTCACCCGAAGCGCGCGCCTATCGTGATGTCCCCGCCAACATTCGTGCGGAATATGGCGTAATGTATCTGGGCCTCGCCGCACTTCTCGCCGTGATGGCGAGCAATGTCTATGCGGAACTCCGGTCATAGACAGCCTTCGATTTCACTCCGCCGCTTCGAGATAGCTCTCCAGCGGAGGACACGTACACACCAGATGCCGGTCACCGAAGACATTGTCGACACGCGCCACCGGCGGCCAATACTTATCCGCATTGACGAATTTGAGCGGGAAGAACGCCTTTTCCTTGCTGTAGGGCCGCGTCCAATCCTCGAGTAGCAATCGGTGGGTGTGCGGCGAATTCTTCAGCACGTTGTTGAGACGATCGGCCTTGCCCTCCTCGACTTCGGCGATCTCGCCGCGAACGGCGATCATCGCATCGCAGAAGCGATCAAGCTCGCGCTTTCCCTCCGATTCGGTCGGCTCGATCATCAAGGTGTCGACCACCGGGAAGGACATGGTCGGCGCGTGATAGCCATAATCGACCAGACGCTTCGCGACGTCTTCGACCGACAATCCGGTACGTTCCTTGAGCCAGCGCAAATCGACGATGCATTCATGCGCGATGAAGCCGCCGGGCCCCGTGTAGACGATCGGGAAATGCGGCGCCAAACGCTTGGCCACGTAGTTGGCATTGAGGATCGCCATCATCGTCGCCTTTGTGAGCCCCTCCCCGCCCATCATGGCGATATAGGTCCAGGAGATCGGCAGGATTGACGCCGAACCCCAGGGCGCCGCTGAGACTTGTCCCGGTGGCTGGTCGCGCCCGGCGGCCGGATTGACACCCGCGACGACCGCATGCCCCGGCAGATAGGGCGCCAGATGTGCCTTGACGCCGATCGGCCCCATGCCCGGGCCGCCGCCGCCATGCGGAATGCAAAAAGTCTTGTGCAAATTCATATGGCAGACATCGGCGCCAAGCTCCGCCGGACGCACCAAACCGACCAGCGCATTGAGATTGGCGCCGTCGAGATAGACCTGCCCGCCATTCTCATGCACGACAGCGCAAATATCCTTGATCGCCGCTTCGAACACGCCATGCGTCGAAGGATAGGTAATCATCAATGCCGCAAGATCCTTCGCGTGGACGCTTACCTTGGCCTTGAGATCGGCGAGATCAACATTGCCGCGCTCATCGCAAGCGACCACGACGACCTGCATACCGGCCATGACCGCTGATGCCGGGTTGGTGCCATGCGCCGAAACCGGAATGAGACAGATATTGCGATGGCTATCGCCGCGCGCCTCGTGATAGTCGCGGATCGCCAGCAATCCCGCATACTCGCCCTGGCTTCCGGCATTGGGCTGCAATGAGATCGCGTCGAAACCGGTGATCTCGGCCAGCATCTCCTCGAGTTCCTCGAAAAGCTGCTGGTAGCCTTGCGTCTGTTCCAAGGGCGCAAAGGGATGAAGCATCGAGAAGCCGCGCCAAGTGACCGGGATCATTTCGGTCGTGGCGTTGAGCTTCATGGTGCACGAGCCCAGAGGGATCATCGAGCGATCGAGGGACACATCCTTCGCCTGCAGATGGCGCAGATAGCGAAGCATCTCAGTTTCCGAATGGTACATCTCGAAAACCGGATGGGTCAGATAAGCGCTCTTACGACGTAGCGCTTCGGGTATGCATTCTTCGACGCGCGCGTCGAGTTCATCGATCGAGGGACGCGCGCCGGTCTTGAATACGCCGAGCAGACGCTCGAGCTCCTGGCGCCGCGTCGACTGGTCGAAGGAAACGCCGAGATGATCGGCATCGACGAAGCGGAGATTGATCCGCTGTTCCTTGGCCTTGGCCCACAGCATATGGGCACGGCCCGGCACGTGAACGGTCACGGTGTCGAAGAACTGATCGGTCGAGACGCCGTACCCAAAATCGCGCATGGCGCGCGCGAAGATCTGCGCGAGCCGATGGGTGCGCAACGCCATCTTTCGAATGCCTGCAGGCCCGTTATAGACAGCAAACATCGAAGCAATAACGGCAAGGAGAACTTGCGCCGTGCAGATATTGCTCGTCGCCTTCTCGCGGCGGATATGCTGCTCGCGCGTCTGCATGGCCATGCGCAAGGCACGATTGCCTTGCGCGTCGACGGAAACGCCGATGATCCGCCCCGGCATTGCGCGCTTATATTCGTCGCGCGTGGCAAAGAACGCGGCATGCGGCCCGCCATAACCCATCGGAACGCCGAAGCGCTGGGCCGAGCCAATGGCAATGTCGGCGCCCAGTTCACCCGGCGGCGTCAATACTGCCAGCGCGAGCAGATCTGCCGCCAGGATCGCAATAGCGCCGGCGCCATGGAGCTTGTCGATCACTCCCCGCCAATCGCGAACCTGCCCCGAAGATCCGGGATAGGAGAGAAGCGCGCCGAAGACTTCATTGGGCTTCAGGTCGGTCGCCGGATCGCCGACAATCAATTCGAATCCGAAAGCATGGGCACGCGTCTCGATGACGCCGATGGTTTGCGGATGCGTATCGCGATCGACAAAGAATTTGTTGGCACTGGTTTTTACGACGCGCTTGGCCATCGCCATGGCCTCGGCGGCGGCGGTGCCCTCATCGAGCAATGAGGCATTGGCAAGTTCGAGCCCGGTCAGATCGATGACCATCTGCTGGAAATTGAGCAGCGCTTCGAGCCGGCCCTGACTTACCTCCGCCTGATACGGTGTGTAGGCCGTGTACCAGCCCGGATTTTCCAGAACATTGCGCAGGATCACCTTGGGCGTGACAGTGCCGTAATAGCCCATGCCGAGCATCGACACGAAGACCTCGTTGCGATCGGCCATCTTGCGCAAGTATGACAGCGCGGTGCGTTCGGCCTTCGGCGCCGGAAGATCGAGCGGCCGGCTGGTGCGGATCGAATCCGGCACGACCTTGGCGATGAAATCCTCAAGTGATTTTGCGCCGAGCGAGCTGAGCATCTCGGCCGTCTCTTCATCGGAAGGGCCGATGTGACGGCGCACGAAGTTTGCGCCAGGTTCGAGCTCGGCGAGGGTTGGGCGTAAGTGTGTCTCGGTTTTCATGATGTCACCATTTCTTCAGCCGTCATGCCAGCGAAAGCTGGCATCCCCTGACGCGTTTCAGCTTGGCGGCATTTGCCGCGTTCAACGGATTCAGGGGACCCCAGCTTTCGCTGGGGTGACGAATATTGATTCTTCATCGCCCTCAGCTTTCGGCGACGAATTTATCGTAAGCCGTCTTATCCATGAGATCGGACAACTCACCGGGATTCTTGAGCTTGAGCTTCATGAACCAGCCTTCGGTCTCCGCCGCGCGATTGACGAGCGAAGGATCGCCAGAAAGCTCGCCATTAATGGCCACAACTTCGCCTGTGACCGGCGCATAGACTTCGCTCGCCGCCTTGACGCTTTCCACGACCGCCGCCTCGCCGCCCTTGGTCACCTGCTTGCCGACGGCCGGCAGGTCGACGAAGACGACATCGCCCAATTGCTCCTGTGCATGATTGGTGATGCCGACAGTCGCGGTGTCGCCCTCAACCAAAATCCATTCGTGGTCCTTCGTGAAGCGCAAGTCTGGCACGTCCGTCTCCTCAGCGTTTATAAGTGTGGGGTACAAAAGGCAGCGGCGCGACTGCGGCCGGCAAAGGCTTGTCGCGCACAATCAACGATAAGGGGGTACCTGCCTCGGCGAAGCGCGCCTCGACATAGCCCATGGCGATTGGCGCATTCACGGCCGGCCCGAAGCCGCCCGATGTCACTGTGCCAATCCGCTTCCCGACGTCCGATTGAATGGCTGCGCCTTCGCGTGCCGGTGCGCGGCCCTCAAGCCTGATGCCGACGCGCTTGCGCGAGGGGCCATCTTTCAACTCGCGCAGAATTCGGTCAGCGCCGATGAAGCCGCCTTCGGTCTTGCGTCGCTTGCCGATCGACCAGGAAAGCCCGGCCTCGACGGGGCTCGTCGTCTCGTCGATGTCGTGGCCATAGAGGCACAAGCCCGCTTCAAGCCTCAAAGAATCGCGGGCACCCAGGCCGATCGTCTTGACTTCCGGCTCGGCCAGAAGCGTCTCGGCAAGCCGTGTTGCATCTTCTGCCCTGACTGAAATTTCAAAGCCGTCTTCGCCGGTATAGCCCGAACGCGCGATATGACAGTCAATGCCATCGAAAACGGCGCGCGTTGAACTCATGAAGGCAAGCGATGAAGATTCGGCGCAATGGCGCGCCAGAACTTCAACGGCTTTCGGCCCCTGTAAGGCCAACAGGGCGCGCTCATCCGCGCGGTGCAGAATTATGTCGTCGGGGAGATGCTGCCGCAGCCAGTCATAGTCGACATCCTTGCGCGAGGCGTTGACGACAAGCCCAAGCTGGCCGTCATCACTTCCCGCCAGCGGGCGGCTGACCATCAGATCGTCGATGATGCCACCGTCCGGCGTCGTGAATTGGGTATACCGAATACGCCCAAGGCCGAGCTTGAGTACGTCGCCCGGCACGAGTTTTTCGAGAGCTTCCGCTACCCTCGGATGATCGGTTCCGATCAAGGTCGCCTGGCCCATATGGGAGACGTCGAATAATCCCGCATTTATGCGGGTCCAGTTATGCTCCGCGACAATGCCGGTCGGATACTGGACGGGCATCTCATAGCCGGCGAAGGGCACAAGGCGTGCGCCAAGCTTCAGATGCAATTCATAAAGTGGCGTTCGTTTGAGGATTTCGGTGGAAGAAGCTGTCATGGGTCTCCGGATCGACACGAGTTGGCTTCATCCGGCCTGAACCGGATCAGCCCCCTCTGTCAGAGAACCTGAGAGATTTCGCCCGGACCGTCACTCCGACACGGCCCAAGCTTAGCTCCTTCGGTGAGGGGTATCCCCCTGCTCTCCAGAGACGAGGACATAGGCGGTCCTTTTGCCTGAGAGTTTCCGGGGCGGTTGCTCCTTCGGCGCCGGGGTCACCCCCGATCTCTCCCGCGCATGTCCAACGCAAGAACGGGCGTGAAGGTAGGCGCGCGATCTGCGAAAGGCAAGTGAGGAGAACAACTTGTGCATGGGAGTAATGCGGGAGCGGCTTGCATTCGTGGCTCGACGGCCTCCGACGCCTGACCTAGCCTTGCCGCACCGCCGAAGAGGAGAAGCCCATGGAGAAGCAGCATGCCTGGCCCGAGGGCCATTGGGATTGGCCGATCAAGGTAAGCCACAAGCATGGCGTACGCTCGGGCGAAATGATGTGGGTCGGCGGCCAGGTCGACCTCTCGAGCAGTGGCGAAGTCCGCCATGCGGGCGACATGGCCAAGCAGATTCCCCATTGCATCGAGAGCTTCGACCGTGTGCTGCGCGATCTCGGTGGCGATCTGACCGATCTCGTCAAGCTACTCTGCTTCTATGTGAATGATGGCAGCATCGAGGAAACTGCGTTCCTCGCGATGGTGGCCAAGGCGCTGCCGGAAGGAGCCAAGCCGGCGGTCACAGCAGTGCCGGTCCCCTATCTCGCCTATCCCGGAATGGTGGTCGAGATCGAAGGCTATGCAATGCGGAAGGCCGATGGTTGCAAGCTCGCACGGACTTATGCGCCATTGAGCAGCAGCTCGCCTCTGCCCCAGCCCTTCGTACAGGGACTGCGCGCCGGAAAGATGATTTTCGTCAGCGCGCAGTCGCCGGTCGATCCGCAAGGCAAAGTCTTGCTAGCCGGCGATATCGTCGGACAGACGAAACAGGTGATGCGCCAAATCGGAGATGTTCTTTCCTCTTTCGGCGCGTCGTTCGACGATGTCGTGAAGGTCAATCGCTGGTATGTCGGACAAGGCACGGTCGAGGATTTCGAACCGGCTGCACTCGCCTGCGCTGCACATTTCAAGGAGCCAGGGCCGGCCGCGACCGGCATTCCGTTGCCGCGCCATGCCCGCGCTGGCCAGCAGATCAAGATCGAAGTTGTTGCCATGCTTGGTGAGGATGGTCAGCCTCTGCCGCGCCGCCATGTCTGGCCCGAGTCACTCTGGGATTGGACGGTTCACCTTCCCTACAAGCACGGGCTCAAATGCCACGACATGATCTTCCTCGGCGGCCAGGTCTCGCTCGACAAGCAGGGCAATGCGGTCAAGCCCGGCAATCTTGCCGCGCAAGCGCGACAGGCCATGATCCATATCGGTACGATTCTGAATGAGCTCGGCGCTTCCTATGATGACGTCTGCAAGGTCATCGCCATGTATGAAGGCCGCTGCGGCGGGGATGATCTGCACGCGAATCTGTCGATCCGCTCGTCCTTCTTCAAAGAACCGGGGCCAGCTACGACCGGCATTCCATTACCGAAGCTCGCCTATCCCGGGATGGTGATTGAGATCGACGTCTTCGCCATGACCGAGCCGGATTAGCGCTTGCGCCAGAGCTGCTCGATGTCTTCCAGCGAGCGGCCCTTGGTTTCCGGCACGCGGGCGTAGATCCAGATGAAGGCGATCACGCAGAAGAGCGCGAACAACCAGAACGTCGCTGCCTCGCCGATCAGCCCGACAAGCGAGAGGAAAAACTCGCTGACGATGAAGGCCGATGCCCAGTTCACGGCCGTTGCAATAGCGACGGCGCGACCACGAATGGCACCCGGAAATATCTCGTTGATGACGGTCCACACGACGGGGCCGAGCGAGAAAGCAAACGAAATGATGAAGACCACGAGTGCGCCCAGCGTCACGGTCCCGGGCATGTCGGCGCGCATCGCAAGGCCGACGACCGCAAGGCTCAGCGCCATGCCGATGAGGCCAGCGAGCAGCAATGGTCTGCGCCCAAGCTTGTCAATGAATGCAATGGCAATGAATGTTGCCAGCACATTCACCGCACCGATGGCCCAGGTCGTGGCCATAGTCTGCGCTTCGGGTGTCGCAAAGCCGGCCCGCGCGAATATGTCGTCGGCATAATAGATGATCGCGTTAATGCCGGTGATCTGCTGAAAGACGGCAAGTCCGAGCGCGACGAGTAAGGGCCTGCGCCATGTCGGGGCAAACACTTCCCTCCAGCTCGCCGATTTTTCTTCAGTCTGCAAGCCGCTCTCGATAGAAGCAAGTTCTGCCTGGTTGTCCGCAGCAGGGTCCAAGCGATCGAGCACGCGCAGTGCCGAATCGCGCCTGCTGTGTTTGACGAGCCAGCGGGCTGATTCCGGCGCGAAAGTCATGGCTGCGACCAGCAGGATGCCCGGTACTGCGGCAATGCCCAGCATCAATCGCCAATGATCGGTCGAGGCGAGCGCCTGGTCGATAAGATAGGCGAGGAAAATGCCGATGGTTATTGCGAGTTGATAGGCCGAGACAAAGCGGCCGCGCCAGGCTGTGGGCGCCATCTCAGCGCCATAGAGCGGAGCTGCCACCGCTGCTACGCCTACCCCCAAGCCGATGACCAGGCGCCCGGCAACCAGGACAGTCGTCTCAGGTGCGAGGGATTGAATGATCGCCCCGATCGAGAACAGCACGCCCGCACAAAGCACCGCCTTCTTGCGGCCCAGACGGTCGGCCAGTTCGCCGCCGATCAATGAACCGAACAATGCACCGAGCGTCACCCAACTCGTCACCACTTCCGTCAGCAGGGGGCTGAGCCCGAACTGCTTCTGAATTCCATCGAGCGCGCCGGAGATGACGCCCTGATCATAGCCGAAGAGAATGCCGGCCATGATGATCACGGCGACGACGAGTAGGACGGCGAGCGAAGGGTGCCCGCGCTCCTCTGCGTGCCCCGCACTTGCCTTTGTCGTCATGTCGGCCATGTCTGCGAATCAGCCAGGTTGTGCCAGGAGAGTACCAAGGCACCATCCCGGCGTCTCCCAAGGGAAATTCCTCGAGCTACACAGCCAGCCTTGCCCGCAACCGGGTGCGATCGAACAGCAACCAGGCTGCAATCGACATATTGATCAGGTTCCAGGCGATGCCATTGAGGAACGCCGCCTGGTAGGAGCCGGTCATGTCGAACAGCACACCGGAAATCCAGCCGCCAGCGGCCATGCCCATCACCGTTGCTGTGAGAACGAGACTGATGCGCCTTCCAGCTTCCCGGGCGGGATAGTAGTCGCGCACGATCAGTGCGTAGCTCGGCACGATGCCGCCTTGGGCGAGCCCGAAGAAGGCCGAGACGATATAGAGCGAAGTTAGGCCGTTGAACGGCAGATAGAACATCAAGGCCAGGCATTGCAGCGTTGAGCCAAGGATCAATGTCCCAGCCCCGCCGATGCGATCGGCAATGAAGCCAGAAATCAGGCGGCTGACGACGCCCATGCCGAGGATGATCGACAGCATCTCAGCACCGCGTGCGGTGCCGTAACCGAGATCGCCGCAATAGGCGACGATATGAACCTGCGGCATCGACATCGCGATGCAGCAGGAGAGCCCGGCAAGCAGAAGCAGCCACTGCAGATAGGCCGGAGCCTTGCGCGGCGCACTAATGACAGGCCTTCCGCTCGTAGAATCCCCAGAATGGTCGATATGGGCGCGTTCGCGCAGCATGAGCGCCAAAGGCAACATGGTGACGACGCAAAAGATGCCGATGCCGATATAGGTGTTACGCCATCCGTAAGAATTGACGGCATGTTGCAGGATCGGCGGCCAAATCGCGCCTGAAAGATAATTCCCGCTGGCGACGATGCCAATCGCAAGGCCGCGCTTCTTCACGAACCACAAGGAAGCGTCGGCTACCAACGGGCCGAACGTCGTGGAGCTTCCGAGCATGCCGATCAGCACGGCCTGGGTGATGATGAACTGCCAATAGCTTCCGGTCCAGGCCGCGACGGTGAAGCCGATACAAAGGAACACGGCGCTTAAAATGAGCGGCTTCATGATGCCGACGCGGTCGGCGAGGCTGCCCATGGCGATGCCGCCGAAGGCCGCCCCGATCATCGTTGCCATATAGGGAAGCGAGGCGCCGCCGCGGCCAACGCCGAATTCCGTCTCGATTGCAGGCAATACGACAACTGTGGACCACAAGCCGATGCCGCCGATCGTGCTGATCGCCAGGGAGATGAAAAGCCGCATCCAGGAGTAGCGGCTATCAGGAAGACGCAAGTTGTGCGCGTGAGTGGTCATGCGCGCGCAGTCTTAGCGGTTTGCCGTGCGTTCTCTATAGCCAGCGGCCGCAATCCAGCCATGCCACCTGCAAACCGGCATTACCCCACGTTTTCCTTATGTTCCTTGATCCGAGAAGCGCAATCGATTGACCCCGCGAGGCCAAATTCATATAAGCGGGCGATAAGCCCAACCGCCGCCCACGGGGCGGCGAATTCATTTGGAGGAGCGCGATGATCGCGCCGGTCCTGCCTACTTACAATCGTGCGCCCGTTGCCTTCGACCATGGCAAGGGCATGCGCCTCTATACCGAGGCGGGCGAGGAGTACCTTGATTTCGGCGCGGGCGTCGCGGTTACGAGCCTTGGACACGCACATCCGCATCTCGTCGCGGCGCTAACCGAACAGGCTTCGAAGCTTTGGCACACGTCAAATCTCTATCAGATCCCCGGCCAGGAGAAGCTTGCCCGGCGGCTCATCGACAACAGTTTTGCCGAGACGGTGTTCTTTACCAATTCGGGCGCCGAGGCGCTCGAGTGCTCGATCAAGATGGCGCGCAAGTATCAGGCCGCCAAGGGCCAGCCTGAGCGGTTCCGGCTTGTCACCTTCGAGGGCGCCTTCCATGGGCGCACGCTTGCAACGATCGCCGCGGGCGGTCAGGCCAAGTATCTCGAAGGGTTTGGTCCCAAGGTTGAAGGTTTTGACCAAGTTCCATTCGATGATTGGGCGGCGCTCGAAGCGGCGATCGGGCCGGAAACCGCCGGCATTCTGATTGAGCCGGTCCAGGGCGAGGGCGGCTTGCGGCCGGTGCCGCCGTCGCGCATGCGCAGATTGCGCGAGCTCTGCGATGCGAATGGGATCCTCTTGGTCCTGGACGAGGTTCAGTGCGGCATTGGGCGCACCGGCAAGCTCTTCGCCTATGAATGGTCGGGAATCACGCCCGATATCATGGCGATCGCCAAGGGTATCGGAGGCGGCTTCCCGATGGGCGCGTGCCTTGCCACCGAGAATGCCGCTCGCGGCATGACGGCCGGCACACATGGCTCGACCTTTGGCGGCAATCCGCTTGCCATGGCGGTCGGCAATGCCGTCCTCGATGTCATCCTCGCCGACGGCTTTCTCGATCGTGTTCGCAAGGCCGGACTAACACTCAAGCAGCGACTCGCCCAGCTTCGCGACGAGCACCCGACGATCATCGCGGAAGTGCGCGGCGAAGGCCTGATGATGGGCCTCAAGTGCAAGGTTCCGAATACCGACTTCGTATCGGCCGCCTTCGCCGAGAAGCTCCTGCTCATCGGGGCCGGCGACAATGTGGTGCGGCTGTTGCCGCCGCTCATCGTCTCGGACGAGGATATCTCGCTCGCTGCCGATCGTCTCGACAAGGCCTGCCGCGCGCTTGAAGCGAAGGCCGCTTGAGGCTTCACCATGAACAGCGCGCCACATCATTTCATCGATATTTGCGATCTTGATTCAGGTTCGCTTCGGCGCATCATCGATGCGAGCCGCGCCATGAAGGACGGCCGGGCCGGCAAGGCGCGCGGCGAAGTCGAGCCCAACCGGCCACTCGACGGCAAGATCCTCGCGATGATCTTCGAACAGCCTTCGACACGCACCCGTGTTTCCTTCGATGTGGCGATGCGCCAGCTCGGCGGCGAAACACTGCTGCTTCCGGCCGGCGACCTGCAATTGGGCCGCGGCGAAACCGTGGCCGATACAGCACGGGTCCTGTCGCGTTATGTCGACGCCGTCATGGTTCGCTCAAAGTCGCATGACAAACTGCGCGAGCTTGCCGATCACGCAACCGTGCCGGTCATCAATGCCCTCACCGACAAGTCGCATCCCTGCCAGATCATGGCCGACGTCATGACGCTCGAAGAGCATCGCGGGCCGCTTTCCGAGCAGAAAGTGGCCTGGGTCGGCGACAGCAACAATGTTGCGGCATCCTGGGTGCATGCGGTTGGCCGGCTGGGCGGTGAGCTCGTAATCGCCTGTCCGGAAATCCTTTCTCCCGACCGGCGCCTGCTCGACTGGGCCAAGAAGCAAGGTGCCAAAGTCAGCCTCACCCATTCGCCGGAAGATGCGGTCAAGAATGCAAGCTGCATCGTCACCGATGTGTGGGTCTCGATGCATGACAACGATGCTGCGAGCCGTCACAACTTGCTCAAGCCCTACCAGGTCAATGCGCGGCTTATGAGCCTCGCTGCTCCCGGTGCCGTGTTCATGCACTGTCTGCCGGCCCATCGCGGTGAGGAAGTGACGGCCGACGTCATCGACGGTCCGCAATCAGTGGTGTTCGACGAGGCCGAAAACCGGCTGCATGCGCAAAAAGGCATCCTCTTGTGGTGCCTCGGCGAGATTGCATGACGCCGATCGCCGACGACCTCGTCCTTCCGTTCGAAATCAAGCCGCTCGGCGTTCGCGGTCGTCTCGTGCGGCTGGGCGCGACAGTCAACGAGATATTGCGGGTGCACGACTATCCTCCGGCCGTGTCAGCCTTGGTCGCCGAAGCGGCGGCACTGACATCAATGCTCGGTAGCGCCCTCAAATTCGACGGCAAATTCATTCTCCAGACCAAGAGCGACGGCCCGATCGACATGCTCGTCGCCGACTATCACGGCCCGGGACAGGTTCGCGCCTATGCCCATTTCGACGCGAAGGCGCTGCAGAGCGTGCCCGGGCGCAATGAGGCTGCCCTGCTGGGCACGGGGCATCTCGCGATGACCGTCGATCAAGGCCCCGACATGGAGCGATATCAAGGTATCGTCGCACTGGCGCGCACTACGCTGAGCGATGCCGCGCACGCCTATTTTGCCCAATCAGAGCAAATCCCGACACGGCTGCGCGTGGCAGCCGGTCCGTTGATCGGCCGCGGACGCGAGGCGCAGCAGAACTGGCGTGCCGGCGCCATCATGGTTCAGCACCTGCCGCGGCAAGGCGGACCAAGCCCGATGCGGCTCTCGTCAGGCGATGCGCCCGAAGGCAGCGAAGAACCGCTGGCTGAAAATGATGATTGGGTGAAGGCCAGAGCCCTCCTCGACACTGTCGAGGACCATGAACTGCTCGACCCAACACTCAGCCCGGAAGACTTGCTCTACCGGCTTTATCACGAGGACGGCGTCACGGTTTATCCGACGACCCCGATTGCGCGCTACTGCACGTGCTCGCGCGAACGGATCGGCGAAATTCTCAAGCAGTTTTCTGATGAGGAAATCGTGGAGATGCGCGAAGACGGTCGGATCAAAGCGACGTGCGAATTCTGCTCGACTGTCTACGAGTTCGACGACGTCAAACCCTAGGGGTTGGGGCGCAATTGGCCGCGCCGCGCGGCATTGATCTCGTCATACTCAACCACCGTCTTGCCTATCGGGAAGAGCGAGGCGAGAGCCAGCTTCACATGCTGGAGCGCGAAGGGAATGCCGATAATGGTAATCGCCAGCGCAACCGCCGCCACGATGTGCCAGACTGCGAGCCACCACCCGCATAATATGAACCAGATGACATTGCCGATGAGACCGAGCGCACCGGTTCCCATGTCCTCGCGGCCGGTCAGTTCATCGCGCGCGACAATATCCCGGCCAAACGGCCAGAAGGAAAAGCTCGCCAGCATGAAGCAGGAGCGCACAAACGGAATACCAATGATGGTAATCGCCATCAGGATGCCGGCGAGGATCCAGCCGAGGCCCGAGAAGAATCCGCCGAAGATCAGCCAGAGTATGTTGAGCAGCACATTCATCGCACTCATCCCGCGCAATAATCCGCCAAACGCCGCATGAAACTCTCACACTTCTTCAACTCGGATACCTCGACATACTCGTCCGGCTTATGGGCCTGTTCAATAGACCCAGGGCCGCAGATCACAGATGGTATGCCGATCTGCTGAAACAAGCCCGCCTCGGTGGCGTAGGAGACGGCTTCGAGGCCGTTAGCTTCGGCCAGATGCAGCGCCAGGCGTTCGGCAGGTGAATCCTCCTCCGGCGCCAGGCCGGGAACGCTGTTCACGAAGGTCGTCTTAATCCCGGTTTCGGGTGAGATACGCTTCATTTCTGGCTCCAGCGCGCGTGCCGCCGCCTCGAAGCGATCGGGAACCTCGCGCGGATCATCGTCCGGTAGAAGCCGTGTCTCCCAGGTGAAAGAGCAATGGCGCGGTATGATGTTCTTGGCCGTGCCGCCTTCAATCACTCCCACATGAACCGTCGTGTAAGGCGGATCGAAGCGACCCGACCGGTCGCCGCGCTTGATCAGGTCTTGTCGCGTCCGACTCAGTTCGGTTATGAGTTCGGCCGCCGTCATGATTGCGTTGACGCCCAGATGCGTGCAGCTCGAATGCGCCTCATGCCCGGTGACTTCAGTGGTGAATGTGTGGGCGCCCTTATGGGCGTTCACCACCTTCATCAAGGTCGGCTCGCCGACGATGACGACGCTTGGCTTCGGCAAGTGCTCTTGCATATAGGCAACCAAGGGTCTGACACCCCGACACCCGACTTCTTCGTCGCATGAGAGTGCAAGGTGAATCGGCCGTCGCAATGACCGGCCCTTGAATTCAGGCACCATTGCCAAGGCGACGGCGATGAAGCCTTTCATGTCGCAACTGCCACGGCCGAAAAGCTTGCCATCCCGTTCGGTGATCTCGAAAGGATTGGTGGTCCAGGGCTGGCCGTCGACGGGCACGACGTCAGTATGTCCCGAGAGCACGATTCCCCCCGGTTCGTTCGGCCCGATAGTGGCGTAGAGATTGGTTTTCTTGCCAGCCTCGTAATTGACCCGCAAATGAGGTATGTCCCAATCATCGAGATAGGCTTCGACGAATTCGATCAGCGGAATGTTGCCATCTCGACTCGTTGTGTCGAACGCGACGAGCCGCTCAAGCATCTCGCGCGTCGATAGTGGCTGTCCTGTCATCGGGATAATCGTCCCTTCAAATCTTAGTGCATTTGCCGCGGGGCGTGCGGCGAGTCGAGCGAAAATGCGGGGATCTCGACATTGAAGAGGTGCCCATCGCTTGCCTGCATCTGGTAGCTACCGACCATGAAGCCGGATGGCGTCGGCAAGGGCGCACCGGAGGTGTATTCGAAGCTCTGGCCGGGTGCGAGGGTCGGCTGTTCACCCACGACCCCGGCACCCCGCACCTCTTGAACGCGGCCGCGGCCATCGGTGATCTTCCAGTAGCGCGACCGCAACGTCACCGTGTCCTGTCCTTGGTTTTCGATCTTGATCGTATAGGCCCAGACATAGTGTTCTTCATCAGGCCGGGATTGACCTTCGAGGAACTGCGGCTTGACGATGATCCGGATATTGGCCGTCGTGCATTCATACATACCCGTAGTCTAACGGAACGCTGCCGGTTTTCCACTGGCTCGCCAATTTCGCTTGCGTCAACGCGCCAAAATCTCCCAATAGAGCCATGAACAAGCCTGTTACCGACGCCGAGAGCCGCACCGGCAGCCAGGGAATTCTCCCGGCCCATGCCATAGCGCGGGCTTGCGAGGCCGGGCTTATCCGCCTCGCACGGCCACTTGACGATAACCAGATCCAGCCGGCGAGTCTCGACCTGCGGCTTGGCGAATGGGCCTATCGCGTCAGGGCGTCATTTCTTCCGGGGCCTGAACGAACGGTTGCGCAACAACTCGACAATTTGTCTCTGCATCGCTTTCCCCTGCGAGACGGCGCTGTTCTCGAAACGGGTTGCGTTTATATCGTACCGCTCCTCGAGTCCCTCAGGCTGCCGGGTGATATTGCCGCACTCGCCAATCCCAAGAGCTCGACCGGCAGGCTCGACATCTTCACGCGCATCATTGCCGACTATTCGCGCGAATTCGACAATGCGCCGCCGGGCTATGAAGGCCCACTCTATGCCGAGATCAGCCCACGCACGTTTCCGGTGCTCGCGCGCACGGGATCGCGACTTGCGCAAATGCGCTTCAGGCGCGGCGCGCAAGCTCAGTCCGACGAAATCATTGTGCGGCTCCATGCCGATGAAGGATTGATCTCGGCACGCGAGGCGAATATCGATCGCGGCATCGCGCTTTCGGTCGATCTCTCCGGCGATGTCGCGGGCGGCATTGTCGGCTTCCGGGCCAAGCGCCATGCCGGCCTCGTCGACGTCGATCAAACCGACGCTCTCGAAGTACTCGATTTTTGGGAACCTATCGGCCAGCGCGGTTCGCTCATCCTCGATCCCGGGCAATTCTATATTCTCGCATCTAAGGAAGCCGTGCGCGTCCCCCCAACGCATGCCGCAGAGATGGTTCCCTTCAATCCGCTGGTAGGCGAGTTCCGCGTGCATTACGCGGGCTTTTTCGATCCGGGCTTCGGTCACCAGTCGGGCGGCGGGGAAGGCGCGCGCGCGGTCCTCGAAGTACGATCGCATGATGTTCCCTTCATCCTGGAGGATGGGCAGATCATTGGCCGGCTCATTTACGAGCCACTGACCGAGCCGCCGAAGCAGGTCTATGGCCAAGGCATTGGGTCTAACTACCAGCGCCAGGGACTCAAGCTATCCAAACATTTCAAGCCCTATAACCCATGAAGGTTCGGGCGATCCGCCGCGGCGATGCCAACATCATCGCGACCATGATGGAAGAATTCGACCGCCATTTCGCCAGCATGGAAGGCCGCCGCCGGCGAACGCTCAAGCGCGCGACCGCACGCGCCGATCTTGAGCGTGCGGGTTTTGGACTGCGCGGCTTCGTTACCGGTCTCATCGCCGAAGAAGATGGAGAAGCCTGCGGCTATCTTCTTTACCATTTCGGCTTCAACGCCAATGTCCGCCGTGGAACGCTGGTCATTTCTGATCTTTTCGTTCGCGACAAGTGGCGACGTCACAAGGTGGGCCATGCCCTGATGGCCCGCGCCCGACAGATCGCGCTGAAGCGAGGCTGCGCGCAGATGGATTGGACGGTCTGGAACATGAACCCGCCGGCCATCGCCTTCTACCTGGCGCTGGGTGCCAAATCGGTCGACGATGAGATCGTCATGGGAATGAAGATCGCCAAGTAAGCCACTTTACGACCGCCCCGCGACGCGATATCGGTTCTTGTAGCGCGGGCGTAGTTCAGTGGTAGAACGACAGCTTCCCAAGCTGTATGTCGTGGGTTCGATTCCCATCGCCCGCTCCAATTGCCAAAGTCATTGTCCTTTCGCATGCTGGAGAAAGTGCAGCAGGTCTTCGTTGAACTGCGCGCTGTCTTGGATAAACGAGAAGTGGCTGACTTCCGGCTGAATCAGCAAGCCGGCATTGGGAATGCTCGCTGCCATAAATTCGGTGTTTTCCCGCTTAATCGCCTCGTCGTGATCGCCATCGGCAATCCAGGTCGGCGTTTTGATCTTGCGCAGATCGTCAGCCGTCCAATTGGGCTGCGTCTTCCACATTTCGGCAATCTGATTGAGGAAGGCTTCGTATTGATCCGGGGTAGCGGATAGCTTTTGATACTCCGTTCCAGCGCGCTCGATATAGGCATTAAATACCTTGCTCGCACTGATGTCGGCAACGCCATTCGGATCGGAATTGGCGGCGAATGCGAAGAGCTTTGTCAGGCGCTCGGGATGCTTCATCGCGATGTCGAGACCGATGATTGCGCCGTCACTCCAGCCGACGATCGCCGCCTTATCGATCTTGAGATGATCCATCAGCGCGATAACATCGCTTGCCATGAGATCATAGCTATAGGGCTTTGCATCGCGCGTGCTGCGGCCGTGGCCGCGGCTGTCCATGGTGATGACGCGATAATGCGGTGCGAGGGCGCGCACCTGCTCGCCCCAGTAATTGCTGTTGGCGAGGCCGCCATGAAGCAGGATGACAGGTTCGCCAGAGCCGAACGCCGCGTACCAGATCTTGACGCCATTGACGGGGGCAAGGCCGCTCTCCGTTGCCGCGGGAAGTTCGGGCGTCGCCGGCAATGTCAGCCATTGCGGCTCAGCGCGCGCGGCCGGCGCTAATAGGAGGACGAAGAGGGCAAAGACGCCAGCGAGCAGTCGCATCGGGCAACCTCCATTATGAGTGAATGATCAATTATAGCGCGGGCGCCGACGACCGCTACAGCGCAACCGGTACATCAAGGATTCGAAGGAGCCGCGGGCGCCGGCGCGGATGGCTCAGGTTTGACATGGGCCGGCGGGGCTGAACGGTCGCCACCTTCGAAGGCAAACTATCCAAAAATGGCCACCGCCGCGAGCGCAAGCGCAGCGGTTATGGCGATTGCAATGATCAAACGCCGAGCCATGACCTATTTCTAACCATCACACCGCCGAGCGGAAATGTCGCGCATTCACTGAACTCTGAACAATCTTGTATACATTCATACAAGATGATACAGATTCTCTGCTCGGCACGGAACGGCCGCTCGTCCTCGGTCGCATACGGTGCTGGATGCGAGGGAATCGTCCCAGGGAGGTAATGAAAAATGCAAAGGCGAAATCTCATTCTGTCGGCAGCGCTCTCCGCTCTCATTGCGCTCGGCGCGACAACGGCCATGGCGGCGGGAACTGATGTTCCGGCGCCCGGCCAAAGCGCCAAGATCGATGCGATCAAGCAGCGCGGCGCGCTCAAGGCGGCGGCCATCGGTGAGTTTCCGTGGCTGCCTGAAAATACATCCGGCAGCGGCGATCAATTCTCGGGGCCGGCCTGGGTATTGGCCAATGAATATGCGAACCGGCTCGGCGTGAAACTTGAGATCGTGCCGGTCAGCCACGAAACGAAAGTGCCGATCCTCGCAACCGGAGAGGCCGACATCACGATCGCACCCCTGTCGGTGACGCCAAAGCGCCAGGAAGTCGTCGATTTCATCGTCTATTCGGTGTCGAGCTTGTGCTTTTTCGGTCTCGCCGACAATCCCAAGCTCAAGGATCTGAAATCCGTCGACGATCTGAATTCGCCCGAGATCACGCTCGCCTACTTCACCGGCACCCCGCCCGAAACCTGGGCGCCGACGCGCTTTCCCAAGGCCGTGCTGAAGGGCGTTGCAGGCTCAGGCGCCAATGCACCGGTTGAAGAGATCATGGCAAAGCGCGCCGACATCGCACCGATCGACAATGTCGCCTGGCCGCAGCTTTCAAAGAAGGTCCCGGGTTTGATGGTCTTTCCGCTCGGCGATGAGTGCCTGAGCAGCCGGGAAATGGGCACCGACGTCGGCATGGCGGTCGACAAGAAGGACACGGTGTTCCGTGACTGGCTGCAGGCCGTCTATAATGAGGTGAAGGACAAAGTCACTGCCGAAGAAGTGAAGATCATGAAGAGTCAGTAAGACTCTTCTCATTTCATGCGGGTGAGGCGGGCGAATGCGCTCCCTCACCCAAATTTTTCGCAGCCGCTAGCCAGGGGAACGGCGCGGTAGGATGTCGATCGACCTTTCACCATTTGTGAGCAGCTGGTCATTTCTGCTGAAGGCCGTCGCTCTCACGATCTTCATCAGCGCGATGTCGATGCTGCTTGGCTTCGTGGTCGGCGTGATCGTTGGTGCGCTCAGGACTTATGGCGGGCGGTTCTTCGACATCGTGCTGGGCTTCTATGTCGACACGATGCGGTCGATCCCGCTCCTCGTCATTCTGGTCTGGGTGTACTTCGCATTTCCGCTGCTCATTGGCGCGTCCGTCGATGTCACCAGTGCTGCTATCGCCGGGCTTGGGCTGCATCTTGGCGCCTATATGGCGGAAACCATCCGCGCCGGATTGACATCCGTCAGGCGCGGCCAAATGTCTGCAGCCTTGGCGCTCGGCATGAGTCACACCCAGGCCATCCGCACGATCATCCTGCCGCAAGCGCTGATCCGCATGCTGCCATCGCTCGGCTCGCTCTTCGTCTTTGCGATCAAAGACAGCGCGATCGCTTCTGTCATCGCCGTACCCGAGCTTCTCAGGCAAACGCAAGTCGTTGCAGGTAACACCTATCGGCCGTTCGAACTCTATACAGCGGCTATGCTCGTCTATTTCCTCTTGTGCTTTCCGGTGGCGCGAGGCGTCGATTGGATCTATCGCCGCGTCGCACATCTGGGTGCCTCATGACCTTCGACTGGAGCGTCATCTGGACCAACCTGCCGCGCTTCGCCGAAGGCGCGTGGATGACTGTATGGCTCGCCGTCGTCACCATGGCGCTCGCCATCCCCGGCGGCCTCATCCTCGCCTTCCTGCGCATGTCGCGTTTCAAGGTGGTGTCGTTTACGGCCGCGGCATTCGTTGAGTTCTTTCGTGCCACACCGCTCATTCTGCAGATCTATTGGGCCTATTATGTCTTGCCGGCCTATTTCGACATGCAGTTCTCACAATTGACCACGGCCATCATGGGACTCGCCTGCAACATTTCGTCCTTCAATTCCGAGACATTCCGCGCCGGTATACTGTCGATCCGCAAAGGCCAGTGGAATGCCGGCCGTGCGCTCGGCATGTCGGATGCGCAGATCATGTGGCACATCGTCCTGCCGCAAGCGGTGATGCGCGTGTTGCCGGCGCTCGCCACGACATGGGTATCGCTGTTCAAGGATACATCGCTGGTCTCCATCATCTCGGTCGCCGACCTCTCCTACGTGTCGCTGAAAATTCGCTCGGAGACCTATCGCATTCTGGAGGTGTTGACGGCCATGGCCGTGATCTACTGGCTGATGGGTTACCCGCAAGCCAAGATCGTCGACTGGATTCACCGTCGCTACAAGGTAGTCGAATGAGCGCGCAAGAACCCACCATAAAGCGGATCAACCATGGCGAACGCCCGATCCTCTCATTCGAGAGCGTGTCCAAGCGCTATGGAACTTTGCAAGCGCTTGATCAAGTCAGCTTCACGATCAATCGTGGCGAGGTCGTCTGTCTGATCGGCCCTTCGGGCTCTGGAAAATCAACAGCGCTGCGCTGCGCGAATGCGCTTGAAACACTCGATAGCGGCCGGGTGCTTTTTGAAGGCAAGGAAGTGCGCGCCGATGACAATCGCGATGCCCGGCAAGTCCGGCAGCGCATGGGTATGGTCTTCCAAAACTTCGAATTATTCCCGCATTTGACCGTCCTCAAGAATATCACGATCGGACTAACAACTGTTTTGAAGCTCGACCAAGCGGCCGCCGACAAGCGCGCGTTGGCGCTTCTTTCCAAGGTAGGCCTTTCGGAAAAGGCCTCTTCTCACCCCGCCAATCTCTCCGGTGGACAGCAGCAGCGCGTCGCCATCGCCCGCGCCCTCGCCATGGAGCCAGCGTTGATGCTTTTTGACGAGCCGACCTCGGCACTCGATCCCGAGACGATCGGCGAAGTCTTGAGCGTCATGAAGGCGCTGGCCGATGAAGGCATGACGATGGTGGTCGTCACGCACGAGATGGATTTCGCGCGGCGGGTCGGCAATTGGGTCGTCGTTTTCGACAAGGGCCGCGTCATCGAACAAGGGCCGCCGCGGCAGATATTCGAACAGGCAACCGTGGCGCGGACCCGCGAATTCCTCAATCACCTCGGCTGGCACGGCGAGAGCAAGCTCGAGCCAGTTCAAGACACGAAACAATAATGGGAGATCGATCGATGCTTGATGAAATAATTGAACGCGCCGAGGTCTTCGTGGTCGGCCCCGATGTCGAGCGCTACAGCTGGGCGGAGGGTATGAGCGGCCAGTATATGGTCAACATCGTCCTGCGACTCACGGCGAAGAGTGGCCTACAGGGCATTTCCGGCGCGGCGATGATCAACGCCCACAGTTTCGACCGGTCGGTCGGAGAAACATTGCGCTATCTTCTCCCCGACATGATCGGCCAGTCGCCGGCCGAGCGCGAAATGCTCTGGCATCGTCACCGCAATCTCGGCACGCCGCAGGTGCCGCAGGCGCAGTCATTAATCGACATCGCCTTGTGGGACATGACGGCGCGCTACGCCAAATTGCCGCTCTATCAAATGCTGGGCGGCGCGCGGCATAAGATTCTCTCCTATGCCTCAACGCCCCTGCTCGACAGCAACAAGGCCTATATCGACTATATCGCCGAGCGCCAAGCCGAAGGCTTTAAGGCGGTCAAGTTCCATTGCTGGTGCAATCCGGCGCGCGATCTTCCGCTGTGTGAGGAATCGGCCAAGCACTTCGCGGGTACCGGCATGTCGCTCATGCTCGACGTCGAGCAGCGTTATGATCTTGCCAGCGCCCTCAAAGTGGGCCGCCGCCTCGGCGATCTTGATTTCGAATGGTTCGAAGCGCCGCTCGTTGATACCGATGTCGCGGGCTATCGCGAATTGAAGCGGCAGACGACGGTGCCGATCATCGCCGCCGGCAATACGTGGCTCGACCTGCAACAACTCGAAGCGGCAGTGCGGGCCGATTGCTGGAGTTCATTGCGCGTCGACGCGACGATCTGCGGCGGCATCACTCCGATCCGCAAGGTGATGGGCCTTGCGGAGGCGAATGGCATGAATGTCGAGGTTCAGTGCTGGGGCTACACGCTAACCCAGGCAGCCAATCTCCATGTCATGCTCGCCTTCAAGAACTGCACCTATTTCGAGCAACCCGTACCCTACCCTTCCTTCGAGTATGGCTCACATAACGTAATCCGCACAGACAAGGACGGCTATGTCCGTGCGCCCGACGGCCATGGCCTCGGCATCGATGTCGATTGGAAAGCGATCGAGAAAGCCTCGCTCCTCAAATTCGAAGTCAAACGCTAGGTCTGGCGGGCCGGACGCGTTAAGCTCCGGCTAGATCAGCACTGTCCATGGAGACCTAACGCATGAACGACCCCAAGCCTTCGCGCCGCTCAGCCGGCGGGTGGATCATCGCGTTCATCCTCGGCGGTATCTTGGGCGCGTTGATCATCCTGCTCATCATGCAGGAGAGGCTGCTCGGCGCATTCTGGAGTTTTGCAGGTTAACTACGGCTACATCGGCTCGAAGCGCGCCGAGCCGGCAAAGAAATTGCCTCCGGCGGTCTTGAAGGGTTGGCATTCGCTGCGCGTGCCCTGCGGCAGGAAGCTCGTCGGATCGAAGGCTTCACAAAGCGCGCCGTCGCTGGCCTGCCAGACGCCGGTACCAGGTCCCTTGCCTACCTCTTCATAGCCGAATGTGCCATCGGAGTTGAACGTGACGGTACCGGTCCGCGACCCGCGTGTATATTTGAACGTACGATTGGAAAGCGCCTGCATAATCTCGGCGGCCTTCAAGGGTCCGCTCGGTACCGGTGCCACCTGCGGCCCAGTGTCGACGACCGCAACATCCGGGTTCTTCGAGGAGCACGCGCATAGGAACACCGCTAGCAGCAAGGCTAACCAACGCGCCGATCTAGCGGCCCCCGACTCGATTCGATGCGTCATTTATTCCATCATGTCGCCGGGCAATGTTTAGCCTCGAAGCTCAAATGTCACAAGAGGCATAAGATAGGAGCTGATGGCTGGGAGATCGCCGCAACGGTCTCATGTTTCTCCCTGCGGCCGGCGAACTAGGCCGTGCCGGGTCTTATTCCAGCCGTATGGATTGCGGATCAATTGCCACAGCGCGAGCCAGGCTGCTGCGGAGATCATGAGCCAATAAAACGGCGTCAGCACGAGCCACAATCGCAAGTGCCGGTCCACGCGCCTGGCCAATGCCTCCCAGGCGACCAGCACATAGGCACCATAACCCATCACCAGCACGGCCAGATTAAGTCCGACAATCATCGTGCCAAGGAGATCGGCTCGCGCCGGGAAGAACTCTCCTCGGGCCAGCAGCCAGACCGTATACGCAAGGAAGAAGGGATGGACGAGCGAGGAGAAAATCAGGCCACCCAGCCAGGCTTGCATGGCAAGAAATCCTGCCCAGCCCAATTCGCGATAGAGCCGGGCCGGCTCGCGCATATGCACAAGCCATGTTTGCATCCAGCCCTTCAGCCAACGCGCCCGCTGTTGCATCCAGTTGCCCGGCGCGCCATTGGCCTCTTCCGACGTCTCGCTGTCGATAACGCCGGTGCGATAGCCGAGCCGCGCGAGGCGCAAGCCGAGATCGGCATCCTCGGTTACATTGTGCGGGTCCCAGCCGCCCACCTGACGCAGGATATCTGTCCTGAAATGATTGGACGTCCCGCCCAACGGCAGGGGCAAGGACAGGCTCGCAAGCACTGGCAGCAATCGCCGGAACAACACGGCATATTCGATGGCGAATTGGCGGGTCAGCCAATTGTCGTCCGCATTGAAGAAATCGAGGCGCGCCTGTACGCAAGCGAGATCGGCGGGCGCCTTGGCGAAGACACCGGCTGCGAGGCGCAATTGCTTCGGGTCCGGCACGTCCTCGGCATCGAAGACCGCTATGAGATCGCCGCGCGCGAAGTTCAAGGCATAATTGAGCGCCTTGGGCTTCGTCTGCGGCTTGCCGGCCGGAACGACAATGACTTCGAAGTGCGGAGGCAGGACGCAGTCGCACACATAATCGACCGTTTCGCGATCATTCTCCTCAAGCACGATCTTCACGTCGAGCCGCCCGGGCGGGTAGTCGATCGCCGCAAGACTATCGAGTATCTGCCTCACCACGGAAATCTCGCGAAACAACGGCACGAGGATCGTGAATTCCGGCAGCGCCGAATCGGGCACGGTGATCGGCTCGAGATGCTCGGCCTCGACAGGTCCTCCAAGCGACAGAAGTCTGAGTCCGATCACCATCATGAAAAAGAGCGAGCACAGCACACCGAGGATCATGCCCGCCATTGCGCCCAAGGCCGCCCCGGCTAGGAGGCCGATTGCGAGCGCGACAAAAAGGAACCAGCCTTGCGATGGCGTTAGACGTCGCGCGGCAGAAAAGATCGGCGCATCCTCTAAGAGCCGGCGTGACGCCGCATGTTTCAACCGGCCTCGAAACCGAGCCTGCAACAGAGACAGCACCCGGTGCCGGTTGGCGAGCGCTATCACCTTGAGCCCGCGCATTTTCGCATAAGCAAGGCCTGACAGATCGCCGGCGGCGTAGATCGTCTCTTCTGCGCCGCGCGCGATCGGAAGCAAGCGCCGGCGCAGGGCAAGGTCGATCTCCTTCCGCCTAATCCGCGCTACCGCGTCTGCGATCTCGCGCTCACCAAGCCGTCGTAAACGCGACGGCGCTTCATTGGCCGCGATGGAACGCGTCGCCGGGCTTCCGCCCAGCGCCGAACCGATTCCTCCAAATTCGCCGCCCGATAAACGCACCGCCGCCCACGATGACTTAACGTCAATCGTGTTAATGAAGCGAATTCGTGTTTAAAGTGCAATTCGAATCTGCAAATTGCAGCGCGAAGGGTGAGATTACCAGTTTATGTGCCGGAGCATTCTAGCCATCATCGCCATCCTCGCCTTCGCGGCCGGGCAGCATACCGCATGGGCTCAAAGCCCAGCCCCCGCCTATGCCGTGCCGCTCTTCCGCTTTGTCGATGCCAAGGCGCAGCGGCCCGAGCCGGTGAGCGGTGTGGTGCGCATCCTCGTCGATGACGGCTTTCCGCCTTTCCACTATCGCGACGACGCCAAGCGATTGACCGGGCTCAATGTCGAACTTGCCAATGCCGTGTGTTCGGAACTGCGCATACGCTGCGAGATCAAGCTTCTACCCTTTGACGACCTGCTCCCGGGCCTCGCACGCGACGAGGGCGATGTCATCATCTCGGCCTTACGCGTGACACCGCAAGTGCTGGCCGAGGGCAAGCCGACGCGACCTTTCTATCGCGCACTGGGGCATTTCGCGGCGCCGGCCAACACGGCGCTCACATCAGCCGATCCAGCCCAGCTCTTGGGAAAGAAGATCGGCGTCCTGGGCGGCAGCGCGCATGAAGCATGGCTCAAGCGCTATTATTCCGGCAGCCAGATAGTTGCTTTTCCAGAGCAGACGGCATTGGGCGAAGCCCTCAAGACTGGCGCCGTAGACGTCGTCTTCGATGATGCGGTGAGGCTCGTCTATTGGGTCAAGGGCGAGACATCCCAGAAGTGTTGCAAGCTCGTCGATGGCGCTTTCATCGATGCCTCTTATTTCAGCCAACCCTTGAGCTTCGTCGTGCGTCGCGCGCGAGAAGACAATCTGCTTGAATCCATCGACTGGGCGCTTGATCAATTGCAGACGAACGGCACGTTCGCCAAACTGTTCCGGACCTACGTACCACTTGACCCATGGGCGGCGAGCGCCTCCGCCTCGCAGCCGACTGCTTCCTCGACTACGCCATAGCCGGCGACCGCGAGTTTCTCCGAGAGCCCCGCGAGTATTTCCTCGATCAGCGCCGGCCCCTTATAAACCAGCGCCGAATAGAGCTGCAGCAGTGAAGCGCCGGCGCGGATTTTCGTCCAGGCTGTTTCGGCATCTTCAATTCCGCCGACGCCGATAAGCGGCAGTTTTCCGCCGGTCAGAAGATAGAACCGCGCAAGCTGTCGCGTCGCGAGTGCGAATAGCGGCCGTCCTGAAAGCCCACCGGTCTCGCTTGCATGTACTGAACGGAGCCTCGGCCGATTGATCGTCGTATTGGAAATTATGACGCCATCGACCGGGCCTGCGAGGCACGCGGTGGCGACTTGCTCGAGTTCCTTTTCGCTCAGATCCGGAGCGATCTTGAGAAGAAGTGGCGGGTGCACTTTCTCGCTCTCGCGCGCCAGAGCCAAACGCGCGAGCAGGATTTCAAGCTCGCCCTTGCCCTGGAGATTGCGCAAGCCCGGCGTATTGGGCGAGGAGATGTTGACCGTTATGTAATCGGCGAGGCTCGCGAAGCACCGATAACCCGCGACATAATCGGCAACGCGATCATCCGAGTCCTTGTTCGCTCCGATATTGACGCCAATGATGCCGGATCGCGATTGCGCGAGCCGCGTGCGAACGCGCTCATGACCCTCATTGTTGAAGCCCATGCGATTGATGACGGCGCGATCCTCAGCCAACCGGAAGAGGCGCGGCTTCGGATTGCCCGCTTGCGGCTTGGGCGTCACGGTCCCCACTTCGACAAATCCAAAGCCGAGTCGCACGGCTGCTCCCGCAACTTCTGCATTCTTGTCGAACCCGGCGGCAAGACCCAATGGATTGGGAAAGGCAAGTCCGAAGAGCCTCTGCGCAAGTACTGGCCTCGGTCGTGGTGCAGCAGCGGGAACCAACCCCATCTTCAATGCTGTGATCGTCAGGCCATGCGCGCGTTCGGCATCGAGCCCGCGCAGCATTGGCTGCGCCAGCGAGAATGCCAGTCCAGCGAGGCTCATTGCGGGACCTCGTCCGGAAAGATGTGGCCTTGGGCCCCGCGCGGCAAATGAGCGACCCACCGCGCCTTGCCGACGGGGAGGACGCCATACACGTGCGGAAAGAGATCGCCGCCGCGCGAGGCTTCCCATTTGAGACTGGGGCCGAAATCATCCGTCTCGAACGCGACCAGCACCAAGCCCTCCTGCCCGGCAAAATGCCGGCGCGCGGTTTCGCGCACCTGATGGGCCGCTGAAAGATGGATGAAACCGTCACGAAGGTCGACGGGAGAACCCCGGAATGCCCCCTCTTTCACGGCGCCCTCCCAGTCGGAGGCAGAGCAAATCTTGTAGATCAAAGCCATGGATTCTTTTTCTGGATCAGCCTACGGAAAGACTGGACAAAGGCCGATTCTTAAGGTATCAGTTCCTATATTTGCGGAAACAACGCCTGAAATCACCCGCCTCAACCGATCGGTAGACGCATGTTCTCACACAAGCAAGTTTGGACAGCAATCGACACGATTGCCGAACGCTATGGTTTCTCAGCCTCGGGTCTCGCCAAGAAGGCGGGGCTCGATCCCACCTCTTTCAATCCGTCCAAGCGCCACGGCCCGGATGGGCGGCCGCGCTGGCCGACCACGGAAAGCATCGCGCGCGTGCTCGACGCCTCGGGCGCCTCGGTTGAGGAATTTGCCGACCTTCTCACCGGCAAGAAGGGCCAACCACCGCGTCGCAAGCAGATCCCGCTGATCGGCTTCGCGCAAGCCGGCAAGGGCGGCTTCTTCGACGATTCGGGATTTCCGGCCGGCGGATCCTGGGACGAAATCGACGTTCCGGGCGTGACGGATCAGAATGCCTATTCGCTGGAGATCACCGGCGACAGCATGTTGCCCGTCTATCGCGAGGGCGATCTCATTATCGTTTCGCCCAATACCAGCCTGCGTAAGGGCGACCGCGTCGTGGTCAAGACACGCGCCGGTGAAGTCATGGCAAAAATCCTGCATCGCCAGACCGCCAAGACAATCGAGCTAGCCTCGTTCAATCCCGAACACCCGCCCAAGACCTATGAGATGAACGACATCGACTGGGTCGCGCGCATCATCTGGGCGACGCAGTAGTACGGCTCCCAGCACCGAAGAACATTCCCTCCATGGCCGCCCTTGAGGCTCCCAATGGCAGCGTCGAGCCCTGCCATGGAGAGATCGCTAATCTTTCTTCACCAACTCACCTGCCAGCGCCTTGGCGATCAGCGCATGCGTATTGTCGAGACCGTAGAGTGCCACGAAGGAGCCGAAGCGCGGCCCTTTTTCTTCGCCCAGAAGGATTTGATAGAGCGTGTTGAACCAGGCGAGCGACACGCCGGTCGATCCGTCCTTCTGCACGGTCTTGTAAGGATCGCGCCGACCTACATCATAGATTGTCTGCTGGATGACTTCGGCGGAGGCATCCGAAGGCAAATTCGCCAGAGCAGCGTCGAGATCGGAAAGTGCCAGGCGCTCGTCCTCCGTAGGCAGACGATAATGCTTGTTCGGCTTGACGAAGTCGTGGAAATAACGGATCGCATAGCCGACCAATGCATCAAGGCGCGGATGCGTTTCCGGCGAAACATGCGGCGCATAGCGGCGCAGAAAAGCCCATAGAACATCCTTGGTCTCGGCATTGGCGACGGCGGCAAGATTGAGCAGCAGCGCAAAAGACACCGCCTGCGTTCGCCCGCTCGCATCGGCGACAAGCACTTCCGGCTCCGGCGGCTTGCCGGAATGGATATGCCAGACCGGGTTCGTCAAATGCTGCTTCGCGTCCTGGCGCGGGTAGGCGTCGAGAAAGCTCTGATACTCATCGACGGCGCGCGGGATCACGTCGAAATAGAGCTTCTTCGCCTCGCGCGGCCGGTTGTACATGAAGAGCTGCAGGCTTTGCGGATCGGCATAGGTCAACCATTCGTCGATGGTAAGGCCGTTGCCCTTCGACTTCGAGATCTTCTGTCCCTTCTCGTCGAGAAAGAGCTCGTAATTGAAGCCCTCCGGCGGCTCGCTGCCGAGCGCTGCGCAGATCTTGCTCGACAGCTTCACCGAATCGATCAAGTCCTTGCCGGCCATTTCATAATCGACACCGAGCGCATGCCAGCGCATGCCCCAGTCGGGCTTCCATTGCAGTTTGCAATGGCCGCCAGTCACCGGCGTTTCATATTCCTTGCCACTATCGGGATCGCGCCAGACGATGGTTCCGGCATCAAGCTTCCGCTCGATCACCGGCACCTGCATGACGACACCAGTCTTGGGGTGCACTGGCAGGAACGGCGAATAGGTCTGCGAGCGTTCCTCGCGGAGTGAGGGCAGCATGATCGCCATGATCTCGTCATAGCGCTCCAACACCAGTAGAAGCGCCTTGTCGAACCGCCCCGCGGCGTAATACTCGGTCGAGCTCGCGAATTCATAGTCGAAACCGTAGTGATCGAGGAAGCGCCGCAGCATCGCGTTGTTGTGATGCCCAAAGCTCTCATGCTCGCCGAAGGGATCGGGAATCTTGGTGAGTTGGCGGCCCAGATGCTCACGCACCAGCTCCTTGTTCGGGATGTTGTCGGGAACCTTGCGCAATCCGTCCATGTCGTCGGAAAAGCACAAGAGCCTGGTCGGCACATCCGACATGGTCTCAAAGGCGTGGCGCACCATGGTGGTGCGCGCCACTTCGCCGAAAGTCCCGATATGCGGCAGGCCGGACGGTCCGTAGCCCGTTTCGAACAGGATTTCCTTGGGCGGCGTCTTCTTGCGCTTGATCCGGTCCAGTAATTTGCGCGCTTCCTCGAAAGGCCAGGCCTTGGATTCGAGGGCGGCGGCGCGAAGGGCAGGATCGGCGGGCATTTTTCTGAAGCTACGCGTGTCGTTGGAACAAGCGCGCTGTTTACGAATGCCCGCCGCAAAGGTCAATCTGCGACCTTATGGTTCGAGGGCGGCTACGCTGCCGCCTCACCATGAGGTCCACGCTATTCCTCATGCTGAGGTGCCCGCGAAGCGGGCCTCGAAGCGTGAAGTGGGCTAAGCCGTGTTCTTCTTGAGGAAGGCGACCGTCCGGCCCCAAGCCAGATCAGCCGCCGCCTTGTCATAGCGCGCGGCATTGGTGTCGTTGTTGAAGGCGTGGTTGGCGCCCTCATACATGAAAAGCTCATAGGTCTTGCCGTTGGCATTCAACGCTTCCTCGAAGGCGGCAATCCCCGGATTGATGTTGGTATCGAGGCCCGCATAGTTGAGGAGCAATGGCGCCTTGATGTCCTTGACCTTGTCGGCGGGAGGCTGGCGGCCATAATAGACGACGCCTGCCGCGAGGTTCGGTTCGGCGACCGCCAATGCGCCGATCTGGCCGCCACCCCAGCAGAAGCCGACCGCGCCGACCTTGCCATTCACATCCGAACGCGAGGCGAGATAGGCAACGGCGCTGCGGGATACGGCGACCGGTGATTCAGGCTTCAACTGGCCGATCAGGTCGCGGGCCTTGTCCTCGTCGGCCGGCGTGCCGCCGAATTCGCTCAGATAATCGGGCGCCAGCACCACGAAGCCCTCGAGCGCCATGCGCCGGGCCACGTCCTTGATATGGGGATTAAGCCCGCGATTCTCGTGGATGACGATGACCGCCGGCGCCTTCTCGATATTGGCGGGCTTGGCGAGATAGCCCGTCGCCTTGGCATCGCCCACCGCGAAGGACACCATTTCGGTATGGAGCCGCGGATCGTTCTCGGCGACGACAGCCGCCTTGGCATAATCGTTCTGCAAAGAGGCGAGAAGCGCGGTCGCCGCGGCCGTGCCGCCCGCCATTATGGCGAGCCGCTCCAGGAAATCGCGCCGCTTGATCTGGCCATGGGTATAGCGGTCGTAAAGATCGATGAGTCTCTGGTCCATGCTTGCCTCCATGTGCTGTTCGACCGCTATCGGCGGAAATGAAAGCGGCGCCACGAAGGCGCCGCCAGTCACAATTTGATGATTGGCCGAGGGCCTATCTGTCGCGAACGACCTTCTGCTCCTGCTCGCCGAGGCCATCGATGCCGAGTCGCATGACATCGCCGGGCTTCAGGAAGCGCTGCGGCTTCATGCCCATACCGACGCCGGGCGGCGTGCCGGTGGTGATGATGTCACCCGGCAGCAACGTGAAGAACTGCGAGAGATAGGCAACGATATGGGCGACGCCAAAGACCATGGTGGCCGTCGAGCCGTTCTGGACGCGCTTGCCGTTGAGGTCGAGCCACATGCCGAGCTTTTGCGGATCGGCGATCTCGTCGGCGGTGACGAGCCAGGGACCTACCGGCCCGAAAGTGTCGTAGGACTTGCCCTTAGTCCACTGCCCGGCGCGCTCGGCCTGGAATTCGCGCTCCGAGAGGTCGTTAATGGTGCAATAGCCCGCCACATGCTTCAGCGCGTCGCGCTTCACAATATTCTTGGCCTTGGTGCCGATGATGACGCCCAGTTCCACTTCCCAGTCCGACTTCTTCGACTTGGGCGGGATGGTCACCTCGTCAAAAGGCCCCGACAGGCAGCTCACCTGCTTGGTAAACACCACCGGTTCGGGCGGCACCTGCAAGCCGGATTCGGCGGCGTGGTCGGAATAGTTGAGGCCAATCGCAATGAATTTCTGCGGATTGGCGATGCAAGCGCCGATGCGTGGCTTGCCGCGGACCAATGGCAGGGATTCGGGCTTGGCCTTCTTGATGCGGGCCAGGCTCTTGGGCGAGATGGTCTCGCCGGTGACATCGTCGATCAGGCCGGAAAGGTCGCGGATGCGGCCATCCGCATCGAGCAGGCCCGGCTTTTCCTTGCCCTTCGGGCCATAGCGCAGAAGTTTCATTCGTCTCCCCCAATGAGTGCCTCGGCTGACGGATGCCAGCGCGGTCGATAGCCGCGCGCGACAATGGCGATGATGCGCGACGGAGTCAAAAGCAATGACGGCATGGCGGCTTTGCGCTTTCGGGCATCCAAGTACCCGCCGGGCGACCAGCGCAGGAGATACTCGCCCCGCACCGCGAAGGCCTCGTCGCCGATCGCGACCATAGTTCCGTCCGGCAGATCATCTCCAATTTCGTCATCCCGGCGAAAGCCGGAATCCATGGCGAGACCGGGTGCGCTTGCCCCATGCGAAGCTTGCTGCTCGATGGATCCCGGCTTTCGCCGGGATGACGATCCTTTTGACGCCAGCCTCTCCCCATGCAATGCCCGGTCGAAGGCGTCGAGCTTCAATCCGTCCGAGTCGAGCGCCATGAAGCGCCTGGCCTCCTCGCGCCGGCAGAAGAAACAGGGCCGGTGTCCGGCCGCCAGAGCCGTCACCTCATCGAGGAAGAAGAGCGAAGTATAGCCCTTGCCCATCGGCTCGTGATGCATGTCCTTGTAGCGGAGTTCGCAAGCGATCCAGTGATGGCTTGCCCAGCGCCTGCGGCCGAGGGTGCGGTCGTCGCGATGGAATTTGCCGCCGCGATTGCCGAGCATGGTGCCGCGTTCCGGCGTGGCGACCAGCTCGCCCCAGGGCGTCACGCGGTTCTGCAGCGGCATGATTTCACCCTCGCCCTGAGGTGCATCGCGCAGCGATGCCTCGAAGGGCACACCGCCTTCCCATGCTTCGAGGGCCGCTACGCGGCCACCTCAGCATGAGGGTGCTACTGTTCATTATCCTACTTCCGCTCGGGCGGCGTTTCGGCGCAGCCCATTGGCCCGAACGGGCTTTCGGGATCGCAGGTCAGCGCCCGGCGCAAGTAATCGGGAAAAATGGTCGGACGCTCGCCGCAGGAAATCCTCGTCATCGTCGGGCGCGGTGTCTGCTCGATCATGATTTCAGCATGACCGTCGGTCTCGCTCTTGGCCGACGATATCAACCGATAGCGCGTACCGTCGGATATAAATCGCACCGACACGACATACCCCTCCGGCCCTTTCTCATGCGAGAAATACAATTTCTGCGCCACGCCTTCGGAAAACTCCTCCGGATAAACGAATTCGATCTCGTCATCGCTGCTGTAGCGATATTGCACTTCGCTCCAGGTCTCGCTCGGTTTCACTTCCACCGCACAGATCGAGATGAAGTGCCCGGGCGGATCGGTCTCGCACATGAAGAGCGGCACTTCGCCCGCCTCGATATCGCAGGGCACGGCAAGGGCCGGTCCGGCGGTCAACGCCAGCATCGCCGCAGCAAAGCTAGCGGACGATAATGACATGCATGTCCTTTGGTCCGTGCGCCGGGCGCACGATGGTCTGCTCGATATCGGCGGTGCGCGAAGGGCCCGAGATCATGTTGACGGTGCGCGGCATGTTACCCGGCCCATAGACCGCGCGCAGCTTTGTCCAGGCTTCTTCATAAGAGGCATGAAGATCGCCGACCTTCATCACCACGATATGCGCTTCGGGCAGGAAATTGAGCGTCGTCGGATTGTCGGCACCGGATACGAGTATCACCGTTCCCGATTCCGCGGCCCCTGCAAAGGCCATCGAAAGCGAAGCCTTGTCGGAATCCTTGGCACGTCCCTCTTCGACTTCGAGCTGCGCGGCGCGATGCCAGGGCAAGGTCGCAAGCGTGGGGTCGGCGCCATGCCTGATCGCGGCCGGCAGATTATGCTGACGCAGATAGGCGGCAACCGCTTGCGGCACGTCATTGATGTCGTCGAGCACTTCGACCGTGCCGCCGACATCTTCCATGTACTTGCTGAACACCGTGATGCGATGGTGGTCGTCGCCCTGCCCGCGCGCCGGGATGAGATTGGCATGCGGATGCGCCAGGCGCTCGGCAACGGCCGCTTCGCGCTCGGCCCGATCGGTCTTGGGCATGCGGGAGCGGATCGCTGCAAAGACCTTTTCGCGTGATGTCGCTGTCATGGCCGTGCTTCTAGCCCGGCGATCCTAGCGGTGCAAATGCTGGATCATGCGGTTGGTAACGCTCAGTTTCTCGGCCAGATTGGTGGCCAACAGCCGGTGCGCAAGAATGGCAAGCTCGCTATCCTCGCGCTCCAATCTTTGGAGATCGGTCGCGCTCAGGCGGAATATCTCGGCCGGCGTCTCGACGATCACATCGGCAGTGCGCTTCTGGTGCCGGTAAAGCGCGATTTCGCCGACAATGGCGCCGCCGGTCATGGTGCGCAATCGCAGCACACGGCCATTGGGCATGGTCAGTTGCACCCGGACACGGCCGTCGGCGACGAAATAGACATCATCCGCATCCTCACCAGCCTTGATCAGCCGATCCTCTGGCTGGAGAGAGAGCAATGTCATCGCGTCGATGAAATCGCGCATGCGCGGATGCGGGCCGATCGCGGCCGTGAGGTGATTGTAGAGATCGCGCCCGGCATCGAGTTCGGGACGCTCGCGCAACAGCGTCTCCTCCACCCGCTCGAGCGCATGGTCGATATCGCTCTCGAGCGTCATCGCGCGGTCCTCTCCGAATTCAAGGCCGCCACGATGCAGCGCCTGTTCGACCTCGGGCGAGGTTTGCGTGAAGAAGACCTTGACCCCCAGAGGCTCGATCAACGACCTGATCCGGCTGAAGCAAGTGGTCGCCGCCGAATCGACGCCGCTGACATGGCGGAAATCGAGCACGAGGAAGCGCAGATTGCCCCGATCCGCCGCGGCGAGCCGGCGCCGCACATGCTCGACCATGCGGTCGGCGGTTCCGAAGAACAGATAGCCCTGCAATTGGACGACCTCAACGGCATTGCCATGCCGCGACAGGAATTCCATGGCGGCCGGCGAACGATCGACGGTGCTGCGATGCTCGGTGCCGGTGGATGCCATGCGCACCACCGGCAAGCGCGAATAGTTGAACACGAACACCACGACCGAAATCAGCAGCCCCGCCGCCATGCCTTCGAGAAAGCCGATGGTCGCGACGGCGGCAAGAATCGCGATGACGATCACCCACTCCGACACCGGAAGCTGTCGGCGCGTATCGATCACCCAGTGCTTCAGCATTTCAAGGCCGAGATAGAGAACGAAGCCCGATGTCAGGAATACCGGGATACGCGAGATCAAGGGCTGCGCGAGGAACAGGCCGATGAACATGACCAGCGCGCAGGTGATGCCGGCGCCGCGACCGCGCACCCCCATCCGGTCGGCAAGGAGTGTCATCGCGAGGCCGACATAGCCTGACGGGCCGCCAAATGCGCCTGACAGGATATTGGCGATGCCGGTGCCGCGAAGCTCGGCATTGGCATCGATGTCGCGCCCGGTCGCCAGTTCCTGGCCGCTGGTATTGAGCAGAAGGCCGACCATGCTGAGGGCCGCGGCAGACAACACGCTCGGCAATGTCGCGCCTACCGCGCCCCATTCGATATGCGCCATCAGGTCGGTCGTCGGCCAGATGATGCTTTGCGCCGCCGGGAGCGTCGGCAGATGTCCGAGGTTACGGGCGGTCTCGGCATCCATGCCGATTGCCGACAGCACGATGTAGAACAGGTAGGTGGCCAGCAGCATCACCAGTGGCACAGTGGCAGGGCTTGGAAACCGTTTCAGCGCCGCCAGCATGACGATGGCAAAGGCCAGTGCCGGAATCACCCGGTAGAAAATATCGGCATTCTGCAAGGCCGCCATGAAGGGCAGGAGCTCGAATTCGCCCGTCGCCATGGTCATCGCGCCGGCGACAAGGAGCCAGCCAGAACCGGCGAGAAAGCCAGCGACGACCGGAAATGGCAGGAAGCGCGCCAATGCCCCGAAGCGCAATTGACCGGTCACCCAGAACAGGATGCCGGTGATGATGCTGGCACCGCCCAATACGGTCAGGGCGGTGATGACCTTGACTTCGGCAGGAGCGTCGAGCGTTGCCACATGGGCGGCGAGTGCGGCTGCCAGAATGGCGATGGTCGTCTCCTGCACCATCGCGATGGTGGTCGGCTGCCGGCTCAAAAACGAAACGGTCAGTGCGAGGATGCCACCGCCGAGGAAGACGATGATCACCGCAAGCCCCAGGCCCGCAGCAAGGCTTCCTGCGAAGAGGAGCGAAGCAATCGCCAGGCCGGTGGCGATGTTGTCGAGTCCGGCGATCGTGCCGACCATGACCGCCGGCACAAGGCCGCGCGACAGCGCACGAGACGGTGCTCGCGGACCCGTCGTCTCCGCCATAATCCCCCCATTTGTACGATGCCGAATCCGCCCGCCCCAAGACTTATCGCGGATTTTCAGCGCGTGAAGATGTGCAACGCTAACGCATCAAGTGCCGGTCAACAACCTCGGATAGTGCCGTCCTCACTTCATATCTCCCTCCCTGCCGCTCTTGTGGCGGGGAGGGTGTCACGCGACAGCGTGACGGGTGGGGTGGCGTTCGTTGGCATAAGGACCCCACCCGCCTCGCATCCGCTCGGCACCCTCCCCATGCTGCGCATGAGGAGGGAGAACTAACGCGCGTATACCTTAAGGTCTGCGGTATTGCTCGTCGGTGACCTTCTCGAGCCAGGTGACCGGGCTGCCATTCTGTTTTTCCTGGATGGCGATGTGGCTCATTCCATTGTTCGGGCTCGCCCCGTGCCAATGTTTTTCACCGGGTTCGAACCACACGACATCGCCAGGCCGGATTTCCTCGATGGGGCCGCCCTCGCGCTGTGCCCAGCCCAGGCCCGCCGTGACAATGACCGTCTGGCCGAATGGGTGCGTGTGCCAGTTGGTGCGGGCACCCGGTTCGAAGGTGACGAGTGCCGCGGCCGCGCGCGCCGGATCCGGCAGATCAAACAGCCGATCGATCCGTACGGCGCCGGTGAACCAATCCGCCGGTCCGGGCCTTGATGGTTCCGCTCCGCTTCGCTTGATTTCCATGTGAGCCTCCATCGCAATGACGGATGAGAATAGCAGACATCGCGGCTTCGTCTTCTCCCGCCTGCGGGAGAAGAAGGGGCCCCATGGCGCGAAGCGGGATGGGGGAGATGAGGGGGTGATCAGTGAGGCCCCTCACCTTTCCCATTGCTTCGCAATGGGCCCCTATCCTCTCCCGTGAACGGGAGAGGATGAAACAGAGCAGCCGACCCTACCCCTGCTTGTTCTTCCGATCCTGCCACTGATCGAGAAAGGTTCGGCCTTGCGGGGCCGGCAGATCGCGAAAGCGCGTCCAGCCCGAAGCGAGGGGCAGGCTCGCAATCCGCCCTTTGCTACGGCCGAGATTGCCGAGGACGCGCGCCGCCAATCTTGCACCCCAGCGATAGAGTCGCGGGTGGCGCGCCGCGTAAGCCCAGAACCTGATGCCGCTCCGCATCGCAGCCGGGGTGAGATGCTGCTCGAATTCCTTCTCGCGCCAGTTGCGCATCAGATGCGGCAGGGGAATCCGCATCGGGCAGACTTCCTCGCAGCGCCCACAGAAGCTCGAGGCATTGGGCAAGTGCTTCGCCTTGGCGATGCCGATCAAGGCCGGCGTCACCACCGCACCGATCGGGCCCGGATAGACCCAGCCATAGGCGTGACCGCCGACCGCCTGGTAGACCGGGCAGTGATTGAGACACGCGCCACAGCGGATACAGCGCAGCATGTCCTGGAACTCGGTGCCCAAGACATTCGAGCGGCCATTGTCGAGGATCACCACGTGATACTCGAGCGGACCGTCGGGATCGCCTGGGCGCCGCGGACCTGTCGACAAGGTCGTGTAGTTCGAGAAATCCTGCCCCGTCGCCGAGCGCGCCAAGACGCGCAGAATGGTGGCGGCGTCCTCCAATGTCGGCACGATCTTCTCAATCGAGGCAATGACGATGTGCACCTTGGGCAATGTCTGGGTCAGGTCGCCATTGCCCTCGTTCGTCACGATGATCGAGGTGCCGGTCTCGGCGATCAGGAAATTGGCCCCCGTGATGCCGACATCGGCATCGAGATATTTCTGCCGCAACACCTGGCGCGCTTCTTCGACCAGGGCCGGGATCTCGGTCAGGTCGCGCTCCGGCGGCAGCCACGTATGCGCCTTCCTGAAATCGGCCTCGACCTGGTCGCGGGTCAGATGCACGGCCGGCGCGATGATGTGGCTTGGCCGCTCATGGCGGAGCTGGATCAGATATTCGCCAAGATCGGTCTCGACCGGCGTCATGCCGGCCTTCTCCAGCGCCTCGTTCAAGTCGATCTCTTCGGAGATCATCGACTTGCCCTTGGTGATGATCTTGGCGCCGGCACCCTTACAGATCCCGATGATCGCCTGGCGCGCTTCTTCGGCCGTCGAAGCCCAGTGCACCTGGCCGCCGACCGCGGTGACCTTCTTCTCGTAGCGCTCGAGATAGATATCGAGATTGTCGAGCACGTGGTTCTTGATGTCGCGCGAGATGTCGCGCAGGGCATCGAATTCGGGCAATGCTTCGCGCGCCTTGGCGCGCTTCGCAATGAAGCGCGGCCCGGTCTCGGTCATCGCATGCTGGAGCTGCGTGTCGGCCAACGCCTTCGTCACATTGGCCGGAAATGTAACGCTGCCCGCTTCCATCACTCGGCCTCGGCGATCGGCGCTGTCGCGGTATCGCCGACCAATACTTCGGCGACATGGCGTACATGGACGGGCGAGCCCTCGCGTTTGAGCTTTCCCGCCATGTTCATCAGGCAGCCGAGATCGCCGGCGATCAAAGTGTCGGCACCGGTTGCGCTGATGCGCTTCACCTTTTTCGTCAGCATGGTGTTCGAAATCTCGGGATATTTGACGCAGAACGTGCCGCCGAAACCGCAGCAAACTTCGGCATCGGTCAGTTCGACGAGTTTCAGTCCCTCGACCGACCGTAGCAGCCGTCGCGGCTGCTCCTTCACGCCCAGTTCCCGCAAGCCCGAACAGGAATCGTGGTAAGTGGCGGTCGCCGGAAACGCGGCATTGACGGCGTTCACCTTCATCACATCGGTGAGGAACGAGACCAGTTCGAAGGTCTTGGCGGAGAGCGCATCGGCCTTGGCGCGCTCCGGCGTACCGGCTTTGAAAAGCTCGGGGTAATGCGTCTTGATCATCCCGCCGCAAGAGCCCGAGGGCACAACGACGTAATCGAATTCGCTGAAGGCTGCGATCACTTCGGTGGCGATCTTGATCGTGTCGCCGCGATCGCCGGAATTGAAGGCGGGTTGGCCACAGCAGGTCTGAAGCGCCGGAACCTCGACGGTGCAGCCTTCATCTTCGAGCAGTTTTACGGCCGCAAAGCCGACTGAGGGCCGGAAAAGGTCGACAAGGCAGGTGACGAAAAAGCCGACGCGGGGAGAAGCCATAGGCGGGATTGTTGTCCGGACCGAGATAGGTCGCTCTTTTGCCCGCAAGCCGGCAAGATCGCAACAATTTCCGGTAGGCTGCATGGTCGCAAGGGCAAGCAGGACTGCGCTTAGAAAGGCCAGGAACATGGCTTTCTCCATAGGCAATGCGCGACCGGCGCAAGGGAATACGGCAGGTTTGGCGCGTGGATTTAGGTTGGGTTTGGGGCTTTGCGAGCGAATGGCGTTTCGAAAGCCAATTCGCGAAGCATGACCAGATTCGTACAAATAGCTGCGCAGTTAGTCAAGGATTTTTTTGTTCATATTTCTCTTTTTTCATAAGCTTTTGATTCCCATACGTTATTTCAACACCTCGCGATGCCCTCCGCAAAATTGCTCCGTGTACAAACGTTTTTTCAAAAAGGGTGGTTTTTGAGCCCGCCTTCCGCAGGGCGTCCAAATGCAGTTGTCAGCCCGCCGCGAAAGCCCTAACCCTTTGTCCATGCTGATGATGCCGCAACCCGACGCCGAAACGATCGCACGGCGCGCCGAGATCGCCGCCGACCTGCGCGCGATCGTTCCGGGCGAAGGCGTCATCGAAACGCCGGTCGAGATGCGGGCCTATGAAACCGACGCGCTCACCGCCTATCGTCAGATGCCATTGCTCGTCGTGCTGCCGCAGACCACCGGCCAGGTCAGCCGCATCCTGCGCTACTGCCACGAAAAATCGATCAAGGTCGTTCCCCGCGGCGCCGGCACCTCGCTGTCGGGCGGCGCATTGCCGCTCGCCGACGGCATCATTCTGGGCCTCGGAAAGTTCAACCGCATTCTCGACATCGACTACGACAATCGCTGCGTCACCGCACAACCCGGCGTCACCAATCTCGCCATCACCCAGGCCGTCCAGCATCGCGGCTTCTATTACGCACCCGACCCTTCCTCGCAGATCGCCTGCACCATCGGCGGCAATATCGCGGAGAACTCCGGCGGCGTGCATTGCCTCAAATACGGGCTCACTACCAACAATGTGCTCGGCATCGAGATGGTGCTCATCACCGGCGAGGTGATCCGGCTCGGCGGCAAGCACCTCGACTCGGAAGGCTATGACCTCCTCGGCGTCATGACCGGCTCGGAAGGGCTCTTGGGCGTCGTCACCGAAGTGACGGTCAGAATTCTCGCCAAGCCCGAAACCGCGCGCGCGGTGCTCGTCGGCTTTCCGACCAACGAGGATGCCGGCCGCTGCGTTGCCGAGATCATTTCCGCCGGAATCATTCCCGGCGGCATGGAGATGATGGACCGGCCGGCGATTCATGCTGCCGAAGACTTCGTTCATGCCGGCTATCCGCTCGATGCCGAGGCGCTGCTCATCGTCGAGCTCGATGGACCCAAGGCCGAGGTCGATCACCTAATCGACCGTGTCAGCGAGATCGCGGCGCGCAACAAGTCGCAATCCTTGCGCATCTCCAACAGCGAAGAAGAACGCCTGGTCTTCTGGGCCGGCCGCAAGGCCGCCTTCCCGGCGGTCGGGCGTATTTCGCCCGACTATATCTGCATGGACGGAACCATTCCCCGCAAGAAATTGCCGGAAGTCCTGCAAGGCATGGCGGAACTATCGCGCCTCTACGGCTTGCGCGTCGCCAATGTCTTCCACGCCGGGGACGGCAACCTCCATCCCTTGATCCTCTTCGATGCCAATGATCCCGATGAACTCGATCGCGCGGAGAGATTTGGCGCCGACATTCTGCGGCTCTGCGTCAAGGCGGGCGGGGTGCTCACCGGCGAGCACGGCGTCGGCATCGAGAAACGCGACCTGATGCCGGAAATGTTTTCCGAGATCGACCTCAACCAGCAGCAGCGGCTCAAATGCGCCTTCGACAATCAAGGGCTGCTCAATCCCGGCAAGGTGTTTCCGGTCCTGCATCGCTGCGCCGAGCTCGGCCGCCTGCATGTCCATAAGGGGCAGTTGCCGTTCCCCGAGATTCCGCGGTTCTGACCTATGCCGCAGTCGACTTTCGCGCCCACGAGCGAGGCTGAGCTCGAAAGCATCATCCGCGACGCGATCGCCGCAAAGACGCCGCTCGAAGTCACGGGTCGCAATACCAAGGCCGTCCTTGGCCGTCCGGTTCAGGCGGCCGCCACGCTAAGCTTGAGCGGCTTTTCCGGGATCGCCTCCTATGAGCCTGAAGAGCTGGTTCTCACCGCCGGCGCCGGCACGCCGCGCAGCGAGATCGAACCGATCCTCATCGCGCGCGGCCAATGCTTCGCCTTCGAACCAGCCGACTATTCGCGCCTCCTCGGTACCAAGGATGCCGGCAGCCTGGGCGGCATGATCGGTTGCAACCTTTCGGGTCCTCGCCGCATCAAGGCAGGCGCGGCGCGCGATCACTTCCTCGGCTTCACCGGAGTCTCGGGACGGGGTGAAACCTTCCAGGCCGGCGGCAAGGTCGTCAAAAACGTCACCGGCTATGATCTGCCGAAATTGCTCGCCGGTTCCTATGGAACGCTTGCCGCGGTGACCAGCGTCACGTTGAAAGTACTTCCGGCTCCAGAAAGCGAAGATACTTTAATCCTCGACGGTCTCGACGATGCAAGCGCGATCCGCGCGATGAGCCTTGCGCTGCAATCTCCCTATGAGGTTTCGGGCGCCGCACATCTGCCGGCCGCGATCAATGGCGGCGTCGCAGCGACACTGCTCCGCCTCGAAGGCGTTGCGCCTTCAGTTGCCTATCGGCGCGACAAGGTGGCCGCCCTCCTCGCCGATTTCGGCATTTGCCGCTCGCATCCGGCGGATGAGTCGCGTTCGCGCTGGATCGCCGTGCGCGACGTTCACGCTTTCGCGGAAAATCAAAGCCGCATCATCTGGCGTCTCTCGGTTCCGCCCATGGACGGGGCGCGCATCACCGCGGCGATTGCCGCGCAGGGCGACGCGCAATGGTTCTATGACTGGGGCGGCGGCCTCATCTGGCTTTCGCTACCGCCGAGCGATGATGGCGGTGCGCAGCTCGTGCGCGCAGCGGTGAACCCTGGCCACGCCACGTTGATCAGGGCGCCGCAGGACATTCGCGCCGCAGTCGCCGTCTTCAGCCCGCAGCCGACAGCGCTCGAAGACCTGTCGCGGCGCGTCAAGGCAGGCTTCGATCCGACCGGCATCCTCAATCCCGGCCGGATGTATCAGGGTTGGTGACATGCAGACCGCCTTTACCGCCGAACAGCTCCGCGATCCGCATATTGCCGAATCCAACACGATCCTGCGCAAGTGCGTGCATTGCGGCTTCTGCACCGCGACATGCCCGACCTATGTACTGCTCGGCGATGAGCTCGATTCGCCGCGCGGGCGCATCTACCTCATCAAGAACATGCTGGAGCGCGGCGAGCCGGCGACGGCCGAGACCGTCAAGCACATCGACCGCTGCCTCTCCTGCCTTTCCTGCATGACGACCTGCCCCTCGGGCGTGAACTACATGCATCTCATCGACAATGCCCGCGCGCATGTCGAAAAGACCTATCGGCGTCCACTGCCTGAACGCATGCTGCGGGCACTGCTCACCTATGTCATGCCGCGGCCCGAACTCTTCCGCTCGGCGCTTGCGGCAGCGCGGCTCGGCCGGCCGTTCAGTTCCCTCTTCGGCAAAATCGGCCTCAAGCCGATGGAAGCGCTGCTCGCCCTCGTACCCAAGTCACCGCCCACCCGGGAAACGCTTGGGGAGCCCGGCCTCTATCCGGCAGAGGGGCCCAAGCGCGCCCGGGTCGCGTTGCTAAAAGGCTGCGTGCAAAGCGTGATCGATCCCGCCATCAATGCCGCAGCGATTCGCCTGCTCAACCGCCAGGGCGTCGAAGTTGTGGTCACGGCGGGCGAGGCATGCTGCGGTTCCCTCACCCATCACATGGGCAAGGAAGAGGATGCCCTGGCCCGCGCCCGGCGCATGGTCGACCAGTGGACCGAGACAAATGTCGATGCCGTCATCATCACGGCGTCAGGCTGCGGCACGACGATCAAGGACTACGGCTTCATGCTGCGCCTCGACCCGCTCTATGCCGAGAAAGCAGCGGCGATCAGCAAGAAGGCCTTCGACATCACGGAGTATCTGGCGAGGCTCGATCTCCCCGAAGCGCAGCCGCCGCGGCCCTTGCATCTTGCCTATCATTCGGCCTGTTCCATGCAGCATGGCCAGAAGATCATCCGCGAGCCAAAGGCATTGCTCACCAAGGCTGGCTTCAAGGTGTCGGACGTACCCGAAGGCCATCTCTGCTGCGGCTCGGCCGGGACCTACAACATCCTGCAGCCGGAGATCGCGCGGCAATTGCGCGACCGGAAAGTCGGAAACATCGAGAAAATCGCGCCCGATGCCATTGCCACAGGCAATATCGGCTGTATCACACAGATCGGCAACGGCACGACGATCCCCATCATGCACACGGTCGAATTGCTCGACTGGGCCTATGGCGGGCCGGAGCCGACAGCGCTGAAGGCCCCCGAAGCGGGCCATTGAGAGAGGAGAAGAGGACAATGGCCAAGAGCCCTAAGGGGGTCAGTTTCACCAGCAAGCTCACGGCGGAACAGCGCCGCGTGCTGACACCCGAGGCGGTCGCCTTCCTCGCCGATCTGCAGAGAACGTTCAATCCACAGCGCCAGGCGCTGTTGCGCCGGCGTGCCGAGCGCCAGAAACTCTTTGACAAGGGTATGCTTCCCGATTTCCTGCCTGAAACCCGTTCGATCCGTGAGGATGACTGGAAAGTGGCGCCGATTCCGGCAGACCTCCTCGACCGGCGCGTCGAGATCACCGGGCCGACCGACCGCAAGATGGTCATCAACGCGCTCAATTCCGGCGCGCGCGTCTTCATGGCCGATTTCGAGGATGCCAATTCGCCGACCTGGGACAATCAACTGCAAGGCCAGGCCAATCTCATGGATCGCTGGGCGGGAAAGCTCGCCTTCACCGACAAGCAATCGGGCAAGTCCTATGCATTGAGCGACAAGCCCGCGACATTGCTGATCCGGCCGCGCGGCTGGCATCTCGACGAAGCGCATATGCTTGTCGACGGCAAGCCCATGTCGGGCAGCCTGTTCGATTTCGGGCTTTACGTTTTCCACAATGCCAAGGCGGCGCTCGCGCAAGGCTCAGGGCCGTATTATTACTTGCCCAAGCTCGAGAGTCACACGGAAGCGCGGTTGTGGAACGACGTCTTCATCCGCGCGCAGAGCGCGCTCGGGCTGAAGCTCGGTACGATCAAGGCGACGATCCTGATCGAAACGCTTCCCGCCGCCTTCGAGATGGATGAAATCCTCTACGCGCTCCGCGATCACATCGTCGGGCTCAATTGCGGGCGCTGGGACTATATCTTCTCCTTCATCAAGACCTTCGCCAACAATCGCGCCTTCCTGTTGCCCGATCGCTCGCAGGTCGTGATGTCGAAGGCCTTCCTTGCGGCCTATTCGGCGCTCCTCATCAAGACCTGCCATCGCCGCGGCGCCTTCGCGATGGGCGGCATGGCGGCGCAGATTCCAAATCGCAAGGACGCCGAAGCCAATCGTCTGGCTTTCGAAAAGGTCAAGGCCGACAAGGAACGCGAAGCCAGGAACGGTCATGACGGAACCTGGGTCGCCCATCCCGATCTCGTTCCGGTCGCCCTGGCAGTGTTCGACGAGAAGATGCCGAAGCCGAACCAGCTCGATGTGGCGCGCGACGACGTCAAACTCGGCCAGAAGGACCTGCTCGAAGTGCATGAAGGCACGCGCACCGAGGCAGGCTTCCGCGAGAATATCCGGGTTGGCGTCCAGTATATCGAAGGCTGGCTCCGCGGCCGTGGCGCGGTTCCGATCTACAATCTGATGGAAGATGCGGCGACGGCTGAAATCTCGCGCTCGCAGATCTGGCAGTGGATAAAGTTCGGCGCGAAGCTCGAAGATGGCCAGAAGGTGACGCCTGCCTTCTTCGATCGCTGCCTCAAGGAAGAGATGGTGCGGGTGCGCGAGGAAGTCGGCGCGGAAGCCTTCGACAAGGGCCGCTACAAGGATGCGATCGCGCTGTTCAAGAAGCTCTCGACGGCGAAGACCTTCGATGCATTCCTCACGCTTTCGGCCTATCGGAAGATAGTTTGATCTGTGTACGCACCACCTTCCCCTGTCCGCTTGTGGGAGAGGGCGACGAGGGCAGTCAGGCCCGAGGCGGGTGAGGGGTGTGTCTCGGCTTGGTGAGTGCCTTTAACGAGGATGCGCCCCCTCACCCGGTCGCCGCTTCGCGGCTCCCGCCCTCTCCCACGAGGGGAGAGGGAAATACCTCAAACCGATAGCTTTTGCGCCACGGCGCCGAGAGAAGCGCCGTGAGGCGGGAGACGCCTTCAGGCAGATCGGTCCGCCAGGATTCCTTCGGCGAGATTTTCAAGCCGCGGACCCAGTTGCCCGCCACCTGATGCTGGACGATCGTGTCGGGAATGCCAGTCGCGAGCATGTGCTCGACCTTTTCCGCCTGTTCAGGCCCCGCTACCGCAGCGAGCAACGGCCGCTGGTCGCGGACGAAATCCTCATAGATCACCCGCACGCCGCCCTCGTGGCGCATGATACGGCGCGAGAGACCATTGCGCGCGACCCATTTGGCGATGATGCGGAAGATGCGATAGCCGCCGCCACCCTCCTCAGGTGGCTTGTCGCTGCCATCGCGAAACCTTGCCCGGCGCGTGCGTGAGTGAACGATGCCGCGGGGGTCGCGGATGACATTGATCCAGCGCGTGCGCAGGCCGGGCGTTCGCATGACGAGCGCGCCATAACGCAAGGCCTTCGAACTATCGACGATCGTGCCGCAGCCTGAGACTTCGGCGATGGCCCGGTACAGCTTTGACAGAATGGCTGTGTACTTCGCGATGTCGCTTCCTTTTGCGCGCGGCGAAAGGACGAGGCGAAACAGTTCGAAAGTAGCAGGCGGGCGATAAATCTCGGTGAAGAGACGGCTTGCCTCATTCACTTCCGGCGTGTCGAAGCCTCCAAAGGCACGTCGAAATACCTCCGACCAGAAGGGACATTCGCGAAACGGCCTGCCGCAGCCGCACGCATGATTGTCCGCAAGGCCATCGCTCCACACATCGCGAACTTCGCCAACATAGCAATAGCCGTCGGCCAATCCTAAAACCGAACCGACGAGCGTCGAGCCGGAACGGCCATGGCTGCAGATATAGACGATGTCGAGATTGGGTGCGGCTGAGGTCACGATGGGCGGATCAATGCCACAGGGTTTGTGCGCTTGCCAAGCTCACGCCGCCGCACCGAAATATGTTGCTACGACGGCGCGCCAATCGGCAATGCCGGTTAACCGCTCGCCATCCGGTCCGAAGGCGATCATCCAGGTGACGGCGCGGCCGGGCGGCAGGGTCTCCTGATAGCTAAACCAGGCGCGATACCAATCTCCAAGGAAATCGTCGCGCTGATAGGCTTTCTGAAGCCGCAAAATCTTTTCGCTGTAGCGGCGATTGTGATCCGGCATTTCGCTGCGCTGGAACTGCTCGCGCAGGCGCCCGGGCGGCGTGATGAGGGTCACGATCGTCAATCTTTCGGCTTCATCGAATATCAAGGGTAACGGATCGTCCGCGCCGGGCGCGATATCCTTGTTGAGTCGCCTGAGCAGATTGTACATGACGATGACGTGTTCGAGGCTGCCGGCTGGCCGTTCAAAGAAATCTTCCGCCTTCAACACTTCCCAGTTTGCCTCTTCGACGCCGAGCGTCTTGCGGAAGTCGGTATCATCAACCAGACGCCGCGCAATGGTGCTCTTGCCGCCTGAGGTTGGCGCGCAGATCACCACCATATGGCCGATGCGGCGCTTGTCGGCGACAATCGTCGCGGTGCCCGCGTCGCCCCTGATGATGCGGATGGGCTCGAATACCGCCTGTTCACGATTAAGGAGCTTGCGCAAGGCACCTTGCGAAAATCGGTTGCTGGACCTGCAGGTGGCGCCGAACAGCAGCCCGCCGATCACGCCGAAATCCCCCATGAGCACATCGCGCCAGCCAATGAGTGGCACGTCCAGCACAAGCCGGCGCCGTGCCAGACGAATCGCTCCGCCAAGTTCGGCCGGATTCCCGAGCAGGCTGGCGGCGTAGACCACATCGAAGGGTTCAGTGGCGTCGTCGGCACCGGTGGGCAGATGCGCGACCCGCCCAATCCCTCTCCCGGTGGCTGCGGCCGCCATCCGCCCCTCGCCGCCGATCTCGGCAAAGCTTTCCGCCGCAATCTCGTCAAAACAGGCGGCGATAGCGGCAGGCGGCAGTTGGGATGCGGAATTGGACGCAGGCACGGATTTCCTACCATAGGTTGTGGACTGTCAGGCCCTTGCAAGCGGGAACTGATACGCTTAACCAGCCGTCATATCACTGTCATCGAACTCTGCATGCGAGGACCTGAATCGTGGGTCGTGAATGGACCAAATCCCAGATTGAAGAAATCCTGGCCAGCCGGGGCCTGACCTACCAGGAAGTGAAGCTCCCCTTCGGGCTCTCTACCGGAGGAACCGACCGCACAGAGACGGCCCGGGCCATTATCCCCAAGGACATGAAGGGCAAGTCGGTCTTCGACCTTGGCTGCATGTACGGATTTTTCTGTTTCGAGGCCGAGGAAGCCGGCGCCCAGCGCATTCTCGGTGTCGATATCGAGGCCGTCAATGTCGAGACCTGCCGGATCCTTGCCGATATTCGCGGCTCCAAGGCGGAATTCCGCCAGATGGACATCGAAATCGATCCGATGCCCGGTCAGTTCGACTACGTGTTCTGCCTCAACGTGCTGCATCACATGCGCAATCCGCTTGCCGTTCTGGAAAAGCTCATCGCGGCGACACGCGAATGCCTGATCCTCGAAGTCGCCTCGCTGGGGCGCGGCGACCGGCGCAAGCTCAGCATGCCGGTCTGGTCGGCCGCAATGCTCAGGAATTTCCCGGTGATCTATGTTAGCAACGCGGCCGGCAAGAAGAAGGGCAGCAACGAACTCTTCTACTTCACCCAGGCGGCTATCAAGAATCTGCTGGGCCAGCATCGGCGCGTTTTCTCGAGCATCGAAATCCGTGCTTCCGGCCACAAGAACGGGCGCTTTATCGTTATCGCCCGCAAGCGGCAGGTCGACCGGCTGGTCGTCGTGGCGGGGCCGACGTCGGCCGGCAAATCGACACTCATCAAGAATCTGGAACAGGGCAAGGTACCGGCGATCGCCAAGGCGGTCGGAATTGAAGCGACAGCGGACTGGGTATCGGCCGGTCTCACCACGCTTGGCGATTTCGATCAGTCGGGCAAGCGTAACCTGATCCTGCATTACGACATCACGCGGCGCCAATTCGGCAATCCGATCGCGCGCTCGCAATACGACCTGCATGACCTGATCGGCCTCGCCAATCAGGTGACCTTCCTCACCATCGAGGCGCCGCGCGAGCGACTGCGCGTCCAGCATGAAGTCGCCATGCAGCAGCCCGATGAGGCGGGCCATCGGGCCGGGACGGCGAAGCACGAAAAGATCACCGAAATGTACAAGCGCACCGACGTGGTCGATTCGCTCTATGAGCAATGGTACGCAACCACCGATCGCTACAAGGCGGCGCACTTCACGGTCCCGGCGAGCGACAGTGGCGAAATCAGCCGGCGGAGTTGACGCCCGCGCAGTGCTGCGGCAATGGGCCGGAGGGGTGTACGCCCCGCCCCGTCATGGAGCATCCCTGTTTGAGCAAAACGCCGAAACCGCCGGTCAGCCGCAAGGCGTTGTCCACGCTCAATCTCTTGTGGCATCGCACCCGCATCGTCTCCTATCCAAGTTCGGGGCGCACCTGGCTCCGGATCATGCTGGCCGAGCTTGGCGCCAAGCCCCGCTTCACGCATGCCAATTCGCGCCTGCGCAGCGGCTCGACGCCGGAGAATGTCGCATCCGATATGCCTGAGCATTACCACCGCCGGGTCCTGTTCTTGCTGCGCGATCCCAGGGATACCCTCGCTTCCAACTACAACCACGTGACGAAGGGCCACAACTGGAAGGGTGACTTCAAGACGTTCATCCGCATGCCGCGCTATGGACTTGAGCGCATGCTGACCTTCCACATCGCGTGGCTCGGTGCGCGCCACAAGTTCAAGCGCGGCTTTCGCGTCGAAACCTATGAGGATTTGCGCGCCGATACCGCCCCAGCCCTCAAACGCATCGTCGATTTCCTCGGCGTGCCGGGTGTGGCGATGGAGGAGATCGAGGCGGCGGCGGCGCGCAACCAGTTCGAGAAAATGCAGCAGCGCGAATCGTCTGGTGAACTCAAGGCAAAGTTTTCGGCCCAGTTCAGCGCCCGCGACCCGAACGATCCGTTGGGAAGGCGGGTAAGACGCGGCAAGGTCGGCGGCCATGCCGAGGACATGGATGCCGAGGATCTCGCCTATTGCGATGCGCTCATGGCGAAATTCGACTATGCCGCGATCGTCGCTAAGGCTCTCCGCCTGCAGGACAAGGCCGGGTGACCTGCCCTTAGGGCGAATCGTTACCTTATCGTCATGACATCAGCCTAACGAATCCCAAATAGACGGCGTAGGTCGCTCGGGGGAGCGGCATAGGGGGTTCAAAGATGCATGGCGTCGCGCCGGGAGCGATCGCTTTGGGAGTCGCACCTGTAGACTTCTGTGCGCAAGCCTCGCTCGTCGACTCTGACGTGCTCGTCCATGTCGGCCTGCCTAAGACCGGGACGACGTGGCTGCAAGATCATCTCTTTGCCAATACGACGCTCGGGTTCTGGGGACCGGCTCAGCACGAGGCCACACCCAAGCAACAGACCAAATCCTTCGGACGCCTGCTCTATCTCGACGCCAACAAGCGCCTGATCGGCGAGGATGATTTTGATGCCGCCGCGATCCGCGACCGGCTTGCATCGGTCAGCGTTCCGGACGGGCTCGTGCCCGTGGTCAGCAATGAGCGACTGTCGGGCCATGTGCTATCCAACGCATTCGACCGCCCGACGCTGGCGCGCCGCATCAAGGACGTGTTTCCCCACGCCCGGATATTCCTAACCATTCGCGAACAGCGCTCGATGATCCTCTCGAGCTACTTCCAATATCTCAAATATGGCGGCTGGCGTTCGCTCGACAGTTTCCTCAACCCTCCCTGCGACGGGCGCCTGCCGGCGCTCCAACTCGATGTTTGGAATTACGATCGGCTCGCGCAGCTCTACTACACGCTGTTTGGCCGCGAGCGGGTACTGATTCTGCCTTATGAGATGTTTGTCCGTGACCCGGCAGGTTACGTTGAGCGCATTTGCGAATTTGCGGACGTGGGCAAGGCCGGGAAACTACCCTATGCCACCAAGTCAAATCCGCGCCGCGCGCATGTTGCTTCCTATTACTTGCGCTGGTTGACCTGCATCAATCGCAGCACCTCGGCAAATGGTTATTTCCCTCATCCCTTCGGCCGGCGCATCGGCAAGGCGGTCGACCGTTCCGTGAAGATCGCGGCCGGCGCCATAACGCCGGAGAGTTGGGAGAGGAAACTTGAGAATGATTTTAAGGCACGCATCGAACGCATAACCGGCGATCGCTATCGCGCCAGCAATCGGCGGCTTGCCGCATTGACGGGCCTCGATCTCGGGAGCTACGGCTACCAGGTGTGATTGCTTGCCGGACTGCCCTCAAGGGAGTAGAAGCCGGGCAACTCGCCGGAGCTTTGCCCCATGCACGATACGGCCGCCCATATTCTTGAAAATGCGCCTTTGCGCTATCGCATCAGCCGCAAGCTGAACCTGTTTTTAGCCAAGAAGCTGAAGGTGCCACGCGTTCAGGCGATCCGCATCGCGCGTACGGTAAACATTCTCGCCAAGCCCTTCACGCAGATCCAGCGCAGGCGTGCGGCGGATGAGATCATTCGCCGACGCGCCGGCTCCAAACCGGCAGTCGCGATCGACAAGCAGGAAGGCTATGCCTTCACCTCGCCGAAGGAAGTTCCGGAAATCAGCGGGGCCATCGCCCAGGCCTCCGAGATCTATAGGGCTGCGGCCGAGAAGCAAGCTCTGGAACGCGTCGAGGGCGGCACGTCGCGCAAGGCCTTCATGATGCAGGCGGCCGAAGGTGCGGCGATGAACCGTTATACCGATATCATGCGCGCCGCCGTGGCACGGCCAGTTCTCGATGCGGTTGCTGAGTATCTCGGCGAAGTGCCAATCCTCGGCAATGTCACGATCATGGTGAGCGTTCCCAACAACACGCAGGTCGGGAGCCAGCTCTATCATCTCGATTTCGCCGATGAGAAGCAGATCAAGCTCTTCATCTATGTCGACGAAGTCACCCAGGATAACGGGCCCTTCACCTTCACGCCGATCAGCGTCACCAATGAACTCATCAAGGCCTATGGCTATGATCGTGGGCGCTTGACGATCGATGAGGTGGAGAAGGCGGTCGGTACGGAGAAGGAAATCCAAGTCACCGGACCGGCAGGAACCGCTCTGCTTTGCGATACGTCGCGCTGCCTGCACTATGGCTCGAACCGCAACAAGACAACGCGGATCGTGCTGCTCATCCAGTATGTGGCGCATGCGGTGCCCGAACAGCCGCCGGCGGTCTGGCCGGTCGAGGATATCGCCAAGCGCATTCCGCTCGACGACATCCAGCGGATGTCATTGACGGTTTAGCATATTCTCCATGGCAGGCCTTGAGCCTGCCATCCAGTCTGGATCGGCGGGTCAAGCCCGCCGATGGAGGAACTTACGGGTTCAGCCGCTTCCGCAGTTCGGCATAGTCGACGCGCAACCCGGCGAGACCCGCAAGTTTCGTCGTCGCAGAAACTATCCGCCGCTCGCGCTGCGTTAGGCCGTCATCCCATTTCTCATTTGATTGGAAGACATGCTTCTCGGCCCGGGAAGCCGTCCTGACCACGATCGGTTCGCCGAAAAGCGTCGGGCGCGTGAGGATCTCATCAAAGGGCATGTCGAGGAAAGCGGCGACCCTCTTCATGGTGCCTGGCGTATTTGCGACGAGATCCTCGTAGGTGATGGCAAATGTTCCAGCGTCGCCCAGATGTCGCGCCGCGGTTGCAACAACCCGCAGTGGATCGATGGTTTCGCGCGCAATCTGCCAGGCCGACAATTCGCGCTCCTTGCGACGGCGGTCGTTGAGAACGGCGCGCGTTACCATCAAGGGATCGCGCAGGATGAAGAGTACACGACCTTTGGGGAACAGGCGCCGCCATTCCGTGAGGATGGCATCGGTGCGCCCACCCACCTCTTTCGCAGCCCAGAGCCTCGCCTCGTTTTGACGATCCGATGCGGCGATGACATTGGCGATGTCGCGTCGGATCAAATGGCCCAGATTGCCGTCGCTTTCATCACGCCACAGCGCCTGATACTTTTCGACCGAAAAATGCGGCGATTTGGTCTCGGCCACGCGGGATCGCGCGCGATATTCATCAATCAACCGCCCTTCCGCGGGAGTCTTGACGAAGTATTTGAGCTTCAATTCGGCTGGGTAGACTGCGAGATCGTTCGTGCCGTCGAGCAGGTTCTGCAGTAGCGTCGTGCCGGCCTTGCGCGGTCCATAAACGAGGACCGCATTGTCGAGCCAGGCTGCGGCCGCGTTCAAACCTTGCTCCGCTCGCGATCGAAGAGAAAATTCGCCCAGATGAGATCAAGCTCGGTGTCGATATTGGCAAGTTCGCCTTCAATGAGAAGTGCACCGGTCTTCGCACCGTAGATCGTGCCCTGATCGAGAAGGCAGGAACGGGTGATCGCATAGGCAACGCCGTTGCGATGATAGACCGGCTGCAGTTGCTGGCGGGCGATGATATTGGCGCCGGCGGGATCGTAATAGTCAAGGCTGCCATTGGCTCCGATGCGGAACTGCTTCAAAGGGTGGCCCTTGCTGTCGGTCTCGCTCACCGTCCAGACGGCATCGAAATCGCCTTTGACAAGCTTCTCGACAGTCGCTCGAACATGCTCCGGCGTGCGGCTCGGCGAAGTCGGCTGCAGCATGACGACAATGTCGTAGGTCACACCGTCCAGCCGCTCCATTTCACGCAAAGCGTGGGTCAGAACTTGCCAGTCGCTGATGATCGCGCCCGAGAGATCCTCGGGCCGCATAAAGGGCGCATCGAGGCCATGTTTTTTCGCGACGTGGGCAATTTCGGGATGATCGGTCGATACGACGGCGCGATCGACGAAATCCAAAGCCTTCACAACATCACCGGCGCGGCCGACGAGCGGAACGCCACCAACTTCGCGCAGATTCTTGAGCTTCACGCCCTGGCTGCCGCCACGCGCCGGAACGACGACGAGGACCCGCCTGCCCTCAAGCATGGGTCAATTCCAGCTGGCGCGCCGCCGCGACGAGATCGGCAGGTTCTGCTATCCTGATGAAGACACAGCCGTTGGCGCGCGCCGCCTCCTCATCGGAAATTCCATCGCCGACGAAGGCCAAGCGATCCGGCTTGATCCCTTCAGCTTTCAGGATATCGCGGACAACATCCGTCTTGCGCGATGGATAGCCGAAGATCCCATCGAAATGCCTGCTCCAGCCACGCAACTCCGCCTGGCGGCGAACAGCCTCCTGCGGCGTATTGGAAGCGATATAGAGTTTCGCTTGCCCCTGAAGGCGAGCAAGCAATGCGCTGGCGCCGGGACATTCGGGCGCAGTGGTCACGCCTGCTTCAACGACCTCGCCGTAACGCAGGACATGATTGTCTTCCGGTAGGTCGAGACCGCCTTTGCGCATGGCATCGATCATGCGCGGTATCACGGCATGGCGCGAGCCATCAGGATCGCGCGCCAGCACATCCTTCACGACGGCGCGATGTTCCTTGGTAGGCGGAAAGAGCTTGAAGAAGGAGTCGTATTTCACGCCGGCCGAATCGACCAGCGTGCCGTCGAAATCGAATATGATCGCGTCAAAGCGCATGCCTGGAACGGAAATAGGCGGCCCAGTTGTCGACCTTGGTCTTGCGCTGGTCGCGTTCCATGTTGGCGATCTGCGGATCCTCGTAGAAGGAATCATTGTTGAAGTGCGTGGTCGAGACTTCCTCGAAGATGCAGCCGTCCAGCGTATGGAACTTGTGCCACTGGTTGGGCTCGACCAAGAAGATGTCGCCCGGATGCAGCGATTTCTTGGCGCCTTCCTTCACGATCTCGAGGTCACCGTCAAGGAGCTGGAAGGTTTCTTCCTTCTGCTTGTGGAAGTGATAGGGGTGCTTTTGCCGTGGGAGCTGGAGGACGAGCTTCTTGGCATATGAACGATTGATGCAGGTGACGATCACCGCACCATATTCGCGGAAACGCCGCAATCCGTAATGATGTGAAAGTTCGATCGAGGCGTCTTCGTTGATCGCGATATTCGCCTTGTTCAGCATGCCACGGACCTGCAGCATGATCTGGTAGACGAGCTGCTCATCGCTTGCCCCCTGGCGCGCAAGATCGCCCTTCAGAGGTGCGTTCACGGCGTAGTTCTGATCGGCGATGAGATCATTGCGCCACTGGCCGCTCACCATCTGACCGTCCTGCACCGGCATGGCAAAGAAGACATCAGCGCGCTTGATCGTCTCGCCCTTGGCGATGGCCCGCTTGGCATAGATGCCACGCTTTAGTTCCATCAGAGTCTGGCGTTCGCCTTGCGAAGTCGGGGCCCGCTCATCGGTGCCGAGCATGGCCTGGGCCTGGTGGAAGGCCTTGATCCAGGCTTCGAGCTGGGTCGGAGTCGATGAGTAATTGTTGAGCTTGTAACGCCCGTCATCGAGGCCGACATGGCGCTCGAACAGGCGGGCACCCTTGGCATAGGCGATCTGCACGGCGGAGGTATTGTTCTGGTCTTCATGCGTCGACCAGCCGATCGGAACGCCGCGATAGCGCTCGATCATGCGGCCGATCTCGTTCAACTGCAGTTTGTCGTCGGGCGTCGGATAGAGCGCGACGCAATGCATCAATGCGAAATCGGCGCGCTCGGTTTCGAGGAAGGCGACGAGACTGTCGATCTCATCGGTTCGCAGCCCGGCGGTCGAAATGACGATCGGCTTGTTGACGCGCGCCACCTTTTCCAGCAGCGGCCGGTCATCGGCGGAACAGCTCGCGATCTTGATGATATCGAGGCCCATGTCGCAAATGATGTCGACCGATTCCTCATCGAAGGGCGTGCACATGGTGAGCAGGCCTTCGTCGCGTACCACCTTGGCCAAGTCGGCGAAGGCATCCATTTCGAGCCGCGTCTCGGAGAAGCGCTTCACATATTTTTGGTCGCTGCGGCCCTTGAAATCGGGATGGATGAAGCTGTCGAGCTGGCGGAACTGAAACTTGAGCGCACCCTTGACCTTGCCTTCGCGATTGACGCGACCGACGCCGCGGACGATGTCCTTGGCATAGGCGAGATCGCCCTGGTGATTGTTCGCCAGGTCGTAAATGAACAGGTTCTCGAAATTGAACTTGGTCGGCATTATCAACTCCGGTCAGCGCAACGCGTCAGGCCTATAGCCGGCTTTCCAGTCTATCGAAACCCGGCGGCCCAGTTCGTGCGATTTGAAGGCGGCGGCAATCACCATCATCGTATCAAGGCCGCGTTCGAGCGATATGGGCGATGATTCGACCTTGCCGTCGAGCACCGCTTCAAGATGGGAAATTTCGGCCTTGAAATCATCAGCACGGGTCTTGGCAATCGCTTTTTCTTCCACGGCGTCGCCTTTGCCTGACAGGACGGCATCATGGCCGGGTTTGTAGCCGACGCGCCAGTCGACATAGCCGTCGCGGCCTTGAATGCGGCAGGATTTCTCGGTCGGTTGCGTCACCACGTCCTGGATGACGTCGCCGACGAGCCCGCCTTCGGATTTGAGCGTAATGAAGCAGAGCCGGTCATATTCGGTGCCGGCCTCTTTCACGATGTCCATGGTCGCCGAGACCTCGGCCACTTTTCCGGCGCCCAAGACATGCACGAAATGCTGCCAAATATTGATGGCGTGGGAATGCTCGCCGGCCGAACCGCCGCCGCGCTTCCAGAAGCCCAAATACGAATCAGACGGACCTGAAAGCCAAGGATGCGCCTTGAAGATGCCGCCCCAATGCTCGCGGGTGCGCGCGGAAACGGTCGACACCGGCCCTGTGACGCCGGAACGCAGGATTTCCTCAGCAAGCACGGTGTTCTTGCCCAGCGTGTGATTGTAGCCGACGCCGGCGAAGAGCCCTTCCTTTTTGACCCGATCCCAAAGCGCGGCGCAGCCGGCAAGATCCGGCCCGCAGAGCGGCTTTTCAATGATCAGGGCGCGTGGGCGGCTCGCATCGAGCACCGCATTGGCGATCTTAAGATGGCTGTCGGGCGGCGTACCGATGAAGACGACATCAGCTGGGTCACCCAGCGCGTCACCCGAGAGCTTCAGCATTATCGCCTCGTCCCATTTGCCGTAACGGCCGGGATAGATGCTTTCCTTGGCACGGGTTAGCGCTGCGGGGTCGATGTCGGTCAGGGTGACCTGCCAGTCGTGGCTCCGCGCGGCATTGGCCAGATGATTGCCGATCGAGCCGGCTCCGATGATTTTTATCCTGTGCATAGACTCTTCTGGATTGGTTGCGGCTTCCCATAGCCGGTCGGGGCGCGCAAGGCGAGGGATTCACGTCTGCAGCGCGAAAATGCTGTAGCGGAGCTTCACCACGCGAGCGGCCGGCAGGGCCGGGTTCAACAGGCGAAATTTGGCGATTTTGGCCGTCAGCACCTCTTCATCGAGGCCCGGAAACTTATGCGCCGAATAGGCGGCGTTGCTCTTGCCCTGTAATCTCGTTCCAATCGAGCGCCGCAGGGAACGCTGGGCATGAACGCCCAGGCCCAAAAACCTCCGCGCCGCGCTTTGGGCAGGTGCCGCTTCGAGCCGGTCGCGATGGGTTTCCAGCGCATCAAGGATACGCTCGCACGCAAAGGCACCATCGAGGCTGGCAATGCAATTGGCGAGTTCGGCACGTCCGGAGTCCGGAAAGTGCCAGCGGCCGTCAAAGGCATCTTTCACGCCGGAAATCATCGCCTCCGGTGTCGCTGCCGCTGTACTCACCGCAAATGGCAGCGAAGGGTCAAACTCAGCGCTCTTCACCGGCCTAAAGGAAATCGCGGGCGTGCCGAGGATCGCCGCCTCGACGGCACTGGTGCAGCCATTCTGGATCAGGACCGAGGCGGCCATGAGCCAGGGTGCGATAGGGCCCTCATGCACGACATGGACATTGGCGAGGCCCTGCGCCGCAGCACTCCATGAGGCGGCATTTTCGGACGGGTGCGGACGCACGACGAGATTGGCCGGCGCGATGGCGCGCGCCAGGTCCGGGATCAAAGCAATGAAAGCATCATAGATCGCCTGTTTGTGCGCCTTGATGCCGGTCAGCAATTCGCCGCTGCGTTCGGCCGGCGCATCGCCCGTGACGCGGAAGCGCGTGTGGTCCGGGATATAGTGATTGACGAAGCTGAAATTGCTCGAGAACAGCACATGCCGGCCATAGTGCTTGCGGATGCGGGCGGCCTCATCCTCGTAGAAGCCGCGATATTCGGGCCTCAGCATGTCGATCCGCGGATTTCCGGATTCGATGATCGGCGCGCCGGCATAGGCCCTAAAGCCGCGCCACATCTGCGCATTGTCGTGACCCCAGGCGTAGAGGATGCGCGGCCGGTTGAAGGTCGCGGCATCGAACATCATGTAGAGCGCCTCGTCATTGAGCCGCACGAGGCTTTCCTCATCGAGTGAAACGATGATGTGGCCCAGTTGCTCGGCCATCCAGAAAACGAGCTTGTTGCCGACGCGGACGCCCTTGCCGAGCATCACCGATTGCGGGAGCGCGGGCAGTTCATTGTTGATGATGGTGCGCCCGCCAATGATCGGCCGCCAGCCGCGGCCGAGCGCATAAAGCGCGAGCAGGAGCTTGCCGTCCAATTCACGATTCAAGGTCTCGACGGGGATTATGAAATTTCGCGGAATCTGGCGCGTCATGGGTGACGCTCGCTAGCAAAGGGCGGGCGTGAATGCAAATTGTGGCCGGGATGCCAAGTGACCTGCTCTCGACCGAATCCCCATCATGAAATAGTGTTCGGCGCGATGGGGGATCAGACGACGCATGACACGCGTAATCCGGGGCGGTTAGTGCCGCTTCTGCTATTGCCCGCGCTCTCGGGTTGCGGCGTCATCGACGGGCCGGTGCTCGATCCCAAGGGGCCGATTGCGCTGGCCGAGCGTGACCTCTTGTTCACCGCTGCCGCCTTAATGCTCATCGTCATCATCCCGGTCTATGTCATGGCGTTCTGGTTTGCCTGGCATTATCGCGCGGCCAACAAGAAGGCGAGCTACAAGCCGGACTGGGACTATTCCGCACGGATCGATGCTCTCGTCTGGGCCGTACCGGCGCTAATCGTCATCGGCGTCGGATCACTCGTGTGGATCTGGACGCACCATCTCGATCCCTACAAGCCGTTGCAGGGTGGCGAACCGCTCAACGTCCAGGTCGTGGCGCAGGACTGGAAGTTCCTGTTCATCTATCCCGAACAGAACATCGCCGCAGTGAATGAGTTGGTCTTTCCGAGCGACCGCCCGGTCTCATTGGCGCTGACCTCCGATACGGTGATGAATTCCTTCTATGTGCCGGCGCTTGCGGGACAAATCTATGTGATGGCCGGCATGGAGACGCGACTCAATATGAGCGCGCATGAGCCCGGGCAATTCACCGGACGCAACACGCAATATAGCGGCTCAGGATTCTCTGATCAGAACTTCAAGGTGCGTGCCACGTCGGCGGCCGAGTTCGAGGCCTGGATTGCGAGCGCAAAGCAGGCTGCCCGGCCGCTGGATGACGCGGCCTATGCCGTACTCGCCAAGCCGAGCAGCAAGGTACCGGTTGGCTATTACTCCGAGGTGACGCCCAACCTCTTCGCCTCGATTATCGCCAAATATCGCGGGGCAGGCCACGCCGCTCATCAGGCGGAGAGCGAGTGACATGCTTGGCCGATTGACCTTCGACGCGCTTCCCTTCTACTCGGCCATCGCCTTCGGCGGGGCTATGGTCATCGTGCTGGGTGCGATCGCTAGTCTTGCCGTCATCACCTGGTTCGGCTGGTGGCGGGTGCTGTGGACGCAATGGCTGACCAGCGTCGATCATAAGAAGATCGGCATCATGTATGTGGTGCTGGCATTGATCATGCTGTTGCGCGGCTTCGTCGATGCGGCGATGATGCGCGCGCAGCAGGCGATCGCGGTCAATTCCGACGGCTATCTGCCGCCCGGCCATTTCGACCAGATCTTCTCCTCACACGGCACGATCATGATCTTCTTCGTGGCGATGCCGTTCCTGACCGGGCTCATCAACATCATCGTGCCGCAACAGATCGGCGCGCGCGATGTCGCCTTTGCCTTTCTCAATTCGGTGAGCCTGTGGCTCACGGCTTCGGCCGCAGCGCTGGTGATGATCTCACTCGTCATCGGAAAATTCTCGACCGCCGGCTGGACCGGCTATCCGCCCTATTCGGGCATCGACTATAATCCTGGCGTCGGGGTCGACTACTGGCTGTGGGCGGTGATCATATCGGGTATCGGCACGACATTGAGCGGCATCAATTTCATCACCACGATCGTGAAATGCCGCGCGCCCGGCATGCAATTGATGCTGATGCCGCTTTTCGCCTGGACGGCGCTCTGCACCAGCATCCTCATGGTCTTCGCCTTTCCGGCGCTCACAGTCGCAGGATCACTGCTCGCGCTTGACCGCTATCTCGGCATGCACTTCTTCACCAATGATGCCGGCGGCAATATGATGAATTATGTGAACCTGCTTTGGATGTGGGGGCATCCGGAAGTCTATATCCTCATCCTGCCGGCCTTCGGCATCTATTCGGAAGTCGTCGCGACCTTCTCATCGAAGCGATTGTTCGGCTATGCCTCGCTCGTCTATGCGACCATGGCGATCGGCATCCTCTCCTTCACGGTGTGGTTGCATCACTTCTTTACCATGGGCTCGAGCGCCAATGTGAACACCTTCTTCGGCATCACCACGATGATCATCGCGGTGCCGACGGGTGTTAAAATCTTCGACTGGCTGCTCACCATGTATCGCGGCCGCATCCGCATGAGCGTGCCGATGCTGTTCACGATGGGCTTTATCGTCACCTTCGTGATCGGCGGCATGACCGGCGTGTTGCTCGCGGTACCGCCGGTCGACTATCTCATGCACAACACGACATTCCTGGTCGCACATTTCCACAACATGCTGATTCCCGGCGCGCTGTTCGGCTATTTCGCCGGCTACAATTACTGGTTCCCCAAGGCGATGGGATTCAAGCTCGACGAGACATGGGGCCGGCGTTCCTTCTGGGCGTGGATCGTCGGGTTCTATCTTGCCTTCATGCCGCTCTATCTTCTCGGGTTCCTCGGCATGCCGAGACGCATGGAACATTACGATTTCCCGGGCTGGCAGCCTTGGCTCATCATCGCTGCCCTCGGCGCCTGCTTCGTCGCGCTCGGCCTCGGCTGCCAGGTTATGCAGTTCATCGCGAGCTTCAAGAACCGGCACGCGCTTGTCTCAGGCCCCGATCCCTGGGACGGGCGCACGCTTGAATGGGCGACTGCGTCGCCACCTGCGCCTTACAACTTTGCAGTTATTCCGCAGGTTGGGACGCTCGATGCGTTCTGGGAGATGAAGAAGACTGGTATCGCGCGGCAGTCGACCGCCTTTCCGGATATTTTCCTACCGCGCAACAACTTCGCCGGCATCGCGATCGGCGCACTCTCCTTCATCTTCGGCTTTGCGATGATCTGGTACATCTGGTGGCTCGCCGACATCGCCCTTCTGGCGACTGCTGCCGTGATCGTCGCGCGCATCTTCGATGAGCGGCCACCGATCCGCCTTAGCCCTCAAGATGTAGCGATGATCGAAGGGGCGCGCGCATGAGCGATGCAGTGGCGATGCCGTCCGAAGCCGATCGTGCGATCGAGGAGCGCGAGTTCGGCTTTTGGCTGTTCCTGATGAGCGACGCGATCATCTTCGCCCTGCTCTTCGCGACCTATGCGGTCATGGTGCAAGGCCACTGGGCCACCGCCGCGCCAGCGCAGATGTTCGACCTCAAGCGGACGGCGATCGAGACCGCGGTTCTGCTGCTGAGCAGCCTCTCTTTCGGCATGGCGAGCGTCGCAACGGCTGCCCGGCGCCGCAATGTTACAGTTCTTTGGCTCGCCGTCACGGCATGGCTTGGCGCTCGCTTCATAATGATGGAGATCGAGGATTTCCAGGCGCTCATCGCACAAAATGCCGGCCCTCAGGCCAACGGCTATCTCTCAGCCTACTTCACATTGATCGGCACGCATGGATTGCATGTGACGATCGGAATTTTCGGAATCATCATCATGACGGTGCAGCTCCTGATTCGTGGCCTTCAGCCTCTCGTCATCTCGCGATTGGCCCGGCTGGGACTCTTCTGGCATTTCCTCGATATCGTGTGGATCGGGATCTATTCGGTCGTTCTGCTTCCAGGGATGTTCAGATGACAAAACCTGCGCGCAACATGAACGCCACGTTCAATGCCTATGTGACCGGCTTCGTGCTGGCCGTGATCCTCACCGCCATTCCCTTCGTCCTGGTCGCATTCAAGCTACTCTCCGCAACCACCACGCTCCTCGCCATCGCGGTTCTCGCAGTGGTTCAGGTCCTCGTGCATCTGCGCTACTTCCTGCATCTCGATTTCAAGGACACACCGCGCGAGAATCTCGTGACGCTCGCCTTTACGGCAGTGCTCATCGTCATCATGATCGGCGGGTCGCTCTGGATCATGTTCGATCTTCATCACCGGATGATGCCCGGATGATACTCTCCAGCTCCTTAGCCCCAAGATCGAGGCCTAGCATTTTCGCCCGTGCGATCAACGCCGTGGCTTTGGCCTTCAGCTCTTCGCTGCCGTCGCCCCGGCCGGCTTGTGCAAGAAGGCGTCCGCGCGCGACATAGAAATCCGCCCAGGGCGAAGGCTCGGGCGCAGTGTAGGTTTCAAGATCGGCGGCATAGCGCTCGGCTTCAGCCCAGTTGCCGCTTTCGAGACTGGCATCGATCGCCACCATGCGGAAAATCAGATGATTGTGGCTGATGGGACTCGTTGGTAGCAACTCCTCGGCGGATTTCAGCGCTTCGGCTCTTTCTTTCGCATCGTCGGTCGCGCGTGCCAGAAGGCCCAGATAAATCGGCCCCATATAGGCCATGCCGGTCTCACGGCTGATCCCCAATGCCTGCTGGAGGTCCGACAGCGCGCCCGTCCTTTGCCCCATGGCGCGCAGGGTCTCGCCGCGAAAGGCAAGCGCCTCCGCCTCGAAGCGCCGCGCCTTGATCTGGCGCGCCAGGATCAGGGCCCTTTCGGCATGGGTGAGTGCAGCGGCAAATTTGCCGCGTGAATAGCTCAGGAACCAGGCCGCATGGTGGCCGATCGTCTCGGCGCGGTGATGACCGATGCGCGCGGCCGAGGCGATCGCTTCCAGAGCCTCTAGAAATGCCGCTTCCGCCTTGCCGGCATACCATCCAGCAATCGCGGCCATCGGCCGATTGGCTACTTCTGTGCGATGAAGCCCGTGCTCGCTGCTCACACGAACGCAATCGGCGAATAACCGATGGGCCGTCACCAGGCGTCCGCGGATATAGGCGGCGTCCGCCAGCCCGCCGAGAGCCGCCGCTTCGAGTTCGACCGATTGTGCTTCGCGTGCGAGTTCGAGGCTGCGATTGTGCTCTCTCACGCAGCCATCAATGTCGCCGCGCGGGAAGTATAAATTTCCGCGCAGGAAACGCAGGCGCGCCTCTTCGGCTTTGAGCCCCTGGCCGATCGCAATCGGCTCGGCGGCAGCGAGATCGGCGAATGCGCCATCGAGATCATCGGTCACCCGCTTCACCTGCGCGCGGCCGATCAATGCGCGGCAACGATCGGCATCGCTCGTGGCGGCGTTCAGGGCGGCATCGAAACCGATGAGTGCCTCGGGCATATCGCCCGTATCATGCAGGACATCGCCCTTTAGCTTCAGTAAGCTGAAGTGGTCTTCCGCGATCTTGCTGAGGTCCAGGCCGCGATTGACCGCGCGCAATGCCTGGTCATAGCGATAGGCGCCGGCATGAATGCGTGCCGCGGCAAGATAGGCGGCAGGCGCTTCGGGCGCCTCGGCGAGATCGAGGTGTTCGGCAAAGAGCTGCGAATCGCGTGATTCAAACCATTGTGCGGCTCGCCGATGCAGAGCGCCCTTGCGGCTCCTGAGAAGGTTGCCATAGACGGCATCGCGGATCAGCGCGTGCTGGAACATGAAGCCTTGCCCATGTTGGGCTACGAGGAACTTGCCAAGAAGTGGTTCCAGCGAAAAGCCGGATGCGCCCAGCATGTGGGCAAGCGCATCGCCCTCGAAATGCTGCCCAAGAACGGAAGCCGCCTGGATCACCGTCTTGGCGGCAGGGTCGAGTCGGTCGAGTCTTTCCTGCATCAGACTCTGAATCGTCGGTGGCACGGCGCCACCTTCGCCCTCAACCATGTTCTTCAGAAGCTGATCGAGGAACAAGGGGTTGCCGGCAGCTCGCGCGATACACAGCCGCGCAAATTCGGCATTGGCTGCTAGAAACGGCGTTGCGAGGGCCACCGCTTCCGCGGCATTGAGCGGAGCCAAGTCGATAGTGATGAGCGAACTCGCGCCGGCTCGCGCTCGCCATGCCTGGTCGAGCGGGTCGTTTTCGAAGCGCGATGTCATGACGAGCATGGCCGGCACTTGTGCCGCCGTCGCCGATATGGTGGCGAGACCATTCAACGTATGCGGCTTCGCCCAATGCACATCTTCGACCGCAAGCAAGAGCGGCTGATTCCGGCTGGCGCTCTCGACCAGCCGGGACAGCGCGCGGCGCAAACCCTCCTGGCGCGTCGCTATATCCATGGCATCGAGGAGAAGACGCATCTCGGCCGGCTGCGGCGCGGCGGTCAGTTCATTGAGGAAGACCTGATCTTCAGGATCGATCACCGCGTGTTCGGTTGCGACCAGGTCGCGCACCAGAGTCTGGATCGCGTCGGTTTCAGCGCCGAAATCGAAGACATGGCCCGTATGCGCGCGAAAGCCGAGGCCGCGGGCGGTCTCGACGACCTCTTCCAAGAAGCGCGTCTTGCCGAGGCCGGCTTCGCCGCGAATAAGGATCGAGGCACCTCGCCCATTATTGCGGCAGGCTTCGAGAATCGAACGCAATTGCTGCAGCTCGAGCCGCCGGCCGACCATCGGCGTTGCATGGCGTATCCCATGCCATCCGGTGACGCGCCAAATCTCCTGGCTGCCGCGGAAGCCGTCGATCTCGCGCCGGCCAAGCGATGTGCCTTCGAGCTTCTGCGCCAGGCCCTGCCACAATCCATCCGCGACTACGACCTCGCCCGCTCCGGCCTCACCGGCAAGACGTGAAGCAAGATTCACCGTGTCACCGGTGACGGTATATTCGGAATGGACGGTGCTGCCGGTTGAGCTTGCGATGACGTGGCCTGCGGCGATCCCGATATGGACGTCGAGATCTTCCCCGAGTTCGAGCGACAAGGGCTTCATCGCGTCGCAGATGGCAAGTGCCGCTCTCACCGCGCGCTCGGTGTCGTTGCCATACGCCTTGGGCGCGCCAAACACCCCCATCACGCAGTCGCCAATATGCTTGTCGATGCGCCCGCCATGTTCTTCGATCAGGCGGTCGGCGACGGCGAAGAAGCCTTGCAGCAGCGTGTGGATGTCCTCGGCATCGCGGCGGTTGGTCAGCGCGGTATAGCCAACCAAATCGGCGAAGAGCACGGCCGCCACCCGCCTCTCGCCCTCGGGTGCGGATGCTACAGGAGCGGCTACGGCGGGCGCTTGAGTATCGCGAAGTGCCGCCATGATCTTGCGGCGCGGCCCGAGCGGCAGGTCAAGTTCCTTTAGATCCTCTTCGGTCAGATGCGCGAGCGCGGCAAGGTCGACTTCATTCTCGGCGAAGACCGGCGCATATTTTTCAAGGCCGAGTCCTGCGAGAAAGGCGGCGATGTCGCCGGCGCCTGTCATGAGGTGCTGCTTCCCGTCTCTTCCGGATCCTCCGCCATCCAGGCATTGAGCAATGTATAGGCAACAGACAGGACAACCGGTCCGACAAAGATTCCGACCAGCCCGAAGCCGAGCAGGCCGCCGATGACGCCGACGAAAATGAGAATTATCGGCAGGTCGGCACCGCGCTTGATCAGGAAGGGGCGAATGAAATTATCGATGATGACCACCGGCATCGACCAGACGAGGAGGAACGTCGCCCAAGCCGTATCTCCCTTCCAAAATAGCCAGATGACAGCGCCAAACATGACCGGCCAGACGCCAATCTGCGCGATGGCGAGGATGAACATGATGGCTACGAGGAGCGGTGCGAAGGGAACCGCGGCAATCGCCAGTCCGATGCCGCCAAGACCCGCCTGAACCAGCGCGGTGACAATGACGCCCAGCGCCACGCTCCTGATGGCCTGGCCCGCCAGCAACACAGAGTTTTCACCACGGTCACCGGCAAGCCTGCGGCCGAAGCGGCGCAGCAGCGCAGCGGCACGCTCGCCATCGGCATAGAGAATGGACGCGGCAATGACCGTAATCACAAAATGCAGGATCACACTGCCGAGACCACCCGCCTGGGCGATGAACCATTTGGTGGCGTCAAAAGCATAAGGCGCGGCCTGCGCCCATAGGTCCCGGATTCCAAGATTGGTGAACTTCGTCCAGGCTTGCCTGACCGGTTCACCAATCATCGGCAGATCTGTCAGCCATTGTGGTGCCGACGGTAACTCGAAGCTCATCAGCCAGCGCGTCCACGTGGCGATTTCATCGGCATTACTGATGATCGAGGTTGTCGCGAAAGTCAGAGGAAGGATCAGTATAAGTAGCAGCAAGCCCGTCATAACGATCGTTGCGAGCAGCCGACTTCCCCACAGGCTGTGTTGCAGACGCAGAAGTATCGGCCAGGTGGCAATGACGATCATCACCGCCCAGACAATCGCCGGCAGAAACGGCTTCAGAATGTAACCGGACGCGACGATGAGCGCGCCAAGGAAGAGCAGCGCCAGGGTGGTTCGGGTGAGATCGCGCTTGGGGTCGGTCACGGTAGTGAATCAAAGCCTATCACCAGGCTTTGCGCAATGCCATTGGAGTTCAGCTCGGCTTGTATCCCCGCAAATCAATGGCAGAAGAGCGTCCGGCGATGGTATCGGCCGCCAACCTCGCCGAGCCGTGAGCGAGCGTCCAGCCCAGATGCCCCTGCCCGACATTGAAATAGAGGTTCTGGAGTGGCGAGCGCCCAATGATCGGCGGCCCCTTGGGTGTCACCGGCCGCAAGCAGCAGAAGGGTTTCAATTCCGCAATTTTGATTCGCGTCTCCAATTGCGGAAAGAGCCCCATGAAGGAGCGCGCCAGGGCCTCGGTGCGGTAGGCTTCGGGTTTTGTATCATAGCCGGCGATCTCGGCGAAGCCGGACATGCGCAGACGGTCTGTCCCTAAGGGCGCGAAGCCGAATTTGCGCTTCTCATCGAGCACCGGCCGGTCGGGTGCCTCGGGCCACAGGCTCCGCGGAAATGTTAGGCTGTAACCTTTTACCGGAAGCACCGGCAGGCGCATGCCAAGGTCTCTCGCAAGAAGCGGACTTTCGGCGCCGGCGGCGAGCACGAATGCGTCCGCCTTCAAGTTGCCCTTACTGGTTTCGAGATGCGATAACCGCGTCCCATCGCGCACCAGGCGGTGGACCACAGTATCAAACGCGAAGTGCACGCCACGCTCAGCGCAAATCCGCGCCAATTCCTCAGTGAAAGCGAAGCAATCGCCCGACTCCTCATCGGGATAATGGATGCCGCCCGCCAATTGTTCGCGGCGCGGTCCGAGTGCCGGTACCATCGTCACGCATTGCGCCGTCGAAATCACCTCGTAAGTGAGCCCAAGAGAGACTTGGCGCTCTGAGGTGGCGATCGCAGCGTCCATCGCGTCCGGCTCGGAAAAGACCTTGAGCGTGCCTTTGAGGATCGGGGCGTAGTCAATCGTCTCGCGCTCGCGCGTTTCTTTGAGTATCGCGTGGCTATAGAGCGCCAGTCGCAAGACATCCTTGGTATTTTCCCAGGAGGGTGCGGCCCGCGAGGCGAGCAGGAATTCGAGACCCCAGCGCCACATTGCCGGGAGCTGGGCGGGATGGAGCAGAATGGGCGGCGCCTTTCCCAACATGCCGAGCAAGGTCTTGGTCGGCACGCCGGGCTGCGACCAAGGCACCGCCTGGCTGATCGCCACATAGCCGCCATTGGCATGGCTGCATTCCAGCGCCGGCCCGGGCTGGCGGTCGATCACTGTTACTTCATGGCCGTCGCGCAACAATTGGTAAGCGGTCGTAACGCCGATTATCCCAGCGCCAATCACGGCGACCTTCATGATTCCTCCAGCGCGATTGTCATCCAGGGGTGTCGATGGTGGGCAAAGACAGCCTTTGACGGCGCGGGGAACCTCGGATCGGCAAAGGCACCGACCGCCACGGCCACGACTTCCGGTTTGCGCATCGGGTACCAGGAGACCGTGCTGCCGCAACGCGGGCAGAATTGAAACACCACAGGATAGCCGCTGTCGGACGCCCGCTCGAACACCGCCGATACGCCTTCGATCCGCACCCTGTCGAGAGCGAAGAAGGCAGCGATGCCAAAGGTGCTGCCGGTGCGCTTCTGGCATTCAAGGCAATGGCACAAAGACACGGAAAGCGGCGCACCCTCACAATGCGCCTGTAGCTGGCCGCAGGCGCAGCTTGCGGTGCGCTCGTTGGCCGACGCCTCAACCATCGCCCGGGATATGCAATCCGCGCTTTACGGCGGGACGCTCGAGGAAGGCCTCGAGCGCACGACGCACGGCGGGAAATGTTTCGAACTCGACAAGGTCAGCCGCACCGTAGAAACCGATGAGATTGCGGACCCAGGGAAAGGTCGCGACATCGGCAATCGTATAATCATCGCCCATGATCCAGGCACGATCCCTAAGCCGATTTTCGAGGACGCCCAGTAGCCGCTTCGATTCCTTGACATAGCGCTGCAGCGGCCGCTTGTCCTCGTAATGGCGACCGTCGAATTTGTTGAAGAAACCGACCTGACCGAAAAACGGGCCGATGCCTCCCATCTGAAACATCACCCACTGCAGGACATCGTAACGCCCGCGCGCATCTGACGGCTGAAGCTTGCCGCTCTTGTCCGCCAGATAGATCAGGATCGCGCCCGATTCGAAGAGCGGGTAGGGCTGTCCGTCCGGCCCTTTAGGATCGATGATCGCCGGGATCTTGCCGTTCGAATTGAGCGAGAGAAATTCCGGCGAGGTTTGGTCTTGCCGGTCGAAGCGCACGCGGTGCGGCTCGTAAGGTAATCCCGTCTCCTCCAGCATGATCGATACCTTGACCCCATTAGGCGTCGGCAATGAATAAAGCTGGATCCGGTCAGGGTGCATGGCCGGCCATTTGCGGGTTATCGGGAAGTCTGAAAGATCGCTCATGACAGGCAGAATAGGACCACAGCACAGGCCGGTTGCAGCGCCATAATTGCAGACCTCCCCTCACCTTCAAGCAAAGCAGGCTTTTCGTACGAGCGTGCAGGACTTAGCGCGGGATTAGCACCGCTGCGCCGACGAGACGGCCTTGCCGCAAGTCAGCGAGCGCGTGATTGGCCTCGGCAAGCGGATACGTCGTCACTGTCGTATGAATATCCATTGCCGGAATCGCCTTGAAAAATGCCTCGCCATCGCCGCGGGTGAGATTGGCGATGGAGACGATCTTGCGTTCGCCCCACAGCCATTCATAGGGAAAGGCCGGGATGTCGCTCATATGGATGCCGGCGCACACGACGATGCCGCCTTTACGCAGGGCGCGCAGTGCGCGCGGTACAAGCGCGCCGACCGGTGCATAGATAATCGCCGCGTCGAGTTCCTCGGGCGCCGCCTCGTCCGAGCCGCCCGCCCATTCAGCTCCGAGCTTCCGCGCAAAATCCTGGCCCTCGACATCCCCGGCCCGTGTGAAGGCAAAAATGCGCCGCCCCTCGAAGCGCGCAACCTGGGCGATAATGTGGGCAGCAGCGCCAAACCCGAATAGACCGAGCCGGCGCGCGTCACCGGTTGCGCGCAATGAGCGCCAGCCGATCAAGCCGGCGCAGAGAAATGGCGCAAGATTTGGATCCGGCCGATCGCCTTCGAGTTTGAAAACGTAATGCACATCGGCGATCGCATGCGTCGCGTAGCCGCCGTCGCGGGTGTAGCCGGTGAAGAGCGGCTTGTCGCAAAGGTTCTCCGTACCCGACCGGCAATAGGCGCATTCTCCACAAGTATGTCCGAGCCAGGGGATGCCGACACGCTCGCCCCGTTCGAAGCTGCTGCCCCCTTCGCCCAATTTGTCGACATAGCCCACGATCTCATGGCCGGGCACCAGTGGCAGCGGCACTTTGGGCAATTCGCCATCGACAACATGAAGATCGGTCCGGCACACGCCACAGGCACTGACTCGAACGCGAATCTCATTCATCCCCGGCTCGGGAAGCAGCCGCTCGCGCATCACCAGTGGTTCGCCGTAAGCTTCGAGAACCATCGCTTTGGAGCCAGTCATGGGGCCACCTCAACTCGCTATCGCGCATTCAGCCATTCTTGCGGTCCAGAAAGGATGGGACGGAAATAGACGATCATTCGCCCGTCAGGCCCAGCGCTCGCTCCCTCGCCCCAGCGCGCCATGCCGTGTAGTGCCAGGCGATGGACGAGATAGGCCTCGCCCGGTTTCGCTGCGATCTCGACTTGCCGGCATTCCGCGAAAACGCGCCGGCGCGCCGCATGATAGGCGTCGGTGACATCGACCTCACTCCAACGATCCGATGGTACGCCCGTAAAGGCTTCGCGCAAGGCGCCGCGCAGAATTTCATGCGAGCCTTCCCAGATGACAAAGGGCGAAGCATCCGGGCTTGCCTCAACCATGGGAAGGCCGAGCAGGAAACTGTGCGGCTCATGGAAGAAGCGGCGACGCGTTGGGCCTTCGGCATGAAGTCCATCAAGATGGGCGGCGGCGCGCTCGCGGCGATAGGCGAAGGCCGAAGGCGATTCGGACGGCATCGGCTGCGGGTAGCCCGGATAGCAGACGGAAACTTGGCCGCGCTCCAAGGCCAGATCGGCGAAGCCCAAAACATTGCGGATGAAATCGATCGCCGCGCCGGCGAGCGGCGCCCCACCCATCACAGCACCCTGGGCGTCATTCGAAAGCGCATTGACGCCGACGAACCAGGTGCCGCCGGAGCGCAACCACTGCGCGTTTTCAGGCGCCTTCACAGCTTCTCGTGCCTGCGGCAAAACGCGCCTTACCCAATCGGCAATTTCGGGCTCGAAGCCGAAGTGCCGCCAGCCCTTCGTAAAAAACCCGGCATCCGCCGTCATGCGCCGTTCCCTGCCACCAAAGGCCTCGCTTTTTTCTGCCGTCAAGCCCGGCTATATACTGAATGTAACTCCAGGACAGTTGAGAATCGTTATGAAAAACACGGTCTTCATCCATACCAATGCCAAGCAGATGGTCGGCGCCATTGCATCCGCCTATTCGCTCAAGCGCAATTCGCGCAATCCCGACGCCTTCGACGTGCGGATCACCAGCCGCGAGGATTTTCCGTTCTTCGATGATTTTGAAGGGCGCAAATTTCTGCGTGCCGGCGGCTGGCGCACCTGGAAGAACGACGATCTCCAGTCATTCACGCCGGTGCGCTTCATGCCGCCCGAGCTGATGGGGTATCAGGGCCGCGCCGTCGTCGTCGATCCGGATGTATTTGCGGTGGGTGACGTCAATGAGCTCCTGACCCGCGACATGGGCGGCAAGGCGGTGATGGCCAAGGCGCGCAAGGGCCATAATGGCCGTGACGATTACATAGCCTCCAGCGTCATGCTGCTCGACTGCGCCAAGCTTAGGCATTGGAATGTGAGGAAGCAGTTCGAGGACATGTTCGCCGGCAAGCTCGATTACGAAGACTGGATCATCCTCGCCAATGAGCCGCGCGAGAATATCGGCTTCCTCGAATCGGAGTGGAATGATTTCGACCGGCTCACCCCGGCAACAAAGCTCATCCACAATACCAAGCGGCGCACACAACCGTGGAAGACGGGCCTGCCGATCGATTTCACCAATCGCATTCCGTTGGTCTCGCGCTTCCTGCCGGAAAACGGCATCAAATTGTGGGGCAAGTACAAACCGCATCCCGATCCGCGCCAGGAAGCGTTCTTCTTCGCGCTAGTCAAGGAATGCCTCGCCAATGGCATGCTAACCGAAGCGCAGCTTCAGAAGGAAATGGCCGAGAACCACGTCCGCCACGACGCGCTCGACGTCATCGCGCGGGTGGGGTCGGTCGATGAGGTGCTGGGCGGCGTTAAGAAAGCGGCGTAGAGATCAGCCCTATCTAGAATACGAAAATCCCCGGGAATAACCCGGGGATCTTATTCATTCCTGAGTGCCGCAACTAAGCCGCGCTCTTCATGTTGATCTTGCGCTCTGCGAGCTGCGTCAGTTCCTTGTCGGTCGCCTTCTCCTCGGCAAGGTTCTGGGCAAGCACCGACGCGCAATCCTCGCGACCTAGCATCTTTGCCCAGGCGATCAGCGTACCGTAGCGTGTGATCTCGTAGTGCTCGACAGCCTGTGCGGCAGCAATCAATGCCGCATCAAGCACAGCGTCATCCTCGATCTCGTCGGAAATTTCGTCCGTCTCTTCGATGATGCCGTCGATTGCCGGGCAATTGACGGCGCTTGCCTCGACGCCATGCATCTTGAAGACCTTCTCGACGCGCTCGATATGGCCGTGCGTCTGGTCAAGATGGCGCTCGAAGCCGGCTTTCAGCATTTCATCGCTCGCCTTGTCGATCATTCCGGGCAAGGTCTTCGCGATCTTCTTCTCGGCATAATAGATGTCGCGCAAAGTATGGACGAAGAGATCGTCTAGCGTGGCGATATCCTTCGTAAAAAATCCCATGGGGCCTACTCCTTTATGATTGTGTGAATGGCGATCCGGCCCGCTCGGCCGGCTTTACGGCCAACGCTACGGTGGAAGGATTGTTCCGGCCTGGAACCTGATCTGCAACGTTGTTCATCATCATCATCGACATCGTCTTTGTGATCGCTTTAGCGGCAGCCGTCGCATACGCGGCCTTCCAATGGCACCGCATCAAGGATAATCGCCAGCTTGCCGAAGCGTGAAACCGCGCGACGCATCGCAATCACAAGCACGGCGGCTGAGCGGAACCCAGTATAACCGGCCGCGTTATAGCTCGCACACCCCTTGGAGACCACAATGGACAAGCAGAACGAGACAACCAGCCTAATTTCGGCAGGCAGGGTGCAAGGTACTAGCGTCTACAACACCTCTGGCGATCCGCTCGGCGAGATCAATGATGTCATGATCGACAAGCGCTCGGGTCGCGTTGCCTACGCCCTCATGTCGTTCGGAGGATTTCTCGGCATCGGCGAGCGGTACCATCCGTTGCCATGGGGCTCGCTCAAATACGACACCTCACAGGGCGGCTATATCGTCGGGGTAACGCGCGAACAGCTCGAAAAGGCCCCGACGGTGGGCGAAAACGAAAGCCCGAATTGGGGCGATCGCGCCTACGAATCCCGCCTTCACGACTATTACGGCATTCCACCCTATTGGGGCTGAGTATCGCCGATCAAGCGCGCCGGCTGCGTCAACCGGGCTTGGCGGTATGGGTGAACAGGAGCAGATTTTCCCGGTTTCTCCTCCTGGCCAACGAAACGGCAGACGAGCATCTGTCCCGTCCGGCCGGCGCGCTACCCTTCAATCCTTTATTATCTTCATGCACGGATAGCATTGGCCATCTCTATGGCTTTCATCGATAGTCTGACAAGTTAGCGAGAAATACCATGGAAACGGTCAAGCGCATTATCGACTGGCTATCGGACGAAGCGGCAGATACCGCCCCGGAACCGATGGCCGAGGATATCGTTTTCGAGATCAACACGCTCGAAGACGCCGCCCGCATCGCGATGGCGTTTAACTAGTTCAGACCTTCGTGCAGGCGAAGTTCGGACAATCCTCGGCGAGGTCGTAGGTCCCGGAAGGATGAAAGCCTGTATCGCGAAAACCTGAGGGCAGACAACCGACAAACTCATCGCGCGTCGGAAAACAATACACCGCTTTTGATCCGCGATAGGTATCGATCATGTCGATGATCGGACGATCCCAACCGGTCACCTGCGCCAGTTTCTCGCGATCGGGGAAAAGCCTTTCAAAATGCTCGAGGATGTGGATCACCGGTACCGACGCTCCGATGTCGCCGGCTATTCGCATTGCGAGCTTCCACTTAAAGGCATGAAAATTGGTCTTCGCGGGAGCCTCGGCCTCGGCGACGAGTTCATCCCATGACCAAGGTTGGTCGGGGCGCGCATAGAGCCGGCAGACGAAGCGCCCGCCCGGCTCGAGATATTCGCGAACACTGAGAAGCACCCGTCTGACCTCATCCGGGTAGGTCAGGGTATTGAAGCTTCCATCGCCGATCACGGCGGTGAATTTTCCAAGACTTCCGTCGAACTCAAGCCAGTCAGCTTCGATTGCGCGGCGCGTCGCGCTGTCGCCCGGCCAGATGTTGGCAATCATTGTCGCGCTCTTGTCGAGGGCAACAACATTTTCGAACGACAAGCCGAGCTCGGGTGTCACGCCGAGCAGCAATATCCGCCGCGACTTGTCGCCAACGAGATCGACAATGCTTGCACGAATTTCGGCATTAGGCCGCAACGGCGCTTCAAGCCCACTCCAGCGGCGGTGATAGGTCTGCCAGTGATTGGAGAGTCCCGCTGTCACGCGCCTTCTCCAATTTTGAGAAGTTCTTCTACGGCAGTAATGAGCGTCGCTTGATCGACAGTGCCGCGCAAAATGCGCGTGACATGGGCATCTATCAGAGTTTCGAGGTCGACGGAAAGGGCGGTCGGTTCGGCGATGAGCGCCAGACCGAACTTTGCATGCGGCAAGCCATATTGCACGAGTTCGTCCGGCCGTGCCGTGACCACAAGAACTTCGCAAGCCGGATCGAAGAGCATGGATTTGATGCGCTCCGGCAACGCCGCCGCAGTTCTGAAACGCCGGTCGTTGCCGAGACGCACAGTGTCCGGGGCAACTTCCCCGACGCAATAGCCCTGGCCTGTAAGAAGCTCGACGATGGCCGCACCTCTCGCTTGATCATCGCCGATATTGAGTATGGAGGGAACGCGGCCGTCGGCCTTGAATTTCTTCGCGATGATGCGTTCGGCAAGCACATCGCCGATTCCGGGCGTGGTATTGACTTCGATGACGGCGGCTTTGCTTTCACGCCAGGACAGCGCCGGATCAGTGGTCATGAAATCGACGCCGACCGCGTCCAAATGCAGCACGCGCGCAATCGTCTCTGCCATGACTCGATTGTCGGGATGAAGTTCTTCCGTTACATCCTCGAGCCTGCCACCGGTTGCGAGATTCGAATTGCGTCGCAGCAAAATGCGCTTGCCGGCCGGCATTACATCTGAGAGCCCGAAGCCCTGCTCTCTTATGAGTGCGACCATCTCCGAATCGAGGGTAATACGCACCAGAAGGCCCGATGCGATGTCCGCATCGCTGCGGCTGCGGTTTTCCGCCTCGATCAATTGCGAGACGCTGGCGCTGCCATCGCCGACGATATGCGGCGGAACCAGTCGACTCGCGCGCAGCAATTTGCCGCCGAAAACGGAAAGACGAATATTATCGCCCTCCACGAAACGCTCGACCAGCACCGGGTCGGTCGTAGTGCCGCGTGCCTTCTCGAAGGCTACCGCAGCCGCAGCGTCGTCTTTGACGCCCACGCTCACGCCGCGTCCCTTGCTGCCGAAAAGCGGCTTCAGCACCACGGGGTATCCGAGACGCCGAGCGATTTGCACGGCTTGCTGCGACGTGTGTGCCAGCATCTGCTCGGGCGCCGGCAAGCCGAGCGACCTGAGCAATTCCGCCATCCGAAACTTGTCTCTTGACACACGCAAACCGATTAACGAGTCGTTATGTGTCGAAGACTCCGCGCATTGCAGAGCATGGATCCCTTCGCCATAGACCCACATGCCGGCGCCGGAAACCAGCGGCGAGACTGGGATTCCGCGCTTGCTCGCCGCCCGTATCAGCGCCCGCGCCACAAAGTCGGGCTGGTAATTCGCCATTGCCGCGGTCTGCGCCAGGAAAGGGCCGAGCCTCTTGCGGTCAGCGGGTTGTCCCTCGGCCATTCCGAAGACTGCGTGCGCCAGGCCGACCCCGCCACGCAGCGCCATCACTGCCGCGTCGCCGTCGTGGAATCCGACGAAAACCCGCGCGCGACCGTCGGCGAGCATGACTGACTGGTGCGGCAGGGTATTGGGTCCGCGCAAATCCTGGAATCCATTGGCGATCAGCGCGGCAAGCTCGGCAAGGGAGAGCGGCTCGTCGGGCCAGGCGATGGTCAGTTTCAGGTCAGGGGGCAAAAGCTCCTGCAATGCCCTGCGCAGTTCCACAGCGGGCCGCGGCTCGGCAAATGCGGGCATGAATTCAACAAGCGCTATGGCAAAAGGTGCAACAAGGCTTGGCCCGAAATAGATCCGGTACTCTTGATTGGTGTCGCTCACCGTTCGCGCTCCCCCGAAAACGCTCCCTATTCTGGATTGTCGGGATAGGCAATATAGCGAATAATCTTCCAGCTCCCGTCCGCCTGCTTGGCGAAGACATCGAGGCCCTGCTCGTCATCGGTTGCGCTGGTGCCGTCCGCTCTGGTCACCGTCGAGATCCAAGTAAGGCGCACGATCGCGAGGTCGCCGGAGACGATGACTTCCTTGATGCGCAGGCCGTAGGTGATATTTGGCGTTTCGCTCATCAGCGCCTTGTGCAGGCGATCGCACAGGAGCGTATAATTCTGCTCCGGCAGGCCCTGGAAATCGTAAAGCAGTTCGGGTGCAAACAGATCGCAGATATGATCGGATTTCCGCGCATTGAAATCCTGCCGCCATTGTTCGAGCGCTGCGCGAACCGCGGTTTCGGGATCAGTCTCCGCGCGCGAAGCATGCGGAAATGGCCAGGCGAATGCGACAAGCATCGCTGCTACGAAGATCTTGGACGTCGTCGTCATGCGGCTCCTCCTGCTGCAGGGCGCGCGACTATAGACGGCAGACGTTTCCCACTGCAAACAGGAGTGGATCAGGAGGAACTCACATGGATAATGTAGCGATCGTGGCCGAAATCAGACGTATCATTGGCGCCTATTTCGACTATGCCCGGACAGCCTGTGAAAAAGACGACTGCGAACGTGCCATCGGCCACATCGAAGATGGCATTGCGGAATTGCGCAAGCTCACGGATGCATTGGAGTAAGGCGTGTGACTAAACATTCTAAGGGTCGACGGTCGCCCGACTGGACTGTAGCAAAGCCGGAACCGGCGGGCTTCATACCCGATCTTGGTGCCCGGCTCGCCGCCGGAATCCGTTCCGGCCTGTTGCGCGGGTTGCATGGCATCGTGATCAGCCGCGGCAACAAAATCCTGCTCGAGCGTCATTATGAAGGCGCGGACGAGGCCTGGGGCCGGCCACTCGGTCATGTGACCTTCACCCGCAACCAACTCCACGATCTTCGCTCGGTAACGAAAAGCATCGTCGGCCTGCTGTACGGCATCGCGCTCGACCGCGGCCACGTGCCCGATCCTTCGACATCGCTGCTGGCGCAATTTCCCGAATATGGCGATCTCGCCGCCGATCCCGCGCGAAAGATACTCACCATCGCTCAGGCGCTCAGCATGACGCTCGGCCTCGAATGGGATGAGCAGCGCCCCTATTCCGATCCCGCCAATAGCGAAATCGCCATGGAACATGCGGCTGACCGCTATCGCTTTGCGCTCGACCGGCCCATCGCGGCGGCAGCGGGCACCCGATGGATCTATTCGGGCGGTGCCGTCGCCTTGATCGGCGGCATCATTGCGCGAGGGACCGGCAAGGCGCTTCCTGATTTCGCGCAAGAAGCGCTCTTCGCCCCGCTCGGCATTTCGCAATTCGAATGGGCGCGCGGGCGCGATGGCACCGCGTCGGCGGCCTCGGGTTTGCGGCTACTGCCGCGCGATCTCCTCAAGATCGGGCGCATGGTGAACGGCAAAGGGATCTATCAGGGCCAGCGGATCGTCTCCGAAAGCTGGATCGCGAAGTCGCTCGCGCCGGCGGCCTCAACTGGCGACGGGCTAGACTATGGCTATCTCTGGTTTCTCGGCCACGCCGTGCCACCCGCCTTCGGGCGGCCGCTCGCCTGGGCCGGGGGTTTTGGCAATGGCGGGCAGCGCCTGTGGGTGATGCCGGAAGCCGATCTCGCCTGCGTGATCTATTCAGGAAACTACAATCAGATGGATTCCTGGGTTACGCCCATGCGCATCTGGCGCGAGATCATCATCGCGAATCTTGTACACATCTAAGTCTGGTCGATGCTCTCGACCGTGCCGGCTTTCAGGAGATCCTGCTCGGCGCGCTGGAGATAGCGGGCCTGGACACGCATGAGCTGGTCGTCCTGCGCAAGGTCGCTCGCCATCGGCCAGTCGTGGCCGGGATTTTCATCGCGAAACAGAACCTTCGCCCGTGCGAGGACTTTGTCGGCGCGCAACTCCGCTGAGTTGGGATCTGACGCGTGCATGCTCATGCTCCTGTTTGGAGCGAAACGAGCGTGACCTCGGGATGTTCCTCACGCGACGCGCGACCTTTGCGCCTCCGAGCCCAATGACCACACCGTCGTCGCCGCGTCCTCGACCGCGTCCGCCACTTCGCGCGGCAATTTGGCATCGCCGATCACATAGGTCGGAACGCCAGCCTTCCTGAGCGGCGCGAAGAGCGATGAGTCACTGACCGAGCCGGTGAGCGAGGTTACAAGATCGACGCCATCGACGCTGCCGCGGGCTTCGCCGAACACGCCGTCGAGATGAACGCTTCTGCCTTCGATCCGCGACGGCTTGGCGCGATCGATGATCGTGACACCAGCCTCGGCCAGCGCGCGCAAGAGCGTGTAGCTTGTCGTAATGCCCTCGCCTTCGCCCGGGAACATCAGCGACGTCACCAGAGTCACGCGCTTCCAGCGCTGCTTCAATTGTTCAGCGATCAGCATGGCGCCGAGGCGACCCATTTCGTCGCGAACCAGAATGTGGTCGCCGCCGGGAAGATCGAGCGCTGCATAGGGTGAGACCTGCCGATCTCCGCCGGCGCCCGGAATATGGCACTGCATCGGCGTCGAACCCGTCGCGACGATGACGAGACCGGGCTTCGCCCTGATGAGCCCCTCGGCGCGCGCCTCTTCGCCAAAATGACGGGTGATGTCGAGCCGGTCGAGCTCTGAATCCCACCATTTCAGCGCCCGGAAGAATTCGCGCCTTGACGGCGTGTCCGACCATTTGCGCATCTGGCCGCCGGCCATCGCGTCGCGCTCGAAAATCTCAACCGCGAAGCCGCGAATGGCGAGCCGTCGTGCCGCCTCCAGGCCGGCGGGGCCGGCGCCGACAACGACCGCCAATGTGCCATTGCCGACCGGCGTTTCGAGGCGCTGAAGGTTCCGCCCGATCTCCGGGTTCACCATGCAACCCAATGTCTTGTGATCGAGCAAGCGGTTGATGCAGACATTGGCGCCGACGCAGGGCCGCACTTCCTTGCTGTCGCCTTTCCTTGATTTCGGCAGGATCTGCGGATCGGCAATGTTGGCGCGGACCATGCCGACGAGATCGGCTTCGCCGTCGCGCAGGATTGCTTCCGCAAGCTCGATCGTCGTGACGCGCCCGACTGTCGCGACCGGAAGGTCGACCGCCGCTTTCACAGCGCGCGACAAATGCCGGAATGCGCCGAAAGGTGCGGGCGTCGGCGGCCAGTGATCGACGCGCGCAAGCTTCTGCACATTGTTGCCCGCCGTGATGCTTAAATAATCGGCATCGCCAGTTGCGGCAATTATGCGCGCGATTGCCCCGGCGTCTTCGGGCCCAATGCCATCGGGGATCAATTCATCGCCGGGCATGCGCACACCGATGATCATGTCCTCGCCGCAAGCCTCGCGCACCGCGCGCAGGACCTGGCGTGGAAAGCGCGTGCGGCCTTCGACATCACCGCCGAGCCCGTCCACGCGCGCATTCATGGCGGGCGAGATGAAACTTGCGAGCAACATGCCATGCGCCATGCTCACCTCGACGCCGTCGAGCCCTCCGGCCCGGCAGCGCGCCGCACACACGCGATAAAGCTCGACGATCTCGGCCAGTTCATCAAGCGTCGCCATGCGCGAGGTGCGCTGCGTCAGTTCGGAGGTAATCCAGGACGCACTGACGATGTGGTCTCCGGCCGTCTCCATGGCGCCGACATGGGCAAGCTGCGCCAGCATGAGGCCGCCTTCTTCATGCACGGCATCGGCCAAGCGCTGGTAGCCCGGGATGATGCGGTCATCGACATTCATGAGCGTCAGGCCGTTCGCCCAGACTTCAGAGGCGAGTACTGGCGTCGCACCCGTGATCTGCATGCCAAGCCCGGCTCGTGCACGCTGGCGGTGGTAGTCGATATAGCGTTCGCCCGGCATGCCGCCATCGGCGAGGCCTGGCTGGTGCGCCGGCAGGTAGACGCGGCAGCGCAGTTTCTTCGACCGCAATCGGAGTGGCCGGTCGACGAATTCGGTGCGATTGGTCACGGGGTTTCTTGGATTCCTGCTCGATGGTCCGCTGATCCTATGACGCGGCGCGAGCGAGTTCCAATAGATATGGCCGGACAGTTGAGGATAGGCGCTCCGCAATGGAGACATGGGTCACGGCTGCCAGCAGCCAGCCCCGTCAGCCACTGCGACGAGCGCCCTATCCGTTATGCAGCGCGTTCGGCCTGCGCTTCCCGCCTCGGCAGTTTCCAGTCCGGCCGGATGAAGTGGCACGTATAGCCCTGGGGATAGCGCTCGAGATAATCCTGGTGCTCAGGCTCTGCCTGCCAGAACGGTCCTGCGGGGGCCACCTCTGTCACCACCTTGCCCGGCCACAACCCCGAGGCATTGACATCGGCGATCGTGTCTTCGGCAATGCGCTTCTGTTCCGGCGTCGTGTAGTAGATCGCCGAGCGATAGCTTAAGCCACGGTCATTGCCCTGGCGGTTCAGCGTCGTCGGGTCGTGTATCTGGAAGAAGAATTCGAGCAATCGGCGGTAGCTGATCTTGTCGGGATCGAAGATGATCTCGATCGCTTCGGCATGAGTGCCGTGATTGCGATAGGTCGCATTCGGCACATCACCGCCCGAATAGCCGACACGTGTAGCGATGACGCCATCATAGCGCCGTATCAGATCCTGCATGCCCCAGAAGCAGCCGCCAGCCAAAATTGCGGTTTCACGCGCCATCAGATGTCCTCCACTTGATCGAGATAGGCTCCGTAACCCTCCGCTTCCATGCGGTCGCGCGGGATGAAACGGAGCGAAGCCGAATTGATGCAATAGCGCAAGCCGCCGCGGTCCCGCGGACCGTCGTTAAAGACATGCCCCAGATGGCTGTCGCCAAACTTGGAACGCACCTCGGTCCTGACCATGCCATGGGTCGTATCGGTCAGTTCCTTGACGTTGGCGCTTTCGATCGGCTTGGTAAAACTCGGCCAGCCACAATGCGATTCATATTTGTCGGAAGAGGCGAAGAGCGGCTCGCCCGAGACGATATCGACGTAAATTCCGGTTTGCTTGTTGTGGAGCAGCGCGCCAGTGCCAGGACGCTCCGTGCCGGCCTGCTGCGTCACATAATATTGTTCGGGAGTGAGGGCTGCAACCGCTTCCGCCGTCTTCTTGTACTCTTGCATTCAGCTCTCCTTTTTCTCTTTTTTCGTTTCCCGATATGGTCCGCTCCTGGCGATGATACAAGAGCCTACGCGCGCGCCCACTTCACGGGCTAAGTGCGTACAATACCAGCAAGATCAGCCTACGGATTTCTCGCGATCACGAATTCTTGCACATTCGCCGGGACTCGGAAGCAGAGCTGGCAAAGCACAGGCGTTCCGGTCCGAACGGATACAACGTATAAGTCGCTTGCCGCAACGTCGCTTTCACGGCAAAATATCGTGGTGCGAAGTTTAGTGACCCTCTTTCTGTTTCTGACCTTTCTCGCCGGCAGTGCAGCTCCCGCGGCCGCTTCGCTGACTTGCCTTACCGGGTCGGGTCAAAAGGCAATCCGCGCCTGCACAGCGATCATCGAAGACAAGTCATCGACGCTCGACATGCGCATCGTGGCCCGGCGATACCGCGCGGCAGCCTATAGCGAGCTTGGAAAATACCGGCCAGCGATTGCCGATATGGACGCGATCATCGGCACCGGAAAGGCCTTGGCCAGGGACTGGTGGCAGCGCGGTACCGCCCAATATTTCGTAGGCGACTATGGCAAAGCCGTCAGCGATCTCCAAAAGGCAATCGCGCTGAGCCACGACGAAACGCTCTATGTGGCTGACCTTGCCAATTCGCTGGTTGCCGACGGGCGCGCGGACGAGGCGATCTCAACCATCTCCAAGATCATTGCACACCATCGCGACAGGCCCGAACTTTTCGGCAGCCGAGGGTGGGCCTACTACACTGCCGGGTCGCTGCAGGCCGCGCTCGCCGATTATGACAATGCGCTCAAAGCCGAGCCTTCGAACGCTGCATGGCTCAATGAGCGTGGCGTTGTCCGTGAGGGCCTGAAGGACTGGCGGGGCGCTGAGAGCGATTACAGCGCTGCGCTCAAGCTTGAACCGCGCAATGCGCTGTTCCTCAAAAATCGCGGATTTATGAGGAGTGATCAAGGCCTTCCGGGAGCATTGGAGGATATTACGGCCGCGCTCGCCATCGGCGAGGCGGCAGATCTCTATATCGAGCGCGCGCAGATCTATATCGAGACCGGCCAGCTGAAACTCGCGGAGGATGATATCAAACGGGCGGACCGACTGCCCAATGATATTGCGCGAATTACCGTTCTGCGCGGCCAGCTGTTATCGACGAAGAGCGATTATCCAGGCGCAATTGCGCTTTACGAGAGTGTCTTGGCTCGCGATCCGGATCATGTCCTGGCACGCTACCACCGCGCCATTGCCAATTTCGAGCGTGGATCCTATCGCGCTGCCTATGAGGATTTCACGCAGCTCCTTCGCAAATATCCCCAGAACGAAAATCTGCGCAACAGAAGGGCTCTCGTCTCTCTTCAGATGAGCCATTTCGAAGAAGCAATTGCTGACCTGTCACAAGCCATAATGCTCGATCCAACTTTCGCCGGCGCATATTTGAACCGCGCAAGGGCCTATAATCTCACGAAGCAATGGGAGCTTGCGATCGCGGACTGCAACGCCGCGCTTAAGATGGGAGCGGCCGGCGATACCGCGCTGGCCTATTTTCGGCGGGGCTTTGCTTATCGCGGCAAGTCGGATCCGAAACGAGCTGCCGAAGATTACGCTCGAGCGGTCCAGCAGGACGCGCAGTTTGCCGACGCCTATGCCGAACGCGCGAACGCCCTGCTGGAACTTGATCGTATTGACGAGGCCCGAAGCACAATCGGCAAGGCGATCGCGCTCGATCCGAATTGGAGCAGTTATCGGGTCAGTCTCGGATGGATTGAAGAAAACGCTGGCGACACCAGTGCGGCACTCGCCAGCTATCAAAAGGCCATCGATCTGAACCCGGCCGATCCCTGGGGAATTGAGGGACGCGCCTGGATACAGCTTTTCACGGGAAACGATGTCGGCGCACTCCTCGACTGCGAGGCGATGATCGATCTGATTCCCCAAGATCCGGCCGCCTATCGCTGCCGTGCCAATGTCCGGCTGTACCAATACGATGCCGAAGGGGCCATAGCGGATCTCACCCGCGCCCTCGTCATGAACGATTCCTTCGGCGCCGCCTATTTTGATCGCGGCCTGGCGAATGAAGACAGCGTCAACTATGCCGATGCGATCAGCGACTACTCCGAAGCCATCACCCTAAAGTACCGTGTGGTGGAGAGTCTGGTTCATCGCGGCGACACCAAGCGCGCGCTGAATGACCGGAGAGGTGCGGCGCGCGACTACCGGCGCGCTCTGGACATGGATACGGGCAGATTTACACAGGCTATCACGCGCAGGCTCGCCCGGCAGAATGGCGAACTTCCCCTCAGCGAACGCGATGACCTCAATTATCCCCAGCCATTGCGGAACAAATCGCGCTCTTCACGATAACGTCGACACCAAGCACCTGCCTCTAACCAGCCGGAAGCGAATGGAATGGCCTTCCGCCTTCGACTACACTCTGGTTGACGAGACGTTGCTTCAAGACAAATAGAGATAGCCCAGAACTACTGTAATCGAAGAATTATCCGTAATGATTAGCTTTTCTGCCAATTCGTGTCGCACCGCTCAAGGCATCTTGGCGATTGTCCTCGCTATGATGTTCATCGGTGCGCCGGCGGCAGTCGCCACTCCCGAATACAAATTCGAGACTGCCGCATGCCCGAAAACTCCCGCTCCGATCAAGGAGCTCAAAACGGCGCGTTGCGGACGATTGACCGTGCCGGAGAATCGAAGGCAGCCGAACGGCCGCACGATCACCCTCTCTGTGGCGATCATTCCAGCGGCAACGGCAAACCCAAAACCCGATCCGATCGTCTGGCTCGCCGGCGGCCCGGGTGACGACGCCATCACCGAGATTCCCATGGCGCTTGCCGGGAACCTCAATCGCGATCGCGACGTGATTTTCATGTCGCAGCGCGGAACCTATTCGGCGCAACCGAGCCTCGTATGTCCTGAGGCCGATCGAGTTCCCGCAGCGGTGCTCGACATGCCGTTCGATGCGGCGGAGGCCGGAACGGCCTATGCGCAAGCGATCGCCCAGTGCCGGCTCCGCCAGGAGAAACTGGGCGTGGAGCTGGGCGCCTTCAACACGATCGAAAGTTCCGCCGATCTTGAGGATCTGAGGCTCGCGCTCGGTATCTGGCAGTGGAATGTCTATGGGATTTCCTACGGGACGGACCACGCCCTCACCTATATGCGCCTCTATCCCGAAGGCATCCGCTCGGTCGGCATTGACGGGATCTTTCCGCCGCCTCTCGCCGGTGGGGTTTCGACGTGGACAAGCGCCGGCGAGGGGATCAATGCGGTTTTCCGTGCCTGCAGCGCGCAACAGAAGTGTCGCGAGCGCTATGGCGATATCGCTGCGACGTTCCTGCGCCTCGTCAAGCGCTATGAGGAAAGCCCGCAAACAGTGAAAGTAAGCGTGCCTGGCGTCGATGAGTCGGTAAAAGTGAAGATCAGCGGAGGCATGCTTGTGGAATGGGCGGTGTCGCCGGGGACCCATATTGCGGCGGAGGTTCCGGCCATCATCGATGCCCTCGATCACGGCGATGCAACGCGGCTTGCCACCACCTGGGCCGCGCCGCGCGTCAATCCTGCGGCCATCGGCGTCGTCAGCAATGGACTCTTCGAGAGCGTCTCATGCGGCGAATGGATCCCCTATGAGAGCCAACAGAGCGTCGAGGAAGCCGGGGCGCGGGCCTTTCCGAAGTTTCCCCCGTCGATCTGGAAGGATGCGCCGAATCTCCAATTCCTGCGTTCCAACTGCGATGAATGGAAAGTGCCGCCGGTTGGAAGCTCCGTTCGCGAAATTACAGCAAGCAAAATTCCGACCCTGGTGATCTCGGCGCAGTATGATGCACAGACGGCAGCATCCTTCGGTCCTTTGGTCGCAAAGACGCTCGCTAATTCAACGGTCGTCGAGATTCCCAGTGTTGCGCATGTCGCATTCGCAAGTCCCTCACCCGCGGCCAATGCCTGCGCGCACGAAATCGTTCGAGACTTCTTCGAGGTCTTCAACGCCGTCGACACGAGTTGCACCAGCCGCGTGCCGGCAACGGATTTCGAGATCACGCCGCGCTAGCTCAGGGCTTGCCGGCATCGTGCAATTCGGCCGTGCCAAAGCAATGATTAGCCTCATTTGCATGGCTGAAGACGCTTCCTCTATATCAGCAGCGAGCATGCGAGGGTGACCCTGATGTGCCGCAACATCAAGACTTTGTTCAACTTCGAGCCGCCGGCGAGCGAGGACGAGATTCGCGCTTCAGCCCTGCAGTTCGTGCGAAAGATCTCCGGCTTCACGCATCCCTCGAAAGCCAATGAGGCGGCTTTCAACCGCGCTGTCGATGAAGTCACTGCGAGCGCCCGCCACCTTCTAGCTTCGCTCCACACGGTCCAGCCGCCGCGCGATCGCGTGATCGAGGCAAACAAAGCCCGCGCCAAGGCAAAGCTGCGATACGGATAGCGTTCTATTGGGCCACGCAGCGACAGCATATGGCCCGAGCGATGATCGGCTAGGCGCCTGGGCAATCAGCGCGCTAAGGTCGGCTCGATGAGCGAAGAACCCCTCCCCGTCGCGACGCGCATGTGGCTTCAGTCCCCCGTCGATGTCGCGCGCGATCATGTGCGCGGCGATCCGAACGACAGTCGCGCCATCACCGTCGTCCTCTATGGCGACTACCTCTGCCCCTATTGCCGGCGGCTGCGGCCGATCCTCGCCCGCTTGCGCCAAACGCTCGGCGACCGCTTCGTCTATGTCTTCCGGCACTTTCCCAATGAAACCGTTCACCCCGGCGCACAGGAAATTTCCCGCATTGCCGAAGCCGCCGGCAAGCAGGGTTTCTTCTGGCCCATGCATGACTGGCTCTACGAGTCCGAGCGGCCGCAATCGCCGCGCGATGCGATCGCCCATGCGGAAGCACTCGGCCTCGACATGGCAAGGCTCCGCCAGGATGTCGATAGTGCCGAAACGCGCGCGCATGTCGAGGAAGACATGGCGCAAGGCCGCGCCAATGGCGTCACCGAGACACCCACCATCTTCGTCGACGGGCTTCGCTATGACGGCGCCTGGGATTTTCATTCGCTTCTTGAGGCACTGCAGCGCCCCGTCGCGCAACGGCTCGAGCGCTCGGCCCGCGCTTTTGCAAGCCTTCCAGCCTCCGGCGGCATCGCCTTGTTGGTGGCTGCCGCCATTGCGCTGATTTGCGCCAACACGCCGCTTGCCTCCACTTACTTCTCGCTGATCCACTCGTCCTTTGCGCTTGGGCCGCCCGGTGCGGCGCTGTCGCTCACCCTTGCCGAATGGTGTTCCGAGGGCCTGCTCGCCATTTTCTTTCTCCTCGTCGGACTCGAGATCAGGCGCGAGATGACCAAGGGGGCGCTTGCCGAATGGCGTGCCGCGCTTCTCCCGGCGATCGGCGCGCTGGGTGGCGTGATCGCTCCGGCTGCAATCTATCTCGCCTTCAATTCCGGGCCGGCGGCGCCCGGCTGGTCGGTTCCGACCGCCACCGATATCGCCTTCACCCTCGGTATTCTCGCAATCCTCGGCCCGCGCATCCCGCAGAGTCTGAGAGTCTTCGTCGCGGCTCTCGCGGTCGTCGATGATGTATTGTCCGTGCTCACCCTTGCCATCTTCTATTCGCATGGCTTTGCGTTTCAGTGGCTTATCGCAAGCGTGGCCGGCGTTGCCGCGCTCTTCGCGCTCAATCGCTCCAAGGTCTATAGTGTCTGGCCCTATGTGGTGGTGAGCGTCGCCTTGTGGGTCTGCCTGCATCTTGCGGGCATTCACGGCGCACTGGCCGGCGTCATCATGGCAGCGCTGCTTCCCGACCGGCCCGATCCCGCCGTCTCACCATTGCTTGCGCAAGCCGCGACGGCGCTTGAGGCTCTCGAGAATGCCGAGCGGCGCAAGCGGCCGGAGACGGAGCGCGAGGCCATCTGGGAATGGGCAAGCCGCAATCTCTCGGCTGCCAGCGAACGCCTGCTCTCGCCCGCCGACCGCGTCGAGCAGACTGTGTCACCCTGGGCCGCCTATTTCATACTTCCGCTCTTTGCGTTCACCGCCACGGGCGTCAGTCTTTCCGTCGACCTGTCATCGCCAGAAGCCACCCGCATTCTAGCCGGCGTCATACTCGGCCTCGTCATTGGCAAGCCGCTCGGCATCACGCTCGCCTCGCTCATTGCCGTCAAAACGCGCATCGGCATCGCGCCGGCCGGGGTATCATGGCCGAGCTTCATCGGCGCGGCGGCGCTGTGCGGCGTCGGAGACACCGTTGCCCTCCTCCTCGCCGATGAGGCCTTTCCGCAAGAGGCCGACGCGGCGATCGCCAAGATCGGTGTACTCGTCGGATCGGTTTTGGCGGCCGTCCTGGGCGTCATCATCCTGCGCCTAGCGACAACCTCGCCTGTCGCGAGTGAAGCGGCCACGACACAGCCTTGACATGCAACGCTCTGTCATTCGGCCGAATGACAGACAGACTTTAGAATGCTCAGCTCGTCAGTCGGCCGGCAGGGCTGGTTTTTCCGTCGGGAGCCCATCCTCGCCGATATCATAGTCGGCGTCGAAGATGGCCTTGCCCTGCGCGCCCACGAAGGCGGGCTGCGCCTTCAGCCATTCGCTCGGCTTCTGCTCAGCGGCATAGGCGAGGAGCCGCGCCATGTGAAAGCCGTTTCCCCGGGCATCTCTCCTCGGCCTTCTAGCACGGGGGTCGCCTGGCAAATGTTCACAGGTTGGCAGTTCACTAGAACTGTTCCTGCTCGCCTGGCTGGACGAGCTTGCGCAGAGCGTCGGGGGTCAGCAGGCGAAGGCGCTTGTAGGTCAGTTCGACCATTCCTTCCCGCTGCAAGTCGCGCAGGATCGATCCGACGGCATTGCGCGAGAGATTCGAGAGATGCGCGATCTCTTCCTGGCTGGCGTCGATGTCAAAGGCATCCTCATATTGAAATGTCTGATAGCGGCATCCCGCCAGCCGCAACAACACTGCGATACAGCGCTGGCGCGGATCGCGCAGCATGAGGTCATCGGCGCCATTGATCGCCAGTTGAAGGGCCTGCACCGTCAGCACAGCCAGGTAGCGCCAGGTTTCAGGCACTTGTGCCGCGAGCGCTTCGAAGCTCGCCAGCGGCAAGTTCAGAAAGAATGAGGGCCGCGTGGTTCTGACCCCCACCAGGCGTGTCTCGCCGGTAATGATCGCGGCATCGCCCACCCAGGCGCCCGGAAAGATCAATTGCGCGAGATAGGGCCCGCGCTCGCCCGGCGCGATGGTCAATGCGGCGCGCCCGCAGACAAGTCCGAACAGGCCGGAGGCCGCATCGCCGACATGATAGAGATTCTCCCCGGCGCCGTATCGCACCAGCCGGCACTTCTCCAGAAAGGCGTCCCGGAACCCGCCTGGGGTCAGGCTCAGCCAGCCCCGCTCGCGCAGGAGGGAGCGCGATTCCGCGAGCGTCGGGCCGCCGCTTCGCATGTTCGATTGAACCGACATCGTTCAACTCACCCCCCTGACGTTGGACAGTGAGGATTGCCCACCCATTGTCAATCCCTGCCCCATGCCGTGCTACCTTGAGTTTAAGGCCCGACACAACGCCGCCGACCAAGAGCGGCATCGAATACAACGGGCGCAGCAGCGCTGGATGGGAGCGGTTCGTGGTATCAAACATCGTCAAAACGTGCCGGATGGCGGGCTCGAGGGCATTGTCCTGCGCGCTCATCCTGTTCCTTGCCGCAATGCCCGGCATGGCTTCGGCGCAATCGGTGCTGAGCAAGGCGGTGCGCACCAGCGAGAGCATGGAGCCCGCGCTTACGCATCCCGCCGAAGAGGCGGCTGCGCAAGCCAAGCTTGATGCTCTCTTCGCCAAGACCGGCAAGCGCCCGAATATCGTCTGGTTCGTTGTCGACGACATGGGCTATGGCGATCCCGGCGCCTTCGGCGGGGGCGGTGCGATCGGCGCAGCGACAGTCAACATGGATCGGCTGGCGCGCGAAGGACTGAAGCTCACCTCGACCTATTCGGAGCCCACCTGTACGCCGACGCGATCGGCAATCCTGACCGGGCGGCTGCCGGTGAGGACGGGACTGACGCGGCCGATCCTCGCCGGCGACAAGCTCACTAAGAACCCTTGGGCGGAAGAGACATCGCTTCCGAAACTTCTCGGCGAAGCGGGCTACAAGACCGTGCTTTCGGGCAAGTGGCATGTCGGCGAAGCGGTCGGCATGCGGCCGCATGATGTTGGCTTCGATGAGTTCTACGGCTTCTACGAGGCGGAGAAGGAAATCAGCCAGGGCGTCGACAAACGCCGTTACCCCGATTTGGTGCTCAACCCCGAACGGCTTGAAATGCTGCGGCAGACAGGATCGAGCAACGAGCTCATCCATGGCTTCAAGAACGGAACGACCACCAGTGTCGAAACGATCGACAGCATCGAGAAGATGGCGGAGAGCGACCGGCTTCTGAAGGAATTCAGCGTCGCCAAGATTAAGGAACTGGCGGCCTCCGGTACGCCGTTCTTTCTCGAACATGCGTTCATGAAGGTTCACGCCGACAATTTCGCGAGCAAGGCTTTTGAGGGCAAGAGTGCCAGCAAATATCCGTATAAGGACGATATCGTCGAAGTGGACGCCTATATCGGCGAAATCGTCGCGGCGCTGGACGAAGCGGGCGTGCTCGACAACACATTTGTCTTCATCACGTCCGACAACGGGCCGCAGCTCGATAGCTGGCCCGACAGCGGCTATACACCATTTCGCGGTGCCAAGGGATCGGCCTGGGAAGGCGGGGTTCGCGTCCCGGGCATCGCCTATTGGCGAGGAATGATCGCACCGGGCCGCGAGAGCGACGAACTCTTCAGCCTCATGGACCTTTTCAACACGTCGCTTCGATTTGCCGGCATACCGGGCAAGATTCCGGCCGATCGCTACATCGACGGCATCGATCAGGCCTCCTTCCTCCTCACCGATGACGGCCGCTCCAACCGGGAGAAGGTCTTTATCTGGAACGAGCAAAACCTCATGGCGATGCGGATGTATGAATACAAAATCCACGTCAAGATCGTCGAAGAGCATGCGCAGTGGCTCAATATCGACATGACGACCGTCAGCGACGTCGGCCTCGCTCCGTGGCTGTTCAATCTCTATATCGACCCCAAGGAGGAATACCCTGTCGGGCATCGCATGAATGCGTTTCTCGCTTCCATGGCAGCCGAAATGAAGGGGCACGCGGCGACCTTCAAGAAGTATCCGCCCAAGGATATCGGGCTCGGCAAATGAGGCGCGCCGGTTTCGTTACTGTGCCCTTGCTTCTATCGGGATCAATCACGTCCGCACTCGCCGTGGAGGGCGGCAGCGGCGCCTATCTTCTGGGCTCCCACGGCTTCATGGGCGGCTACGTCCCGCCGGCCGGAGTCTACTGGAGCAATGATTTCGTTTATATCGACGCGACCGTTGCTCAATTGGCGATCGGCGGCGTCGCGGTCACGGATGCTGAACTCAGCGCACTCGTCTACAAGCTCAACACGACGTTCATCGGCGAAGGCACGCTTTTCGGCGGCAATGCCGGCATAAACATCAATATCCCGATCGTCAATGCGCATCTGAAATTCGAGGGCATCCTCGGAGGCGCCATCGCCGGCACGCTTCGTGACCAGGAGGCTGGCGCGGGCGACATCGCGGTAACCCCGCTCATCGGCTGGCATGACGGAAAATGGTCGTATAGCGCAAGCCTCTCCGTCTATATTCCGACCGGCGTCTATGATACCGCGACGATCGACCTCGCGGACCGGTCGATCGATGTCCTGAGCATCGGCAAGAACAAGTTTGCCTTCGACCCGACCGGATCAGTCACCTATTTCGACCCCACGAGCGGATTTGAGTTTTCAAGCTCGCTCGGTGTTACGCTCAATCTGAGGAACGAGGCGACGGATTATCTTACAGCGCCGGAACTCCATCTCGAGACGACCGTCGCGGAACATTTCTCGAATAGTTGGATTGTCGGTGGGACCGGATATTACTACCAGCAATTGGCGGATGACAGCGGATCCGGCGCCGATCAATTCAGGCGCGTGACCGGAGCCAAGAGCCTCCAGGCACGCGTCTTCGGCGCCGGGCCGGTAGTGCAGTACAGTACCAAGCTCGACGATGTGGGCCTGTCCGTGCAGCTCAAATATCTACACGAGTTTGGCGCGCTGCGCCGGTTCGAGAGCGACGTCTATTGGGGAACCGTGTCTTTTGCATTTTGAAGGTCGCCCGACAGGAGCAGGTCTAATGACTGTATACTCGATCTTGCGCGCCACGGCGGCGGCATTTTTTTGTTTGGCTGCGGCCTTTATCGCAATGCCGGCATGCTCGCCCGGGGCGTTCGCGCAAGCAGTGCCTGAGGATGGATCGGTCCTGCCCTTTCCGCCGACACCCATGGCCGGCAAAGCCGCGCAGCGGCTGCAGGATTCGACGATGGTCTGGCCGGTCCAACCGCAGCGCCTGCCCAAGGACGCGCCGAACATTCTGATTATCCTTCTCGACGATGTGGGCTTCGGGCAGGCAGATACTTTCGGCGGAGAGATTCACACCCCCACCTTGAGCCGGCTCGCGGCCGAGGGCATCAGCTACAACGGCTTTCATACGACCTCGATCTGTTCGCCGACACGCGCCTCGTTGCTGACGGGCAGAAACCACACACGCGTCGGATCGGGCACGATCGCCGAGCGGGCCGTGGCTTTCGACGGCTTTACCGGCGTCATCCCAATGAACGCCGCGACAATCGCCGAAATACTCAAGAACTACGGCTACCACACCTCCGCCTTCGGCAAGTGGCACAATACGCCGGCAACGGAGACGACCTCGATCGGTCCCAAGGACCGTTGGCCGAACGGCTATGGTTTTGAATATTTCTACGGTTTCCTCGGCGGCGAGACGTCGCAGTGGGAGCCGCGCCTGACGGAAAATTTCGACTCGGTCGAGCCGCCGCATGACGATCCCAATTATCACCTGACGACCGACATGGTCGACAGGGCGCTCAACTGGCTCGACGACTATCGTGCTTATGATCCGGCCAAGCCGTTCTTCATGTACTGGGCGCCCGGTGCGGCGCATGGGCCGCATCACATTTTTCCTCAATGGGCCGACAAGTATAAGGGCAAGTTCTCTGCCGGCTGGGATAGCTATCGCGAACGCGTCTTCAAGCGGCAGCTCGAAATGGGCGTCATCCCACCGGGAACCAAGCTCACCGAGCGTGACCCGTCGCTGGCGGCATGGGACAGCGTGCCCGAAGCGCAACGGCCTTTCCAGGAACGCCTGATGGAAGTCTTTGCCGGCTTCGTCGAGCATACCGACACTGAAGTTGGACGGCTTCTGGACGGGATGGAATCACGGGGCCTGCGCGACAACACATTGGTCATTTACATTTTCGGCGACAACGGCGCGAGCGCCGAGGGCCAGCAGGGCTCGATCAGCGAGTTGCTTGCCCAAAACAACATCCCCAATACGGTGGAACAGCAGATCGCAGCGCTCGACCGCATTGGCGGGCTGCCCGCGCTCGGCTCGTCGCGCACCGACAACATGTATCATGCCGGATGGGCATGGGCGGGTAGCACGCCCTTCAAAGGCACAAAATTGCTGGCCTCCTATTTCGGCGGCACGCGAAACCCCATGGTCATTTCCTGGCCAGGGCACATCAAGCACGACGGCAAGATGCGGCAGCAATTTCACCATGTCGTCGACATCGCGCCGACCATCTACGACATACTCAAAATTCCGCCGCCGAAGTCAGTCAACGGCTATGAACAGATGCCGATCGACGGCATCAGCCTCGCCTACACGTTCGGCGATGCATCCGCCCCGTCGCAGAAACACGAGCAGTTTTTCGACAATAATGGCAGCCGCGGCATCTATCTCGACGGCTGGTTTGCCGCCGCAAAGGGACCGTTCATACCTTGGGACACGCCCGGTTCGGCCAAGCGCCTCGCCACCTGGGATTCGGACAAGGATCAGTGGGAGCTTTACGATCTTTCGTCCGACTTCTCGCAAGCCAACGACCTGGCCGCTCAAAATCCTGCAAAACTTGAGGAACTGAAGAAGCGCTTCCTTGCCATTGCCGAAGAGAACAAGGATTTTCCGATCGGCGCTGGAAACTGGCTGAGACTGCATCCGGAGGACCGGGTCAAGAGCGCTTACGATAGTTGGACATTCGGCCCCAATACGCGGCGCATGCCGGAATTCACGGCCCCTGGCGTTGGCCGGCAAAGCACGCGCGTGGCAATTGATGCGCAATTCCCGGAGAACGCAAATGGCGTTCTCTATGCGGTCGGCGGATCGGGTGGTGGACTCACCGTCTATATGGACAACGGCTTCCTCGTCTACGAATACAACATGATGATCATCGAGAATTACCAGGCGCGCAGCGCCAATCGTTTGAGCGCCGGGAAGCACGCGATCGTCATCGATACGCAGATCGCCAAGCCGGCGGGACCCGCCGAAGTGAAGATCACGATCGATGGAGCCGAAGCAGCGGCGACGACGGTCAAGCGAACCGTTGCTGCCGCTTTCACGGCAACCGAATCCTTCGATGTCGGCGTCGATCTCGGGTCTCCGGTGTCGCTGGTCTACGAAAGGAAGCGGCCCTTCCCCTTTGATGGGAAGATCGAGAGCGTTCGCGTCAACCAGAACTAGACTAGCATTACGTCTCTATTCAATCTTAGATAGCAAAGTTCTTTCATTCTGCAGAACGACGAAATGAACGGCCGTTCAATATTTTTGGCATGCGCGAAATGCGCAAAATCGTGTCGCTAAGAAGCGCGAAAACGGGGGTCAAACGCCGCGAAAAAGCGGCTCTGGAAGCGCCAAAATGAGGTGCAAAATGCAAGGATGGTACAGCTGGGTGGTCTCGAACCACCGACCTTCGGATCCACAATCCGACGCTCTAACCAACTGAGCTACAGCTGCAAAAAACCGACTTCCCGGATGGCGCGCAAACTAATCGCAACTCATCCGAGGCGCAAGTAGATCAGGCCGTAAAGCTGCGTCCGAATTCGCCGAAAGACTTCATCCAGCCGTCCTGGAAAGGCTTTGCCGTCTCCTTGGCAAAGAGCATCGACAATTCGCTCAACTCCTTGGACTGACGCGATAATTGCTCGATACGCCGGGTCACGAATTCCTGCTGGAGGGCGAAGAATTCGGAAGGCTCGGAAACCGCCAGTGCACGTCGCGCAAAATCGAAGCTCGCATCGAGATTGCCTTGCGCCATTTCCATGACCTTCAACTGAAAGTCCGCGGTGCGGGCCTTGAGTGCAGAGGTCGCGGCATCGAAGACCTGGAGATTGTCATGCGCAAATTCGCCGACGCGCTCTGCCGCCGCTTGTGCCTGATCGACCGATTTCTGAGCCAATTCAGCCACTTCCTTCGGCATTTCCAACGGAATCTCGGGTTTTGGCTTCTTGGCCATCGGAGCTCTCCCTTGCGGTGATGAAGCAAGTTTACGCGTATCGCTTGTGCGTTGCAACAATCAAATATTGCGACGCAGCATGCCTGTGTAAATTAACCATAAATCGCCGCAATTCCTAATGAAACATGGACGCGATGGTTCAAATTTGACTAACCTTTAAACGGGAAAGTGGGGGAACGCCCGCAGCGTATCGTGCGGACGGATAGATGGTGGTGAACGCGACAACCGCGCCGACGCTTGAAGACTTGCGCGACTCGCCCCGGCCAGCCTGGCTTTGGGACGCGGCGCGCCGCCGCGTCGTTTGGGCAAACCTAGCAGGCATCAGCGCCATTAGCGATGAGACGCTGTTCGACCTGATCGACCGGCCGTTTGATGAAAACCTGCCAAGCATCCGGAAACTCAGCGAAATTCTGGGTAGCCTGAAGCGAAGCGAGCAGGCAAGCCTGCGCCTCGACTGGGGTGTGGAAGGCACTATCGCCCGCGACTGCCGCTGCACGCTCCACACGCTTCCCGACGGACGCCCCGGCCTCCTCGTTGTCGGTGAAGAGCGCGTCGGCGATGGCGCCGCCGAGGCCCCTCTCCTCGCGCTCGCCTTCGACGAACAGCCGACGGCAGCGGTCGCAACGATCGGCGGTGGACTTTATGCCAATCGCGCGGCGAAGGAACTTTTCACGCCCGATCAATTGCTTGGCGTTTCGACGCTGTTGGGCGGCGCGGATCGCGTCGAACGTCTCCTCAAGAGTCTCAGTACTTCCGGTGTCGCTCGAGAAATCCTCAAGTTGCAGACGGTCTTTGGCGAACGCGAGATCAAGATCACGGCGCGCCGCTCGAGCAAAAGCGAAAGGCAAGAAAGCCTCGTGTTTTTGTTCGAGGATGTTTCTGAACGCCGCGCCTTGGAACGTAAACTCTCGGGTCGCGCAACCATTGCTGCGCCATCGGCGCAAACGCGCGACAAAGCGGCCGCATCGCGTTTGAGCCGTGCCGATGAAACGGCCTTCAACGCACTGGGCCAAGCTCTCAAATCGGCTGGCGAAACGCCCGCACCCCCGGCTGTTCCCAAGCCTCAGCCGAAGCTCGCGCCCATCGAGTTGCCGCAAGCGGTCGTGCGCCGTCTTGACATGCTGCCCGAACCAACCATCGTCGCTCAGGGCGGTCGCATCCACTACATCAATCCCAGTGCGATTGCGCTTATCGGCGCTGAAACTGCAGATGAAATTCTGGCGTCGCCCGATCTCGCCCGAGCCTTCGACCGGGTCGGCGAGAAGCCGATGACTGTTTCGCTCCCAACCAGCGACGGCGGCCGCATTCTGCTCGGCGCGTCGGCGATCCAAATCGCCTGGCGCGGCGGTCCGGCGCGCCAGATCACCGTGAAACGTCCCGACCCGGTGAAAGCGAGAGAAGCCTCAGTCCCGGTCACCGAGGTCGCCCCGATCGTGGCGCCGGCTGAGCCTGTGCCCGCCAAACCGGCAGAGCCGGCGATCAACGCGGAACTGCCGGCGCGCCAGCAGGACGAGGAATTGCGCAGCATTCTCGACACCGCCGCCGACGGCATCATCACACTTGTATCGGACGGTACCATCCGTAGCTTCAGTGCCGCGGCCGAAGCCATTTTCGGCTATCGCCTCGCCGAAGTTCTCGGGCGGAACTTCGCCGAACTCTTCGCCCCTGAAAGCCGCAAGATCCTGCGTGACTATCTCTCAGCACTTCAAGGTCCAGGCTTGGCCTCCGTCTTCAATGACGGGCGCGAAGTAACAGCGATCGTAAAGCAGGGCGGCGAAGTGCCGCTCTTCCTCACCATCGGCAGGCTGCAGCCGAAGCGACCGGAAAGTGCCGCTTTCTGCGCGGTGGTGCGCGATATCACGCAGTGGAAGAAAACCGAGCGGGAATTGCGCGAGGCGAAAGAATCGGCTGAACAGGCGAGCCGGCAGAAATCGGAATTCCTCGCCAAGATCAGCCATGAACTGCGCACGCCGCTCAACGCCATACTGGGCTTTTCGGAGGTGATGCGGCTCGAGCGCTTCGGTGAAATCCGCAATGACAAGTATCGCGGCTATGTCAATGACATCCACACGAGCGGCGCGCATCTCCTGTCGCTCATCAATGACCTCCTCGACCTGTCGAAGGTGGAAGCCGGCAAGCTCGAATTGAACTTCACCGCAGTCGATCTCGGCGAAGTCGTCGACCATGCCTTCAAGCTCATGCAGGAGCAGGCGACCGCCGCCCGTGTCATCCTGCGCAAGAACATCCCTGCCGATTTGCCGAGCGTCGTCGCCGATCTGCGCTCGATGCGTCAGATCGTCATCAATCTTCTGTCAAATGCGGTCAAATTCACCGATCCCGGCGGCCAAGTGATCGTCTCTGCACAATTCCTAAAATCCGGCGAACTCAAGCTCAAGGTGAAGGATACCGGCATCGGCATGAACGAAGGCGATCTGCGCGATGCGCTCGAGCCCTTCCGCCGCGTCTCGACGGAAGGCCGCGAGGTCACCGGAACCGGTCTCGGCCTGCCGCTGACCAAGGCGCTGGCCGAGGCCAACCGCACGGTGTTTGCGATTTCGAGCGAGCCCCGCAAGGGAACCCTGGTCGAGATCACTTTCCCGACGACACGGGTACTTGCGGCTTGACCTGAACCGCCCCGCGGCGCGACAAGAGCAGCGATTGCCGCCATGGTTCTTATTTCCACCAGCACACGCCCTGTGTTAGCCCGGCCACCCTCGCAAGGCGAGCGGCTGATCAATATCGCGATTCTGGTCCTGAGCCTGGTCATGGCGATGCCGGTGATCACGGTTGCAGTGCTCGCACTCTTCCCGGCCGAAAACATCTGGCCGCATCTCCTCGCAACGGTGTTGCCCGGTTATGTTTGGCGCACGCTCGCGCTCATGGCGGGCGTTGGCGCCTTAAGCTTCATCATCGGCACCGGAACAGCGTGGCTCGTGACCATGTGCCGATTCCCGTTGCGCAAGGTGTTTCAATGGGCGCTGCTCGTGCCGCTTGCACTCCCAACCTACATCGTCGCCTATGCCTACGTGGATTTCCTCACCTACGCGGGACCGTTGCAGGGTTGGCTGCGGGAAATCATCGGCTGGAAGACACCGCATGATTATTGGTTTCCGGAAGTGCGCTCGATGGGCGGCGCGATCGTCATTCTCGCGCTCGTGCTCTACCCTTATGTATTCCTCACTGCACGCGCGAGCTTCCTGCGACAATCGACGAGCCAGCTCGAGGTCGCGCGCACTCTGGGGCGCAATGCTTGGGGTGCATTTTTTTCTGTCGCCCTCCCTTCGGCGCGGCCGGCAATCGCGGTCGGTGTCAGCCTGGTGATGATGGAGTGCCTGAACGACATCGGTGCGGCAGGCTTCTTCGGTATCAGGACGCTGTCGGTCGGCATCTATACGACCTGGCTCGCCGAAGGAGATCTCGGCGGCGCTTCGCAGATCGCTGCCGTCATGTTGATCTTCGTCTTTGCTTTTCTGTGGATCGAGCGCATGGGGCGCCAACAGCAGTCGTTCGCGCCATCGGCGCGCAAGAATCGTCCGATCCGGCGGGTCCCTCTGAAAGGCGGGCGGGCAGCATTCGCCTTTCTCGCCTGCATGCTGCCGGTGCTTCTCGGCTTCATCGTGCCAGGCATCATCCTGTTGCGCTTTGCCTTCCATCGCTTCAGCGATGGCCTCACTCTCGCCTATGCGCGCGCCGCCGGTCATTCGCTGGTGCTCTCGATTCTCGCTGCCGCGATCGCGCTTTGCCTCGGGCTCGTTCTTGCCTATGGCGCGCGCAACGCCCGCAGCGTCCTCGTGCGCTATGCAACACGCATCGCTTCGATGGGCTATGCCGTGCCCGGCACTGTCATGGGTCTCGGCATCCTCATCCCCTTTGCGGCCTTCGACAATTCCGTCGACCACATGATGCGGGAGACCTTCGGTATCTCGACCGGACTGCTTCTCTCAGGCACCATCGCTGCCGTTACCTTCAGCTACGTGGCGCGCTTCCTCGCAATCTCGACCGGCTCGATCGAAAGCGGTCTGCAGCGCGTGACGCCCAACGTTGCAGCTGCGGCACGAACGCTGGGGCGCACGCCGCTTGCCTCATTCTTCGAAGTACATCTGCCAATTCTTAGGCCGGCGCTGGTCTCGGCGAGCCTGCTCGTCTTTGTCGACTGCATGAAGGAACTGCCGGCGACGTTGATCCTGCGCCCCTTCGATTTCGAAACTTTGGCGACGAGCGTCTTTACACTTGCTTCCCTCGATCAGCTTGAGGAAAGCGCCCTGCCCGCACTCACCATCGTGGCGACAGGGCTTATCCCGGTGATCCTGCTTTCCCGCACATTGCGCGATCCGCGCCGCATGCGGGAGATTCTTACGCCTTAAGCGCCGCGAGATCGGCGTAGAGCTCGAGTGCTTCCGGATTGGCGAGCGCTTCCTTGTTCTTCACCGGTCTGCCATGGACGACATCGCGCACCGCAAGTTCGACGATCTTGCCGGACTTGGTGCGCGGGATGTCGGCGACCTGCAAAATTTTCGCCGGCACGTGGCGCGGCGATGCACCACTTCTGATCTGCTGCTTGATGCGCGAAACAAGCGCATCGTCCAGTGTCGCGCCGGGACGCAATCTCACGAAGAGAACAACCCTCACATCGTGATCCCAGTCTTGGCCGATCGCCAAGGCCTCGACAACTTCGGGAATGCGCTCGACCTGCGCGTAGATTTCCGCCGTGCCAATGCGCACTCCGCCGGGATTGAGGGTTGCATCGGAGCGGCCAAGGATGATCAATCCGTCATGCTCCGTCCATTCAGCGAAATCACCGTGGCACCAGATATTGTCGAAGCGGGCATAGTAGGCATTGTGATACTTTTCGCCCTGGGGATCGCTCCAGAACATCACAGGCATGGACGGAAAGGGCTTGGTGCAGACCAATTCGCCCTTGTCCTTTGCCAGGGATTTGCCGGAATCATCATAGACGTCAACGGCCATGCCCAGAACCGGTCCTTGAATCTCGCCGCGCCAGACGGGCGAGAGCGGATTGCCGGCAACGAAGCACCCGCAAATATCGGTCCCGCCCGAGATCGAGGCCAGATGAATGTCGTTCTTCACCGCATCATAGACGAAGTCGAAGCTCTCGGGTGCCAAGGGCGAACCGGTGGAGAGCATGCTGCGCACCGATGCAAGCCTGTGCGTATCGCGCGGCTTCCAGCCGGTCTTCTTCACGGCATCGATGTATTTGGCCGAGGTGCCGAAGATCGTCATCCTCTCCTCCTCGGCATAGTCGAACAAGACGCGCTCATTGGGATGAAAAGGCGAGCCGTCATAGAGCAGAAGCGTTGCGCCCGCCGACAGCCCACTCACCAGCCAGTTCCACATCATCCAGCCGCACGTACTGAAGTAGAAAAGGCGATCCTCGGGCTTGAGATCGGTCTGCAGAAGAAGTTCGGTCAGATGCTTGAGAAGGATTCCGCCGGCACGATGCACAATGCATTTGGGAATGCCCGTCGTACCGGAGGAGTAAAGAATATAAAGCGGATGATCGAAGGGCATTTGCTCGAACTGCGGCTTGCCGCCCGCCTGGCGTGCGCAGAGTGCATCGAGCGTCTCGGCTTTGGGCAAGGTCGGCGTGATGGCGCGCGCTTCGCCTAGATAATCGATGATGATGACGCGTTCGACGCTCGGCAGTTCCTGAAGGACAGCGGCAATCTTGTCGCCAAGACGCAAGGTCTTGCCGGCATAGTAATAGCCGTCGCTGGCGATAAACACGCGCGGCGCGATCTGACCAAAGCGATCGAGAATGCCGCGCTCGCCGAAATCGGGCGAGCAGGACGACCAGACCGCGCCGACCGAAGCCGTGGCAAGAAAGGCGGCAATCGTGTCGGGCATGTTAGGCACCACGGCGCAGATGCGATCGCCCGGCTTGATGCCATAGGTTTTCAACGCCTGGCCGAGGCGGGCGACGCGGTCGTTGAGCATGCGCCAGCTCATGGTCTGGCGAACCTTGTCTTCGCCGCGGAAGATCAAGGCCGGCGTATCGTCATCCTTGACCAGCATGTTCTCGGAATAATTGAGCCTCGCTTCAGGATAGAACCGCGCATTCCAGATTCGGTCGGCTGCTTCGAAGACCTTCGAGCCCCGCGCGCTCGCCTTGATCCCGCCGAACTCCCAGACCGCATCCCAAAAGAGCTCCGGCCGATCGACCGAAAAGGCATGAATATCGGCGTAGGAGGACAAGGCCACGCCATGGCGCTCCTTGAGCTTTGCCATCAATCGGGTGAGATTGGACTGGCCGGCGCGAATCGGCGACGGTGTCCAGAGCGGCTGGTCGGGCATCGGGCGTGCGTTTCCTGTTCAAAATCATGCCGAACGGGGCAGTTGGCCGCGCAAGGCGGACGGACCATAGCGGCTTGCTTGGCGACCCCCAAGAGGCTGCGAAGCTGCGTGGAAAGAGGATTCTAGTCCACCATATAACGGCCATAGACAACCACTAGGGGACCCCCCATGAAGCGCATCCTGATCGTCTGCGGCATCGTCGGCGTCGTCCTCGCGGTCCTGGCCGGCGGTGTTCTCTACATGCTGCGACCGGGCTTCGTGCCGGCGCTCCTGCAAGACATCGTGACGAAGAAGACCGGGCGCACCCTGACGCTTGCCGGCATGCCGCGGCTTTCGCTCTGGCCGCATGCTGCGGTGACGCTCGAAGGCGTCGAATTCTCGATGCCCAACACGATGGAGCCAGGCGTCTTCGCGCGCGCCAAGGAATTGCGGGTCGGCGTTGACCTGCGCGCGCTCATGGCGCGGGAACTGAAGGTCACCGAATTGACCCTGGTTGGCCCGCGCATCAATCTCCTGATCGATCGCGACGGCCGGGCAAGCTGGAATTTCGAGCCTTCGGGAAAGTCGGAGCCCGAAGGCGATACTGGAAAGATCGAAGGCGGCCCCGAAGGGGGCGGACCCATCGTCGACTATTCGATCGCACCGATCAACATCCAGAACGGCATTCTCGCCTATCTCGACGAGCGCACCGGCACCACGGTCGAGATCCACAATGTCAATGCGAGGATCAAGGCCAATGATCGCCTTGATGGCGGGGAAGTGACCGGCGACCTCGTATGGAATGAACAGACAGTGCGGTTTTCCGGCGCAGTCAAGTCGCTCGCGCGTTTGAGTGAAGGCGGTTCGCCTGGCGGCCTGTCGATAGAGACGCCGTCGCTCAAATTCGACTTCGACGGCCTCATCATCGCCGGCAAGAAGCCGGGCATCGCCGGCGAGGTCAGCCTGTCATCGCCCGATATCCGCGCCGCGGCACACTGGCTCGGCCAGGATCTCCCTCAAGGCCGCGGTCTCAAGAATGTTTCGGTCGCCGGCGGCATCGAAGCGTCGGGATCGAAATTTGCGCTCAAGAACGGCAAGCTTGGCCTCGACGGCATGACCGCCAATGGCGATTTCGCCCTCACGCTCGGATCGGACATTCCGCAATTCTCGGCCAAACTCAATTTGGACAAGCTCGATCTCAACACCTATCTGCCCGAAGCCCAGGCCTCTGCGCCGGGCGAGGACAATGCGGGCGAAACCAAGGATGACGCGAAAGGCGACGAGGCCTGGTCCACCGCTCCCATCTCATTTGAGCCGCTCAGGGGTTTCGCGGGTACGCTATCCTTTGCTACCAACAGCCTTATCTACCGGCAGGTCGTGACCGGGCCGGCGCAATTGACAGCGACGCTCAAGAACGGCGTCCTCGATGCGACCGTGAACGAGGTGAAGCTCTATAGCGGCATCGCCGGCATGCGCATCGTGCTTGACGGATCAGCAAAGACGCCTGGACTCAAATTTGCGTTCAACGGCAGCGATTTCGACGGCCGTGCGCTGCTCAAGGATCTTGCCGGCTTCGGACGGATCGAAGGCAAGACATCTGCAAAACTTTCGGTGGCGACGACAGGGTCCTCGCAGGAGGAGATGGTGTCGCTGCTCAAGGGTTCGGCCGAATTTCGCTTCTCCGACGGCGCGGTGCGCGGCATCAATATCGCGCAGATGGTGCGCAAGCTCGGTGCCGCGACATTGTCGGGCTGGGACGACAAGCCGGAACAGAAGACCGACTTCAGCGAGTTGGCCGCGACCTTCAGCATCGCAGACGGTATTGCCGAAACGAATGACCTGAAGCTCACCAGCCCCGCGCTCCGCGTCACCGGCGCGGGCGAGGCCGACCTCCTCCGGCGTGCTCTCGATTTCAAGCTCGAGCCCAAGATCGTTGCGAGCATGGAAGGCCAGGGCGGAGAGGATGACGTCACCGGTTTTCCGGTTCCGATCATTGTCAAAGGCACCTGGGCTAAGCCCAAGATCTATCCAGACGTGGCGGGCATCCTGAATGATCCGCAGGCTGCCTATCAGACCTTGAAGAAGCTCGGCGACCAGGCGGTTTCGCAGGAGACCTTGGACAATATCGAAAATCAGGCCGAGGAAGCGATCGGCGAGGAGAACACCAAGAAGCTCAAGAAGAAGAGCAAGAAGCTTCTCAAGAATCTGTTTGGCGACCAATAGCATGTCGATGTCTTCTCTCACGCCGTTTCGCGAATTCTACGCTCGCCTCGTCACTGCCAGTGCCGAGGTACGCGACGAACGCTTTCGGCGCGCATTCGCCAGCGTCGCGCGCGAGCAGTTTCTCCCGCCGGGGCCGTGGAAGGTTCTCGCGTCGGGCGGTTACATCGATACGCCCGCCGATGACCCGGCCCTCGTCTATCAAGACATCGTCGTTGCAATCGATCCCGTCCGCAGGATCAATAATGGCGAGCCCAGCCTCCATGCGCGCTGTTTGAATGCGGTATCGCCGCAGGCCGGCGAGTCGGTCCTGCATATCGGCTGCGGATCGGGCTATTACACTGCACTCCTCGCGCAGCTTGTCGGCCCATCGGGCAGCGTGACGGGGATCGACGTCGTCCAGGAGATCGCCGCGATGGCTTCACGCAATCTCGATCAGCACGCTCACGTTTCGGTCGAATGCCGCTCCGGGAGTGCTGCCCCGCTTCCTCTGAGCGATGTCATTTATGTAAATGCCGGCGCAACCGAGCCGCTCCAAGTGTGGCTCGATGCGTTGCGGCCAGGCGGACGATTGATTTTCCCGCTGACGCCCGGCTGGGATTATGGCGGTATGCTGCTCGTCATGCGCGGCGATGATGATTGCATCTTCGATGCGCAATTCGTGTCGCAGGCCGGTTTCATCCCCTGCGTCGGTGCGCAAGATGCAACGACCTTGCCGCGTCTCAAAGCGGCCTTCCAACGCCCCGATTGGTTGAATGTACGATCCCTGCACGTGAAAGATGGCGAGCCCGATTCAAGCTGCTGGCTTGCCGGTGAAACCTGGTGGCTGTCGACCGCCACGGTGCACTGAGCCGGCCATGATCAAGGTCCAGACCGAACCCTTCGACGCCGGCGCCGAGTTGAAGCGCCTCAGAGAAGGACGTCACGATATTGGTGGCGCGACGCTGTTCGTCGGAACCGTGCGCGACCTGTCGCATGGCCGCGATGTCTCGGCCATGACGCTCGAACACTATCCCGGCATGACCGAGCGGGCACTGGAAGAAATCGAGGCGGAAGCACAGAAGCGCTGGCCGCTCTCGGCAAGCCTCATAATCCATCGCTATGGCCGGCTTGAGCCGGGGGAAGATATCGTCCTCGTCATTGCGGCCTCCGCCCACCGCGATGCGGCCTTCGATGCTTGTCGTTTCCTGATCGATTGGCTCAAGACCAAGGCGCCGTTCTGGAAGCTCGAAGAGGGCGACAAAGGCGCCCGGTGGGTCGAGGCTCAGGACAGCGACGAGACAGCGGCGGCGCGATGGCAAGACCGGCGCGGCTGAGGCGGGCTCCCACCCGTTCCCTCGGCCGGACGGCGATTGATACTTTCGTCTTCATTGCCGCGCTCGCCCTGATACTCACCGTTTTGAAGTTCTCAGGCCTGCTCAGCATCGATGAGGGCCCGGTGCGGGTAATCGACGGCGATTCCTTCTGGCGCGGCGATACGGAGATACGCTTGAGCGGAATCGATGCGCCGGAATACCGCCAGACTTGCAAGAACAAGGCTGGACAAGACTGGAATTGCGGCCGCGAGGCGGCGCGCGCGCTCAAACAGATGATCGGCGGGCGCGATGTCGCTTGCGAGATCCGCGACACGGACCGCTATGAGCGCCTCGTCGCAGTCTGCAAGGTTGGCGATGTCGATCTCAATCGCGCCATGATCCGCAACGGCTGGGCGATCGGCTATGGCACGCCCGGACTCGCCTATGCCGCGCTCGAAGCGGAAGCGCGCAATGCCAGGCGCGGCATCTGGCAAGGCGATTTCGAACGCCCGCAGGACTGGCGCAAGCGGCACCAAACGAGCCGCAGCGATGCGACCGGGATGGACTCGCCCGACGATCAGCTGTCGCCGAATGCGCCTTCCTGCCGCCGCTTCTCGATCTCAGGCAAAAACTTGTCGCAAGCCGCCGCATTGGGGATAGCGGGGCAGAGCTTGGCCAGAAGATCGCGATATTCGTGAAGCTTCGGGTAGAGTGTGCGACGCTTCTGGTCGAGACCGGCGTCGGCAAGGATCGCCAGCGAGGTCGTTACGAATTCGCCGGCCTTGGCGGGATCAAGCGCGGCAAGGCCAGCGCGCAAGCTCGGCACGTCGCCCCACTGGCCGAGCAGCATCCGTAGCGCATCGCCACGACCGTCCTTGCCGGCATTGAGGCGCGCAACGAGGATCGCGACGGTATTTGCCAATTCATCGCTCGTCGCGGCGAAGAGTACATCCTTTAGCGGATCGAGGCCAAGGGCGCGGGCGACAAATTCGAAGGCATCGAGATCGCGGCGCTCGCCCGCCGGCCGGCCGCCGCTAAAATGAAACCCCATATTGGCGTTGAGGTAGTAGGTCGGCTCCTCGACATAGAGGATCTCGCCATAGTCGATGAGCTTGGCGCCCCGGGCCGCGGACCAGCGCAATTCCCAGGCCCGATAGGTGAAATTGTAGATCGTCTGGCCGGGCGCCTTGGGAATGGCGAGGGGCGCATAATTGTCGCGAAGCAATTCGATCGGCGGTCCGTCAGCGGGTGTCTCGACGAGCCGCGTCTGCGAGGCGCAAGCCATGAATGCGCTGCGGGCAAGCATGGCGGTGCTCAACGTCTCGGCAAAGCTGATCGGGTTGAGGTTCTCTTCGATGCAAGCTTCATCGCGCCGCGGCGTGATCAAGAGCTTGCGCGGCCAGGACTGACCATCCGGGTACTGAACAATGGTGTCGAGAAATCCTACGGCGAGCAATCGCGTCGCATTTCCGGCATCGCCGATGATGGCGAGCGAATGCGGCCGGGCGTCAGGCGGAACCGGCTCGCGGGGCAAGGCCGCCATTTCCGCTGCGCGCCGCTCGGGGAAGGTCACGGCCGAATAGTAGATAATCCCGAACATTGCGAGGGGGAGCAGAAACACGACGGCGACGACCGTCGCGATCCAACCCCCGCTCTTGCGGCCTTTGACGAAAAACCAAGCGGCGAGAAGGATGGCAATCGGCGGAACGGCATAAAGCAACACCGTCACCGCGGCGGCCAAAAGGTCGCGAATGTCGTGAGCCCATTCCACGTCGGCACTTCCCGTTCATTTGCATGCGGGAGCACCGGTCCTGCGTGGCACAAAAACTTCGCCGTCCAATCGTCACGGATCGGATTGGCAACTTCCCGCGGCGCCCTTTTGCCCCAGCGCGGCGCCAAGAGCAAGCAATGGCTGAACTCATGAAAAATGCCGCCATCGCGAAGGACGGCGGCATTTAATTCTCACCTAGATATGATTACTTTCCAACGTAGCGCAGTTTCAGGCCGGCGACGCCAGCGGCAACGTTGAGTCCGGTCTGGCCCTGAACGCTCAATGGCTGCAATGCGATCGACTTCTTGAAGCCGCCGACCAATACATTGGCGCCTAGACCGACGCCGATGGTCGCTTCCGCGCCGGCGCCGCCGTAATCACCGGCGAGCGAGCCCGACTTCAGCTTACCGGGCGCGAAAACGGCCCAGGTCATATAGGCCTTGCCGGTGACGCCGATATCGACGCCGAGCCGGGTGATCGAACCCTTGTACTTCTCGGAATGGGCGCCATTGGCAGGCTTGAAGGTGCAGGTCATGCCCTTCTTGGAGCCGAGAATGAGGCCAACGCCTCCTTCCACAACGCAATTCAAAGCACCGACGCGCACGCCGGACGCGGCGAAGGTCGGCGCCGCTCCGGCAGTCGCGGTGGCGATCAGCGCAAAAGCGGCTATTCCAGTTTTCCAGGCATTCATGGGCATATCCTTTGGTCGTCTCGAAGAATGGCTTGAGCACGCCGATTGTTCCCAGGGATGGGTAAACGGCACGCTCGATTCTCCCCATAGCAGCAACGGCTGCGATTTGCAGGAGCCACGTACACCGCCAGCAATGGCGAAATTGCGTCAAATTGGTGGTGGCTTAGCCGGCGGACGAATCGGCGATTTCGGCCTGCAGCGCCTCCATTTGGGCCTGCGCTGCCTTGGCGGCGGCCAGTTCGATCGCCCTGAAACGGGTGACGACCGCCCTCCCCATCGCCGTCAATTGTGCGCCGCCGCCATCCTTGCCGCCGGTCTGGGTCGAAACCAGCGGTTTGCCGAAGAGCAGGTTCATTTCCTCGATCAGGTCCCAGGCGTGCTTGTAGGACATGTTCATCGAGCGCGCTGCGGCCGAAATGGAGCCTGAGGCGTCAACCTTCTCGAGAAGCGTGACCTTGCCAGGGCCGAGGCGGCCATCGGGCTCGAAATCTATCCGCAAACTCAGTGACGGCATCTCTTTCTCCACACTAGCTCGTCTCTACCACATGATGGGCCGCCTTGCTGCCAGTAAGGCGCTGCGGCGGCACACGGCCGGCACCTTCGAGCAATACCGATTTGACGACGGCAAAACACGCAACGCCCGGCCGCAAGGCAAGCGTATCGAGCGATTGCCGCGTGATTCGCGCGATGACCGGCGTGCCATGGCAGTCGATCCTGACCTCGACCTGGGGCCCTGTTCTTTCGCCAATCCCTGAGACCACGCCTTCGAGAACGTTGAGCGCGCTCAAGCCGCGCGGCCTTTCGGTTGCGAGCATGACATCGCGCGCCTTGAGCCGCAGCCTGATCGGCGAGCCCAGTTCGCCGAGGCTGCCCGGAATGCGAAATTCTCCCGCCGGTCCACGCAAGTGCGACATGTCGTAGGCCGGATCATAGGCCTCGAGCACGGTATCGACGATCGCTCCCGCCTCGTCCTTGTCCTCTTCCGGAAACACATCGAGACGCTGCATGACGAGCTCGGTCGGCCCCCACTCCACCGAACGGCCATGCGACATGACGACGATATCGGTCGCCAGCCGTGTCACTTCGCCGATCGCATGGCTCACATAGATGATCGGAACCCGGCTCTCGTCGCGTAGGCGTTCGATATAGGGCAGGATTTCGAGCTTGCGTGCCTGATCGAGCGAGGCCAATGGCTCGTCCATCAACAGCAATTGCGGACTCGTGAGAAGCGCGCGCCCGATCGCCACGCGCTGCTTCTCGCCGCCCGAGAGGTGATTGGGGCGGCGATCGAGCAGACTGGCAATGCCCAGAAGCTCGACAATGCGCGAGAAATCCGCCTTTCGTTCGGAAGTCGGCGTGAACCACAAGCCATATTTGAGATTTTGTCTGACGCTCAGATGCGGAAAGAGCCGCGGCTCCTGGAACACATAGCCGATCCGGCGGCGGTGACGCGGGACGAAAATGCCCTTCGCAGAATCGACGAGGACGCGACCATCGATCACAATCCTGGCAGAGGTTGGCTTGATCATGCCGGCGATCGTATTGATGACAGAGGTCTTGCCGGAGCCCGAAGCACCGAAGAGCGCAGTCAGTCGTCCGGCCGCGATGAAATTCACGTCAAGATCGAAATTGCCGAGCTTGTGCCTGATTTCGACTTCGATCGTCATTCGATCTCGATCCTGCGACTGACGCGCCGCGCCAGCACTTCCGACACCAATAGCGCACCAAGCGAGATGGCGATCGAGATCAAGGTCAGGCGCATGGCGCCGGCATCGCCGCCCGGCACTTGCGTGAAGGTATAAATCGCCGACGGCAAGGTCTGCGTCTCGCCCGGAATATTCGAGACGAAAGTAATGGTGGCGCCGAACTCGCCCATCGCCTTGGCAAAAGCGAGGATCATGCCGGCAATGATGCCGGGCAAGGCCAATGGCAAAGTGATCGTGGCGAAAACCCAGAACGGGTGGGCGCCGAGCGTGCCGGCGGCGGCCTCGAGCTTGCGGTCGATCGCTTCAAGCGAAAGCCTGATTGCCCGCACCATCAAGGGAAAAGCCATGACCGCGCAGGCGAGCGCCGCACCGGTCCAGCGGAAGGAAAACACGATCCCGAAATGATCGGCGAGGAAAGCGCCGACCGGCGCCTTACGGCCGAAGGTCAGGAGCAACAGGTATCCGGTGACGACGGGCGGCAGGACCAAAGGCAAGTGGACGATCCCGTTGAGGAGCGATCTGCCCCAGAACCGTCCGCGTGCCAGGATATAGGCGATCAGGATGCCAGGTGGCAGGCTTCCCACCATGGCCCAGAAGGAAACTTTGAGGCTCAGATGGACTGCCATCCATTCTTCAGGACTGAGCCTCAACCACTCCATGGTCAGTTGGAGAGAGGCGCCACCAGGAAGGTGAAGCCTTCGGCTTCGAACAATTCCTTGGCCTTGGCCGACTGAACGAACTTCACGAAGGCGTCTGCATCGGCATTCTTCGATTCTGCCGTGATGCCGATCGGATAGACGATCGGCTCATGCGTGTCGGCGGGGAAGGTGCCGATTACCCTGACCGCCGGATCGGCATGCGCGTCGGTCTGGTAGACGATGCCGAGTGCCGCTTCGCCGGTCGAAACCAGCTTCAAGGCGGCGCGGACGTTCTCAGCCTGCGCGACTTTGCCTTCGACAGACGACCAGACACCGAGCTTTTCGAGTGCGGCCTTGCCGTATTTGCCGGCCGGAACTGCTTTCACATCGGCCATGGCAAGCTTGCCCTCGCCGATGAGCGCGGCGAGATCAAAGCCGGGGGCGATGGAGGTCTCGGCCTTTGATTCCTTCGGCGCGATGAGCACGATGCGATTGCCCAGCAGTTCGACTTCGCTGCCAGGCTTGATCAGCTTCTTGTCTGAAAGATACTTCATCCACTGCAGGTCGGCAGAAATGAAGATATCGGCGGGAGCAGCACTCTCGATCTGCTTGGCGAGCGCTGAACTTGCTGCATAGGAGATCGTCGCTTCCTTGCCCGTTTCTGCCTTCCAGGCGGCATTCACATTGTCGAGCGCGTTCTTAAGGCTCGCTGCCGCGAAGACGACGACATTGTCGGCGGCGAACGCCGGCTTGAGCGTGGTGGCGCTCCATACGGCAAAGACGAGCCCTACCGCCACAATGGCCCGGGTTAAGCTTCTGCGCGTGATCATGACAACTCCCTGTCTTGCATGAATGCGCCCTTTCAACCAGGCGCCCGCGGATCGATATATACCAATGAATATAACAAGAAAAGCCCGTTAAAATCGGGCCTCCTGTAAGCTCATTGTGAGGTGCATCGCAGGAGGCGACGTCTCGCTGTTCGAGGGCGGCTGCGCCGCCAGCTCACCGTGAGGATTCGAGCTTCCCCTCATGCTGAGGAGCCCGCGGAGCGGGCCTCGAAGCACACGGGGCGCCTTGTATCAAGACGAGATCGCGTCATCCTAGGCAGGTTGGGAGCGCGATCACGGAAGGGAGCCCGACAGCACCTGGGGCCTTGAAGCCCGATGGTGAGCTTGGTGCCTTCCGTTGATTCCGTGATCGAACGGTCGCCAGGGCCGCCATACGAGCCCGCATGCGCAAGGACAGGAAAGGATCGGATGTTCGTAGGGATCGATGTTTCCAAGGATCGGCGATGTCCATATGCGTCCGGGCAGCAAAGGCTTCGCGCTCGCTCGTGACGGCGAAGGCTGGTGAAGCTTTGCGAGCGGCTTTCGCGAAGTCCGCCCGTCTTGTCGTGCTCGAAGCAACCGGCGGCTTCGAGACCATCGTGGCGAGCGCGCTCGCCGCAGCGCATCTCAGAGTCGCGGTGGTCAATCCGCGCGCCGAATCCGCAGCTTCGCTCATGCCGGGAACAGGCTCGCCAAAACCGACAGGATCGACGCCGAGGTCATCGCTCACTTTTGCCGAAGCCATGCGGCCGCGAAGGCGGTGCCGGCGAGGATGCCCTGTTGCTCGGCGAACTCATGGCCAGGCGCCGCCAGCTCATCGAGATGGTCTTGCCGAGCAGAACCGCCGCTCAAGGCTCACCAGCCGCCTCCTGCTTAAAGCCATCGATCGCCATCTGGCGCTGCTCCAGCAGCACCTCGCCCGAGCTTGACGAGGAGATCGGCACCACGATCCGTGGAACTCGGTCTGGCGGGTCAAGGAAGACCTGCTGATCAGCGTGCCGAGCATCGGGCCCAAGATTGCCGCACCCTCATCGCCGAACTGCCGGAACTGGGAAGCCTCGATCGCCGCAAGATCGCAAGCCTGGTCGGCGTGACAACTCCCTGTCTTGCATGAATGCGCCCTTTCAACCAGGCGCCCGTGGATCGATATATACCAATGAATATAACAAGAAAAGCCCGTTAAAATCGGGCCTCCTGTAAGCTCCTTGTGAGGTGCTTCGCAAAAGGCGATGTCTCGCGGTTCGAGGACGGCTGCGCCGCCACCTCGCCGCGAGGATTCAAGATTCCCCTCATGCTGAGGAGCGCCCGGAGCGGGCCTCGAAGCACACGGGGCGCGCCTCACCATGTGGGTAGATAATTTCGCGCTTTAAGCCGCGGCGCGTTCCGCGACCGGCTTGAGAATGCCGTCGAGCGTCACCACAAGCCCGTCCGGTCGGTAATCGATGCTGACATTTCCATCAAAATCCGCGGCCAAGACGCGCTCGATCAAGAACGTTCCAAAGCCACGCCGCGCCGGCCGCACGACCGCGGGCCCACCGATTTCCTGCCAGGACCAGTGAAACGGACTAACGCCGCTTGCGTCGCGCGTGCCAAGAGACCAGCTCACGGTCACCTTTCCGTCGGCTGTCGAGAGTGCACCATATTTCAGCGCATTGGTCGCAAGCTCGTTAACCGCAAGCGCCAGCGATAGGGACTTGCGTGGTTCGAGCGCGACATCCGGCCCATCCAGGGCAACCCGGTTTTCGGGCAGATGCGCGGACGCGTTCTTCAGGACTTCGAGGATGGATGCACTCGCCCATTGCGTCTGCAACAGCACGTCATGAGCATTGCCAAGCGCACGAATGCGCTCGAGGAAAGCGTCGCGCGCGGACTCGAGCGTGCCGCTGCGCAAGGTCTGCGAGGCGATCGCTGCAATCATCGCGAGCATGTTCTTGATGCGGTGTGCGAGTTCATGCGTCAGCACCTGCTGGCGTGCCTGCGCTTCCTTCTGGTCGGTTATGTCTTGGACGACGCCATACATCTTGATCGGCTTGCCCGCCGCGTCATGGGCGAACTCGACATGCCGCGAGAGCCAGCGAATTTCACCATTGTCAGGGCGCCTGATGCGATATTCGACCACCGGAGACGCCGTGCCATCGCGCCGCGTCTCCGCGTTCGAGCGAATATGCCGATCCTCGGGGATGACGATCTCTTCGAGCACGCTGATCGGTACGTGCTCTTGCGGTGGCAGTCCCCAGATCTCCCAGAAGCGCTCCGAACCATAGACTTGGCCGCTTTGCACATCGACCTCGAGCGAGGCAATGCGTGCCGCACTCTGCGAGAGGCGGAAGCGCCGTTCGCTGTCGGCCAGCGCCTGTCCGGTGCGTTTCTGGTCGTCAATGTCGGTATTGGTGCCGATCCATTGAAGAACCTTGCCGTCTTCGTTCTTAATCGGATGCGCGCGCACGATGTGCCAACGGAAAGCGCCATCCTTGCGGCGCAGGCGAAATTCGTTTTCGTATGCCTCCCCGTTGGCGATCGCCGCGGACCATCTGCGCGCGGTCTCCTCCAGGTCCTCCGCGTGAACCACTTTTACCCAGCCTGCAGCGTCGAGTGAGCCGAGCGTCGCACCGGTATAGTCGTAGACGCGCGAATTGAACCAGTCGAGCGTCCCATCCGGCCGCGCCGTCCACACATGATTGGGCATGGCCTCGGCGAGAACCCGGAACTGTGCCTCCACCTCGCGCTGGCGCGCGTCCTTTCGCAACAGGGTGAATGTCCAATAGGCGAGCGCAAAAAGCGCAAGAATCGCGGGGATTACAAGCGCCAGAGCCCAGGCGGCATTTTTCCAGAGCGCGGCAAGCACCTGGGTGTTGCTCACCGATGCCAGCGCCACGAGATTCGTCTGGGGAACACGGCGATAGGCGACGACACGGCCTTCGCCATCAGCCGGCGAAATCGCGTCATAGGTCCCGCTTGGCGCCTTCGGCAGATAGTCCGTAAACAGAATATACTTGCTCAGATCGAGAGGCCCTTCGGGCAAGGGATAGCGCGAGACGAGTTGGCCGTCGTCGCGGATGAGACTTACGGTCGACTTCGCATCAAAGTTGAGGGTCTGCCAGATTTCCTTCATGAAATCGGAGTTGAGCGAAACGATCGCCGCGCCGGCGAATTTTCCGTCCCGCTCGATGCGCCGGCTGATGACGAATATCTGCTCGCCGTTCAATCGGCTGACCAGCAAGGGCGTCACATGCCAGAGCTCGCCCTCGGCGATTGCCTGGAAATATTCGCGGTCGCGGACATCGATCGGTTTAAACTCCGGATCGGTGGTGAGACGGGTCGCGCCATCGGCATCGACAACATAGACCTTCAGCGAACCGGGCAACATCGCGACCGATTGCGCAAGTTTCGCTTCGGCATCGGGCGCCGGCACGCCGAGATCAGGCCCCAGCGATTCATCGACACGTTGCAGGATCTGCCGCACCGTTTCCAAAGCCCAGCCAACATGCGCTGAGACCACCTGCGATCCTGAATCGGCGCGGGCGGCAAGCTCTTCACGGGCATCCTGGTAGTTCTTCCAGAATAAGTAGGCAGCCCCGGCCGCCAGGCACGCAAGCAACAGCAGGATCAGGCCGATGGCGGCAAATTGCGGTTTCAACCGGCCCGCATATTGTGGCTTGAAGTCCAGTGTTTCCTCCCGCTCTCCGGCAGGCGAAGCTAGGCAGATTTGCGATGTGAAGTCCAATGATGATCGGGTCCCTGACGAGCAAGTTTCCCCTGTGTCTTCAGTAGTTGCGCGCGATAGCTGCCACCTCTGGGCTAGGACCACATCCAAAACGCGCGCGAAAGCCGGGCAGCCAAATTCCACCGCCGGCCCACAAACGGGAGCAGACTTCATGTCGTCATCTCGCTGAATGAAAGGTGGCGATTGCCGCCAGGAATCGCCGCTCTAGGCTGGCGATGCTTCAGATATGCGCAATTTTTGGGGGTTTTCTGGAAGCATGACCAAAAACATACAAATAGCTGCGCAGTTCGTCAAGCGTTTTCTTCCTGAATTTTCGTAATAGTCCTAAGTCTTTGACAGAGCTGGATGAATCGCGGCCTCGTTTCTGAGCGCCGAAAATTGCTCCGTGTACAAACGTTTTTCAAAACGCTGTGTTATTTTTGCCGCTATTCGACGACGCCGAGTTCCTGGAGGATCGCCGTCATTTCCTGGTCCGTCGTCGCCTGCCGCACCGAGCGGCCATGCGCATCGCGGATGTTGAGATCGGCACCGCTGTCGACAAGCAACTCGACCATGTCGATGAAACCCAAGCGTGCAGCAGAGAAGATCGGCGTCTGCCCGTTCGCCTTGTTCGGCAGATTGGGATCGGCACCTTCCTCGATCAGCAGCTTGGCGCATTCGATCCGGTTTGCCGCGGCTGCATAGCCGAGCGCCGTCTCGCCGGTTGCAGGATTGTAGGAATCGACATCGGCCCCATTGTCGAGAAGCACGCCGAGCGCCCGCACGCTTCCAGCCTCTGCCGCGACCATCAAGGGCGTGCGGCCCTTGGCATCGCGGGCTTCGGTGTGCGCGCCATGCTTGATCAGCAGAACAGAAATCGCCACGTCGTTGGTCAGCGCCGCTACATGCAACGCGTGAGCGCCCGTCGGTTCGCCTGCCGTTTCGACATTGGCGCCGCCCCGCAGCAAGGCGGCCGTCACAGCGACATTGCCCTTTTCGATCGCGAGATGAAGCGGCAAGCCTTTCGGAGTTTTCTGATCCGGCGATGCGCCCGCCTCGATCAGCGCCGATACGCCGGAGCTATCACCCGCGAGTATGGCATCGGCCAAGTCGCTGGCGTGAGCGGCGCCGTCACTCAACGCGCCGGCGAGACAGAGCGCAAAAACAAGGCTGGCGACACGAAGCTTCGTCATGGCGGCATCGACTATCGCGCCATTCGACCTCCGCCTCAATAGTTCACGGTGTGGTAGGAGACGCCTTCGCTGTTGACGGGCGCCGGCAGGCCACCGCGGTCGCGCGGCGCTCCGCTTGCCCAGTATCGCGCGGTGCCGTCATAGGCATCGCTTGCAAAAATATCGATTCCGAAACGCTTGGCACGATCGGCAAAGACTGATTGCGCGGCAAATTCGTTCTCCGCGTCATAGGTATCCCAATTCATCGGAATGAGGATGGCGTTAGCGCCGGCCGCCTTGTAGTCGCTGTAGAAGCCGCGATCGAGCGAGTCCTGCGCATTGGTGTCGAAGCCGTCGATGCAGATCATCAGGCCAAATTTGCCGAAGGGCGTGTCCAGCATCACCGAATCATCGCCCGGGCTCGCATAAGGATATTCGGTCTCGAAGAGGATGCGCTTGCGATAGGGCGTCGTATTTCCCTGAGGATCGATCGCCACCAGCGTATTGTAATACTCGTCGTCGCTGACCTCGATGATGTTGAAGAGAACGTATATCCCCTTGTCGATGGCGAACTTCCGCCAATACTGCGTGGTGGGATCGAACGGCACCGTCTCGGCGACGTCGCTCACGTCGCGGCATCCGCGATAGCTGCCGTCATTGTTCTGGAAACTGCTCATGCCCGGCCGGCACCAGACTTCCGAGCCGCTGTCATAGCCAAAGATCGCGCCTTCCGGGAAAAGCACGAGATTGGCGCCACTCTTCACCGCCTCCTCGGCATAGGTGGTGAGCCGGGCGATATTCTTGTCGGTCTGGCCGAAGGCCGGATGGTATTGGACAACCGCGATCTTCCCCGGCAGCGCCCATACGGGGGCGCCGAATACGAGGGGCAAGGCCAGAAGCGCTGCGATGAGGCTCTTCATCTTCAATTTTCCCAAAAATCAAATCACAGATGCGGGCCGCCGCCGTCTCGGCTATGCATGAATCATACGCCACGCACCGGTAGCACAGACACCCATGCAGCCCAAGCCCACGAATCCAGCCGCGATCGCGGATTGGAAACGGCTATGGGCCGGTGAACTTCCCTTAGGCACGGCCTTTTGGACCTATGCGGTTGTCTACGGCATCGTGCTCAATCTCGCCTGCACCGCTTTGGGGCTGGTGCTCTACATCCTCACTGACAGCGCAATTCTTGCCTTTCTGATGCACCTGCTGCCTTTGCCCTATATGGGTTTCGCGACAACCGGCGTTTGGCGCAGCGCCGATCGCGCACAGGATGCGGGCTTCATGCCGATCTTTGCCAAGATCGGCTCGGTCGCGCTGATCTTCGCCTCGCTCGTGATCTAAGGCGCGTCAACCAGGCCGACGATAATAGACGGCCTTCGCAAGCTCGGTGGCGATGATGTAGGCCGCGACGATGGCGATAACTGCGCCGATCTCACTTAAGGACAGCGGCACGAAATCGAATATGGCGCTGACCGGACCCAGGAAGGGTATGGCCAGGCTCAATAGCGAAACCACAAGGGTCGACCACAGCAAAAGTCGGCTGGGGCGGCTCTTAAACGCGGGCCGGCGCGTCCGCAGGACCAGGACAACCGCAAGCTCGGTCAGAAGTGAAATGAGGAACCAAGAGGTCTGAAACACGGCTTCGCCCGCGTGAAAAACGAGAAGCAGCACGGCAAAGGTGACCAGATCGAAGAGCGAGCTGATCAATCCAAAGACGATCATGAAATTCCTGATCTCCCTGATGCTCCAGCGCTGAGGCACCGTGACCCGCTCAGGATCGATTGCGTCACTAGCGATGGCAACGGAGGGAAGATCCGACAGGAAGTTGTTCAAGAGGATCTGCTTCGCCGCCAAAGGCAGGAATGGCAGGAAGGGTGTAGCGAGCGCCATGCTGATCATGTTGCCGAAATTGGCGCTGGTGGTGATCGAGATGTATTTGAGCGTATTGGCGAAGGTCCGGCGACCGTCCTCAACGCCGACACGCAGTACGTCGAGGTCGCGATCGAGCAGTATCACATCGGCGCTTTCGCGTGCGACATCGACGGCCTGATCGACGGAAATGCCCACATCGGCGGCATGCAGCGCCGGCGCATCATTGATGCCGTCGCCGAGATAGCCGACCGAATGGCCGGCGCGCTGAAGGGCGCGGACGATCCGCTCCTTCTGCTGCGGGTCGATTTCAACAAAGAGATCCGTGAGCGGCGCACGCTGCCAAAGCGCTTCTTCATTGAGACCGGCCAGTTCCTCACCGGTCAGGATCGATTCCGCATCAAGACCGACGGCGCGTGCGAGATGCGCCGTAACATGACGATTGTCGCCGCTGATGACCTTCACGCGAATGCCGAGGCGGCCCAAATCCCCGATCGTTCGCTGGGCATCAGCTTTGGGCGGATCGAAGAAGACGAGGAAGCCCCGGAAGGTCATATCCGTCTCGTCGTCGCGTCCATAATCGGGGCGCGCCGGGACACGACGCGTTGCGAGTGCGAGAACGCGGTAGCCCTCCGCGCTTTTGGCTTCAAAGAGTGCGTTGAGCGCCGTTCGCGAGCCAGCGTCCAGAGCGTATTCGGTGCCGTCGCGCTCAAGGTGGGAGCAAATCTCCATGACATTGGCGAAGGCGCCCTTGGTGACGAATAATCGCTCGTCCGGGCGACCTGCTTCGGCGACGACGATTGTCAGGCGGCGGCGCGTGAAGTCATAGGGTATTTCATCAACCTTGGTGAGATCCGCGATGTCCGGCTTCGCGGCCTCGCAGGCTGCGATGACCGCAGCATCGAGCGGATTGGCGATTCCGGTTTCGAGACTGGCATTCACATAGGCAAGCCGGCGCACTTCGTCGGAAGGCCGGTCGTCGCTGTCGGAAGCCTCCTTGAGGACTACGACGCCCTCGGTAAGCGTACCGGTCTTGTCAGTGCACAGAATATCCATGCTGCCCAGCGTTTCGATCGCAACGAGCCTGCGGACGATGACACCCCTCGCGCTCATGGCGCGAGCGCCGGCGGAAAGCGTGACACTGATGATCGCCGGCAAGAGCTCGGGCGATAGGCCGACCGCCAGGGCAACGGAGAACAGCAAGGACTCGATGGCGGGCCGATGGAGCAGGACATTCAAGGTGAGCACGAAAAGCACCACCACCATCATCACCCGAATGAGCAGATAACCGAATTGGCGGACGCCACGCGCGAAATCGGTCTCGGGTTCCCGTGCCTTCAATCGCGCCGCGATTGCGCTGAATTGAGTCTGTCGACCAGTCTTGACGACCAAGACGCGCGCGGTTCCGCTGCGGACCGAGGCGCCAAGAAAGACGCTGTTTGTGCGTTCGTTGAGCGGCGCGTCGGCCCGGACGACACCCGGGCGCTTCTCGACGGGAAACGATTCTCCCGTCATGCTCGCTTCCGTCACCAGAAAATCGAGCGCCTCAAGCACAATGCCATCGGCCACGATGAGATTACCGGCAGAGAGTAACAGATGATCGCCGGGAACCACGGTGTCTGCGTGAATCGTTTTTTCCGCGCCGTCACGGATGACACGGCAGGTCAGAGCAAGGCGTTTCTTGAGTGCCGCAACAGCCGTCGATGCCCGATACTCCTGAAAAAAGCTAAGGAGAGCGCTGCCAAGGACGATGGCGAGAATGATCGCCGCATCGACCCACTGTCTCAACACAAGCGAGATGACGGCGGCAAAGACGAGGATCAGTGCCAGAGGACTTTCGAATTGACGCGCGAGAAGCCTTAGCGCACCGAGCTGCGCCGAATCCTCGACACTGTTCGGACCCACGTGTTCGAGACGCGCGGCGGCCTCTTCGGCCGACAAGCCATTGGGAGAGGCATTCAACGCTGCGGTAAGAGCGCTCGGTTCGAGACTCCAATAGGCCGTGTCTTGCGCGAGTTCTGTCACGGGTCTGCTCGTTGCTCAACAATCAGAGAACTAGCGCAAGAGAGCGTCTCCACCGATAGGACTTATCGCCACTTACTTCGCTGTCGAATTGAGAATGGAGTGACATTGCGCGGCGTTGCATCAAATCATCCGCCATTATTCCTCGCCTGCCACTAAATGGTCTTGGTTGCGTAAGCGTCCTGTCATTTTTGCAAGCGTATGGAGGGCCCTCTCCAATCTCGAAAGGGAGCGGGTCATGAAGCCAACCGACAATTCCACTTGGCATGCGCTGGAAATGCTCGCAGCGCGCAGCCGGATCGAAACAGCACTGGAAGATGGCGGCATCGAAATCGACTCGGACTGCACAGAAACCATCATCGATGCGCTTTGCGTCTATATCGACTGCGCCATGCTGGACATGGAGGAAGCCGAGACAAGAATCATCGCAGCCTTTCTCGGCTCGATGACAAGCATCCGGACAGGCGCTGCTGCGGGCCCTCTGCCGCGCTAAATCTTGTAACCGCTGACGCTCAAAAAATTATTTAACCAAGTGGTTGACTGTCATCTTTGATGACCATATATTCAACCACATGGTTGAATTACAGGCACAGCGGCTCGACGCCGTCTTTCACGCCCTCGGCGATCCGACGCGCCGGACGATGCTGCGCTCACTGGCGGGCGGAGAAAGGACGGTCAGCCAATTGGCCGAGCCCTTCTCCATGTCGCTGGCGGCCGCCTCCAAGCACATCAAGGCGCTCGAAACTGCCGGCTTGATCCGCCGCGAAGTGCGCGGCCGCACGCATGTCTGCCATCTGGAGCCCGGCCCCCTCGCCAGCGCGCATGAATGGCTGAGCTACTACGAAGGCTTCTGGACCTTGCGTCTCGATCGCCTCGAAGACCTGCTCCTCGAGGAGGATGCAGCCCAATCCAACCCCGACCCCAAATCCGAAGGAGATGAACAATGAGCGATCTTGCAACAATCGAGACCTATGGCGTCCTCACCGAGCCGACGACACTGACCATTCAGCGCCTGCTGCCAGGCCCAATCGAGCGGGTTTGGTCCTTTCTCACCGAGAGCAACCTGCGCCGCAAATGGCTGGCAGCCGGCGACATGGAACTCAAAGTCGGTGCGCCTTTCGAATTCGTCTGGCGCAATGGCGAACTCAATGACGAGCCGACCGAGCGGCCGCCGGGCTTCAGCGAAGAACACCGGATGAAGAGCAAGATCACCGAGGTCGATCCGCCGCGCAAACTCTCCTTCACCTGGCAGGGCAGCGGCGATGTCACCTTCGAACTGGCCCCCGCCGGCAAGAGAGTGCTCCTCACCGTCATCCATCGCCGCTTGCCCGATCGCTCCATGCTACTCAAAGTGGCGGCAGGCTGGCATATGCATCTCGACGTCCTCGTGGCGCGCTCGGAAGGCAAGCGGCCGGCGCCGTTCTGGGAAGGCTGGAAACGGCTTCATGCCGAATATGGCGATCGTATCCCTGGCTGATACCGGAATTCGCGAACACCGGCGGCGTGCCTTGGCGCGCCGCCACGATGGCTGGAGGAAAGAGGGCAATGAACAACGCTACCTATCGCTGGGTGATCGTCGCCGCAGGCGGCCTGTTGGGCTGCGTTGCAATCGGCGCGATGTTCTCTCTGCCCGTCTTCCTCACGCCGATCTCGCATGCCACCGGCTGGTCGGTTACCGGCGTCTCGAGTGCGATGACCATCGGCTTCCTCGCCATGGCCTTCGCCAGCATGATGTGGGGAACCTTGTCCGATCGCCTCGGCCCGCGCATCGTCGTGCTCATCGGTTCTGCCGGTCTCGCGGCCGCTTTGGCGCTCGCCAGTCGCGCAACCACGCTGATCGAGTTCCAACTGGTCTTCGGATTGGCGGTCGGCGGCGCGACGGCGGCCGTCTTCGCGCCAATGATGGCCTGTGTCACCGGCTGGTTCGATACACATCGCAGCCTTGCCGTTTCGCTGGTCTCAGCCGGCATGGGAATGGCGCCAATGACCATGTCGCCTTTCGCTGCGTGGCTCGTCTCGCTCTATGACTGGCGGACGGCGCTTCTCATCATTGCGATCGTCGTTGCGGTGATCATGATTCCGATCTCGTTCCTGGTGCGCCGCCCGCCGGCGCTCGCCTCACCAGCCGGCCCCATGGCAACGGACAATGGTGACGAATCGAGCATGTCGGTGTCGCAGGCGATGAAGTCGCCGCCTTTCATCATCCTCTGCCTCACCAATTTCTTCTGCTGCGCCACGCATTCGGGGCCCATCTTCCACACGGTGAGCTATGCCATCAGTTGCGGCATACCAATGATTGCGGCGGTTTCGATCTATAGCGTCGAAGGCCTCGCCGGCATGGGCGGTCGCGTCGCCTTCGGCCTGCTCGGTGACAAGTTCGGCGCCAAGCGCATCCTGGTCATCGGCCTGCTGCTTCAGGCCTTCGGTGCGCTTGCTTATTTCTTCGTGCGCGAACTCGGCGCCTTTTACGCGGTCGCCGCGGTCTTCGGTTTCATATATGCCGCATCGGCGCTGCTCTACGCAGTTCTGGCGCGCGAGAATTTTCCGTTGCGCATGATGGGAACGGTGATCGGCGGAACGACCATGGCGGCCAGCCTCGGCATGGCGACCGGACCAGTGGCCGGCGGTCTCATCTTCGACAGTTTCGCAAGCTATGGCTGGCTCTATATCGGAGCCTGGGGAATCGGCATCGGCGCCTTCCTGATCGCGCTCACGTTCAAGCCGTTTCCGAAAACGCAGCCAGCAGTTGCATCAGCCGCTTAGACAGGCCGGTCATACGATTGGATGTTTGACCCCCAGTTAGTGCGTCGATAGGGTGCGCGACTTGGCGATCTTTATGTTTTCCTGATATCCGGAACGCGAAGTCCCAATCGAAATTTGATGCGCCAATCGCGATCTTCCGGCCAACCCCCGGGAGATACACGATGTTCGACATCATCTTTCTCGCCCTCGGCGCCGGCATGTTTTTTCTTGCCGCGCTTTATGCCCGTCAATGCGACCGGCTTTAGGAGGGCATCATGGCCGAAGCATTCATTGGTTTGCTCGTAGCGATCGGCCTTGCAGGCTATCTGCTCTACGCGCTGCTCAATCCTGAAAAATTCTGAGGTTCATCATGACCTTCGCAGGCTGGGCGCAAATCGCCCTCATATTGCTGTTGGTTCTTGCCGCCGCGTGGCCGCTTGGCATTTTCATGGCGCGGGTATTCAACGGCGAACGGACGTTTCTTAGCCCCATTCTCGCGCCCGTAGAGCGCGGCTTTTATGGCGCAGCCGGCATCGATCCCGGCAAGGAGCAGAGCTGGCTTTCCTACACGCTGGCCATGCTCGCGCTGAATGCGATCGGCTTTCTCTTCCTCTATGCGCTGCAGCGCCTGCAAGGCGTCCTGCCGCTCAACCCGCAAGGCTTCGGCGCGGTGAGCGAGCATCTCTCATTCAACACGGCGATCAGCTTCGTCACCAACACGAATTGGCAATCCTATGGCGGCGAAACCACCATGGGCCATCTCGTGCAGATGGCGGGCTTCACGGTCCAGAATTTCCTGTCGGCGGCAACCGGTGTCGCATTGGCGATCGCGGTCACGCGCGCTTTCGCGCGCAGCGGTGCGAAAACGATCGGCAATTTCTGGGTCGATCTCACGCGGACGACGCTCTACATCCTGTTGCCGCTGTCGATCGTGGTCGCGCTTGCCTATGGATTGCTGGGCGTACCGCAGACACTGCTTGGCTCGATCGATGCAACAACACTTGACGGCGCCAAACAGACGATCGCGATGGGGCCGATGGCGAGCCAGGAAGCGATCAAGCAACTCGGCACGAATGGCGGCGGTTTCATGAACGCCAATGCCGCGCATCCCTTCGAGAATCCCAGCGCCTGGGGCAACGTCCTCTCGATCTTCGCCATGCTCCTGGTTTCAACGGCGCTTCCCTTCACCTTTGGGCGCATGGTGGGCGACCAGAAGCAGGGCAATGCGCTTCTCAAGGCGATGTATATCCTCCTTATCGTCAGCGTCGGTGCGGCCTATTGGGCGGGAAGCTCACGGCAACCCGCTATTCTCGCAGTTCGGCATCGATCCCGCCGGCGGCAGCCGTGGAAGGCAAGGAAGTCCGCTTCGGGCTCGCGATGTCGGCGCTCTATGCCGTGGTGACCACCAGGCTTTCCTGCGGCGCCGTCAATGCGATGCATGATTCCTTCACGCCCTTGGGCGGTCTTCTCCCCATGCTCTTCATCCAGCTTGGTGAAATCCTGCCCGGCGGCACGGGGTCGGGCCTTTACGGCATGATCGTCATCGCACTGCTCGCGGTCTTCATCGCCGGTCTGATGGTCGGGCGCACGCCGGAATATCTCGGCAAGAAGATCGAAGCGAAAGAGATGAAGCTCGCCATATTGGCGCTCATCATCCTGCCGCTCGCCATTCTCCGGATTCACCGCCATATCGGCGATGATCCCGGCCGGGCTTGCCGGCATTCTCAATCCCGGCCCACATGGTTTGAGCGAGATTCTCTACGCCTTCTCGTCAGGGACAGGCAATAACGGCTCAGCCTTCGCAGGTCTTACCGCCAATGCGCCCTGGTATGACGACGCTCGGCATGGCAATGTTCATGGGCCGCTTCGGCTACCTCGTACCGGTCATGGCCGTGCAGGATCGCTTGCGGCGAAGACCAAGCTTGCGCCTTCCGCGGGCACGTTCCCGACGCATGGCACGTTGTTCGTAGCCCTTCTCGTCGGCGTCATCCTCATCCTGAACGGGCTGCAGTACTTCCCTGCAGGCCTAGGCCCAATCGTCGAGCATTTCCTGATGCTCGCCGGCAAAACTTTCTGATGGAGCAAACCATGTCAACCAAGAAAGCAGCAGCTCCGCATCTCTTCGATGGCGCTATTCTATCGCGCGCCGCAGTCGATGCGCTTCATCAGCAAGCTCAACCCGCGGCAGATGGCGAAAATCGGTCATGTTCGTGACCGAAGCGGTTGCCGCGCTCGTCACTATCTTCTGGTTGCGCGACGTCTTCGCTGCGACCGGCAATAGCTGGTTTTCGGACAGATCGCGCTCTGGCTGTGGTTCACCGTGCTGTTCGCCAATTTTGCCGAGGCGGTCGCCGAAGGCGGCAAGGCGCAGGCCGATGCCCTGCGGCGCACGCGTACCGATACCAAGGCGCGCCGCGTGCTGATGCCTGGCGAGCGCGACGATCTTCTCGAGACCGTCTCGGCGCTCGACCTCGAGGAAGTCGACGATATCGTGATCGTCTCGGCCGGCGAAGTCATTCCGGCCGATGGCGAGATCATCGAAGGCATTGCATCGGTCAATGAATCGGCCATCACAGGGAGTCTGCGCCGGTCATCCGCAGATCGGGCGGCGATCGCTCGGCGGTGACCGGCGGCACGACCGTTCTCTCGGATCAGATCAAGGTAAGGGTCACGGCGGCGGCCGGCTCGACCTTCCTCGATCATGATCGCGCTCGTCGAAGGTGCTGCTCGCCAGAAGACACCGAACGAGTTGGCACTCTCCATCCTCCTGTCGGGCATGACCTGATCTTCCTGATCGCGGTCGTAACGCTGTGGGGACTTGCGGGCTGTTCCGGCACGCTGCTCTCCATAACCGTGCTCGTTGCCCTGCTGGTGACGCTGATCCCGACGACGATCGGCGGACTCTATCGGCAATCGGCATTGCCGGCATGGACATCGTCTCATCCGCTTCAACGTGATGGCGACATCGGGGCGGGCCGTTGAGGCGGCAGGCGATGTCGATACCCTGCTTCTCGACAAGACCGGCACGATCACCTTCGGCAATCGTCTGGCGACGGCCATTCCACGGTCCCAGGCGTCAGCGAAGCCGAGTTGTCCGAGGCAGCGCTTCTTGCTTCCTATGCCGATGAGACACCCGAAGGGCGATCAGTGGTCGCCTTGGCGAAGTCGAAGAAGAGCGATGCCTCGTCGGCGCGTCCGGAAGACGGCAAATTCGTCCCATTCTCGGCGGTGACGCGGATATCGGGCATCGACCTTGGTTCCCGCAGCATCAGAAAAGGCGCGGTCGATGCAATCCTCAAGGATGCCGGCATTCCCGTCGACAATTCTCCGCCGGTCTTTCGCCAGGCAGTGGATCATATCGCGCGCAGTGGCGGCACCCCGTTGGCCGTCTCCCAGAATGGCAAGCTGCTTGGCGTGATCCATCTCAAGGATGTCGTGAAGCCCGACATCAAGGACCGCTTCAACGCCTTGCGCGCCATGGGTATCAAAACCGTCATGGTGACAGGCGACAATCCGGTCACGGCCGCGGCGATTGCTTCGGAAGCCGGCGTCGACGACTTCATCGCCGAGGCAACACCCGAGGACAAACTCTCTTACATCCGCAACGAACAGAGCAAAGGCCGGCTCATCGCCATGTGCGGCGATGGCACCAATGACGCCCCGGCGCTCGCCCAGGCCGATGTCGGGGTTGCCATGCAATCCGGAACGCAGGCCGCGCGCGAAGCCGGCAACATGGTCGATCTCGATTCGGATCCAACCAAGCTCATCGAGGTGGTCGAGATCGGCAAGCAGTTGCTGATGACGCGCGGATCGTTGACGACATTTTCCATCGCCAATGACGTCGCCAAGTATTTCGCGATCATTCCGGCATTGTTCATCGTCACCTATCCGGAACTCGGCGCCTTGAACATCATGCACCTGAATTCGCCGCAAAGTGCGATCCTGTCGGCGGTGATCTTCAACGCGCTCATCATCATCGCGCTGATCCCGCTTGCCCTGAAGGGGGTTGCCTATCGCGCGGAAGGCGCTGCTGCGCTGCTGCGCCGCAACCTGCTCATCTATGGGCTCGGCGGCCTCATCGTTCCGTTCATCGGCATCAAACTGGTCGACCTGGTGGTCGCCGCCATTGGCTTGGCTTGAGGAAAAAATCATGTTTGCTCATCTGCGCCCCGCACTCGTCATCTTCGCGCTTCTCACCCTCCTCACCGGCGTCGCCTATCCCTTCGCCATGACCGGCATTGCGCAAGCATTGTTTCCCCGTCTTGCCACCGGAAGCATGATCCCCAAGGGAGATGGCTATGTCGGTTCGGAATTGATCGGACAGGCGAATGCGTCCGAGCGCTATTTCCATCCGCGGCCCTCGGCGGCGGGCGCCGGCTATGATGCCGCGGCCTCTTCGGGATCCAATCTGGGTCCGACTTCAGCCAAGCTCATGGAGCGCATCAAGGCGGATTCGGATGCCGTCAAGGCTGCCAATGGAGTCAGCCAGCTTCCGGCCGATGCGGTTACCGCTTCGGGCAGCGGGCTCGATCCGGAGATCTCGCCAGCCTATGCGCTCTTACAAGTTGGACGCGTGGCCAAGGCCCGCAACCTCCCCGAGGACGAGTTGCGCCGGGTGGTGGAAGAGCATATTGAACGGCCGTTTCTCGGTTTGATCGGCGAACCGCGGGTTAACGTACTTCTCCTCAATCTCGCGATCGACAAGCTGGGATAGCAATTCGCTGGAGATGTAATGGCAGCCACGGGTGAAGCGCGGCCTTCTGCGGAAGCCCTCCTAGCGCTTGCCAAGCAGGAGCGGCGCGGCCGTCTCAAAGTCTTCCTTGGCGCCTCGCCCGGGGTTGGCAAGACCTATGCAATGCTCTCGCAGGCACAACGGCTTAAGGCAGAGGGCAAGGATGTCCTCGTCGGCGTAGTCGAAACGCATGGCCGCGCCGAGACGGCCGGGCTTCTCGAGGGTCTCGAAGTTCTGCCGCGCAAGACCATCTCCTATCGCGGCCACACGCTTATGGAGTTCGATATCGATGCCGCCCTGTCGCGGCGCCCGGCGTTGATCATTGTCGACGAACTCGCCCACAGCAATGCGCCGGAAAGCCGCCACCCGAAGCGCTACCAGGATGTCGAAGAACTGCTCGAGGCCGGAATCGATGTGTGGACGGCGCTCAACATCCAGCATCTCGAAAGCCTGTCGGATGTGGTGTCGTCGCTCACCGGCATAACCGTGCGGGAGCTCGTGCCGGATACCGTCATCGAGAAGGCGGATGATGTCGTCGTCGTCGATATCACACCGGGCGAACTCATCCAGCGGCTCAAGGAAGGCAAGGTCTATCTTCCCGACAACGCGCGACGCGCGGCAGACAATTTTCTAAAAGCCGGCAATCTCACGGCCTTGCGCGAACTGGCGCTGCGGCGCACCGCCGATCGCGTCGACGACCAGATGGTGAGCTATCTGCGGCAGAACGCCATCGAAGGACCCTGGCCGACGGCCGAGCGCATTCTCGTCTGTGTCGGGCCCGACCCCAATACGCAAGCAGTGGTGCGCGCCGCCGGCCGGCTCGCCAATGGGCTCAATGGATCCTGGGTGGCGCTCAATGTGCAGAGGCTCGGCGAGGATGTCGGTGATGCGACCGCAAAGCGGATCGACGACGCATTGAACCTGGCGCGCCGCCTGGGAGCGGATACAGCGCGCCTCGCCGCCCGCGACCTCCCCGACGAGATGCTGCGCTATGCGCGGCGCGAGAATATTACCCAGATCGTACTGGGCCGCTCGCGCGCCGGATGGTTCAGGCGCCTGATAGGGCGATCGCTCTCGGAAGAAGTCACGCGGCTTGCTTCCGGCATTGCCGTTCACGTGATCACGCCCGAGGAGGAGGAAGCACCGAAGTGGCATTGGCAGAAGCTGATGGCGCCGATTCGCGCTGCCGGCTTGATCGCCGCGCCGGTGTCCGTCGGCGTTGCGTTGCTGATCGGCAAGCTCGCGCTGCACTGGCTCAACCGGCCAAGCCTGTCGATGATCTTCCTGCTGGCGGTGTTGCTCTGCGCGGTCAATTTCGGCATGCGCTCGGCGGTGCTTGCAGCCTTTCTGTCGTTTCTCGCCTATAACTTCTTCTTCATCGAGCCGATTCACACCTTCACTGTCGCGAGCCCGCATGAACTCCTGGCGCTCGTTATCTTCCTCGTGGTCGCAGTCGTAACGGGCGGCCTTGCGGGGCGCATCCGCGAGCGATCCGATGCCGCGCAGCGCCGCATCCGGCAGACCCAGATGTTGTTCGATTTCTCGCGCAAGCTCTCGGGCACGGCCGGGCTCGATGATGTTCTCTGGGCGGTCGCCTCGCAGACGGCGGGTGCGGTCAAGGGCCAGAGCATCGTGCTCCTCGCCAATGGCGAGGACCTTGCCATTCGCGCGGCATTCCCGCCCGAAGACACGATGGGGCCAAGCGAATGGGCGGCGGCGCGCTGGGCCATGAGCCATGGCGAAGTGGCGGGGCTCAGTTCGACGACATTGCCCAATGCGCAGTACCGCTTCAGCCCGTTGCGGACATCGCGCGGGACGGTTGGCGTGATCGGCGTCAAGCCCGGCGAAGAGACCTTGACGGACGACGATCATCGCATGCTCGATTCGCTTTTCGACCAGACGGCAATCTCCATCGAACGCGTGCTGCTCGTCCGCGATGCCAATGAGGCGCAAGCCGCAGCCGAAAGCGAGCGCCTGCGCTCCGCCCTCCTCTCTTCGCTGTCGCATGATCTGCGCACGCCGCTTGCCTCGATCCTCGGCGCCGTCACCAGCCTCAGAAGCCTGGGCGACCGTATGCCCAAGGATGCGCGCGACGATCTCCTCGTAGCGATCGAGGAAGAAGCAATCAGGCTTTCCAATTTCGTCGCCAATCTGCTCGACATGACGCGGCTCGAAAGCGGGGCGCTCGATCTCATGCGCGACTGGATCGATCTCGGCGACACCGTGCGCGCGGCCGCGGCGCGGGCCAAGAAATTATGGCCGGATCGGCCCGTCGCGCTTAGTATTGCGCCGGACGTTCCCCTGGTGCGCGGCGATTCGAGCTTGCTCGAGCAGGTCGTCTTCAACCTCATCGACAACGCCAATAAATACGCGCCGGCCGGACAGCCAGTCGATATCGCTGTCATAGCCGAGCGCGGGACGGCCGTGCTTACGGTGACAGATAAAGGTGCCGGGATTCCGCAGCAGGACCTCGAACGTATCTTCACGAAATTTTATCGCGGCGTCGAAGGTGATGGGCGACGAGCGGGGACCGGCCTTGGCTTGGCAATCGCGCGCGGTGTCGTCGATGCGATGGGCGGTAAGATCGCGGCGGAAAGCCCGGTCGCCGAGGGCCGCGGAGCGCGTTTGCGAATCGTCTTGCCGGCCGCAACTCCGAAAGCGGACTTGGAGGGTTAGATGACGGTGGCCGCGACCATCCTCGTCGTCGATGACGAGCCGCAGATCCAGCGCTTCCTGAAACCAGGACTGACGGCGGGCGGCTATAGCGTGACGAGTGCGGAAAACGGGCAAGCGGCCGTGAAGATGATCGCCGCGACGGCGCCCGACCTCGTCATCCTTGATCTCGGCCTGCCCGATATGGACGGCAAGGAGGTCATCCGCGAGGTCCGCAGCTGGTCGAAAGTTCCCATCATCGTGCTATCGGCGCGCGATCGCGAAGCCGAAAAAATCGCCGCGCTCGATCTTGGCGCCGACGACTATGTCAACAAGCCGTTTGGCATTGGCGAACTCCTGGCTCGCATCAGGACGGCCTTGCGGCATGTCGGACGCAGCGCCGAGACGGCGAATGTCCTGCGCATGCAGGGCATTGTCCTCGATATTGCCGCGCACAGCGTCACCAGGAATGGCGAAGTCCTGCACCTGACGCCGAAGGAGTTCGAGCTTCTTGCACTCTTGATGCGGAATGCGGGACGGGTTCTCACCCACCGCCAAATCCTGTCCGCCGTTTGGGGCCCAGCGCATGTCGAGGACATGCAGTATTTGCGCGTTTTCATCGGCCAATTGCGGTTGAAACTCGAAGACGATCCGTCGGAACCGCGACTGGTCCTGACCGAGCCGGGAATCGGCTACCGCTTTGCCGGCGGGATTGACTAGCGAGAGTCCTGGTCACGAATGGATCAAGCGGCCTTGAGGTCCCGCCCTGGTGACTTCAAATGCGCGTGAGAGGCGTCCCATCCATGGAAATGTGGCGCGCGAAAGCGTATCGACGCGAGATACTCTTGTGGAGACGCTTCGATGATCGCGATCTTTCGTTGTACGGCAGGTATTGTCCTGGGCCTGACACTGCTCGGTGCCGCGCTCCTTGGACAGGAGGCAAGTGCCCGCGAGGGGATCGAGATCCCGGCGCCCGCCATGGACGAGCAGGCGGCCAGCGCGAAAAGTGAAGTTGCCGTCGTCGCGGGTGGCTGCTTCTGGGGCGTGCAGGGCGTTTTCCAGCACGTCGATGGCGTTCTCAATGCCGTGTCAGGCTATACGGGCGGCGACAAAGACACAGCGCAGTACGGCCTTGTCGGCAGCGGCACGACCGGCCACGCGGAGTCGGTGCAGATTTCATTCGACCCCTCCAAGATTACTTACGGCCGCATTCTGCAAATCTACTTCTCGGTCGCGCATGACCCGACCCAGCTCAATCGTCAGGGTCCGGATAAAGGGACCCAATATCGCTCGGCAGTCTTTCCTCTCAACGGCGAGCAGGCGAAGATCGCCAAGGCCTATATCGATCAGCTCGGTGCCGCCAAGGTCTATGACGCGGCCATCGTCACCACGATCGAGCCGAACCAGACGTTCTATCCGGCCGAGGACTACCATCAGGATTATCTCACCCTCAACCCGACGCAGCTTTACATCGTCTATAACGACCTGCCCAAGATCGCGAATTTGAAGCGTCTGTTCCCGGCGCTCTATCGCGAGGATCCGGTCCTGGTCTCACAAGCCCGCGCGGTGAACTAGCCGGTTTGAGCCGGTGCGCTTGACGCTGCGGGAAATACTCATAGGAATGGACATCTCCCCGATTCGGGTGCGGGCGATTCGTTCGCGCGATGGCGGCATAGGAGGCACTGGTGAGGATATGGCCGTTGGCGGCAGCCTTGGCGGGCTTGTTGCTGGCCATTGAAGCGCGTGCGGGAGGCTTCGAGGAACCACCGGTGTTTGCTGCGCGCGACATTCTCGGTGGCGCCGCCGAGGGATCCAATTACGTCGTCGTCGATCCGGTTCCGAGCGATGGCTATCTTCGCAATTACACACTGAAGACTCCCGTCGGCGTGTTCAAGGTGAATGGCGACGCCATGCTGTTCAAGCGCTTCGCGGAACTGTGGGCGCTTGATGCCCTCAACAGTACGGCAAACTCGAAGCAGTTCACGGATGCCCTCGTCAAGGCAGGTATCAGCCCGTTCCAATTCGCCGGCAATCTGATCACCAAACCAGTGAGCACCGTCGAGAATACCGCGACGGGGATTGGACAATTTATTGACGGCATCCGCTCGGGCATTCGCAACAGCGGCAAGACCCAGGATAGCGCATTCGCCAGCATCACCGGTGCGGCCAAGGAAAAGCGATTCCTGGCCTATAAATACGGCGTTGATCCCTATACCGATTTCAAACCTCTTGCCGACCGGCTCGACGATCTGGCCACGGCCGCATCGCTCGGCGGATTGGCCGTGAAGGGCGCCTTCCTTGCGGTTCCTGGCGCTGCGGGGGCCGTCGTCTCCAACGTGTCGACAGCAAACTCATTGAATGAAACAGTGCGCGACAACTCCGCCGCCCAGCTTTTGGACGCCAATCGCAAAGCCCTGCTCCAGTTCGGGATCGACACGGTGACGGCTGAGAAATTTCTGGGCAATCGACAGTACACACCCGTCGATGCCGTCGCGATCGTCGCGGCATTGACCAAGCTTGGCAAATTGAAGGGACTCGACATCGCGGTCGCGCGCGCGGCATCCGTCCGCAATCGCGACGTTGCCTTTCTCACACGGCGGCGTCTTGAGTTGATCGCGAGCTACCAGCAGAAAGCCGGAAATCTTGCCGGTTTCATCGCGGTTCCAGGTTCTGCATTCCCGATTTGCTCGACCAAGGACAATGGCATTGTCGGGATTTTTCCTTTCGACGCCGTATCTTGGACCGAGCCAACAAGTCAGGTCTTCATTGCCATGACGGCCGCGGCCAGGGATCAGGGTGCCTCTGGCGCGAAGCTATTTGCAATCACCGGAACTGCAACAAAGCTTGCGAAAAAGAACCTCGCAGCCCTCGGATGGAAGGTCCAGGAGAACGTCGCGGCGACCAAATAGCGCGAGCGACTATTGAGGTTCGGAAGGCTCAGACGCCGCATATGGCGCCGTTTTGCGCGCGTGGGAAACATAACATTGATTGATTGCCGCGACTGCGGCGCGGGTGCCGGGCAGTTTGAAGGAATCAATGCTACGGCCTTGAAACAGCAGCTTCATCGATGACGCCCGCGCGAAGTCATCGACAAACTCATCGCCGATGTCGTCCGATCGCAAGCCATCTTGCGTCCCAATCGGCGTTTCGGCCCAGGCATATTTGCTGCCAAAGACATATCTGATCTCGTAGGAGGTACCGATTTGGATTGGGCCAAATGCCGGGTTGGAGACGACTGCGAACCATGTCGCGGCCGGCGCGATCTTCCCAAGCGTGAAGCTGGTCTCCTTCCCGTATGTCCCTTTCGCGTAGCAAGCCCCCTCGCCTGCCGCGTCATAGAAGACCGACCATGCTTCGATTTTCTCCACTTCACGAGTCTCTGTGGCCTGAAGAGGTACGATGAGAGACCAGAGAAGCGCAATTACCGCGCCGCAGGAAAGTACGTGATGTCTCATGGAGCGAGTCGTGTTTCCAGGCCAGTTTGTGTTCATCGATGGCGAAGCCATAGGTTGGGCATATCAAGACTCGAGGTAACGACTAATTTCTAACAACATATGCGGGGCGAAAGCCCTTGAGCAAGCTACACGCCGCCTCGAGCAGAAGCTGTGTCGCACGCCGAGACCGTTACTAAGCTCATCGAGCTGGCAGCATTTCCCTCTAGAAGTGCTCTGGCAGCCAGCGGCAGCCCTGAGTCCGGCGCAAGTTTGCTAAGCTGTTGTCTGGATTGGCAAGGCTGGTGCTGCGAGAGAGGATTGAACTCTCGACCTCCCCCTTACCAAGGGGGTGCTCTACCACTGAGCTACCGCAGCGCACGAGGAGCGGCTCGCCGGTCCCGCGCAAGCGGTCCGGGAGGCGGGCGGACTAGTGCCACAGGCTCTTGCTGCAATCAAGCCGTCGTCGCGCGAGGCGCCTTGACAGCCGCCAAACATCGCCGAAATTAGTGAAAAATGGCCAAGGAACCCGCCAAATCGCCCGATCGCGCCAAGCGCCTCGCCAAGGCGCTCAAGGCCAATCTTGCCCGCCGCAAGGCGCAAGGCCGTGCGCGCAAGGCCACACCCGGTCCAAAAACCGCAGATGAGCCCGCAAAACCCGATTAAAACTTGCCCCTTTGCAGCCATTTATGCGACTTAGGCTCCAGATTCGCACGGGGAAGGCGCACCAGCCGGAACATACAACCGGCGCTTTCTGAAGGGGATTCCACGACATGGATCGCATCCGCATTGGCGGCGGCAACAAGCTCAATGGTATCATTCCGATCAGCGGTGCCAAGAATGCCGCCCTGCCCTTGATGATCGTCTCGCTGCTCAGCGAAGACACGCTCACTTTGCGCAACACGCCGCGGCTGGCGGATGTTCGCATGCTGCAGCGCATCCTGCAGAATCACGGCGTCGACATCTCGACCGACGGCAAACGCGCCGGTCAAAGTGGCCAATGCGGCGAGACCTTGCGGTTGACCGCCCGCACCATCGCCGACACGACAGCTCCCTACGAACTCGTCTCCAAGATGCGGGCGAGCTTCTGGGTGCTCGGACCGCTCTTGGCCCGCTGCGGCGAGGCCAAAGTATCGCTCCCCGGTGGTTGCGCCATCGGCACGCGGCCGGTCGATCTCCACATCATGGCCATGGAACAGCTCGGCGCGACGATCGCCATCGAAGCTGGCTACGTGCTGGCGAAGGCACCCAAGGGGCTCATCGGCAACCGCATTACCTTCCCGAAAGTCTCGGTCGGCGCGACCCACGCGGCCCTGATGGCCGCAACCCTCGCCAAGGGCGATACGATCATCGAAAACGCCGCGCAGGAGCCGGAAATCGGCGATGTTGCCGAGTGCCTCGTCAAGATGGGCGCCAGGATCGAGGGCATCCATTCGCCGACACTGAAGGTCACCGGCGTCACTTCGCTGCACGGCGCCGATCATACGGTGATCGCCGACCGGATCGAGACCGGCACCTATGCCATGGCGGTCGCCATGACCGGCGGCGATGTCACGCTGCAGGGCGCAAGGCCCGATACGCTCGACACCGTCATCGACGTCCTTGCCGATTCAGAAGTCGACGTCCGGCGGACGAATGACGGGTTGCGCATCCAGCGCAATGGCGCGGGCATCTCGCCGATCCGCGTCGAGACGCAACCCTATCCGGGCTTTCCAACCGATCTCCAAGCGCAATTGATGGCCTTGATGACCAAGGCCAAGGGCACTTCGGTGATCCGCGAGACCATCTTCGAAAACCGCTTCATGCATGTCCAGGAATTGGCGCGGCTTGGCGCCGATATTCAGTTGCAGGGCGACAGTGCTGAAATACGCGGCGTCGAAAAACTGACCGGCGCGCCAGTCATGGCGACCGACCTCAGGGCTTCGGTGTCATTGGTCATCGCCGCGCTTGCCGCCGAAGGCGATACGGTTCTGCACCGCGTCTACCATCTCGATCGCGGCTTCGAGTCGCTCGAGCAGAAGCTTCGCGACTGCGGCGCCGATATCGAGCGTCTTGCCGGGCAGTGAGACCAGGTACGACGTGCTTAAGCTGACCGCTTTCGATACCGAGGATCTGGCGGTCATCTCCGCCCAGATGCAGGACGCGGTCATCCTTGCCGGAGACATCCGCTATCTGAAGCGTGCCGGAAAGCTGGTTCTCCTCGCCAACCGCTTCGCCTGGGACGAATCCAAGGGGGACGGCCATGCGTTCCACCGCCGGCGCACCGGGCTTCACTTCGACCGCGTCCTCGAGGTGAAGGCGCAACGCATCCGCCAGGACTTTCCCGACGCGGTATTGTCATTGCTCGCCATCTCCTTCGAACCCGGCGAAGAGCCGTCGGGGCGGATCAGGCTCGATTTTTCCGGCGGCGGGCGGATCGAGGCGACGGTCGAATGTATCGAGGCGGCGCTCGAAGACCTGGGGCCGGGTTGGGAAACCGCCCATATGCCAAGCCACGAGACGGGCTGAAGGAAGCGACTGTCGCGCGCCGAGCCGATCTGGCATAGGCATCGGCCATGACGGAGAAGCCGCGTAACCGCCTCATCGCCATCGGTCTCGGCCAGGGTCTCGGGCCCGGCCGTTCCGCCGATGCCGAGCACGAGCGTAGGATCGCTATTTACGATCTCATCGAGGAGAACAGCTTTTCGGTCGAGGGCCGCGAGGACGGTCCCTATCAGCTCGAATTGTCGGCGATTGAAGGCCGTCTCGTTTTCGATATCCGCAATGAGGCCGGCCAACCGTTGATCGCCATCGGACTGGCGCTTTCGCCATTCCGCCGCATCATCAAGGACTATTTCCTGATGTGCGAGAGCTATCACAAGGCGATCCGCACCGCGACGCCGAGCCAGATCGAGACCATCGACATGGCGCGCCGCGCCCTTCACAACGAGGGAAGCGAAATTCTCCGCGAGCGATTGGCCGGCAAGGCAACCCTTGATTTCGACACGGCGCGCCGGCTGTTCACACTGGTCAGCGTATTGCACTGGCGCGGATGAGCGGCGACCTTCCCGGCGCAGTGCTGTTCGCCTGCACGCAGAACGCCATACGCTCGCCCATGGCGGCGGGAATCATGAAGCATCTCTACGGGCACAAGGTGTTCGTTGCGAGCTGCGGGGTGAAGCCGACCGAGGCTGATCCCTTCATGATCGCGGTCATGGACGAAATCGGCATCGACCTGAAGAAACATCGCGCCCAGGGCTTCGACGATCTCGAAGATTCGAGCTTCGATGTGGTCATCTCGCTGTCGCCCGAGGCCCATCACCGGGCATTGGAAATGACCCGGACCATGGCGATCGAGGCGGAATACTGGCCGACGCTTGATCCTTCCGTCGTTTCCGGCAATCGCGAACAGATGCTCGATGCCTATCGCCAGGTGCGCGACGGGTTGATGAAGCGCTTGCGCGAGCGTTTCGGGGCACTTGGCGCGCGCGGGGTATAAATCGCTCCCGCCTTGATTTCGGGCCGCATCCGGTTCATACCGCGCGAGCCGCGGCGCTTGCCCGGCGCGGCCAACCAGGGATATTCATGGCAAAAGAAGAACTGCTCGAATTTGAAGGCACGGTGACCGAGCTCCTGCCCAACGCGACGTTTCGCGTGATGCTCGACAATAAGCACGAAATCATCGCACACACCGCCGGCAAGATGCGCAAGAACCGCATCCGCGTGCTGGCCGGCGACCGCGTAATGGTCGAAATGACGCCCTACGACCTGACCAAGGGGCGCATCAACTACCGTTTCAAATAACATCCGATGGCCGATCAAAGCGTCAAGCTGGTCCTGGCAAGCGCCTCGCCGCGGCGGCTGTCCCTGCTTGAGCGCGCCGGCATCGTGCCGGACCTCTTGAACCCAGCCGATATCGACGAGACCCCGGGCCGGCGCGAGACGCCGCGCCGTCTGTCATTGCGGCTCGCCCAGGAAAAGGCCAAGGCCGTACAGAATGCGCCGCAGGTCAAGGCGCTGGGTTCCCTCGTCTATATCCTCGCCTGCGACACGGTAGTCGGCCTCGGCCGCCGCAACCTGCCCAAGGCCGAAACCGAGGAACAGGCCGTTGACTGCCTTTGGCTGCTGTCGGGACGCGCCCACTGGGTCTATTCCTCGGTCTGCCTCATCGATCCCAAGGGCTCCGTCAGGACGCGCTGCTCGGAAACGAAAGTGCGATTCAAGCGCTTCTCGCGCGAGGATGTCGATACCTATATCAAATCCGGTGAATGGCGCGGCAAGGCCGGCGGCTATGCCATACAGGGACGTGCTGAAGTCTTCGTCAGGCATTTGAGCGGCTCGCATTCGGGAGTCGTCGGCTTGCCGCTTTACGAAACCATCCATCTGCTCCAGGGCGCCGGCTATCCCGTATACTATCACTGGATGGCCAACGCCGTCGGCTGAGATGGGCGAGACCATCCGCCTCAGGCCGCGCCGCCCCTGCCCGATCTGCGGCAAGCCTTCGCAACAGCGCTATCATCCCTTCTGCTCTTCTCGGTGTGCCGACATAGACTTGAGCAAGTGGCTGGGCGGGAATTATGCGATCCCCGCCGAAGAAGCGGAAACGCCTGAGGGTGTGGAACAGCCGAAGAAGGAAGAAGAGTAGGTACACGAACGTCCTCTCCCGCGAGCGGGAGAGGAAAGGGGCCCATTGCGAAGCAATGGGAAAGGTGAGGGGAGCTTTCAAATCCACCCCCTCATCTACCCATGTCGCTGCGCGACACAGGGCCCCTCTTCTCCCGCAAGCGGGAGAAGACGTGGAGGCGAGAGTCGAAGTAACTAAGCCTCTAACGTCGCGACGGTCTTGAGAGCGCCGTCGAGGGCATTGCCTTCTTCATCGAGCAAAGCGGCTTCGCGCAGGCGCTTCAGCCATTGCGCCCCGTCCTCGCGCGGTTCGAGCAAGGGGACCGCCGAGAGTACGCGGTCGAATTTCGACTGGCCGCGCTCGTGGGTATCGCTATAGCCCTTGATCAGGCGGCGACAGCGGATGACTTCGACGGCCAAATCGTAATTGCGCGGCGCGAGCCTTTCGGCTTCCGCCAACCATTGCGCAGTGTGCGCAGTTTCGACTTCATGGCGCAACAGCTTGCGCCGCATGCCGCGCATCCCGGCAAGCCCATACAGGATGCCAAACCACGCAAAGCCATCGGTCCTCACATGGCGGCCGCGATCAAAGAGCGGATTGAGCAGGCGGCAGAGGCCCGGCTTCGCTTCGATCCAGCGCGCCAAACCCGTCGGCAATGTGCCGAGTACCTCGCGCAGTCGCGGATGCATGAATTCGGTGATGGTGAGGACCTGCTCGTCCGATGCTTTCACCTCATCGCGGACGCGCGTAAAGCGCGACCCCCGCGTCTTGGCATCGGCAACGCGGATGATGTCGTCGTAACACATGGCGTTGGCGAGATACTTCGCGGTCTCGCGCGTCAAGGCATAGTCGCGAGAAGCGCCACCCGAATCCTCATCGAGCGCCAGCATCTTGCGCAGCCGGTAGGCATAGTCGCGGCCGTAATCGAGATCCTGGAAATCGACGACCTTGGCAAGGCCCGCCGCAGCCATGGCTTGGACGCCAAGCGGCAGGTCGGCAAGCAAGGCTCCGGAGAGCTTTTCATACTCGGCGCGTAGGTCCTGGGGCCCCGTCATTTCCGGCATGGGTGGAGCGTGTGGCACGGGTGCGGGTGCGGGTGGATTGGAGACGGCGTCACAGGCGGCCGAGAAAGCCCTCAGGCTTGCCTCCATGCCCTTGCCTCCCGCCCGGATCGTGTCCTCGAATTGTGCCCGCGTAAACGGCAAGGCGCCCGAACCCGCGAGCGCGCCGAAGAGGCTCGCTGAGATGACACTGCCACTGCGCGCGGCAATGCTCTCCATATCAAACGCGATTAGGCGATGCGACGCCTGCTTGGCAATTTCGAGCACCTTCGATGCATCGGCGATGCCGTCGCCCGGTGACATCTTCTCGCTCACCGCATAGGCGCGATGCGCAGACGCGATCAATGTGGTTCGATTCGGCGTCACCAAGCCGCGCATGATGGCGCGGCCCGCTTCCATGAGTTCGGCGGCGATGACGATATCGACATCGCCCGGTGCAGGCATCAATGAAAGGACCGGCGTGCGGCCCGTCTCAGGCACGAGCTCCAAGTAATAGATCGTAGCACCCGTGCGCTGTGCTACGCCCGGAACCGAGGTCGTCTGCGCGTAATAGCCATTGGTCTCGGCCAGATGCACAACCCAGTCGGCGAGCACGCCACCGCCCTGCCCGCCAATGGCGAGGATGGCGAGTTTGATGATGTCGCGTTCCTCGGAAAACTTCCGCGTCATGAAGACAGCGCCAGGCGCCGCGCCGAACGGCGGGCCTGAAGCCAGGTTGTGAATTTCGCCCGCCATTTCGCCAGCGTGCGATCGAGCCAGTTCGGATTGTGGATGACATCGGCGCGGTAGAAGGACGGGCACAGAACGGCCGCATCGGCAACCTCGCCGCAATTGCCGCAGCCGACGCAACTATTGTCGATCGCGGCCACCGGATCGTCGCGCAAAGGATCATCGAGCTTCTTTACCGACAATGACGGGCAGCCCGACAGGCGGATACAGGCGTGGTCGCCGGTGCAGACATCCTCATCGACGCCGAATCGCGATTTCACCACGCGCTTGCCGTCGCCGATCGCCTTCGCGACAAGAGGCTTTTCGCGGCGCTGGCGGTTGAGCATGCATTCGGATGAGGCGACGATGAATTTCGGGCCCTTCTCGGTCGTGGTCAGCGCTTCGGTCAGGGCGTCGCGCATCTTGCCGACGTCATAGGTGCGGTCGATGCGCTTCACCCACGTCCCACCAAGGCCGCGAATGGCATCTTCGATCGGGTGCTTAGTACTGCGCCGCTTGTTGTCGGCGCGCGATGAGAGAATGTCCTGGCCGCCGGTTGCTGCCGAGTAGTGATTGTCGACGACAAGAATGACGCCGTCCTGCTTGTTGAAGACGGCATTGCCGACGCCGCTTGCGAGGCCATTGTGCCAGAAGCCGCCATCGCCCATCACCGCAATGGGGCGCTTGCCGGCCTCGACATTGAAGGCGGAGTTGGACGCGGGCCCCAGGCCATAGCCCATGGTCGTCGCGCCGATATTGAAGGGCGGCATGATCGAGAAGAGATGGCAGCCGATATCGGCTCCGACATGATGCGGCCCGAGCTTCTTTTCGACAAGCTTCATGGCGGCGAAGATCGGCCGTTCGGGACAGCCGGTGCAGAAACCGGGCGGGCGCACCGGCACCGTCTTGGCAAGCTCGGGATAGGAGACCGGTGGCGCGTTTGGCGCGCGGCTGCGATCGGACAAGTATTCTCGTGCCTGCTCGCGGAAGAATTTCGAAATGCCGTCGAGCATGACCTGGCCGGTATATTCGCCCGCCATCGGCAGGTAACCCTTGCCGGTGAGCTTGGTTCGCGCGCCGGCCTTGTAGAGCATGGCGCCAAAAGCCTGTTCGAGATAGTCGGGCTGACCCTCCTCGACGATTAGGACTGCATCCTTGTCCTTGCAGAATCCTAAGAACTCGTCGTCGATCAAGGGATAGGTGACGTTCAACACATAAAGCGGAACTTTGGTCTCGCCATAGAGATCGGCAAGGCCAAGACGCTGAAGTGCGCGGATCACGCCGTTATACATGCCGCCCTGCATGACGATGCCGATGCGGCCTCTATCATCGCCCATGAACTCATTGAGCTTGCGCGACTTGATGAACTCGACGGCGGCAGGCCAGCGCTGCTTGATCTTTTCCTGCTCGTGGAGGAACGAGGCGGGCGGCAGGACGATCCGCTCGGTCGCACGGCGCGGCGATTCAAGTGCGTCCTTCATCGACATCGTCGGGCGCTGATTGTCGCGGGCGATGAAGCGGCCATGGAGGTGGCAGGAGCGGATGCGGATTTCGAGCATTACCGGCGTGTTGGAGGCTTCCGACAATTCGAAGCCGTCGCGCACCGCCTTGACGATGCATTCGAGATTGGGCCTTGGATCGAGCAGCCACATTTGCGATTTCATCGCGAATGCGTGGCTTCGCTCCTGCATGATGGAGGAGCCCTCGCCGTAATCCTCACCGACGATGATGAGAGCGCCGCCAAGCACGCCCCCGGAAGCAAGATTGGCGAGCGCGTCGGAAGCGACATTGGTGCCGACAGTCGATTTCCAGGTTGCAGCGCCGCGGATCGGGTAATGCACGGAAGCGGCAAGCGTGGCGGCGGCGGCGGCCTCGCTGGCGCTCGCTTCGAAATGGACGCCCAGTTCTTCGAGGATGTCTTCGGCATCGGCGAGCACATCCATCAGATGCGAAATGGGCGCGCCCTGATAGCCAGCGACATAGCCGACGCCATTTTCAAGCAGTGCCTTGGTGACGGCGAGGATGCCCTCGCCGCGGAATTCCTCGCCGGCGCCGATCTTGAGCTGCTGGACCTCTCTGGCAAAGGAGCGTTCAGCCATGGGCCGGTGCTCCTACGTTGTTTTGTCTTCTCCCGCCTGCGGGAGAAGAAGGGACCCATGCCGCGCCAGCGACATGGGGAGATGAGGGGGCCTTCCCTCACCTTTCCCATTGCTCCGCAATGGGCCCCTTCCTCTCCCGCAAGCGGGAGAGGACGAGAGGCGGCGATGAATGAAGTACCTGCCATCTCCCTACTCTAGCACATTCGCCAGCAGGAAGCCCGAGCCGCCGCCAAGGCCTGGACCGGGGTGGGTTGACGCGCCGATCTGATAAAGCCGCGGCACATGGGTGCGGTGATTGACCGAAGACTTGAACGGCCGCCAGGCAAAGAACTGGTCGAGCCCGCAGAAGCCGCCATAGGGATCGCCACCGACAAGATTGATATTCATGGCTTCGAGATCGGCGGGCGAATAGCAGCGCCGGCCAATGATGTTCTCGGCAAAGCCATCGATATGCGCCATGAGGATCGCCTCGATGCGATCGGCATAAGCTTCGCGTAGTGTCTCCGTCCATTTGCCGTCGGCGGGCGTCTTGATGCGTCCTGCTGCGTCGCCCTTGATAAGGCGCGGCGCTTCGGGAAGCTGCAACCAGAGTATCGCGGCGCCGTCGGGACAGCGCGAAGGATCGAGCGCGGTCGGCTGGCCGACGCAAATGGTCGGCGTCTCCGGCAGCATGCCGCGCTCGGCCTCGTTCGCGGCCTTGGACACGGCGTCGAGACCGGGGGTGAGATGCAGGAGCGCCACCTTCCCGAGTCCCGGCGTCTTCCACTTCGGCGGCGACTTCAGCGCGTAGTGGATCTGCATATTGCCCTTGCCATAACGATAGGCTTTCACCGAAGCCGCAATATCGGCGGGCACATTCGCAGGCTCGAGCAGGCGCGAGTAAAGCTGGTTTGGCGTCGTTGAGCAGATCACGCCGCGCTCGGCTTCGATCTTCTCGCCATTGGCCAGCGTGACGGATGTAGCGGCGCCGGTCGCATCGCGTGCGATCGATACGACATCGGCATTGGTTCTAATCGTGCCGCCCTTGTCTTCGATCAGTTTGCGGAAGGCCGAGAGCAGGTTCTTCGCACCACCCTTGACGATCGGCGTTCCGGCGGCTTCGGTCGCAAAGGCGATGACCTTGGTCATCTTGCCGGAATAGGCGCTCTCAGGCCCCAATCCCAGATGCAAGACCCAGGGTGCCCAGAGTGCTTTGAAGAGATCGGAGCGATAGGAGGTTTCGAGCCAGCCGCGCGTCGGCGTCATGGCGTCGCCAAAATACGCGGCGAGCCCACGAAGTCCACGCGCCCAGGCCTGCTTCAGCATAAGTTTCGCCGTGGACCAGCTCCACAGGCGGCCGCCCAACAGCCCGAAGAGGAAGCCCGCCTCGCGCTCGATCGATTCAACGTCACGGCGATATTGCGCGCCGTCCTCGGCGTCGAGTGCGGCAAAGGCCGCGACGTTCTCGTCACGCTTCATGGTGAGCTTGAGACTGCGTCCATCCGGCAGGAGAACGCCGGTCGGATGCGGCGAATGGCAGAACTCCAAGCCGCGCGCCGTCAGTTCCTTGCCGAGTGCGGCAAAGGCCGGCCCGGTGATGAACAGCACGAAGGTCGTCGCCATCACGTCATGGACGAAACTTGGCGCGATCATCTCCTCGGTTCTGATACAGCCGCCGATCTCGGCATTGCGCTCGAGCACCAGAACCTTGCGGCCCTTGAGCGCCAGCATCGCCGCGCAGACCAGCGCATTGATGCCGCTGCCGACAATGACGTAATCGGCCTTCTCCATCTAGCCTCAGCTATTGGGCACGAGCGCCAATACGCGCAACGGGCTGCCCGTGCCTTTGACGAACTTCAAGGGCGCGGCGATCAGAACCGCGCCGGTCGCCGGCAATTGGTCGAGATTGACGAGGCTTGCCAGGCCGTAGCGATTGGCCTTGTGCATGAGATTATGCGCCGGGAACGGCGGATCCATGCCGCCGGCCTGCCCGGCATCGGTGCCGACCGTCTCGGTCCCCCAGCCGACCGCACCCTTCTCGATGATGTAATTAATGCAATCAACGGTCGGGCCTGGCGAATGCGGGCCGGTATTGTCGGCATTGAGGAATGTCGCCTCGCTGCCGTTGCGCTTCGACCAGCCGGAGCGCATCAGCACCCAGGCACCCTTCGGGATCGCGCCATTTTTCTTCTCCCAGGCTTTGACGCCATCGGCGGTGAGGAGAAAGTCCGGGTTCTTGGCAACCTCGGCACCGCAATCGATGACGCAGACAGGGGCTACAAAATTCGAAACCGGGATCGTGTCGGTCGTGTTGTTCGGATGATCCTTGCCGGTGATCCAATGAACCGGCGCATCGAAATGGGTGCCGGAATGCTCCCCGAGCTTGAACCAGTTCCAGGCCCAGAAGGGTCCATCCTTGTCGTAATTCGAGATGGTGTGAACCTCGATCTTCGGCGTGTTCTTGCCGATCTCCGGCGGCAGTTTGATGAGCGGCGTCTCAGGGCCCAATGGCGCCGAAAGGTCGACAACCTTAACCTCTCCCGACAACAATGCCTTGGCCAGCGTCTCCAGCGTGTTCTTGGCGGACATCCGCGAATTCCTCCCAAAACCTTGAACTAAGGCCTTACGATAAGGGGAGAAATATGCGAGTGCAAACGCCCTGTGGCGGAGGCTGAGGGCGCCCATGGCTTATGACGCGATCATCATCGGTGCCGGGCATAACGGCCTTGCCGCGGCGATCCATCTCGCCCGCAAGGGTTGGCGCGTTGCGGTGTTCGAGAAGAACAGCGAAGCCGGCGGTGCTGTTCGCACGCGCGAGGTGACGCTTCCAGGTTTTAGGCATGATCTTTTCGCCGCCAATCTCAATCTCTTTGCCGGTTCGCCGTTCTTCCAGGCTTATCGCGGTGAATTGACCCGGCACGGCTTGGCCTTCGTGCCGACCGAGCATTGCTTTGCCACCGCTTTTCCGGATGACCGCTGGTTCGGGGTGAGCAAGGATCTCGAAACGACCGTCAGTCGGCTCGAGGGCTTCTCGCGCAAGGATGCCGAGACCTGGCGCACCCTGGTCGCGGGCTTCGGCGGCGACGCACCGCATATTTTCGGGTTGCTCGGCAATCCGATTCCTTCCTGGGCGACGGCCGGCGTGCTATATCGGGCCTGGCGCGCCAAGGGATTGCCCTGGCTGCTCGATACGGCGAAACTTCTGGCGTCTTCGCCGCGCGCGTGGCTCGACCGCACCTTCGAATCCGATCATGTGAAAGCGACGCTTGCCGCGTGGGGCATGCATCTCGATTTCTCGCCGGATATCGCGGGCGGCGCGCTCTTTCCCTATCTCGAAGGCCTCGCCAATCAGAGCTTCGGCATGGTGATCGGCCAGGGCGGCGCCGATACGGTCATCAAGGCGATGTCGGCCTATCTCACTGAGCTCGGCGGTGAAATCTACTTCGAGAACGAGGTGAAGCGCGTCAAGGTGACGGCTGGGCGCGCGAGTGCAATTGAATTGGCGGACGATCGCATCATCGAAGCCTCGCGTGCCGTGATCGCCAATCTTGCGCCGCAGATCCTGTTCGGGAAATTGTTGTCCGATGGCGCGGCACCGAAAGCGGTGACCGAGCGCATGCGCGCCTATCGCAACGGCCCCGGCACGATGATGGTGCATCTTGCCGTCGATGCCTTGCCCAACTGGCGCGCCGGCTCCGAACTCAAGCGCTTCGCCTATGTGCATCTTGCTCCCTCGATGGATGCGATGGCGCGCGTCTATCAGGATGCGATCGCGGGCTTGATCCCGGCCGAGCCGGTCATCGTCGTCGGCCAGCCTACCGCCATCGATCCGTCCCGCGCCCCTGATGGCAAACACATTCTGTGGTTGCAGGTGCGCACGCTTCCCGGCCAGCCCGGCGGCGATGCCAAGGGCGAGATCACCGGCACCGACTGGGACCGGATCAAGGAGCCCGTCGCCGACCGCGTCATCGCAATCGTCGAGCGCTATGCACCAGGATTGCGATCGCAGATTCTGGGGCGCGCCGTCTTCTCGCCCAAGGATCTCGAGCGCGAGGATGCCAATCTCATCGGCGGCGACAGTCTCAATGGCAGCCACCATCTCGACCAGAACTTCATCTTCCGGCCGATCCCAGGCTGGTCGCGCTATCGCATGCCGGTCAAGGATTTGTGGCTAATCGGTGCCGCCACCTGGCCCGGTGCCGGGGTCGGGGCGGGTTCGGGCTTCATGGCGGCGAAGATGCTGGCTGGCGCCTAAGGGCGCGGATTGACACGACCCAAGCTTTGGGCTTCGATCATTTTAACATTAAACTATTGCGGCCTCAGGCCCGCATAAAGCCACAAGAAATCCACGGGGAGCAGCTCAGATGAATTTTTCCAGACGCGAACTCTTGAAAATTGGTGCCGCCGGCAGCGCGGCGATGACATTCGGCCTCGGCGCCGGCATTGCTTCGGCGCAAGGCTCGGAACTGACGGTCGCCTACAACGTGAACCTGCCGTCCTGGGACCCGACGGTCGGGCTCTCGGCCGTCAATCCGACCATCCAGGGCATCTATCAATCGGTCTTCGACATGTATATCGGCCAGAAGCCCGATCTCTCCTTCACGCCGGGCCTTCTCACCGAATGGGGCTGGAACGACGATCGCACCAAGGTGATCATGAAAGTGCGCGAGGGCGTCACCTGGCATGACGGCTCGCCGTTCGGACCGGAGGACATCGTCTGGTCGCTCGAGCGCGCCGGCAAGCCCGAGACCGGCAATCCGATCCAGTTCGTGTGGTCGAAGATCGGAAACTTCAAGATCGACGGCAATACCGTCACCGCGGATGTGAAAGAGTTCGAGCCGACGCTGTTCAAGTGGATGGCGTTCCTCACCGGCTTCGTCATGCCCAAGGCCTATTATGAGAAGGTCGGCGCCGAAGGCTTCGAAGCCGCACCCATCGGCACTGGGCCCTATATGGTCGAGAAGTTCGAGCGCAACGCCTTCGTGCGCCTCAAGGCCAATCCGAATTACTGGGGCGGCAAGCCTGCCTTCGAAACGGCGATCATCAAATTCGTTCCCGATGCCACAAGCCGCGTGGCAGAAGTCGAATCGGGCAAGTCGCAAGTTACTTTCGACATGGCTTACGAAGAGTATGACCGGCTAAAGGGCGTGTCGGGGCTTGCCGGCGTGACGACGCCCGTCTCCGATATCGCGATGATCTTCCTCAATGACATCGGGCCGATGCTCGACAAGAATGTCCGCCTCGGCGCGCATTATGCGATCGACAAGCAGTTGCTCGTCGACCGCCTGCTCGGCGGCTACGGCATTCCGATCGACACGCTCGAAGCGCCGCAATATGCAGCCTTCGATCCGACCATCAAGGTCGGCTATGATCCGGAAAAGGCGAAATCCCTGCTCGCCGCCAGCGGCTTCACGCCGGAAAAGCCGGTGAAGTTCACGATCCAGACGACGCGCGGCTTCAAGCCCAAGGATTATGAAATGATCCAGGCGATCGTCGGCATGTGGCGCAAGGTCGGCATCGAGGCGGAGATCGAAGTCTACGAAATCGCCAAGCATTATGAATTGCGCGCCGCCGACAAACTGGCGCCCGCCGCCTTCTACAATTGGGGCAATGCGATTGGCGATCCGGCGACCTCGACGGGCTTTGCGATGTTCGGGCCGTCGCCGCATTCGGTGTGGGATTCACAAGACCTGATCGACATGATTGGGCCCTTGTGGGGCGAGAAGGATGAGGCCAAGCGCATCGCCGGCTACCAGGCGGTCGACAAGTACATCGCCGAACAGGGCTATGTGATCCCGCTCATCCAGTATGTGCAGCCGATCATCTATTCGGACAAGGTCAAGGTCGTGCCCTGCGTCTCGGGTGCGGTATTGCCGGCGCTCATGACGCCGGCGTGAGGCTGGGCAAGATTCCGTCACCCCAGCGAAAGCTGGGGTCCCCTGACGCGTTCCCGAGCGCTGAAATGATTCAGGGGATGCCAGCTTTCGCTGGCATGACGGGTCTCATTATGTCATCGCCGGATTCATTCCGGCGATCCATTGGGCCGACCTTCGGCTATCGGAATTGCGGATCGATGGATTGCCGGAACAAGTCCGGCAATGCCAAGAATTTTGGAGGCCCTTGAGGCGCTGCCGTGAACGGAGATGATTCAGGGGATGCCAGCTTTCGCTGGCATGACGGGATAATGAAATCGCGGAGACGACCCCTCACCCGGCGTGCTGATGCACGCCACCCTCTCCCGCAAGGGGAGAGGGAAGGCAGATCGGAGTGACTCTCCGCGCGGTTCTCATCCGCATTGCGACGACGCTCATCACATTGCTCGGCGTCGCCATCATCGTCTTCGTCACCATACGCCTCGCGCCTGGCGATCCTATCGCCATGATGCTGCCGCCCGGCGCCTCGCAAGCCGACATGGATCACTTGCGCGCCCTTTACGGTCTCGACAAGTCGATCCCGCAGCAATTCTTCATCTGGCTGGGGCAAGTGATGCACGGCGATTTCGGCACGTCGATCTCCTTGCGCGAGAATGTCATGAAGGTCATTCTCGGCCGCTTGCCGGCGACGCTTGAACTCTGCCTGCTTGCGCTCCTCATCGCGCTCCTGCTGGGCGGCACACTGGCTGTCGTCGCCACGCGCTATCGCGGCACGGCGGCCGAAACCGGCATCGACATCGGCAATGGCATCGCATTGTCGGTGCCGGATTTCCTGTGGGGCCTTACCTTCATCCTGGCATTCGGCGTCGCCATACCAATCTTTGCGATTTCCGGGCGCGTCACCCCGACACTCGAACTCCCCTTCGCCACCGGCTTCTATCTCATCGAAAGCGTCCTGCGGCTGCGCTTCGACATCACCGGCGACCTTCTCAACCACATGCTGATGCCGGCCTTGGCGCTCGCATTGCCACTCTCTGCGGTGATCGCGCATGTGCTCAAGACCTCGCTCAAGGAAGTGATGCTCCAGGATTACGCGGTGCTCGCCCAGACGCGGGGCTTTTCCGATTTCCATGTCATCCTGCGCGAGGCGCTTAAGAACGCGGCGATCCCTGCCCTCACCCTGGTCGGGGTGCAGTTCACCTTCCTCATTGGCGGCACGGTGATCGTCGAGCGGCTCTTCTCCTATGAAGGCCTCGGCAATCTCGCCATCGATGCGGTCATCAATCGCGACCTGCCGATGATCCAGGGCATCATCATCGTCTTCGCCGTGCTGTTCGTGCTCATCAACCTTGCCGTCGACATGACCTACGGCCTCCTCAATCCGCGCCTGCGCCATGGCTGAAGCGGCTACGATCACCCGCCGTCCGCGCGCCAGCACGCGATTGATACTCGCGGGCGCATGGCTTGCGGTCGTTGTGATCGCGGCGGTCTTCGCGCCGTTGCTGGCGCCGCATGACCCCCTCGCCCAGGACCTGATGCTCGGCAAACTGCCGCCCTTCTGGATCAAGGGCAGCGAGCCCGGCTATTGGCTCGGCACCGACAGTCTTGGCCGCGACGTGCTATCCCGGCTCATCTATGCGGCGCGCATCGCATTGACGGTTGCGCTCGCCGCAAGCTTCATGGCCTGCATCGCCGGATCGTTGCTCGGACTGCTTGCCGGTTATTTCGGCGGCTGGACGGACCGCATCGTGTCGCGCATCGTCGATATCTGGATGGCGTTTCCGCCGGTCCTCTTCTCGATTTTGCTCGTTGCCGTGCTCGGTACCGGCCTCACCTCGGTCATATTCGCCATTGCCGTCATCGACTGGACGCGTTTCTGCCGCGTCATCCGTGCCGAGACGCTGCAGCAGCGGCGCATGGATTATGTCGACAGCGCGCGCGTCGCCGGCTTCTCGCCCTTCGCCACGATGATCCGCGAGGTCCTGCCGAATGTCATTCCGGCGATCGTCGTGTTGCTCTCGCTCGAAATGGGGATTGCGGTCATCGTCGAGGCGATCCTCTCCTTCGTCAATCTCTCGATCTCGACGGATGCGCCGACCTGGGGCGGCATGATCGCCGAAGGCCGCGTACTCATCCACCATGCCTGGTGGGTGCTGGTCTTCCCGTTGATCGTGCTGTTTCTCACCGTTCTTGCCTTCAGCCAGTTCGGCGAAGGTTTGAAGGAACGGTTCGATCCGGTGTTGCGATGACCGACGCATTGCTCGCGGTCGAGAATCTGAGCGCCGGCTTGCGCGGTTCATCCGCGCGGCTCCTGCGTTCGGTGTCGCTCAGCGTGAAACCGGGCGAAGTGCACGGTCTTGTCGGCGAGAGCGGCGCCGGCAAGAGCATGATCGCGCGCTCCATCTTCGCAATCCTGCCGCGCGCCATCGAAGTGCGCGAGGGCGAGGTGCGGCTTGAAGGCAAGAACCTGCTCGGCATGGGCGACACGGCGCGGCGGCGTGCCGCGGCGCAGGTTGCCGCCCTCATCCCGCAGGACCCGATGACGGCGCTCAATCCCTCAAAGCGCATCGAGGGACAGATCACCGAAAGGCTCATCCGCATCATCGGCATGAGCAAGCGGCAAGCGCGCCAGCACGCGCTTGAACTCCTTGATGAAGTCCATCTACGCGAACCCGAGCGCGTGTTGCGCAGCTATCCGCATGAATTGTCGGGCGGCATGCGCCAGCGCGTCTTGATCGCAGCGGCCTTTGCAGGGCGGCCGCGCTTCATCGTGGCGGACGAGCCAACGACGGCGCTCGACGTCACGGTGCAGAAGCAGATCCTGCGGCTCATCGCCGACATGCAGCAGCGGCACGGCACCGGACTGCTCTTCGTCACGCATAATCTCGGCGTCGTCGCCAAGATCTGCCAGAGCGTGACGGTGCTCTATGGCGGCATGGTGATCGAACAAGCGAGTGCTGCGCAGCTCTTCGCGGCACCACAGCACGCCTATACGCGGGCGCTCCTTGCCGCAACGCCGCGCTATGACCGGCCGGATGATTCGCTTCTGCCGGTCGATGCCGCGGTCATCGAGGGTTTGCGCGCCGATGTCGCCAGGGCCGATCAGGCGTGGAATGCGGGGCACCGGGCATGAGCGCGCTGTTCGAGATCGAGAATTTGCGCGTGGCATTGCCCGACTTCACGCGAAAGCCACTGTTTGGGCCGCCGCCCCGCAATGAGATCCTCAAAGGGCTGAGTTTTACGATCGCGAAAGGTGAAGCGATCGGCATCGTCGGAGAATCCGGTTCGGGAAAGACAACGCTCGGGCGCACATTGGTGCGACTGCTGGAACCAAGCGCCGGGCGTATCACATTCGACGGCGCCGATATCAGCCATCTCGACGATGAGGCGATGGCCCCCTTCCGGCGCAATCTGCAGGTCATCTTCCAGAATCCCTTGTCGTCGCTCAATCCGCGCCGGACAGCGGCGCAGATCATCGCCGCGCCATTGCAATTGCACGGCGTTGCGAAGGGCCGGCGCGAGCTTGCCGATCATGCCGCGAATGCGTTGAAGATGGTGGGGCTGTCGCCCGATCTCGGCCGACGCTATCCGCAGGAGCTTTCGGGCGGGCAGCGCCAGCGCGTCGGCATCGCGCGAGCGATCGCGCTTAAGCCCAGCTTCGTCCTGGCCGATGAAATCGTCTCAGGCCTCGACATGTCGAGCCAGGCGCAGATCCTGGATCTGCTCGCCCGCTTGAAGGAGGAGATGAAGCTGACGCTCGCCTTCATCAGCCACGACCTTTCGGTGGTGCGGCGCTTGTGCGAGCGCGCGATGGTGATGCGGCAGGGCGAGATTGTCGAGCTTCGGCCTTGTGCCGACATGTTCGCGGCGCCAGAGCATTCCTATACGCGGCAATTGCTGGCGGCGATCCCCTTGCCTGAAATCGACGCGCAATGGTTGTCTCAGACATAGTCACTCAATCTAAAGGCGCTGTTTCGATCACTTCCGGTACACACAGGGAACATTGGCAACTACAAGGCCTCTCAGTCGGCCATAGACGGCCGCCAGAGGCCTTCGCGGGGCGGGCTGGTAGGGGGGTAGCCGGGAGCCCATGAAATCGCTCCTAGGTGCCTCCAAAGCCCGGCAATTCGATTTCTATCTTAGATTTTAATTCTTATTCCTTTCAGTTTGGCCGTGCAAGCCCGCCTTCACTCTCGAGAAAGGCGACAATTTCGGCTACCCCTTTCCGGCGCAGGAGGTCGGTGAAAACGAAGGGCCGCTCGCCGCGCTGGCGGCGGGTATCGGATTCCATGATGTCGAGATCGGCGCCGACATGGGGGGCGAGATCGGTCTTGTTGATGACGAGCAGATCGGACCGCGTGATGCCGGGACCGCCTTTGCGCGGGATTTTCTCGCCCTGGCAGACGCTGATCACATAAAGGGTCAGATCGGCGAGATCGGGCGAAAAGGTGGCAGCGAGATTGTCACCGCCCGATTCGATGAAGACGACATCGAGATCGGGAAAGCGCTTGGTCATGTCGGCGATGGCCTGGAGATTGATCGAAGCGTCCTCGCGGATCGCGGTATGCGGACAGCCGCCGGTCTCGACGCCCATGATGCGCTCTTCGGGCAATGCCTGGAGGCGCGACAGTATCAAAGCATCTTCCTTCGTGTAGATGTCATTGGTCACGACGGCGAGCGAGTAATCATTGCGCATCGCCTTGCACAGCATCTCGGTGAGGGTCGTCTTGCCGGAACCGACCGGGCCGCCAATGCCGACGCGCAAGGGACCGTGTTGCGATGCGCTCATGTGCGAAAGATCCTTGTTACTTGCGATTCGTGTTTCATGGCGGCGATCTCGGCCCCGATCGTCGCACTGCCGAGACCGTCGAGGCTTGCATGAGTGGCGCAACCGGCGACATCGGCGATGATCGGAATGAGATCGCGCAGGACTTCGAGGCCCTTGCTCTGTCCGAGCGGGACGAGCCGGACAGCGACGGAGACTTGCGATGATACGAATTGCTGGAGCCAGGCAAGGATCGCGTCATTGCGTGCAATGCCGGCCTCGCGACACGCGGTTCCAGCAGCAATAGGGTAAGCGATTGCTTCCTCTCCCGCCTGCGGGAGAGGAAAGGGGCCCATTGCGGAGCAATGGGAAAGGTGAGGGGATCTTGATTTTGCGCCCTTCCCCTCATCTCCCCATGTCGCTGGCGCGTCATGGGTCCCTTCTTCTCCCGCAGGCGGGAGAAGACTCTTGGTGAAAGTGGCCGCCGCAATCGCAAACGCGCGGCCGAGCGTCGTCGTTTCGAGGTGGCGTTCCTGCGAAGCACAAAGCGCGAGGGCGAGGTCGTTCAATCCGTCGAAATCCGTTTCATTCCAGCAGGCCGAGAACAGCACCGCATCATTCCAGCCGCTGCCGCGGATGAGAAGCTCGCCAATCCAATCGTGCAACGACGCCGCATCCTTCACGATGCCGGCCTCGATCGCCCATTCGAGCCCGTGCGAATAGGCGAAGCCGCCGACTGGAAATGTCGGCGACATCCAGTTGAGGAGTAGCAGCAAGCGCGAGGCGTCAGTGGCCATGATGGTGATGGCCGCCATAGGCGCCGGCTTCGGCCTTAAAAATTTCGATGACCTCGCGCGTCGTGGCGCCCAACCCAGCGAGCATCGCTGCAATCACGTGATCGCGGCGGATGAGGATGCGCTCCGCCTCGATCTGCGCTTCGAGATGGCGATTGCCGATCTGCCAGGCAAGCGCCGCGAGATGCCTCGCATCGCGGGCGCGGATTTCGAGCAAAGCCTCCGGCGCCGCCTTGATCAATACGACGCGGCCGTCTTCAAGTACCAGGCCGTCGCCATGCTGCAGGTGCGCGGTCTCGGGAAGATCGAGCAGGAACCGCAGGCCGCCGTCCGAGGTCATCGCCATGCGGCGGCGATGACGCGCCTGGTGATCGAGCGTGATCGTGTCGACCGTCTCAACATTGACGATGGCGCCCGATTGAACACGATTGGCGCGCAGCATCTCAGAACAGGAAATAGCGCTGCGCCATGGGCAGCACATGCGCGGGCTCGCAGGTGAGCAACTCACCATCAGCGCGGACATCGTAGAGTTCGGGATCGACTTCGATCTTTGGCGTCGCATTGTTGTGGATCATGCTCGCCTTGGAGATGCCGCCGCGCGTATTGGAGACGGCGATCAATTCCTTGTCGACGCCGATCCGCTGGCGCAATCCATTGGCGACGGCAGCCTGCGACACGAAAGTAACAGACGACCGCGACATCGACTTGCCGAAGCCCGCAAACATCCGGCGATAATGCACCGGTTGCGGCGTCGGGATCGAGGCATTGGGATCGCCCATCGGGGCGGCTGCAATCGAGCCGCCAAGGATCACCATCTCGGGCTTCACGCCGAAAAAGGCCGGCGACCAGAGCACAAGATCGGCGCGCTTGCCCGCCTCGATCGAACCGACATGGGCGGAGATGCCATGGGCGATCGCAGGGTTGATTGTGTATTTCGCGACATAGCGCTTGACGCGAAAATTATCGTTCTCGCCCTTCTCGTCCGGGAGACGCCCGCGTTGGACCTTCATCTTATGCGCGGTCTGCCAGGTGCGGATGATGACTTCGCCGACGCGGCCCATCGCCTGGCTATCAGAAGAAATCATCGAAAAAGCGCCGATGTCGTGGAGAATGTCTTCAGCGGCAATCGTTTCCTTGCGGATGCGGCTCTCCGCAAAAGCGATGTCTTCAGGGATCGCCGGGTCGAGGTGATGGCAGACCATGAGCATGTCGAGATGCTCGGCGATGGTGTTGACCGTGTAGGGCCGCGTCGGATTGGTCGATGACGGCAGCACATTCGGAAAGCTTGCAACCTTGATGATGTCCGGCGCGTGGCCGCCGCCCGCGCCCTCCGTGTGAAAGGCGTGGATGGTGCGATTGCCGATCGCCTTGATCGAGGCCTCGACAAAACCCGATTCATTCAGTGTGTCGGTGTGGATCATCACCTGCACATCGTGATCGTCCGCGACCGAGAGGCAGCAATCGATGGCCGCGGGCGTCGTGCCCCAGTCCTCGTGGAGCTTGAGCGATGAGGCGCCGGCTTCGACCATTTCGACTAGCGCTTCGGGGCGCGAAGCATTTCCCTTGCCCGAGATGCCGATATTCATCGGGAAGGCATCCATCGACTGGATCATGCGCTCGATATGCCAGGCGCCCGGCGTGCAGGTCGTGGCGAGCGTGCCATGCGCCGGCCCGGTGCCGCCGCCGAGCATGGTGGTGACGCCCGACATCAAGGCTTCCTCGATCTGCTGCGGGCAGATGAAATGAATATGCGCATCCATGCCGCCGGCGGTGAGGATCTTGCCTTCGCCGGCAATGATCTCGGTGCCGGGGCCGATGATGAGCGTCACCCCCGGCTGGGTGTCGGGATTGCCGGCCTTGCCGATCCCGACAATGCGGCCGTCGCGCAAGCCGACATCGGCTTTGACGATGCCCCAGTGATCGACGATCAAGGCATTGGTGATGACGGTATCCATCGAGCCACCGGCGCGTGTCACCTGCGACTGGCCCATGCCGTCGCGGATCACCTTGCCGCCGCCGAATTTCACTTCCTCGCCATAGGTCGTGAAATCCTTTTCGACCTCGATGATGAGTTCGGTATCGGCGAGGCGGACTTTGTCGCCGACCGTCGGGCCGTACATGTGGGCATAGGTGGAGCGGGCGATCTTGCGCGTCATCAGAGCTTCCCCATCACCTTCTGCCTGAAGCCGTAGATCGTGCGGTTGCCTGCGATCGGTACCAGCGAGACTTCACGGCGCTGGCCGGGCTCGAAGCGCACCGCGGTTCCGGCCGGAATGTTCAAGCGGCAGCCACGTGCTTTGTCGCGGTCGAAGATCAAGGATTCGTTGGTTTCATAAAAATGGTAGTGCGAGCCAACCTGGATCGGACGGTCGCCGCCATTCGCGACTTCGATCGTGAAGGCGGCGGCGCCGGCATTGATCTCGATCTCGCCGGCCTTGGTGATGATTTCGCCCGGGATCACTTGTCGTACCTCATGCAATCCGCCCTCGTCCTGAGGTGCGTCGCGAAGCGATGCCTCGAAGGGCGAGGCGTGTTAGAGATTTCATGATAGCCATGGTTCGAGGCTTCGCCTTCGGCGAAGCACCTCACCATGAGGGTTGAGAGGATCATCCTTTGCCTCGTTAGCGCACGGGATGATGGACGGTGACGAGCTTGGTCCCGTCGGGAAAGGTGGCCTCGACCTGAACTTCGTGGAGCATCTCGGCAATGCCCTCCATGACCTCGCCACGCCCCACCACATGGGCTGCGGTTTCCATGAGATCGGCAACGCTCCTGCCATCGCGCGCGCCTTCGACGACGAAGTCGCTGATCAATGCCACGGTCTCAGGGTAATTGAGCTTGACGCCGCGCTCGCGCCGCCGCCGCGCCACCTGGGCTGCCATGGCGATCAACAGCTTGTCTTTCTCGCGCGGCGTTAGCTGCATAGAAATTCCTCACAGTGACCAAATTCTCGGCAGTTCGCCTTCCGGCAAAAGCCGCCTGACGGCCGGAATCAATCGCTTGCGCAGGTTGAAGCCGTCCGGTGCGAGCAATCTTGCAACCAGCTTGCCATGCCAGGCACTGACGCCGGCCCTGTCGCCAAGAGCCTCGCGTGTCTCGTCCAGATGCTTCTCGGCATCGGGCGCGATAAGGAGAATGGTCGCGAAGGCTTGCGCACCATCAAGGGCCGCCGGACTGTCGGGAATGGCGTTCTCGACGCGAAAATCATCCGCATAGACGAGGCGGCCTTCGCGCCTGATGCGCCAGCGGTCATGAAAGCGGGGCGCAATGTCGCGTTCGCCCATTTCGGTGCGGCCGAAAACCACCGATTCGACGATCAGCAGTCGCGCATCGGCTGCGATATCGGCAGTAATGGTGCGATCGAGCGCCGCGCCGTCGAACAGGATCGTCTCCTGCGGCAGCCAAGAGAGTCGGCTTCCGGTTTCGGCGGCAAGGCTGACGGCAATGCGCGCTGGCGGGCCTCCGGCGCGATAGACCTTCTCGGCAGCCTGGGTGGTCGCAGTGAGGCTCACGCCGGCACGGTTGGTTAGCTCATAGGCGAAGTCATCGCCGCCGGTGACGCCACCCGAGGTGTTGATGACGATGGCCTCAAAAGGGCGCCCCGGCAGGGTGGCGGGCAGTCTGATCTTGGCCGCCCCCTCCTCCCTTAAGGTTTCGACACCTCCTGCCGAAAGCTTGAGCACGGCCTTTCCAAGGCTTCTCTGATAGCGCTGAGCCCTTAGGCCCAATTCGTCTTTCCCCATGCTCTCATGTTGCAATCGCGAGAAATCGATAGCAACATCGCAATGCAGCACGGGGAGCGGATGGCCGATTTTTTCAATGAGATGATCCTGGACGACGGCCAGGTGCGCGAACCCTACGCGCTCGTCCATCAGTGGATGAAGAATCTCGCCAAGGCTGATGTCGAGCGTGCCCTGAAAGAGGCCGAGGAACTGTTCCGCCGCCAAGGCATCACGTTCGCGGTCTATGGCACCGAAGACGGCTCCGAACGGCTCATTCCCTTCGACATCGTGCCGCGCGTCTTTGCCGCTTTCGAATGGCGCCGCCTCTCAGCCGGCATCGAACAGCGCGTCCGTGCCCTCAACGCCTTCCTTCATGACATCTATCACCGCCAGGAGATCCTGCGCTCGGGCCGCATCCCGCGCGATATGATCCTCCAGAACGAAGCCTTCGTACCGGAGATGATGGGGCTCAATCCGGCACGCGGCGTCTATGCGCATATCATCGGCATCGACATCGTGCGGGTCGGTGCCAATGATTTCTACGTGCTCGAGGACAATTGCCGCACGCCGTCCGGCGTTTCCTACATGCTCGAGGACCGGGAAGCGATGATGTATCTCTTTCCCGATCTCTTCGCGCAGCATCGTGTGGCGCCGGTCGAGAATTACCCTGCCATGCTGCGCAAGACGCTCGAAAGCGTGGCGCCCGCCAATCTCGATGAAGAGCCCACCATCGTATTGTTGACCCCCGGCATCCATAATTCGGCGTTTTTCGAGCATGCCTTCCTTGCCGACGAAATGGGCGTCGAATTATGCGAGGGCTCCGATCTCTTCGTCTCCGACGGCTGGCTCTATATGCGTACGACGCAGGAGCCAAAACGCGTTGATGTGGTCTACCGCCGGATCGATGATGCCTATCTCGATCCCTTGACCTTCAGGCCCGATTCGGCGCTCGGCGTGCCAGGCATATTCGACCTCTATCGCGCCGGCCGCGTGACACTGGTCAACGCGCCGGGCACCGGAATCGCCGACGACAAGTCCATCTATACTTACATACCCGACGTCATCGAATTCTATACCGGCGAGAAGCCCTTGCTCAAGAACGTGCCGACCTGGCGCTGCTCGCAGGCCGATGATCTCGCCTATGTGCTCGATCATCTCGAAGAACTCGTGGTGAAGGAAGTACACGGCTCCGGCGGCTATGGCATGCTGGTCGGGCCGACATCGTCGAAAAAGACGATCCAGGAATTCCGCGCGAAACTGAATGCGCGACCGTCCAATTATATTGCGCAACCGACACTGGCGCTCTCGGCGGCACCGACCTTCACCTCATCCGGCGTGGCGCCGCGCCATGTCGACCTCAGGCCTTTCGTGCTGTCGGGCGACCGCATCCGCATCACGCCCGGCGGCCTCACTCGCGTCGCGCTCAAGAAGGGATCACTGGTCGTCAATTCGAGCCAGGGCGGCGGGACAAAAGATACCTGGGTGCTGGAGGACTAGCATGCTGGGTCGCACAGCTTCCTCGCTCTACTGGATGTCGCGCTATGTCGAGCGCGCCGAGAACATGGCGCGCCTGCTCGAAGTCGGCTACCGCATCTCGCTGATGCCGGGCGCGATCGAAGGCCATCGTGACGAATGGCGCTCGACCCTTACGAGCGCGGCTTGCGAGGCGAGCTATTTCAAAAAGCACCAGGATGTCACGACGACCAAGGTCATCCATCATCTCTTGTTCGACGAAGACAATTCCTCAAGCGTCAAATCGAGCATCAAGGCGGCGCGCAATAACGGCCGCGCCGTGCGCACCGCGTTGACGCGAGACTTGTGGGAAAGCCTCAACGGCACCTGGAACGAACTCGCGCTGATCAAGCCGCAGACGATCACCGCCGATCGCCTGCCCGGCTTCCTCGACTGGGTCAAGCAACGCGCCATGCTGTTCCGCGGCGCCCTGCTCGGCACGCTATTGCGCTATGATACTTATTACTTCAGCCAGCTCGGCACATTCATCGAGCGGGCCGACAATACCGCGCGCATCCTCGATGTTAAGTACTACATCCTGCTGCCGCAGCCGAGCGATGTCGGCAGCGAGCTCGACATGCAGCAATGGGCGACGATCCTGCGCTCGGTCTCCGGCCACCGCGCCTATCGCTGGTTCTACCATGACAGCCGCTACCGGCCGTGGCTCATCGCCGAATTCCTGATGCTGCGCGAGGAAATGCCGCGCTCGCTGGTCTTCTGCTACCAATGGATCAATACGGCGATGGACGGACTTGGGAAGCTCTACGGCAAGCGCTATGACTGCCACGACTCGGCGCGCCAGACCTACGACATGCTGAAAACCGCGCGCATGGAAGACATCTTCCAGAGCGGGCTTCACGAATTCCTCGGCGACTTCATGGCCGACAACAACGCCTTGTCGGCGGAAGTCGCCCGCACCTACAATTTCCCCTGAGGACAATGCAGCTCAAAGTTCGCCATACGACCCATTATCGCTACCGCATTCCGGCAAGCTATGCGGTGCAGCGCCTGTTGCTGACTCCGCTCGATTTCGCGTCGCAGAAGGTGCGCTCCTGGACGATCGAGGCGCCGGGCATCGCGACGGCGCTCTCCTATCGCGATGCGTTCGGCAATGTCGTGCATGTGGTGACCTCGCGCGGCACGATCGAGGAAGTAACCGTCGTCGCGCATGGCATTGTCGAAACAAGCGATGCGGCGGGCGTCGTAAAGGGGCTTGCCAGCCCGGTGCCGGAAACAGTGTTTCTGCGGCACACCAAGGCAACGCTGCCGAATCCCGCGATCGCCGCCATGGCCGATGCGGCGCAGCAGGGCGGCGGCGATACGATCGCGCAATTGCATGTCCTGATGCACGACATACGCGGGCGGATCGCCTATGTGATCGGCGCCACAACCGCGCATACCACCGCCGCCGAAGCGCTCGCCGAAGGCCGCGGCGTCTGCCAGGACCATGCGCATGTGTTCCTCGGCGCGGCACGCCATATGGGTCTGCCGGCCCGCTATGTGACGGGCTATATCGTGACCGGCGATGGGAACTCTGCAACCGCAAGCCATGCCTGGGCGGAAGTGTTGATTCCAACGCTTGGCTGGACCGGCTTCGACGCCTCAAACGGGGTTTGCCCCACCGAGCAATATGTGCGAGTGGCAGCCGGTCTCGATGCCGCCGGCGTGGTGCCCGTCATGGGCAGCCGGCGCGGCGGCGAGGCCGAAACGATGGCCGTCGAGGTCAACGTAACGGCACAGTAAGAACAAGGCGAAAGGCTGCCGATGACCTATGGCGTAGGGATCATGCTCGAGGAAGGCTTGGTGCTGGCGGTCGATACGCGCACCAATGCCGGCGTCGACAATATCGCCACGTTCCGCAAGCTTCACACTTGGCAGCAGCCGGGCGAGCGCGTCTTCGTGCTTCTGTCGTCCGGCAATCTGGCGGTCACGCAAGCGGTGGTGAGCCTCCTCACCGAAGGCACCCATGCGAGCAAGCGGCGCGGCGCGCCGCCCAATCTCTTTGCGGCCGAGACCATGTTCCAAGCGGCGCGGATCGTCGGCGAAGCCTCGCGCATGGTCCGCAAGGCCGATGCCGAGGCGCTTCTGCAGTCGAATGAGTCATTCCATGCGGGCTTCATCTTCGGCGGTCAGATCGGCACCGAGCGGCCGCGGCTCTTCCAGATCTATTCCGCCGGCAACTTCATCGAGGCGAGCGTCGATACGCCGTTCCTGCAGATCGGCGAGCATAAATACGGAAAGCCCATCCTGGATCGCGTCGCGCAAATGAATATGAGCCTCGGCCAGGCGGCGAAGCTGCTGCTGCTGTCATTCGACTCGACCATCCGGTCGAACCTGTCGGTCGGCCTGCCGATCGATATCCTGGTCTACAGCCGGAATTCGCTCAAACTCGAGCGCACAAGGCGGATCGGCGCCGATGATGGCTATTTCCGCAAGCTCTCGCTCGACTGGTCGAAGGCCTTGCGCACGGCGTTTGCCAATATCGATGAATTCGATATTTAGAAGTCACCTTAGAATAGTTATAAACTATTGAAATCATGCGATTATTTTAGTTCGCTGCGACGTTCTGCGGCTTGACCGTGACAGGCCAATGGATTATCCGACTGGCATAGTCGGAAATAATCACACCTGTCCATGAGCACCCCTGGCCGAAACTGCGCCGGCTGCATCCTGCCGAAGCTCCTCGACTACAAGCCCGAACGGCTTGTGGTGTCGGGCTTTCGTTGCTGCATGGCGGGCTATGAATTCGGCGACATCGAATGCTGGGAGACCGGTTGGCGCTTCTATGTCGGCGAACTCGGCGCGAGCGAAGCGCGCGCGCTGATGGGCGAGCTGCAATATTGGGTGCGCTCGGTGCGCGGCGAAAGCCGCCGGCGCATCGCCTGTTTCCCGCATGGCTGCCAGCAGGTCTGCCATGACGAATGCATGGCGCTGTCGATGATTTCAGGCATGCAGGATAACCGGCGCGATCTTGCCGAATTTGCCGCAGGCCACCTGCTTGGGCCGGCAAACGAGGCCGGGCCGGAGCGCGTCTCGGACGCGGCGGCGGGCTTCGCGGCAGCGCTCAAGAATCTTGGCCTCAAATTGCTCCCGGTTCCTGAGGACGTCATCCGCAACATCGCATTCCAGAACGGCGCAGGCGATTGCCCGGCGCGCGCCATCCACTGACCATCCCTTCAACGACCTACCGAAGACGAAAGGAAACATCATGAGACGCCCTCCCATCCTGGCCCTGCTTGCGACCACGGCGCTGACGATCTCGGCGGCGTGGTCGATCGCCAGGAGTGCGGACGTTTCCGCGTCTTCGGTGACCTCTCACTATGGCGACGTGGCGCTCGCCATGTATTCCGACGCACACGGCGCGGCGGTCGACCTGCAGAAGGCGGTGGATGCGCTGATCGCCAAGCCCAATGACGAGACACTCGCCGCGGCGCGCAAGGCCTGGAAGGATTCGCGCCCCTGGTATCAGCAGACCGAAGGCCTGCGCTTCGGCAATGCGATCGTCGATGACTGGGAAGGCCGCGTCAATGCCTGGCCGCTCGATGAAGGCCTCATCGATTATGTCGACGGCAAGTCCTATGGCGAAACGTCAGATGAAAACCCGCTCTATACCGCCAATGTGATCGCGGCGACATCAATCCGCATCGGCAATGACACGATCGATGTCGCGACCATCACGCCCGAGACCATCAAGAAATTACAAGAGGCTGGCGAAGTCGAGGCCAATGTGGCGATCGGCTATCACGCGATCGAGTTCCTCCTGTGGGGCCAGGATCTCAACGGCACCGGGCCCGGCGCTGGCGCACGCCCTGCTTCGGACTACGACACCGCCAACTGCACGCATGGCAATTGCGATCGCCGCGCGGCTTATCTCAAGGCGGCGACCGATCTTCTCGTTGCCGATCTCGACGAGATGGTCGGCAACTGGAAGCCGGAGGGTGCTGCACGCAAGGAACTCGCAGCCAAGGGCGATGAAGGCGGCCTGGCGACGATCCTCACCGGACTCGGCAGCCTGTCTTACGGCGAATTGGCCGGCGAGCGCATGAAGCTCGGTCTCATCCTGCATGATCCAGAAGAGGAGCATGACTGCTTCTCCGACAACACGCAGAACTCGCATTATGCCGACGAGACGGGGATGATTTCGCTTTACAGCGGAAGTTACAAAGCCCGGGATGGCAAAGAGCTTACCGGCCCGAGCATTCGCGAATATGCACTCATCAAGACGCCGGAAAAGGCCGCAGCCCTCGACAAGGCTTTCGAAGATACGCGCGCCAAGCTGCAGGCAATCAAAGACAAGGCCGATAGCGGCGAGATGGCCTATGATCAAATGATCGGGCCCGACAATCCGACCGGCAATGCGATGGTGCAGGCGGCGATCGACGCGCTCGTTGCGCAGACCCGTGCCATCGAGGCGGTAGTCGCCGATCTCGGTCTCACCATCAAGGTCGAAGGATCGGACAGCCTCGACAACCCCTCCGCGGTGCAGTGAGGCCCACAATGCGAGCTTCGGGCGCCAAATATCTCAACCCTGACCAGATCCGGGAGAAGCTCAAGCTCGCCGATGAATTGCGCGCGGCCGGCAAGCCGATCCATGAGGTAAGCCGGGTTTTGGGCATCACCGACTCGACCCTCTACAACTGGCGCAAGCGCTATCTCGGGGACCGCCAAGACAAGGATGCACAGATTGCGGCCCTGCGAGATGAGAACCGCAGGTTGCGGCGCATGGTCAAATCGCTGGTCTCGATATCGGATCGGCGCATGCGGCTCACCGGCACGGGCGACAACAAGTCATGATCATTTGCCACTGCAACGTCATTCGCTGCCGCGACATCAAGCAGGCTGTCGAGACGACGCTGCAGGAGGACCCTTATGCCGTCGTCACGCCCGGCAAGGTGTTCCGCTGCTGCGGGGCACGGCCGCAATGCGGCGGCTGCATGCCCACTGTGGCCGGTGAAATCGTCGCAGCGATCGAGGCCATGGCGGTCGCCGATTGTGTTTATAATGATTCTAGACTAGCTTCATCCGACGAGCCAATTCAAGGGAGCGTTGGAGATGAAGGGCAGCCAGAAGGTCATCGACTACCTCAACAAGTCGCTGCGGCACGAACTGACGGCGGTCAGTCAATATTGGCTGCATTACCGCCTTCTGGAGGACTGGGGTTTTCACAAATATGCGCACAAGGAGCGCGAGGAATCGATCGAGGAGATGCATCACGCCGACAAATTGATCGAGCGGATCATCTTTCTCGACGGGCACCCCAATCTGCAAACGCTCGACCCCTTGCTGATCGGGCAGAACATCAAAGAGGTCTTGGAGAGCGACCTTAAGGCCGAGTACAGCGCGCGGGCGCTCTATATGGAGGCGCGCGCCTGCTGCCGGCAGGAGGAAGATTATGTCTCCATGCTGTTGTTCGAACAGCTCCTCAAGGACGAGGAAGGTCATATCAATTTCATCGAGACCGAACTCAAGCTTTACGAGTCGATCGGCCCGGAAAACTACGGCCAATTGCAGGCGAGCTCGGCCGACAAGAAGGATTGAATGTTCGAACGACGGCGGCAGCTCGCCATCGGAGCTGCTGCCATGATCGGCCGCCGGCATTTCGTAGCGGGAGCCGCGGCGGCCGGCGCGGTAGCCGTTCTGGCGCCGCTTTTTCCTCGCGCGCACGCGTTCCCGACCAGCATTCTCGCAAGCGTCTATTCGCGCATCGAAGCGGGAGTGCGCACCTTCGACTTCACGGCGCAGGAATATTCAAGCGCGGTTCTCGGCCGGGAAAAGCCGACACCCTTCTGGAGCTACGTGCCGGGACTATTGCCGGTGATGCGCGTCAAGCGCGGCGAACCGTTACGGGCGAGACTCGGCAACACGCTTAGCGAACATACGAGCATTCACTGGCATGGCATCCGCGTGCCCAATGCGATGGACGGTGTGCCGTTCATCACGCAGAAGCCGGTCTATCGCGGCGAAAGCTTCGTCTACGAATTCACGCCACCCGATACTGGCACGTTTTTCTTTCATCCGCACTGCAACGAGGCGGGCCAGGTCGGGCGCGGCTTGGCCGGCCTCCTGATTGTTACCGGCGATGAGAGCGAGCCCTTCGATGACGACATACCGGTCGTCGTCAAGGATTGGCGGGTCGACGAGCAAGGACAATTCCTTCCTGCCTATACGGCAAAGGGGGCGAGCCGTGCGGGCACTTTCGGGAATATTCGGAGCGTAAACGGCGTATCGCAATATAAGCGCAAGGTTCCAGCGCAAGGGTATGTGCGCGTGCGTATCGCCAATCTCGATTCATCCCGGATCATCGAAGTCGGCGTGGAGGGCGCGCAGGCCCAGATCATCGCCGTAGACGGCAATGCGATCGAGCCGTTTCACCTCGATAGCTGGCGAATGGGACCGGCCATGCGGCTCGACCTTGCAATCGCGACGCCGAAGCCCGGCGAAACGGCGCGCATTATCGATTATGCGCAGGCCGAACTTTTCACGCTCGCCGAATTGCATGCCGATGATAGGATCGCACCGCGCCGCGCCGCAGCGCCGCGCCTCAACGCTTCATCGATTCCCGAACCCGATCTCAACCAAGCAGTCCCGCAATCCTATGTCTTCGGCGCGGCATCGGAATCGCTCGGCAATTACATCGACAGCCTCGATCCGAACGATCCATTGACGAAGGTGATCCTCGATACGCTCTGCGCAGGTCCGCAAACCTTCTGGGCAATCAACAAGCAGGCCTGGCCCAATGACGGGCACCGCAACGTACCGCCGCCGCTCGCCCGGCTAGCAGCGGGGAAGACCTATCGATTCACTCTGCAGAATGCGACGCCTCATAGCCACCCCATTCATCTGCATGGTCACACATTCAAGGTCCTGTCGGCCTCGAAAAGGACGGTGCCGGTGCATTACGCCGATACGGTATTGGTAACACCCAAGGAGCGGGTCGAGATCGCCTTTGTCGCGAACCCCGGCGACTGGATGTTCCATTGCCATATTCTCGAGCATCTCGAGACCGGCATGATGGGCTATTTGCGGGTGACGTGAGATGCGGGCCCGCCTCCTCATCGTCTTAGCTCTCGCTTCAGCCGCAACGCTGGCGGCAAGAGCCGAAGAACTGGACAGTGCCGTCGGCAAGGCGCTGTTCGACCGGCAATGGGTTCAGGCACCGGCGTCGACCAATGCATCGGATGGGCTCGGCCCCCTGTTCAACGCCAAGGCGTGCAATTCCTGCCATAAGGACGGCGGCCCGGCGCGGTTGATCGTACTCGACGGCGAGGCGATCATGCGCGGGTTGGTGGTGCGCGTGGGAAGCGTCACCGGCGCGCCGGATCCGTTTTACGGCCATCAGTTGCAAGACCGCGCCGTCTCCGGGCTGATGCCGGAAGCCAAGATCGATGCACGGCTCGTCAAAGTTGCGTCCGGCACAGGCGCTACCGACACAGATGTCGCGTTCGACTTTACCTTGAACGGTCCCGCTTTCGCCGATGATACTTTGAGCGAGGTGCGCATCGCACCATCGCTGGCTGGTCGCGGCCTCCTTCAAGACGTGTCGCAAGACGCGGTGCTGGCGCTCGCCGATCCCGATGACCGGAATGGCGATGGCATTTCGGGTCGCGCCCGCATCATCACGGGTGCCGACGGCATTGAACGCCTGGGCCGCTTTGGTGCCAAGGCCACGGCAACGAGCCTTCGCGAGCAAACCGCAAATGCCGCCGGGCTCGATATCGGACTTTCCTCACCCTTGCAGCAGACGGCCTATGGCGATTGCACGCCCGCGCAGAAGGATTGCCTGGCCATGGCAACAGGCAATAGCGCTGCCTTCGAGAATGAGGAAATCTCCGGTGATATGATTGCCATGATCGCCGCCTATGTAGCGACCCTGCCGCGGCCGGCGGTCAAATCCGACAGTCAGGCCGAGTCTTTATTCACTTCAACGGGGTGCTCCTCTTGCCATATGCCGCAACTTCCCAATGCTGCCGGAAAGCCGCTTGCCGTCTTTACCGATCTCCTGCTGCACGATATGGGGCCGGCCCTATCCGGCAAGATCGGCGATCATTTCGCTTCCCCCTCGGAATGGCGCACAGCTCCGTTGATCGATCTCAACCCGCTCCACGGCAAGCGGCGCTATCTGCATGACGGTCGCGCCGCAACGATCGATGCGGCAATCCGCTGGCATGGCGGCGAGGCCGATCCCGCCCGCGCCCGGTTCGAAGCCCTTAATGCCGCGGATCGATCCGCGCTCATCCGCTATCTCGAGGCTCTCTGACATGATTTCGCGCCGTGCTTTCCTTGCGGCTTCGCTCTTACTTGCGTTTGCCGGTTCTGTTCGCGCCGAAACAGAGGCGAATATCGCCATCACACGCGAACTGGTGACGAAACTCATCATCCCGAATTACGAAAAACTCTCGCAGGCCGCCGAGGCGCAAGCCGCGCTCTGGTCGAGCTTCGCCGCGAAGCCGGAGGCCGCAGTATTTGCCGGATTGCGTGCGGCATACTTGAAGACCGCCGATGCCTGGAGCGGCGTTGAATTCCTGCATTTCGGTCCGGCGGGTGTCGATTTCCGATTCGAGCGCATGTCCTATTGGCCAGAGCGCAAGAATGCCACGGCGAAGGCCCTGACATTGCTATTTGCGGGAAAAGGCGATGACGGGCTGGCACCTGAGCATTTCGCCGGAACGAGTGCGGCAGGCCAGGGATTGCCGGCGCTCGAGCGCTTGCTGTTCGATGATGACGCCGAAAAACTCCTGCTTGCCCAGGATGCAAGCGGCGAACGGAGGCGGCAGGTCGGTCTCGCGGTTGCCCGCAATATCGCGATCATCGCGGCCCAGATACTCGCCGGCTGGCGCGACGGAGCGGACAGTGCGTTGAAGAAACTCGATGACCCGGCCTATGGGCAGGAGGCAACTGCGCGCATCGCGACCGACCTCCTCGGTCTCTTCCAATTGATCCGAGATACGAAAATTGAAGCGCCGCTCGGAAAATCGATCGAGAGTGCCAAACCGCGCCTTGCCGAAGGCTGGCGCAGCGGCCGCAGCATACGTGCCATCGCTGTCAACCTGGCGACGCTGCGCGATGCTGTCGACATCATTTTCGCTGACAGCACAGACGAGATCTCATCGCCCTCGGTGCTCAAATCGGCGGTGAAGATTGCCGACAGCCTGTCGTCGGAAGATCTAAGTGCGATCGTAACGTCCCCCAAACAGCGCAGCGACGCCGTATTGCTTTATGATGCGGTGACTTCGGCGCGCGATGTCTGCAAAGTGGAGATTCCTCATGCGCTTGGCATTACCATCGGCTTCAATAGCCTCGATGGCGATTGACCGGCGCCGCCTGCTCGGCGCACTCATCGCCGCAGCCGCCACGGCGCGCTGGGGCAGCGGTGGCGCCCGCGCGCTCGATGGCGAGCCGCTCTATATTTCCTGTCGCATGGACGCGAACGAGGCTGCCTCGGTTGCGATTCTGAGTGCGAACGGCGAATTGCTGCTCGAAACCGCGCTGCCGGCGCGCGGGCATGACATCGCGCAGCGCCCGCATACGCGCCAGTTCGTGGTCTTTGCGCGCCGCCCCGGCACCTGGGCCGTGGCCGTCGATGCGAACCGCGCTGGCGAGCCACAGATCATCACGGCACGCACCGATCGGCATTTCTTCGGCCACGGGCTCTTCTCGGCAGACGGCCGGCTGCTTTATGCGAGTGAGAACGACACCAAAACCGGCGACGGTATCATTGGTATCTATGACGCTAGCGGTGGCTATGCGCGGATCGGGGAGTTCAAATCCGGCGGCATCGGTCCGCACGACATGAGCCTTCTCAGCGACGGCCATCGTATGATCATTGCCAATGGCGGCCTCAAAACCTTGCCGGAGAGCGGCCGCGAGGTGCTGAACAGCGACGACATCGCGCCCAATCTTGCGGTGCTCGATCTGTCTAATGGCGCAATCGAAGGCGTGATCGAGCTCGACCGTGCCTATAAAAAGCTCAGCATCCGCCACCTGGCGAAGACCGTCGACGACCGCATCGTCTTTGCCTGCCAGCATCAGGGCGATGCCGATGAATTGCCGCCCTTGGTCGGCCTCGTCGATCGCCAAGGCAAGGCGCGCCTTTTCGAAGCACCGGACGAAGCGCTGGCGCGGCTCAACAATTATGTCGGCTCAGTCGCACTGGACCAGAGCGGTTCCGTCATCGCGGCGACTAGCCCGGTCGGCAGCACGGCTGCCCTATGGTCGATCGACGGCACTTACCTCGGCGCTGCGCAGATTTCCGATGTTTGCGGCGTCGCGCGACACAGGAACGGGTTTCTCATGAGTTCCGGCAATGCCGGCGTCAGGGATGTCGCGACCGACGGCGCCGCCGCCGAGACGTCCGTCCTCCAGAACTGGGTCTGGGACAATCACCTGCGCCTCGTCGCCTCTTAACGGCTGAAGGCTTGCTCTCAGGGCGCGAGTAGCGCAAGGTAATTCAAGCAAAGGCTGTATCGTACGGAGAAAAACCAGCCAAACACTTGGATTCGGGGGAGCTAAGCTTCTGACAAAGCTGGAAGTTTTCCATTTCATCATGATCAAGCCGTCGCATTATGATGATGACGGTTACCCGATTCAGTGGTTTCGCTCCGACATTCCCTCCAATACGCTCGCCGCCGTCAACGGGTTGGCGCTCGACAGCGCGAAGCGACAGATCCTCGGACCCGATGTCGATATTCGGCTCGTTCCCTATGATGAAACCAATATCCGCATCCGTCCCGACAGGATCATAGCGGATATCCGCGCACATGGCGGACGTGCGCTGATCGCCTTTGTGGGCGTACAGTCTAATCAATTTCCACGCGCCGCCGACCTAGCACAGCCCTTCATCGCAGCCGGCTTGCCGGTGGCGATTGGCGGTTTCCATGTTTCGGGCTGCCTCGCCATGCTGCCGGAACTGCCCGAAGAGATCGCGCGGTTGCAGGCGCAGGGCGTGTCGATCTTTGCCGGGGAAGCGGAGGAACTACGCCTCGATGACGTCCTGCGCGATGCCTATGCTGGCGCGCTCAAGCCCATTTACAATTTTATGAACGATCTGCCGGCGATCGACGGCCAGCCGCCGCCGTTGCTGTTCGGCGATACGGTGAGGCGCACGCAGGGTGGACGGTCAAGTTTCGATCTCGGCCGCGGCTGCCCGTTCCAGTGTTCGTTCTGCACGATCATCAATGTGCAAGGCCGCAAGAGCCGCTTTCGCACGCCGGACGATCTCGAAATCATCATCCGCCAGAATGCGCGCCAGGGCGTGCACAAGTTCTTCATCACGGATGATAATTTCGCCCGCAACAAGGAATGGGAGCCGCTGTTCGACCGGCTCATTCACCTGCGCGAGACGGAAGGCATTGCGATCAAGCTCGTCATCCAGGTCGACACGCTCTGCCATCGCATACCAAATTTCATCGAGAAGGCAGCACGCGCCGGCGTCAATCGCGTGTTCATCGGGCTGGAGAATATCAATCCCGACAATTTGCTGGCGGCGAAGAAGCGGCAGAACAAGATCACCGAATACCGGCTCATGCTGCAGAAATGGCGTGATCACGGCTGCACCACCTATGCCGGCTACATTCTCGGCTTTCCGAACGATACGAAGGAATCGATCCTGCGCGATGTCGAAATCATCAAGCGCGAATTGCCGATCGATCTCCTGGAGTTTTTCTTTCTGACACCGCTCCCCGGTTCCGAAGATCACAAGACAATGCTCGCCAAGTGCGTGTGGATGGATCCCGATCTCAATAAGTACGATCTCAATCATCGGGTCAGCCATCATGCGCGCATGAGCGATGCGGAATGGGAAGCCGTCTATCGGGAAGCCTGGCATTCATACTACGCGCCCGAGCATATGGAGACCGTCATCCGGCGTGCCGCGGCACTGCCAAAGGGCCGACCCCGCGCCAAGATGCGCCTGATGCTGTGGTTCTATCTCATGTACCGGATCGAGCATCTGCACCCGCTGGAGGGCGGCATGTTCCGGCTCAAATACCGGCGCGACCGCAGGCACGGCATGCCGGTTGAGAGCGCCCTGATGTTCTACCCGAAATATGCTTGGGAAATCGCTTCTAAGCTTGGCCAGTACGCATCGATGATCTGGGGCGCCTACAAGGTTTTGCGCCGCGTCGAGCGCGATCCGAACAGCGCTACCTATACCGATCTTGCGATCACGCCGCCTACTGTCGACGAGTTCGAGGCGCTCGCCATGTTCCATGAGACCTCCGGCGGTGAAGCGGCGGTCGCAAAGAAACGGCGCGAGGACGACTTGCGCGATAAGGTTGCAAAGCTCCAAGCCGCCGAATAGCGCCGAGCCCTACCCTCCGCGCATTGCCACCCCCATTGAATTGCATGCGATTTTCGGGACTTCCTGCCTATGTTGTGGGCGGCAACCCTCACCTTTTCCTACCCAAGGCAACCTCCCATGACAGCTAAGCTTTTCGAGCCGGTTTCGCTCGGCCCGCTCAAACTCGATAACCGGATCGTCATCGCGCCGATGTGCCAATATTCATCGGAGGAGGGCGCTGCCACCGACTGGCACATGATCCATCTTGGCCATCTGGCGCTATCGGGGGCCGGGCTCCTCATCATCGAGGCAACGGGTGTCGAGCCGGAAGGGCGTATTTCCTACGGAGATATGGGGCTCTATTCCGATCACACGGAGAAAGCGCTGGCGCGGGTGCTGGAGGGTATCAGGCGGTATTCGAGCATGCCGGTCGCCATCCAACTGGCGCATGCAGGCCGCAAGGCTTCGACTGACCTGCCCTGGAAGGGCGGAAAGCAGATCGCCCCCGACGCCACGAATGGCTGGCAGACTGTCTCGGCCTCGGCGCTCGGGTTTCATCCTTCCGATAATCCGCCGGTTGCCCTCGACAAGTCCGGCATGAAGCGCGTCCGCGATGCTTTCATTGCTGCCGCGAAGCGCTCGGCGCGGCTGGGTCTCGATGGGATCGAGATTCATTCGGCGCATGGCTATCTGCTGCACCAGTTCCTGTCGCCACACGCCAATCATCGAACCGACGCCTATGGCGGAAGCCTCGAAAACCGCATGCGCTTTCCGCTCGAAGTTTTCGACGCCGTGAGAGAGGCATATCCAGCCGGACGCCCAGTGTGGGTTCGCCTCTCGGCACAGGATTGGGCGGACGGGGGTTGGACGCTTGAGGAGAGTATCGAATACTCGAAAGAGCTCAAGAAGCGCGGGGCAGCGGCTATTCATGTCTCCAGCGGCGGACTGACAATCATGCAGCAGATCAAGATGGGTCCGCATTACCAGGTCCCGTTCTCCAAAAAGATCAAGGAGAAGGCCGGTATTAAAACCATCGCGGTTGGCCTGATCACCGAACCGAGGCAGGCGGAGGAGATTGTCCGCAAGGGCGAGGCGGACATGGTGGCACTCGCGCGGGGCGTTCTCTACGACGCGCGCTGGCCGTGGCACGCGGCCGCCGAGCTCGGCGCCAAGATCAAACCGCCGCCGCAGTATCTAAGGTCGGCTCCAGCCGAGCATGCCGATCTTTTCATCAAGGATTGAGCGAATAATGCGCCCGTTTGCAGTTTGCTAACCATATCGGGCGCAGAATAACGAATGCGGGGCCGCAAGGACCCCGCCAAGCCAGGCCGCGCCAATGCACCATGCAGATGGCGCGGTTTTTTGTGGCGGTCAGGCCACCCGCCCTGGAAAAAGCTGCTTCAGCTTGTCGCGAAAGAGATCGGCAAACTTGTTGAAGCCAGCCTTCGAGGGATGCAGCTCATTGTCCCACGAGGAGGGCTGCGGTGTTAAAGTTCCCTGAGTATTCAAGAAAATGATCTTGTTCGGCTCGGAATGAAGCCCCGTCAGCAGCGTGGCAAAGCGCCTCAACATCTCGTTGACGACCTCTTGGCGTGGCGCTCCGAGCGGAAAGTTCATCAGATCAAAGGTCGGCTTAAGCCATGGGCCGAGGAAGCAGACGCCGCGACCATTCGGAATCGCGAAATCGTAGCCATGGAACAACAGCAACGTATTGGGGCTGTGTTTATTGCGCAGCGCGATCAGGTCCTCGTAGCCGGCCTTCACCAGATCGAGGGCGGTATTGAAGCGCGCTGAATTCAGGTGCTGCACCGCCGGAACGGCTGCATTCCATTCCTTGACCCACAGAGCCATGGGATTGTCGACAATATCGTTGCCGCCGCCGGAAAACAGCAACGCATCCCAGGGACCTCCCGCGGGACACCCCTGCTTCAACTGCTTGGTCAGCTTTTTACGTTCATCGACGCCGAGCATGTAGCGGACCTCATCGCCCGCCTTCGCAAGATTGAGAATGGGCACGCCCAGCCTGGTCTCCACGCGGGGAATGATGCCGCCACCAAACAACGGTACCGGATAGTCGAACCAGGAATCGCCTTCGGCAAAGACCTGCAAGGGCGCGAAGCCTGCCGCCTTGGCGGCCGGTTCACCTTCTTCAGGCGCAGCGGCACCCTTCGGCCGTCGCGCCCCGCGCTTTTTCATGATCGACATGGTCGCCTTGTATTCCTTGATCCGGCGATCCAACTCGTCCTTGGTTTTCTTTTCGAGGATCTTTCGTTCTTCGCCCACGTTCTTGGGCGAGGTCGGCGGGGCTAGGTCTTTGCGTACCGCTTTGGCCGCGAGCTGCGGCTCCTTGGCCCGTGCCAGAGCTTTGGCTTCTTCGAGCGTGACCGGCCCGACGGGTGGAGGAGCGGCCGCCTTGCTCGCCGATTTCGCCGACTTTTTTGATTTCTTCGCCGCTTTCCGGGATTTCTTCGGCCTTGCCGAGGATGCCATGTCGACCTCCCTTTTCTCTGCTCACCGGCCTTACGGCCAGCTATGGTCACGATGGAACTATCTCGATCTTCTCTGCGAGAAGCGTGTTACCGACGAGGAATCCGTTGCAGGAAACCTGCTTGCCGACAAACTTCTCGATCGACTTATCGCCGAAAGCCGGTCCTTCCTTGCGTCGCAGAATATAGCGGCCCGTGTCGGCTTCGAGCCACAATGCCTGTTGCTCGCTCTTGCTGCCGGCGGCATAGGACGCGCGGACCACCAGGCCGGTCATATTCTCGACTTTCTTCGGTCGGTCGTTAGCGCCGCCCACCCTTTTCCCTCATAAATTCGATATCCAACGATCCGGCCGTCGACCTCTTTTGCCACCGCGGCCATATTAACCGGAGGTCCTGAGCCAGCTGCCTTCGGCGCTTGTTGATATACCGCAACATAATAGCGAGAAGCTACGGGCGCCGATTTGCTGCCCTTTGCCAGCGGTGACTTCGGCACTTTCACCTTGAAGGCCGCGAAATCCGCGCTCTTCATCCCCGCTTCCTTGGCGATGTTGGCTAGTGCCTTCTTGACGGTTGGAGTTTTCTTGAACTCCTTCAGTTCTTGCGATGCGGTCGGCTTGGTCTCGCGCAGCATCTCGCCCTGGGCGCGCAGTTTGGCGCGCCTGCCCTGGCGCTCGATACGCTCCGCTTCGACGGCAGCGATGCCTTTCGGAATCTTTGTGGCGCTTGCGCTCTTGACGGGATGGATTGAAGGGTCGCCGAGAAGGTTGAACTGGCCGATCGTCTTCAAGTCGATCGGATCGAGTTCACCAGCCTGGGCTATGTATTTCTGCCGCGCGATGAGTGCGGCACGCCCCAGCGAAGCACCATCGAGAATGGCAAGCAGAAATTCCTTGGCGATGATATCCGCGACACCGTTTCCCGTCGGAGGCCCGTAGGCGATCGTCGTACTGCCGAAGTAACCGTAAGCACCCTGAAGCAGATAGTGCTGGGAGATCGGCAAGGGCAGTTCCAGCGTCACCGAATCATAGAGTTCGGCTCCGTAGCAGCATTCGACCGCAGCGACAGTACCTGGGCTTATCTTGGCTTTGATGGCATCGCTGGTGAGCGAGAGAGGGTAAGAATTGCCTTTCTGGCCGTAAAACTTCGGATCAACGTGACCGCCGTGACAGTTGATGAAGTGCGCTTTGGGCGCAAGGCGTTTAGGCGGAAGATTGTGCTTGCTTGGCGGCGACAATGTCAGGTCGGTCGAATTGCCGAAGATGTCAAAGAGGCTGTGTTCGGTGGAGTTTCGCCAAGCGTCGGCCGAGAGGCCGAAATAGGCCGCGTAATCAGCCGCGCCATTCGATTTATACTTGGCGGCAGTGCCCAAGAGCTTGATCAGGTGGGAGGGCTCGGTCGCGCCGGTCAAATCCGGCAGGCGCCCGACGACGCGCGTCGGCCCTTTGAAGGTGGCAATGTCGCGAGAATAAGGCGCATCACACGCGTAAGGCAGATCGCCATAGGCGTTTTCATCCTCATCGCCACCCGGCTTGAACGCCGCGTTCTTGAGATCCTGGTGCGGTACGACATCCGGCGCACCAAGGATCATCAAGTATTCCGGATCGGCGGACTTGAAGATCGCGTCGATCGCTTCCTTATTCTGTTTGGGATCGCTGGGAACCGTGACCGCTTTGCCCTTGAAAGCCTTCATCGTCGCGGCATTATCAAGGTAGACAAGGCGCGTCTTGATGGCCCGCTTCGCATCGGCATCGATCAGCGCGGTGACAGCTTTCTTGATTTCGCCGACCCCACTGACGCCATATTTTTCTTTGAGTGCGGCGCCGTTCGTGACGATGATCTTGTCATCCATCGGCGGCCTCCCAACCGGCATGGGTGCGATCAAACCTCAAGAAATAAATTCCCGAGCGTGACTCTACCGTGACGGCAGTACAGCATTTCGGATACGGAGGAGCCGCTACGCGGCAAGCACGCTTGGATCGAGCGCGATAACCGCGTCGAATTGCGAGCGGAAGACCTTTCCGGTCAAGTCCTTGAGGAAAGGGGTCCTCGCCAGGCGGTCCATGACAGGACCCTTTACCTCGGAGAGGTGCAAGGTCACGCCGCCATCTGCCAACCGCCGGTTGATTTCTTCAAGGCTCTCAAGCGCGCTCGCATCGATGTCGTTGATCGCAGAGCACATGAGGATCAGGTGGCGCAGGCGGGGGCGATCCGCGACGAGTTCGGTTACTCGGTCCTCGAGATAACGGCTGTTGGCGAAATAGAGGCTCTCATCGATCCGAAGGGTGAGTATTTCATCGGAGGTGAGCACCTCGTGGCGGCGGATGTTGCGGAAGTGCTCGGTTCCAGGAACAAGGCCGACGATCGCCATGTGCGGACGACTGGTGCGGTACAGGAAAAGCGCCAGCGACAGCGCTACACCGGCCAGTATCCCCTGCTCGACGCCGACCCCCAAGGTGACCAGCATGGTTGCCGCCATTGCGGCAAAATCAGCCTTCGGTAGTTCCACGTCCGCCTCAACACACTGGAATCGACGAGCGACAGGACGGCCGATGATCGTGGCGGCGGGCGTCGCTGCGGCAGATCAGCGAGATAGGGCGTCAAATACAATGTGGCGAGCGCAATGCCGACGGCCGCGAAGGCTCCCGCGGCGGGTGTTTCGGCACCGGCGCCAAAATTCACCACTGACCGCGCAAATCCACCGGTCACCGGAAAGCCACTGGAGATCGCCGAGGCGATGTTGGCGACACCCAATCCGATCAATTCCTGATTGGGCTCGATCCGCTGCCGGCGCTTGGCGGCCAGCGTCTGGCCGACGGATACCGATTCTACGAAGCCGACAAGGCTGATCATGAAGGCCGGCAGAGCCAGTTGCAGCACGAGGTCGAGATCGATGCCTGGCAATGTAATCGGTGGAAGCCCGGCCGGTATTGATCCCACGACCGCAACGCCCTTCGCCCTCAGCGCGAGTCCGGCAACGGCGAGCGTTGCCGCTATGACGACAAAAACGGGACCCGATCTTGCGACTGCATCGGCTGCGCGCGGCAGCATGCCGATGAAGGTCAGTACGTGCTTCAAATAGCGCCGGGCCAACACCAGGGCCGCGAGCGAGAGTATACCGATCGTTGCCGTAAACCCGTTGATCTCGGCAATGTGGTGGCCGAGCGATGCAAGCATCGTCTGCAACGTCTGGCCGCCAGCGCTGATCCCAAAGAGATGGCGCAATTGCCCGACCGCAATGAGAATTCCCGAAGAGGCAATGAAGCCGGCAATGACCGGGTGGCTGAGAAAATTTGCGATGAAACCTAGCCGGAACAGGCCCATCGCAACCAGCATCAGACCTGAAAGAGCGGCGAGCAGGATGGCGGCCGTCAGGTACTCCACCGAACCTTGAGCGGCGACCGAACCGGCCGCGGTCGCCGTCATCAACGAAACAATGGCGACCGGCCCCACCGCAAGCGTGCGGCTGGTGCCGAAAAAGGGCGTAGGCAACAAGCGGCAGGATGCTCGCATAAAGGCCGATTTCGGGCGGCAATCCCGCCAGCATGGCATAGGCAAGGGATTGCGGGATCAGCATGATGGTGACGATGATCGCCGCCGTGAGATCGCCGGAAAATTCGCTCCACCGGTACTGCAGGCCAGCGCCGGAATGAGATCGCGAATCCTATCGACGCCTGACCGGTTCGGCGCGCTATCCGGCTCTGCCGCCACCGCAGTCTTCGCTGCATCCTGCATTGGTCGCCTTCAACTCAAGCCTGGTGAGCAGGCTTTGCAAGATATTCGCGACCGCGCAGCATGGCACGCCAGTAGACCGGCGGAAGCACGCTCTTTCAAGAACCAAGCAGTACGGCTCGGCGAGATCATCAATGATCCATTTGGGAAAGCTGGGCAGGCGCTTGCCGCCATAGCCGAATTCAGCGAGCACGATTTTACCCTTTCGACGGTCAAGGGGCAGGATCCATAGCCATCATAGACGGCATTGCGCGGTTCGCTAACGAGGCCCATGTCGACCCAAAACATTCTCGGCTGCGACAGGGGCCTGTTTGCGGGCGGCCGCGCAAGATCCTTGGCGTTGGGCGCGCTCATGACGTCGCCGAGGCTGTAGATGTTCTCGCAATTCTTGTGGCGCAACGTATACTGATCGACATCGACCGGCCAGCAGCGTTGGCGAGCGGACTCACGCGGATGAAGTCCAGCGCCAATTGCGGCGGCACGACATGGATCATGTCGAAGCGCCTTTCGATCGTCTGCGTGCGGCCATCTGCGTCCGTCTGGGTGAACCAGGCGGTCTTCCAGCCGGGCCGTCGATGGCCTTAAGATTGTGGCCGAAACTCAAAGTAATGCCGTAGCGCTTCACATATTCCATCAAAGCCGGAACGCCGTAGTCGGCAACGCCAAGAGCGCCGGCATTGCAGAACTCCACATCAATGCTGCCCGAGCCTGCCGGTTCGAGCTGGTGATCGCGGGAAAGATACATCGCCTTCTGCGGAGCGCCGGCGCATTTGATCGGCATTGGCGGCTGTGTAGAAGATGGCCTTTCCGGCGTTGAATTTCTGCACGAGTTCCCAGGTATAGGGCGAGATCATAGCGGTAATTCGAAGTCACGCCGTTGCAGCCCGGCGTTGCGGCGGCCTTCGATCGCGTCCCAGTTGGGCGCCGATGCCCATAGCCACGATCAGGCGCTTGTATTCGGCAACACGCGACAACCCTCGAGAATCACAGCGTTGCTCGCGGGCTCGAAAGCCGCGACCGCTCCCATGATCCATTTGACGCCTTCCGGAATGAGCGAGGCCATATCGCGACGCGTAAGGCGCGGATCGAAGACCCCCGCCCCGACCAATGTCCAGCCCGGCTGGTAATAGTGAATGTCGGCGGGCTCGATGATGGCGATATCGAGATCGGCGCGACGCGCGAGAAGGCTTGCAGCGACAGCAATGCCGGCCGATCCGCCCCCGACAACGACTATGTCATGCGACAATGCTGTCTCATCGGCAACGGTGCGGCCGCCATTGGCAATGCGCTTGACGACACCGCTCATATCGTAGCCGGCGAGCTTGGTGCGTTGCAGAATATCGGGCAACGGGCGGTGACCGGCCTGTGACAGAGACCAAAGCGTGGCGGAGCGCGTGCCGGTTCGGCAGTATGCGAGCACCGGCTTGGGCAGTTCGGCGAGCGAGACGCCGAAGGCTTGGGCTTCGGCGTCGCTCACCTTGCCCGAAACGACAGGCAAGTAACGCGACACGAGCCCTTGTTGTTTTGCCGCCGCAGCGATTTCGGCAAATGACGGCTGATCGGGGCCTTCGCCATCCGGGCGGTTGTCGATGACGGCGCGAAAGCCGGCCGCTGCTACGTCCGCCAACGCGGCGGGAGTAATCTGGGCTGATACCGCGAAATCATCGGTAATGCGTTTCACGTCCATGACAACCTCCCCGTTATTCCCAGCTAGAGCGTGTTGACAGGCACTTTGAGGAAACGCTTGCCGCTTTCGTCGGGAGGCGGCAGGTCGCCCGCGCGCATGTTCACTTGGAGCGACGGGATGATGAGCTTCGGCATGCCCAAGGTGCGGTCGCGCGCTTCACGCACGCCGACGAATTCATCCTCCGTGACGCCGTCGTGAACATGAATGTTGTGTTCACGCTCATCGCCAACAGTCGTTTCCCAACGGATGTCGCGGCCATTCGGGCCGTAGTCATGGCACATGAAGAGGCGCGTCTCCTTCGGCAGTGCGAGCACCCTCTTGATCGACTTGTAGAGCGTATGCGCATCGCCTCCAGGAAAATCAGCGCGCGCCGTGCCGCCGTCCGGCATGAACAGCGTATCGCCAACAAAGGCGGCATCTCCCATGACATGGGTCATGCAGGCCGGGGTGTGACCCGGCGTGTGCATCGCAGAGCACTGCATCTTGCCGACGGTATAGGTGTCGCCATCCTTGAATAGGCGATCGAATTGCGAGCCGTCGCGCTGGAACTCGGTGCCTTCGTTGAAAATCTTGCCGAAAGTCTCCTGCACCACCGTGATCCTGTCGCCAATGCCGAGCTTGCCACCGAGATGCTTCTGGATATAGGGCGCTGCGGACAGGTGATCGGCATGAACATGGGTTTCGATCAGCCATTCGAGCTTGAGGCCCTTCTTCTTGATGAAGGCGATGATCTTGTCGGCACCGCCATAGGTAATGCGGCCGGCCGCGTAGTCGATATCCATGACCGAATCAACGACGGCGCAGGCATTCGATGCGGGATCCTTGACGACATAGCTAATGGTGTTGGTCGGCTCGTCAAAGAATGCGGTGACTTCAGGCTTCACGCTAAGGTCGACTTTGGGCATGTCTGACATGAGGTCCTCCTTGGAATTCATGACTTGCTGCTGACAGGAACTCGCTCGGTGGCATTTGCCGTCATGCGTGCGAGCCACATGCCGACAAGCATTGCGGGAACGAAGACGATCGTACCGGGGGCGAGAAGACCGAGCGCGGTAAGTGCCGGACCCGGACAATAGCCGCTTAGGCCCCAGCCGGTACCGAAGATCGCCGCGCCGAGCAGCAGCCGGCGATCGATTGCCCTCGAGCGGGGCAGATGAAACTGGTCGTCGAGCATCGGCGTCGCGTTGCGCCAAGCGAGCCGGTAGCCCGCAAAAGTGACGACGACCGCGCCGACCAGAACGAATGCGAGGCTTGGATCCCAAGAGCCGAAGAGGTCGAGGAAGTTCTGAACCTTGGTGGGATCGACCATGCCTGAAACGACGAGCCCCAGGCCGAAGATCAGACCGATTGCGAAATGTACGGCGGTACGCATCATCTCTAGCTCCCGATCACATGACGCATCAGGTAGACTGTGAGCGAGGCCGCGCCTATGAACACAAGCACCGACACCAGCGAGCGCGGCGACAGTCGCGCCAGGCCGCAGACGCCGTGGCCGCTGGTGCAGCCGCTGCCATAGACAGAGCCGAAGCCGACCAGCAGGCCTGCCACCATCATGAGAACCAAGTTGGTGGAGACCGATTGGATGACAGGCAACCCCGCCACCACGATCCACAGCAAGGGCGCCGCAATGAGACCGACGATGAAGGAGAGTCTCTCGGTTACGCCTTGGCGATCAGCCGGCGGCAGCAGCCTCGCGGCAATTCCGCTGATGCCGGCGATGCGCCCGGTGAGCAACATCATGGCTGCTGCCGCGAGCCCGATGAGCGCCCCGCCAGCTAGCGCCGAATAGGGCGTAAATTCAGTGACCACGAGCGGAACTCCGAGAAGGGTTGACCAATGCAACGACTCTTCCTAATATTCTTATATCATAATATTATGAAATTCTAATATGTCAAGCCCTGTCCTGCCCGATTTCGACCTCGTTGCGCTCGCACCCAAGGCGGCGCAGGCGGCCGACCTTCTCGGCTCCATGGCCCATCCCAAGCGCCTGCTAGTGTTGTGCAACCTACTTCAAGGCGAACTCTCGGTCGGCGAACTCGCCGAGCGCGTGGGACTAAGCCAGTCGGCGCTATCCCAACATTTGGGGAAGATGCGGGCGTTGACGCTGGTCAAAACGCGGCGCGAGGGTCAGACGATTTACTACAGCCTTGCGAGCGCCGAGGTCGCCGCCGTGCTCAACACGCTCTACAGTCTTTACTGCGCTCCGCCGGATGACCAGCGTGGTGCCAGATGAACAAATCTCACAGCCAAGGCGGCAGCTCGAAGGCCTGCTCGACATAGGGCTCCGGCGCGATCAGAGCTGGAGGCTCTTCGGGGCCGCGCAACTGATAGAAAAGATGCGGCATGCCGAGCGAGGGGTCCTGGGTGGCATCGGGATAGGGAACGGCCGATTGCCAGACAGGATGCAGCCTGATCATGCCGACGACGCTGCGATAGGGGATTTCGATCAAAGCGCGGGCGATGCGGCGGTTGATCTCCATGTCGCCCGGCGCGCCGACGCCGCCCGCGACCGATGCCGCGATCGCATAGTGATGCAACGAGCAATAAGGCTGGCAGCCGACTTCCGGCGTCGCATGCGGACCAAATCGCGCGCGATATTCGGCTGCAAATTTCCGGCCGATCTCGTCGCGCGGCAGGCCAATCACCGTGCAGGTGATGACGCCCCTCGCCTTCTCGCCGGTGATCTCGCTAAAGGCGCGATGCAGGGCGCCATATTGCAGATAGAGTAGAACCGGCAATGGCTTTTCCATGAATTGCAGGTGGAACCGCGCAAGATCGCCGGCATGAAAGTGGGTCATTGCAAGGACGGCGGGATCATGAGCGCGCAACTGGTCGAGGATGCCGCGCCAATCGGCGTTGGTCGGGCGTATCAGCGGGTTGAGCGGAAGCTCCCAGCCGAATGTGGGAGCAGCGCCCGCCATCGCATTGGCAATCACGATGCTATAGGGCTTGGGGCCTGAGAGTATCGCTATGCGCCGGTTGCGGGGGCGCCAGCGGCCGCTATCGCGCAGCCACGACAGGAACTTGATGAAACCCTGGCCGTACCAATATTCGGCGGGGTCGCTCATGAAGCAGCCGAAATAGCGCTTCGGATCGCTCGCCACCGTGTCGTGATGCTGCACCAGGGTGTTGTGATGCATATAGATAATGCCGGCATCGGCGATCGGCTCGTATTCGGCATTCTGCGGGCCGATATTGTAGCCATTGATGATCGCCGCGGCGTTGTGCTTCGAGATGAGGAGACGCGCAGCGCGCACCACCTCGGCCGCCGATTGATTGCCGGTATCGATGAAGACCGCCTCTAACGGCCTGCCAAGTATGCCGCCGCGCGCATTCAATTCGTCGATCGCCATGGTGAGACCATTGCGAAACTCCCGCCCGTCATTGGCCGATGAGCCGGTTAGCGGCACCATGCTGCCAATGATAATGGGAGGCTTGGCCATGGTTCAGAATTCCGTGACGAGGTCGGGCTCGAACAGAAGATTGTGCATGAGGATGCGCAAAGCCGGCGGGCTGACTGGCTTGATCAAGAGCGGAAAGCCCTGGGCCTTGATCGAACTAATCACTTCCGGCGCCGTCTCGGCAGTCATGACAAGTGCGGGGCACGGTTTCTCAAGAATGTCGTTGATGGCGCCGACGAGATCGGTGCCCTGGATGCGCCCGCGCAAACGATAATCGGTGAGGATAATGTCTGGTTGGCAGTCGAGTTCACCCACGGCCTTGGCGACATTGTCGAAATCATCAATGGTGACGACTGTCATCCCCCAGCGCTGAAGCAGCGTGGTGAAAGCCTCGCGCAGGATCTTGTCATCTTCGAGAACGAGCCCGCACAGCCCCGCGAATTCGCCGCCAATGCGCTCGCTGATCTCGGGCTCGCCAGTACCGCTGTGCCAGACGTTGCCGATCGGGACATCGACATGGAAGACCGTTCCCTTGCCGACTTGGCTGGCGATGCTGAGCTCATGCCCCAGAATGTCTGAAAGCCGCCTCGCAATGTTAAGTCCGAGGCCCAGACTATGCTTGGCATGTGATTGGGTGTCGCTGACGCGGTAGAACTCCTCGAAAATCGCTTCGTGATGTTCAGGCGCAATGCCAATGCCGGTATCGGCGACGATGATCCGCAGCATACGGCCATGACGCCGGCATCCAACCAGAACGCGGCCAACCTCGGTGTAGCGGATGGCATTGCTGACGAGATTGGCGAGGATGCGCTCGAGCAATACACGGTCGCTTACGACGGCAAGCTTGGAAGGAACGATGCGGAGCTTGAGACCTTTTTCGCGGGCTTGATGGGCAAATTGAACTTCAAGCCGCGTCAGGATCGCCGAAATCTGGAAGGTTCCAATCGACGGTTCGATCTTGCCGGCATCAAGCTGCCCAATATTGAGCAACGCACCGAGCAGATCCTCCATGATCGAGACGGAAACGTCCATCGCGTGAAGCGCCTGCTTGCGGTCTTCTTCATTCTCGGCGGCAAGGCAAGAATAGACGAGGATTTTGAGCGAAGCCAATGGCTGGCGGAGATCGTGATTGGCGGCGCGCAGGAATCGCGACTTGCTCTGATCGGCGGCGGCAGCCTTGTCGCGGGCCTGGGCCAGTGCAGTGAGATTGCGACGCGCCTCGGTTACATCGACCAGAATGGAGAGAGATCCACCGTCCGGCATCGCAGAATCACGCGCCGAAAGAGCGCGGCCGTCGGCACAGATCAGAAGCGTTCCGCCCAATCGCGTTGGGCTCGCCGAGGATACCTCGTCGCTCGCCTGAACTTCAGCGCTGATCAACGTGCCCTGCCGGCGCGCCTGCTCGAGGAGCTGGATGACGGTGAGCCCCGCCAGTGCATGCTGGTGCAGCCCAAGACTATCGGCGAGGGCGGGATTGCAGTAGGAGAGGCGGCCATCCGCGGACCAGACGCAAAGGCCCTGCTCCAGATGGCGGAATGCTATGTCGGCTCGATCCTTCGGCGGATCCTCAGCCTGCGACATTATCGTTCGCTGCTTTTTCCGGCGCGGGTCACGGCATAGAGGATCGCGGCCTCGCGATTCTTCAACCCAAGCTTACGCATCGCGTTGCCAAGATGCACACGAACCGTTTGCGGCGTTATGCCGAGCGCTTTGGCAATGCCGTTGACGGCGCGGCCTTCCCCGAGCAGCGTAATGATTTCGTCCTCGCGCTCACTGAGGCGAGGACCGTCGGCATCCGACTGCGCTGCGGGCTCCTCCGCGGTGACGGGCCAGGATCGCGTCAAGAGATCGCGCGGGAAATAGACTTCGCCTTCGAAGATGCGAGTCAGTGCGCGGCGAATCTCCTCGGCATTAGCGGATTTCGGAATGTAACCGATGACGCCGTTCTGTATGGCCTGCCGGACGTAATCGGGATCCTCATGGATCGAAATCACCGCGACGGGAATTGTCGGAAAGCGGCGCCTCAGCAATTCGAGACCTTGGAAATCCTTCACTCCAGGCATGACGAGATCGACCAAGATAAGGCCGATATAGGGATGGTCGTCGAGGATCGCGAGCGTCTCCTCGAAGGTCGAGGCTTCCTTGATGTCTACGCTGGCATCGATGCTACGAGCGACTTGCTTCAGCGATTCGCGCACGACCCAATGGTCGTCGGCAATGAGAATGGTGAGTGCCGGAGCGGACTTGGGAAGTGCTGCGACCATTTCAGACTCACTCATCTTGGAGATTCGCGTACTCCGTTTCCTACCCAAGGTTTTTTTGATCCACCAGACTCTCAATCGGGGTTTGAACAAGGACCGGCGAAAGGGCTAAGTGCCCAATTTCTGCGCGAATCTATATCGCTACTATCAGAATGTCTAGCTACATCGGCTGTACCCACAGACATGACGCGTCTGCGTTTTGCACCGCACTCGCCGTCATCCGCTGCCCCAAAATAGAGCAATACAAGCCTATTTCTTGAACTATCCGGAAGCTGGATCGCGCGCCCTTCTCTCGCAATCGCAGCCTCGAAAGAGCCAAAGCCGCTTGACAGTTTCGGGCCGCCGAGTCTTACTAAATGAAAAGCAGATTAGAAGTCACTGCCGATCTTTGCGTTTAGTCTAGACGTTTTGCTTGAAAATGTGACTCGGATAACGGAGGAGAGAAATGACGCGCAGGACCTATAAGGCTTCCCTTTTGTCGGGAGCCACCCCCATCACGCGGCGTACGGCGCTGAAAGTGGGACTCGGTGGCGCCGCGGCGGCACTTGCCGCGCCCGCGGTGATCGCCCAGACCAGTGACAAGCTACTCATCGGCGTACCATCGTCTTTGTCCACGCCTTACGGCGTCGCGGATGATACCGATCATCTCAACGGCACCAAGCTTGCGGTTGAAGAGATCAACGCCGCAGGCGGCGTACTCGGCCGTGAAATCGAACTGTTCGTGCCAGACGTCGACAAACTGTCGCCTGAGAGCTGCCGCCAGGCGATCGCCGCCTGCATCGACAAGAAGGTGCACGCGATCTCGAACGCCTTCCTCTTTGCGCCGATCCCGGCGATGGATGAATCGGCCAAGTACAAGGCCCCCTATCTGCAAGGCAACACACAGCGCAACGCAACGATCGCCTACAAAGAAGATCCGGCAAAGTACAGCCACGTGCTGCAGACCGATCCTTCCGAAGTCAATTACGGCTGGACCTATCCATTGTGGCTGACCAAGATGGAAGAGACCGGCGTGTGGAAGCCGAAGAACCGGAAGATCCATATCGTCGCCGAACAGGTCGGTTACTGCCAGACCATCCTCAAAGCGGCGCGCGAGTCGATCCCGAAGTATAATTTCGAACTCGCCGAAGTGACGGACATCCAATATCCGGTCAATGACTGGAGCCCTGTGATCCAGAAGCTGAAAGAGGTCGATGCGGCGGCGATCATGATCGATCACTGGGTGGCGGCCGAATATGCGGCCTTCTGCAAGCAGTTCGCTGCAGATCCGGTACCCGGTGCGATCGTCTATCTGCAATACGGCCCGTCACAGCCGGAATTCCTGCAACTTGGCGGCTCGGCGACCGAAGGCTTCTGCTGGAGCACGGTGCTCGGCGTCTACGGTGACCAGATTGGGCAGGATTTTCGTAAGAAGTATCTTGCCCGTTACCCGGAATTCGTCGGCGTCATGGGTCTCGTCTATACCGGCAACGGCTATGACATTGTTCAGTATCTGAAGCGCTCCTGGGAGGCGACGAAGAATCCGGAAGACTTCGCCGCCAATTGCAAATGGATCCGTGAGAACCCCTATCGCGGCGTCTGCGGCATGATGGACATGAACAACGAGTTTCAGGAAGCCCTGCACTATCCCGATAACGGCTTCGGGAATCAGGCGGCCGAACTCGAAAAGGGCATGAGCCAACTCTATGTCCAGGTGCAGGACGGCGAGCACAAGATCATCTGGCCGACGGAGATTTCCGAATCGACCTTGCGTCCCTCGCCCTGGTGGTGAGCGGCGCGAGGCTATAATGACGCCAGCGGGTGCGCCACTATTCTCCTGCGAAAACCTCTCGCTCGACCTGGGCGGGCGAGAGGTCTTGCGCGAGATCGCGCTCGACCTCAGGCCGGGCGAGGTTCTCGGGATCATCGGCCCGAATGGCGCCGGGAAGACAAGCCTGCTTGAGATACTTTCCGGTCGCTATCAGCCCAAGACAGGGAGCGTCTCCTTCCAAGGCCGCGACATCACGCGCCTGCCGCTGTTCGAGCGCGCGCGGCTCGGCATTGGGCGCACCTACCAGACGCCGCTGGTTCCCGAGGACCTGACGGTTGGCGAAGCCTTCAAGGCAGCGCGCCAAGCGTTTCGCCCGTGGCTCACGCGCTTTGACGCCGAATACGGCGCCAATCTCGTCCACTTCACTGCCCCCTATGACCGGCCGACATCGGGGCTCAAGACTTTCGAGCGGCGGAAATTGCTATTATCGTGCCTTCTAATGCGCCAGCCAAAGGTCCTGCTCATGGACGAGCCGGCTGCGGGCCTCATCAATGCCGAGATCGATGAAATCGACCAGATCCTGCGCACGCTCTCGAAAGAGATGAAGATGGCCGTGCTGATTGTCGAACACCGCATCGAGCTTCTCGAATCGATCGCCGACCGGGTGATCGTGATGGATGCTGGCGAGATCATCGCGCGCGGCGAGCTTGCCGAAATCATCAACAGCCCCGCGGTTCGCGCCGCCTATTTCGAAGCGCATTGAGGGGGCGATGGCGGAGGTACTGAAGGTCGAGGGTCTGTCAGCCGGTTACGGACCTTTGCGCGTCATCCACGATCTCGACCTCGTCATTAATCCAGGCGAGCGCGTCGGGATCGTCGGGCTCAACGGCCATGGCAAGACGACGTTGTTCTACGCGATCGCCGGACTTACCGGCTGGCAGCGCGGCTCGATCCTGCTCAATGGCAAACAGATCGGCCGTACGCGCAGCCAAGGGCCGGGGCGCTACACACATCAGATCGTCCGGCAAGGCCTCGCAATTATGCCGCAGGGCGATGAGATTTTTCAGGGGCTCACCGTCGAGGAGCATCTCGACTCGGGCGCCTTCACGCGCGAAGCCTGGCGGACCAGGAAGGAGCGCAAAGAACGGGTGCTCATGATCTTCGAGCCGTTGCGAAAGCTGATGCGAACGCCGGTCGGCCGCCTGTCCGGCGGTGAACGGCGCATGGTGTCAATCGGCCGCGGATTGATGACCGATGCACAGCTCTATCTGGCCGACGAGCCTTCGCTTGGGCTTGCACCGAAGATTGGCATTGGCGTGATGGAGGCTTTGCTTGCGATCGATCTCAAGGACAGCGCCATGCTGATTGCCGAACAGAATGTCGCGCTGCTCGAAGGCAAGGTCGATCGAGTCATCGGCATGCATGCGGGCAAGCTCAAGGGCGAGGCATCGTCGTCTTTCCGCCTTGCCAGTCACCGCTGAGGCTGGTTGATGGATATTCCATTCATCATCGTCAACGCCGTCACGGTCGCCGCCATCTACGGCCTGATCGCGGTCGCCGTCTCGATCACTTGGTCGAGCCTGGGGCTGATCAATCTCGCCTATGGCTTCATCTATTCGCTGGCAGGCTATGCCGCGTGGCTGGTCGCGACTTATGTCGCACGCCAGTATATCGACCCTGCCCTGCAGCCGATCGTCATTGCTGCGACTGGCATCATCGCTGGTGCCATCGGCGGAATCATCGTCTGCCTCATCGTGTTCATACCATTGCATGACAAGCCTGCCTTCACCTCGCGCGGCATGATCGCGACCCTCGCCATCAGCCTCATCGGCAGCCAGTTGTTCCTGATGATTTTCGGCCCGACCGCCAAATCCCTGCCCGAGCTTTTCGGTCGGTGGCGGGTGAAATTCTTCGACATCACGCTCAGCGCCGACAAGATCGGCATCGTGGTCTGCTCGATCGTGATGTTGGTCATTGTCGTGTTTTGGATGCGGTCGAGCCGGCGCGGCCTTGAAATCCGTGCCATGATGATGAACCCGCATGCGGCCTCGATCGTCGGGATCGGTATTCGCCGCACTGGCCTCTATGTGATGGCCCTCACCGGTGCCATGGCGGGACTCGCATCGGTGCTACTCTCGCAGACCTACTATATCGCGCCGTTCTCAGGGCTCACGCCATTGATCAAGGGCGTCTCCATTGCGCTGTGCGGCGGCCTCGGCTCGGTGCAGGGGGCGGTGATTGCCGCCATTCTGCTTGGTCTCGTCGAGGCGCTCACCAACAAGTTCCTTGGCGGCCAGTATGTGCTGATGACTCAGTTTCTCTTCATCATTCTCGTCCTCATCGTGAGGCCGCGCGGCATCGCCGGGCTGCTCGACAAGGCGCGGGAGCAATAAGCCATGACCGATACACCGATCCCGGGAAAAGCGGGCTCCGAAGGCTACATCTGGAAAAATCCACTCGCGGTCTGGGGCACCGCGACGGGCAACAAGGAAGCGCCGTCGATCCCCGTGCCTGATCCGGCGACACCCTGGCTTCAGAACCTTCGCTTCAAGGTCAAGACCTACCCCGTCGGGCGGCTCAAATACTTCATCATCTGGCCGACGCATGGCTCAAGGCTCTGGGATCGCACACGCTGGTGGCCGACGCGGCGCAATCTTCTCAATATCAAGGGTCTCTATAATCGCAAGACGGCCCTTGCCGAGAAGAAGATACTCGATCGGCGGCCGATCTACTGGCTTATCTGCCTGATCCTGCTCGCAGTTGGGCCGCTGCTTTTCCCCGAAGGCCAGACCAATGCACTTCTCACTGCCGGCGCCACTTTCGGTGTCTTCGCGGCGATCAATGTGTGCTGGACCTTGATCCTTGGCACAGCCTCGATATTCTCGCTCGCCACCTATGCGGTCGTCGGCACGTCAGCCTTTCTGACTTCTTATCTGTCGATCCAGTATGGCGTGCCCTGGTACATGCTCATGCCGATCGGGGCGGTGGTGGGGCTTGCCTTCGGCGTTCTCATTGCCGCGCCGGCTTTGCGCCTCGACGGCTTCTATTATGCGCTGCTGACGCTCGGCCTCAACGAGTTGTTCCGCGTCTTCTTCACGACATCGAAGCAGTTCGGCTCAGCCTCCGGCGGTCTTTACGGCGCCAATTCCTTCATCAGCCAATCCTGGGCCCCGATGACCCAGTCGATCGTTGCCTATTATGCTTCCTTCGCGCTTCTGATCGCGAGCTTGTTCCTTTTCCGCTTCATCCATGGCAAGCGGCTCGGCCGCGTCCTTCGCATGGCGCCGGAAAAACGCGAAGCCTTCGCGGCAGCCTGCGGCGTCGATTACAAACGGGCGCGCATTACGATCTTCCTTGTCACATCCGTCGCGCTCGGCTTCATCGGCGGCTTCTATGCGGCCCAGTATCGCGGCGTTGCCTATTCGATCTTCGATTTCCAGACGGTGCTGCTCGGCCTCGCCATGGTGACGATTGGCGGCATCGGTCGTGCCGAGGGCGCGGTCTTCGGTACGCTTGTCGTCATATTCCTGCGCGACGTTCTCATCGAATTTGGACCTTGGCGCTATCTCATCATCGGCGGATTGATGCTCGCCGTCGTGCTGTTCCTCAACAATGGCTACTTCGGCATCCGCAAGCAGTTCAATGCCTGGCGCGCAAAGAAGCGCGGCGAGTGGCGCTCGACCCGCGCCGAAAAGGGCGGCGAAGCATTGCCCGAAGAAGCGACCGAGATTGACGACAAGGACGTCCTCTACTTCCGCCGCTATGACAAGATGCAGCGCGACTATCTGAAGACGTTGATTACACCGGAGATCATCGAGGAACATCACCGCCAGCCCTTGGGCCAGCATTCGGAAGCGCTCGAGCGCGTGCTGCTCTATTTCCGGCGCGCCAAGATGGAGGACAAATACGCTCTCCGCAGTGCCGGACCGCATGGCCCCTACAAGATCATCGCTTTTTCCGGGCAGCGCGGTGTCTCCCCCCGTCTTGTGGATGATCGCGAATTCGCGACGCTCGATGAAGCCTACCACGGCGTCTTCATGCGGCGCGTTCACGACCTCCTTGAAAGCTGAGGAGAGCGGCATGAGGACGGAACGCGCTCAGCCCGAAGAGAGAGACCAGGATATTTATGTCCGCGACCATTTCGACCGGACTACCCGTAAGTATCTTCTGTCGATCCTGTCCGATGCGCTCATCGAAGAACATCGCCGGTTCCCGGCGCACCCGAGCGAACCGCTGGCGAGGCTTCTCGCCTGGTGCCAGCGCCGGCCGGTCGATGAGCGCTACGCGATAAAGAAAGAGACGGACGGCAATTTTCGCCTTGTCACCTTCTCGGGCCGACGCGGCCGCAAGCCGGCTTACGTGGGAGAGGACCGTTTTGCGACATACGAGGAAGCGCGGCACGGTGCCTTCCTGCATCACATCAAGGATTTGATAGGGCAGTAAGATGGCGCAGCAAAAGATCTTCGGCTACGCGAACCGGATATCCGTCCGACCCGGAGACGAGATCAGTTTTTACGTGAATTGCGACGGCGCGACGGAAGCGCAAGCGCAGCTTGTGCGCCTGATTCATGGCGATTCACACAAGGACGGCCCGGGGCCTGTCGAGCGCGAAGTCGATAGTCCTGCCAATGGAACTTGGGCGGTAAAGAAGCAATTCACGCAGCTCGGCAGTTATCTCGAAGTTGGCGACCCGCAACAGAAGCTCGCGGTCACGGGCGCGTTCTCGCTGATGGCCTTCATCTGGCCGACATTGCCAAAGAAGGGCAATCGCCAGACGATACTTGGGCGCTGGGATACGTTGCGCAATTCCGGCTATGCGCTGGGCATCAATCCTTCTGGCCATCTCGAATTCTGGGTTGGCGATGGCAAGGAGGTCGACTACGTCACGGCCGAGGTGCCGCTCCTGGAACGCGTCTGGTACTTGGTTGGCGTCTCCTATGATCCCGCTTCCGGGCGCGCGGTGATCTATCAAGAAGGCGTACTCAATCGCTACAATTCATTGATCGGCAAGGTTGTGCCCTATAACTATGCAAGCCATGTCGCACAAACATTCCGCTTCAAACCGGTTCACAGGCCCGAGACCCCTTTTCTGATCGCCGGGGCGCGCGATGAACATGAATTGCGCGGTTCCTTCGTGAGCGACCTTTACGCCGGCAAGATCGATCGGCCGGCGATCTGCGCGGGCGCACTCGACCGCAAGGACTTCGACGCCGTGCGTTCAGGCGCGCTGCCGCCCTCGAGCACCGTCCTCGCCTATTGGGATACGTCGGCAGGCTATTCCGAACATGGCATCGGCCATGACGTGATCGATACAGGCCCGCACAAGCTCAACGCCAAGGGTGTCAATCACCCGGTGCGCGGCATGACCGGCTGGAACTGGTCGGGCAAGGATGACTGCTTTCGTCTCGCGCCGTCGCAATATGGCGGAATTGAATTCCATCCCGATTGCGTGACCGACTGCCGCTGGGAAGTCACCAAACGCATGACCGTCCCGGATACGTTGCCGAGTGGAATCTATGCCATCAGGCTGCGCATTGGGCCGGGTGTCGGCATTGCGGAAGAGTATATCGTTTTCGTGGTCCGGCCGCGACAGGCCAAAGGACGACTCTGCTTCCTGGTTCCGACCGCTAGTTATCTTGCCTATGCGAACGAGACCTTGAGCTTCGATGCGCATATCATCCAGCCGATGACGGGTCAGCCGCCGGTGGTGACCGATCTCGACATCGAGACCTATGAGCATCGCGAATACGGGCTCTCGACCTATGATCATTTCGAGGACACGGCGGGCGTGTGCTTCTCCTCGTATTTGCGCCCGATCATCAATATGCGGCCGAAATACCGCATGTCGAGTATGAACATCACCTGGCAATTCCCGGCCGATCTTTCGATCGTCGCCTGGATCGACCACATGGGCTATGACTGCGACTACATTACCGATGAAGATCTGCATCGCGAGGGCGTCGACATCCTGCGCCCCTACAAATGCGTGATCACCGGGACGCATCCCGAATATGTCTCCGAGCAGATGCTTGATGCGCAGGAGGATTATGTCGCCGGTGGCGGTCGCCTCATCTACATGGGCGGCAATGGCTATTACTGGGTCGTGGGTTTTGCCGCGGACAATCTCGAATGCATGGAAGTGCGCAAGCTCGACTCGGGTATGCGTGCATGGGCGACGAAGCCGGGCGAGCATTATCTCCAGACCACGGGCGAAAAAAGTGGATTGTGGCGCAATCGCGGCCGTGCGCCGCAGAAGCTGACCGGCGTCGGCTTCATCGCCGAAGGCTTTGAGACCTCGGCGCATTACCGCAAGATGCCGGATGCGTGGCACCGCACCGTCTCGTGGATCACCGACGGGGTCGAAGGTGAGATTATCGGCGACAAGGGTTTGGCGTACGGCGCCGCGGCAGGTGTCGAGCTTGATCGCTATGACCTTACCCTCGGCACCCCCCCGCACACCAAGATCATCGCCTCATCCGGTGGGCATTCCGACAATTACGTGCTGGTGACGGAAGAGCTGCTCTATGCCTATGCAGGCCTCGTCGGCTCGCTCGACTATCGCATTCGTGCCGACATGACTTATTTCACGGCACCCAATCACGGCGCCGTCTTCTGTACGGGCTCGATCGCCTATGGCCAGGCGCTGCCCGCCAATGGCTTCGACAATTCGGCCGCCAAGGTGCTCGCCAATGTCGTGAATGCCTTCCTCAAGCCCGGCCATTTGCCCGGGCTCCATTGGACGGTCGAGGAGAAACAGTGGCGCTAGGGGAGGGCAAAGCAGCACGAAGTTCTTCCCACCGGTGCTAAGCCGATATCCTGATTTCGCCTAGAGCGAGAGCTCGGAAAGCGCTACGCACATCGGAAGAAGCAAATTCGGCAAACGAGATGACATTACGCAACCTCGTCCTCATTCACAGAGGTCCTGAGTATCAGCAGGATTTTGAAGATATCGCCAACAAGGCGCGCCGCCTCGATCCTGATATCTCAATACATCTTTGCGATCCGCGGGACGGTACATCAGTACCTGATCAAATATGGGAACAACCGACACTAACGGTCTCCATAGCCCCGTCTTTTCGACAGGAAATCAAGCGCGGGGCAGTCCTAAAAAACCAGATGATCACCAAGGCGGCGCAGAATGCACACCTGAAGAAGTCCGGGATTCCCGCCCCTGCCCTGGATATCTTCAAATGGGGGATGAAGCTCGATCCGTTTGTCTTCGGCGAGCACGTCATATTAAAGCCGCAAGGCACGACATTTCAATCCAAAGGCCAGGGTGTGCATGTTTGCAGACGATCTTTTTTGGAGCACATCCGGCCAAACAACTTCGCCCGAACGCATCCCATTCATCAAGACCGATCGGGCTATATCGTGCAGCGGTTCATATATACGGGACAGTTTGCCACGACTTTTCGCGTGACAACGTTTCTCGGCGAGATTCTTTTCTGCGCAAAGTATAAATCAAACGCGGCATCGCCCGACTTGGCATCGGACGATATTGCGCTCCTTAATGGAGACTTTACGCAGAAAGCCGACCGCACGATCACTTTCGAAGCGGAAGACGACGTCCTCGCGGTTGCAAAGAAGACCGCCCAAGCGTTCGCTCAAGTTCCATTGCTGGGCATAGATATCGTGCGGGATGCAAGAACATCGTCTCTCTATGTGCTTGAGCTCAATCCGGGCGGGAATACATGGCACTTCTCTTCCGACATGTGGGCAGAGCGGAGAAAGAAGTTCCCGCATCTGGCGCGGGAGATGAAAACGCAGTTCAATGCCTTTGACGCTTCTGCCCATGCTCTTGTCGAGAAAACCCGCGCGCTTGCCTCGTGAAGAGGCGCCAGGCTGGACGGGGCCGGCCGCGCAGTGGCCATAGGCTGGGAAACATCTGGGCGGATAGGGACGGATGCAGAATGCCTGTTCCTGCACGGTTGACGACACGAGCCCCGGCCAAGCGCTGGGGTTTCCGTTGCTAAAGCGAGTGCGGTCCCGCGTTGGGCCAAGTTTGAAGTTCTCGCATCAATGAACGTTGCTCTATGACCGTGGAGACCAATTCATCGACGCTATACTGCGGGTGCAACTTTTGAGTTAACTCCGCTATCTCGGTGGCATCAATGCATTCGTCATGTGCAAGCGATTCTCGAATGAACGCGCGAATATCATCAATCGGTTTCATAGAGTTAGTCCTCTCTAGGAAAGACACGTCGGCGCAGAGACCGGGAAGCTGTAGTTGTTTTTGTCCATGCCCAGGAAGGCTTGGGCCCGAAAGATCAGCACATGCGCGCCACAGACAGGCCTTATTACCTGCTGCGGGTCGGAGAAATTCTGGTTCATGGCGACGGGCCCCGCCCACGCCACAGAACCGCCTGCAGCGATCGTCTCCTCGATGATTGCGTTCGTCAGAATTCCTAGATCAACATGAGGAAAGAGGCCCTTGACTGCCGCTGCAACGGCGCTGGCGTCGACGATGCCATCATGATTGACAAGCGCCTCCTGGATGTGAGTGCGAGCCTGATCGAGGATATTGGGTGTCATTAAAGCCTCCCTGTGACGAGCGGGAGTGCAACGAATGTCTCTCAGTCGCCGGTGCTCGATGCACGGTTCGGCGATAGGCCCACCATAGGCCCAACTAAGACTGGATAGCTACAACCATCGTGCCGGCGCTGCCGCCGGTCCTGTCGGCCTGACAGTTTATCTTTGTCGGACCCTTTTGCCCTGGCATCTCGGGCAACGCGGCAGGGGCGAACCCTCAGTGATCTCCCTGACGAAGGCGATGTCGCAACTGTGGCACTTGTAGGTAATTATTTTGCTCATAGGCCCCAGTGGGCCCTAAACGCGGGTCAGTCAACGCCTAGCCCGGGCAATAAAAACCCGCCAGATTCTGATCCCGGCGGGTTTCTTGGTTCGTGGCGTCGTGGGACGGCGAATCTCCGGCGCATCGAACGGTGAGATCATCTCCACCGTCCGTTACTTCGGCGTGACCGCTGCCGTTACGAATCCTGTTGCGGGCTGGCCACTTCCGAGGGTGATCGACGATGAGCATTCGCTTTAGGATTGCTTGTTGACGAACCCGCCTGCCATAGCAGGCCCACAACTGGGGGGCTGGGGTTTCCGGTTGCAACTTTGAATGATTGCCGTCGCTTGAGGTCCCCTCGGCGAGGGCTTTTTTGAAACCTATTCGATGGCGGGAATCATACGCTCGCCATGGTGGGTTTTCTTTGGCTCCTCCGGCCGCGCCTGGTGCGCGGTTTCCTTTTTGCCGACTACCCATAGAACTTTGGCTCGCCGGTTTGCTCGGGCGCCGTGTTCTCCGTCAAGTGAATGTGGATCACCTTTGGAAGCGGGCTCTCTTGCCCGAAAAAGAGATCAATTACGGCCGCTAAGGCAAACATCCCGATGGACATCCAGGGGAGTACCCGCCGGTCTTATAGTAGCTGGCTAGGTAGTTGTCGGGGTCTTCGGTGTCGTAAGGATTGCGAGCAGGTGGCAAAGTCGCAACATTTGTCATTGTGCTTTCCTCGCCCCGCTGAAGAGCAAGGGCGCGCAGGAAAAGTTCCGCCTTTACGCGCGCAGGCTAGAACGCAGGTAGAACGAATTGGCCGTTCGTGTTGCATCGGTGTTGCGCCCGCTAAATGCGACCCGCGCCTGCAGCTCTAGCCACACCATAAATGCTTGAATTGCTTGGGAGAAAGAATGGTGCCCAGGGGCGGAATTGAACCACCGACACGCGGATTTTCAGTCCGCTGCTCTACCAACTGAGCTACCTGGGCGCGGGGCCGGATATAGGCGAGCCGGACGGGCCTTGTCCAGCCTGAAACGGCCTACCCGCGCCGATCCGCCCGATGGCGCTGAGCAGCGATCTTTCCTATAAGACACAATATGGCCATCGCCCTCCTGGCCGACATACACGGCAATCTCGAAGCGCTCGAGGCATGCCTCAGGCATGTGCGGGGAAGCGACGTCGGGCGCCTGGTTTTCTTGGGGGACTATGTCGGCTATGGCGCGGATCCCGAAGCCGTGACCCAAAAGATCATGGTGGCCGTTGCGGAGGGTGCGATCGCGGTCAAGGGCAACCACGATGCAGCCATCGCCGATACAGGAATTAGCATGAACGAGCTGGCGCGTCGGGCGATCGACTGGACGCGCTCAGAGCTCAGCGCTGAGGCCAGCGCGTTTCTCGGCCAATTGCCGCTCACAGTCCAGGAATACTCGCGGCTCTATGTGCATGCGGACGCATCCAGCCCAGCGGAGTGGAACTACGTGCTCGATAGCGAAGACGCCGCGCGCTCGCTGGCAGCGACCGCAATGCCGGTCACGTTCTGCGGGCACGTGCATGAACCGGCCATCTATAGCCGCTCGATGACCGGAAAGCTTACGCGCTTTGTCCCCGTGGCCGACATGGCGATCCCGCTCATGCCGCAGCGGCGTTGGCTCGTCGTCTTGGGGTCGGTCGGACAACCGCGCGACGGCGTCGCGGCCGCGTCGCTTGCCATCCTCGATGAGGAACGCAATGAGCTGACATTCAGGCGCGTTCCCTATGATATCGAGACAGCCGCGCGAAAGATTATTGCCGCCGGCCTGCCGCCAGCTTTCGCCGAACGCCTGAGACACGGCCGGTAGACAGCATGGCCAAGCCCCGTATCGAAACCGGTGCCGATCTCGATGGCTTCATCATCGGCAAGCTTGTTCACAAGGGCGGGATGGCTACGCTTTATGAGGCGACGAAGCCCGGGATCGGCTCGCCGATCCTCGTGAAGGTGCCGTTGCTGTTCGAGGGCGAGGACCCTGCCGCGATCGTCAGCTTCGAAATGGAGCAGATGATCCTGCCGCGCCTGTCGGGGCCGCATGTTCCCGACTGTTTCGGCACCGGCGATTTCGCGGTCCAGCCTTACATCGCCATGGAGCAGATTGCCGGCGCCGCACTCCCCGAGCCCGAAGGCCGCATGAAGCCAGAGGAGGTTGCAGCGCTTGGTCAGAAGATCGCTTGTGCGCTCGATTCTCTCCATCGCCAGCACGTGGTGCATCACGACATCAAGCCGGCAAACATCATGTTCCGGCCGTCCGGCGAATGCGTGCTCATCGATTTCGGGCTGGCGCATCACAGCCAGCTTCCCGATCTGATGGCCGAAGAGTTCCGCCTGCCCTATGGCACCGCCCCTTATATGGCGCCCGAGCAGATTCTCGGCATAAGAGGCGACAAGCGCAGCGATATTTTCGCGCTTGGCGTCCTCCTCTATTACCTCGTCACCGGCAGGGAGCCCTTCGGCGATCCGCAGCGAATGAACGGTTTGAAGCGCCGGCTGTGGCGCGATCCGACTCCGCCGCGTCAGCTGTCGCCGGATTGCCCGCCCTGGCTTCAGGAAATCATCCTGCGCTGTCTCGAAGTTCTGCCTGCCGACCGCTACCCCACTGCGGCACAGCTTGCCTTCGACCTCAAGCATCCCGACCAGGTCAAGCTCACTGAAAGGTCAGCGCGCCTCCAACGCAATCCCTGGCTCACAGTGCTGCGCCGCCGGTTTGATTCGGGGCTTCTTAAGGCTCGCATGCAGGCTGACTATCACGGCGAGCTGTCGCCGGCGGCGATCATTCTTGTCGCCATCGACCTTGCCGCGACCAATACCCGCCTGTCGGAATTGCTGCGCGCAACTGCGCGCCGCCTTCTCGACAACGCACCGGGCGCGCGCATCGCCTGCATCAACGTGCTAAAGCGCGGGCGCATCATGCTCGATCGCACAATCGATGAGGATGGCGAAAATATCCATGTGCATCGCCTTGTTGAACTCAAACACTGGGCCGCGCCATTGAAGCTCGGCGACAGCGCGGTCACCTTTCACGTGCTCGAATCGCCCGATCCGGCTGCGGCCATCCTCGATTTCGCAGTTGCGAACAATGTCGATCACATCGTTATGGGCGCGCGCGCCAATTCGACCTTGCGCAGCCTGCTCGGCACCGTATCGGCAGAAGTAGCGGCCAATGCACCTTGCACGGTCACGGTCGTGCGCGAGCGCCATCAACCTCCAGCACCGCTCGTAGCCTAGCCGAAAGTCCAATTCTGGCGTGAAAGCCCGGATGTTATGGAGTGTCGGGGGTCCGCATCGCGCAATTGCGGTGCGACCTGATGGGAGGAACCGCACATGGCTACAACTGGGGAAGGCGCGCTTCATACCTCGCAGCGCCAAGCCGGCGTTACCAAGGACGAGCGATTCGTGATTTTCGCGTCGTCGCTTGGCACCGTCTTCGAATGGTATGATTTCTATCTTTACGCAACTCTGGCACCGTTCTTCGCTGCCGTGTTCTTCCCGCCCGGCAATAACACGGCAGCGCTGCTGGCGGCGTTTGCGACCTATGCCGCGGGCTTCCTGGTTCGTCCCTTCGGCGCCCTGGTTTTCGGGCGTATCGGCGATCTCGTCGGCCGAAAGTACACCTTTCTCGTCACCATCCTGGTGATGGGTTCAGCAACCTTCCTGGTCGGCCTCCTTCCCACCTATGCGGCGATTGGCTGGCTTGCGCCTTTGCTGCTTGTCATCCTCCGCCTGCTGCAGGGCCTGGCGCTCGGCGGTGAATATGGCGGTGCGGCAACCTATGTCGCCGAACATGCGCGCCCCGGAAAGCGCGGTTTTGCCACAAGCTGGATTCAGACGACCGCGACCTTGGGCTTCTTCCTGTCGCTCCTCGTTATCGGTCTCTGCCGCATCTATATGGACAAAACGATGTTCGCCGAATGGGGCTGGCGGCTGCCCTTCCTGGTCTCGGCCATTCTTCTCATCTTTTCGGTCTATATCCGGCTGAAACTCAATGAATCGCCGATCTTCACGAAGATGAAGGAAGAAGGCCGTGGCTCAAAGGCGCCATTGACCGAAAGCTTCCTCCACTATCCCAACAACAAATACGTGCTGCTGGCGCTGCTCGGCGCCACGGCAGGCCAGGGCGTGGTTTGGTATACGGGGCAGTTCTATGCGCTGTTCTTCCTTACCGGGCCGCTCAAGCTTGATTTCACCTATGCTTACATCCTGATCGCGATTTCGCTCATCATCGGTACGCCCTTCTTCGTCTTCTTCGGATGGCTATCTGACCGAATCGGGCGGTTGAAGATAATCCTTGCCGGCTGCCTGATCGCCCTGCTCACTTATTTCCCGCTGTTCCAAGGCCTGACGCATTCCGTCAATCCGGCACTGGAGGAATTCCAGGCGAACAACAAGGTGACGGTTGCCGTCGATACTTCGACCTGCAACTTCCATATCTTCGTGGGGCCGTGGTCGAAGTTCACCGACTGCGACAGCGTCAAGGACTATCTGACCAAGCTTGGCCTTTCCTTCGACACCGTCAACACGCCCGGCCAGTCAGTGCCGGCCGTGACCGTCGGATCGACGACCTTGCCGAACTGGGCCGAGATCAAGTCGACCGATCCGGCCAAGAAGGATTTGGTTGTTCGCCAGGAAACCTGGAGCGCAGCATTCAAGGAGCTTGGCTATCCGGCGGCGGCCGATCCGGCACGGATCAACTGGTTCATGGCGGAGCTGATATTGGTCATCATGGTGCTCTATGTAACCATGGTCTATGGCCCGATCGCCGCCTATCTGGTCGAGTTGTTCCCAACCAAGATTCGCTACACCTCTATGTCGCTGCCCTATCACATCGGCAATGGCTGGTTCGGGGGCATGCTGCCGCTGCTCGCTACGGCAATGGTCGCATCATCAGGCAATATTTATCACGGCCTGTGGTATCCGATCGTGGTCGCGGCCATGACGGTCGTGGTCGGTACGATCTTCCTGCGCGAGACAAAGGACGTCGATATTACGCGATAGCATAACCGCGTCTCGCAAACTCGCCGGCGGCCCGCAAGGCCGCCGGTTATTGTTTGCTCAAGTTCAGGGTGACATCGCCCACATGAATCCAAAAAGTATCAATGCACCGATCAATATCCCGGCGCTTTTCAGCCCAATGCTTGGCAATGAGGATCTCCGCATCAGAGCCTCCCTTGCATCTGATGAGCGGCGCGGCGCTTCCGCACCGCCATTGCGCAACATCATATGCGAGATGCAGTCCTCTGTCCGATCACATTTCGGATAACGCAGCGCCGCTCAATAGGCGGCGTCGGCGTTCCGATTGGCCGGCAGGCTAGCCATATTGGGATGCGCCACAGGCTCCTTGGGCTTGAGGAGCCAGCGCCGTGCGATCTCCGAATAGCCCTTCATCACATAGGCACAGTTCTCGGTGATTAAGCGCTCGCGATGGGCGCGGTAATAGGCCGGCAATTGATACCAGGCCATCGGCGGCATTTCGTGATGCGCCATGTGAAGATTGTTGTTGAGGTAGAGCAATGAGACGATCGGATTGCTCTCGACCACGATGGTGCGGCAGCCCGGCGCATCGTGGGCGCGATGCTCGGCAAAGGAGCGCATCATGGTGATGGAATTGCCCCAATAGGCAACGCCGATGACGTAGGCCCAGAAGGGCATGCCGCAAATGACGCTCACCCAGAGATAGACGATGACGATGCCGACTGCGTGCAGCGCCCAGGCTTCGATGATGTTGCGCTCGCCTTTGAGCATGCGGCGGAATTCATCCGGCCAGAATCGGCAAACCACGATCGCCGGCCCCAGGAGAAAGCGGCCCAGCATGGAATTGTTGACCGTGTAGAGGAAGCGCAGAGAGGGCGGTGTGCGTTCCCAGGCCTGCGGGTCGAAATAGTAGGATTCAGGATCCTCAACCGGGTCGGTCAGGAAGTCATTGCGGTGGTGGATAAGGTGCAGCTTCTTGTAACGGCGATAGGGGAACCAAAGGGTGATCGGCGGGAACAGGAGGAGTTCGTTCAGGAACGCGTTGCGGGTCGGATGGCCGTGCAAAGCCTCGTGTTGCAGCGAGCCATGCAGCGCACAGAGATAGGCGCCGACCGGGGTCAGTACCCACCAGGGCAGCGAGGCATGAAACCAGGTGAGGAGACTGAAACTCACCCATAAAGCAGCAATCAGCAGCATGGTCGGCCATTCGATGGCCCGCCGCGCGCTCACTACGCCGTCCGTCATGATTCCCGTTTATCTCCTTCGTCGCGTCATACACCAAGTGACATGCTGCTGCCAAACGTCAGCCGCGCAGCCGCTCTGCCTTTGGGTCAAAAAGCGTCTCTGTTACAAGGAAGGCCGGCCGGCGTTCGCCCAATATCTCGATCTCGACCTTCAGCCCGTCCTTGATCTTCTCAACCGGCAGGAAGCCCATGGCGACCGACTTCTTGGCGTGATGCGCATAGCCCCCTGAAGAAACGAAACCCTCAACCTTTCCATCGATCCAGATCGGCTCGTCACCCCAGACATCGGCGTCCTTGGCTTCGACCACGAAGGTCGAGAGCCGGCGCTTCACGCCCTCGGCCTTCTCCTTCAATGCTGCTGCCTTGCCGATGAAATCGGCGGGCTTGTTGTAGGCGACAAAACGGTCAAGGCCGGTTTCAAGCGGCGAGTAGTCCGGCTTGAATTCCCGCAGCCACGACCCGAATGACTTCTCGAGTCGCAGGCTCATCATGGCACGCATGCCGAAAGGCTTGAGACCGAATTCGGCGCCCGCAGCAGTCAGCGTTTCATAGAGCGACAGCTGGTCCTCCGCTGGAACATAGATTTCATAGCCGAGGTCGCCGGTATAGGAGACGCGCTGCACCAGCGCTCGACAGAGGCCGATGTCCATTTCCATTGCTGCCATGAAGGGCAAGGCCGCCGTCGACACATCGCCCTTGGCGACCTTCGCCAGGAGATCGCGCGATCTGGGCCCGGCAATCTGGAAGCCGATGCGGCTGGTCGAGACATTGGTGAGTTTCACACCCTCCTTCGGCATATGCTTGAGGAACCAACGCATGTGATAGTCCTGCGCGCCGAAGGAAGCAGTGAGTTGGAAGCGATCCTCGGCAAGCCGCGTGATCGTGAAATCGCCGATGATCCGGCCCTTGGGGCTCAGCATGGGGGTAAGCGAAAGGCGACCGACCCTGGGGATGCGTCCGGCCATGAGATGATCAAGGAAAGCTTCGGCGCCCGGCCCTTCGACCAGATACTTTCCGAAATTGTGGATCTCATTCAGGCCGACCGCCTCGCGCACCACACGACATTCTTCAGCCACGGTCGCAAAGGCATTGGACCGGCGGAAACTTGGCGTTTCGAAGAGCGGCTCACCAGGCTTGGCGAAGTAATTGGCGTGTTCCATGCCGAAGCCCGCGCCGAACACAGCGCGCTGGCCCTTCCAAAGACTATAGGCCGGCGTCGTGCGAAACGGGCGCGCACCCGGCAGTTCCTCGTTCGGGTAGCCAATCGAAAAGCGCCGCTGATAATTCTCGCGCACCTTGGCGCGCGTGTAGCCAGGCGTGATCCATTTGCCGAAGCGCGCGACATCCATGGCGAAGACATTGCGGGAGGGTTCACCGTCGACCATCCATTCGGCCAGAGTCAGTCCGACGCCACCACCCTGGCTGAAGCCCGCCATGACGGCGACCGCCGTCCAGTAGTTATTGAGGCCAGGCACCGGGCCGACTAACGGATTGCCGTCGGGCGCGAAGGTGAAAGGCCCGTTGATGATCTTCTTGATGCCGGCGCGCGCCAGCACCGGGAAACGCTTGAAGGCAAACTCGAGTGAATCGCCGATGCGGTCGAGCTTGTCGGGCAATAATTCGTGCCCGAAATCGAGCGGCGTACCGTCAACCGCCCACGGATCGCATTTCTGCTCGTAGAAACCGATGACGAGGCCGCGACCCTCCTGGCGCAGATAGCTCTCGCCCTCGGGATCCATTACGTGCGGAAGCTCCGTGTTGCGCTCATAGACTTCCGGCGCATCGGCAGTGACGAGATATTGATGCTCCATCGGATGCAGGGGCAGGTAGACGCCGGCGAGCGCGCCGACTTCACGAGCCCAGAGCCCGCCGCAGTTCACCACATGCTCGGCAATAATCGTGCCTTCCTGCGTCACCACATCCCACGAACCATCCTTGCGCGGATTGGTTTCGAGTACAGGATTATGCAAGATGACCTTCGCGCCTGCTGCGCGCGCCGCTTTGGCATAGGCATGCGTCGTGCCGGAAGGATCGAGATGGCCGTCGAGCGGATCGTACAGGGCGGCCAATACACCGTCCGTGTTGGTGATCGGCGACAGCTTCCTGATCTCCTCCGGCCCGACGATCTCGGTATTGAGGCCCATATAGCGATGCTTGGCGCGCTCGGCCTTCAGAAAGTCGAGACGGTCAGGGCTCGTTGCCAATGTGATACCGCCAACATGATGCAATCCGCAGGACTGGCCGGATTTCTCTTCCAGCTCTTTGTAGAGGCGGATCGTATACCCCTGCAGTGCCGCCATGTTGGTGTCGGCATTGAGCGTGTGGAAGCCGCCAGCCGCATGCCAGGTCGAGCCCGATGTGAGTTCAGAGCGCTCGATCAGCGTCACGTCGCTCCAGCCGAGCTTGGTCAAATGATAGAGGACAGAGCAGCCGACAACGCCGCCGCCGATCACTGCCACGCGGGTGTGTTTGTTCATGTCGATTAGCCCAGCACCGAGAAGCTTGAATTCGGATTGACCGAACGGTTGCGCGAGAAGAAGCCGAGCGAGACGTCCTTGCCGATATGGTCGAGCCGGAATTCGACAGGGTCCTTGTCATGGTCCTGGCCTTTGGCCTCGGCTTCGACCAACGCCGTCATCATCTTTCCGGCGACGGGCGCATTCTTGAACTGATTGCCGCTAGTGCCGCAGGCCATGAAGAAGCCGGGAAGATCGGATTTGTCGTAGATCGGGATCCAATCTTCGGTGACATCATAGAGATCGACCACGCCCTTCATGCGCGAGGGAATCTTCATTTCCGGGAAGCGCTGAGCAAGGCGCAGAGCCTGGACGCGCCATTGTTCCGAAAAATTGCGATCGTAATTGTCGGGATCGACCCATTCGCGCTTGTCGCAATCAGGATCCTCCGAACCGATCAGAATGTGATTGCCGATTTCGGGGCGCGCATAGGTGGCGATGTCGCTGTCAGAATAGACCATGCCCTTGTGCTCGAAATCGAAACCTTCGGGGGCCGGCACGTGTGCCACTTCATGGCGCAGCGCCCGCGTCTTCATCTTCATCGTCTCGAAGACGCCCGCCATCTGGTTGATCTTGGCGGAATGCGGGCCTGCGACATTGACGACGACCGGCGCATCGATCTCGGTGCCGTCCTTGAGCGTGATGCCGGCGACGCGGCCCTTGGCTTGGCGGATCGCCGCCACTTCGGCGTTGTAGCGGAACTTGCCGCCCCGGCTCTTTGCGGCATGCTCGCCATTCTGCGCGGCCAATGCCGGATCGTTCACATAGCCGCTGTTCGGGAAGTAGATGCCGCCGAGGATCGATGGCGCGGTCGGTTCGCCGAAATGCGGATCGTCTGGGCGCTTGGCCGGTGAGAACTGGTGCGTATCCATGATCGGCAATCGCGCCTTCATCTGTTCCGCCGTCAAAGGCGTGTAAGGGCAACCGAGCTGATCCATAATTTCGCAGATATGAATGAGCTGCTTGTTGTGCTCGGTCTTTACCACCATCGAGCCCGTGTTGTGATACTTGATCATGCCGCGCGGATCAGGGCTACCGACGTAGTTCGCCCAGTCTTCCCAATAGAACCAGCCTTCATAGGCGATGGCACAGGTTTCGAAGGCCGAGTAATAGGTGCGGATGATGGCACAGGAGCCCGAGGTCGAGCCGTAGCCCGCAACCGAATTCTTATCGATCGAGAGCGTATTGCGGCCGGTCTTGGCCAATTCATAGGCCGTGCAGGTGCCGATCACCCCTGCCCCAATGATGATCGCGTCGTATCTCTCGGCCATCTCGCCAATCTCCCAATGAATTTGCCTGCTCCCTGCCTACGGAGGAAAGGCGGCATTCACCCCCACCCTGCCCGTTCATAGGTCATCTGGCAATTTGATTTATCCGAGCAAAGCTCATAGGTTTATCCTATATGCTCAGCCTACGTGCCATTCGTTACGCCCTTGCCGCCGCCGATCACCAGAGTGTCACCGCGGCGGCCGATGCTCTCAACGTTTCCCAGCCTTCGGTTTCGGCGGCCATCGCCCAGATCGAAGCCGATTATGGCGAGGCGCTTTTCGTGCGGCGCAAGGGCCAGGGCGTCAGCCTAACGCCCTTCGGACGGCTCTTCGTAGCGAGCAGCCGGCGGCTCATCGAGGATGCGCGCGAGCTTGCAGCCCTAAACGCCAATGAAGGAACGGTTAGCGGCGAAGTGACGCTTGGCGTCTTCGCCGATCTGGCGCCGCGCTATGCGCCAGCTATTCTTAAGGCCTTTGAAGCAGCGCAGCCTGCGGTCAGGCTGCGCTTTCGCGAGGGCGATCTTGAGGAATTGCCACGCCTTCTTGAGCGCGCCGAAGCCGACCTAATGCTAACCTATGATATTGGGCTGCCGGCCTCGCTCGGCCAGATGACGGTCGCGACGCGCGCCCCCTATGCGCTCATTCCTCCCGGTCATCCATTTGCAGGACGCAAGCAGCTCAACCTCAAGGAAGTAGCAGCCGGACCTTTGATCCTTGCCGATCAGCCGGCGAGCCGGCGCTACTTCGTCGATCTTTTCAATCGCTATGACCTGCGCCCGGAAATGTCGCGCCTCTCCGGCTCCTTCGAAACGGTGCGCGGCTTCGTCGCTGCGGGGCTTGGCCTGTCAATCGCCTTCACACGTCCGATGGTCGACGCAAGCTATGACGGCTCGCCATTCGTAACAATCCCGGTGCGCGACGTAGAGCCCCGGCATCGTATTGCGCTGGCCTGGCCTTCTGAATTCCGGCTGACGCGCGCGAGCCTCGCACTCAAGGATTTTATCGCGCAGTGGTTTAAAGAGAATGGCTGATCTCATCTGGCTGTTCATGAACATTTGTCCATGTTGGCCGGCAGGCCATATTCGCGCCGCAGCTGTCAGGTTCCTGACAGGCCGGGCTGGCTATACGACTTGGCCAGGAGGCGTCCAATGCGCGCGCTCATTATCGAAGACCAAGAACGATTGGCAAATTCCATTGCGGCAGGCCTGAGGCGCGCGGGATTTGCTGCCGACCAAACCGGCGATCTCGACCAAGCAGAAGCCGCGCTCGACGCCGCTAAATTCGACCTGATCCTGCTCGATGTCGGCTTGCCGGATGGCGACGGGATAAACTGGCTCAGAAAGGCAAGAGCGCGCGGGCTTGCGACCCCGGTTCTCGTCGTCACAGCTCGCTCCGGAATAGAAGATAAAGTCGACGGACTTGATACCGGTGCCGATGACTATCTGACCAAGCCCTTTTCGATGGCTGAACTTCTGGCGCGATGTCGCGCACTCATCCGGCGTCCGCAAGAAACCCTCAACTCCATACTGACGTCAGGCGACCTCGCACTCGACACGGCAGCGCGGCGGATTCGCGTCTCCGGTCGCGAAGTGGAATTTGGAAAGCGCGAGGCCGACATTCTGGAATTGCTTCTAAGACATCCGGGCCGTGTCGTTGCGCGCGAGGACATGGAAGCCCGGATCTACGGTTTCGCGGAGGAGGTCACGCCGAACGCGATCGAAGTTGCAATGTCGCGCATCCGTAAGAAGCTTGCCGAAGCGGAATCCCGCGTCGAAATCCATACAGTCCGCGGCGTCGGCTATCTTGTCGCGAACCAATGAAGTCAAAACCCCTCGGCACGACTATCATGAATCGGCTGCTGGCGGTCGCCTTGGCGGCCTTTGTCCTTCAGCTCGTCTATGTGGCGATCGATCTTGCGAGCCGCAGCCAGGAAATCGAGGAAGCCGTTGTCGACCGCGAGCTCGGCCGGATAGCGTCCAGCGTTGTGCCGTCCGGCGCCTCGGCGCGCGTCGATCTCGCCGAGAAATACGCCCAGCATTACGACGACTTTCCGGAGGCCTATGGCTATGAATTGAGTACGTCAGCCGGCTCGACCATCGACTGGCGAAACCCGGCGCTGTTCGAGGGCCGACCCGTAGAACTCAATACGGGTGCGATCGAGGGCATGCAGCTCGACACGCTCGCAGGCGCCGAGCGGTTTGTGGCACTCCGGCGCATCTCCCTCGCGGGCAGCGATTTCCTGGTCCGGGTCGCTGTCGTTGGCGATCCCGCCGGCCTCTACTCTCACGAATTGAGGCGGCAAGTGCTCGACCGCGTCGCGCTTCCGATCGTGCCCCTGACAGCGATCATGCTCGTGGTCGTGCTGATCGTCGTGCGCCAAGCATTGCGCCCAATCGAGACGGCGGCTCGCGATGTCACCGCGGTCGGCCCGCTCAGCCACGGCGTACGGCTCGACCTGGTCGGGGCGCCGCAAGAGGTTCTGGCCTTGGGAAGTGCTGTCAATCGCTTGCTGGACAAGCTCGAGCTAGCGATCATCTCGCACCGGGATTTCGCCGCCAATGTCGCGCATGAACTTCGCACCCCGCTCTCGATCCTTGCGCTTGAGCTTGAACAGATCGAAGGCCCAATCGCGGCCCAGATGCGCGAAGATCTCGGTGCGATGGCCCGCCTGGTCGATCAACTTCTGGCGGTCGCGCGCATCGAGGCCGTGATCCCCGAGGAACTCGAGTCGGTTGATCTGAGTACGATTGCAAAGCGGCTGGTCGCGCGAATGGCACCGCTGGCGATCGCACAAGGACGCAGTCTCGAGCTAACGGTTGTCGAAGCAGCGATCGTTCGCGGCGAGCCTGAAACCGTCGCCGGCGCCATTCGTAATCTGATCGAGAATGCTATGCGCGCCGCACCGGCGGGATCAGCAGTCGAAGTCAAGGTCGGGCCGGGGCTCATGGTTGCGGTTGCCGATCATGGTCGCGGGATCGCCGAGAAGGATCTGCCGCATATCTTTGATCGCTACCGGCAGGGCGATCGCAAGACGGCCGGCCGTGCCGGCCTCGGGCTTTCCATCGTCAGCCGCACGATGGAGCGGCACGGCGGGACCGTGACGATCGAAACATCCCCGGGCGCTGGATGCTGCTTCACCTTGCATTTTCCCGATATCGGAGCGGGCATATCTTCGGCGTCGAAATTGACGAAACCGGCCGCGACGGGGGAGGGGGTCGTCGCGGCCGTTTCCAGTAATTCGCTTGTTACTTCGCCGCAGTGACGCTGGTGGCGAGCATCTTGCCGTTGGCCATCGTGTAGTTGACCACGACCTTTTCGCTCGGCTTGAAGCCGCCGAGCTTGATCGACTTCGGAACCGAGAAGGTCTTGCCGTCGGCGAGCTGCAGCGTGCCCTTTGAAACGTTGATGTGCTTGATAACGCCAGTGTCGGACTGGGACGCGGCGAAGGCAGCGCCTCCCAAAAGCGGAAGCGCGACAAGCGAGGCTGCGATAAGTTTGCGCATGGTTCAATCTCCTTTGATGCACTGCAGGCGCCGAGCCCGCATGCAACATCTCTAGAAGCTGAGCCTGACACAGACCTGACCGCCAAGTCACAAGTCGCTCGGTAATCCAACGACGCTGGTTCACGACGCCTCTGTCACCGTCTCCGTGATCGCGATTCTGACGGCTGCAATAATCACATCTAGTGACATCGACGGCGGTGGCAAGCGATCCATTCCGTCATGGTGCCGCTTGACGATCGCCTCTGCGGCAAGATCGGGAGTCATCGGCACATGGATGAAGCCGCACGGCACGCCCTGGTTCTCAAGCCGCTCCAGAAAACTATAGAGGCACGCGTTGCAAAGATAAGTCCCGGCGGTCTCCGACAGTCGCGCTGGAATCCCTTTCTCGAGCAGCGCAGCTTCGATCCGGCGCAAGGGCAGGCTCGCCCAGCGCGCCGTCGAACCTTGTTCCGAAACTGGTTTGTCGCGGCTGGTCACGCCCTCATTGTCGCCAAGCTCGAAATCGGCAAGGTTCAATCCGACACGTTCAAGCCGGATCGCCGGCTCGCCCGGGGCCAAACCAAGGCTGATTACGGCCTTCGGTCGATGCTCGTGCAGCATATTTTCGATGACCTCGCCGATGCGCGCGATCGACACCGGCAGCGCCCGGCCGGCTATCCGGCATCCGGCAATCGTCTCGCCATCGAGCGCGCGCATGGTGGCGTAAGCCGGATTGGTGCTCATGCCGCCATAGGGCTCGAAACCGGTCAGCAGGAAGGTAGGGTGAGATTTGCTCATCAGCCGAGACTAGACTGTCGCTGGCCCTCGGTGAACCGTCTCATTGGAGACTTGCGCTCGCCGCCAGGAAGGAGACAATGCAAGCCATGGAAGACGGACGCGACCCAGGAAGACACATGGACACACTCGAATTGTCAAAACAGGTTTCGGCTTCAGGGCGGCGCGGCGGTGGACGCGAGGGCCGGCGTGCCATGCGGGCCCGCACGGTGCCGTCATTCCCGGCACTGACGCGCAATATTCCAGTCTATGAGATCGTGCCCAACGAGGCGATTGAGTTCATCCATGATGAATCAGTCAAGATACTGGAGGAAGTCGGTATCGATTTCCGCGACGATGAGTCGGCGGGTTTGTGGAAAATGGCCGGCGCCGATGTGCAAGGTTACCGCGTGCGTATCGACCGCGCGCTGTTGATGGAACTCGTTTCAAAGATTCCCTCCGAATTTACCCAGCATGCGCGTAACCCCGAGCGGACAGTAACGATCGGCGGCAAGAACTCCGTCTTCGTACCGATGTATGGCGCCCCTTATGTCCGCGATCTCGACAATCAGCGCCGCTATGGTCGGCTTGAAGATCTCAATAATTTCCACAAGCTCGCCTATATGTCGCCGACGCTTCATTCCTCGAGTTCGATCATTTGCGAGCCGATGGAAATCCCGGTGCCACGCCGGCACCTCCACATCATCTATTCAGCGCTCAAGCATTCCGACAAGCCGTTCATGGGCATCGTCACGGCGAAGGAACGTGCTGAAGATGTGATGAAGATGGCGGGCATCGTTTTCGGTGATGATTTCGTCAGAGACAACCCCGTCGTCGTGTCGATCACCAATTGCAATTCGCCCTTGGTGTGGGATGCAACGATGCTGGACGCGATGAAGGTCTATGCGCGACACAACCAGCCGGTGATTCTCGCGCCGTTCGCGCTGTGTGGCGCGTCGACCTCGGCTTCCTCCGTCGGCGCGGTGGCGCAGGTCAATGCCGAAGCCCTTGCCGGACTCGCCTTCACGCAATTGGTCCGCCCCGGCAGCCCGCAGATCTACGGGCAGTTCATGGTGACCGTCGACATGAAGTCCGGCGCACCGATGGGCGGTACGCCCGAGGCCGCGCAGATGATGTATCTGATGGGCGCGCTGGCAAGGAAGTACAAGCTTCCCTGGCGCACATCCGGCTTCCATGTCGGCTCCAAGATCAATGATGCGCAGGCGGGCTATGAAGCCAACATGCTGATGCATGCGGCGATCCTGTCGGGCGCCAATTACATCTGGCATGTCGCGGGCTGGCTCGAAGCCGGCCTTTGCGCAGGCTATTCGAAATTCGTGACCGACACCGAGCAGCTCGCCGGCTGGTACAAATATGCGCAGGGTGTGAGCTTCGATGATTTCAAGGAGGCCATGGCGGCTATCCGCGAAGTCGGGCCGCAGGGCCATTTCCTCGGCACGCAGCACACGCTCGAACATTTCGAGAGCGCGTTTTTCATGCCGACGCTGATGGACTTCAACTCCTTCGAGCAGTGGTCGGCCGAGGGTGCCAAGGATCATGATACGCGCGGGCGCGAGAAAGCCGCCGCCATGCTCAAGCAATATGAAGAGCCGAAGCTCGACGAGGCGATCGACGAGGCGTTGCTCGATTTTATCGCGCAACGCGAGCGCGAATTGCCGATGGGTGTCAGCTGAGCGCCGATGAAGCCGGCGAGCGCTGCATCAGCCTTGCGGGTCCAACAGGTTCTTGGGCCGCAATTTCAGGTGGTCGAGTTCGACGAAAGCACCGGCACTTCTGCCGAGGCCGCCGCCGCGATCGGCTGCACGCTCGCACAAATAGCGAAATCACTCGTGTTTCGCTCAGCGAGCGGGAAATCGGTGCTCGTCGTTGCCTCAGGCGCCAATCGCGTCGATGAGAAGAAAGTGAAGCAAATCATCGGCGAGAAGATCGGCCGTGCCGATGCCGATTTCGTGCGCGAGACGACCGGCTATGCGATTGGCGGCGTCGCGCCGGTCGGGCATCGCAACGCACCTGTCGTGCTGCTGGATAGTGATCTTCAGACTTTCTCCGATATCTGGGCGGCGGCCGGCACGCCCAACGCAGTCTTCAAGCTGACGCCCGCTCAATTGCAATCGCTGACCGGTGGCGCATTCGCTGATATCGCGAAGCGATAGTCTTCAGTTCTGGGCAATCATCCGTTCGAGCAGTCGCGCGCATTCCGTCCCCGGCGTCCCGAGCGACAGGACGATGCTCATGTGGTGTTCGCCGGCGAGCGAGACCAATTCGGCATCGCAAGCCTCGCGCCGCAAATGCCGCAAGTAATCCTCGGCCTGATCGTGAAACGGCTTCGTTTCATCCGTCCCCACCGCGAGGATGAAGCGCTCGGCTGAATTGCCGGGAAAGCGCAAGGGCGAAAAGCTCTCGACTTCCTCGGTCGTGAGATGCAGTTCGGGTTGCAGATAGCTTGCGGCAAGCGGTGCCAGTTCATAAAGGCCCGAAACCAGCAGCGCGGCGCGCAGGCGATAATCGCCGGCGCCAGGCAATGATGCCATGGCGGCAAGGTGACCGCCCGCCGAATGGCCACTGATCGTCATGCGGTCGGCATCACCGCCGAAATCCTTGGCGTGCTCCGCCAGCCATTGGCAGGCCCGCTGCACCTGTTCCACCAGATGCGCCATGCGGGCTTTTGGCATCAGCGAATAGTCGATAATGGCGGCAATAGCGCCCGCCGCGACGACGGTATCGGCGATGAAGGCATAATCTTCCTTCGAGAAGGCCCGCCAATAGCCGCCATGGACGAAAATGTGGATCGGCCTGCCCGCTCCGGGCGCTTCCGTGAAATAGATATCAAGGTGTTCACCGGGTCCTGTCCCATAGGCGACGTTGCGCCGGCTCTTGAGGGTGAGGATGGTCCTGGCGCTGCGGTCGCGAAATTCCGACACGAAGCGTTCGAAATCGGCGACATAGTCGCGGATGCGATAGAGATCTGGCTTGGGCTGCATGGCGTATCCGACGGAAAGTTGGCCCCAAGGGCCGGCCATCACGGATTATGGAGAAAAAAGGTGGGGGTGAGTAGCAGCAACCCGAAGGCTACCCACCCCCTCGGCACACAGCATGGGGGACCCTCGCTGTCACCTAAAGTGTGCGCAACCGGGAATTTGAGGAAATGGGAGGAACCCCAAAACCGTTTGCGATGCACCATTAAGAGCAACCCTCGTGCCAAAGTCCATTAGAAAATTCTAAAAACTCACAAGGCATTGATTTCATTTGTGAACATTTGTTATAGTAGAAAATCTTATGTTCTGCCGACTTGCAACCGACATATTTCTCTGCCTTTTCATTGTGCATTGCGTGATTGTTTTGGCAGCAATGGGGTTCCTGTGACCATAAAAACAGCATCCCATTTTCACCATTCCCAAACCGGGCGAAGCGCGCGATAAGTTCTTCATGCGTTCTAGCGCCGTCGAGCAGAACAACCCCTTCGCCACGATCCCCGCGGCAGCGGCATCCGGCATCGGGGCGGTTTTCGCTGTGCCCGGCGTAGTCCAGCAGTTCGATGCCGCCACGGCAGTCGAGGCGCTCGCCCGGAAGCCACACCTCGTCTGCCATGCCGGCTTTCTGATCGAGCGTCTTGGGGCGGCGGCCGGCGGTCCTCGCGCCCGCATTCGACAAGCCCTTGAACAGAAGCACTTCGATCTTGCCGAGCTCTATGCCTTTGTCTGCCCCGCCCGTTTTGCAACGCCGACACCCGAGGGCATGGCGCGCGCCCTTGGCATCGCGCCGGGCGAAGAGGCCGTGACACTGTTGCCCTTGATGGTCGAGGAGCTGCTCAGCCGGCTTGCCTCGCCCACTTATCCTGCGTCGCGCGAGGCGGCGGAACTTGCCAATTTCCTCGCCCGCGCCAATTGGCCGTGGGCAGCCTCAGTGCTCGCGGCGCTGCGGTCTGGCAATCCGCGGCTCGATCCCCACACATTCGCAACCGGCCTCAATGTCTGGGACCGATTGGACGAGTGGGAAGACGACGGCCCGCGCCCGCCCGGCTCGCAATTGCCGATCGGCGCTGAGGAAGCCCAGGACCTTCTCGCCAAACTCCTCGGCCTCGAATCGGAAAGCCGGCCAGCACAGCGCGACTATGCCGGGACCGCCACCCATGCCTTCGGCCCGCGCGAACGCAAGGAAGAGAATTTGATACTTCTTGCCGAAGCCGGAACCGGCCTCGGCAAGACACTCGGCTATCTCGCGCCTGCCTATCTGTGGGCACGCCGCAACAATGCACCAGTGTGGGTCTCGACTTATACCAAAAACCTTCAGCGGCAGCTCGATCAGGAAACCATGCGCTTGCTCCCCGATCCGGACGAGCGCCGGCATCGCGTGGTCATCCGCAAGGGCCGCGAGAATTACTTGTGCCTGCTCAACATGCAGGAAGCGTTCGGCCGGATGACGGCAGGCTCGGGGCGCAATGCTTTGCTTGCTGCCCTCATTGCGCGCTGGGCGCAAGCCAGCCGCGATGGCGACATGGTCGGCGGCGATTTTCCGTCCTGGCTTCTGTCGCTGTTCAGCGAACAAAGTCTTGATGGCGAAGGCCGCGGCCTTACGCCCGGCACGCTTGGTTTGACAGATCGGCGCGGCGAGTGCATCTATGCCGCCTGCCCGCATTATCGCAAATGCTTCATCGAACGCGCAGGCCGTGCCGCCCGCAAGGCTGATATCGTCATCGCCAATCACGCGCTCGTGCTGCATCAGGTCGCTATCGATCACGCGCTCGGCGTTGCCAAGACTGACGAGGAGGAGGCAGCGCCCGGCGGCTTGCGCCGGCTCATCTTCGATGAAGGTCACCACCTTTTCGATGCCGCCGATTCGGCCTTTTCCGGACACCTGACTGCACTTGAAACCGCCGAATTGCGCCGCTGGCTGCGCGGCCCCGAATCGCAAGGCCGGCGTGGGCGTGGACTCGCCGAGCGCGTCAGCGATCTGATTTCAGACAGCGACACGGCCGAGCGCGCACTCGAACAGATTCTCGCGGCAGCGCGCAATTTGCCCGGTCCCGGCTGGACGCGGCGCATCCAGGCGGGCGTACCGGACGGCCCGGCGGAAGAGTTTCTGTCACTGGTGCGCCAGCAGGTTCTGGCGCGCGCCGAGCAGAATTCCGGCCATTCGCTTGAGGCCGATTGCGAACCTGCTGTCGATGGCCTCGCTGCGGCGGCCGGCACATTGGCAGCAGCCCTGATCGATTTGCGACGGCCGATGCTCTCGCTCGCCAAGGAACTGGCCCGCAAGCTCGATGACGAGGCGGCCGAGCTTTCGACATATGATCGCGGCCGGGTCGAGGCCTTGAGCCGCTCGCTCAGGCGGCGTGGCGACCTTGTTGTCTCGGGCTGGGTGTCGATGCTCGAGCGCCTTCTCGAAGGCGCCAATCCTATGTTCGTCGACTGGTTCTCGGTCGACCAGATTCAGGGCCGTGAATCCGATGTTGGATTGCATTCGCACTGGATCGACCCGACGGTGCCATTGGCAAATACCGTGTTAAAGGAAGCCGACGGCGTCATCGTCACCTCCGCCACGCTGAAAGATCGGACGCCCGACATCCCCGACGACTGGGCGAACGCGGAAATGCGCACCGGCGTCGTGCACCTGCCCTATCCCGTCAAGCGCGCCGGCTATGAGTCGCCCTTCGACTATCCCGCGATGAGCCGCATCCTTGTCGTCAATGACGTCAATCGCGAGGACATGGACCAGGTTGCGGCAGCCTATCGCGAATTGTTCTTTGCGGCGGGCGGCGGCGGGCTCGGGCTCTTCACGGCGATTACACGCCTGCGCCAGGTGCATCGGCGGATCGTCGCGCCCATGGCAGGGCGCGGGCTCACACTTTACGCGCAGCATGTCGATCCGATGGATACCGGTACGCTCGTCGACATGTTCCGCGCCGAGCGCGACGCCTGCCTGCTCGGCACTGATGCGGTACGCGATGGCGTTGACGTGCCGGGCGACAGTCTGCGGCTCATCGTGCTCGACCGCGTGCCCTGGGCAACGCCGACCATTCTCGAACGCGCGCGCCGCGAAGCCTTCGGCGGCAATGCCTGGCAGGATATGATCGTGCGCCTGCGCCTGCGCCAGGCCTTTGGGCGGCTCATCCGCAAGCGCGACGATCGCGGCGTCTTCGTGGTGCTCGATCCCCGGCTTGCCTCGCGCTTCGCAACTGCATTTCCGCCGGGCATTCCCTTGTCGCGGCTTGGCCTCGTCGATGCGATCGACCGGGTGAGGGAGTTCATAGAGCAGCGGTGATTTGAAGTCGTTGCCGCAATACCCTAGTATGGCCTACGGGAGGTCCTTATGGGACACATGGATAAACGCAGCGTGACGCTTTCCGAAGAACTGGCGCAAACCGTTGACGCAGCCGTCGCTGCCGGAGAGTATGCCTCGGCAAGCGACGTCATCAGCGATGCTTTGCGGCAGTGGAAAGAACGCCGCGACCTTCATGGATACACTGTCGAGGAATTGCGCCGCCTGATCCAAGATGGGATCGACAGCGGCCCTTCGCTCGACGGCTATCAAACCATGGACGGAATCATTGCAGAAGCCCATCGCCGCGCAGAGCGCGCTGGGAAAGTCTCATGAGTCCTTTCGCTGTCCGGCTTGGCCGGATGCCGAAGAACATTTGATCGAGGATTGGAACAATGTAACCCGGCGCGGTGCGCGGGCAGCGGATCGACTGCTACGGGAGCCTTAGTAGCGCGGTTGCCTCGCCAACGATGCCCCGCTAAACCTCTCCCATGTCATACGATCTCATCCTTACCGGCGGGCGGGTCATCGATCCCTCGCAATCCATCGACGCCAAGCTTGATGTCGCCTTCGCCGACGGCAAGGTGGCGGCGATCGGGCCCAATCTTGCGGCCGAGCGTCACACGCAAAAGAAGGACGTTTCGGGCCGGATCGTCACGCCGGGCCTCATCGATCTCCATACTCATGTCTATTGGGGTGGCACCTCGCTCGGCATCGACGCGGAAGAATTCTGCCGCACCAGTGGCGTCACGACCTCGGTCGATACGGGCTCGGCCGGCCCCGGTAATTTTGCCGGCTTCCGCAAGCATGTGATCGAGCCGTCGCAGGTCCGCATCCTCGCCTATCTCCATGTTTCGCATGCCGGCATCTACGGCTTCTCCACCAATGTGCATGTCGGCGAAAGCGAGGATCTGCGCCTCATGGATCCGCGCGGCGCGGTCAAGGTCGCGGCTGAGAATCCCGAACACATCATCGGCATCAAGGTCCGCGTCGGACGGCATGCCTCAGGCGCTCAAGGCGTGGCGCCACTCGAATATGCATTGCAGGTTGCCGATGAGGTCGGCATTCCGCTCATGGCGCATATCGACGAGCCGCCACCTTCCTATGAAGAAGTCATTGCGCGGCTCAGGCCCGGCGATGTGCTGACCCATGCCTTCCGGCCCTTTCCCAATGCTCCGTGTACGGCGCAAGGCACGGTGAAGCCGGCGGTGCTCAAAGCGCGCGAGCGCGGTGTCATGTTCGACATCGGCCACGGCATGGGTTCCTTCGCCTTCAAGACGGCACGCGCCATGCTCGCCAATGGCTTCGAACCCGACACGATCTCGTCCGACGTGCACGCACTCTGCATCAATGGTCCGGCTTTCGATCTCGTCACCACCATGTCGAAATTCATTTGCCTCGGCATGCCGCTCGACCGCGTCATCAAGGCGGCAACCGAAATGCCGGCGCGGGCCGTCAAGAGACACAACCTCGGAACGCTCAAGCCCGGTTCGCCAGGCGATGCGACGATCCTGTCACTCGATGACGGAAAGTTCGACTATGTCGACGTGCTCGGAGAGCATCTCGAAGGCCGCCAGCGCCTCCATGCCCGCGGTACGGTGATTGCCGGGCAATGGTGGCATCCGCGCGATTGAGGCCGGTCATGAATGATGTCGCCTATGCCCTCTTCGACACGGCCATCGGCCGCTGCGCGATCGTGTGGGGCGAAGCTGGCATCAAGGCATTGTCGCTTCCTGAAAAGAACGAAGCACGGATGCGGGCGCGGATCGGACGGAACTTTCCCGACGCTACCGAGACAGCACCCCCGCCGGTTGTTCAAGCGGCCATCGATCGCATCCATGCACTCCTCGACGGCGGCCATGACGACCTGAAAGACCTTGTGCTCGACATGGACGGTCAGCCGGCGTTTCATATCCGCGTCTATGAACTGGCGCGCGCCATTTCGCCCGGCGAGACCAAGACTTATGGCGAGATCGCCGAGACGCTCGGCGACAAGACCTTGTCTCGCGCCGTCGGCCAGGCGCTCGGCCGCAATCCCTGGCCGATTGTCGTGCCGTGTCACCGCGTGCTGGCGGCGAATGGTGGGACCGGCGGCTTCTCGGCTGACGGCGGCGTCGACACCAAGATGCGCATGCTCACTATCGAAGGCGCAGGCAAGACCACCGAGCCGCAGCTCTTCGACGCACTGCCGCTTGCCGCCAAGCCGCAACGTTAGCGTCGCTTCTTCTGGACAGGGCGGCCGTCACCCGCTAGCCACGGGGCGAAAAACGGAGTGAGCGACATGGCGCATACGATCAGCCCCGAACAAGCCCTCATCTATGTCATGGTCACCATGTCGGGGGTCAGCGGCAATATCCAGACTTCGGAATTGCAGGAAATCGGCCATATCGTGCGGCAGCTGCCGGCATTCCGGGAATTCGACCAGGCGCGGCTCACCACCGTTGCCCAGGAATGCGGGGAGATCCTTCAGGAGAATGAAGGCCTCGAAGCTGTATTGGGCCTCGTCACCGAAGCGTTGGGGCCGAAGCTTCGCGAAACCGCCTATGCGCTTGCCGTCGAAGTCGCGGCTGCCGATCTTGTCGTCGGTCGCACTGAACTGCGCTTCCTGGCGATCCTGCGCGACCGGCTCGGTCTCGACAAATTGGTGACCGCGGCGCTCGAGCGTAGTGCCATCGCGCGCTACCAATCGATCGGCTGAGGGAACCGTTTGGCTACCCTTGCGTTCTCATCCCCGATTCATATCGTGGAGACGGGGCATGAGCACGGTACTATTGGTTATCCTTGTACTTCTGCTGATCGGCGCCTTGCCGAATTGGGGCTATAGCCGCGGCTGGGGCTATTATCCAAGCGGCGGCATCGGCATCCTCTTCATCATCCTGCTCATCCTTATACTGACGAACCGGGTTACGTTTTAAGCCGCGAGGCCTAATTCACCAATTCAATCTCGCTCGGCCGCCATTCCTTGGTGAAGAACGGCTCAAGAGGGCTGTAAAGTCTTAGGATGGTGAACCAGCCCTTTTGGGGGTCTGTCTGTATCCAGTTACCGCGCCCGACATTGGGCGGCTTTTCGGGTGCAAACCAGATTGTGGTCGAGCCGTCCGCATCGGCCGCTGCTGCCGGCGATGGGTAGTCCTGGCTGCCGGCGCGCGGATAGCGCTGCGGTGTGTCGAGCATGGACCTCGTCATGTTATCGTAGAGGGTAAGCGACCAGAAATTCGCCTCCGGAATGCCCTTAGGCAAGGTCATCTTATAAGTCTTGGCGCCGTCGAAGTGGTTCTTCTCGGAATCGACCATGGCGAAGAGATATTGCGAGCCGATACCCGGCAGGCGCATGGCCATGGCTGGCGTGATGCCGGTGACGCCGTAGAAGAAGCTGGTTCGCGCATCCATGGTTCGATAGCCGGTCGGCGGAAACGGTTTGACGCCTTCCTTGGTTATCAAAGGAATAGGCGTCTCGAACTGGTATCCCGTCTCGAAAAGGTAATTGAACCACGCGGAATCGGGATAGTAATACCAAGATGGGTCCCGCGGACTCATGAATAGCGTGCGCGCCGATGCATTTGCGACGGTGATTGCCTCATTCATGATCTTCTTCATGCGCGCATCGGGGGCGAAGGGCTTGCCCTTGACGATGCCGATTGCCGCGAGAGGCCCCATCAATTCAGCATCGAGCGCAGTTGCGGGCTCGCCCTGCACGACTTCGTTGAGCATCTCGAAATAGGTCCAGTCGTTGGGCGGAATGGTATTCATCACTTTTCCACTGCCTTCGTGGAAGACTGTCTCCGGCGGTTGCGTCACGGGGCCGAGTTTTGCATTGCCGGCGAGAAAAGCGGCGATAGGCGTGCCGACGCCTCCGGGCTGATAGGGATAGACCTTGGTGTATTTGCGGATCGTCGCGACAGTGGGCTTGGGATCGTTGTGATTTGTCAGGAAGGATCGACCGAACCACACGACGTGGTTGGTCCGGCTATGGGCGATGTAGAATCCGCCCTCCGGCAGAGGTCCCTTATAGTCCGGGGGTACGATCAAGTATCGGCCGCCCAGGCCGCGATCCGGACCCGGCGCCCCAAGATCGATCACCCAGTGGAACCACGCGTCCTGGACAGCGCCGAGAAATTCCGGCGGTGTTTCCATGACGATTGGTCCATTCTCAAGATTGAACGATCCCATCACATAGACGGTGTCGGCATTGGCGGTGAGAAACAGCGACTTGGCGTCCATCAGGTCGGAAAAGACCAGGACTTCGTTATCCTTCACTCCAAGACTTCCGATGCCTTTGCGCAGGGCGAGGATGCTGACGCCCCGCATGTTGTCCATGAAGGCACGAAATGCGTACGTGAAGTCGAGATGGTCATAGAGAGTTGATGCCGTCGCTGCGCTCGGCACGCCTTTCTGGAAATCTAGTGGCCCGAGCGTGGATTCGACTTTGTCGGGCGTGACGAGCGCTTCCGGCACTTGCGCTTTCGCAACCGGAATGGCCGTCAAAAGCACGGCCGCTAAAGCACTGGTGACACTGAGTTTCGCTGGCATGCACAGCTCCCCTGGACGATCGAGAAGCAGTTTACACGACGGAATCTTGGTTCGCTTGTCATATTGCGACAACCGTCAAACGCCAGCCGATCGCTCTGTCTCTTGAACAAACGCTGCACGGCGAAGCGCCGGCATGCGGAATGCGAAGGTAATTCCGCGGGCTGTGAAGAACACGATCATCGCGAGCCACAAGCCCGTATTGCCATAAGCCGGCTCCAGCCACCACCAGGCGAGCATGTAAATCGCCAGCGACACGATCATCATGTTGCGCATGTCGGCGGTCTGCGTCGCGCCGGCAAAAATGCCGTCATATTGAAAGCATGCGACGCCAACGAGCGGCGCGAGTGCTGCCCAGAAAAGGTAATGCCGCGCCACTTCGCGCACCTCCGGATTGACCGCCATCAGGTCGATGAAGAACGGGCCGCCAAACCAAATGATCGCGAAAGTGAGAAGGCCTGTCGCCCAAGCCCAGATCCAGGTGAGTCGCATCGCATCGCGAAAGCGGGTGCGGTCGCGCGCACCCACCGCCTGGCCGACAAGCGCCTCCGTTGCGAAGGCAAAGCCGTCGACGAGATAAGCCGCGATATCGAAGAAATGCATGAGCACGGCATTGGCGGAAACGACGACATCGCCGGCCTTGGCGCCCCTCGCCGTGAACCAAGCGAAGGCGAAGACCAGGCAGATGGTGCGGATCATGATGTCGCGATTAATCGCCAATGTCCGCACGAGCTTGGCACGGTCGAAGATGCGGACGCGATCGAAGCGCGCGCCCATCGCTTTCAGGCGTTTGAACGCGATCACAAGTCCCAGCAATGCCGCGGCGATTTCAGAAATGAGCGCGCCTAGCGCCACGCCGTCCGAAGTCATGTGCAAGCCCATAACGAAGGAAACGCACAGAATCATGTTGGAGAGATTGAGGAAAATCTGGATCAGGAAGGCGGTGCGGGCCCGCGCCTGGCCGACGAACCAGCCGAGCAGGCAGTAATTGGCGAGCGCGAAGGGTGCGGAAAGTACACGAATGTAGAAGTATGTCGCGGCATGCGACTCGACTTCGGGAGAACCCTCGATGAGCTTGAAGGAGAAGGTGCCGATTACCGGCGAAAGAAGAATGAGCGCGACGCCGGCGATGCCTGCGATAATCAGCGCCCGGAGCAATACCGCAACGAGTTCCTGGGGATCATTGGCGCCGGCCGCCTGCGCCGTCAAGCCGCCGGTGCCGATGCGCAGGAAGCTGAAACCCCAGAAGATGAAATTGAAGATCAACGCGCCGACGGTGATGGCGCCGATATAATAGGCTTGCGGCAATTGCCCGATTACCGCCGCGTTGACCGCGCCGATCATCGGCTCGGTCACATTCGACAGCATGATCGGCACGGCGATGGCGAGCACCGAGCGATTGGTGATTGGGCTGGTCTGCGGTGCTGTCATCGGGGCCGCACCGTCTGGCGCGGCGAGCGATCGCCGTCAAGCATGGCGGCAAATTTCCCTCCCCCTCGTGGGGAGGGATTAAGGGTGGGGGTCATTCGGTTTGGCCACCCCACCCCTAGCCCCTCCCCATCGAGGAGAGGGGGATTGTGTTTGCAACGATGATGGCTTGCCGACTTACTCCTTCGCCGCCGTATTGCGCCAGGCGCGCTCGAAGGGCAATCGCCAGGCATGCGGCGCGACAAGCTGGTGGATCGATTTTGGTCCCCACGAGCCCTGCTCATAGAGCCGCACCGGCGGCGGGCTTTCGAGCAACGGGATCGACAGTTTCCACAACCGCTCGATACCTTCGGCGGTGGTGAAGAGTGTGTGATCGCCAAGCATCGCGTCGAGGATCAGGCGCTCATAGGCTTCGAGCACATCGCCGACGCGGTCGGTATCGTTCATCGCGAACTGCAGGCTCAATTTATCGAGATGCATGCCGGGACCGGGCCGCTTGCCATAGAAGGAGAGCGACATTTTGGTGGCGTCGGCGAGATCGAAAGTGAGGTGGTCCGGCCCTTGCGCACCGACGCCCGAGCCCGCCGGAAACATGCTGCGCGGCGGCTCCTTGAAGGCGATCGAGATGATGCGCTGGCCCTCGGCGAGGCGCTTGCCGGTGCGCAGGAAGAAGGGGACGCCGGCCCAACGCCAATTGTCGATCTGACATTTCAGCGCGATGAACGTCTCGGTATCCGATTCGAGATCGACGCCCTCCTCCTGGCGGTAGCCGATATACTGCCCGCGCACAACATCCTTGGGATCGAGGGGCAGCATGGAGCGGAAGACCTTGTTCTTCTCCTCGCTGATCGGTGCCGGCTCAAGAGACGTCGGCGGTTCCATCGCCATGAAAGCCAGGATCTGGAAGAGATGCGTCACCACCATGTCGCGAAAGGCGCCGGTCGTCTCGTAGAAGGCCGAGCGCTTGCCGAGGCCCAGTGTCTCGGGCACGTCGATCTGCACATGGTCAATGAACGTGCGATTCCAGATCGGCTCGAACAAACCATTGGCGAAGCGAAAGGCGAGAATGTTCTGAGCGGCTTCTTTGCCCAGAAAATGGTCGATGCGGAAAATCTGTTCTTCGCCGAAGACTTCATGCAGGCGGTTGTTGAGCGATACGGCGGTGGCGAGATCGGTGCCGAATGGTTTCTCCATGATGACGCGGCAATTATCGGCGAGGCCCGCTTCCGCCAGCATGTGCACAGCGGGGAGCGCCGCATTAGGCGGTACGCTCAAGTAATGGAGACAACGCGCTTCGGTCGGGAAAGCGGCACGCGCGCGCTCGACGGCAGCTTTCAGCGCTTCAGGGCCTGCCGACATCGGCACATAATCGAGGCCGGCGGCGAAATTCTCCCATTCCTCTTCCTTGACTTTGCGCGTCGAATATTGGGCGAGCGCATTGCGGGCGACGGCGCGGAACTCTTCCGCATCGATATTGTCAAGCGACACGCCGATGATGCGGCATCCCGGAATGAAGCCCGACGAGCAGAGGTGGTAAAGGCCGGGCAAGAGTTTGCGGTGTGACAGGTCGCCCGTCGCACCGACCAGGACGACGATCTGCGGGGCCTTGGGCCCGAGTTTTGATGCGTTCTTGGCCACGTTTCCCCCCGCTTTCCAATTTCGCACCTGCGAAAAGCTACATCGCAGCGCACCGGTTGTCATCATCCGGCTCTGCGTCACTTGGATGACGGCGCGCGGCTGATCCGCAGAAATTGCAATGCTTATAATAAGCAGGCTTACTATACTGCCCGCCTATGTCAAACGACCAGCCATCCATCGGCATCCTATTGATCGACGTCTCGCGCATGCTCCGGAAATGCTTCGAGAAAAACTGCCGGGGCACGGGGATGACGCGTGCCCAATGGCAAGTGCTCGCCACGCTCAACCGCAACGAGGGCATCACCCAGGGCGCGCTCGCCGAGCTACTGGAAGTGGAGCCGATCACCATCGGCCGCATGGTCGACCGGCTCGAAAAGGCCGGTATGCTGGAGCGGCGCCCGCATCCGAGCGACCGGCGTGCTTGGTGCCTGCATTTGCTGCCCGCGGCGCAACCGGTTCTCGAGGCCTTGAAGGATCTCGCCGCCACCACGCGCGCCGAGTTGATGGCCGGCTTGAGCCATGCCGAACAGCGCCAAGCGCTCGAACTGCTTGGCAAGATGAAAGAGAATCTCGCCATAGCGCTCAGCGAGGACGACCGCGAAGAAAGTGCCCGGCATGGCCTCCGCTGAGACCGAGGAAGCTAAGAACACTGACGTCAGCAATGTCGTCACGCTGAAGCCCAAGCCGCGGCGGCGGATCGGCGGGCTTGCGGCATTGCGCTGGGTCCTCCTCCTCTGTGTGCCCATCATCGCAGTGGGTGTGGCCGCATGGCTTTATCTTTCCGGCGGTCGCTATGTCTCGACCGACAATGCCTATGCGCGCGCCTCGATCATGCAAGTCACCAATGACATCCCCGGCATGGTCAAGGATGTGCTTGTGCATGAGAACGAACAGGTAAAGTCCGGCGCCGTACTCTTCCGCCTCGATGACGAGCCTTACCGGATCGCGCTCGCGGCGGCAGAGGCGCAGCTCGGCATCATCCGCAACGACCTCCAGTCGCTGCAAGCGACATATCAGCAGAACCTCACGCAGATCGATCAGGCGCAGACCGCGCTTGCCTATGCCAAGCGCGCATTTTCCAGGGCCGAGAATCTTCAGTCGCATGGCGTCAGTTCCAAGGTCACGCTTGATGAAGCCTTGCGCGATCGCGACAATGCCCTGCAACAGGTCGACGCCTCGCGACGTGCCGCCGAGGCGACTTTGTCGCAGCTTGGCGGCAACCCGCGTGCCTCCGTCGAAAACCATCCGCGCATGCTGGAAGCGCGCGCCGCCGTCGACAAGGCGAAGCGCGATCTCGATCGAACGACGATCGTCGCGCAGTGGGACGGCATTGTCGCCAATGTCGAGAATCTCCGCCCCGGCACCTATCTCGCGGCCGGCGATCCGGCGATGAGCCTCGTCGGCAGCGATGATCTGTGGATCGAGGCCAATCCGAAGGAGACCGACCTCACCTATCTCAAGACCGGCGATCCCGCGACCGTCACCGTCGATGCCTATCCGGGCGTGACTTGGAAGGCGAGCATTACGAGCGTCAGTCCGGCGACGGGTGCTGAATTCTCCGTGCTTCCGCCGCAGAATGCCTCCGGCAATTGGGTGAAGGTGGTGCAGCGCGTGCCCGTCAAGCTCGCGATCGAACAGATGCGTGACGGCCCGCAGATCAGGGCCGGCATGAGCGTCAATGTCGAGATCGATACCGGCCACCAGCGCAGCCTCGCCTCGCTGCTCGGCACCGCGGCCGCCTCCAGCTCCAACTAGGCCTGAAGCGTGTCGGGCCACTCCTCGCATCGCGGGACGATCACCGTCTGCGTGATGCTCGCCACCATCATGCAGGCGCTCGACACGACGATCGCGAATGTAGCGCTTCCCTATATGATGGGCTCGCTCTCGGCGACGCTCGACCAGATCAACTGGGTGCTGACCTCCTATATCGTCGCAGCCGCCATCGCGACGCCGTTGACCGGCTTCATGGTCACGCGCTTCGGGCGCAAGCCGGTTTTCCTTGGCGCGGTCATCGGTTTCACTGTCGCTTCGATGCTCTGCGGGCTTGCGGCCTCGCTCGAACAGATGGTGCTCTATCGGCTGCTGCAGGGCATATTCGGCGCGCCATTGGTGCCGCTCTCGCAGGCCGTGCTCCTTGATACTTACCCGCGCGAAAAGCACGGCTCCGCCATGGCTATGTGGGGCGTCGGCGTGATGGTGGGTCCGATCCTCGGGCCGACGCTCGGCGGCTGGCTGACGGACGCCTATAACTGGCGCTGGGTGTTCTTCATTAACCTGCCCGTCGGCATCGTGACGCTGCTTGGCCTCATGGCCTACCTCACCGACTCGCCGCGCAACACCAAATCAAAATTCGACTGGCTCGGCTTCTTCTGTCTTACCGTGGCGATCGGCGCGTTCCAGATGATGCTCGATCGCGGCGAGCAGCTCGATTGGTTCTCGTCGACCGAAGTGGTCATTGAAGCCGGTCTTGCCGCACTCGCCTTCTACATGTTCCTCGTCCACATCCTCACATCAAGCAATCCCTTCATCGATCCGCGCATGTTCGCCGATCGCAATTTCTCGATCGGTCTGATCTCCATCTTCATCGTCGGCATCATCCTCTTGGCGACGCTCGCCCTGTTGACGCCCTTCCTGCAGAACCTGCTCGGCTATCCGGTGCTGTCCGCCGGCATCGTGCTCGCACCGCGCGGCATCGGCACGATGATCGCCATGATGATCGTCGGACGCGTCATCACCAAGATCGATCCGCGTTTGATCTTCGCCTTCGGCCTGTCGCTCATCGCCTTCACCTTGTGGGAAATGTCGGGCTACACGCTCGAAGTCTCGCAAAGCGTTCTGATCCGCAATGGCATCATCCAGGGCTTTGGCCTCGGCTTCGTCTTCATTCCGCTGTCGACGATCACATTCGCGACGCTCGCTCCGCATTACCGCACGCAAGGCGCCGCACTCTTCAGCCTCATGCGCAATATCGGCTCGAGCATCGGCATTTCGGTCATGACCTTCCTGTTGATCCGCAATACCACGATCATGCATGCGGACATGACCACCCATGTAACCCCGTTCAATCTCGGCCTACACTTGCCGGGCCTGCTCAGAAACTGGGATATCGCCACGATGGCCGGCAAGGCCGCGCTTAATGCCGAGATCGGACGGCAGTCTCAGGTCATCGCCTATGCGAATGACTACCGGCTCATGATGTATGTGGCGCTTGCCTCCATTCCACTGGCACTCTTGTTGCGCCGTCCCGGCCGTTCGCATGGGCACGCCGCCGCCGCGGCTGCCGCTGCGGATTAGGGCGAAAAATACTTGTCATCCCCGGACTTGTTCCGGGGATCCATTGTGCCGACCCTGGAGGCATCCAATTAGCGGAGGAATGGATTGCCGGGACAAGCCCGGCAATGACAAGTCTCCAAGTCACCTCGCTCGCCGCAAGCGGGGAGAAGGCACGAAAATCTTTTCACGGCATCCGCCGCTCACCTTTCGGGAAATCGGCGAAGGTTGCAGCCGGCTTGCCGAAATTGGTGGCGAGTACTTCGGGTGGCGTATTGGCGAACCAGGCAGTGATCGAGATCGACTGGTAGACGCCGCTGTTGAGCGCCAGCAGCACTTCCAGATCCTCCGCACCGGTATTCTCGATGTAATGGCCATAGCCTTGCGGCACATAGCCGACATCGCCGGCCGCGAAATCATCGGTACGCGCACGGCCATGCGAGCCGAAGACCGTCATGCGGCCTGACCCATTCAAATAGAACTGCCACTCGGCCGCGTGCGGATGCCAGTGCAATTCGCGCATGCCGCCCGGCTTGATGGTGAGGAGCGCACCCGTCACGGTTGTCGAGATCGGAAACTCGACTTCGGACGCAAGCCGCAGCGTCCCGCCCGCATAGGGCAACGGCCGCGCCGCCAGCAGTCGATAGCGGTGCGTCAATGGCACCGGGTCGAGCGAGCCCGGCGCTGGATCGGCGGGCAGCGCTGCGGGCACCGGGCCTTTGGCGATATAGACTTCATGCGTCGGAAAGCCCGCGAAGGTTTCCGGCGGCACGCCGAAATTCCGCGCCAGGACTTCGACCGGCGTGTGGGCGATCCAGTCGCTCACCGAGAAGGTGCCGAATTCGGAGAAATAGCCATTGTCGAAGATCAATACGAAGCGGCAGTCGCTGGTGCCGGTTGCCTCGATCGAATGGCCGTGGCCGCGCGGGAAATACCAGACATCGCCCGGCGCAATATCGACGATCTCGGCGCGGTTTTGCGGATCGATCGTGGTGATCCGGCACTGCCCGTCGATGACATAGCCCCACTCCGCCGCATTGGCGTGCCAGTGAAGTTCGCGCAGCGCGCCGGGCGCGAGCTGCATGAGCACGCCGGCGAGCTTTTCCGAAACCGGAAATTCCTTCACCGTTGCTTCCTTCGCCCATCCGCCGTCGAAGGGTTTGGGCTCCTGCGCGCCCATCGGAAAGCGGAAGGAGGGAAGCTCATTGCCCGACAATGGCGCGGGCGAGGGTCCGAAAGGCGGCTGCTCGATCCCAGCCAATGCCACCTCGCCGGTTGCTCCGGCCGCCATGGCCGCGCTAGCCATCATCATCATGCGCCGCGAAAGCGTGGTCATCGTGCGATCCCCACTTCAATGCCCGCACCCAGCCCAAACTGAGTCGCGATGGCTTGGCAAGAGTACGGTTCGGGACTCGACTCGCGCGGCCCTCGGCAGCAATGTGTTGAACCTGCCAAGAAGGAGCGCCATCGTGGCCGATGAACCCAAGACAGCCGTGCCGCTTGAGAAACTGGTCGCCGACCTCCCCATCGCGAACCGCGGCGCGCAAGCCCCCATCATCTTCTTCGACGATGTCGAGACATTCGGCCATTACAACGGCGTCGTGCATCTCACGCTGAAAGTTGCACTTCCGGAGAAGGACGGCACGCCGCATGTCACCGCAGCCTATTTGCGCATGAATGTCCTGGCATTCCGACAATTGCAAAGTGCCGTTAATGGCATCGACCTGATGCTCAAGCGCGAGGGGCAGTGACAGCCTCTTCGATCTTGCCAAGGACGCCATGCGATGTCTTATGACAAGGCCTTTACCGACGCGCTGCAATTTGCCTGGGGCGACGGCTTCCTGTCGCCCGGCGGGCCCGCCGAAGTCGCTGCGCTCCTCACCGGTCATGACATCCACGGATTGAAACTTCTCGATATCGGATCCGGCCTAGGCGGTGTCGATCTTCTGCTGGTCGGCGAACACGGCGCTGACCATGTCACCGGCATCGATGTCGACAAATGGCTGGTCGATCAGGCGCGGGCGCTCGTCGACGGCAAAGGCCTGTCGCGGCGGATCGACTTCTGCCATGTCGAGCCCGGGCCATTGCCCTTCGCAGACACAAGCTTCGATGCCGTATTTTCGAAGGATGCCATGATCCATATTCCGGATAAGCGGTCGCTTTATGCGGAAATCCTGCGTGTTCTCAAACCGGGCGGGTTCTTCATTGCTTCCGATTGGCTGTTTGCGGCCGGCGCGGCAGCGAGCCCCGCCGTCAAGGCGTGGCTCAATGACAACCCGCTGGGCTTCACCTTTACGACATTGCAGGAGGCGGAGGCGGCTCTGTACAGGGCTGGCTTTGGTGATGTGAGGTCGTCGATCGCCGCATCTTCCTGCAAGCGCTCAATTGCGCGGAGATAAAGTTGCTTGAGGGGCCGGAGCGTATGAAGCTCGCCGCGATCGTCGGCGAGGAACTGGCGCTGGATCGGCTCAGGAGCGCACGCGGGCGCCAAGGCGCGCTCGATTCCGGAGATCTGATCCCGAGCCATCTCTCGGCGCGAAAACCCGATTGAGCGGCGGCGACCTTATTTCACGTAGTCGAGGGGCAAGGCGGTGGTCTCCTTTACTTTCTCCATGACAAAGCTCGAGGAAACATCGGTCAGCGGAATCTTCCCGATCAATCGTTTGTAAAGCCGGTCATAGCCCGCAATGTCGGGAACCACGGCGTGGAGCAAGTAATCGGTTTCTCCGGTTGTGCGATAGACGCCAATGATCTCCGGCAGGTCCCTGACGGCAGCAGAGAATTTTTCCAGCCACTTCGGGTCATGCTGGGAGGTCTTGATCGCGATGAATGCAATGAGGCCGAGGTTGATACGCGTCCCGTCAACCAGGGCAACACGGCCTCGGATGACTCCTTCGGCTTCAAGCGTCTTTATCCGCCGCCAGCAGGCATTGCGCGACAGGTGAACCTTCTCCGCCAGTGTCTCGATCGGCTGATCGCAATCGCGCTGCAGCTCGCGAAGGATGGCGCGGTCCTTGGGATCCATTCTATCATCTCCGGTCAATCCTGGGATATTATCCCAATTTTATGCCGATACGCGAGAATATTTGGGAACACTTCCCGCCGGATGCCGGGCAATGTTCCCAAGCTTTGCCGGGCCTGAGAGGAGACTTCAGATGATTGTACTATCCAAGTTGTTCACCGCGCATCCGCGCGCCGCCGGCGAAAGCTATCTGGAGCACATGGCGTTTGCGCTCGGTTTTTCGGGGCGCCTTTTCCGCGCTGCCTTTGCCGCGCTCATACACGGGTTCGTACCAGGCCTCTGTGAAACGACGGCCTCGCAGACAGTTCTGGGCATGAGTGACGAACTCCGCGCCCGTCGCGCGAGATTGGCCACAAGTTCCAACCATGTAGAGTTACCGGCGAAAGCTTAATCAAGCACCCCCTTCTCCCGCGCTTTGCGTGGGAGAAGGTGCCCGCAGGGCGGATGAGGGCTGCTCTGCGCAGCAGAGCGGCTCTTTCGTCAATACCCTCGCTTCGCTCGGGCCCTCACCTGGCCCCGGAACAGGTCCGGGGCCATCCTCTCCCCTCGCACGCGCGTCGGGAGAGAAAAGCGCGCCGACACGCCCAAGGGGCTCGCCCGCTTCTCCCGCCTGGCCAGGTATTTGCGCGAAGCTCGCCTGCAGGAGTGCGTCCACTCCAGCAAACCAAACACTGCGCACGGGAAAAGCGGACGATGCACCCTTGTGCATGTCCGGTCGCGGATCGGATTTCGGGCCCCGATCCTGGCCTCATCTTCACGATGTCAATCAGCGGTAGGCACGGCACGTCAATGCCCTCACCTATAGAACAAATCATAAACACTTGCAAGGATTATTTTGTGATGGATAGGCTGTTGTTCTTACTGACGTTTTTCGACAGCCGATGAGAGGAAGACGAATCGCGACCTCTCTCGGCCTTAGCCTTCATCGCTTGACAATGCAGCGTCCGCCTCGCCATCTACGGTCAATGCACAAACCGCCGCTCGAAATCCTGCTCGCCGCGCCGCGCGGCTTCTGTGCCGGCGTGGTCAGGGCGATCGACATTGTCGAGCGCGCATTGGCGCTGCACGGCGCGCCCGTCTATGTGCGTCACGAAATCGTTCACAACAAATACGTGGTCGATGATCTCAAACGCAAAGGGGCGGTCTTCGTCGACGAGCTCGAAGAGATTCCGGCTGGCGACCGGCCGGTCATCTTCTCGGCGCATGGCGTGCCCAAGGCGGTGCCGGAGGCGGCACGGCGGCGCAATCTCTACCAGATCGATGCCACCTGCCCGCTCGTCACCAAGGTCCACATGGAGGCGCAGCGCCATTACGGCGAGGGCCTCGAGATTATTCTCATCGGTCACAAGGGCCATCCCGAGACGATCGGCACGATGGGGCAATTGCCGGAGGGTGCGATCGCCCTCATCGAAACGGTGGCGGAGGCCGAAGCCTTTACGCCGCGCGACCCGGCTAAGCTTGCCTATGTGACGCAGACGACATTGTCGGTCGACGACACCAAGGAAATCGTCGCGACGCTGCAGCGGCGTTTTCCGGCGATCCGCGGTCCCTTCAAGGAAGACATCTGCTATGCGACGACCAATCGCCAGGAAGCGGTGAAGTCGATCGCTGCCAAGATCGACCTCCTGATCGTGGTCGGCGCACCGAACTCATCCAATTCAAAGCGGCTCGTCGAAGTGGGGCTCAAGGCCGGCTGTCCGCGCGCCGGACTCGTCCAGCGCGCCGATGATCTCGACTGGGCGAAGCTTCAGGGACTGCGTCGTATCGGCCTCACGGCCGGCGCGTCGGCACCGGAAATACTCGTCAATGAAATCGTCGATGCCTTCCGGGCGCATTACGACGTGACGGTCTCTCAAGTTACATTGCGCGAAGAAAGCGTCGCCTTCAAACTGCCGCGCGATTTGCGCGAGGCCAAGCCCGCCGCATGACGGACATGGCGGTCATCATCCATACCGACGGCGCCTGCTCCGGCAATCCGGGGCCGGGCGGCTGGGGCGCCATCCTCGCCTATGGCGACAAGGTGAAGGAACTCTCCGGCGGCGAAGCCAACACCACCAACAACCGCATGGAGCTGACGGGCGCGATCATGGCGCTTGAAGCCTTGACGCGGCCGTCGCTGGTCGAGCTTCACACCGACTCGCAATATCTGCGCGACGGCATCACCAAGTGGATCCACGGCTGGAAGCGCAATGGCTGGAAGACCGCCGACAAGAAGCCGGTCAAGAACGTCGAATTGTGGCAGCGGCTCGATTCGGCGCTGCAGCGCCACGAGGTAAGCTTTCACTGGGTGAAGGGCCATGCCGGTCATGACGACAATGAGCGCGCCGACGAATTGGCACGCGAAGGCATGGCGCCCTTCAAGTCGCAACGAAGGTCGTCTGCTTCCTAAAGCTGCTTCAGGATCGTATCGGCACCCGATACGTTGACGCCCGGCTTGTCCTCGACATTGAGGGCCTTCACCACGCCATTGTCGACGATCATCGAATAGCGCTTGGAGCGCTTGCCCATGCCGGCTTGCGTGAGATCGAATTCGAGGCCCACGGCGCGAGCGAAATCGCCATTGCCATCGGCGAGCATCAGGATCTTGCCGTCGGCGCCGCTCGATTTGCCCCATGCGTTCATGACGTGAACGTCGTTGACCGAAACGCAGGCTACCTGGTCGACGCCCTTGGCCTTGATATCAGCGATATGCTGCACGAAGCCCGGCAAGTGGTTCATGCTGCAGGTGGGTGTAAAGGCGCCCGGCACCGCGAAGAGAACCACTTTTCGCCCCGCAAAGATGGTGTCGGTCGAAATCTTCTGCTGGCCGTCGCCGGTCATGGTCGAGAATTCGGCCTTGGGCAATTTGTCGCCAATCTTGATGGTCATTGCGAGCATCCCTTCCAGTGGTTTCGGTGCGTCGACCTACTCGACGGTGACAACCTGTTCAAGCGCGATATCGGAGGTCACCATTGTGAGTTTTAATTGCCTGCCGGGTAAACGCGCGGGATCGCCGGTGAATGGCAGAAACCAGCCATCGGTTTTGGTCGGCCAGCGCGGTGCCTTGAAATAGGCGAAGTCGGCTCCCTCCACGAAGATGTCGAGATCTCCCGGGCCGCGTTCGCCTTCGATCCGCACGAAGAGTGAGTTGGAACGATCTTTCGAAACCCTGGCCGTCGCCACACGAAACGGCGAAGTGGCATCGACCCTCAACGGCACTCGCGCTGTGTAGGCCGCAATCAATGCGGCGGCGTCCGGATCGGCACGACCCGTCGTCGCCGTGAGCTCGCCACTCCCCGGAATGCAGATATTCTGGCACACGCCGAAAAATAGCGAGAGATCGAGTTCGACCGGCGCATCGCGATTCTCGGGCACGATACGCAATGGGAACACGACACGATCCTTGTAGCCGATCGTTTCACCGCCGGCATCGCTGAAGCGCTGCGGCGCCGGCCAGAGAACCTCGACTGACTTCAGGTTCTTCGACTTCGACCAATCGAATTGCGGCGGAATGCCGGCATCGCCCGGCAATCGCCAATAAGTCTTCCAGCCGTGATCGAGCTCGATTTCAATACCGCCAACGTAAAGCTTCGCCGCGGCATCATAGTCAGCGATCATCAATGCCAGCCGGTAGGGCTTGGCCGTGCCGGCGCCGGCGCGCGACATCATCAGAAGCGCCAAAGGAAGCCCTGCAATGACGGCACGGCGGTTCATAGGTCACACAATCTCCCAATCCGGAGCGCATCTACACATGACGCACCATCACGTTCCAATCAAAAAGCGGTAAGGTTGCGCCCTTGTTACGCCAGCCTTGCTACAGTAGCCTGTAGACAAAGCGGGAGCGCGCATGAAGCCTTCCTCCTATCTCGACGGTCAGATGCTCATTGCGATGCCGACCATCGGCGATCCGCGGTTCGAGCGCTCGGTCATCTATCTGTGCGCACATTCGGAAAATGGCGCGATGGGGATCATCGTGAACAAGAAATCGCCGATGATTTCCTTCTCCGAATTGCTCGACCGCCTGGAGGTGATACCGGAATCGGAACGGATCACCTTGCCGACCGACATTCGGGACTTGCAGGTCCAGTTCGGCGGCCCGGTCGAGCCGTCGCGCGGCTTCGTTCTGCATACTTCCGATTATTTCTCCAACGACACGACCTTGCCGATCGACGAGCGAGTCGCGCTGACCGCGACGCTCGACATCCTGCGGGCGATTGCCGGCGGCCAGGGACCGCGACGAGTCCTTCTGGCACTCGGCTATGCCGGTTGGGGACCGGGCCAGCTTGAGAGCGAAATTCATCACAATGGCTGGCTTCATTGCGCGTCGGACGAGGATCTGCTGTTCAGTGCCGATCTCGATTCGAAATATACGCTCGCCCTCGCCAAGATCGGCGTCGATCCCTCAATGCTCTCGGCGGAAGCCGGCCACGCTTAGGTTGCGCCGGGTCTGCCACCCTGCCGGCGGCGCTGACGGCGGCGCAGACGCTCACCCAGCATTGCAGCCTGCGGTTTCTGCGTGGGGGCTTCCTCCGGCAGCGCGTCCTCGGTGGCTTCCGGCTCAGGCTCGGCCAATGGTGATGGTGCCGCCGACTCTTCCTTCGCCTCGGTCGCGGCAATCTCAGGCGTCTCGACGACCGCGGGAAGCTCGCCCGGTTCGGCAGCGGCCTCCACGACGAGCGGCTTTTCGGCCTCAGGCTGCGGATCAACGATCACGACATCCGGTTCGGTCTCCGATAGTGGTTCTGGCTCGACGGCATCCAATACCGGCTCCCCATCCGACTCCGTCTCGAGTTCGTCCTCGTCGACGAAAGCCTCTGCTTCTGATTCAGATTCTACTTCCGGTTCAGGCGCGGGTTGGAACTCCGCCGGCGGCGCTTCGCGCGCAGGTTCGTCGGCGGCGATGAGTTCGATATCGTCCTCTTCCTCGACCGGCTCAGGTCCCGGCGGTGGCGGCGGTGGCGGCGGAGGTGGTCTGCGGCGTCTGGTTTCGCGCTGTTCAGGCGGAGCCAGCGGTTCGATGGACGGCTCCTTGCGTGCGCCGGTCTTGTCTCCGACCATCCGCTCCCAAAGCAGCGTCATCACGTTTTTCTTCGAACCGGAATAGGGCACGCCGCTCAGGGCATCGATCACCTGCTTGGCAGTCATCGGCTGGCCGATAAAGAAGCCCTGGCCATACTGGCAGCCGAGCGCACTCAACCGGTCGATATGTTCCTGCGACTCGATCCCCTCGGCAACAAGAACAAGGCCCAGATCGTGAGCGAGCGCGATGATGTTGCGCAGGATGATATAGGCACGCTCGTCGACCATCTCGGTCTCGAGGAAGGCCCTATCGATCTTCAATGTGTCGAAGGGCAAGCGCCTGAGATTGGAAAGCGAGGAATAGCCGGTCCCGAAATCATCGCAGGAAAGGCCCACGCCCAAGAGCTTCAATCGGTCGAGGATCTGCGCCGCAAGCTCTGGATTCTCCATCACCACGGATTCGGTGACCTCGATCTTGTAGGTGTCGCGGATGATGGATTCTCGTGCCAGGATCGCTTGCACATCCTCGACCAGCGCGCTTCCGACGAGTTGGCTCGACGACACATTGACCGAAACGAAGAGCGGCTGCGTCGGCCTAAAGGCGCGCTGCCAGATACCGAGCTGCCGACCGGATTCAATCATCACATGGCGGCCCAGGTCCTTGATCAAGCCAGCCTGCTCGGCGACTTTCAGGAAGCGTTCCGGTCCAAGAAGGCCAAGGCTCGGATGGCGCCAGCGGACCAGTGCTTCGAAGCCCGCCAAGTCCATGTCGGAAAGACGCGCGATCGGCTGGTAATGGACCTCGATCTCGCCGCGCTCCACCGCGCGGCGCAAGTCACTCTCAAGCGTCACCAATTCATTGCGGTCGTCGCGCATCGTGGGACGGAATAATTCGGCGCTGTCCTTGCCCTTGCGCTTCGCTTCGTAAAGCGCCACGGCAGCATCGCGCAGCAGGTCCTCCGGTGCCGGTCCCGATTCACGCGCGCTCGCGATGCCGATACTCGCGGTGAGGAACACTTCCTGTTCGCGCAATCGGATCGGCACCGATACGGCGCGTCTCAAGGTCTTGGCGAATGTGGCTGGATCGCGCGGCATATTGGTATTGTCGAGCAGGATCGCAAATTGATCGCCCGGCAGGCGCGCAACCGTATCTTCCGGGCTCACCGTTGCCAGCAGGCGGCGGCCAGTGATGTTGAGAAGCTGATCACCGGTCTCGTGACCCAATCCATCATTGACCGACTTGAAGCGATCGAGATCGATGATGAGAAGATAGACATCGCCTGCTTCGGGCACACCCGACTTTCCCAGGGCGCGCGCGATCCTGTCGACGAGCAGCGCGCGATTGGGAAGACCGGTGGCGCGGTCATGAACTGCGTCGCTCAATAGCCGGTCCTGCAAGCGCCGTTCGCTGGTGACATCGCTCAAGGTTCCGACGCACGTGAGTGCCGTGCGGTCGACACCGGGCATGGCGCGGCCACGCAGTTGGAACCAGCGATAGGAACCGTCGGCGCGTTGCAACCGGAAGTCTTGCGTGAAACCGCCGCGTCCACGCCTTTCGGCGGTTTCAATCGTGGTTTGATAGGCACGCCGGTCGGAGGGATGGATAAGCGCCAGCCAGGCCTGCTGGCCGCCTTGCGCGAAATACCCACGCTTCAGGCCCAGGGCCCTTTCCAACTCGTCGCTGACGAAGAGTTCCTGGTCGAGAACCTTCCATTCCCAGACATATTGCTGTGAGCCGGCAAGCGCCCGCATGCGACGCATCGCGTCTTCGGAAGTGCGGCGTGACAGGATGCCGTGGCTCAGCGCGAACTGCACCAGTGTCAGGCCCATCATCAACAGAACCAGGGTGAGCCCAGCCTGGACCAGGAGCTTCAAGACAACATCGTCTTCCGGCGACAAGGCGGCGATCGCCGCGACGAAAGTCCAAACCAGAAGCGCACCCCAGCTCAGGAGCGAGGCTTGCGCGCGCGCGAAGCCCCGCCGCCACAGCAGGATGATGATGATGAAACCGACGACTGCCAGGACGGCGAATGCGACGCGCGCAAGGCCGGTCGTGTAAAGCGGTTCGAACAGGCCATAGACAGGCAGAGCCAGCGTCAAACATGCGAAGGCGAGGACGAGGTTGCCGAGCACCGGCATGCGCTTGCGCAATTCGACGAAGCTCACCAGGCACAAAGCGAGGCCGGTCAGCATGAGGCTTTCGATGATGGCGCGGATTTCCTGGGCCGTCAGGTCGAGCCCACCAAGCCATCCTTTTATCTCAGGCAAGTAACCGGCCTCGATCGCGATGAAGCCGATCGATGCCCAGATGAAGAGAGCCGCGGCCGGGAAGACCGCGCTGATGCGGACGGCATAGAGCGAGATCGCGACGAGGCCGACAAGGAGCCCGAGCCCGAGGATGACACCACGGAAGAATGATTGCGCATTCGTCTTGTCGTCGAAAGCCTGTCGCTGCCACAATTGCATGCCCGAGACATCATTCGAATTCATTTCGAGCGCGACGGTGAGCGTCTGGCCAGGGTCGAGGTGCAGAGCGAGTGCGTCTGCGCCGTAGTCGACCAAGGGCGTCGGCTGCAAGCCACCGATGCTGACGAGACTTACCAGGCGACTGCCTTGCGGCTTCGGCCAGAAGACGCCCGATGCCACGAAGCCTTGATGCGGCACGAGCATGACGACGTCCTGCGCCGTGCTGGCAGGATTGGCGAGGCTTGCAACGATCCAGCGGTAGCTGGGGCCAAAGCCCTTGGCTTCGAGCGGCAACAGCACAGTCTGACCCGGCGTCGCGGCGGGCACTTCGATCGAGACAGCCGGCTGGTCGGTGGTTACCGCCTGGAGATGCGGCAAAAGATCGATGCTCGGCGTGTCGAGCGCCGCATTGATCGTGTCAGCCGAAGCAGGGAGAAATCCGCCGATCAGCAAGAACCAGAGAATGGCTATAACTGCGCGCCACTGCGCCATACTCAAATACCGCTCCGTTCTCGCTGGGTAAGCCCTTTGGTACAGTTGATGCCGCCCGCTGGCAAGCACTGCCGCGCCGGACGAGGCTTATGGCTAACGCGAATACTCGTTCGATACCAGACCGAAGAGAAGATGGTCTTCCCAGCGGCCATTGATCTTGAGATACCGCCGCGCCATGCCTTCTTCGGCAAATCCGCACTTCCTCAGTAAACGGATCGACGCTTCATTGGACGGCAGGCATGCAGCCTCTAGGCGATGCAGGCGCAGATGATCGAAGGCGTAGGAAATGACGGTACGGACGGCATCCGTCATATAGCCGCGCCGGGTGAAGCCTGTGCCGATCCAGTAACCGCAGGAGGCTATTTGGGCGACGCCTCGCCGCACATTCGAAAGGGTCAATCCCCCAACCAGCTCGCCCGCCTTGATCTCGTGAATGAAGAACGGATAAGCGAGGTCATCCTCGACATCGCGCCAATAGCGCTTGATGCGCAAGCGGAAGGCCGTTCGCGTCAGATCGTCATGCGGCCAGGTCGGCTCCCACGGAGCCAGGAATTCGCGGCTCGCCTCGCGCAATTCCGCCCAGGCTTCGAAATCCGCCATTTGCGGTACGCGCAGGGTGACCTTCGTGCCCCGCAATACGGGCGGGAGATCGGGCGAGAAGGGACTGCGCAGGAACACCATCACGCAAACCGTGCGACGATGGCCTCATGTGACGTGAGACCCGAGAGCTGGCCGACCGCGCTCAAAGCCGGCTTACGGCCGCGGAACATCCGCTGCGCGAGTGCGCCGACGCTTGCAACCTCGACGGCGTCGATCTTGGCGACGAGCCGGCTTACATCCGGAATTTCACCGAAGGCGAGAAACTGGCGGGCGATCTGATCGGCGCGCGAGGATGCACTTTCGAGGTTCATCACAAGGCTTGCCTTAAGCTGCGCCCTGGCGCGGGCAATCTCGCTTGCCGTCACCTCGCTGGTGGCGCCGAGCATGACGTCGGCGGTGACATCGATCAATTGCTGCGCATTGCCCGGCGATGTCGCCGCGTAGATGCCGAATTGGCCGGCATCCTCATAGGCGGAAGCATAGGAGAACACGCTGTAACACAGGCCGCGCTTCTCGCGCACTTCCTGGAAGAGCCGCGAGGACATGCCGCCGCCTAAAAGGCTTGAGAGAACCTGGAGCGCGTAGATTTCCGGCTCGCGATAGCCTGGTGCTGCAAAGGACAAAACAACATGCGTCTGGTCGAGCGGTTTGCCGGCCTGCCGGTGAAGCGCCTCAAAGGCGGGACGGCTGCGCATCGGTCCCGATCCCGGCGACAGGCGACCCAAGAGCTTCACACAAGCGGCTTCAAGCTGGTCGTGATCGATGTTGCCGGCGGCGGCGACGACCATGCGCGAGGCGCAATAATGACGATCGCGCCAGGCGATGATGCCGTCGCGGGTGACATTCTCGACGAGCTCGCTGGTACCGAGGATCGGCCGGCCGAGCGGATGGGCACCGAAACTTGCCGCTTGCGCCAGATCGAAGACAAGATCGTCGGGCGCGTCGTTGGCGGCTGCAATTTCCTGCAGGATGACTTCGCGTTCGCGTTCGAGTTCGGCCGGATCAAAGATGGACTCTGTCAGGATATCGGCAAGGATGTCGAGGGCGAGTGCCCAGTCCTGTTTCAGAACACGGGCATAATAGGTGGTCGTCTCCATGCCGGTCGAGGCATTGATCTCGCCGCCCGAAGATTCGATTTCTTCAGCGATCTGCTGGGCATTGCGCCGCTTGGTTCCCTTGAAGGCAAGATGCTCGAGGAAATGGGCAATGCCATTTTCTTCGGGCAATTCATCGCGCGCTCCGGCCTTGACCCAGATTCCAAGCGCCACCGTCTCAAGATGCGGCATGGCATGGGTCACGACGTGAAGGCCGTTGGGGAGCCGGGAAATACGTACACTCATGCCGACATACTACTCACGGGACGCTGCGAGCGAGAATGAAAGTTTTCACAGCTTCCGGGTCATTCGGCAAGATGGAAAATTTCTCCTTGGCCGACATCAGGTAAGCCAGGTGCTCCGGCAATGCGGGGCGAATGCCGGAGGCTTTTTCGACGGCATCGGGAAATTTGGCCGGATGTGCCGTCGCCAATGAAATCATCGGGCTTGCCGATGATTTCAACGATTGCGCGACCGCCACACCAATCGCCGAATGCGGATCGAGCAATTCGCCGGTCCTTGCGTGGGTCTCGGAAATGGTCCGGGCCACCGTCGGCTCATCGGCATGGCCCGAGTCGAATTCGGCGCGAATTGCGCCCTGCACAGAGGCATCAAGCGTGAAGGCGCGGCTTTGGGCGAGGCTTGCCATCATGCCGCGCACCTTCGCCGCGTTTCTTCCCGATGCTTCGAATAACAGGCGTTCGAAATTGCTCGAGACCTGAATATCCATCGACGGGCTGGTGGTGGGCAGCACATTGTGAACTTCATAACGGCCGGTTCTGACGGTGCGGTCGAGGATATCGTTAATATTCGTCGCGATGACCAACCGGTCGATCGGCAGTCCCATGCGCTTGGCGGCATAGCCCGCAAAAATATCGCCGAAATTGCCGGTCGGTACGCAGAAGCTCACGCTCCGGTCGGGCGCGCCGAGCGACAGGGCCGAAGACACATAATAGACGATCTGCGCCACGATGCGCGCCCAGTTGATCGAGTTGACCCCTGACAAGCGGACCTTGTCGCGGAATCGCGCATCACCGAACAACGTCTTGAGGATGGCCTGGCAATCATCGAAACTGCCTTCGAGCGCGATATTGTGCACTGAAGGCGAATCCACCGTCGTCATTTGCCGGCGCTGCACTTCGCTTACCCGGCTATGCGGGTGCAGGATGAAGATGCTGGTGCGCTTGCCCGTCTTGAAGGCTTCGATCGCGGCACTTCCGGTATCGCCCGAGGTGGCGCCGACGATTGTCGCGTTCGCGCCTCGCCTTTCAAGCGCGAAATCCATCATCCGCGCCAGGATCTGCATCGCCACATCCTTGAAGGCGAGTGTCGGACCGTGAAACAATTCGAGCAGAAAGAGGTTGCTGTCGAGTTGCTTCAAGGGAACGACGGCCGGATGGCGGAACTGGGCGTAGGCGTCCTTCAGCATGGCGCGCAGGCGTTCGGGCGGGATCGCGCCATCGGTGAAGCGCGCGATGATCGCTTCGGCAATCTCGGGATAGGGCCGGCCGCGCAGCGCCGCGAACTCGGAAGGCGCAATCCGCGGCCAGTCCTTGGGCACGTAAAGGCCGCCATCGGGGCTGAGGCCCGCCAGCATGGCGTCCTCGAAGCCTATTTCCGCAGCCTCGCCGCGGGTCGATACGTATTTCAAGTCGGGGAAGCTCCAGCGGCTTGGGGCGGCCTATTGGCCCGTTCTCCCAGCCTGTTTCCGATCACTCCTGATAGCGAGCCCAGCTAATACGGCAAGTACCAGCGCCAAGGCAAACCAGGTTATGGCATATTGAAGATGGTTATTGTGCAAGGTCTCGGCCACTGCCACCGGCCGTGGAAAGCCGCGGTCGTCAGGTTTTGCGTTGAGATGGAGAATGAAGGGCGCCGTTTTGAGCCCCTCGCCGATCGAGACTGATGAAAGCATGGCGGGCACGTCCCACCAGAACCACTTGTTCTGATCGACGGCATTTTCGGGATCGAACAGTCCCTGCCCCGCCCGGTGCCATAAGGCATAGCCTTCGATTGCCTGGTCGCCTGGAAGAATGCGGCTGTCGCGGGCATCGCGCATGTTGTCGGGGATCACACCGCGATCAACGAGGACGAGAATGCCCTTGTCGCTGACGAAGGGCGTGATGACGCGCCAGCCGGCATTGCCGTCAAAGGTCGTCAGCATGAGGATTTCCTTGTCCGCAGCGAAGCGACCGCGGACCGCAATGGGGAGATAATCGACCTCACCCGTCGTCTCCGCGAGGTTCACCGCCTCATCGAGGCTGACCGGACCTTGCGCGCGGCGCTCCTCCATTTGCCGGATCAGCGCCTGCTTCACGCCCAATCGCTGGACTTGCCAAATGCCGAGCCCGCTCAAAATCACAACGCCGGTGATCGCCGCAACGAGAATTTGCCAGCCGCGCCTGCTCATTGCGCGTCGATGCGGCCTTCCTGCGCCTTGGTCAGATATTGCTGGCAGACGAGAATGCCTTTGATCGGCCGCAGGAGAACGAGCGGCAGGATCACCAGCAACGGGATGGCGATCAATGCATGAACCCAGTAAGGCGGCGAATAGGCGGCCTCGATGCCGAGGATCGAACCGACGCCGACGAAGCCAACGACCAGCATGACAAACCACGCGGCTCCGTCCCCGGCATCGGCAAAATCGAACGGCAAGCCGCAGCTTGAACAGCGCGGGGCAAGCGCCAGATAGCCTGAAAACAGCTTGCCGCGACCGCAGCGCGGACAACGCCCGGCGAGGCCCGTTTTCACCGGTGACTGGCGCGGATAATAAGGCTCGTTCATTCAGGCCTCCAAGGCCCAATACCGCGCCACAGGTTTCATGGCGCGGCCGATCGTGGCATTGCCGCTAATGCCCCGCGAAATCGACGCCTGCCGATCCCCAGACATAGATGCAAGCGAAGAGGAAAAGCCACACGACGTCGACGAAGTGCCAGTACCAGGCTGCCGCCTCGAAGCCGAAATGACCTTCAGGCTTGAAGTGCCCGTTCAAGGCGCGCAACAGGCAAACGATCAGGAAGATGGTTCCGACAATGACATGGAAACCGTGGAAGCCGGTCGCCATGAAGAAGGTCGAGCCGTAGATATTGCCCTGTTCTTCGGCTGGCACACCGACGAGTTCGCGGCTGAAGGCGAAATGCGCATGTGTGTACTCATAGGCCTGAACCGTCGTGAACAGCAGACCCAAGACGATGGTCGCGGCAAGGCCCCATTTCAGGCTCTGGCGATCGTTTTTCAACAGCGCGTGATGCGCCCAGGTGACCGTCGTGCCCGACGTCAAAAGGATCAGCGTATTGACCAAGGGCAAGTGCCAGGGATCGAAGACGTGGATGTGGGCGGGCGGCCACACGCCGCCGGTGACCGCCGTGCGCGAGGCTTGGATCGGATCATCGGGGAACAGGCTCGCATCGAAGAAGGCCCAGAACCAGGCAACGAAGAACATCACCTCGGAAGCGATGAACAGCAGCATGCCATAGCGCAGATGAAGTTGGACGACCGCCGTGTGATCGCCCGCGTCGCCTTCGCGAATGACATCCCGCCACCACATGAACATGGTGTAGAGAACTCCGACGAGCCCGATGATCGCTACGATCGGGCTTGCGCCGTGCATCCAGCGCACCGCGCCGACCGCCAGGATGAAGGCGGCCACCGCGCCGACGAACGGCCAGGGACTGGGATTGACCAAATGGTAGTCGTGGTTCTTGGCGTGACTATCTGCCATTGCCCTCTCCTCGTCGCCCCTTAGCGTGTCACTGAATCGGTTTCCGGCTCGGCGGAGGTAAGGTTCGCTCCCTCCTCGGCCGGGTAGAATGTGTAAGACAGCGTGATCGTGGTCAGCGTGCGCAGGTCCGGATCCTTCTCGATCTTGGGATCGACAAAGAACACCACCGGCATGTCAACCGTCTCGCCTGCCCTAAGCCGCTGCTCGCTGAAGCAGAAGCACTGAATCTTGTTGAAATACGCGCCCGCCTCGGCCGGTGTCACATTGAAGATCGCCGAGCCCGTCGCTTCCTTGTCGGAGCGGTTGGCGGCGCGATAGAAGGCAAGGTTCTGCTCGCCGAGCTTGACGTTCATCTCGAGCTGCTCAGGATGAAACGACCAGGGAAGGCTTGCCGCGGTGTTGGCATCGAAGCGGATGGTCAGCATGCGATTGCCGGCGGCACCGGGCGCCACTTCGGCGCGCTGCGTGGTGCCGCCGAAGCCGGTCACCTGACAGAACAAGCGATAGAGCGGCACCGAGGCATAGGCGAGCCCAACCATGGCGAATGCGACGCCGGCCGCGGCTACTGCCACCTGCCGGTTGCGCTTCGGATCCAAGGGCCTTGTCTGACGCGATGGCGTGCTCATGGCGTCAGAAGGTCCGGTCCGCGACATTGCCGCCAAGGCGAACAATGGTCGTGATGAAGAACAGGATCACGAGGGCGGCAAGAACCAAAGCCAGCGCTATTGCCCGCTTGCGGCGGCGCGCCATGTCTTCAGGCCCAAACGGCTTTATCGCCATTTCCAGCTCGCTCATCCGATGATCGCGTGGAAGGGGGCAAGCCCGGCCAGCTTCTCGATCAGGATCAGGGCGAAGACTCCAAAGAGCCACGCGATCGAGAAACTGAACATGCGACGGCAGGCGCGGCGCTCGGCATCGCCCTCGGGGCTGCGTAACACGGCCCAGGCATGCCACAGGAAGCCCGCACCAAGGATTGCGGTCCCCGCAATATAAAGCGTCCCGCCCATCCCGAGTAATGCCGGCAGGAAAGAGATCGGGATGACAAGCAGCGTGTAGATGAATATCTGGCGCCGGGTTTCGGCAGCGCCCGCCACCACCGGCAGCATCGGCACGCCGGCCCGCGCATACTCGTCCTTGCCAAGCAGCGCCAGCGCCCAGAAATGCGGCGGCGTCCACATGAAGATGATGAGGAAAAGCGCGATCGAACCAAGATCGACGGAGCCCGTGACGGCAGCCCAGCCAATCATGGGCGGGAATGCACCGGCCGCGCCGCCAATAACGATGTTCTGCGGCGTGCTGCGCTTGAGCCACATCGTGTAGATGACGGCGTAAAAGAAAATCGTGAAGGCGAGGATCGCCGCAGCGACCGTATTGACGAAAAGGCCAAGGCTCAGGACCGAACCCACCGCCAGCGTCAGGCCGAAGCCCAAGGCTTCCCCCGGCAGGATCGCACCGCGCGGCACGGGCCGCGTCGTCGTGCGCTTCATCAGCGCATCGATATCGCTGTCATACCACATGTTGAGCGCGCCCGACGCCCCGGCGCCGATGGCGATCGAAAGCAACGCCATCGCCGCCATCCAGGGATGGATGGTACCCGGTGCCGCAACGATGCCGACAAGTGCCGTAAAAATGACAAGCGACATCACGCGCGGTTTCAGCAGCGCGAAATAGTCTCCAGCCGTGCCTTGGCCGCCTTCGCTGGCGGCTTCGCGGCCCGAGATTTCTGCGTGGATGTCGCTCATACTCTCGGTTTTGCTACTTGATCACCGGCAAGGTGTTGAACTGGTGGAAGGGCGGCGGCGAAGACAATGTCCATTCGAGCGTCGTCGCACCCGCACCCCACGGATTGTCGCCCGCCCGCTTCTTGGCGGCGAAGGCGGCATAGACGCCATAGAGGAAGACCAAGACGCTCGCGGCCGAGATATAGGAGCCCATCGAGGACACCCAGTTCCAGCCCGCGAAGGCATCGGGATAGTCGACATAGCGGCGCGGCATGCCGGCAAGACCGAGGAAATGCTGCGGGAAGAACAGGAGGTTCACGCCGATGAACTGCAGCCAGAAGTGCAATTTGCCGATCGTCTCGTTGTACATGTAACCGCTCATCTTCGGGAACCAGTAGTACCAGGCGCCGAAGATGGCGAAGACCGCGCCGAGCGAAAGCACATAGTGGAAGTGGGCGACGACATAATAGGTGTCGTGCAATGAGCGATCGACGCCGGCATTGGCGAGAACCACACCGGTGACGCCGCCTACGGTGAAGAGGAAGATGAAGCCCATCGCCCACAGCATGGGCGTGCGGAACTCAATCGAGCCGCCCCACATGGTGGCGATCCAGGAGAAGATCTTAACGCCGGTCGGCACCGCGATGATCATGGTGGCGGCCACGAAATAGGCCTGCGTGTCGACATCCATGCCGACCGTATACATGTGGTGCGCCCACACGATGAAGCCGACGACGCCGATCGCCACCATGGCATAGGCCATGCCGAGATAGCCGAAGACGGGCTTCTTCGAGAAGGTCGAAACGATCTGCGAGACGATCCCGAAGCCGGGAAGGATCAGGATGTAGACTTCCGGATGTCCGAAGAACCAGAAGAGATGCTGAAATAGCACCGGGTCGCCGCCGCTTGCCGGCACGAAGAAGCTGGTGCCGAAATTGCGGTCGGTGAGCAGCATGGTGATCGCGCCGGCGAGAACCGGCAGCGACAGCAGCAGCAGGAACACGGTGACGAGGATCGACCACACGAACAGCGGCATCTTATGCAGCGTCATGCCGGGCGCGCGCATGTTGAAGATCGTCGTGATGAAGTTGATGGCGCCGAGGATCGATGATGCACCGGCGATGTGAAGGGCGAGAATAGCGAAATCGACCGACGGACCGGGATGGCCGGCATCGCTCGACAAGGGCGGGTAGATCGTCCAGCCGCCGCCCGCGCCATGGGCGCCTGCCGGGCCTTCGACGAACATCGAGATGATCAACAGACAGATTGCCGGCGGCAGCAGCCAGAAGGAAATGTTGTTCATGCGCGGGAAGGCCATGTCCGGCGCGCCGATCATCAAGGGCACGAACCAGTTGCCATAGCCGCCGATCATCGCCGGCATGACCATGAAGAAGATCATCAACAGGCCGTGGGCGGTGACGAAGACGTTGAACATGTGCTTGCCGGCATCAACCGCTTCGGCAGCAGACGTGCCGTAGACCATGCTGGCAAGGCCGGGGAAGTACTGGATGCCCGGTTGCTGCAGCTCAAGCCGCATCATGATCGACAGGATGCCGCCGATGATGCCGGCGACGATAGCGAAGACCAGGTACATCGTGCCGATGTCCTTGTGGTTCGTCGAATAGACGTACCTTCTCCACCCGGTCGGATGATCGGCGTGTTCGGCGTGGGCTGCGGCGTGTGCCATCTCTCAAAGATCCCTGTATGCGTCCCGTTGGGCCGTCGCCGGCCGTCTCGATTACTGACTTTGCGCGAGCTTGTTCTTTGCCGCGTCGAGGTCGGCAATATACTTCTGAGCCGCGTCAGCGCCCGCGGTCTGGAATGTCTCGGCCCACTTCTTGTACTCGTCCTCGGATACGACGTGCACTTCGATCGGCATGAAGGCGTGGTTCTTGCCGCACAATTCCGAACACTGTCCGTAATAAGTGCCTTCGATCGTCGCCTGGAACCAGTCCTCGTTGAGACGGCCCGGAATAGCGTCGATCTTCATGCCAAAGGAGGGAATGGTCCAGGCGTGGATGATGCCCTCGGGGTCGGAAGTGACGATCAATTTGACGATCTTGTTGACCGGCACGACGACGGCGCGGTCGGTGGCGAGGAGCCATGGTTCGCCAGGTTCAAGCTTTTCCTTTTCCTTCAGATAGGCGGTGAAGGAGACTTTCGCGGTGCCGTCCTCGTTCATGCCGAGGTCCGGATATTCATAGGTCCAGTCCCAGGACGGATTGCCGATAATCTTGATCGTCATATCGGCCTTCGGGATGTCGCGCTGGAAATAGAGGAGGCGGAAGGAGGGAATCGCGATCACAACGAGGATCAGGATCGGCACGACCGTCCAGACGATCTCGATGAAGGTGTTATGCGTGGTCTTGGATGGCTGCGGATTGCTCTTGGCGTTGAACTTCACCATGACCGCGATGAGGAGCGCCAACACGAAGAGGGTGATGACAGTGATGATCGGCAGCAGCAGGCCATTGTGAAACCAATGGATGTCTTCGGAGACGGGCGTCGCTGCACCCTGCAAGCCGATCTGCCAAGGGGTGGGATGGCCCAAAGCCGCCGCCATGGCCGTTCCGGAGGTCAGCGCGACCGCCAGTCCGGCAAACAGGTTCACCAAAATGCTCTTCGACCTCATCATTCCCCCAAATCCAATCCAGCCCGAACGGACTAGCCCGGCAACCCGCACGGTGCCGGATATTGGACGGAATGTGAACCATATTCGCGGCACAGCCGCAACGGAGCCGGGCGCGGCAAAACGTCGTGCTGAATCCGCTGCGACAGCAAACCGGAATTCCGCCTCAATTCTCTCCGAACAAACCGCCGTCAATCGAAGCGTGGGACGCCAAAAGCGCGAATCAAATGTTGTCGAAGCGCAGCGGCGCGGCTATGAGGCTGCGCTCTCCCCGATTGTGAGAAAGGGACGGAAACCGTGACGAAATCTGCATTGAGCCCGACGCGCGTGGCGTTTGTTCTTGCCATCGCGGGCTTCATGGGAACGGCGTACATCGCCCCATCATTCGCGCAAGAGCAGGATCAGGCTCCCGCCAAGAACAGTTTCGGTCCGCGCGTGAAGCAGGGATCCGGCCCGGGTCCCGGTCCTGGCCAGGCCCCCACCGCAACGACACTTTCGACCCATGGCGAGTGGAAGGTGCAGTGCGAGAAGGCACCCGAAGGCGCGGTTCCTGCCGGCCAGCCGACCGAGCAATGCGGCATGGTGCAGACGACGCATAATGAGAAAGAGCCGCAGGCGCAGCTCACAATCATCATCGTCAAGCAGAAAGAGAAGGATAAGATTTTGCCGGCGATGCGCGTCATGGCTCCGCTCGGCGTGTTCCTCCCCACCGGCATCGCGCTCGAGATCGATGGCGCAGCGGTCGGCCGCGTGCCTTTTGCCCGGTGCACACGGCAGGTGTGTTACGCAACGGCGACCGCCACGCCTGAGATGTTCGAGAAATTGCGCAAGGGCTCGGCAGCCAATTTCATCATCTACCAGGGTCCCGGCCTCGGCATGCCGATGAAAATCTCGCTCAATGGGTTTTCGGCCGCTTTCGCAGACCTGAAAGATCCCTGATTTATCGCCTATATTCCTCTGGCCCTTGCATGATCTAGGCTAGGGTCGGAGCGAACATGGCCAATCACGATACAACTTCCCTCATCGAAACGCGGCTCGGCGGACATGCCGCTGCGGTCAAATCCATCGGCACTTGCCTTGAGGCTGCCGATGACGGCGAACTTTTCGTCGAACAGCGCCGCAGCGAAAGCTTCGTGTGGGATGACGGGCGACTCAAATCGGCAAGTTCCGATGATTCGGAGGGCTTCGGGCTTCGCGCCGTGGCGGGCGAGGCCGCATCCTACGCGCATTCAACCGAGATTACGCCGGAAGCGCTGACCCGCGCCGCCAAGCATTGCGCCCTGGTTACCGTCGGCCACAGCGGCTTGGCCGAGGCCGACCCGGAACGCACCAACCGTCATCTTTACAGCTCCGCCGATCCTTCCCAGTCGCGAAGCTTCACGAGCAAGGTCGATCTTCTTGCCACCATGGATGCCTATGCGCGCGCCCTTGATCCGCGCGTCGCCCAGGTCAGCCTGTCGCTTGCCTGCGACTGGCAGGATGTCGAAATCCTGCGCGGCGATGGTGCGCTTTATCGCGATACCCGCCCCCTCGTCCGCCTGAACGCCGCAGTGGTTGCACGCAATGGCGCGGTATCGGGACAAGGCTCGCACGGGCTCGGCGGCCGCGGCAATCCGGAAGACTATCTGACCGAGGAAGCCTGGAAGTCGGCCGTCAATGAAGCGGTGCGGCAAAGCCTCGTCGCATTGGAAGCACAGGCCGCGCCGGCCGGCGAATTCGACGTCGTGCTTGGCCCCGGCTGGCCCGGCGTCATGTTGCATGAAGCGGTCGGCCACGGGCTTGAGGGCGATTTCAACCGCAAGAAGACTTCCGCCTTCGCGGGTCTCCTGGGTCAGCAAGTGGCGGCCAAGGGTGTCACCGTCGTCGATGACGGCACTATACCTAACCGGCGCGGCTCGATCAGCATCGATGATGAAGGCACGCCTTCGCATTACACGACGCTGATCGAAGACGGCATTCTCGTCGGCTATATGCAGGACCGGCAGAACGCGCGGCTCATGAAGATGCGGCCGACCGGCAATGGCCGCCGGCAATCCTTCGCGCATATTCCGATGCCGCGCATGACCAATACCTACATGCTTGCAGGCAAGACGCCGCCGGAGGAAATCATCGCATCCGTCAAGAACGGGCTCTACGCCGTCTCGTTCGGCGGCGGCCAGGTCGACATCACATCGGGAAAATTCGTCTTCTCCTGCACCGAGGCCTATCGCATCGAGAACGGCAAGGTGACCGCACCGGTCAAGGGCGCAACCCTCATCGGCAACGGCCCGGAAGCCATGCACCGCGTCTCGATGATCGGCAATGACCTCGCGCTTGATCCCGGCGTCGGCACCTGCGGCAAACAAGGCCAGGGCGTGCCGGTCGGCGTCGGCCAGCCGACATTGCGGCTCGACCGGATTACCGTCGGCGGCACCGCCGCCTAAGAAAATGGTGCGGCCGGGGCTCGTGATCTTCGACATGGATGACGTGCTCTGTCGCTATGAATTGGGGCGGCGCCTGCGTGCGCTCGGCGCGATCGCCAACAAGAGTCCGCGCGACATTCGCGCCGCCATCTGGGATTCAGGCTTCGAAGATGATTCCGACGCCGGGCGTTATCCCGAGAGCGAACTCTATCTCGCCGAATTTTCCAATCGTCTCGGCCATCCTCTAAGCCGCGAGCAATGGATTTCTGCGCGCAAGGTGTCGATGACTCCTGATGCTAATGTGTTGGCCCTCGCCGCCAATTGCGCCAAGACCAGCCGCATCGCGCTCTTCACCAATAACGGACCCTTGCTGAAGGAATCGCTCCCGCAGATTTTTCCGGAAGCCGCCGCCTTGTTTGGACAGGACTGCTACTGCTCCTACGAGTTCGGCGTGAAGAAGCCGGATCCTGCCGTGTACCTGAAGCTGCTTGCACGCCTCGGCATGGACGCGCCGAGTGCGTGGTTCATCGACGACAAGAAAAGCAATGTCGAAGGCGCGCGCATCGCCGGTCTCACGGCGCATCACTTCACGCATTACCACCGGCTCGCGAAAGCGGCGGCTGAACTGGGGTTCTGATGCATTGACGACCTCATCCTGAGATGCATCGCCGGAGGCAATGCCTCGAAGGATGGCCATGGTTCGAGGGCGGCTGCGCCGCCACCTCACAATGAGGATTCAAGATTCCCCTCATGCTGAGGAGCCCGCGTAGCGGGCCTCGAAGCACGCAGGCGTCTCACCATGAGGATTTGCCTAAAACAATCCCAGTTGCCTCGCCCCCGTCTGCGGATAGAATTGGCGCTCACGCGATAGAAGGCGGTCGATATGGCGCTCTTGGATATTCTGGCACAGGCGCAGGGCGGGGCTTTCTATGCCAATGCCGGTCAGGCGGTGGGAATCCCGCCCGATCAGGCCCAAGCCGCGCTCGATGCCTTGTGTCCGGCGATCGCCGTCAAGCTTCGGCAAACGGCTGAGAATGAAGAAACCCTCGATGCACTTCTCGAGATCATCGAGGACGGCGATGGCGATGCGTTTCTCGACGATCCCGCATTGATCGGCGATCCGGAAGTCGCCAAGGACGGAAACGCAATCCTCGCCGATGTTTATGGCACCAAGACTTCAGCCTTGAAGGAGGCGCAAGCGCTCGCCCCCGGCCTCGACAAGAAAGCGCTCGCGGCCTTGACTGCGATTGCGGCGTCCTCGGTCGTGGCTGCCTTGGCCCGCAGCCAGCGCCAGTCAACGATGATGCCGGCGATGGGCGTGCAGCAGGCAGCCGGCTCCGGCGGCGGCGGAATACTCGGCACGATCGTCTCGGCGGTCCTCGAAGGCGCGATCAAGGGCGCGGTGCGGGAACTGACGCCGAGGCCGAAGCGCCGGCGGACCAGTTATGCTACGGCACGCCGGCGGCGAGCCAAGACCAAGACGCGGACGCGCCGCACCGCGCGGCCTTCGCTCGACAGTATCTTTCGCGACATTCTCGGTTCAATTCGTAAGTAGCAGCAGGAGGCCAAGATGGATCTTGTCGAAATGCTTATCCGATCACAGGGAAGCCAGAATATCTCCGAGCTCGGACGTCAGTTCGGGCTCGACGAGGCGCAGACGCGCGCCGCGCTCGAGCAATTGGCGCCGGTCATTGCCGCAGGCGTGAGGCGCAATGCGGAATCCGATGACGGCCTTGCTTCGCTCGCGCGCGACATGCAAAGCGGACAATATGCGCGTTACGCCAATGAGCCGGCCGATCCGCAGCTCAATGATGCGACACAGGCCGGCAATCAGATCCTCGAGCAGATTTTCGGGTCGAAGGATGTGAGCCGCGGCGTCGCCAATCAAGCGGCCGACCTCTCCGGCATCGGCAGCGCCGTCCTCAAGAAGATGCTGCCGGTGATCGCGGCGATGATCATCGGCAATCTCACCAAGGGCATGATGGGCGGCGGTGCATCCGCACCCGCGCCGCGCCGCGAGGCGAGTACTGGCAGTCTCGACGACATGCTGAAGGACGTGCTCGGGCGCGGGCAACAACCGGCACCGCGCGAGGCCCAGGGCCAGGGCGGTGGTCTCGGCGATATACTGGGCGACATTCTCGGCGGCGGTGCCGCCGGAGGATCGGGCGGCGGCGGCCTCGGCGATATTCTGGGCGACATTCTCGGCGGCGGCGGTGGCGGTGCTTCGCCCGATCCCGCCCGCAACAGCGAGGCAATCCGGCGCGGCCGCGCGTCGCTTGACGATGTCTTGGGCCGCGGCACGCAAAGTGGAAATGCAGCAGATGACCTGCTGCGCTCGGTCGAGCGGATGACGCGGAAGTAGTATCACTTCAACTTGTCATCCCCGCACTTGTTGCGGGGATCCATTGTGTCGATACTCTGACGCCACAATGATTGCACGATGGATTGCCGGGACAAGCCCGGCAATGACAAGGCAAGAAGAGTGCAGGCCAATAACCAAAATCTCCATCGGCGGGCTTGACCCGCCGATCCAGACTAGATGGCCGGGTCGAGCTCGGCCAGGGAGAAGTATTCAGCAGTGCTAATCGTCAGTACACAGACGAAATGGTCGACCCGGCCGGCGGGGGAGACTGGCGCCGGCCGGGCCTTTCGGTGGTCATTCGTTCGGCCGGGTCTTGCGGCGACGGAACGCCCGATCTTCGAGTGCGAGCGCGGCATTGACGGTCAGGGGAAGACCGGCCGCCCATTGCACTTCGGCACGGGTGACACCGAGATCGTAAAGCATGTGATCGTCGAGCGCTTCGAGCCTGACGATGCTGCGCTTCGCCCGCCAGTTGCGAACGAGACGGCTGAACCATGAGGCGCCGCCTGCCTCTCCGATCGAAACGGCACGAGTGAGGGCATATTCGCGCATGTGAGAATCCTCCAACGCCCGCGAGAAGACCCATTCTTCCCGCGTTCCGCCACCCGAAAGCGGCGCGACGACATCTCTGTGATGGTGGTGATATAGAACTTTAGCGATTGATCAGTCCAACGAATATGTTTTATGATACCTATCAGTTTCCTTGATCAAAACGTGTCAGCAATCATGATCCCCAATCTCGATATCGACCTCCTGAAAACCTTCCTTGCCATCGCCGATACCGGCAATTTCACGCGCGCCGCCGAGGAGGTGAACAAGACCCAGTCGGCCGTTTCCATGCAGATGAAACGGCTCGAGGAACTGGTGGGCCGGCCGCTTTTTGCCCGCGACGGCCGCGCCAGCCGGCTCACCGCCGATGGCGACCGGTTGATCGAATATGCAAGGCGCATCACCCAGATCAATGACGAGGCGGTTTCGGCCTTCACCAAGCCCGAACTCAGCGGGCGATTGCGCTTCGGAACGCCCGATGATTATGCCGATCGCTTCCTGCCTGAAATCCTCGCACGCTTCTCGCGCACGCATCCTCTGGTGACCGTCGATGTCGCCTGCATGAACAGCACCAATCTCTACGAGGCGACAAAGCGCGGCGAGATGGAACTGGCGCTCGTCACCTTTGGCTGCGATATCGTGACCAGCGAACCGGTGCGGCGCGAGCCTCTGGTGTGGATTACTTCGGCGCGGCACAGCGTGCATCTTCTCGAGACATTGCCGATCGCGAGCCCGCACTGCGAATGGCGCACCATGGTGCTGCGAGCGCTTGAATCGCAGAAGCGCAAGTATCGCATCGCCTATTCGAGTTCGAATTCGAATGTCATCAACGCGGCCGTGCAAGCCGGGCTCGCGGTCGGCGCGGTGCCGCAAATCTGCGTCAGGCCCGGGCTGCGCGTGCTGACCGAGAAGGACGGATTTCCCGATCCCGGCACATTCGAGATCGGCCTGGTGAGGAAACCAGGACGGCCGAGTTCGGCTGCCGAAGCGCTGGCGCGGCATGTGATGGAAGGTCTCTCCACCAAGCCACAAGCCATGATGGCGGCGGAATAGATCGTGGCGATCAAAACCGCGCTTACCGAGCTTCTGGGAATTACCTATCCTATCCTGCTCGCACCCATGGGCGGTGTCGCCGGCGGCAGACTTGCGGCGGCGGTCACAGCGGCCGGCGGCTTGGGCATCATCGGCGGCGGCTATGGCGATCCGAAAGCCGGCTATGGCGGCGAAGCCTGGATGGAGAACGAGTTTCGCGCCGCCGGCAATGCACGCATCGGGGTTGGCTACATCACCTGGAGTCTTGCCAAGTTTCCGCAGCTTCTCGATCAAGCTCTGGCACGCAAGCCTGCCGTCTTCGTCCTGTCGTTCGGGGAGGAGACTCTCTTTGCCGAGAAGGTGAAGGCATCGGGCGCGAAACTCATCTGCCAGATCCAGGATGTGGAAGGTGCAAAGCGCGCCGCGGCGGCCGGCGCCGACATCATTGTCGCGCAAGGCAGCGAAGCCGGCGGCCATGGCAAGACGGCGCGCTCGACCTTCGCCTTGGTACCGGCTGTTGTCGATGCAGTTGCCCCCATCCCGGTCGTAGCGGCGGGCGGCGTCGCCGACGGGCGCGGGCTGGCGGCAGCGCTGATGCTGGGTGCATCGGGCGTGATGATCGGAACGCGTTTCTGGGCAACGGATGAGGCGCTGGGCTCAGCAAATGCCAAGTTGCTGCTCGTCTCTGCGAAGGGCGACGACACGATGCGGACACGGGTGTTCGACATCATCCGCGAATTGGATTGGCCGGAAGAATATTCGGGGCGCGCCATCGCCAATGACTTCAGCCGGCAATGGCATGGGCGCGATCGGGCGCTTCAAGATGAGGTCGCCAATGAACGCGATCGCTATTGGGCCGCCGCCAAAGCAGGGGATACTTCCGTGGCGGTCGTTTTTGCGGGTGAGGGCCTCGACCTCATCGGCGCGGTCAAGCCAGCGGGGCATATCGTTACGGAAATTGCCGAGGATGCCGAGCGGCGCCTGAGGGCATATGTCTAAGGTTGCATCCTATACAACCTTCAAGGGAATGCCTCTAGAACGTACAAGGAACGCCATACAGAGGCTTCTCGGGTTTCCGGCTATCCCCCTACCTTAAATCCTAGAAACCTTCTCAGCGGCCCTCTATGGCCCGGCAAAGGGCATTCTGCGGCTCTAGGTTCCTGAAAGCAGGAATTCAATATGCAAAATCGCGGTAAACGCGAGTAATGTCCTTGTTCCACGACCCCTGGTAGAGTGCAAGCAGGTCCTCGGCGGGAGTGCGGCCGGAAGCGACGATCTCATCCAGGACGTCCAGGAAGGCCGCCTCGCTACGGCCTTTGCAACCGGTCTTGGCGCGTTTCTCGAGGCCGGCCCGCGACAGTTTCAGCATGTCCCCAGCCACATCGCGCACGGAGCGGCCGGCGATCTCGGCATTGAGCGCCAATTTCGGAACCTGATCGCGCAAATTCTGGCGCTCGCCGGCGGTCCACTCTTTCACCAGATCCCAGGCGGCATCGAGCGGACCATCTTCGTAGAAGATGCCCGTCCAGAGGGCGGGCAGCGCGCACAGCCTGCGCCAGGGACCGGAATCGGCGCCGCGCATTTCGAGGAAGCGCTTCAAGCGGACTTCCGGGAAGATCGTGGTGAGATGATCCACCCAGTCCTTCATGGTCGGCCGCCAGCCCGGCAGTTGCGGGAGCTTGCCCTCCATGAACTGGCGGAAACTCGCGCCGGCGACATTGTGATATTTCCCATCGCGATAGACGAAATACATCGGCACATCGAGCGCGTAGTCGACATAGCGCTCGAAGCCGAAGCCCGGCTCGAAGACGAAAGGCAACATGCCAGTGCGGTCGGGATCGGTGTCGCGCCAGATCTCGGAGCGGAACGTCTGATAGCCGTTGGGCTTGCCTTCAAGAAACGGGGAATTGGCGAAAAGCGCGGTCGCTACAGGCTGCAGCGCGATCGAAACGCGCATCTTCTTGATCATGTCGGCTTCAGAGCCGAAGTCGAGATTGACCTGCACCGTACATGAGCGAAACATCATGTCGCGGCCATAGCGGCCCATCTTGTCCATATAGGGCGCCATGATCGCATAGCGGCCCTTGGGCATCACCGGGATCTGCGCGCGCGTCCAGGTCGGCGTCACGCCAAGGCCTAAGAATCCGATGCCGAGCTTGTCGCCGATCTCGCGCACCTGCTGGAGATGGTCGTTCACCTCCTCGCAAGTCTCGTGCACATCGCCCAAGGGCGCGCCGGATAATTCGAACTGGCCGCCGGGCTCGAGCGAGACCGAACCAAGGCCGCGCGGATCGCTCAAGGCGATGATGTTTTCGCCTTCATAGACGCCGGTCCAGCCGAAACGGTCGCGCAAGCCTTCAAGCAAGGCCTTGATCGAACGCGGACCGTCATAAGGCACCGGCGCCAATGTGTCGGTGAGGAAGGGGAATTTCTCGTGCTCGGTGCCGATCCGCCACTCGCTCTTGGGCTTCGAGCCCGCCGCGATATAGTCGACGAGCTGGCGCTTGGTCTCGACGAGCGCGCGGGAATCGGCGGATTCGGGTGTCGGTCCGCTCACGGAATTAGTCCTCGGGTTGCCATCGCCCAGCGATTTAGGCGGGCGGCAAAGGTCAGGCAAGCCAAAGAATTTGGACGACCCATCAGCGTTCTTGATGCCAGTCGCCGAGCTTCGCTTGGACCAGGGTCAAGGCGGCGACGGCGGCCGTATCGGCACGCATGATGCGGGGCCCGAGCGATATGGCGGTCGCGGCGGGCGTGGCTCTCAGCATGTCGCGCTCTTCGACCGTGAAGCCGCCCTCCGGACCGATGATCACCGCGGCCGGGAGGCTCAAGCCCTCCAGAGCGGCAAGCGGATCGTGAACCGGTGCGGTCTCGTCGCAAAAGACCAGGCGGCGCGTGGCCGGCCAGTCGGCGAGAATGTCGGTCAGGCGATGGGGTTCCATGATCTCAGGCACGAAGACCAGATTGCACTGTTCCGCCGCCTCGACGACGTTGGAGCGCATGCGGTCGAGATTGATGCGTTCGGAGATGGTGCGATGGGTCAACACCGGCCGCAGCCGCCGCACGCCCAGCTCGGTTGCCTTCTGCACCACATAATCGAGGCGGGCGTGTTTCAAGGGCGCGAAGAGATAATCGATATCGGGCGGAAGCTTCACATCGGCGACATGGCGCTCGCAGCGCAGGGTCGCCTGCCGCTTGGTCACGGTGGCGAGATGCGCGAGCCATTCGCCGTCCTTGGCATTGAAGACGCGCACCGGGTCGCCTGAGACCAGGCGCAGCACATTCACGAGATAGTGGCGCTGGTCGTCCGACAACGCGATCTCGCCATGCCGCGACAGGCTGTGATCGAGAAAGAGGCGCGGCGCTGGCTTCATGGCAAGGAAAGGCCCTCTGGCTTTGCGGCAGGCTGGTGCGCTAACACGCCCCAATGAACAATGCGAGCGGCCAGGACATCAAGGTGGCGGATGCGGCCTCGGGCAACTGGGTCGACCGGTTCGTGCCCGAAAGCTTGCGCCCCTATGCGCGGCTCGCCCGCTTGGACCGGCCGATCGGCTGGTGGCTCCTTCTCATCCCCTGCTGGTGGGGCTTGGCTCTTGCCGAGCTAACGCGGGGCGCCGGGCTGCCCAATCTCCGGTACGCGGTCCTCTTTCTCATCGGCGCTATCGTCATGCGCGGTGCCGGCTGCACGCTCAACGATATTGCCGATCGTGACATTGATGCGATGGTGGCGCGCACCCGTTCGCGGCCGATCCCGTCCGGCCAGGTCAGCGTCAAAGCCGCCCTCGCCTTCCTTGTGCTGCAAGCGCTGATCGGCTTCCTGATCCTCATCCAGTTCAACAGTTTCACGATCGCGCTCGGAGTCGCCTCGTTACTGCTCGTCGCGATCTACCCCTTCATGAAGCGCTTCACCTACTGGCCGCAGTTCTTCTTAGGCCTTGCCTTCAACTGGGGTTGCCTCGTTGGCTGGGCGGCAATCACTGGCGGTTTAAGTTTGGCGCCCCTCTTCCTCTATGCCGGCGGCATCGCCTGGACGCTCGCCTATGACACGATCTACGCGCATCAAGACATCGAGGATGACGCGCTGATCGGGGTCAAATCGACGGCGCTCAAATTCGGCGCCACTTCGCCTTACTGGATCGGCGGCTTCTTCATTGCGGCGCTCATCCTGATCGACCTTGCCGTGTGGCAAGCCCATGGCGGGTTTGCCTCGCATATCGGTGTTGCCGCGGCTGCAATCCATGCCCTATGGCAAATGGTCCGGCTCGACATAAATAACCCGCAGCGCTGCCGATCGCTGTTTCTCTCGAACAAGTATTTTGGCCTGCTGATCCTGGCAGGCCTCGTGATTGATGGATTGACTGGATGACCGATGACCTTCTGACGCTCGCCGCCGATCTCGTGGCGCGCGCCAAGCGCCATGGCGCAAGCGATGCCGATGCGATTGCCATCGACCGGCGCACGATCGATGTAGCAATCCGCGACGGCGCCACCGAACGCCTGGAACAGGCGGAGGGACGCGAAGTGGGCTTGCGCGTCTTCGTCGGGCAATCCTCGGCCATCATTTCGGGCAGCAAGCTCGACGCGGCGAGTCTTGAACGCATGGCAGAACGCGCAGTCACCATGGCGCGCGCGGCACCGCCCGATCCCTTCGTAGGGCTGGCTTCGGTCGACCAACTCTCGACGGAATTTCCAGATCTCGATCTCGTCGCTAACAGCCTGCCGGATGGCGACAGGCTGCGTGCGCATGCAACCGAGACCGAGGCCGCAGCCCTCGGCGTTCATGGTGTCAGCAAGTCGGGCGGTGCCGACGCAAGCGCCAGCGAACGCCATCACGCGATCGTTGCGTCAAACGGTTTTTCCGGTTCCTACAGCCGCACCATGACGTCTTTCAGCGTCTCGGCCATTGCCGGCGAAGGCACCGGCATGGAGCGCGATTACGACTACTCCGCGGCGGTCCATGCAGAAGACCTCAAGAGTGCCGAGTCGATCGGGCAATCGGCGGGGACGCGCGCCGTGCGCCGCCTCAAGCCGCGCAAGGTCGAATCGCAAGCGGTCCCGGTTATCTTCGACCGGCGCGTCGCTTCAAGCCTTGCCGGCCACCTCGTCGCCGCAGCGATGGGGCCTGCGATCGCGCGCAAAACCAGTTTCCTGCGCGACAAGCTCGGGCAGCAGATTTTCCCGTCATCGATCTCGATCATCGATGATCCGTTCCGGCCGCGCGGGCTTGCCTCGCGCCCCTTCGATGCCGAAGGATTGAACGGGGCGCGCCGCGCCATCATCGATCAAGGCATTCTCACCGGCTGGTTCCTCGACCTTCATGCGGCGCGGCAACTCGGCCTTTCGCCGACCGGCAATGCCTCGCGCGGCCTTTCGGGGCCGCCGGGACCCTCGCCGAGCAATCTCCATGTCGCGCCCGGTGCGGTGACGCCTGCACAATTGATGGGCGATATCAACCGCGGCCTTTATGTCACCGAGCTGATCGGCAGCGGCGCCAATATCGTGACCGGCGATTACAGCCGCGGCGCATCGGGTTTCTGGATCGAGAATGGCGAACTCACTTTCCCGGTGAGCGAGATCACCATTGCCGGCGACTTGCCGACGATCTTCGCCAATCTTGCCGCCGCCAATGATCTCGAATTCAAAAGCAGCAGCAATGCGCCGACATGCCGTGTGGAGGGTCTCACCATTGCAGGCGCCTGATGTGATTGCCGATATCGCCGATGATCTCGAGATCGCGCGCAATGCGGTCGCCAAGGCCAGCATGCTAGCGCTCGATCACTGGAAGCGCGGACCTTTGCATTGGGACAAGTCCGACGGCTCGCCGGTGAGCGAAGGCGATCTTGCCGTCGATCGCGCGTTGCACGAGGCGCTTGCGAAAGAGCGGCCCGATTATGGTTGGATTTCCGAGGAGTCGCCGGATGATCTTGCGCGTCTCGCCAAGCGGCATGTGTGGATCGCCGATCCGATCGACGGCACGCGCGATTTCATCGTGGGCGGCATCGACTGGTGCATCGCGCTGGCGCTCCTCGAGGAGGGAAAGCCGATTTTGGCGATCGTCGCCTGTCCGGCGCGCGAAGAAACCTTTACCGCGATGCGCGGCGAAGGTGCCTATCGCGACACGCAGCGGCTCAAGATGGCGGATAACTTGAATCTCAGCGAGGCGACCGTCATCGCCAATCGCAGCGTATTGGCGCAACTTGGCAAGGCGAGCGGCGGCGCACCGCGATTGGCCTTGAGCGTCCGGCTATGCCGGATCGCCGAAGGCAGCGCCGATGCCACCGTTGCGACGACGACCAAGCATGACTGGGATCTCGCACCCGGCGATCTCATCGTGCGCGAGGGCGGCGGGCGCGTCAGCACCGCCGCCGGCGTGCCGTTTCAGTTCAATCGCCGCGAGACGCGACAGGCCGGCCTCATCGCCGCGCCGCCGCGATTGCATCAGGACATTGTCGATAAATTGAGGACCGCATGAGCACGAAAGAGAAGCCCGACAAGCAATTGCTGCATCTCGTCTTCGGCGGCGAGTTGGCCTCGCTCGACAAGATGACGTTCAAGGATGCGAGCAAGCTCGATATCGTCGGCATCTATCCGAATTACGCAACGGCGCACGCGGCATGGCTCGGCAAGGCGCGCGCGACGATCGACAATGCGCAAATGAGATACTTCATCGTGCACCTGCATCGCCTGCTTGATCCGGCGAGCACGGCGAAAGAGACGGAGTAGAGGCTCTCGCAAGCGTAAACCTCATGGTGAGGCGCCCGCGAAGCGGGCCTCGAACCATGGCCATCCTTCGAGGCATCGCCTTCGGCGATGCACCTCAGGATGAGGGAGGTAAGTGCGACCCCCACCCTTCATCCCTCCCCACAAGGGGGAGGGAAATCAGATCGAAGGCGACTGAGCAGAGTTCAGAGTGGTGCGCAACTTTCCCCTCTCCCCTTGTCGGCGGGAGGAAGTATAAATCAAATCATCCCGGCCCGCTGCAATTCACCGAGGCGCGAATTGGCAGGATTCGTGTCGGCCAGTGCCAATAAGCGGCGCGCTTCGTCGCAATCGCGATGCATCTGCACGACGAGCTCATCGATCGATGTGAACTTCTGGTCGGGTCTTATCAGTGCGACGAATTCTACGAGCAATTTGCGGCCATAGAGATCGCCGGAGAAGTCAAGAATATAGACTTCGAGAAAGGTGCGATCGGTATCGAAGGTCGGCCGCTTGCCGAAATAGCCCGCACCCAATCGGCGCTGGCTGCCCGGGATCTCGGCATCGCGCACAAAGACCGCATAGATCCCCTGCAAGGGTTCGACGCCCTCATCGACCACGATATTGGCGGTCGGAAAGCCGATCTCGCGGCCGCGATGGTCGCCATGGACGACTTCGCCGAGAACCATCCAATTATAGCCGAGATCATGCGCGGCATCGTTCAAGCGGCCATGCGCCAAGGCATTGCGGATAGCGCTCGATGAATAAGGGGCGAGGCCATTGTCGTCGGTCACCTGGTCGACGACCGTCGTCGTGAAGCCGTGCTGATGGCCGAGTTCGCGCATCGTATCGGGGCTGCCCTTGCGGCCCTTGCCGAAATGGAAATCATAACCGGTGACGAGGTGGCGAACGCCCATGCGCCTGACCAGGTAATCCTCGACGAATTCTTCGGGCGGCAGGGAAGCGAGTGTCGCGTCGAAATCGAAGGAGAGGACGAAGTCGAGCCCAAGGGAACCCGCAAGCCGCGCCTTGAGCGGCAACGGCGTCAGCCGGAAGACCGGTTCGGCCGGGCGGAAGAAGGTGCGCGGATGCGGCTCAAAGGTGACGAGGCCCTTGGGGGCGCCCGAGGCCGCCGCATCGGCGATCGCCGTCCCGATCAGGCTCTGGTGGCCGCGATGCATGCCGTCGAAATTGCCGATGGCAATGGCGGCATTGCGATAGTGCGGCGGAAAGGGCTGATTGGCGTGGAGAAGCTGCATGATGGGTCGGTTAAAGGCTGAGAGCCATAGCCCAGCCCGCGGGCGGCGTCACCAAGAGAGACGCGGTATGCTTGCCACGATGCGGGCATGGGGCGATGCGCCCTTGGCATGGGCATGGGCCTCGTCGGCCGAGTGATCGCCCAGCATGATGCCGCCAGTGATGAACAGGCAGTCGATGCCGTAATCGGCGGCGCCCCTAACATCGGTTTCGGGGCCGTCACCAATCATCAGGATGTCGCGCTTTGCAAATTTTCGTCCGGCGAGAGGGCCGGCCTCGGCAATGGCGAGATCGAAGATCGGCGCATAGGGCTTGCCGGCCATGACAACGCGGCCGCCCTTCTTTGCATAGAGATCGGCGAGCGCGCCGCCGCAATAGATCAAGCGGTCGCCGACGCGGACGACCTTGTCGGGATTGGCGCAGATCATTTCGAGATCGCGGGCGCGCAGTGCGTCGAGCAACGGCTCGTAATCGTCGAGACTATCGCGGCGGTCATCGCGCAGGCCGACGCAGACGATGACGTCTGCCTCATCGACCGATCCCGGTGTCACATCGATCCCCGCCATGACGGAAACATCATGCGGCGGACCGATATGATAGATCTTGTGCCCGGCATGGCGCGCGACCAGGTGGCGCGTGACTTCGCCCGAGGTCACGACCGAGTCATAGGCGGCTTCATCGACGCCAAGGCGGGCAAGCTGTTCCTTCACCTCGCCCGACAGGCGCGGCGCATTGGTGACGAGCACGACATGGCCGCCATTGTCGCGATGCTTGCGCAAGGCACCTACGGCGTCCGGGAAGCTGCGCTGGCCATTATGGATGACGCCCCACACATCACACAGCCAGAGCGGGTAGCGCCGGGACAGGTCTTCCATCAAGGCGCGATCAGGCGGCGGCGCGGGCACGCTGCTTTTCGGTTGCAAGATCGGAGCGCACAAGCCGCGGCGGCGCAAAGTGACGACCGCTGGCGAATACGCCGATCCGCTGCGCCAGCTCAAGATCGCGCGCCTCGGCAACATCCGACACGAGGATCAGGAAACCGGACTTCGCCGCGGCGGTGAGCACCTGCGTGAAGGCGGAGAGCAAGTGCGCCGGGCAAATGAGGAAGCGTACGTTCAATTCGCGCAGGGCCGGCAGATCAGCCGACATCGGGCGAGTAAAGGACAGCGCCAGTGTGCAGCCGCGCCGCGCCAGTTGCGCAAGACCTTCCATGCCGGCGGCGTCGAGCTTGCTCAGATCGCGATCCGACAATTCGAAGACCATGGCATTCGCCGTGGAGCGGTCGGCGTCCTGTAAGGCTTCGAGCGACCGCAATTGCGCGGGATCGCCATAGGTGGCGAGGCCGAGCGGAATGAAGATGCGGGTATTGGGGCGGCGCTGCAGGATGCGGTTGGCAACCCTGAGACAGCGCTCAACCGCAAAACGGTCGAGGGCGGGACGCATGCCGGTGTGCTCTGCTTCGCTGGCGAGCGATTCAGCCTGAACGCGGCGGCCATCACCAGAATGCAACTCGACACTGGCGCGATAATGCGATGTAGTCTTGCCCTCGAGTTCGACGATGGGCTCAAGATAAAGATCGAGCTTGTCGGCCGAGAAACTCTCAGGCCCGCGCGGCGCTGGTGCAGCGGGCGCAAAACTCGGTTCGCGCGTGGCGCGGCGCGCCTGTTTCTCGGAAATGCCCTTGAGCGTCGAGCGCAAGGATTTGACCTCATCGGCGAGCGACTGGGTGTCGCTGCGCGGCGGCGGCGGACGATTCTCCAAATCCTCGAGGCGCTGTGCCAGGCGCGCGCGGCGCTCATTCTCCTGGCGGCCCGCCGTCTGAACCTGGAAGAGACGATCCCTGATGTCCGCGAATTGCCGCCGGCTGCCGAAGATCGCCGAGATCTGGCTGACGCTCACCACGATCAGGCCCGCGGCAATGAGCCATTCGACGCGAAAGCCATAGCCGAACAGGGCCAGCGCAGCCAAACCTGCGCCAGCCGCAACCGCGGCCAGCACACTCGCCATCAGCCCGTCCCTATGCGTCATCCCCTCAGCCCGCCGGGGCGCGAATCACCCGTTGCCGAGAGTACATGACTCGCGAGTCACGCGCCAAGGGGTTGCTGCAGTTTCTATCAGGCGATGGCCTGCAAGACCTTCGGCAACTTGTCGGCGAATATCTCGTCGATCTGCTCTTCCTTGACGATCAATGGCGGCGAGAGCGCAATCGTATCGCCAGTGATGCGCAGCATGATGCCATGATCGTGGAAGCCCTTTTCCATGGCGTCATAGGCGCGCTTGCCGGGCGATCCCGCGACCGGCACGAGGTCGATCGCAGCGACGAGGCCAAGGGTGCGGATATCCTCCACCATCGGATTGCCCTTCAAGGACATCGCGGCGTCGGCCCATTTGCCTTCGAGGCTGCGGGCGCGCTCGAACAAGCCTTCATTCTTGTAGAGCTCGAGCGTCGCGACGCCCGCCGCGGCGGCGATCGGATGGCCGGTATAGGTATAGCCATGGAACAGCTCGATCACATGGTCGGGGCCGGTCATGAAGGCATCATAGATGTGCTGGCGCACCATCACGCCGCCCAGCGGCACGGCACCGGAGGTGATGCCCTTGGCGAAGGTGATGATGTCCGGGGTTACGCCGAAGCGTTCGGCGGCGAAGGGATAGCCGAGACGGCCGAAGGCGGTGATGACTTCGTCGAAGATCAACAGGATGCCGTGCTTGTCGCAAATCTCGCGCAAGCGCTTGAGATAGCCGACGGGCGGCGGCAATACGCCGGTTGAGCCCGCCATCGGCTCAACGATGACGGCGGCGATGGTCGAAGCGTCGTGCAGTGCGACCAGGCGCTCCAATTCATCGGCCAGATGCGCGCCCCATTTCGGCTCGCCCTTGGTATAGGCCTGCTCGGCCCGGTTGTAGGTATGCGGGAGATGATCGACGCCGGCAATCATCGCACCGAACATCTTGCGATTGCCGGCCATGCCGCCCACCGAGATGCCGCCGAAATTCACGCCATGATAGCCGCGCTCGCGGCCGATGAGGCGGGTGCGGCTGGCCTGGCCCTTCATGCGCTGATAGGCAAGCGCGATCTTGAGCGCGGTGTCGGCGGCTTCCGAACCGGAGTTGCAGAAGAAGGCGTAGTTGAGATCGCCGGGCGCCAGGTTGGCAAGCCGTGAGGCGAGCTCGAAAACCTTGGGATGGCCGAACTGAAAGGTCGGCGCGAAATCGAGATCGGCCGCCTGCTTCTGGATCGCCTCGACGATCGGCTGGCGGCAGTGGCCGGCATTGGAGCACCAGAGACCCGCGGTTGCATCGAGCACGGCGCGGCCGGACATGTCGTAGTAATGCATATCCTTGGCACGGGCGATGAGGCGCGGCCGCTTCTTGAAGGCACGGTTGGGCGTGAAGCCCATCCAGAACGGCTCAAGATTGTTGGGCGAGGGTTCCCAGGACGTAGCGTCCTGATGCTTGTGCGGCTTGTTCATGCGGGCGTGCTCCTCGAGCTTGAAAGATGGGGCCTATTAGCAGAGTTGGGGACCGCAAGGAAATGCGCCAGCTTGACGTGTTGCTCAGTGCCAGTTCCGTGCTAGACGGGCGTTTTCGGCGGCAAATTGCCGGGGGTGGAATTCCATGGGCTCAGTATCGAACATCATTGCCGGTGCCTTGATCGGCCTAGGCGTCGCCTCCGCCGGTTACATGGCGGGCGATGCGCTGATCAAAAGCCGCTCGCCACGCTATGTGACGGTCAAGGGGCTCTCCGAGCGTGAAGTCAAAGCCGATCTCGGTTTCTGGCCGGTGCGTTTCGTGGTTACCGGACCTTCGCTCGAAGTGGCCCGCGCCAAGCTCGAGACATCCGAGGCAGCGGTGAAGGCGTTCCTGCTCGCCAAGGGTTTCGCCGATGCCGACATGTCGGTTCAGAACATCCAGGTCGAAGACCGCCTCGCCGGATATAATGCGCAAGGCACACCGGAAGATACGCGCTTCGTTTTGACCGAAGACATACTGGTGCGCTCGCTCGATGTGCAGAAGCTTGCCGATGCATCGCGCTCGATCGGCGACCTCTTGCGCTCCGGCGTCGTCTTCTCGTCGGATGCCTATAATGCCGGGCCCTCTTACGTCTTCACCAAGGTCGCCGACCTGAAGGGCGACATGCTCGCTGAAGCCACCAAGCGGGCACGCGAGGCGGCGGAGAAATTCGCGCAAGAGTCGGGTGCAAAGGTGGGCGACATACAGAACGCCAATCAGGGTGTCTTTGAGATCAAGCCGGCAGTCGAAATTCCAAATGACCGCCCGGAAAAGCAGATCGACAAGACAGTCCGCGTGGTGACGACGATCACCTATTTCCTGAAAGACTAACGGCTCGCCGAAGCGAGCCGCCGATAGGTGTTTGCTATGTGCCGCGATCAGAGATCGCGCATGATGCCGCGGCTGTAGCGGAACCGGCATTGGCGCTCCAATTCCCACAGCGGATCTACGCTGAGCGGCAATTTCATCAGGCGGTAAAGCTCATCGCGCGGTACGCCGATATCGCGCAGCATGTGATCTTCAAGATCGACGAGTGTGCGAAGCGTCTTGCGGCGGCGCCAATTGATGAAAAAACGAATGGGGCCCGAGAACACGGATGCGTGGTCCCGGCCTTCAGCCTGGGTCAGTGCATAGTCACGCATGGAAATTGCCTTTCAGGTACAATGTCAGAATTGTATCGATCGCATAACAAAATTGCTCTTGCAATTGATCGATACAATGCTAATATCCGCATCAATTGATACCGTCAAACGGAAAATTGTTACCATGACAACTTGGGCGCCCGAACTCTCCACCGACAAACCCCGATACATTGCCATCGCCGATGCCATTGCCTCGGATTTGAAGTCCGGGAAGCTCAAAATCGGCGACAGATTGCCCCCGCAACGGCAATTGGCCTGGCAGTTGGGGGTGACGCTGGGGACCATTACGCGGGCCTATCAGGAAGCCGAGCGGCGCGGGCTGTTGAGCGGCGAGGTCGGCCGCGGCAGCTATCTGCGTTCACCCGACCCGGATATTCCGGTCATCGTCGACAGTTCCGATCCAGCCATGCTCGACATGCAGGTGTCTTCGCCGCCGCGGGTCATTCGCAAGGCGGAGTTCGAAGCCGCGCTCCAGGAGATCGTCGGAGCATCAAACTGGCAGGATCTCTTTGATTATCCCGCAACGGCGGGCCGCGAACCGCAGCGGGCCGCCTGTGCGCGATGGCTTAAGCCGTCAGGCGTCAATGTCAGTCCGGATCGGCTCATGCTTGCCGCCGGCGCGCAAGCAGCACTCGTCACCACCTTCTCGAGCCTCGCCCGGAGCGGCGACCGCGTGCTGATAGAGCCCCTCTCCTATCCTACCGTCCAGCCGATCCTGCGCCATCTCGGCCTGCAGACCCGGCCGATCGAGGCCGACGCCCACGGCATCATCCCTGACTCGCTCGCGCAATGGGCGAAGAGCGGCGAGGCCAAGCTCCTCTACCTGGTGCCGACGCTGCACAATCCCACGACCGTTACATTGTCTGAGGAGCGCCGGCGGGCCGTCGCCGAGATCGCCCGGTGCTATGGGCTCACCATCGTCGAGGATGATGTCTTCAGGCTTCTCGCCGACAATCCGCCCCCAACGCTCCAATCGCTGGCGCCGGAACGGGTCTATTATGTCTCGAGCCTATCCAAGACGGTGGCGCCGGGCCTCCGCATCGGCATGGTGGTAACGCCGGAAGGCGCGACAGACGGCCTTGTGCGGCAACAGCGGATCACCGGCGGCCGGGCCGCTGGCATCATGGGTGAACTCGCACGCATTTGGATCGATACCGGGGTCGCCGACCGGACGCTTGCCCAGATCAAACGCGAACTGGCTGTTCGTCGCCAGGTGCTTTTCGAGGTCATGGGACAACGCAATCCCGGTTGTTCGCAGGGGGCCATGTTTGCCTGGCTGCCGCTCCCCGAGCGCTGGGCTCCGACCGAATTTGCCGCCCTCGCTCAGGCCCGCGGCGTTAAAATCACTCCCGGCCCAGCTTTTGCGGTCGACCGCACCGCCTCCCATCATGCGGTCCGCCTGTGCATTGGCGCACCCTCCACCACTGAGCGGCTGAGACAGGGTCTTACGATCATCGACCGATTGATCGATGAGGAGATCGACGAGCGCTACCGGGCCATGGCCTAAATCCCCGAAAATCGCTCCATTAACCACTTTTTTCGGCATGCGGGCCTTGACGCCAGCGCATGGATTCCATATCTCAACCGTCAACTGCTAGCACTCTCCAAACCTGAGTGCTAACAGACGCCGGATACCGGGTGCGGGGAGATTTGAGGCCGCCTCAGGGAGTCCGGTTCGAACTTCGAAAAACATAGCGAACCTTGAAGGAGACATCGCATGAAGTTCCGTCCTCTGCATGACCGCGTGGTGGTCAAGCGGGTCGAAGAAGACACAAAGACCAAGGGAGGCATCATTATTCCGGATACCGCCCAGGAGAAGCCGATGCAGGGCGAGATCATCGCCGTTGGCCCCGGCGGCCGCGACGAGAGCGGCAAGCTCATCCCGATCGACGTGAAGCCCGGTGACATCGTGCTGTTCGGCAAGTGGTCGGGCACCGAGGTCAAGATCGATGGTACCGAATTCCTGATCATGAAGGAATCCGACATCATGGGTGTCCTCGAGGGAAAGTCGGCCTCCAAGAAGGCGGCGTAATCCTCCGGTTTCCCACCGCCAATCGTTCAACTTCCAGAATTTAAGGAGCCAATACATGGCAGCCAAAGAACTCCGCTTCGGGGGCGAAGCCCGCGAGCGCATGCTGCGCGGCGTCGATATTCTCGCCAATGCAGTGAAGGTTACCCTCGGCCCGAAGGGCCGCAATGTCATCATCGACAAGTCTTTCGGCGCTCCGCGCACGACCAAGGACGGTGTCACCGTCGCCAAGGAAGTCGAGCTCGAAGACAAGTTCGAGAACATGGGCGCACAGATGGTGCGTGAAGTCGCCTCCAAGACCAATGACGTCGCGGGCGACGGCACCACCACGGCCTGCGTTCTCGCCCAGGCGATCGTTCGCGAGGGCGCGAAGTCGGTTGCGGCCGGCATGAACCCGATGGACGTCAAGCGCGGCATCGACCTCGCCGTCTCCGCCGCCATCGAAGACATCAAGAAGCGTTCGAAGAAGGTCAAGTCCTCCGAAGAGATCGCCCAGGTTGGCACGATTTCTTCCAACGGCGACAGCTTCATCGGCCAGGAAATCGCCAATGCGATGCAGAAGGTCGGCAATGAGGGCGTGATCACCGTCGAGGAAGCGAAGTCGCTCGACACCGAAGTCGACATCGTCGAAGGCATGATGTTCGACCGCGGCTATCTCTCGCCCTATTTCATCACCAATGCCGACAAGATGCTTGCCGAGCTCGAGGATCCCTACATCCTCCTGCACGAGAAGAAGCTCGCCGGCTTGCAGGCCATGTTGCCGGTTCTCGAAGCCGTCGTGCAGACCGGCCGTCCACTGCTGATCGTTGCTGAAGACGTCGAAGGCGAAGCTCTCGCCACCCTCGTCGTCAACAAGCTGCGCGGTGGCCTCAAGGTCGCGGCCGTCAAGGCCCCGGGCTTCGGCGATCGCCGCAAGGCTATGCTCGAAGACATCGCCGTCCTCACCGGCGGCCAGGTGATCTCCGAAGATCTCGGCATCAAGCTCGAGAACGTGTCGATCGACATGCTCGGCCGCGCCAAGAAGGTGCGTGTCGAGAAGGAGAACACCACGATCGTCGACGGCTATGGCAAGAAGGCCGACATCCAGGCCCGCGTTGCCCAGATCAAGGCGCAGATCGAAGAAACCACTTCGGACTACGACCGTGAGAAGCTCCAGGAGCGCCTGGCGAAGCTCGCGGGCGGCGTTGCCGTGATCAAGGTCGGCGGTGCCACCGAAGTCGAAGTGAAGGAGAAGAAGGACCGCGTCGACGACGCCCTCAACGCCACCCGCGCGGCGGTCGAGGAAGGCATCGTTCCGGGCGGCGGTGTCGCTCTGCTCCGCGCCAAGAAGGCGGTCGATGCGATCAAGTCGGACAATTCCGATATCCAGGCCGGCATCAACATTGTGTCGAAGGCACTTGAGGCTCCGATCCGCCAGATTGCCGAGAACTCCGGCGTTGAAGGCTCGATCGTGGTCGGCAAGGTTCTGGAGAAGTCGGGCAATTTCGGCTTCGACGCCCAGACCGAAACCTATGTCGACATGGTTTCGGCCGGCATCATCGACCCGACCAAGGTCGTGCGCACCGCGCTCCAGGACGCTGCTTCGGTGGCTTCGCTCCTCATCACGACGGAAGCGATGATCGCCGAGAAGCCGAAGGACAAGGCCCCGCCGGCAATGCCGGGCGGCGGCGGCATGGGCGGGATGGATTTCTAATCCAGCTTCTCAGCCAAGTAACAAAGAACCCCGGCGGAAACGCCGGGGTTTTTGTTTGTGAGGGAATGCTATCGCTTGATGAGTTCGATCCAGGCAGGCCGGAAGCCGCGCCTCTCATAGAAGCGGATCGCATCCGAATTGGGGGCGATCGCACCGACGAAGCAATCATCAACGCCTCGCCGGCTTAGTTCGCGGTCGAGCGCATCCATCAAGGCTGAGCCGATGCCCTGTCCGCGCGCTTCCGCGTCGACAACCAAAAACATGATATCCGCAATTCGATCGCCAGTTCGCCAGGTATCGGCATATGTCGGAACGTCGGCAGTTGCCAAGATCTCGGCGCTGGCGAAGGCTATCGGCATGCCATTCGCCATTGCTGCGAAAACAAGACCATGCTGGGCGCTCTTTTCCAACAGTGCGCAAATGATGGGCCAGGATTGAGCGTCACTCACCCAGGGACCAAGGCCGGGCGAGACGGCTTGATGATGATGGTGGAGTGCGAGCCAAAGTCCCATGAGACCTTCCACCCGAACCGGTTTGATAGTTTCAATTTCAATCCCGGAGTTCGCTGCGCTCGCCAATCGCGGCCGTTGGAAAAGCATCAGTGTCAGCCACGCCGGCGCGAAGCCGCGGGATTTGTAGAGATCGACGGCACTGCGGTTGTCCGGGATGGCACCAATGAGCTTTGTATGAAGGTCGCTATCGGCAACCTGCCTATCCATCGCGTCGAGCATTTGCGAGCCAATGCCCTTGCCGCGCCATTCGGGCCGGATGAAGACCGTCACCAACTCCCAAAGCATAGGCGCCACGGCGAAGGTCGCATTCCAGCGCATCGGCTGCCTTGCGCAGACGAGATAGCCGATATCCGAATTCTCTTCGCTCATGATGAAGCCGAAGCCGCCATCGGCCAGTGCCCCCGCATAGAGCCGCCGCCTTTCCCGCCATGACACCTCGTCGGTCACGTAGGGAGCAAGGCGTGGCGCAACAGTTTGGTGATGGGCATGCAAGGCGAGCCAAAGCGGCCGCAGTCGGTCGACATCTTTGGCGCCCAATGTCTCAAGTTTCATAGATGCAAGTCATTACTTCCCCGCGTAGGCCTTTTCGAGCGCGGCGATGTCAAACTTCACCATCTGCATCATCGCGGCGATCACGCGGTCGCGCTTCTTCTTGTCGGGATCGCGCATCATCTCCATGTGGCGCTTCGGCACGATCTGCCAAGAAAGGCCGAAGCGGTCCTTGAGCCAGCCGCACGCCTGTTCCTGGCCACCACCGGCAAGGAGATGCGTCCACAATCTATCGACTTCAGCCTGGTCGTCGCACAAGACGAACATCGAGAACGCCTCATTGAGCTTGAACATCGGGCCGGCATTCATGGCGATGAATTGCTGGCCGGCGAGCGTGAACTCGACGAGCGTGATCGAGCCTGACTCCTTCGGTCCGATTTCGCCGAGCCGCTCAATGTGATCGACCTTCGAGTTCTTGAAAGCAGCGACATAGTGGTTCGCCGCTTCCTCGGCCTGCTTGTCGAACCACAGGAAGCTCTTGATCTTCTGAAACTCCGCCATGTGCGACCCCTCTTACTTGCGGTCGCCGAGGAGCGCGAACAGCGCGCCTTGCGGATCAACACCCTGGATGATCCAGGCGCCACCCGGGACTTCCATTGGCCCGTTGACGACCTGGCCGCCGGCCTGTTTCACGCGCTCGACCGCCGCATCGATATTGCCGACGACGAAGTAGAAGAGCCACATGGGCATCGGCATGTCGGCCATCTTGGTCATTATGCCGCCCACCGCATCCTTTCCGCCGGCCGCGAAAAGCTGGTAGACGCCAAGCGCGCCCATATCCATGGCTTCGGTCTTGGTCCAGCCGAACATCTGCGAATAGAAGTCGTAAGCCTTCGGGCCATCGGCGGCGCTCAATTCTCGCCAGCCTACCTGCCCCGGCTCCATCGACGGCCCCTTCGGCGCCTCGTTGCCTTTGTAGGTGAAGAGGTTGAAGGTGGCGCCGCCCGGATCGGCGACTACGGCGAAGCGGCCGACACCCGGAATGTCTTGCGGCGGGCGCTTGATCGTGCCGCCCTTCTTGTTGAGTTCATTGGCAGCCGCATCGACATCGGCGACACCGATGTAGCCCGTCCACATGGGCCGTGCGCCGCAATCCGCGGCTTCCTTCGGGATCGGCATCAGGCCGCCAACCTGGCCCTTGTCCGTGGAGAGGATCGTGTAGGAGCGATCCGGCATGCCGGAATCGGCGGTGTCCCATCCGACGACAGTTTTATAGAAGGCTTCTGCCGCCTTCGGATCCGTGGTCATCAGGTCGTACCAAACAAATGATCCCTGGTGCTCGGCCATCACTTCACTCCTTCCCATTTTTCAACGAACGAACAGCAATTCGACGTAGCGGCGCAGATGCGCGAGGCATTGGACGGCCACGTCCGCTCCATTCTTTGCCTTGGCGAGAATGAAGGCGCCTTGGATGGTGGCCTGGATGTGGAAGCCTAGACTTTCCGGCGTCCATTCTGTGTCAGGAGCATAGCGTGCTTTTGCGGCGGCAATATCACGGGCGAGCATATCGACATGCGACGACAGATGATGCTCGCAGGCGGTGCGGATGGCGGGGTGGGTTTCGTAGGTTTCCTGGACCAACGTGCCGAGCAGGCAGGTGAAGTCGCGCAAATCGCCTTTCAGGATCGCGATGCGGAAATCGACATAGGCGAGGAGCCGATCGCGCGGATCCGGAAGGTCGATATAGGGCGCATGCGAGAAAAGCGCATCGGCGCCGTCGGAGAAATGCTGCGCGGCAGCGAGCGCCAGTTCTTCCTTGGTCTTGAAGTGGTGGAAAAATGAGCCCTTGGTGAGGTGGGCCTCCACGCAAACATCGTCAATCGTGCTTCCGGCATAGCCCTTGGAGCGGAAAACATGGAGGGCGGCATCAAGGATGCGCGTTTTTGACTGGTGCTGCGTCTGCATATGAACTCCATACCAACTAGTGGGTATGTCGTCAATGAGATTTCCGAAACCGAGCGCCGGATTGTCGCCTTGCGAACGTCCTAGAGACAGCCCACTTGCCAACCTGAGTGCCCAAAATGAACATGCAGCGCCTGCCCGATCCGGGCGAAATCCAACGGATCCTCGAACTCGATCCTGCCCCGCGCCGACGCCGCCTGTTGCGCCGGTTTGCCATTGGAGCGCTGATCGTTGCGCTCATTGCGGGAGGCGCGTTCTGGTATCGGCAGTCGACCGCAACAAGCGCCGCGACGACCTATCAGACGGAACAGATCGAGCGGGGGCGGCTTGTCGTAACGGTGACCGCAACCGGCACGATCGAGCCCACCACGCAGGTCGATGTTTCAAGCGAAATGTCGGGCGTGGTGCGCAGCGTCAATGTCGACAATAACAGTCTCATCAAGAAGGGCGATGTGCTGGCGCAGCTCGATGTCGAGCGCCTCGAAGCACAATTAGGGCGCGCCAGGGCGACGCTGGAGGCGAGCGAAGCGCGCCTTACCGATGCGCAAGCGACTGTCGAAGAGCGCAACCGCGCCTATGACCGCCAAGTTTCATTGCGCAAGAAGGGCTTCTCGCCCGAACAGGATCTGGAAGTGGCGCGCGCGGCGCGCGATCGTGCGGTTGCCGCGGTGACGTCGGCCGAAGCCGATATTGCCGTCGCCAAAGCCGATGTGCACTTGCAGGAGATCGAAATCTCCAAATCGCGGATCATCTCGCCGATCGACGGCATCGTCTTGAAGCGCAGCGTCGAGCCCGGCCAGACCGTCGCCTCTTCCTTGCAGGCACCTGTGCTCTTCACGCTCGCCGAGGATCTGAAGCGCATGCAGCTCGAAGCCGAGGTGGACGAAGCCGATATCGGCTCGGTCGCGACGGGGCAGGAGGCAAGCTTTACGGTCGATGCCTATCCGGGAAAGAACTTCGCCGCCCGCATCGAGACGCTGGAATTCTCGCCCCAGACCACCGATGGTGTCGTCACCTACAAGGCAATCTTGAGCGTCGACAATTCCGAACTTCTGCTCAGGCCCGGCATGACCGCCACCGCGCAGATCACCGTCAAGGAATTGAGCGACGCGCTCACCGTGCCCAATGCCGCCTTGCGCTACGAGCCGCCGAAACGGGCGGAGCGCCAGAGCCGCAGCCTTCTCTCGGCGTTGCTGCCGAGACCACCGCGCTTCGAGAATGCGAGCAAGAACGAAGCCGTCACCAACGATCGCGCGGTCTGGGTACTGAAGGATGGGAAGCCTCAGCGCATCCCGGTCACCAGCGGATCAACCGATGGCAAGCGTACGGAAATCGTCAAGGGCGAGATTGCATCAGGCGATGATGTCATCACGGGCTCGCAACAGGCGGCGAAGTGAGCAAGGAGACATTGATCGCTTTCGAGGCCATCTCGAAGGTCTATGGCGAAGGCAGCGCCATGGTGACTGCTCTGGCGGGTGTCGACCTTGCAATCAAGCGCGGCGAGTTCCTGGCGATCATGGGGCCGTCGGGGTCGGGCAAGTCGACGGCGATGAACATTCTCGGTTGTCTCGATACGCCGAGTTCGGGCCGCTATCTTTTTGCCGGTGCCGACGTCACCCGGCTCGACCGCCGGCAGCGCGCCTTGCTGCGGCGCAATTATCTCGGCTTCGTGTTCCAGGGCTACAATCTCCTGGCGCGCACCAGCGCGGTCGAGAATGTCGAGTTGCCGCTCGTCTATCGCGGCACGCCGCGCGCCGAACGGCGACAGAAGGCGATCGAGGCTCTACGGCTCGTGGGCCTTGCGGGTCGCGAACATCACACGCCGGCCGAATTGTCGGGCGGGCAACAGCAGCGCGTGGCGATTGCGCGCGCCATCGTCGCTGATCCTTACGTGCTGCTCGCCGACGAGCCCACGGGCAATCTCGACACGGCGCGCAGTCGCGAGATCATGGAACTGCTCCTCAAGCTCAATACCGAACGCGGCCTGACGGTGATCATGGTCACGCATGAGCCCGACATGGCGGAGTTTGCCCACCGCACCTTGCGCTTCGTCGACGGGCGCATCGAATCCGACCTTCTGGCGGCGGTGCATTGATGATCTGGGAAGCGCTCAAGCTCGCCTTGCAGTCAGTCCGCCGCAATCCCCTGCGCTCGGTCTTGACCTTGCTCGGCATTGTCATCGGCGTCGCGGCGGTCATCGCCATGGTGACGATCGGCGACGGCACGACCCGCAAAGTCGAGTCCGATCTCTCGAAGCTTGGCAGCAACATGCTGGTTGCGCGACCGGGGCGCAATGTCTTCGGGCCGGGCGGCAATTCGGATTCGCGGTCCTTCAAGGACAAGGACGTTGCCGCCTTGCGCAATGGGCTATCGCATGTGCGCGCCATTGCGCCCGTCTCGTCGCGCTCGGCGACCATCATCTCGGGTGCCCAGAACTACTCAACCACGGTCAACGGCACCGATTCCGATTTCTTCATCGCGCAGGACTGGAGCTTCGAGAGCGGCCGCACGTTCAGCGACGGCGAAGTCCGCTCGGGCAGCGCCCTCTGCGTGATCGGTCAGACTGTCAAGACGGTGCTGTTCGGACCGATGGATCCGCTCGGCGAGCGCATGCGCATCGGCAATGTCTCATGCAGCGTGATCGGCGTGCTGATGGGCAAGGGCCAATCGGCGATGGGCACCGACCAGGACAATACGGTCATCATACCCTTGCGCGCCTTCCAGCGGCGCATCTCCGGCAGCACGAACATCCAGACGATCTATATCGCGGTCGATGAGAAGGAGCAGATCGGCTCCGTGCAGGCGACGGCCGAGCGCATCCTACGCGAGCAGCGGCGTATCACGCCCGGCGAGGATGATGATTTCTCGGTGCGCGACATGACGCAGATCATCTCGGCGATGACCTCGACGACGAGCCTGATGACAGCGCTCTTGGGTGCGGTCGCAGCCGTCAGCCTGCTGGTCGGCGGCATCGGCGTCATGAACATCATGCTGGTTTCGGTGACCGAGCGCACGCGCGAGATCGGTATCAGGCTGGCGATCGGCGCGCTTGAGGGCCAAGTCCTGATGCAGTTTTTGGTCGAAGCCTTCGTGCTGGCGTTGCTCGGCGGCGTCTTCGGCATAGCACTCGGCCTCGGCATAGCGGGAGCGGCGTCCTACGGAATGCAAATCCCGTTCGCGCCGAGCCCCTTCATCGTCGCCCTCTCTTTTGCGTTTTCGGGGGCGATCGGCGTTGTCTTCGGCTTCTTTCCGGCCAGGCGTGCGGCGCGCCTCGATCCGATCGAGGCCTTGCGGCACGAATAGCGCTACCGCCCCTCGCGGCGATCGGCGCTTTCGTCGAAATGGGGTTTTCGGGGCTGGCGCGGATCGTTTGGATCCTGCGACTTCTGCTGCTCGCCCGGCTTTTCCTTGACACCGCCTTGCTGGTCGAGCGGCTTGCGGACGCGTTCGTGCTTCGGCATGGCAACCTCCCTGACGTGACCGGGAGAGAACGCCAAGCGCCAGCCAAGGTTTCAGCCGGCGCTCCTCAAGGCACTGGGCAATTTACTGCGTCAGATAGACGGTCTGTTCCTTGGCTCGCCGGTGGCAATCCATATAGCCGCCTTCGGACGCATAGGGCTTGCTCATGATCGCGGGCTCAGCGGGCTCTTCGATCTGAGTGCGGATAACGGTCACCGGCTTGGCCTCCGGTACGGGCACCGGCGCCGGTGCGGCCTCGGCGGTCTTCACTTGTGCGTGGCTTGCATGCATGTCGCAGGCGCCCGCAGGAATAGCGAAGGCAAGAAGAGCCGCCGCGGCGGCCAGGGAAAGCAAATGCTTGGTCATCGGATTCCCTCCTATGTCGAGTTCACAGATTAACATGCACCCGGCCGCTTCGCTCACGCCAATCGCTGTCCCGGCGATCAAGACTGCGTGAGCGCGCTAGACCGCCGCAGAAATCCGCCGCGCCAGATCCAAGACCCGCTCGTCCCGGGCAATCGCACTGCGCGCGACGAGGGCGGCCTGCGATTTGAGGATCACGCCGTCATCGAGAATTTTAAGCGCGTTGGCGGTGAGCGTGGCGCCGGTCGTGGTGATGTCGACGATCGCCTCGGCAATACCGGCAGCCGGCGCCCCTTCGGTAGCGCCTAAGCTTTCGACGGTGCGATAGCCGGTCACGCCCTTTTCGGCGAAGAAGCGGCGCGTGAGGTTGGGATACTTGGTGGCGACGCGCAGGCGGCGGCCATGGCGCGCATAGAACCCGACCGACACATCATCGAGATCGGCCATGGTCGCGACATCGAGCCAGGCGGCCGGCACGGCGACCACGACATCGGCTGGACCAAAGCCGAGACGCGCGAGCGTCGTGGTGCGCCCGTCATCCGGCGGCATGGTCTCGTTCAACAAATCCTCGCCGGTGACGCCGAGATCGGCCTTGCCATCGCGCAGGGCCGCGGCAATCTCGGCCGCCGAGAGGAGTGCAACTTCCACCCCTGCAATGCCTTTCAATGAGGCGCGATAGAGCCGGTCGGAACCCTGACGCTCGATGGCTAGGCCAGCCTTGGTGAAGAGCGCTTCGGTTGCCTCCTTGAGCCGGCCCTTGGAGGGGATCGCAAGCGTCAGCGCGCTCATGCGCTTCTCCCGCCCGCAACCGCCAGGAGCCGGTCGCAATGAATGGCGCAGCCAACCGCCGGCACGCTCAATCCCGCACCCATGTCTTGGAGAAGATCGTCATAGCGTCCGCCGCCGGCGATTTGCACGGCATCGCCCGCGTCGATCTGGAACACGAAGCCCGTGTAATATTCGAGATTGCGCCCGAAGGTCGCGGCGAAATGGAAGTTCTCGACCGCTAAGCCAAGGCCGCGCATCTTGGCGATGCGCTTGGCAAAACGCATCGTCGCCGCCTCGAAACGCTTGCCGTGCCCCATGGCGCGGCAGGCCGCGAGCGCGCTCTCCGGATCGCCTTCAATCGCCAAGTAATCGTGAATGCGGCGCGCTTCGGCGCGCGTCAATGGACGCTCCGAGCGATCGGCCGCCTTGTCGATGAGGCGCGCGGCGATTTCCTCGACATCCCGGCCGCCGACCAATGCAAGGTTCTGCTTCTGCAGTCGCTCCTCGACCCAGGCCTTGGCGCGGTCGATATCGGCATCGCTTACCGCATCGACATGGTCGGAAATCGACGTACGCAAGCGCACCGCATCGCCGGTGAAGAGATCGAGCGTGTCGCGAAAGGCCTGCGGGCGCCAGAAATGATGCTTGAGACGGTGGCGCCAGCGCTCAGGGATATCGAAATCATCGAGGAGCGCGCGAAACAGTCCGAGATCGCCGAGCGTTACCTTCACATCGCGAAGGCCGGCGGCAGCCAACGCATCGAGCGCAATCTTGAGAATTTGCGCTTCGGCACTTTCAGGATCGCGATCGCCCATCCATTCGAGGCCGGCTTGGGCAAATTCGCTCGGCGCCGTCGCATCGGCAGCGAAACGGAAGGCCGGCCCGAAGTAGCAATAGCGGCTTTCGGCATCGGGCCGCGCCGCATGCGTCAAATGATAGCGGCAGGCCGGAACGGTGATATCAGGCCTCAGGCACAGTTCGGCCCCGGTCGGATCGGCGAAGACATAAGTGCGCGCGCGGATGTCCTCGCCCGAGCGTTCGAGGAAAATGTCAGCCGGCTGAATAATATCGGGCGCGACATGATCGAAGCCCGCCGCCTCGAAGACGCCCATCACGGCGCGTTCGACCGCTTCGAGCGCGCGCCGCTCGCTGGAAGACTTACCAGGCATGAGTCACCTCTCCCATAGGGAGAGGTCGGCGCGCAGCGCCGGGTGAGGGGTTAGGGTCACGCAGAATTGCGCGGGCGGAACCCCCTCACCTTCCCATCGCTCACGCGATGGGCCCCTTTCTCTCCCCCCTGGGGAGAGGGACATGGAACGATCAACCACGTCCCAGCGCCTTTTTCACTTCCGCGACGAGGTTTCCTTCCGGCACCGTCACCTGCGCGAGCCGCGTCTCCTTGTACTCCTCGCGGCTTTCAATGCCTTTGGCGAGCTCAGCGCCGAGGCGCAGGTCCTTGATCTGCACTTCGCCCTTGGCCTTCTCATCGCCGCCCTGGATGATGGCGAGCGGCGCACCACGGCGATCGGCATATTTCATCTGCGCCTTCATGCCGGATGTGCCGAGATACATCTCGGCGCGAATGCCGTTTTTGCGCAGGTCGGAGACCATGCGCTGATAGTCGCCTTGCCGGTCGCGATCGAGCACCAGCACGATGACGGGCGCCTGCGCGGCGCCGCCCTCCTCCGCCTTGCCCAGCAGTTTCAATGCCGCATAGAGCCGCGATACGCCGACGGAGAAACCTGTCGCCGGTACTTTCTGGCCGGTGAAGCGCGCGACGAGATCGTCATAACGCCCGCCACCGCCCACTGACCCGAAGCGCACGAGCTGGCTGTCCTCGTTTCTCGCTTCCATCAGCAATTCGCATTCGAAGACCGGGCCGGTGTAGTATTCGAGACCGCGCACGACGGATGAATCATAGCGAACGCGATCGCTGCCGTAATTCGATGCCTTGAAGAGCGACAGCATCGCATCGATCTCTTGCAAGCCCTCTTCGCCGATCTTGCTCCCAGCCACGAAGCGCGCATCGAGTGCCGGAGCCGTCGCGTAGGAAATGCTCGCCTCGATCTGCTTATCGGTGAGGCCGGCGCCCTTAGTGAAGTCGCCCGATTCATCCTTGCGGCCGGCACCAAGCAGTTCGCCAACACCCGCCTTGCCGAGACGATCGAGCTTGTCGATGGCGCGCAGCCAGGTCATCTGGACGCTCGTCGGAATGCCGTAGGTCTCCTGGAAACCATTCAGGAGTTTGCGGTTGTTCACCTTCATCACATACTGGCCGCGCGGGATGCCGAGCGCTTCCATCGTATCGGCGGCCATCATGCAGACTTCGGCATCGGCGGCCGGATTGGCGGTACCGACCGTATCGGCATCGAACTGCATGAACTGGCGGAAACGGCCCGGCCCCGGCTTCTCATTGCGGAACACCCAGCCCTGCCGGTAGCTCCTATAGGGCATGGCAAGCGACTGCTGGTTCTCGGCGACATAGCGCGCGAGCGGCGCGGTCAGGTCATAGCGCAGTGACAGCCATTGCTCGTCATCATCCTGGAACGAAAAAACGCCCTCATTCGGCCGGTCCTGGTCGGGCAGGAACTTGCCCAAGGCATCGGTATATTCGATGAAGGGCTGTTCCACCGGCTCGAAGCCATAGGATTCATAGACCTCCTCGATCTTGCGGAGCATGCGCTTGACGCCGCGCATCTCCTCCGGACCGATATCGCGAAAACCCTTGGCGAGCCGCGCCTTTGGCCGGTTCTGTTTAGTGTCGGCGGACATGCCGAAATCCTTGAAAAATGTGAAGTCGCGGGTGCTTCTATCCGATGCCTCGCCGGGGGGCAATGTCAGGTGACGGACCGGGCCGCCTCGAACATGGCCTCGCGCGAGCCGATGAAATTGCGGCCACGCTCGCCGCCAAAGGCATCATCAACCACGGAAAGCCAGGTCTTGCTGTCGACGCCGTGATCGCCGGGGCGCCGCGAGACGCCCAGGCCGTCCAGCAGGTCCTCAAGCCGCTTGACCCCAGCATCGAGGTCATGGCCGAAGATGCGCCTGAGCGCCCCGTCGCAAATATCGCCGCGGCCGATGGCGCTCTTCATCACCAATGGCAGCGAGAACGAGCAGGCGATGCCATGCGGCACGCCATGATGCAGCGTGAAATGGTAGGAGATGGAATGGGCGAGCGCCGTCTTGGTGTTGGAAAAGGCAAGCCCGGCAAAGAGGCTGGCGCGCATCAGTCGCGAGCGCAGTTCGAGATTGTGCAGATCGTTCGAAAGCGCCGGCAAGCATTCGAGTACTTCCTGCGCGGCAAAGACCGAATGATTGGCCGAGACCGGATTGGCATTGGTGTTCCACAGGCTTTCAAGCGCGTGGGAAAGCGCATCAAGGCCGGTCGAGACGGTCAAGGCACGCGGAATGCCGAGCGTTACTTCCGGATCGAGGATTGCCGCTTCAGGATAGAGTTCGGGGCGAGCGAGCGAATATTTCTTCTTGTTCTTCGTATCCCAGACGGTGGCCCAGCAGGTGACTTCGCTGCCCGTCCCGGCTGTCGTCGGAACCGCGATGATCGGCGTACGGCCAAGCTTCTCCGCGCCTTTCCCGGTTTCGACATAGGTTCGCACCCGTGCGAAATCGCCATCCGAGGCCGCCACAACCTTGGCTGTGTCCATGGCCGAACCACCACCCAAAGCGACGATCACGCCCGGCCGTTTCGAGGCATTCGCAAATTCCTTCGCGGCGCGATCGAGGCTGTCATAAGCGGGGTTCGGCTCGACATCGCGAATGAGTGCCGCCGGCTCACCGGCATCGTGGGCAAGGCGCTTGGTCACCGTCGTGAACGGCGCGTCTGGATAGGTCACGAGACAATAGGGGCGCCCGGCGATCGCCTTGGCGATCTGGTTGAACTGCCCCGCCCCAAATTCGATCCGCACCGGATTGCGATAGGTCCACATGCTTCTTAAGTCCTTGCAGCTTTCACTTTGAGATCGGCGGCGCGCTGAGGCGGAAGCGAGCCCTCGATTGCCGCAACGATCGTATCCAATACCACGCGACGGGTGCGTAGGACGTCCGCATTCCAGAATCTGAGGATTGTATAGGCCTGCGCCGCAATCCATCTGTCGCGCACTTCGTCGCGCGTGCTCCCATCATGCTGCGAGCCGTCAAGCTCGATGACGAGCCGCGATTCGCGGCACAGAAAATCCGCAAAATATCCCCCGATCGGTGCCTGCCTGACGAATTTGTGCCCAGCGAATCTTCGGCCGCGCAATTCGCGCCACAAGGCCGACTCGGCATCGGTCGAGGCTCGCCTTAGCCCACGCGCGCGGTTTCGCGCGATTGAATCCGGCTCTTCATTTCCTTCTCCCCGCAAGCGGGGAGAAGGTGCCCGAGGGCGGATGAGGGGCCGCTGAACCGCAACAATGTTTCAAGAATTCGCCCTCACCCGGCGCATTCGCGCCAATTTCCCCGTCACGGACGGGGAACAGAGTCGGTGCGTCAGCATCTTGACAGCGAGGCGGCAAGCTTGAGACATGCTCCCATGAAACACCGCATCCTCTTCGCCGCAGCGCCCCTCATCCTGATGAGCCCGCCGGCACCGCATCCGCTGCTTCCTTCAACTGCAACTGTGCCAAGCTTCCGGCCGAGGCCGCGATCTGCAACAGCCCGCGCCTGCAGGACATGGATCAGCAGATGGCCTCGCTCTATTTCCGGCTCAGCAACAATGCGCCGGGCGGCATGGCACGCCAGATCAGGTCCGAGCAGCGGGCTTGGATTGGGCGCCGCAATGCCTGCGGCTATGACCAGGCTGCCTCAAACGCGCCTATCGCAACCGTATCAACCAGCTCGAGAACTGGGCCGACCAGCTCTGAGTTGTCCCCTCATCTAGGTGCATCGCCGGAGGCGATGCCTCGAAGGATGCTGGTCTGAGGCTGCGCCGGCGCAGCACCTAGAGGCTACCTAATGCTTCGGCCTCGCACGCAGGTCTCAAGCGATACCGTTTCCCAAATTGCGACGATGACAAGCACGCTCATCGCCAGGGCGCCAAGGCTCAAGGTCTCGAAATAAAATGCGACCGGCACAAGCAGCGCCAGAAGCACCAGTCCAACCAAATGCGAGAGTGGAAAGTTCGGCGCGAAGGTGCGTTTGAACAATCCCACGCCGAGAATGAACAAGGCCGGTCCGCCCAGGATCGCAGCAATCGCCGGCGCTTCGATATGGCCGACCGGATGGGCGAGAACCAGTTCATCGGAAACCGCGCACACCACAATGCCGGCGACGATCGGCAAGTGCAGGTACGTGTAGGCAAGCCGCGCGAGACGGCCAGGATCGCTTGCATGCTCGATCGTATGGGTGCCGCGCGCATGGCCGGTATCGAAATAGATCCACCACATTGCGACGCTACCGACAAAGGCCACGACGAAAGCGGTGATTACCACCGGGCTCCAGGCCGTCTCGGCGAAAGTCGCGCCGGTGACGAGAATGGATTCGCCGAGCGCAATGATGATGAAAAGCGCGCAGCGCTCCGCCAGATGACCGCCTGAAATGTTCCAGTCCGCAGTGGTCGAGCGCCCGAGACCCGGCACAACGAACCCCGCCGAAGGCCCGGCATATTCGATGGCAAGTGCGATAAGCCAGAGCACCAATCGCATTTCGCGCTCGCAGAGGGCGCCGGCCAGCCAGAAGACGCCGGCGATGGCGAGCCAGATGAGGATGCGCCGGAAATTTTGGGCAAGGACGGTTTCGCCCGCCTTGCGCAGCGCCCAGAGCATGAACAGGCTGCGGCCGACCTGGATGAAGACATGGGCGCCCGCATAGGCGATACCCATGGCGCCGAATGCGTCAGGGATCGAGGCCGACATGACCAGCCCTGCGAGCATCAGCACCATCAGCATCAGGCGCACGGGCGTTAAGTCGGGATCGAGCCAATTGGCCGTCCAGGACGTGTAAATCCACACCCACCACACCGCCATGAACAGGACGGCGGTTTCAATCGCACCGAGCACGGTCAGGTGGGCGAGCAGCGCATGCGACAGTTGCGTGATGGCGAAGACGAAGACCAGATCGAAGAACAGTTCGATGAAGGTCACCCTGCCCTGGGCGCCAGCTTCGAGGCGGCGCAACAGATCATTGCCATGGCCGTTGCCGGTCATTTTCGCTCCATACGAATCAGATTTTGGGGACAGTATAGGCTTCGGCTGGGGCTCGGGGCGTTTGGCGCCTCCTTGCGAAACCCAATTATCGAAGCATGACGAGATTCGTACTAATAGCTGCGCATTAAGTCAAGCATTTTATTCTGAAAAATAGGACTTTACTAATTCGATAGCCTGATCAATGACTTGCGGACCATCGCCGCGGGGCCGTCAAAAATTGCTCCGTGTGCAAACGATTCCGGAAAATCGCGAGTTACGCCGCCGCCCCGCATCTGGCTTGCAGATGCAGGGCGGTGAGCGTGTCCTGTTAGGCTGTTTGACGCGAAACCGGCTGATCAGCTTGTCCCGGGCGATCGCTGGTGTTTTTGTTTTTCCGTTTCCGGGGTGAGTGCAGTTTGACTCGCGAGGCCTCGCCAAGAAGTAAACGCCAAGCGGAGTCTCGAACTTCGGTTAATCCTTGGTTGAATCGGGCCGCAGCCACCCGGCAACAAGCTCGATCTGGTCGTCGGCCATCAAGGCCGGCGCATGCCCGACGCCTTCAAACGTCGCCAAGGTCGCTTGCGGTCCAGTCGCCGTCATTTGCAACGCCGTGTCGGCAGTCAGCAATTGGCTCTCGCTGCCGCGGAGCAGGAAAGTCGGGCAGCGGATTTTCTCCCACAGGGCCCAGAGATCGACATCGGCATCAGCCATCTGCGCATAAGGAACCTTGATCTGAGGATCGTAGTGGAGACGCAATCCTCCATCGGCATCGCGAACACTGTGGCTCACGAGATGATGCCATTGCGCATCGCTCAAGGGGCCGAAGCCCGCGTGAATTTCGCGCAGATAGCTTTCTGCATCCTTCAACGAAGGAAATAGCGGATCGCGGCCGACATAGATCTTGAGCTGCGCGAGCGCGGCCTGCGAGATGAACGGCCCGATGTCGTTGAGAACCAATCGGCGGATCGGATTGTTCTCACCCGCGGCGATCAGCATGCCGATGAGGCCGCCCATTGAGGTTCCGACCCAATCGACGGAGTCGAGGCGCTGTTCCTTCAAGAACTGCAGGACGTGCCCAACATAGGCCGGAACGACATAGCCCATGGGATCGGCAAGCCATGAGCTCGTGCCGCGGCCAACCATGTTCAGCGCGATCACGCGCGCGCCGCGATCGACGAGCGCCTTGGCTAGAAAATCAAAATCGCGGGCATTGCGCGTCAGTCCGTGCACGCAAAGGATTGTCTGCGCCGCATCGGACCTGCCCCATTCGGCATAGCCGATCGTGACGTCATGCGGCGCTGGAAGCGATAGTCGGGCTTGTTTCATACGACTGTGACACGGAATTTGGCGGTAAATTTCTCACCGGGTTTCACGATCGGCAAATCCTCGCCGCTCGCCAGCGCATTGGTTGGCGCGGTCATCGGCTCCAGGGCGACAAGATCCTGGCCTTTAGGCGCATAGACCTGCGCGAAGAGAAAACCCTCGAGAAAATCGACGGCGATCATCCGACCGCCGCCAGACAGTGCTAGTCGCGCAGGGTTGCTCTCGAGCGCAAAGCCATCGTCATAGATCGTCATGCCAAGGGCATCGTCCCTTGCCGCAAAGCCGGTGCGCGCGCCCATGGGAATCCCGCGAGCATCGAGAAGGAGCTTCTGCATCGATGGCAAATGCAACCGCCAACCGGCCCGCGCCACCTCGCTCAATCCGAAATAGGGATGAAAGCCGAAGCTCACCGGAACCGGGTCACGATCGGCAATGACGTTCACGACGATCGACAGAGCATCTCCAAGTTCGACTTCCATCTCGAGCTTGTGTGGAAATGGAAAGACCGACATCAAATCCCCGGACCAATCGAGACGGGCGGTGAGCAACGACGATGCCGATTTCACCACCCGCCACGGCACTTTTGCCCAGGGCACACCGTGGATCGGCAGGCCATTCCCGTCGAAGTGAAGGAACGGCGAACTGGGATCGAGGACAACTTGGCGACCTGCCGCTTTGTATCCCAAGCCATCGAGCCGGTTGGCCCAAGGATAGAGCAGCGGGATGCCCGCGGTGCTGCCCTTGGCCGCGGCGCTCTCGAGATTGTCGATGCGCCGAAGAAGTTCGACACCCTGCCATTTGAGCGATGCGACGAGCATGCCGTAGCTCGGCAGTATCGTCGCCTGAAGCGGGCCGGATGCAAGATCGACGCGGTAAGGGTCGCGGATCACGCCTTGCCAACCAGTTCCTTAACGGCGTCGACGACATGATCCGGCTCGAAGCCGAATTTCTTCTGCAGTTCCTTCAATGGCGCCGACGCCCCGAAGGTCTTCATGCCGATGATCTTGCCGGTCGTTCCGACATAGCGCTCCCAGCCGAAGGTCGAGGCCTGCTCGACCGCAACGCGCTTGGTAACGGCGGGAGGCAGGACGCTGTCGCGATAGGCCTGCGATTGATGCTCGAAAATATCCCAGGACGGCATCGAAACGACACGCGTTCGGATGCCCTGCTTCGCCAGTTCCTCGTAAGCATCGACTGCGAGAGTCACTTCGCTGCCCGTCGCGATAATGATGGCGTCTGGTGTCGCCGTCTCGCCGCCGGCAAGCACGTAAGCGCCTTTCGACACGCCGGCAGCGGAGGCATATTTATTGCGATCGAATGTCGGCAAGGGCTGGCGCGAGACGACGAGTGCAGCCGGTTCGTGGCGCAATTGCATGATGTATCTGTAGGCCTCGACGACTTCATTGGCATCGGCTGGCCGGATGAGGACCAAGCCTGGCATGGCGCGCAACGAAGCAAGCTGCTCGACCGGCTGATGCGTCGGACCGTCTTCCCCGTCGCCCATCGCGTCGTGCGAGAAGATGAAGATCGTTGGCAATTCCATGAGCGCCGAAAGGCGAATGGCAGGGCGCGCATAATCGCTGAAGATGAAGAAGGTCGCGCCATAGGCCCTGAGTTTCGTCAAGGACATGCCATTGACGATCGCCGCCATGGAATGCTCGCGGATGCCGAAATGAAAATTGCGGCCCCCGTAATTGTCGGGCTCGAAATCGCCGGCGCCCGGAAAGGTCAGCACGGTCTTGTTCGACGTCCCGAGATCGGCAGAGCCGCCAAGCAGCCAGGGGATATTCTGGGCGAGAACATTCAGTACTTTCGACGACGCATCGCGGCCGGCAATGCCCTTGGGGTCAGCGGCGAAGACCGGCAGGTTGCGATCCCAGCCTTCCGGCAGGCGCCGCGTCTGCATCTGGTCGATCTCGGTCGCAAGATCCGGATACTTTGCGCGGTAGTTGCCGAAGAGCGCCGACCAGGCTTCATGTGCCGCCTTGCCGCGCGCGCCAATACCGGCAGCGAAATGATCCATCACGCCATCGGGCACGAGGAACTTCGCATCCTCCGGCCAGCCATAGGCGCGCTTGACGAGGCGCACTTCCTCTTCTCCCAAGGGTTCGCCATGCGCAGCGGCCGTGTCCTGCTTGTGCGGCGAGCCATAGCCTATATGGCTGTCGAGAATGATGAAGGTCGGCCTGCCCTTGGTCTCGCGGAAGATGTCGAGCGCGTTCTTGATAAGGCCCAGATTATTGGCGTCGCCGACACGCAGCACATTCCAGCCATAACCGAGAAAGCGCGCGGCGATATCCTCGGTGAAGGTGATCGAAGTGTGGCCTTCGATGGTGATGTGGTTGTTGTCGTAGATCCAACAGAGATTATCGAGCGCCAAATGGCCGGCGATCGATGCGGCTTCGGAACCCACGCCTTCCATCACGCAGCCGTCGCCGCAAACGGCGTAGATGTTGTAATCGAAGACATCGAAGTCCGGCCGATTGTAACGATGGGCGAGCCATTTCTGGGCGATCGCCATGCCGACGCTGGTCGCGATGCCCTGGCCGAGCGGGCCGGTCGTCGTCTCGACGCCCGAAACGAGGTGATATTCGGGATGACCCGGCGCCTTGCTGCCGATTTGGCGGAAATGCTTGATGTCGTCGAGGGTCACCGACGGCTTGCCGAGAATCTCATAGTCAGCATCGACGGCCTGGGTGCTGGTCAAGAACAGTACCGACCACAGCAGCATCGAGGCATGACCGTTCGACAGCACGAAGCGGTCGCGGTTCGGCCAGATCGGATCGGCCGGATCGAAATTCATCACCTCGTTCCAGATCGTGTAGACCAGCGGCGCCAAAGCCATCGGCGTGCCGGGATGGCCGGAATTTGCCTGCTGGACCGCGTCGATCGACAGAGTCCGGATCGTGTTGATCGAAAGAAGATCGAGATCAGCGCTGGTCATGCGGCCTCCGCCGATTTGCTGACAACCGGATCGCTCCAGCCATCAGGCGGCGCCAATTTCTCCGCTTCCTTTGGCCCCCAAGTCCCCGGCTCGTAAGGGTAGACAGGAAGATCGAGCTTCAGCACAGGATCAACAATCCGCCAGGCTTCCTCGACATAATCCTCGCGTGCGAAGAGCGTCTGGTCGCCATGCATCGCATCGCCGAGCAGGCGTTCATAGGCATCCATCTCATGCGCCTTGGGCTGCCGGGCGGCGACCATCTCAACCGTCTCGCATTCGGTTTCGGAGCCGATAATCATGGTGTTGGCGCCAATCGCGATCGTCACATCGGGGCTGATGCGCAGCCGGCAGTAGTTCGGCGCCAAGTTGAAATTGCGGAACATAGTGGGCGGGTCTTTGAGCCGCACGATGATCTCCGTGCAGGTCACAGGCAGACACTTGCCGGCGCGGATGAAGACCGGCACGCCCTTCCAGCGCCAGGAATCAAGCTCAAGCTTGACCGCGGCAAAGGTCTCGGTGTGTGAATTGGGCGCGACACCCGGCTCGTTGAGATAGCCCTTGAACTGGCCGCGTACATAATTGGCCGCTTCTAGAGACGGCATCGAGCGCAAGACCTGGATCTTCTCATCACGGATCGATTCGGCATCGGTGCGGGCCGGCGGCTCCATGACAAGATTGGTCAGAACCTGGAGGAGATGGTTCTCCACTACATCGCGCAAGGCGCCAGTGCGATCGTAGAAGGCGCCACGACCTTGGACGCCGAAAGATTCCGCCATGGTAACCTGGATGCTCTCGACATAATTGCGGTTCCAGATCGGCTCGAGCAGCGAATTGGCAAAGCGGAAGAACAGCATGTTGTTCACCGGACTTTTGCCGAGATAGTGATCGATGCGGAAAATATCGCGCTCGTCGAATACGTTGTGCAGGATCCGATTGAGATTCTTCGCTGAGGCGAGGTCCGTGCCGAAAGGCTTTTCGACGATGACGCGGGCACCGTCGGCGCAGCCGGATTTGTCGAGCTGCTCGATCACCAGGCCGAAAAGAACCGGCGGGATCGCGAGATAGTGGGTCGGATGTTTGACGTCGCCCAGTTCCTTGCGAAGCGTCTGGAATGTCTTGGGATCGTTGTAGTCGCCATCGACATAGCGTAGCAGGCCACACAGCGTTTCGAAGGCTTGCGGGTCAAGGCCGCCATGCTCTTCGAGACTGTCCTTGGCGCGGGCTTTCAGATCCTCGACCGTCCAACCGGCCTTGGCGACACCGATCACCGGCACCTTCAGGGTCCCGCGCTTGATCATCGCCTGGAGCGAGGGGAAGATCTTCTTGTGCGCGAGGTCGCCGGTCGCGCCAAAGAAAACCAGGGCGTCGGACTGCGTTGTACTCATCATTAGCCCCTATTCTGCTGCCGCCCGACATGGCGAAGATTTCCTCGCCCGCTTGCGGGAGAGGAAAGGGGCCCATTGCGCAGCAATGGGAAAGGTGAGGGGTCGCATGTTCATCTCCTCATCTTCCCCATGCCGCTACGCGGCACGGGTCCCCTTCTTCTCCCGCGGGCGGGAGAAGACAAGGCGGCGATTTCTTGAACAAGCGAGAGTTCGAATGACATTCGTCTTCCACCGATCTCATCCTAGCTTTTCTTCTCGATATGACCGCCGAACTGGAAGCGCATGGCGGAGAGAAGCTTGTCGGCAAAATCCGCCTCGCCGCGCGAGCTGAAGCGCTCGTAAAGCGCGGTGGTCAAAACATTGGCGGGGACGGCTTCGTCGATCGCCGCCTTGATCGTCCAGCGGCCCTCGCCCGAATCCGAGACGCGGCCAGCAAAGTTCGAAAGCTTCGGATCGGATAGCAAGGCCGCGGCCGTGAGGTCGAGCAGCCAGGACGAAACCACGCTGCCGCGCCGCCAGACCTCGGCAATATCGGGAAGGTTGAGATCGTATTGATAGTGATCGGGATCGCGCAATGGCGTCGTCTCGGCATCGACTTCATGGCTTCGCTTGCCGATATTCGCCGATTTGAGGATCGCCATGCCCTCGGCATAGGCAGCCATCAATCCATACTCGATGCCGTTGTGGACCATCTTCACGAAATGGCCGGCGCCATTCGGCCCGCAATGGAGATAACCCTGTTCCGCCGTGCCACCAGCCTTTTCGCGGCCTGCAGTGCGCGGGATCGTGCCAATACCCGGGGCGAGTGTCGCAAAGATCGGATCGAGCCGCTTCACGACGTTGTCTTCGCCGCCGATCATCATGCAATAGCCGCGCTCGAGACCCCATACGCCGCCGGAGGTTCCAACATCGACATAGTGGAGCTTTTTCGGCGCCAGTTCCCTGGCGCGGCGAATGTCGTCAATGTAGTAGGAGTTGCCGCCGTCGATGATGATGTCGCCCGCTTCGAGCAAGGGTACAAGATCAGCAATCGAAAGATCGACGACTGCCGCCGGCACCATCAGCCAGATGGCGCGCGGCTTTTCGAGCTTCTGCACGAAATCGGCGAGCGATGACGACGGTGTGGCCTTTTCCTTCGCCAGGTTTGCGACCGCATCGGCATTGCGATCATAGACCACGCAGGTGTGGCCGCCCTTCTGCAGGCGGCGCACCATATTGGCGCCCATGCGCCCCAAGCCGATCATGCCAAGCTGCATCGAAATACCCCTGATTGAAGCGTGAGACCTAAACAGTATCTTTGAGTTCGCGATAACGGCGGATCAGTTCGTTGGTCGAACTGTCGTGGTGGAGCTTGGGCGGCGTCTTGCTTTCAAGCTCGGGAATAATGCGCTGGGCGAGAACCTTGCCCAATTCAACGCCCCACTGGTCGAAGGAATCGATGTGCCATATCGCGCCCTGGGTGAAGACGATATGTTCGTAAAGCGCGACGAGGCGGCCAAGCGCGGCCGGCGTCAATTCATCGGCAAGGATGGTGTTGGACGGCCGGTTGCCCGCGAAGACGCGATGCGGCACGAGCCAGTCTGGCGTGCCCTCGGCCTTCACCTCTTCCGCTGTCTTGCCAAAGGCGAGCGCTTCGGCCTGGGCAAAAACATTGGCGATCAGGATGTCGTGATGGCGACCAAGCTTGTTGAGCGACTTCGCAAAGGCAATGAAGTCGCAGGGGATGAGGCGCGTGCCCTGATGGATGAGCTGGTAGAAAGAATGCTGGCCGTTGGTGCCGGGCTCGCCCCAATAGACCGGGCCTGTCGCGCAATCGATTTGCGTACCGTCGAGGGTCACATGCTTGCCGTTGCTCTCCATGGTCAGTTGCTGGAGATAGGCCGGAAAGCGCTTCAGATACTGCTCGTAAGGCAGCACGGCGACGGTCTGGGCGCCAAAGAAGTCGTTGTACCAGATGCCGAGCAATCCCATCAGCACCGGCATGTTCTTCGCGAAAGGCGCTGTGCGGAAATGCTCGTCCATTTCATGGAAGCCGGCGAGCATCTCTTTGAAATTGTCAGGACCGATGGCGATCATGGTCGAAAGGCCGATCGCAGAATCCATCGAGTACCGGCCGCCGACCCAGTCCCAGAACTCGAACATGTTGGCGGTGTCGATGCCGAATTCGGAAACTTTCTCGGCATTGGTCGAGACGGCAACGAAATGCTTCGCTACCGCCTTGGCATCGCCGCCAAGGCCTGCGAGTAGCCAATCGCGCGCACTATGCGCATTGGTCATGGTCTCTAGTGTCGTGAAGGTCTTGGACGAGATGACGAACAGGGTCTCGGACGGATCGAGATCATGCGTCGCCTCGACGAAGTCAGTACCGTCGACATTCGATACAAAGCGGAAGGCGATGTCGCGCTGGCTATAATCACGCAAGGCCTCATAGGCCATGACGGGGCCGAGATCCGACCCGCCAATGCCGACATTGACCACCGCTCGGATACGCTTGCCGGTGTGGCCGGTCCATGAGCCGTTGCGCACGCGTTCGGCGAAAGCCGCCATTTTCTTGAGCACCACATGGACGTCCGGCACGACATTCTTGCCATCGACCATGATGACGGCGCCTTCTGGCGCCCGGAGGGCCACGTGAAGTACGGCACGGTTCTCGGTAATGTTGATCTTCTCGCCCGCAAACATCGCATCGATGCGGCCGCGCAGATCGGACTCATCCGCGAGCTTGACGAGCAGCGCCAGCGTCTCGTCGGTGACGCGGTTCTTGGAGTAGTCGAGATAGAGACCCGCGACCTGAAGTGCGAGACGCGTGCCGCGCGTGGGATCGTCGGCGAAGAGCTTGCGCATATGCGCGCCGCCGATCGCACGGTAGTGGGCTTCCAGCGCTTTCCAGGCGGATCGCGCTGTTACCGGCTGAACCGCAGCCATTGCTCAGCTGGCCTTCTTGAGAGCCGCGCTCTTCGAAGCGATGACGCCAAGAAGCTCGTTCCAGGAATTGACGAAGGATTTGGCGCCATCCTCCTGAAGCTTCGCTGCAAGTGTATCGACATCGATGCCGGCCTTGGCGAATTCGGCGAGCACCTTCTCGCAATCGCCGCCATCCATCGGCACCGGCGCACCGACTTCGCCGTGATCGGCAAAGGCCTTGAGAGTTCCTTCCGGCATGGTGTTGACGGTGAAAGGTGAAGCGAGACCCTTCACATAGAGGATGTCGGATGCTTTCGGATCCTTCGATCCGGTGCTGGCCCAGAGCAGACGCTGGGCACGCGCGCCGGAATTATAGGCGCGCTGCCAGCCGGGCGAGGCGAGGAGATCGACATAGGCCTTATAGGCACGCTGGGCGATGGCTAGACCAAGCTTGTTGTGGAGCGCATCCGGCACCTTGCCGGCGACAGCGACATCCCAACGGCTGATGAAGAGCGATGCAACGGAGGCGACATCGGGATCAAGCCCCGCTGCGATGCGCCGCTCGACGCCACGCATATAGGCTTGCGCCGCCGCGACATAATGTTCGCGCGAGAAGAGCAAGGTGACGTTTACGGGAACGCCGGCGAAGATCGCCTCCTCGATTGCCGGCAAGCCTTCCTTGGTGCCCGGAATCTTGATGAAGAGATTGGGCCGCTTGGCGCGGGCGAAGAGTTCCTTTGCCGCTGCGAGCGTGCTCTTGGTGTCATAGGCAAGAAGCGGTGATACTTCGAGCGAGACAAAACCATCGACGCCCGAGGTCTTCTCCCAAATCGGTTTGAAAAGATCGGCGGCCTGGGTGAGGTCGGCGAGCGCGATATCGAAGAACAAGGCCTCGCCGGAGCGTCCCTTGGCGAGGAGATCGCGGATCGGCGCATCATAGGCGGTGCTGCCCTTGATCGCGTGGTCGAAGATCGTCGGATTGGAGGTAAGCCCTGTCACCGACCATTCGTCGATATAGCGCTTGAGCGTGCCGCTGGTGAGGAGATCGTTGGTGATGTTGTCGAGCCACAGGCTCTGGCCAAGGTCGTGAAGCTTCTCAGTAGGTTTCATGTTGTCACCATCGATGTTGTGCGTTGAAGGTGGGCCTCAAGGTTGATTTCGAGAAGATCGCCGATCCGCGAAATAGTCAGATCAGGCGGCTGATGCGCGGCTTCCGCCGAAGGATCAAGTGCAAACTGGCCCTGGCGCGGCCAGATCGTTGTGACATCCCTGCCCCAAGCCTTCTTGAAGGCACCGAGGATGCGCAGTTTATCGTCGATCAGCACGTAGTGCCCGGCGGGATATCGGCGCTTGATGTCGTCAAGGGCGTCCTCCTTGTGGACGTAGATCAGGATCCGATCGTCGACGGCCGCGGCAAGTCCCGCGCGCTCGATCTTGCGCGGCTGGAAGATCGCATCTCCGTCGGTCAGAATGACCGTCGGCCCCCAATTGCGCAAGCCTTCTAGAACATCGAGAGCACCGGGATAGAGCCGGCCGGCGAAGGGATAATCCAGAAGATAGGCCGACAAGGACAGCAATTCCATGTCATAGCCGCTCTCCAGCCACAATTGCTGCGCGGCGCCAAGATAATCGCGATAGCCAAGGGATGTGAAAAGTCCCTCCTGGATCGTCCAGTAGCGGTCGCGATAGGCAGTGCCGTAATCGCGCGCGATGTCGCAGCGGAAGTCCTCGCGCACCGCGTCATTGTCGATCAAGGTATTGTCGACATCGACCAGAAACACGAGGTTGTTCCGCGGCATCAGCCCATAGCCTTGCTGACGATTGCCTGCGCCTCCTCGACGATCGCATCGAGATGAGCGCGATCCTTGAAGCTTTCGGCGTAGATTTTGTAAATGTCCTCGGTGCCCGAGGGCCTTGCTGCGAACCAGCCGCTCTCGGCCACCACTTTCAAGCCGCCGATCGGGGCATCGTTGCCCGGGGCCCGCGTCAGTTTGGCGACGATCCTTTCGCCCGCGAGCGTCAAGTCGGTCACCGCTTCCGGCGACAGCTTCTTCAATTTCGCGCGCTGCGCGGCCGAGGCGGCCGCATCGATGCGGGTATAGAGCGGCGAACCGAACCTGCTTTCGAGTATGCGATAATGCTCGCCCGGGTCCTTGCCGGTCTTGGCGGCAATTTCGGCGGCCAGCAGATCCATGATCGGACCGTCCTTGTCGGTGGTCCATACGGTTCCGTTGCGGCGGAGGAAACTTGCACCCGCACTTTCCTCGCCGCCGAAACATTGGGTTCCGTCATAAAGGCCGGGCACGAACCATTTGAACCCGACCGGGACCTCGCAAAGCGTGCGGCCGAGACTTGCAACGACGCGGTCGATCATGCTCGACGAAACCAGCGTCTTGCCGACCGAGACATGCGCCGGCCATTGCTCGCGATGGGTGAGCAGATACTGAATCGCAACCGCCAGATAGTGATTGGGGTTCATCAATCCCGCCGATGGCGTGACGATGCCGTGCCTATCCGAGTCCGGATCATTGGCGAAGGCGACGCTGTACTTGTCTTTCAAGCCTACAAGCCGCGCCATGGCATAGGGGCTTGAGCAATCCATGCGAATCTTGCCGTCATGATCGACGGTCATGAAGGAGAAGGTCGGATCGAGTTCGGGATTGACGATGGTGACGTCGAGCCCATAAGCCGCGTTGATCGGCTCCCAATAGGGCCGCGCCGCGCCGCCCAAGGGATCGACCGCCAGCTTCAGCCCCGAGCCGCGGATCGCATCCATGTCGACGACATTCTTCAGGTCTTCGACATAGGGCATGATGAAGTCTTCGCGATGCGTCGTCGCCGCCTTCGCGGCCAACTCGTAGCGCATGCGCTTGACGCCCTTATTGCCGTCGCGCAGCAGGTCATTGGCGCGCTTCTGCACCCAATCGGTGATATCGACATCGGCCGGGCCGCCATTGGGCGGATTATACTTGAAGCCGCCGTCTTCCGGCGGATTGTGCGACGGCGTTATCACAATGCCGTCGGCACGCGGGCCCTGGTGATCGCGATTGTAGACGAGGATGGCGCGCGAAATGACGGGGGTGGGCGTCACACCTTCGTCGCGCTGGATGAACGTTTCAACCTCATTCGCGGCAAGCACTTCCAATGCCGCGCGCTGGGCCGGGCTCGACACCGCATGAGTATCCTTGCCCATATAGAGCGGGCCGGAAATGCCTTGCGCCTTGCGATATTCGCAGATCGCCTGGGCGATCGCGAAAATATGCGCCTCGGTGAAGGTGCCGTTAAACGGCGTGCCGCGATGGCCGCTGGTGCCGAAACTCACCATTTGCGTCGGATCGGAAGTGTCGGGCGTGCGCTCGTGAAACTGCCGATCGAGATCGGCAATGTCGATGAGCATGCTTTTCGGTGCGGGCTTGCCCGCCAGTGGCGAAATCATCAGCGCTCCTCGTCTCCGCCGGCTATCGTCTCAACTGCCAGGATCCGTCGGGATACCCCGTCGCGTTTCGGGTACCGGACATGGCTTCGCCCCCCAGATTCCGGATGCGTATTGGGCGATCGTGCGGTCGCTCGAGAATTCGCCCGAACTCGCAATATTGAGGATCGCCATGCGCGCCCAGCCCTGCGGATCGGCATAAAGATCGACCAATCGCTGGTCGGCCGCAAGATAGGATTTGAGATCGGCGAGATGCATGTAGAAATCGCCGCTTGTCAGCAGAGCGTTGCGCAATGGTTCGAAGGCACCGGGCTCGTTGCGGCTGAAATAATTCGAGAAAATGAGATCTAGAGCAGCCTTTGTCTCCGGCTCGTGATCATAATGCCAGTGCGGATTGTACCAGCCGCGGCTGTTGGCGACTTCCTCAGCGGTGAGGCCAAAAAGGAAGAAGTTCTCCTCTCCGGCCGCCTCGGCCATTTCGATGGTGGCCCCATCGCGAGTGCCGATGGTGAGAGCGCCGTTCATCATGAACTTCATGTTGCTGGTGCCGCTTGCCTCATAGCCCGCGGTCGATATCTGGTTCGAGACATCGGCCGCCGGGATCAGGTGCTCGGCCAGGGTGACGCGATAATCCGGCAGGAACACGATCTTCATACGCGTGTTAACGGCCGGGTCGCCGTCGATCGTCCCAGCAAGATTATTGATGAATTTGATGATGACCTTGGCAAGCCAATAGGCGGGAGCCGCCTTGCCGGCGAAGAAGAAGGTGCGGTGCGGCATTGGCAGCGCCGGGTTCTCTTTCAACCGATTGTAGAGAACCACGATGCGCAATGCGTTCAGCAATTGGCGCTTGTATTCGTGAATGCGCTTGATCTGGCAGTCGTAGATCGTTTCCGGATCGAGCTCGAGTCCCGATGTTGCCTTGAGCCAATCGACAAAGCGGATTTTCGCGGCGTGCTTCGCAACAAGGAACTTGTCGCGGAAGGCCTTGTCTTCAGCCAAGGGTTTAAGCTTCTGCAGTTCGGACAGGTCGGTGATCCAGTCATCGCCGATCGCCTCGGAGATGATTGCAGCCAGCGGTGGATTGGCGGCCAGCAGCCAACGCCTCGGGGTGACGCCATTGGTCTTGTTGGAGAAGCGTTCCGGGAACATCTCCGCGAAGTCCCTGACGGTCATCGTCTTGAGCAATTCGGTATGGATCTTGGCGACGCCATTGGTGCTGTGGCTGCCGAGAATGGCGAGATGCGCCATGCGCACCTTGCGGGTTCCATCCTGGTAGATGAGACTCATGCGCCGCACGCGCGCTTCATCGCCGGGATATTTTGCCCGGACCTCGTCGAGGAAGCGCTTGTTGATCTCGTAGATGATCTCAAGCAGGCGCGGCATCATCAATTCGAACCAGGCAACCGGCCAGCGTTCGAGAGCCTCGGGCAAGAGAGTATGATTGGTGTAGGCAAGGGTGCGCGTGGTGATATCCCACGCCTCGTCCCAGCTCAGATGATCCTCATCAAGCAGGATGCGCATCAACTCCGGCACCGTCATGGTCGGGTGCGTGTCGTTGAGCTGGATGGCCACCTTGTCCGGCAGTGCGCGAATGTTGGAATTGTGATAGCGGAAGCGCCGTATGAGATCGGCAAGCGAGCAGGCGGCGAGGAAATATTCTTGCACGAAGCGCAAGGCCTGCCCCTGACTCGTCGAGTCATCTGGATAGAGCACGCGCGTCACCGATTCGGCGGCCAGCGTCTCAGCCAGCGCACCGACGAAATCGCCGCTGCTGAACTCCTTGAAATCGAAGTAGTCAGGCGCGCCAGCGGCCCACAGGCGCAAGGTATTTACCGTCCTGCAACCATAACCAACGATTGGCCGGTCATAGGGGATGCCAAACAGGCTGGAGGGGCGATCGGGAATGGCCCGCAATTTGCCACCTTGCACCTCATACGAACAGTTCAATTTGATTTCGACGAGTTCATGAGGGCGCGCAACCTCCCAGGGATCGGGGTTGCGCAGCCAATTGTCAGGCTGTTCCTGCTGCCAGCCATCGACAATGAACTGCTTAAAGATTCCGTATTCGTAGCGCAAACCATACCCCATCGCCGGCAGGTGCATGGTCGCCATTGAATCGAGGAAACAGGCGGCGAGACGGCCCAGGCCGCCATTGCCGAGGCCGGCATCCGGTTCCTGTTCGATGATGTCCGGCCAGTCGATATGGTTTTCCTTCGCCACCTCTTTGGCAATCTCATCAAGCTGGAGATTGCTGACATTGTTGCGCAAGGAACGGCCGATCAGGAATTCCATGGAGAGATAGTAGATGCGCTTCGGATTCTCGGTGTTGTAGGCTCGCCGGGTCATCACCCAACGCCTGGCAAGAATGTCGCGAACCGAGCGGGCATAGGCTTCGAAGCGCTCGCGCGGCTGCGCAAAGGCCGGATCCACCACATTATCGAAGACCAGATGGCGCTCATAAAAGGCGTTGTCTTCGCCCGCCAGCTGTACGGCGCCATGGCCGTAGCGGCCAAGCAACGTGTCCCATAATTCGGTACGGGCGAGAGCAGCGGAGATCGGGGCCTGCGGCTTGGCTTTGTCCGGCTTCAACTCATTCATCGCGAACGCTCCGTCTCTGTGCCATCGGGTGGTTCAGCCAGCGCATTAACTTACGTCATCCAGATGACGAATGTCGTTCCATAAGCGAATGGCAGGTTCCGCGACCGTATGCTCATAGCTCAAGGCGCTCAGGCTTGCCGTGCCCAGGAGGAGCCGCGCCGCCATGACTTCGATCGTAAGACCGAGCCAGCGCGCTGCCAAAACCCGGATGATATGTCCGCTTGAGAAAAGAAGGATCGGGTCGGGCAGCCCCCGCAGACGAGTGACGACCCTGTCGGCGCGGGCGCTGATCGCTTCCGGGGTTTCGCCGTCGGGACAACCATCGCGAAAAAGGTTCCAGCCGGGCCGGTTTGCGTGGATAGCGGCTGATGTAACCCCTTCATATTCCCCGTAATTCCACTCGACGAGATCGGGATCGATCTGGGCCATGGGGGCAAAGCCGGCAAGCTCGCAGGTGCGGTAGGCGCGTTGCAATGGGCTGGAGAGGACAGTCGCAAATGTCATGCCCTTGAGCCGCCTGCCCAAGGCGATCGCCATTTTTTCGCCGCGTTCGGTCAGCGGGATGTCGGTCAGCCCGGTGTGCTGGCCGGACTGGCTCCAGGCCGTTTCGCCATGACGCGCGAGATAGATCACCGGGAGCGGTTGAGACATGCGTATCCTTTTAGGCGCGAACGTCCTTCGGGTTTCCTCATAATGCCAAGGCGTAATGAAAGTTTGACAGGGGACGCTCAAATCTCGCGCCTTAGTCACGTCTGTGAAAGGGTCTCATGCTAGGAGGATGCCCGGGTTCGCTTGCCGAACCCAGTTTCTGGAGTGGGCATCGTCCGTTTTCGGGTTCGGCCGGCGCATCCATCGTCCGGGTAGGTTCAAAAGGAGGTCACTTCATGATGCGATTGAATAGGATTGCCGGCATTGCGATGCTGGCAGCCGGGCTCGCTTTGGCAAGCGGCGCGGCGATGGCCCAGGATACGGCGAAGAAGCCGCATGTGCCGGGCGCCAAGACCATCGGCCAGCCGAGCGCAAGCCCGGCGCCTTCGCTTGCGGTTTTGAATTCACGCGGCGCGACGCTCGACGGCGGCAAGCTGACGCTGACCGGCGTTGCCGCAAATACCATCGTTTTCACGGATCGCCCGGCGCGTATGGCCGGCCACGTCAATACCGACCAGTTCATCTCGGAATGGGATGAGGGCCGCGACAGTTTCGCCAAGGACCCGCCGAATGCGACAATCTCGGTCCTCGGCGATGATGGCGTCACCGTCGATGATGCGGTCGTCGTGCTCAAGAAGCCGAAGATCGAAGGCGACAATCTGACATTCGAAGTGTCGGTGCTCGAAGGCGGCCTGAATGGCGCCAAGGGCTCGGCGGCGCTGTTCATCGACTGGTTCGTCGCCCATGGCGGCTATGGCTGGCATGGCGGCGGTTGGCATGGCGGCTGGTATCATGGCGGCTATGGCTGGCATGTTCCGGGCGCCTGGTATGCCGGTGCCGCGGCTGGTGCAGTCGCTGGTGCGGCGGTCGCCGGAGCGGTCGATCATCCCTACTATCCGCCGCCGTGCGGCTATTACCCCTATCCGCCCTGCTACTAAGCGATAGGTTCGAAAAATCACCCGCCCGACATGATGTCGGGCGGGTTTTGCTTGCCAGAATCCGGATCGACTTCCGAGCCGGCAATCAACTGGGCGATATCCCATGGCAATGGCATCTCCAGAGTCTCGTCCAGCCGCTTGCGCAGGGGCGTTCCGATCCAGGCTAGCCGCAGGCCGGAGTCGGGGTCGTACTGGTCCATCCCATACTCCTTTCATTTCGCAGGTTTGACTTCCCCGGCTAAACCATTCTGGCCAAAGCGAAGTTCCCTCCCCGGGCGCGCTCGTCGCACGGAGGGTGAATCAGCGGTAAATTTCATCAAATTTTAGCGATCAGAGAGCGCGAGTGGTGAACCGCGCATTTCCCAAGCCGGTGCCGATGGTGAGGATCGCCCAGTGCTTGTAGCCGCGAGACTGGGGATAATCGCTCAAGCCCTGGATCACCGCGTCATTATGCATGACGACCAGCGTTTCCTCGCTATCAATCCTGGGCATCTCGCTGCGGATGAAATCCGGCAGATTAAAGCGGCTGCTTTCCCAATTGCCGGGCAGGTTTTGCGCTCCACGCTCGATCGAGCCGTCGGAATCGATCCGCCCCGGACAGCCGACGCCGATGACGGGTACGAGCTTAAGTCCCTTTTTCTGCGACCATTCGGCGAGATCGTTCAGCATACTGACGATCCGGCCCGCAGCATCGTCGCGCTTCGTCTCCTCGTCGGCATGACGCCACAGGTCAATTTTCGGAACGGCGAGATCGGAAAATGGTTTCGTCTTCCCATTGGTGAATGTAACGACGCCGGCGCGCATATTGGTTCCCCCAATATCGACGGCCAAAAATGCGTCATGTCCCTTGAACATCCAGGTCGGAAGCAGATAGGCACTGCCAATCAAGCCAGCGTGATCGGAATCGTTCTTGATAAGATCGATTTCGACCTTGATCTTGTCATCGCGAAGGATGAGCAGCGCGCGCCCAACCGCGACTTTGCCAACCTGGCTTGCCTGAAAGCCCCCGCCAATGACAATCCGCTCGGTGCCGCGCCATTCCTTTAACGCGAGGAAGCGACGGATGATCGCGGCGAGTTGCTGGGCGAAATCCTCAACCACGCTTTGAACGAAGCCAGCCTTTTCATGATCATCGCCGGCAAGGAGCTTGGTGAGCTTGTCCTTCGGAATGTCCTTGCTTGGAAGCGCGCCAAACGGGTCGAGATCGAGTTCTCGCAATGGCTTTCGCCATTTGTCCATCAATTCGCGAAAAGCACCCTTGCTCGCCTTGTCGCCGATGAAACCTTCCTTGTCTTTGATCTCGAGGCTGTAGTTATCGACGGTTACGAAGGGCAAAGCCGACGACCCATTGGGAACCAATCGCGGTTCGTCCGCCTTGGACTTTGCCTTGCCCATCTGACAGCCACCTTTCAAAGTTGAGGCGGCTGTTAACGCGCAGGCAATCCGTTAGTTCCCGACGGCACGTTTTCTTAAGTCTCGCGCTGCATGTAGTAGAAGCATTGCCGCCGGCAATAAATCCGAAGCGGAGCTCGAAATGTCAGGTCTCGAAAATGAACGGTCGCGCGAGGCCCCCTCGCATCCCGAGGAGATCAGGGCGGATTACGAATTGCGCCTGGGCAAACTGATCACCGTGCAGGCCAGCGCCCGGATAACGCCGGCCGGGGTGATCAGTGCGGGAATAGCGGCGGCTGCAATCATCCTCACGGTGGGTTTTCTCGCTTCGTCGCGCGGCAGCCGGAAGTCCAGGCCAACGGAACCAGAGCTTCGCCGGCTTCGCGACCACTAATGAGCCAAGCTTGCCGGTATTTCAGTTTACCGGAGGCAGGCCGTGAATCACGGTTTCTTTCTCTTTGTCGAGTTTGCTTTTTGGCGCCCGGGTCATATTCGCGTAGACAATCAATCCCGCGAGAAAGCCCAGGCCTAAAGCCTGCCATGGCAAGTCCCAAGTAAGCCAAACGAGAAGTGCTACAAGCGCGCCGGCTGCCACGCCAGTCGCGAAAACCCTGTGAGTGCTTTTCATGAAAGCTTCCCCTTGTCGTCTTACAGACATCCAATCGGCCTGTCGGATTACCGAGCGAGCCACACGTCTTTCAGCTGAAGGAAACCAAGCTTTGTATATTAGCTGTCCAAGTGCAGCCTGTGAAGGTGCGGAGGTTTTGCGGTGCAGTGCACGCGTCAGGGAGGACTCTCGAGTTCAGCTGATGGGAAGACGGCGCCTGGCTATGGCTGCGTGAAGACGGGCGCCGTGCAGCAAGGCCTGGTCGTTGAAATCATAACCGGGGTGATGAAGCGGGGCTGACTTTTCGCCGTTACCGATGAACAGGAAGCAACCGGGGGCATAATCGAGTAAACGCGCGAAGTCCTCCGAGCCCGTCATCGGCTCACAGTCCGACGCGACGCTCATCGAAACGCCGGCCGCTGCCGCCAGTGCTTCACGCGTGACGGCCTCGTCATTGATGAGCGGCACAAACTCCCGCGTATAGTTCACCTCCACCTCGACCGCGTACTGAATGGCGATGCCTTGAGCGATACGGCGCATCTCCTCCTCGATCCGCGCGGAAACTTCCGGCTTGAAGCTGCGCGCATCTCCGAGAATCCGGGCCGTCCCGGGAAGGACATTGCGCGTGCCATCGGTCAGAAGTTCGGTCACCGAAACCACCGCTACGTCTGCCGGACTTAACCGGCGCGATACGATGGTCTGAAGATCCATCACAAGCGCGCAGGCCGGCACCAGCGCTTCGCGGCCCCATTGCGGCCGTGCGGCGTGGCCGCCTTTGCCGCGCAGCATGATCTCGAAATTGTCCTCCGCCGCCATGAGTGCCCCGGCGCGCGTCTCGACATGACCAACTGCCAAGCCGGGCATGTTGTGAATTCCGTAGACCTCCTCGAAAGGGAAACGCTCCATGAGCCCACCCTTCACCATGGCAAGCGCCCCGCGGCCCCACTCCTCGGCGGGCTGGAAGATGAATCTGACAGTGCCGTCAAAGCCGCCATCATCGGCGAGAATGCGGGCAGCTCCCAGCAGCATGGAGGTGTGCCCGTCATGGCCGCAGGCATGCATCGTGCCGATGCGATCGGAAGCCCACGGTGCCCCCGTCGCCTCGGTGATGCGCAAGGCGTCCATATCGGCACGCAACGCAATGGCCCGGTTCGATGTGCCTCTTTTCAGCGTCCCGACCACGCCTGTACCGCCAATACCCTCGGCGACTTCGATACCCATGCCGCGCAATGTTTCTGCCACGAATGCGGCGGTGCGATGCTCCTCGAAGCCGAACTCGGGATGGCGGTGGAGGTCGCGGCGCCAGGCCGTCATCTGCTCTTCGAGATGTGCGAAGTCTGCCATGATACTCTCAGACTGCTCCTTCTGCGGCGATGCCGGACGGCACACGGGTGTTTTTTTATCAACAATTTCGTAGGGGAGCGCGCCCTCCGCGTTAGATCGGCACGGTTTAGTCGCCCGTATTGGGTTGATATGATCCAGCAAACAGGGACTTGACTATCAGGTACAATGAATACGGCGAAAGGTTTTTGTACTTCATCACCATTACAAAATCCTGCGCGATCGGCCAGCTCGCGAGCTGCTGATTTATAACCTGGCCGGCAACCCGCGATCGGTGCTCCTCCTGCCTTGATCGAGGATGTGCCATATTGATTATGTTCTGTTTCCCTCGCCGGAGTGATTCATCGCGTTGAACTTCATATATTGATGCGAGCGTCAGCCCAATACGGAGGGCCACGATCTCATTACCAAATGCCATGGAGTGGTCTTGAATTACTCGCAGGGACTCGCCTTAGGTGTGTTTTTCGTTTTATTCCGCGAGATTATTCGAAAGCGATATTCCCTACTCTCACAAAGCCTGATGCCTACAGACTCTTAAGGCTCATTACGGTCTTAGCCGCTGTGGCAATTGCTGGCATCGGGCAGGACGTGGGCCGCAGAAGTCCGGGACAATCGTTCCAAAGGCAAGCGATTGCCCAATCAGGACGCGATTGCCAACACAAATGGCGACGTGATCATAAATAAGCGAACCGCGCAATCGCCATGAATTCATATGATTTGCTACGTTGCAGCCTCTCTTCTCGCGAATAACCTCAAAATAAAAAAAAAAAAACTGAAAAAAAAAAAAAAAAAAAAAAAAAAAAAAAAAAAAAAAAAAAAAACATTTTTTTATTTGTGTGTGTATTTTGTATTATTGTGTGTGTGTGTGTGTGTGCGCGCGCGCGCGCGCGCGCGGGGGGGGGGGGGCGCGCTCTAACACCCTACACTCACGTCATAAGGTGGACAACATAATGACAGTAACGCCCTGCTCCTATAAAGTCAAGCATTCCAGAAGACAATGTCACTTTGATTAAAAAGCTTCAAATAATGAAGCAGGAAAAGGGTTGCTGCTGATGCCGGCATTACGTGCTTTTCAGCAAACTGGAGTAAATTGGGCATGGCGAAACGGAGCGAAATTGCGCAAGCTACTAAAGGCGGCGACAACTTCGCTGTGCTTTATGATGCTGGCCTCGCAGATCGTTTGACGATGAACTGGTGCCGTGGTGAAAACGAAGCGAAAGGATGCCGCTCTATATTATTTTTATAATCGTACGGATAAACCTAGCACCGGGAGAGTTGGCGCCTGGATTACTGCGGTATCAAGGCCTCGATGGCGGCTATGAAAACTTCATTGGAGGCGTTGCGGACACACCTCGAATCTAACGGGTTGGCCAAAGTCAGCGGCTTACGAGATAAAGCTGCGAGAGATAGCGCGGCGCGTAAAGTCCTTACTGGGCAACTGTCTGTAGATCGAGTTATCCCGAATATTGGCGCGCCCGGCGGGTCGAACACGACCCTGATTACGTAGTCTAGTGCTCTATCCAGCTACGGGCGCTGCGCGGCCGGGCTTCAAAATGCGCCCTGGCCGCTCAGGCGCCTCAATACGCGAAGCCCGGAAGGCAAGCCAAGCATCACAACCGGGGTGCCTCCCGGTACGATACCCCAGCGCCCGACACTATCGGCGCCCCAGATCACCCGGCCGATGGCGCGGGAGGGCAATCGGCGGCAGTTCGAGCGCCGCAGGGCAACGGTGCGCGGTTCGGGCATGGCCAGCGCCCCGGTTGCCAGCGCAAGACCGTATCGCCGTCAGGCGTGTGGATCATTGCCGCGCGATAGCGGGCATCACCGTCGACCGCCATGATGGCGAGCCGGCTCGTCTCGACGGCGATGTTCGCGTCGCAGGCGTGGTGCAGGTAGTCGGTGTTGCGGGCCGCAGGCTCGCCCTGCGCAGCAGGCTTGGTATGGGCGAGCGGCGGCAAGGCGCGCCGGCTACGGGCGGCGCCTGCCAGGAGGCCCATTTCGTCGCCTATCGCGGGTTATCGCCCACAGCCGAATGAGCCGGGTAAGCCGTCAAACCCACGAGTTGACGGCACCAGCGCTCACATTGTAGCGTTTCAGCGGATCGAGTGCTGCAAGGCCGCCGCGCATTCTCGCCTGCCACCGCGCCCAATCCGCGGCATTGCCGAGCGCGAAATCGGCACCCGCCTTTTCGAGCGCCTCCAGCCCTAGGCGGCGATAAGGCGGCTCGACCGGCCAATGTTTGTCGCCACCATTATTGATGTCGAACAGCACCGCGGCCGGCACGAGCGGACACGGCCAGGCTTGCGTCCCGAAGCGAAAGCCGATGCCGCGCTTGGCGAGCGCGAAGGTCACCGACGATGCCGCGTCGAGACCGAAGACGGAGCCGCCAGAGAGCACGACTGCGTGAATATGCTCAACCGTGTTGACGGCATCGAGCGCCGCCGTCTCGCGGGTGCCCGGCGCGCCGCCGCGAATCTCCACTGCCGCGGTCATCGGCCGGTCGCAGAGCAGCACGGTCGTTCCCGTCATGCCGGCTCGATCCTCGGCATTGCCGACCGTCAGGCCTTCAACGTCGGTGATCAGATTCCTCGGGCCGGGCTGTGGTGCGCTCACGGGCTCACGCTTCGGCGGCGGAACGGCGTTCGCCGCGCCGGCCGGCGTGCAATTCCGTCACCCGATCGGGGATGGTGATCCGGAAGGAGGTTCCTTCCGATCCGGTTGCGGCGAGAACGATATCGCCGCCATGGGCGCGGGTGAGTTCAGCGGCAATGGTGAGGCCGAGGCCGGTGCCGCCCGGCCGTGCCGCGCTCTTGAAGGCCTCGAACAAATGCTCGCGCACGCGCTCGGGAATGCCGGGCCCCGTGTCATTCACTTCGATCGTGACGATCGTGCCTTCGCGCCAGGCACGCAATGTGACGGACCCGTCGGGCGCGCCTGCGTCCTCAGCCTGCATGGTCTCGATCGCTTGGACGGCATTGCGGGCGATATTGGTCAGGACGCGAAACAATTGATCGCGGTCGGCATCGACATCGAGCCCGGGCGGTGCGTGATTGTAAAATACGATGCGGCTCGAGGCCTGGACCACGGTGGTGTCGATCACCTCGTCGATCAGTGGCTTCAGCGCCGACTTCTCGCGGCGCGGCGGCGCTTCCTGGGCGCGGCCATATTTCAGCGTATTGACGCAAAGATTGATGGCGCGGTCGAGCGAGGCGATGAGCTTCGGCGCGAAACGCTGCACGGTCGGATCGTTGACCATCGCCAGACGGTCGGAAATCAATTGCGCGGAGGCCAGCAGGTTGCGCAGATCGTGGCTCACCTTGCTCACCGCGAGGCCAAGGGCGGCAAGATGGTTCTTCTGCTGCAAAAGGCCGGAGAGTTCGCTCTGCATCGCGTGGAGTTCGCGCTCGGCAACGCCGATCTCGTCGCGCCGCTGGCCCGGCTCGATGATGCGGCTGGGATTTTCCGGATCGTCGCCGAACGCCACCATGTTGGCGGTCAGGCGCTGCATGGGGCGCACCAGCGCGCGATTGAGTGCGAGAAAGACAAGCCCCGCCACCATCAGAGACAGGATGATCGAGATGATCAGGATCGAGACGGTGTAGCGCAGCATGGCGTCGCGCAACGGCGCCTCGTCGAGAGCGAGTTCGATCAGGTCGCCCGACATGTTGGGTGGAATATCGATCACGCCGATGACGCGGCCGTCGCCGGCCGTGAGCGCCCGGAAAGCGTCCCAGATCGCCTCGACCCAACCGGTTTCGCGCAGGTCGTAGATCGCATCGACCATCGGCGCTTCATCGCCACGCAGCACAAGCTGGCGCGTCTCGCCCTTCTTCAGGGCGACGACATGCACACCGGCGCCCATCAAGAGTTCGTTGCGCAGATCGCCCGACAGCATGCGGTCGGGGGCCGCCTCAACGGCGAGGGCGGCGATTTCGGCCTGGGCGACCCGGTTTTTCAGCCAGGTGATGCGAAAATTGGCGAGCGAGGGCAGGAAAATGAGGACTTCGCCCAACATGACGAAAAGAATCGTCAACAACAGGACCTTGCCGGAAAGCCCATGCAGCAGGCCGGGCCGGGTTTCGCGGGGGCTGTCGAGCGGAGCTGTCATGCTTCTCAATAACTTAGCTCATTTGGGCCGGCATTCCAATTGTGCCGCAATTCGGCCTTGAAATCCCCGGCGCTGATTGACATTTCCTGCGCTATCGCACATAAGCCCGGCCCAAATCCAGCAAGCGAGATCAAGACCCTCGCGGCGCGGCGGGCGCAAGCCCGGCCATTTGAGCTGCCGCAAGGGTGGAAATATGGAGACGAAGCGTGAAGCGCACCTATCAGCCCTCAAAGCTTGTCCGCAAGCGCCGCCACGGCTTCCGCGCCCGTATGGCGACGGTCGGCGGGCGCCGTGTCATTGCGCGCCGGCGCGCCAAAGGCCGTGCCAAGCTGTCGGCCTGAAGAGCCGCTCGGGACCGGGCCCAGCCCCGGGCAACACCCCATGCAACGCCTCAAGCTCCGGCGCGATTTTCTCGCCGCGGCACGAGGCCAGTCATGCGCACTCCCGGGCGTCGTGGTTCAGATGCGCGCCCGTGACGACGCCCAGGCGGCGCGCATCGGCTTTACCGTCACCAAGAAGCTCGGCAACGCCGTGACCCGCAACCGCATCAAGCGCCGCTTGCGCGCCGCCGCCGGGCAAGCCTTGCCAGGACTCGTCCGCGACGGCCATGATTACGTATTGATCGGGCGGCAGGGCACCATTACGCGCGATTTCGGCGCGCTCAAGGGCGATCTCACGTCAGCCCTCAAACGATTTCACCGCGGAACCGACAGCAGGGGCGGCACGGAGCACTCATGACGGGCGACAACAAGAACCTCATCCTGGCGATCGTCCTCTCGATCCTGGTGATCGGCTCCTATCATTTCCTCTATCTTGCACCGCAGGCCGCCAAACAGGCCGAGATTCAGCGCCAGCAGGCGGAGCAGGCCGAAAAGGCCAAGCAGTCGCAGACACAAACCCAGCCCGGCAGCAGCGGCCAGGTTCCCGGCACGCCGCAAACGCCGGAACTCGCGCGCGCCGATGCCATTGCCGCAACGAAGCGCGTCAAGATCAAGACTCCCGACCTCGAGGGCTCGATCAACCTGGTCGGTGCTGCGCTCGATGATCTCCAGCTCGCGCAATATCGCGAGACCGTCAATCCGGCGAGTCCGGCGGTTGTTCTTCTGTCACCGTCCGGAACGCCTACCGGGTATTTCGCCGAGCAGGGCTGGACTTCGGACGGGACCGTGAAGCTCCCCGATCCCAAAACCGTATGGACGGCGCCGGAAGGTGCGGTGCTTGAAGCAGACAAGCCCCTCACCCTCACCTGGGACAATGGCGAGGGCGTCGTCTTCAAGCGCACATTCTCCCTGAGCAACCACTACCTTTTCACTATCAAGCACGAGATTGAAAACAAGACCGGCAACCCGATCAGCGCCAGGCCTTATGCGCGCATCCAGCGGCAGGAACTTCCGCATGTGGCGGGATGGTGGGTGTTCTTCGAAGGAATGCTCGGCGTCTTCAACCAGACGCTTGAGGAAGTTCACTACAAGGATCTGAAGGACGGCCAGCCGCAGAAGTTCGATTCGACCGGCGGCTGGCTTGGCTTCACCGACAAGTACTGGGCAACCGCGATCATTCCCAATCAGGGCACTGCCGTCGCCAGTACGTTCCAGCACATCAATCAGAATGGCCGCGATGTCTTTCAAACCGACTATCTAGCGCGCGATCCGATCACCGCGCCGGCCGGCGGCGTGGCGACCTACGAGGACAAAGTCTTTGCCGGCGCCAAGGTCGTGCGGACGATCAACGATATCCAGCAGGCCTACAACATCGATCGCTTCGATCTGATGATCGACTGGGGCTGGTTCTACTTCCTGACCAAGCCGATGTTCTGGCTCTTGAAGCACATCCAGGACATTGTCGGCAATTTCGGCATCGCCATTCTCGTCGTCACCCTGCTCGTCAAGGCCGCGGTCTTCCCGCTTGCCAACAAGTCCTATGCCTCGATGAGCAAAATGAAGAAGCTTCAGCCGGAGATGGCCAAGATCAAGGAGCGCTTCCCGGATGATCGGATGAAGCAGCAACAGGAGATCATGGCGCTCTACAAGAAGGAGAAGGTCTCGCCCCTCGCCGGCTGTTTGCCGGTGGTCGTGCAGATCCCGATCTTCTTTGCGCTCTATAAGGTCATCCTGACTTCCATCGATCTCAGGCACGCGCCGTTCTTCGGCTGGATCCACGATTTGTCCGCGCCGGATCCGACGACGCTTTTCAATCTCTTCGGGCTCATCCCGTGGACACCGCCGCATCTCCTCCTGGTCGGCGTTTGGCCGATCGTCATGGGCATCACCATGTGGCTGCAGATGCGTCTCAATCCGACGCCGCCCGATCCGATCCAGGCTTCGATGTTCAACTATATGCCGCTTATTTTCACCTTCATGCTCGCCTCCTTCCCGGTCGGCCTCGTCATCTACTGGGCGTGGAGCAATACGCTGTCGATCCTGCAGCAGAGCTACATCATGAGGAAAAACGGCGTCGAATTGGACTTCCTCGGCAATATCAGGGACAGCCTGCCGTTCCTCAAGAAGAAGCCCGCCAGTTGACCGAGCCTTGGACTGAAGAACAAATCCTCGCGGGCCGGCGGCTGTTCGCCGGCCCGTCGCGTTTCATCATGGGGGTCACCGCGCTCGAGCAATTGCCGCCAGCGCTGAAGCCCGAGATCGCCTTTGCCGGGCGCTCGAATGCCGGCAAGTCCTCGCTCATCAACGCGCTCACCGGCAAGACCGGCCTGGCACGCGCGTCCAACACACCGGGGCGCACGCGCGAACTCAATTTCTTCGACATTGGCGATGTTCTGACGCTCGTCGATATGCCGGGCTATGGCTATGCCAAGGCGGCCAAGGCCGACGTAGCGAAATGGCAAGCGCTGTTGCGGGCATATTTGCGCGGCCGCCCCGGCCTCAGGCGTGCCTTCGTGCTGGTCGATGCCCGCCACGGACCTAAATCGGCGGATGAGCGCATCTTCGCGCTTCTCGACGAAGCGGCCGTGACTTTCCAGATCGTGCTCACCAAGGCCGACAAGCTCTCGCCGAAAGATATCGCCAATACCGAACAGATTGCCGAGGCCGTCGCCAAAAAGCATGCCGCCGCCTATCCGCATATCCACACGACGTCGGCCGTGAAGGGCACGGGACTGCCGGAGCTCCGCGCCGAAATCGCGGCCCTTGTGAATTACGGCAGCTGAGTTCCCTCCCTCCTCATCGCGCCAGCGATGGGGAGGGTGGCGCGCAGCGCCGGGTGGGGCTGTTTTACATGAGGATTGAAACTGTCATCTTGCTGCGATACCCCACCCGTCGCGCTCATCGCGCGACACCCTCCCCACACCGCTTCACGATGCGGCGGAGGGAGACTTAACCAACAGTTGCTCAAAACCACGCCCCCATGACCGAACCCGCTCCCTCGCTCGACGAAACTGCCCGCATCCTGTCAGAAGCGCTGCCTTTCCTGCAGCGCTATGATGATGAAATCATCGTCGTGAAATATGGCGGCCACGCCATGATCGATCCTGATCTGGCGCGCAAATTCGCCCGCGACATGGTCATGCTCAAATTGTGCGGGCTCAATCCGGTCGTCGTCCATGGCGGCGGCCCGCAGATCAACCGCATGCTCGACAAGCTGCAGGTCAAGGCCAATTTTCGCGAGGGCCTGCGCGTCACCGACAAGGAGACGATGGAAGTCGTCGAGATGGTGCTGGCCGGCACCATCAACAAATCGATCGTCGCCTCGATCCAGCAGGCGGGCGGGCGAGCGGTGGGCATTTCCGGCAAGGACGGCAATCTTCTGATCGCCGAGCGCTTCACCAAGCAGAAGACCGATCCTCAGACCGGCAAGACCGAAGTGATCGAATTCGGCTTTGTCGGCGAGCCGGCCAAGGTCAATACCGAAATCCTCGACACCATCATCCACAGCGACGCCATCCCGGTCATCGCACCGATCGGCGTTGGTGAAGACGGCGAAACCTACAATGTCAACGCCGACACGGCGGCGGGCGCCATCGCCACCGCCATGAAGGCCAAGCGCCTCCTCCTCCTCACCGATGTCGCGGGCGTTCTCGACAAGGACAAGGAACTCATCAGCGAATTGCGCATTGTCGATGTTCCCGCCCTCATCGCCAATGGCACGATCACCGGCGGCATGATCCCGAAAGTCGAAAGTGCTGCAAGCGTCGTCGAATCGGGCGTCGACGGCGTCATCGTGCTTGACGGCCGCGTGCCGCATTCGGTGCTGCTCGAACTCCTGACACCGCATGGCGTCGGCACGCGCGTGTCGCGCACCGGCGAATGAATCGCGGCTTTTCCCATATCGACACCTGGGTGTTCGATCTCGACAATACGCTTTATCCGGCGAGCTGCCGGTTGTTCGACCAGATCGACGTGAAGATCGGCGCTTTCGTCTCGCAATTACTGAAGGTCGACGCGGTCGAGGCGCGGCTCGTGCAGAAATCGATGTTCTACAAATACGGCACGACATTGCGCGGGTTGATGATCGAGCATGGCGTTGCGCCGGAAGACTTCCTGGAATTCGTCCACGACATCGATCATGCACCCGTGCCGCATGATCCGGGCCTCGATAAAGCCCTGCATGCATTGCCCGGCCGCAAGCTCATCTTCACCAACGGCACGGTCGCGCATGCCGAGAAGGTGCTCGCGCGGCTCGGCGTCACCCATCATTTCGGTGACATTTTCGACATCGTGCATTCCGATTACGTGCCGAAGCCGGCGATCGAGCCCTATCGCAAATTCGTGGCGCAGACGGCGATCCGGCCCGAGACGTCAGCGATGTTCGAAGACATCGCGCGCAATCTCGAAGCGCCTTCAAGCCTCGGCATGACGACGGTGCTCGTCACCTCGCCCGACAATCGCGACGCACATCATCTCAATGGCGAAGGCACGCCGGCCTATGTCGATCATGTGACCGACGACCTGCCGGGGTTTCTGAGCGGTCTTGTCAAACTGCGCGGCGATCGCACCTAGCGCAACCTAGCCCACGCATCGCTAAGCAACACTTTCCTTTCACTTTTTCACACTATCGCGAATCGAAGCGAACGTCGTCACCGTAAAGGCTCACATAGCCGGTAACGCCGTTCGCATGGACCTTGTAGACGAGATAATCCTTGCCGTAGATCAAGCTATACACATCCGTATGCTCGCCCTGCTGAAGACGCGCCAGCACCGGGTTGTTAGGGTCCATATATAGCGGAATCGGCCGCGCAAGCACTTCGACGCCGCCAGGTTTCTGAATAGTGATCGTTCCAACAACGCCATACCAGATCCATAATACGGCAATAAGAGTCATCCCCGCACAGACGACGAAAGACAAACCGCCGAAGACGAACCAGAAGCCGCGACGCTTCATCAAGGAAATTCTCGGATGACTTCGATCTCGCCGATGATAGCCGCATTGAACGCATCAAGGTCTTCTGCCGGAATCCAATATTCGAGATGATCGCGGCCGCCCGCTTCCTGCGGCTCATAGCGATCGAGGTATGAACGCAACACCTCGAATCGCGTGACGAAGCCCACCCCGCTTGCCGGCACGTTCCAGTCGCGCGCGATCTTGATCGCATACTCCTCCGAAAGCACCGGATAGAAGATCGGCTGATCGGGCAGACGCGGCGGAAAAGCCCGCATCTTCGCCACGCGGATTAACTCAAGCTCCTTCGGCCCGATCGGGCGCCAGAGGGTTATGGTCTCGGGTTTCGTGTCTTGGCTGTTCATTGGCAACTTTTGCCGCAAGTGAGGCACGTATGTTGAGATGGCAGGCGAGCCCGCATATCATCGCCGCGAGCCACAAGGCAATCGGCAAGGCGAAAATGCTGAAAATGACTGCTGGCAGTTTATCTTCTGAGGCGCCAACGGCTCCCAGCGCGAATTGATACGAGGTTACGAGTTGCAGGCCGGGAAGCGCCGCCCCCAGCGCGGCGGCGGAAAACAAGAGACACAGTAGGCGCGGCGTCCACACGGATTTGGCGAATGCCAGTATCAAAGGCGCAACAGCAATCAGAACGAAGCCATACCACACTAGTCCCGCAAGATTGATCAACATCCGTCTAGCCCCCTTCAATCGCTATTTTGCGCGCATTGCCGGCTCAAACATGTGGTCACTTGTGAAGCTCGGGCGCTCCCTCGTTATTGCAACGGCATCGACATTTCCGGCCACAGAATTCATCATGTGGCGGCCGTAACAACTTCCAGATCACCATGGCCCTCGATTTTGTCGTCATATGGTTCCTCGGGCGCGCGGGATTGCTATTTGTCTTTGTCGGCCTTCTCATTCCCTCTCTGCTCTGGCGCGCAATTCTTGGCCCCGCTTATCCGCGCGTGGGCGTCAGCCCGCTGGCGTTCGCTTATCTCGCAGCGCTTGTGGGTCTCATCCTTGTCTCATTCGGCACGTCCTATCTCGAGTTTTCGAGCCGCGTCGACAACCACCTGCTCGATGAAGGCGAGCGCTGGTCGATCGTACCCGGCTGGACGATCTACATGGGCGTTCTGCAACTCCTCATGGCCATACCCGCTCTAGCGATCTTCTGCGTGCCGCTCGCAGCGCTTCTCGTCAGAGTGCAGAGAGTGTCGCTTCGCTATATCGTCGTGGTGGTCGTTTTAGGTTGGATTTTGTGTATCGCTTTTCTCTGGCTGTCGCCCACCAATCAATGGCACCGGACGCATCGCCTAGAATCCGTGAAGTGGCATGCGATTGAGACTTCCCCAATGATCTTTCTTGTTGCGCTGCCCTTCTTTGTCTCACTTTGGCTTTGGCTCCGGCATCACGGAGATGATCGGAGCCATCCACAGCCAACACGCGATCAAGGCGTATGAGCCTGGCGGCGGGCCTGGTGCGACCTCGGCGGTATTGATGTGCCCGCAAACCGCACAGGACACCTGCAATGACGACCGCAATCCCATAGAGCAACGCGAGGGGGTCGATTTTCAAGCCATAGTGAGCCATTGCCAGAATCTTCCTCTTCAACGGAACCATCATGATTGGGGCAAACGGGACTTCGGGCGGCAACCGTCGTATTGGCGCCGCTTCAGAGACCGACGCTTATCCCGATACCCATGTGTGGAAGCATGACCAGTTTTGTACAATAAGCTGCGCAGTGAGTCAAGGATTTTTTACAGCTTTTTTCGTTATTTTCATAAGTACTTGGAAAAATTAGAACATTTCAAGTACAGGGCTGCCGTCCTAGCAGATTGATCCGTGTACAAACGTTATTTCAAAACCTCGGTTTTTCGGTGTCCCCGAATTGTCTGCTGCGAGTGCGATCATCGGCTCCGATTCTCAACGGTCGCGCGCAGTCTTGCCATCGCGGCCGCATGAGCCACGACGCGATCGGCCTTCATATCGCTCAATCCTCGCTTGATGTTGTCCACGATCTCGAGTTCACGTTCGAGAGCGAGCCGCGCCAACCATTCCCTGTTTTCGGCGGAAAGTCGGATGCTCATATTCCACCTCCGGTCCAGGGAATCTCACACGGAAATCTGGATAGGTCTATCCCTTTGCCGGTTTTGCGATATCGACAGCCGCTGGCAAACATTGACTTGCCGTCATCAATCACTAGTTTGCGGCACCTTTCGAAAACGGGGAGCGTCATGGCGGATCTCGAGGCAACCATTGAAGCGGCATGGGCGGAACGTGACACGCTCAGCCCCAAGACTCGCGGCCCCATTCGCAATGCGGTCGAACAGGCGTTGGCCGAGCTCGACAAGGGCCGCTTGCGCGTCGCCGAAAAGCGCGACGGCACCTGGGTCGTCAATCAGTGGTTGAAAAAGGCCGTTCTCCTCTCCTTCCGGCTCAATGACATGGTGCCGATCGTCGGCGGACCGGGTCGCGCCAAATGGTGGGACAAGGTGCCTTCGAAGTTTGACGGCTGGTCGCGCGCGCAATTCACCGAAGCTGGTTTTCGCGCGGTGCCGAACTGCATCGTGCGCCATTCCGCCTATATCGCGCCAGGTGTCGTCTTGATGCCGTCCTTCGTCAATCTCGGCGCCCATGTCGACCAGGGCACCATGGTCGATACCTGGGCAACGGTCGGCTCCTGCGCGCAGATCGGCAAGAACTGCCATTTGTCGGGCGGCGTCGGCATTGGCGGCGTGCTCGAGCCCCTGCAGGCCGGCCCCACCATCATCGAGGATAATTGCTTCATTGGCGCGCGCTCGGAAGTCGTCGAGGGCTGCATCGTCCGCGAGGGTTCGGTGCTTGGCATGGGCGTCTATATCGGCGCCTCGACCAAGATCGTCGATCGGGCCACGGGCGAGATCCACATGGGCGAGGTGCCGCCCTATTCCGTCGTCGTCTCGGGAAGCCTTCCCGGCAAGCCATTCCCCAATGGCGATCCAGGCCCCAGCCTTTATTGCGCGGTGATCGTCAAGAAGGTCGACGAGCGCACCCGCTCCAAAACCGCCATCAACGAGCTCTTACGCGACTAGCCTTCACGAAATCCACAGGCCCGTTCCCTAGGGTGCGCGAGCGCTGCGAATCAGCGCAATATGCGCGCTTGGGCGGAGAATGGGGACAGACATGGATATCGTATCGCTGTTGACGAGCTTCGAAGGGCGCATCAACCGCGCCAAATGGTGGCTGGGTCTTTTGATCCTCGTCATCGTGCAATGGATCATCTGGTACATCGTGGCGATGACCATGGGCGTCAATCTAATGGTCACGGATGATCCCGTGCAGATGGAGCAGACCATGACCACCATCGGCATACCGGTCGGCATCATCTCGCTGATCTTCCTCTATCCGACGCTGGCGCTTTACACGAAGCGCTGGCATGACCGCGGCAAGTCGGGCTGGTGGACCTTGATCATCCTCATTCCGATCATCGGCGGCATCTGGGCGTTGATCGAGCTTGGCATCCTGCGTGGAACCATCGGCCCCAATCAATACGGGCCTGATCCGCTCGGTTGAGCGTGACCTCACTGTGATTGCGCGGCGCCGGGCCATGGCTTGGCGCCGTTTTTGCGGCTAGACTCGCTGACATGGCCACTCGTGTCTCCGCGCCCGACTCCGTCGGCATCCTGCAATCGTTGATCCGTTGTCCCTCGGTCACTCCCGATGATGCAGGATCGCTCGATTATCTGACCCAATTGCTGCACCCGGCCGGCTTCAATGCCATCCGGCTTTCCTTCAGCGCAGCGGGAACCCCCGATGTCGACAATCTCGTCCTGCGCATCGGCTCGGGGCGGCCGCATCTCGCCTTTGCCGGCCATGTCGATGTCGTGCCGCCAGGGCGATCGGAGGACTGGACGCATCCGCCCTTCGCGGCCGAAATCGCCGATGGCTATATCTACGGCCGCGGCGCGCAAGATATGAAAGGCTCGGTTGCCGCCTTCGCAGCGGCAGCCCTCGGCGCGGCGCAGGAATACGGCGAGGTATGGCCCGGAACCTTGTCGCTGGTTCTCACCGCCGATGAAGAGGGGCCCGCCATCAACGGCACAACGAAAGTGTTCCAGTGGATGGCCGAGCAGAACCAGGTTCCCGACCACTGCCTGGTCGGCGAGCCGACTTCGGCGGAAAAGCTCGGCGACACGATCAAGATCGGTCGGCGCGGGTCGCTCTCCGTCACGGTCTCGATTTCAGGCGTGCAAGGCCACTCCGCTTACCCTGAGAAGGCCGACAATCCGGTGCCGAAACTGGTGCGGCTCCTCGACCGGTTGGCATCGACGCGGCTCGATGGCGGCAATGACCGCTTCGATATTGCGCGGCTCGATGGCGGCAGTGAACATTTCGGCGCCTCGACCCTCGTCATCACCAGCGTCGATGTCGGCAATCCGGCGTCGAACGTCATCCCGGCGCGGGCAACGGCGCGCTTCAACATCCGCTTCAACACGCAGCATACCGGCGAAAAACTCTTGCGCTGGCTTGAAGACCAGTGCCGCGCGGTCGAGGCAGAAACCGGCGGCCGTTTCGAGATCAAGCATGCGCTGGCCGGCGAAGCCTTCGTCACGGAGCCCGGCGCCTTTGTGGGTATCGTGCAGGATGCAGTGTTCCAGGAGACCGGCCTGATGCCGGCGCTGTCGACCTCCGGCGGAACGTCGGATGCCCGTTTCATCAAGAATTATTGCCCGGTGCTCGAATTCGGGCCGACCAATGCCACCATCCATCAGGTCGACGAGCGCATCGCGGTCGAGGAATTGCGCGCCACCCAGCGCATCTATAGCGGCGTGATCGATACTTACTTCGGTTCCAATCGCGCGTGATCGGCTTCGGCATAGTCGACAGCGACGAGAAATAGTCCCTGCGGCGGCGCCACGGGACCGCAAGCGGCGCGATCGCGCGCGGCAAGCGCCGCCCCGACATCCTGCGGGCGCCATTTTCCCTCGCCGACCAATTTCAATGTCCCGACCATCGAGCGCACCTGATGATGGAGGAATGAGCGCGCCGAGGCCCTGATCTCGATCGCTTCGCCATAGCGTGCAACATCCAGGCGATCGAGCGTCTTCACCGGCGACTTGCTCTGGCACTGCGCGGCCCGAAACGTCGTGAAATCATGCTTGCCGATGAGCTGCTGTGCGCCATCATGCATTGCCTTGGCATCGAGCCGAACGGGGTGCCACCAGACATGGCCGCGCTCGAGAGCGGGCGGCGAGCGGCGGTTCAGGATGCGGTAGAGATAGTGCCGGGCCGTGGCGCTGAAGCGGGCATGGAAGTCGGGTGCCGCAGCCGAAGCTGAGATCACCGAGACCGGATGCGGCCGCACATGGGCATTGAGCGCGCGGCACAGAACATCTGCCACCCACTCCCGCTCGAGATCGAAATGCGCAACCTGTCCCATGGCATGGACGCCGGCATCGGTGCGGCCCGCGCCATGTACCAACGGGTTTTCGCCGGTAAAGCGCGACAATGCTGTTTCGAGTACCGCCTGCACGCTGTCGCCATTCGCCTGGGTCTGCCAGCCGACAAAGGGCCGGCCGTCATATTCGATGATGATCTTGTAGCGCGGCATGTTCTCAATCGATCCTGGTGCCGGCCGGAACGGGCAGGCCGCGCAGGAAGGATTGGGCGCTCATCGCACCCTTGCCTTCGCGCTGGACTTCGAGGAGGCGCACGGCGCCGGTCGCGCAGGCGATTGTCAGACTGCCGTCGAGTGCTTCACCGGCCGCGCCGTTTCCTTCTACGACTTCGCATCGCAAGACTTTCAAGCGAACGTCACGCCCGCGATCGGACAGGCTGAACCACGCACCCGGAAAAGGCGAGAGGCCATGAATGTGATTGCGCACATCCGCAGCGTCTCGGTTGAAATCGATCTTCGCTTCGGCCTTGTCGATCTTTTTGGCATAGGTCACGCCGTCCGCCGGTTGGGGCTTGCAGTCAAGCGCGCCCGCCTCAAGCTTCGCCAGGGCCTCGACCATGGCGGCGGCACCAACAGCGGCAAGCTCATCATGCAGGCTCGCGAAAGTCGTCGCAGCGGTGATCGGTATGCGCTTCGTCAAACAGACGGGACCGGTATCGAGCCCCTGTTCCATGCGCATGATGCTGACCCCGGTTTCGGCATCGCCCGCCATGATGGCACGCTGGATGGGAGCGGCACCGCGCCAGCGCGGCAGCAGCGAGGCATGCACATTGAAGCAGCCATGCTTGGGAGCCGCGAGGATCGGACCCGGCAGCAACAGCCCGTAGGCAACGACAATCGCGGCATCGGCCTCAAGTTCGGCGAAGCGGCGCTGTTCGTCGCCGTCCTTGAGCGAGGCGGGCGTTCTGACTTCGATACCGCGTTCGATCGCGCGGCGATGGAGGGGGGACGGCTGTTCGGCTTGCCCGCGTCCCGCCGGCCGCGGCGGCTGCGAATAGGCGGCAAGTATCTTATGCCCGTCTGCAACCAGCGCATCGAGGATGCTTACGGCGAAATCGGGAGTGCCCATGAAGACGAGGTTCATACTTGTCTTCTCGCACTGCGCCTTGTCTTCTCCCGCCTGCGGGAGAAGAAGGGGGACCCAGGCCGCGAAGCGGCTTGGGGGAGATGAGGGGCGATTTTCTATGAAGCTCCCTCACCTTTCCCATTGCTACGCAATGGGCCCCTCTCCTCTCCCGCAGGCGGGAGAGGATATGATCCGGGCGCGTCAATGCGACAGTCATGCGTGACATGGCATATGCCCCCTCACCCGCCTCGGGCCTCACAGCCCGCGTCGCCCTCTCCTCCAAGGGGAGAAGGGAAGTAACAAACAACACTACAACTTCCCGAGTTTCTGGGCCTTGACGAATTTGCGGATCACCCGGTCGCGTTTGAGTTTCGAAATATAGTCGATGAAGAGAACCCCATTGAGATGATCGATCTCATGCTGGACGCAGGTTGCGAGCACGCCGGTTGCGTGCATCTCGCGCGGCTCGCCCTGGCGATCGCGATACTGGACCTTCACCTCCGAAGGCCGCGTCACCATTTCGAAGAATTCGGGGATCGAGAGACAGCCCTCCTCGTAGTCGGCCTTCTGCTCGCTCGACCAGATGATCTCGGGGTTCACCATGAAGATCGGCGATTTCGGTTCTTCATCCCTGGCAAGGTCCATCACCAGGACACGCTCGGCGACACCGATCTGGACAGCGGCAAGGCCGATGCCCGGGGCCTCATACATGGTCTCGAGCATGTCATCCATGAGCTTCCGGGTCTCGGCCGTCACCATGGCAACGGGCTTGGAGGGCCGGCGCAAAAGCGGATCGGGAAGCTTGATGATATCGAGCAGGGCCATGCCGCTCACTTAATGCATTTCTCGGAAAATGGGAGGCCTCCCTACATCTCCCCGATAGACAGGGAGGAACCCGCGCGGGGCTTGGCCCGCGCGGGGAGGCCATGGGTCTGTCTGCCGGGCGATCAGCTCGCCGCGTTGCAGGAATTCTTCAGATTGTGGACATTCGTCTTGACGCAGGCGGCGGGTCCGCTGGTCGGCGTCACGTTGGTGGCGGCCGGCGCAGGTTCAGGCAGAACGCCGATATTGCCGGTCGAGCCGCCGGCGAACTTCATGCCCGCCGGGCACGCGCCTTTGAAATTCTTGACAGTCGTCACCGTGCAGTTTGTCGTCGCAGCTTCAACCTTTGGGACCGAAACGCTCAGGCCAAAGCAGAGCAACGCCGCCGCGGCGAGGCCTGCTCCAAGTGCTAGCTTCATGGTGGTTTTCTCCCTCGATGCATCATCCGGCAGGGCCAAATCGGTTCGCCGAACGTCATAGATATATCCTCACAATGCCCGGTTGGAAAGCCTACCCCGCGCTTATGGTTCTTGCCTTTCTAACGTCGAGCGCCGATATAGGCCACGGGAGGTTGGCGGCGGACGAGCCGCTCGCCAACCGGGTCAGGTCCGGAAGGAAGCAGCCCTAACGAGATTGGCCCGGGTTGCCCGGCCAGCCTCCCGCCTTCGAAACACCAACTGGCAGGCTTGCCTGTGAGCGAAACGACCAGCGGGGCGAGCGGCACTGGTTATCGCGTCCTCGCCCGCAAATACCGGCCAACGACTTTCGCCGACCTGGTCGGACAGGAAGCGATGGTCCGCACGCTGGCCAATGCCTTCGCCACCGGCCGCATCGCGCAAGCCTATATGCTGACCGGGGTGCGCGGGGTCGGCAAGACCACCACCGCCCGCCTCATCGCGCGTGCCCTCAATTACGGCGACGCGCCCTCGATCGACATGCCGGAGATGACGGCACATTGCGCGGCCATCCTCGAATCGCGGCACATGGATGTGATCGAGATGGACGCCGCCTCCAATACCGGCGTCGACAATATGCGCGAGATCATCGAGAGCGTGCGCTATGCGCCGGTCGCGGCGCGCTACAAGGTCTACATCATCGACGAAGTACACATGCTGTCGAAGAGTGCCTTCAATGCACTGCTCAAGACGCTCGAAGAGCCGCCGGCGCATGTGAAGTTCATCTTCGCAACCACCGAAATCCGCAAAGTTCCGGTCACCATCCTGTCGCGCTGCCAGCGCTTCGACCTGAAGCGCTTCACCACGGCCTTGCTCTTCGATCACCTGAAGACCATCGCGACGAAGGAAAATGTCGAAGCCGAGGATGAAGCACTGCGCATGATCGCGCGCGCGGCGGAAGGCTCGGCGCGCGATGGTTTGTCGCTGCTCGACCAGGCAATCGCCTATGGCGATGCCAAGATCACCGCCGTGGGCGTCCAGTCGATGCTCGGCCTCATGGATCGCTCGCGCACCATCGAACTCTTCGATGCCGTCATGTCGGGCGATGCACCGCGCGCCATTGCCGAGATCGAAAGCCAGCATGAGGCGGGCGGCGATCCAACCACCATCCTCACCGATTTGGCCGATTTCGTGCACTGGGTGACGCGGCTTAAAGTGGTACCCGACGCGGTCAAAGATGCCTCGCGCACCGAGATCGAGAAGACGCGCGGCAAGGATTACGCGCAGCGCATCGGCATGGCGCAATTATCGCGCGCGTGGCAAATGCTGCTCAAAGGCATCAAGGAAACCGAATTGCAGGGTGACGCCCTGATGGCCGCCGAAATGGTGCTGATCAGGCTCGCCTATGCCGCCGATCTGCCATCGGGCGAGGATCTCGTGGCATTGGCGCGATCCGGCGAACGCAGCGCCCCCGCCACGGCGCGACCGGCGCCAGTTCCGCAAGCACCGGCATCCGATCGCGGCCCCGTCCAGCGCGGTCCATTGGCGCTCAAGACCGACGCAGCGCCGCCCCCCAATGAGGGCAAGCCCGAAACACGGCCGATCGCCTCGTTCCGGGAGATCGTGGCGCTGGCCGGCGAGCGGCGCGACATCAAGCTCAAGCAGCAGCTCGAAACACTGGTGCGGCCCATCCGCGTCGCACCGGGTCAGATCGAGATCGCTTTTGAGCCCAATGCGCCGCAGGGCCTTGCCAATGAATTGCAGCGCAAGCTCGAGGCCTGGACCGGCGGGCGCTGGATGGTGGTCGTCGCCCGCGATGGCGGCGAGAAACCTCTGGCACATCAGGCGCGCGACCGGCGCGAGAGCCTGTTCGTCGAGGCCCGGGAGCATCCCGATGTGCGCGCCATACTCGCGCGCTTTCCAGGCGCCGAAATTACCGACGTGCGCGATCCCACCCCGATCGCCGCGACGCCCCACGAAGAGAAGGAAGACGAGGCCCCATGAAGAATCTCGGCGACATGATGAAACAGGTGCAGGAGCTCCAGGCACGCATGCAGGAGATGCAGGCGAAACTCGAAGCGACCACCGTCACCGGGCAGGCGGGCGGCGGGCTTGTGCAAGTGACCATCAACGGCAAAGGACGGATGACCGACGTCGCCATCGATCCAAGCCTGCTCAAGCCGGAAGAAAAGCAGATCGTCGAGGATCTGATCGTTGCCGCACATGAAGATGCCAAGGGCAAGATCGAGCAGCAGACCGCCGAGCACATGAAAAAAATGACCGGCGGATTGCCATTACCGCCCGGCTTCAACCTGCCCTTCTGACCATGAGCCGGCGGACGGCCGGGCCGGAGATCGAGCGGCTCATCCAGATCCTGGCGAAACTGCCGGGGCTCGGCCCGCGCTCGGCGCGGCGCGCGGTCCTGCATCTCATCAAGAATCGCGAGAAATTGCTGAGCCCCTTGGCATCGGCCCTGGCGGAGGCGCGCGACAAGGTGGTGGTGTGCTCGGTCTGCGGCAATGTCGATACCATCGATCCCTGCAGCCTGTGCAATGATCCGCGGCGCGATCACAGCGTCATCTGCGTCGTCGAGGATGTGAGCGATCTGTGGGCCCTGGAGCGGGCCGGCGCGTGGAGCGGGCTCTATCACGTGCTCGGCGGTACGCTGTCGGCGATCGAAGGGGTGAGGCCGGAAGACCTGGCGATCGCGCCGTTGAGCGCGCGGGCCTCGGCGCCGGAAATCAAGGAAGTGGTGCTCGCCGTCAATGCCACCGTCGAAGGCCAGACCACCGCGCACTACATCACCGATCTATTGAAGCCCCTGCCGATCAAGCTGTCGCGGCTTGCTCATGGCGTACCGGTCGGCGGCGAACTCGACTATCTCGATGAAGGGACGCTTACCGCCGCCATCCGGTCGCGGCGGGAGTTTTGAAAGCCTTCGTGTCGAGGTGCCGGTTACTTGCTTCCGCGCAAGGTCCATGACACCATTCGCGCAGTATAAGAACGCGTTTTTGGCAACCCGGGGAGTATGGATCGGATAATGCCGCCTCGATACTCCTGGGCTTCGCTCCCCGACCGAGAATTGCTCAAGCTGCGCATCAAGGACCTCAAGCTTTCGCTGAACGGTACCTGGCTCGAAGACTGCGTGGCGGACCTGCATGAAGAACTGGAACGGCGCGACATCCGTGTCAGGCCGCATGCCTGGCTGGCGGACGAGTGGTTCAGCTCGGTCGAAACACCGGGCATCGCCATTCCGTTCTATCTCGCCCATCCGCGCTTGATGCGGCTCGAGCGCAAGAAAATCCTCGATGTCGAAGGCGGCACCCGCAGTGAGTGCATGCGCATCCTGCGCCATGAGACCGGGCACGTGTTGCAGCACTCCTACAACCTGCAGCGCCGCCGCCGCTGGCAGCAGTTATTCGGCCGGTCGTCGACGCCCTATCCCGAGTTCTACCGCCCCAACCCGGCCAGCAAGAGCCATGTGCAGCATTTGCGAATGTGGTACGGGCAGAGCCATCCGGATGAGGATTTCGCCGAGACCTTCGCGGTCTGGATGGGACCGCGCGCCAACTGGCGCAAGCGCTATGAGGGCTGGCCGGCGCTGGAGAAGCTCGAATATGTCGATGCGCTCATGGCCGAGATCGGCATGACAAAGCCCGAACTCATCAGCCGCAAGGTGGTCGAGCCCGCCAGCCGCAACAGCATGACACTCGCCGACTATTATGAAGCGAAGCAGAGGCGCTACATCACCGATCCGCCGACGGTCTACGACCGCGACCTCAGGCGGATCTTCTCCGACGATCCGCGGCATCGCCGCTCGCCGCTTGCGACCAAGTTCCTGCGCCGCCACGGCGCCCGCATTCGCGGCACCGTCGCCAAGTGGACCGGACAGTATCAATTGAACATCGACGCCGTGCTGGACGACATGATGGACCGCTGTCGCGATCTCAATCTGCGCGCCGCCGGACCGGAGCGACAATTGGTGATCGACTTCACCGTGCTGCTCACCTCCAAAATCGTGAAATCCCTCTACAGCCATACGAGGCGGCCATGGTTCGCGCTGTAAAGAAGGCGAAGCGTCCTCTCAAAGTGCTGGTGCTATTGCATCCCGAGTTGATGCCGCCGGATTCGCTCAAAGGTTATTCCGATAAGGAGATCCATGTCTGGAAAACCGAGTATGACGTCGTCAGCACTTTGCGATCGCGCGGCCACGACGTGCGTCCGCTCGGACTTAAGGACGAGCTGAAGCCTATTCGCGATGCGATCGAGGGCGACTGGAAGCCGGACGTGGTCTTCAACCTGCTCGAGGAGTTCCACGGCGATGTCATGTATGACCAGAACGTCGTGAGCTACCTCGAGCTGCTGAGGCTTCCCTATACGGGATGCAATCCGCGCGGCCTCATGCTGGCGCGCGGCAAGGCACTGTCAAAAAAACTCGCGGCCTATCACCGCATTCCGGTCCCCGACTTTACGGTGTTTGCAATCGGGCGGGCCATCAAGCGCCCGCCCCGCCTCCCCTATCCATTGATCGTGAAGAGCCTGAGCCAGGACGCATCGCTTGGCATCGCCCAGGCGTCGCTGGTGGACAATGACGAAAAGCTCGCTGAGCGCGTCACCTTCATCCATGAGAAGATCGGCACCGATGCGATCGCCGAGCAGTATATCGACGGGCGTGAAATCTATGTCGGCGTGCTCGGTAGCGAGCGATTGCGCGTGCTTCCGGTCTGGGAATTGGAGTTCGGCGACCTCAATGAAAGCTCCAATCGGATCGCCACCACGGCCGTGAAACACGATCTCGACTACCAGGAGCGCCACAAGATTACGCAAGGCCCTGCTGGCGGTCTCACGCCGGAGGTCACGACGCGCATCCAGCGCTTAACAAAGCGCATCTGCCGTGCCTTGGAACTCGATGGCTATGCGCGCGTCGATTTCCGCCTTTCGGCCGACAATGTTCCTTACTTCATCGAGGCCAATCCCAATCCCGAGATCGCCCGGATCGAGGAATTCGCCCAGGCGGCATTGCATGCGGGTATCCGCTATCCGGCTCTGCTTGAGCGCATGTTGTGGCTCGGCATTCGTCGCGCGCGGGCGAAGACGGGGGAGTAAGCGCGGCAGGGGGTCTTGCCAAATCCTCGTCCTGAGGTGCGAGACCGGTGAAACCGGGCGAGCCTCGAAGGACGCCGATCAAGACGCGACCATGGTTCGAGGCCCGCTGCGCGGGCTCCTCACCATGAGGTCGCTAAAACTCACCCGCCGCCCACGAGGCGCGGGCGCTGCGGTTCGTCACCCACAAGCGGTTCGGCAAGATCAAGCTGCTCGATGCGATGACCGCGCTTGGTGATCTTGTCGGCGGAGAGGCCAAGCTTCTCGAGATCGCCGGCGGCCTGGCCAAAATGGCGGTTGAGATCGAGCACGCGGTCCTTGAGCCTCCCGACATCGTCGAGCAGGCGCACGACTTCGATCTTGATCAGATGTGCCTGTTCGCGCATGCGCGCATCCTTGAACACCGCCTGCAAGGTCTGGATCAGCAGCATCAGGACATTGGGCGAGGCGATGACGACGCGCTCGCGATGTGCCTTCTGGATCACGTCTTCGAAATGCTCGTAGAGATCGGCATAAACAGCTTCCGAGGGCACGAACATGATGGCGCTCTCATGCGTCTCGCCGGCGATCAGATACTTGCCGGCGATATCCTTGACATGCGCGCCGACATCGCGGCGCAAACGCGTCTCCGCCGCCTTCAAATCGCTTTCGCCTTTGGCGGCCTTCAGCGCATTGAAGGCCTCGAGCGGAAATTTGGCATCGATGACGAGCTGCTGTTGCGAGTCGGGCAGTTTTACGAGGCAGTCGGGCCGCGTGCCGTTTGAGAGTGTCGCCTGGAAGGAATAGGCGGAGGACTGCAAGCCGTCGCGGATGATCGCTTCCATGCGCGCCTGCCCATAGGCGCCGCGCGCCTGCTTGTTGGAGAGAATGTCTTTGAGCGAAATCATCTCGCCCGACAGCGCGGCCAGATTGCGCTGGGCCGAATCGATCACCGCGAGGCGCTCGTGCAATTGCCTCAGCGTTTGGCCGGTGCGCTCGGTCTGATCGGTGAGGCTCGCACCCAATCGCCGGTTTACCTGATCGAGCCTCTGATCCAGGGTATCGGTCAAATGCGCCTGGGCGGTCGCCGACTGATCAGAGAGATTGCGCAACTGGCCGGTGAGCTCGACGAGCCTGAATTCGAGATCGCTGGTTCGCCGCATGGCTTCGAGCGCCTCGTCGCGCCGCCCGCTCTGGCCGCGCCAGGCAAGGATGGCGATGAGAATGAGGAGAACGATCGCAATCCCGGCTCCGGCGAGCGCCAGTTCCAGGACGGAGACGTCGTGATTGCCAATGCGCAGAAGTGTCTGATCCCAGGTCATCGGGAGACATTAGCACGATTCGCGGCAATGCGAACAAAACAGGAATTGGCAATCTCGATTTCAGTAGGCTGGGATCATCTCGTCCGAGACGCTTTTGACGCCGGCGACGTCTTCGGTGAGAGCGATCAGCGCCTTGCGCTCCTCCTCGGAGCTGATCAGGCCCCACAGGTGAACGACACCGTCCGTGACAATGATGTTGCGGGCACCGAAATCGGTCCATTTCTGCGCGGCAAGTTGCGTGAGCAGGTCGTCGCGGATCTTGCGGTCGCTGTCGCCAGTGGCGGCGGGTGCGGCAGCGGGGCGTGCAGAGGCAAGCGCCTGGATCAGATTGGACCGGCTCACAATGCCGACCAATTTGCCGTCGCGCAGGATCGGAACGCGCTTGATCCGGTGGCGTTCGAGCAGCGCGGCAATTTCGGACAAGGGCGTTTCTTCCGAGGCCGCTATGATGGTCGTCGACATCACCTCGTCAACACGCTTGCCGTGCGATTTGGCGAAATCCTCCGCCAGCGTCGCCGCTGGCGTGACAGCCTCGAGCCACCATGGCCGATGCTTCGCAGTGCCGATTTCCTCGCGCCGCACCAAATCGGCCTCGCTGATGATGCCCACCACCATGCCGCCGGCGTCGACAACCGGCAGGGCGCTCACGTCGTTGTCGATGAGAAGCTTGATCGCGTCGCGCACGTCCGCCTCGGGTCCGATGGTCACCACGTCGCGGACCATGACATCCATAGCTTTCATGTTC
>JAXMCQ010000001.1:0-6013 GCA_046349315.1 Hyphomicrobiales bacterium | reverse complement strand
GGCGATCCCCATCGCCTGAGCGCCCAGGCGGTCGCCCGGATCGCGAGCGATATCCGCACCCGTCTGTTCGGGGTTCAGCCGAGGCCGGTCGACGTGGCGGCGCTGATCGCCAAGACGGCGCGCCTCGCCGTCAACGGCAAACCGATCACCTTGTCCTGGAGTCTTGATCGGCCGATCCACGACGAGGACGGCAGGGAGGCGCTCGGCGTTTGCGAGAACGATCCCGAATTGCCCGACACGGTGATGATCAGCATCAACACCAGCCTGCTTGCCCATCAGCCGGAGGTGGTCCGATCAACCGCCGCGCACGAGTTTGCGCACGCCATCTTCGACATGCCGGCGGCGATGGGCGGCAATATCCGGCGGACGTTCCGAACATCGGTTGCGCCCGCCATCGCCAGGCCCGGCGCGCCGATCGATTGGGTGGAATGGCGGGCCGACGAGTTCATGGGCGCGTTTCTGGTTCCGGCCGACAAGCTGGCGCGCGTGCTGCCCAAGCACGCAAGCGCCCTTGATCTGCCGTTTCGCTGGCGCGCAGCGCCCGATGGCCGCTCCGTGCCCTTCGTCGATCTCGATCCGAGCGAGGGCTCGCTGGGCCTGCTGGTTGACGAGCTCGCCGAAGCCTTTGGCGTGACCGCCGCCTTCATGTCGGTGCGGCTTGCGAAGGGCGGCTTCATCGGCCCACGCTTCGAGACCGGGAGTGCGCTCTGATGGCCTTCGGTCAAACCGTCCGCTTTCACCGCAATCAAAAGGGTTTCGGCCTGAACGAGTTTGCCGAGCGCCTGGGCGTTTCGCCCGCCTACTGGAGCCGCGTCGAGCGCGAACAGGAAAACCCGCCGCGCGACGATCTCGTGGAACGCGTCGCCGCCATCCTTGAGGTGAAGCTCGATGATCTCTTCTGCGAGGCCGGGCGCCTGCCGCCCGATCTCCGCGGCGACATCAAGGCCGTGGTGACGCTCTATCGGCGAAGCCGCGACACAAGGAATCCCAACAGCAAACCGTGATCCCATGACCTGAAGCGAGTTTGAACCGATGCCGGCGCCGCCCCGTTCCTTCCTGACTGTTTCCGACACCGCGATCCGCTGGCAGGTTCCCGCCCTCGATATCGCGGGCTGGGCGATCGACGGCGAGATCGCGCTTTCCGCTTTGCTGCCGACGGTCGAAACCGCCGACAAGCAGATCGCCTCCGGGATCGTTGAGATCGACGGCGCGGACGTGGTGGCGCTGTTCCGGCGTGACGGCACATCGCGCAAGCCGGCGCTGGTGCGGCGCTTCCGCCGCTCGAGAAAAGCGGAATGGGAATGGATCGCGCGCCCGGTTGACGGCGTGCCCGTGAGCGCAGCGGACGTGATCATCATGCGCAAGGAGTTCGAGCGCTGCGAACGCGCCTGGGGATTGTTCGACGCGGGCGCGGTGGAAGGCGGCGCGAAGGCGTCAAATCCAGCGAAGCGCTCAGGCGGACCGGGCGCGCCGCCGAAACACGACTGGGACGCCTTCGCAGGCGCTATCGCCCGGCGGGTACATGATCACGGCATGCCGGCGAGCCAGGGCGAGCTGGTGCGCGATATGATGGATTGGTTCGCGGGCCGGGAAGATTTTCCGCCGCCCGACGAACGGACGGTGCGGCGGAAGGTGTCGGCGATCTGGAAGGAGCTTCGTTCGGTTTAAAGCCAGTGCCCAGCATTTTTTGCGTGCAGGTTAATATTTTGTCGTTACATAGGTTCCGATGCTACCGTAGCACTGATAGCCGGTTTTGTTGTTTTTGTGCGAGTTGAGCGTCGCGTCGTAGCTCTTCTTATTGAAAGTCTTTCCGCAGACCGAGCACCGGAATACATAGGTTGGCCCCACCTGTCCGAAACCTTTGGCACTCGAAGCTCGGCGCGCAGTGACCTTTCGAATAGCTGGCGTCCGCAGAGCCGTTAAAGCGTCGCCCGCTGAAGAAGCAGATCTGCTCGTTCCAGGAATCATCTGAGGGCCGGACGGCGTGAGCTCAATCGGATAGCGCGGTGCAAACGAGGTCTGGGTCGTCCTGACCCCGAGGATACTGTTGATCAGGTAGCTTCGCGGCTGACCGTTATCGGCGCGGACTGCCATCAGCAGCACGTCGCCAGCCTGTGCGCGTCTGAGCGAATATGCCTCGATGGCGCGGGTCGAACGGTTCCCTTCTTTGTCGCGGTAGTCGATTTCGACGAGCAGGCGGTTTGCGGCAGCAAAGCGGATCATCTCGATGAAAGTCTGCCCCTTGCTACCGGATGGAAGGTTAACGACGCGCTCTCGAATGACCGTGTCGGTCGCGCCGAGCGGCATTGCCGCAAGGGTGGGAGTGACCGCGCCATCAAGCCACGCGAAGATATCGGGCAACGCATCCCAAAACGAGGCGACCGGCAAAAGCGCCGGCAGTTGATGATTCAACATATTGGCCCAGCCCGCCTCAAGTTCGGCGCGATGAAGCTCAAGATCGGCCATGCGCGGGAGCCCAATGCCCTTGAATTCGCACTTTGCTCGCAGCACCTCGATGAAATGTTGCGAGTTGGGACGCGCATCTGTGTTTCGATAGAGATTCACGACATCATATAGATCGCGCGGTCGTGTTCGCTCGGCGAGCGCCCGGAACTTCTCAGCGAAAGCCTCGACATAATCGTAGGCGAGAACCTCGATCCCATCCTCGGGCGCATCGGAGTATGGATGGAATATCTGTGTCTGAACGGGTGGAAGGACAATCCGTTCGTCGGCGGTCAGATCGAGTTTGATGCGGGGAAGAGCATGGGTCGATGAGACTGGACCCTTGTAGCTGATTTTGCCTTGGCAAGAGATATGGCCGCGTGGATTCTTGTAGACATCAAACGCTTGTCCATTGCTCGGCACTTCGATGCCAGTCTCTTCATAAATCCATTCTCCGACCTCCTTGAAGATGCTCTTCAGGAAATCCTCGTTCAAGTGTGAAGGATCGCGTAGCGTGAAGTCGAGATCTTCTGAAAAGCGATAGGTTTCAAAGAAGCACTTCTTCAAGCATGTGCCGCCTTTGAAGACCCAGCTTTCGGCGAGTTCCGCGCGGCTGTAGATGCCTGCAAGCATCCAGCCGAGCACGTAGTCCTTCTCGACCACATGAGGTGTGAGCGACGTTTGTTCGGCGATAGCCAGGATTTCGCGTTTCTCGATCACCTAACGCACCTCACGTGCCCAGAGATTGGGAACACGGAGCCGCCATTTGGTAACGATGCGCGGGCAGTCTTGGGCGGGATCGAGCTTGGCATGCCCACGGCTGAGATTGCTTTCGCAAAGTCGAACGAGCCTTGCGGTATCCGGCAGCCGCTCGGCGAGGAAGCCAAGCCGCTTGAAGACAGCGCCGTTGCCGAGCAGCGACGCATACTCGATGACCTTGCTATCATCGCGGTCGTTTCGGCGCAGATAGGCGGCGAGGCAATCGGCAATGTGTTGAATATCCCCACCCACCGCCGGATCGTCGAGCATGTCGACGATCGTGCGATGAACGTCCGAGACGGGCACGCGGGTTTGATGGCGCCATACTGTCTTGGTGCCAAACAATTTCCGCTTGTCGATATGCTTCAATGTAAACTGAATACCGTGACGCTCCTGGCGCTTCTCGCGCACCGCCTGCGTCGTCATTACGAGCACATCTTTGAAAATCTGCTCCGTGAGATCCCAGTGCTCTGCAGCCGTGCGGCCGCCGATATAGGCAGGCTCGAAGAGCGCAGGGACGAGTATCCATGCATCGTCAAGTACCCGTTCCGACCCGAGCGTATCGATCGAAGCAGCAACGTAAGCCCCTCGTCCGACGCGTCTCAGCCAACCCTGCTCGGTCCAGCGCGACAAGCGCTGGGCAGCTGCGGTTCGGTCCAATTCAAGTGTGCTGACAACATCATCGATGTGAATAACGTCGCCCGCCGCCGAGAGCACTCGGATGAGCTGGATACGCCCCTGAGGTAGGGATGAGGCCATTTTCGTCATATGCCACAATTGCCTTAAACTGCGAATTTAAGCAAGTAAGATATACTAGAGCCGTTGCGCTTGGCAAGGTTGGCGAAATTCCGTGAATTGGCGGAAAATGCGAATTTCAACAAATATGATAGTCGCCGAAAGCGCGGCTTGGTGCCATCCCGTCGGGGCGAAAAGTCGGCAAGCCGACATGACGAAAGGCCGTCAGGAATCAGATATTTGCGCTTGCAACCAGCCAAGGCTTCGCCCGCAACATATCTCCGACCTGTTCGAGCCCGGCGCGTAAGGGGTCGTCGAGCAGGTGCGCGTAGCGCTGCGTGGTCTGAACCTGCGTGTGGCCGAGGAGCTTGCCGATCATCGGCAGTGTCATTCCGCCCGAAACGAGCAGCGACGCGAACGTGTGGCGCAGATCGTGGATGCGGACGGCGGGCAGATCGGCCTTCGCCCGGACATCCTCCCAGAACCGCTTGATGTCCTGAAGCGGCTTGCCTTCGGCATCGCCCGGAAACACCCATTCGCAATCTTCGGGCACCCGCAGCCGGATCGTGCGCAGCAACGCGGCGGCGGAAGCGCTGATCGGCGCGCGATGCAGGCGGCGCTGCTTCGTGGTGGCGGCGGGTTTGATCCAGACGGCGGCGTCGAGATCGAATTGATCCCAGCGCGCGTTCAGAACTTCGCCGCGCCGCGCGCCGGTGAGCAGGATCAGCCGCACGGCATCGGCGGCGCGCCGGTTCGGATGGGCATCGAGCGCGGCGGACAGCCGACCGATTTCATCGGATGAGAGATAACGGTCCCTCGGCGCTTCGGCGTTGCGGGCAAACCCGGCGGCAGGGTTGTCGGTTCGGATGCGCCAGCGGATCGCGAGGTTGAACATCTTGCGCAGGATTTCGCCCAGCCGGTTCGCCCGCACCGGCGTCGGCTTACGGCCTCGTTTTCCCAGTGTGCCACCGGCGATCTGGCGCAGAAGCCGATCGACATCATCAGGCTGGATCTCCGCCGCCTTGCGCGGGCCCCAAGCCGGTTCGACCAGCTTGCGCAGCATCGACGCCTGATCGTCGCGGTTGCGCTTCGCAAGCTTGGCGGCGTGTTCTTCAAGATAGCGGTCGATCAGTTGCCGGACGTTCGGCGACTCCCGGGCCTCGTCCCGCTCGGCCATCGGATCGCGGCCTTGATCGATCTCGCGCTTGAGGCGCTTGGCCTCTTCCCTGGCGGCGGTGACCGACCAATCCGGCCATGCGCCGATGGTGAGGCGCCGCTCCCGCGCCTCGATTCGATAGGTCAGGATAAAGGCGCGCGTGCCGCCGCTGGTGATCCGGACGCCGAAGCCGACCACCTCCTCGTCATAGACGATGATGTTCTTCGCCTTCGGCTGAAGCCCTTTCACATAGCGTTCGGTGAGATGCGCCTTCATGCTTTCGACCCTTTCCGCGCTACTCAGCCGCGGTCATTTCCGGTCAGCAAGATGCTCTCGGCGGGTCTCACGATGAATGGCGGGAAAGGGCGCAAACCGGGCGGAAAGGGTAGGCGCCGATGGGCGCCAGGCTCGCCCGGAGCAGCGATTTCGTGTCCGCACTGTGTCCGTCGCCTTCCCGGTTTCGAACGACGGTTCGCGCCTTGTTCCGCCGCCGAATGCGCGTTCTGCTCCGATTGCTCCGGCCCGGAGCAGGCGCGGTTCGCATTCCTATCCCGCGCGCGAGCGGGCAAGAATATCGAACGACATCAATCTGTTACAAAAGGGGTTGCGTTTGCGCCACGCGGCGCATACAAGCGCGCCACACCTTGACGCGGGGTGGAGCAGCCCGGTAGCTCGTCAGGCTCATAACCTGAAGGCCGCAGGTTCAAATCCTGCCCCCGCACCCAAATCACCACCACGCACAAAGCCCGCCTCAGCCCACCAGCTAAGGCGGGCTTCGCGATTCATGGCGGGCGTCAGGGGGCGTGCTGGCCGGGCGTGTAGGTGCGCTCGATGCCGGGGCCCAGCGGGATATCGAAGAGATACCAGGCCGTGAAAAGCGCGGTCGAGGCGAAGAAGAAGGCGATCGTGTAGGGCAGCATC